>NZ_JAFLWI010000001.1 GCF_017315945.1 Candidatus Enterococcus courvalinii
TTCGAGTCCTTGGGTCTTTTTTATTTACTATTTCTTGAATGATTTAAGTAAAATGGCTGTTAGCCTACTGAGCCTTTTTGACTATTGTCGCTAAGCTTATTCCCTTATTTTATTCACGCACACTTAGCTTATAAAATGTCATTCTTTTTTTAGAGAGTCTATCCCCTAAAACATATGATAAAATTAAATAAATGAATATTATTTAAAAATAAAAAAATGAGGATTGTCATCATCTTTAGCAGAGGAGTTATTAAATTGAAAAGGGTTTCACTGATATTCATAGGCACACTTATGATAGGAGTTTTTGTAGGATGTTCTACAACACAAAAAGCAAGTAATAACAATGAACCTCAAGTTGTGGAGGAGACAAAAAAGGAAAGTTCAACAACTAATAAAGAGCAAATTACAGAAATGACACAACCAAATAAACCAACAACAGATATGGAATTCATCGATATATCTGGAACTTTTTATACTACGTCAGGTGATACCGCAAACGTAAAATTATTAAGCAGAAATAGGTGGGCAGTATCTTATTCAACTTTAGAAGGTGATGTTAATGCTACTTTTGAAACGAACTGGGAAAATTCCGGTCAGGAAAAACAATCAAAAACACCAATGAAAAAATCTGATGAATATTCTGGATTTCATGTGCTCGTAAGGTATGTAAATGCAGCAGATATTGAAATCATTATGGAAGATGATGACCCTACTCATAAAATGGTCTTTACTAGACAAAAACCAAATGAAAATGAAAACTATGAAGTGGTTCTACAGGGAGACCTCTCTCCCTTTGCTGGTCAATTTTCAAGTGACTATTTCAACAAGAAAATTGTAGACTCTGGATTTACTTTAGGTGGCTATGCCCCAGATGATTATTACAATAATAGAACTACTGTATTCCCTACACTATCTAAAAATGGCTATTGGAATGGAATTACTTCCCACGGAAATTATGAAATAAAAGCATCTGATATGCCGCAAAAAACAAATGGCTATTTTGAAGTACGGGTACACGGAACTAATCCAGTAACTAATTATGGAGAGCTAACCTTCTTCTTAGTTCCACCAAATGTAAATGGTCCTGATGGAACCTTGAGTAATGATAGACGAGTTTTCCAAGTACTTTTTGATGGCAAGTTACGTTTACTTGAGTATCAAAAAGAAGATTGGTGGAAAGAATATCAATCACAATAAAAATTTTAATTAGGGCTCCTAATTTCTCTCCTAGAGTGATTCTATTTTAAGATTTTTCAGGAGATAATTGATAAAATCGAATGTAAACAAAAAGCCAAGAATGCTATAGTAGCAGCATTCTTGGCTTTTTTTGTTTGGCCATTTATCCCACAGACCCTTCCATCTCATAACTGATCAAACGATTGAGTTCAACCGCATATTCCATTGGAAGTTCTTTAGTGAATGGCTCAACAAAGCCCATCACAATCATTTCCGTTGCTTCTGATTCAGTCAAGCCACGGCTCATCAGATAGTAAAGCTGCTCTTCAGAAATTTTTGAGACTTTCGCTTCGTGTTCCAAAGAAACTTGGCTGTTGTGGATTTCATTAAATGGAATCGTATCTGATTTTGATAGTTCATCCATGATAATCGTGTCACATTCAATATGGGAAATAGAACCTGCACTATCTTTAGCAAAGGTTACTTGTCCACGATAATTGACTTCGCCACCGTCTTTTGAAATTGATTTTGAGACGATAGAGCTTGAAGTGTTTGGTGCATTGTGAATCATTTTAGCACCGGTATCTTGGATTTGGTTTGCACCAGCAAAAGCGATTGATAGCATTGTGCCTCGAGCACCTTTTCCGTCTAAGTAAACACTTGGATATTTCATTGTTGTTTTCGCACCAAGGTTTCCATCAATCCATTCAACTGTTGCGCCTTCGTAAGCTTTTGCCCGTTTTGTTACTAAGTTATAGACATTGTCAGACCAGTTTTGGATAGTTGTATAGCGACAATAAGCATCTTTTCTGGTATAAATTTCAACAATCGCCGCATGTAAACTATTACTTGAATAAGTTGGTGCCGTACAGCCTTCCACATAGTGAACACTAGCGCCTTCATCAACAATAATTAATGTTCGTTCAAATTGTCCGGTATTTTCTGCATTGATTCGGAAGTAAGTTTGTAAAGGAACATCTACTCGAACACCTTTTGGTACATAAATGAATGTACCACCTGACCAAACAGCAGAGTTCAGTGCAGCCAATTTGTTGTCAGTTGGTGGAACTAATTTAGCAAAATACTCCTTGAATAATTCTGGATATTCTTTCAACGCCGAGTCTGTGTCAGTAAAAATAATCCCTAATTTTTCGAATTCCTCTTTCATGTTGTGGTAAACCACTTCTGATTCGTATTGAGCTGAGGCTCCCGCTAGATAAGCACGTTCGGCTTCAGGAATACCGATTTTTTCAAAGGTTTCTTTGATTTTTTCGGGCACATCTTCCCAATCACGAGCGGGTTTATCACTTGGTTTTTGATAATATTTGATGGCTTCAAAGTCAATATCAGACAAGTCAGGTCCCCAAGTTTGCATTGGCATTTTGTTAAACGTTTCTAATGACTTCAAACGAAAATCGAGCATCCATTCTGGTTCTTCTTTAATTCGTGACATTTCACGAATAACTTCTTCGGTTAAACCTTCTCCGGTACTGAAAACAGGTTGCACATCATCGTGAAACCCAAATTTATATTCTTCTAATTCTGGTACGCCCATATTCTCACTCCTCTTCTTTATGGTAATGGTGGGCTGTCGCCGTGCCATTTTCGGTCACTGCTTGACTTAACGCTTTCCAAGCAAGTGTGGCACACTTGATTCTGGCTGGAAACTTCGCAACACCACTTAACATGGCTGCATCACCTAATTTTTCTTCATCGGTGACTTCATTTCCTTGAACGAGTTGTAAAAATTCAACTGTTAAGTGTTGTGCTTCAGCAACGGTTTTACCAATTACGGCATCCGTCATCATGGAAGCACTGGCTGTACTGATTGAGCAGCCACTCCCATCAAATGCGATATTTTCAATCACGCCATTTTTCACATCTACTTGTAATTCGATCACATCACCACAAGTTGGATTGTTTAGTTCAATTTTATTCGTTGACTCGGTCAAACTTCCACGATGATGTGGATGGGAAGAATGATCTAGAATCACTTGACGATAAAGATTGTCTAATTTAGATAGTCCCATGTTGGAAAAACTCCTTTGTTGCGAGAATTGCTTCAACTAATCGATCGGCGTCTTGCTTAGTATTGTAGAAATAAAAACTTGCGCGAGCTGTTGCGGGTACCTGCAAATACTTCAATAATGGTTGCGCACAATGATGTCCTGCTCGCACTGCTACACCTTCCATGTCAAGAGCTGTTGCCACATCATGAGGATGCAAGTTTTCTAAATTGAACGCAATCACTCCGGTGCGTTTTTCTGGCTCTTGCGGTCCATAAATCGTCAATCCTTCAATTGCTTGAAGTTTAGGCAACACATAGGCTACAATTTCTTCTTCATAACGATGGATTTCTGCTAATCCAATCGTTTCCAAATAATCAATCGCATGTCCCAGTGCAATGGCGCCAGCAATGTTTGGTGTTCCGGCTTCAAATTTCCAAGGCAGTTCTTTCCATGTGCTATCGTAAAGTTCAACGAAGTCAATCATTTCGCCACCGAACTCAACGGGTTCCATTTGTTCGAGCCAAGTTCTTTTGCCATATAAAACACCAATTCCAGTTGGTCCACACATTTTATGACCACTAAAAGCATAAAAATCACAATCAAGTTCTTGAACATTGATTGGCATATGTGGTGCAGCTTGCGCCCCGTCAACCACGATTACGCCACCTTTTTCATGAACGATTTCTGCTAATTCTTTTACTGGATTTTTGACACCTAAAACATTGGAAACATGGGCGATTGCAAGAATCTTTGTTTTTGCTGTAATTTTTTCTTTGGCATCAACCATATCAAGTAATCCTTCTGGTGTTAACTCGATATACTTTAAGGTTGCGCCTTTTCGTTTAGCTAATTGTTGCCAAGGAATGATATTGGAGTGATGTTCCATATAAGAAAGAACGATTTCGTCTCCTTCATGAATGAACTCTCCAAAACTCCGTGCAACCCAATTTAAACTTGTCGTCGTCCCACGTGTGAAGAGAACCTCTGCTGTTTCATTTGCATGGATAAACCGACGAACTTTTTCTCGAGCAGCTTCGTATTCATGCGTGGCACGTTCTGCTAAAGTATGCACGCCACGATGTACATTCGCATTATCTTTCTCATAATAATTGGTTAGTGCATCTAACACTTGCTTCGGTTTTTGGGTCGTTGCAGCATTATCCAAATATACCAAGGCTTCATCATTTACTTCTTGAAATAAGATAGGAAAATCAGCGCGTAATTTTTCTGCATGAATCATGCATTCAACTTCCCTTCAATAACTTCAATCAATTCTTTTTGCACTTCTTCAACAGGAATAGCCGTTAATACCGAACCAAGGAATCCACGAATAACTAAGCGTTCAGCTTCTTCCTTATGCAAACCACGGCTCATCAAATAATACATTTCCTCTGGATCTACGCGACCAACACTAGCAGCATGGCCAGCAGTTACTTCATTTTCGTCAATCAAAAGAATTGGATTGGCATCACCACGTGCTTTATCTGAAAGCATCAAGACACGACTTTCTTGCTGTGCATCTGCACCTTTTGCGCCTTTTAAGATGTGCCCAATTCCGTTGAATGTTAACACACCTCGTTCACGAATCACGCCATGTTGTAAAATGTGACCAATCGTATGTGGTGCTTTATTCGTCACACGTGTATCAATTCCTTGCGTTTGTTTGCCGCCACTAATGGCAACGATTTTCACTTCAGAATGACCACCTTCGCCAACTAAATCAGAATCAAAGTCAGCAACAATATTCCCATCATTCATCACACCAATTGCCCAATCTACAGAAGCATCGCGTAAAATATGACCACGGCGATTCATATAAGCTGTCACATTTTCACCTAACTGATCAACTGCGGAAAACTTCACTTTTGCTCCAGCTTTCGCAATGACTTCTACCACGATATTTCCGGAAACTTTTGCTAGTTGCTCACCCGTTGTTTGGAAACGTTCAAGGTAAGAAAATTCACTGTGTTCATCCGCAACAATCAAGACATGTTTAAAGAAATGTTGATCAATTGCACCATCTTGAATAAATAAAGATTCAATTGGTTCTTCAATCACGATATTTTTTGGTACATAAAGGAATAACCCACTATTCATAAATGCTGCGTGCAAGGCAGTTAACTGATCTTCATCCATATTGACAGCTTTTGTCATATAGTATTCTTGTACTAATTCAGGATACTCTTGCATTGCAGTAAAGATGTCAGTGAAAATCACACCTTGTTCTGCTAATTCTGTCGATAATTGTTCAAAAACAGTCCAAGTTCCCTGTTGTACCAGCACTGGATTGTCTTTCATTGTATCAAATGCAGCAACATTCCCAGCGTCTGTCACAACATCTGCCAGTTCTTTGACCTCAAATAATGGCCAACGAGCAAATTTTACTCGTTCAATTTTTGGTAAAGCCAACTCATTCGCTTTTGCTAATGCTTGTTGACGAAGCTCTGTCATCCAAGCAGGCTCTCCTTTACTCAAAGAAAAGTCGTTGACCGCGTCAAGATGGTCGAGCCAGTTTTTCTCTTTCATTCCTGCTCCTCCTTACGCTTCTTCTTCTTTGTAGTCGATTCCTAATTCTTTACTAATTCCAGCATAGCCCTCTGCTTCCAAACGTTTTGCTAAATCAGCATTTCCAGTCATTACAACGCGACCTTCCATCATGATATGAACCACGTCAGGAGTAATATAGTTCAACAAACGTTGATAGTGAGTGATGATTAATGCTCCAAAGTTTTCACCGCGCATTTCATTTACACCTTTTGCTACTACTTTCAACGCATCAATGTCTAAACCTGAATCGATTTCATCTAAAATAGCGAATGTTGGTTCAAGCATCAGCAATTGTAAAATTTCATTACGTTTCTTTTCACCACCAGAAAAGCCTTCGTTCAGATAACGCTCAGCCATTTCTTCAGGCATGTTTAATAAATCCATTTTTGCATCTAATTTTTTCAAGAAAGTCATAACAGACATCTTGTCATCTTCATCACGTTTTGCATTGATAGCTGCACGCATAAATTCTGCATTAGTGATTCCTGGAATCTCACTTGGATATTGCATTGCTAAAAATAACCCTAGTCGTGCACGTTCATCCACTTCTAAGTCTAAAATATTTTTCCCATCGAATAAAACTTCGCCTTCGGTTACTTCATAGTTAGGGTTCCCCATGATAGCAGCAGATAAAGTTGATTTACCTGTTCCATTTGGTCCCATGATTGCGTGGATTTCGCCCGTTTTCATTACTAAATTAACGCCTTTAAGGATTTCTTTATCCTCGATAGATACATGTAAATTTTTTACTTCTAAGACAGACATGCCAAATTCCCTCCAAATTCTCTTTCGTTCTCACCCATTTTAGACTAATTGAGAATGAAGCGCAATGTTCTAACCAGCCGAAATTAGAATAACTTTCACTTATTCTAAAAAAAGTTTTATTTTTACATTGTAATTTGTATAAAAAGAAAGAGTCAGCGAACAAGTTCTTGTTTGCTGACTCTTTTATGAAATATCTATAGTTGTGTGTAGTGAAGTTTGTCGTGGACTTTATTCTGGTTTTCTTCAAAATAATCCCAAGTTTTCCAAAAATATGAGTAGCTATGTGGGTAAAGCTTATCGCTTGGCGCCTCAACCTTTATCCACGGTGCTCCCAAAACAACTCCTCCACATAGCTTACATTCACTCCAAAATATGAAAAGCTATTTTGCGTGCCTGCTCGCTATCTTTTCGGAGCTAAACGTTTTGCGCCACAACCTTTTTTCACAATTTTTTATTTTGCATCTGCTGAAACTGGCTTCACAGAACCGCCCCATTTTTCAGTAATCCATTTTTGAACATCATCACGGTGTAACACTTCGATCAAAGCTTTAATTTTCTTGCTATCTTTATCTTTTGAACGTGTCGCAATAATATTTACATAAGGTGAGTTGTCTTTTTCTAATAGCACGGCATCTTCTAATGGATTCAAACCTGCACCATAAGCAAAGTTCGCATTGATTGCAACTAAGTCACCTTCACCATTTTGGTAAGTTGACGCAAGTAAAGAAGGATCGATTGTATGGTTGAATTTTAAGTTTTTAGGGTTTTCTGCAATGTCATCAAATGTCGCTGTTTCAAGGTCCACACCGTCTTTGACCTTCACTAAATCAGCATCTTGTAAGATTGTGATGATCCGTCCCCAGTCAGATTCTGAGTTTGAAGTAATGATTGTCGCACCATCTTTTAATTCAGAGATATCCTTGATGGATTGAGAGTACAAGCCCATTGGTTCAATGTGGATCGCACCTGCATTCGCAAAGTCATATCCTTTTTCTTTGATTTCTTTGTTTAAATAAGGAATATGTTGGAAATAGTTTGCATCAATGTCGCCTTCTTCAAGCGCTTGGTTTGGTAACACATAGTCATCAAACTTAACGATTTCAAGGTTGATGCCTTCTTCTTTCAATAATGGTTGTACGTGCTCAAGAATTTCTGCATGTGGTGTTGGCGATGCACCAACTTTTAATGTTGTTTCATCCGAGCTATCTTTTGCACTGTCATCTCCGCTATTCCCGCAAGCTGCCAAACCTACTGTTAATAAAAGTGCTGCTGCTAATCCAAAAATTTTCTTTTTCATCCTAATATCCCCCTATTATTTATTCTTATCTTCTATCTGTTTTCTTCGTTAAGAAATCTCCAATTCCTTGAACAACGAATACAATAGCTAAAATAATCAATGTTGCAACAAATGTCACTGTCAAATTACCACGTTGGTAGCCCTCTTGCCAAGCCAAACCACCTAGTCCGCCAGCACCAATCGCCCCTGCCATTGCGGTGAAACCAATCATTGAGATCGTCGTTACCGTTAATCCTGAAATCAAAGCAGGCACACTTTCAGGAATCAACACTTTCCAAATGACTTCCCAATAACTTGCGCCCATTGCATCTGCGGCTTCAAGAACACCTGGACTTACTTCACGAAAAGCAATTTCAACTAATCGTGCATAAAATGGCGCTGCAGATAAGACCAATGCTGGAATTGCTGCTTGTGCGCCAAGCATCGTGCCAACGATTGCTTTTGTAAATGGAATAATCAATACCATCAAGATCATGAATGGTGTAGAACGGAAAATATTACTGATAATTGAAACAATGCCATATACGATACGCGCATAAGGTTTCTTTTTTCTACCAATCGAATAAAGGACTAAACCTAAAACCAATCCAATAACTGTAACTAAAACCATCGAAATCAATGTCATGTATAAAGTATCAACAATTGCTTGCTTCATTGTATCTGCATTGATTTGGCTAAAATCTAAATATGTTTCTGAAAAGCTTTTATCCATGGTGAATCACCTCTACTTCTACGCCTTGTTCGGTAAAGAATACTTCTGCTTGATCTAATTCTTTTTCTACACCTGTCATCAAAATCGTTAAGGAACCAAACGAACCTTCCTTTGCTTGTTTGATTTTGCCATAAACAACATTGATATCCACGTTGTAACGACGAACTGCCTGAGATATTACTGGTTCATTCGCATTATTTTCGTCAAACGTTAGCGTAACTAGGCGGCCATTTGGATTTTCCTTGATCAATTCAGCTAATAACTCAGTAGAGTCAGCTTCTGGTTCAATATCTTGTTGAACAAAACGTTTGGTTACTTCTTGTTTTGGATGACGGAAGACACTGAGAACCTCGCCTTCTTCAACTACTTTCCCAAGTTCCATTACAGCAACCTTGTTACAAATCTTACGAATAACATTCATTTCATGTGTAATCAAAACAATTGTTAAGTTTAGTTTTTTGTTGATTGCCAATAATAGGTCTAACACTTCTTCCGTTGTTTGTGGATCGAGTGCACTAGTAGCTTCATCACATAATAAAATTTCTGGATCATTCGCCAATGCACGCGCGATCCCAACTCTTTGCTTTTGACCACCAGATAATTGTGCAGGATACGCATCTCCTCTACCTTCCAACCCAACAAGTCCCAATAATTCTTCCGCTCGTTGTCGACGTTGCGCTTTTGGTATGCCTGCAAGTTCGAGCGGCAACTGGATATTTTCTAATACTGTACGTGACCATAACAGATTGAAATGTTGGAAAATCATTCCGATTTTTTTACGAAAAGTACGTAACTCTTTATTTTTTAATTTTGTGATATCTTGATTATTTACAATTACCTCGCCACTGCTAGGTAGCTCAAGTCCATTCAATAAGCGGACTAATGTACTTTTTCCGGCGCCCGAGTACCCAACGATCCCATAAATATCTCCCTTTTCGATACTTAAAGACACATCGTTGACAGCATGAATTGCTCCGTTTTTCCCACCAAAAGTCTTTTCGACATTGGTCAATTGGATTAGTGCCATATTTTTCCCATCTTTCTTCTCAAAATTTTCTTAGATAAACAAAAAAGCTTCCGCCCATTTGCTCCGTTAAGCAAAAGGACGAAAGCATAAACTTCCGTGTTACCACCTTGATTCGTTAATGCTTTGCAGCAATAACCTCTTTACAGTACTTGAATAATCAATCGCATACTGCCGTGCTATAACGGGCACTCCCGTAGTAAGTTCGCTTGTGCTCACTCACTCTGCTCTAAGACCATCTTCCATCTCATGTTCGTTACCCATTTTCAGCGAACAGGGCTCTCTTCAAACGTCTGTGAAATGTACTCTTCTTTTCAAAGCTTTCATGTAATTGCCTTTGATTATAGCAAGTAGAAATTCCAGTGTCAACAATTTTTAAAACGAACTAACTGAAATGAACTGTGATTACAAACGATCAAAGTCTTGAGAATCAACATCTTTAAAACTTAAGATCCAAGCATTCATCTCATCTTCATCATTTAAAATATTGATGTCAGCATCGATTTTTTCATTTACAGAAGAAATCGTTCCTGTAATTGGGCTGGCAATTTCACTAACCGCTTTTTCCGCTTCAACTTCAAGCAACGGTTCCCCTTTTTGATACGTCTTGCCAACTTTTGGTAAGTTGATAAAAGTCACTTGTCCCAATTCTTCTTGTGCCTCATTCGTTAATCCGATGCAGTATTCTTTTCCGTTAAATAAAACCCAAAGATTTTCAGTTTTCTTCAAATGTTTGCCTGCCATGTTAAACTAACGCTCCTTCATAAGTTTTTTCATTATAACCAACTGTTACTACTTGATCTTCTTTTACTAAGAGTGGACGTTTGATCAACATTCCATCAGTTGCAAGTAGCTTGCTTGCTTCTTCGATCGAAAAACCATCGATTTGTGATTTCAAACCTAATTCGCGATATTTCATCCCGCTCGTATTGAATAAACGACGCATCGGTAAATCAGTATTTGTGAGCCAAGTCTCAATCGTTTGAGCTGTGGGTGTTTCCTGAACCATATCTACTGCTTGATAAGCGATTTGATGTGTATCTAACCACGCTTTTGCTTTTTTACAAGTCGAACATTTTGGATACCAATAAAATGTGTACAACCTTTTACCTCCTAGATGTTTTGTCAGGTGTCTCATTTTGGAAACGCATAGATAGAATCAAACCAATCCCAATCATATTTCCTAAAATAGACGAACCACCTTGACTAATAAATGGTAGGGGAATCCCCGTTAATGGTAATAAACCAATATTTGCGCCAATGTTTTCAAAAACATGGAACAACAACATCATGATTAAGCCACTAGCGATATACGCATAAAATTCATTATTTGTATCAAAACAAACGCGAATCATTCGATAAATCAAAATAAAATATAAAAAGATTACGAACGCGCCGCCAATAAAGCCAAAGTTCTCACCAATCACCGTGAAAATCATATCTGATTCACGAACAGGCACATATACATCACTGGTATTGAATCCTTTACCTAGTAAGCCACCAGAACCAATAGCTAGTAACCCTTGAGCTGGTTGGTAACTCATCCCCGACGTATCATGGAAAGGATCTAGCCAAGAATCGATCCGCGCAAATTGGTAAGATTTAAAACCAACCTTGTATAATAAATCTCTTCCGCCTTCTGTTGTAACTAAGTAGATCAGTCCTGCCCCAACAACTAAAGCGATCACTACGACAGGTATAACAATTTTCCAAGAAATCCCCGACATCAAGAAAATCCCACCGAAGATAGCCAAGAAAACTAACATCGTTCCAAAATCATCTTGAGCCATGACTAAAGCTAAAACAGGTAATGTTACAAGCAGCATTTTAGCAATCAGCCATAAATCGTTTTGAGTCGTTCGTTCTTTCAACTGGCTATTATGCTTGGTCACAATCAACGCCATCATCAAAATATACGCAATTTTCATCAATTCCGCTGGTTGAAAAGTGAAAGAACCAAAACTAAACCAGTTTTTTGATCCAGTTACCAATGCGAGCTGTTTATCATAAAATTTGAGTAACAACCCCATAACAACTAACCCCAGACCATATAAATAGGGTGTTAACTTCCAAATCCACTTGGAATTCAGGTGCATAATAACAATAATTGCTACAGCTCCAACCATGTACCACACGGTCTGCATCACTACTCCCCGAAGAACAGATGGATTATTCGGATCATGACTAAGTGCTACGTATAAAGAAAGTAATCCAATTAAACATAAAAGGAACACTGGTAAAATGACACCATAGTCAATCCGATTATCGTTTGACGCTCTTTTTTTCTTTTCCATGTTTCATCCCTTTTCCTAAAAACCATACTGCTATTTATTATAGCGGTCTGATTCTATAATTGAAAGTCTCAGCAAATGAGATTTGGGAAAAAATTAACTTTCCATTTTTCCCCTGAAAAAATTACTAACCGAAAAAACTTTGTCTAACTATTTTCATACTGTTCATTATAGATCAAAATCGCTTTTGCAATGTCCAATAAGCGCTCCGAAACTAAATTTGTTCGCTGAACTAGATAAAACTTACGTTGATAATCTAATAACGTTGAAGGCACATTTTCTGGTACCGCACGTTTTGAAAGAATCGAGCGACCAATACCTTCTTTTAATAATGCAGCAATCACTTCATTACTCTTTACTAACATTCTTCTCCCATGAATATTTTTTTCTTCAAAATACCGTTGTGTATAATGGAACACTCCCGAAGTTGATTCTCTGACTAACCAGAGGTCACTCTCTGGATTCCCCGCCACAACTAATTCATCTGACATGAGTGAATTTCTTTGGACACCAGAAGTTTCGAGTGGTTTTTCGATAAAGCCAAAATCCGCTTCATGCTTTGCTACTTGATTCAAGGCATCATGTGAATTAGCAAATGCGATCACAAAGTTCACCTTGGGAAATTTTGGAATCAAATATTTCATCACTTTTGGCAATAAATAAACAGAAAAAGTATGTGAAGCAACAATTCGACAAATCTCTTCTTCATTTTGTTCGTCTAATAATTGTTGTCTTGTTTCATCCCACTCTTCTAATAAAACCAATGTACGCTCATAGAGAATATCTGCTTGTTTCGTTGGCATCATTTCTTTGCGCCCATTTCGTTGAAATAATGTCACTCCGAGATCTCTCTCTAATTGTTTGACCTGACTTGAAACAGCTGGTTGTGACAAAAATAAAAGTTCTGCTGTTCGAGAAAAGTTTCGAGTTTCGTACGCAACCCGAAATGTAGCTAATAATTTAAACATACGCTCACTCCTATAATTTTTCATTATAATAACTATAAAAACTATTTGATTTAAATATACAAGAAAATCACTATAATAGGAAATGTAAAAACTTCAACATTTTTTACAGTAAACGTTCTTCTCAAAAAGGAAACACTTGATAACAACTTTCTATTCAACACGTAAAGGAACATAAGGCATCTCTTTCTAACCCAGTTTTATAAAAGAGTACCATCCAACTCTTTACTTTATGTAGAATTCTTTTTTGAGAAGCCTTAGTTGATTTTTGATCAATAAACGATAAATACAATAAAAGGAGAGTATAAATGAAGAATTTTTTAAAAATCATTCCTGTCCCTATTTGTGGATTGATTCTTGGTTTAGCTTCTTTAGGTAACTTATTCAAAGAGTATCATTTGGTCCCTATAGGCAACTTACTAGGTATCATTAGCATGGCCTTGATGTTACTAATTTTAGGAAAGCTATTTCTATTATTTGATCACACAAAGCAAAGTTTACATGATCCAATCATCGGTTCTGTTTCACCAACATTCACGATGGCACTTCTAGTTTTGTGTACATACTTTGTTTCTTTTCAAAGTATTGCACCCATCGTCAAATTGATTTGGTTGGCTGCTGTGATTTTTCAAGTTGTACTGGTCTTATATTTCACCTATCGCCATGTAGTGAAAGCTGATCTTTCCATTGAAGTGATTTACCCAAGCTGGTTCATTATTTATGTCGGTTTTGGCGTAATCACTGTTACAGCTGGAAACTTTTTCCCTCTTGTTGGAAAAATATTCTTCTGGTTATCGCTTGCCTGCTATGTATTCTTATTACCAATCATCCTTCGAAGAGTCTTTTTCGTAAAGAATATGGCACAACCGACATTACCATTGATCACTATTGTTGCAGCACCAGGCTCTCTATGCTTGACTGGCTATTTGAAAAATTTTGAGCATCCAAATCTTTACTTGGTGCTTACATTATTCTTAGTATCACAGATTTTGTATTTCATTGTGCTTTCTATGTTGCCACGCTTATTGAAACTCCATTTCTATCCAAGCTACGCAGCTTTCACTTTCCCATTAGTAATTTCAGCAACAGCTTTGTTTTCTACCGTACATTATTTTGAACTACACGGCTTTTCCGTTGGTCTTTTAAATGTTTTAAAAGTGGTAGAATGTGCAATTGCAACAAGTATGGTCTTATATGTACTTGGCCATTATTTGCTTTTCTTACTAAAAGAACATAGAAAACAGAAACAATTCACTGTAAACGAATGGGTCTAATGTTTTTCATTTCTAGCTTTTTAACTTTTAACTTTTGTCTTTTTCAACTTTTGTTTTTCAATTGTTGATTAAGGCAGAAGTATTTTTGCGTTTTTGTCAGGAAATCCAATTAATGCTACGATAATCAAGGTGTTTTTTATCCGAGGATTATTTTATTTTATTTATGAAAGGAAACACAGACTCATGAAATCTCAGCTCTTTTATTTAAAAATGATGAAAAAATTAGGAGGACGCAAGATTCTTCCAGGATTGTTACTGGCGGTCTCAGTAGCCGCTGTTAGCAAGATTCTTGCTATATTCTTACCTCAACTTGGTGCAGCAACTTTAGCCATATTATTAGGTATTTTACTAGGTAATACTTTTTTCAAGCAACCTAGTCTTGCAATAGGAACAAGATTTGCTGAAAGCAAATTGCTAGAATGTTCTGTTTTCCTACTTGGTGCAACTGTTACTGCTCAAACAATTGCGCACATCGGAACGAAAGGTGTGTTGTTTGTCTTATTGCAAATGAGCGTTACAATCATTGGTGCTTACCTGATTGGAAGAAAGCTTCAGTTTAGTGAGACTTCCTCACTTATGATGGCTGGCGGGAACGCCGTCTGTGGATCATCTGCAATTGCTTCTATCGCACCAGTGATCTACGCGGATGAAGAAGAAAAAGGACAGATCATCACGCTGGTTAATCTTTTAGGAACTGTTATGATGTTAACACTTCCGTTTCTGGGTTTACATTTATTTGGTGACAACCTGATTGAAAAAAGTGCTCTTTTAGGTGGCACACTTCAATCTGTTGGACAAGTTGTTGCAGGTGCGAGTTTATTAGATGCTTCAGTAGTTCAATTTGCTATGCTATTTAAAATTTTACGTATCATGATGCTAGTCGTTGTTGTGTTTTTATTTGAAAAATTTATGCAGAAAAAGAATCCTGAAATCATAGCAGATCAAAAAAGAACAGGTACAAAACGAAAATTACCTTTGCCATGGTACGTCTTGGGCTTCGTCCTCTTTTGTATCGTCAATAGCTTATTCAAACTTCCGGCAATTATTGGTCAATCCGCACACTTTATCAGTAATTGGTTCGAAATCACTGCTTTAGCAGCAATTGGATTACGTTTGGATTTTGCAAAATTCATGAAAGAAGGTACAAGATTTCTTTCTTACGGATTAGCTGTTGGTATCCTTCAAACCATCATGGCCTTGTTCTTTATCTGGCTGATCCAACTTTAAGATAAACAACACCGTAAACAACTTAAAAAACTTGAAATCATCCAGTAATTTGTCAATGGATGGTCTCAAGCTTTTCTTTGTTTATAGGGTATTTCTACTGATTTTTGTGTTTTACTTTTACACCTTCAAGTTCCAGTAAATTTTTTTTGATTTGCAATGCTTCCTCTTTTTTCCCCATATACCCCGTTAACTGACCATTTTGTCCAATCACTCGGTGACAAGGGACAATAATTGGTAGCGGATTCACACGATTCGCTTGTCCAATTGCTCGGACAGCTTTAGGATTACCAATTGCTTGAGCGATTTCTTTGTAACTGCGGCTTTCCCCATAAGGAATATCAATTAATGCTTGCCAAACATCTTGCTGGAAGGCTGTACCTGTTTTAATCGATAATGGAACTGTAAACTCTTCTCGCTTCTCTGCAAAATACTCTGTGAATTGTTCTTTTGCTAAATGCAAGATTTCCTGATTAGCATTTTCACTCTCTTCAATCGGAGTAAAACTAACTTTTGTTACTCCTTTTTCATCCGCGTCAAACCAAAGATTTCCAACAATTGTGTTCATCTTCATTATTTTCTTTGTGCCTACTCAACAGATTTATGGTAGGCTTTCCTCCTTCGAATTCTATGTAAAATTCATGTTTTAAACTATTTCAAAAGTTTGTTTCATCATCTACTATCTCAAGAAAAATTGCAACTCGTATTAGTTTTCTTCCTAATTTTTAGCAATTTCTTTAAAGAAAAATTTTTTAAATTTTAAATGAAATGCTACACTAGACCTATCAATAATAAAAAGCTCTACTACTCAAATTATCAACTAACCAAGTACTAGTTGTTGAGCAACAGAAAGGAACAAACGAATGAAAGTCTCTATCGTCGTCCCCTGCTTTAATGAAGAAGCAGCAATTCCACTTTTTTTCCAAGAAGTTGAAAAATATCGTGGCACTTATACTTTTGAATACTTGTTTATTGATGACGGGTCCAAAGATCAGACCTTATCTGTCATCAAAGAATTAGCCGCTGCACATGATTCCGTGCGCTTCGTCTCATTTTCCAGAAATTTTGGAAAAGAAGCAGCATTATACGCCGGCTTGCAAGCTACAACGGGTGATTTAGTCACCGTCATGGATGTTGATTTACAAGATCCACCTGAATTGTTACCTGAAATGATTGAACGAATCTTGACCTCTGATGTTGACTGCATCGGAACAAGACGATCTACTCGGGAAGGCGAACCCGTGATCCGGAGCTTTTTTGCCAAAAAATTCTATCAATTGATCAACCGAATCAGCGACACGGAAATGGTGGATGGCGCCCGTGATTTTCGTTTGATGACGCGTCAAATGGTCAATGCTGTTTTAGAATTAACGGAATACAATCGCTTTTCTAAAGGTTTATTTAGCTGGGTTGGTTTTAAAACAGAATATCTTTCTTATGAAAATCGTGAACGTGTAGCTGGAGAAACTTCATGGTCTTTTTGGAAATTGTTAAGTTATTCGATTGATGGCATCATCAATTTTTCTGATGCCCCTCTAACATTAGCTGCATTAATTGGTGCACTTTCTTGTATTGGTTCCGGAATTGCGATCTTATTCATCATTGTTCGTGCTCTTTTATTCGGGGACCCCACATCCGGCTGGCCTTCGATGGTTTCTATCACCTTATTTATTGGTGGAATCCAGTTGTTGTGTCTTGGAATTATTGGAAAATATATTGGAAAAATTTTCCATGAAACCAAACGCCGCCCTATTTACATCGTTCGAGAAACTGAAAAGATGAAGCCTCATCAAATTGATTCTCACTAAAAGATACGTCAATCAATGCACATTTTTTTAACGAGACTAAGACTAAAATAAGTCCTAGTCTCTTTTGTATTTTATAAAAAGACATAGAAAAAACCATCTCACTGATACGAGATGGTTCAGAACTAAATTTTTTGTAATTGTTTGTAGTTAATGATAACTACGCCTTTGCTTTGGGTCATCAGGTTGGCATTTTCAGCAGTTTCATCAATCTCAACCACTGCAGAATTCTTAAGCTGCTTTGAAATCGTGCCAGTTTGTGGCTTTCCATGTACTGTAAAAGTGACGTGAGTGTCAATTGTAAATTTTTCACCCAATTCTGACGGGACGACATGTGTATCAAATTTTCCAAAAGTTGCCATTTCATAAAACCTGCCTTTCATTACAATTATAGCACATTTTATGAAAAAAATCATGAAATTGAGAAAATCTATGAATATCTCTTTACATTAATTAAATTTGGGTTTATAATTTCTTTGGCTTTCGCCAGCTTAGCTCAGTAGGTAGAGCAACGCACTCGTAACGCGTAGGTCACAGGTTCGATCCCTGCAGCTGGCATAAAAAGGTCGTGGCACAAAACGTTCAGCTCCGACAAAATAACGAGCAGATACTCAAAATAGCTTTCCATATTTTGAAGTGGCTGTAAGCTATTTCGAGGAGTTGTTTTGGGAACACCGTGAATAGAGGTCGTGAAAGAAGTGTCCAGCTCCAACAAATAAGAATACATTTTCGGAAATTGCTTCCCAAATTTTCGTGAAATTTAGGGTTATTAGAAGGAGTTACTTCTTGAGCACCGTGGATAAGGTTGTGGCGCAAAGCCGTTAACTTCAAGTAATAAAAAAATTTTCTAGAAATAAAAAGTAGCCGGCATAAAGCGCTTGGCTCCTAATCAAACAACTGTATGAGTCTTGGACATTCTCTTGTCCTAGGCTCCTTTTTGTAGCAAAAATCACTTATTTATTTCATATTCAATAATCCTTCATAGTAAAAGGAAGTTTACCCATGATGAAAAATTATCAGTTTGAATCAAAAATTTATTCTTCTGAAGTTGGTAAAGGTGGTGCCTATGCCATTTTCCCTTACGATGTCCGAGAAGAATTTAATCAAGGACGCGTAAAAGTCCATGCTACTTTTGATGGTGAAGAGTATCAGGGAAGTATTGTAAACATGGGCGTGAAAAATGAAGACGGCAGTATTTGCTATATTCTTGGCATCAAAAAAGAAATTCGCAAGAAAATCAAAAAAGAGATTGGCCAGTTGGTTACAGTAACAATCTCCCCACTTTTATAAAATAAATTCCTCATTTAAAACCTGTAATTAAAAACACCTAGCTTCTGATATCAGAAGCTAGGTGTTTTATTGATTAAACAACTATAAGCTGTTTAATTATTTTGTTCCAAACAATCGGTCACCCGCATCCCCTAAGCCAGGAACGATGTAACCTTGTTCATTTAATTTTTCATCAAGAGCGGCTGTGTAGATATCAATATCTGGGTGTGCTTCTTGTAAAGCTTTCACGCCCTCTGGTGCAGCAACAAGACAAACAAATTTAATGTTTGATGCGCCACGTGCTTTCAAAGCGTCAATAGCCATGATTGCTGAACCACCAGTTGCTAACATTGGATCAACTACAAATAATTGACGTACGTCGATATCTTCAGGTAATTTAACGAAATATTCGTGTGGTTCTAATGTTTCTTCATCACGATATAAACCAATATGGCCAACTTTAGCAGCAGGAATCAATTCTAAGATTCCATCAACCATTCCAATCCCTGCACGCAAGATTGGTACAATTGCTACTTTTTTACCTGACAATGTTTTTTGTGTTGATTCTGTAATTGGTGTTTCAATGACGATATCTTCTAGCGGCATATCACGTGATACTTCATACGCCATTAACATAGCGATTTCATCGACAACTTCACGAAAAACCTTTGTTCCGCAGTTTTTGTCTCGAATAATAGTCAGTTTGTGTTGAATTAATGGATGGTCGATCACTTGAAATTTGCCCATTTTTAGCTCTCCTTTGTTCTGTCGTTTCTTTTTTATTTTAAAACAAAATTCTCAGTTTAGCTAGTCCGAGTTGCCTTTTTCCTGAAGAAAATCATGGCGTAGTTCAATTTGTTTAAAACGAATCAGTTACATTTTTGAGGAAATCACTCCACTCTTATCAAAATCTTCGTTCTTCTTCATTTACTTGTTTTGCTCTATGCTAATCCACTGCTCAACTTTCACTTGGTCAGGAAACACATGAGAAACAGTGTTCAACAAAAAAAGAGGTAGGACAAAATTTTGTCCTACCTCTTTTTCCGAATGAACAGTATTCCAAGACAGCTTCTCACTATAATTTACAACAAGCTAAGAATATAAAAACTATTTATTTAGAATACAGCGGATATTTTTGAGTCAACTCACGAACACCTTGTTTCACTTCGTCTAATTGCGCATCGTCACCTTTAGATTGCAAAGCTTTCACAACAAGTTCAGCTACTTGAGCTGCATCTTCTTCTTTAAAGCCACGTGTAGTGATTGCGGGTGTCCCAATTCGGATACCACTTGTTTTGAAGGGACTCAACGTTTCAAATGGAATGGAGTTTTTATTTACTGTGATATTCACACTATCTAAAATCGCTTCTGCTTCTTTCCCATTAAGACCCATCTCGCGAACATCAATCAACATCAAATGGTTGTCAGTGGCACCAGAAATAACACGTGTACCTGTTGCTTGGTTGAACACTTTAACCATCGCTTTCGCATTAGCAACAACTTGCTCGCTATATTCTTTGAACTCTGGTGTTAAAGCTTCTTTAAAGGCAGCCGCTTTTCCGGCAATCACATGCTCCAAGGGACCGCCTTGGATTCCTGGGAAGACAGCACTATTGATTTTTTTCGCTAATTCTTCACTGTTTGTTAAAATCATTCCACCACGTGGACCACGAAGTGTTTTATGTGTCGTTGTTGTTGTAATATCCGCATACGGTACTGGGCTCGGATGAACACCAGCAGCTACTAAACCAGCAATATGCGCCATATCAACCATTAATTTTGCACCAACTTCATCAGCAATTTCTCTGAATTTCGCAAAATCAATTTCTCTTCCATAAGCACTAGCACCTGCAACAATTAATTTTGGATGGTGTTTTCGTGCTAAGATTCGTACAACATTGTAGTCAATGACTTCTGTTGTTGGATCAACGCCGTAAGCCACAAAATGATACGTTTTCCCACTGAAATTCACTGGTGATCCATGCGTTAAATGTCCACCTGCAGAAAGATCCATACCTAAAATCGTATCACCAGGTTCTACCAAGGCAAGGTATGCCGCAGTATTTGCTTGTGAACCAGAATGTGGTTGAACATTTGCAAATTTGGCACCAAATAATTCTTTGGCACGGTCAATTGCTAAGTTTTCCACGATATCGACAAATTCACAGCCACCATAGTAACGATGTCCAGGATATCCCTCAGCGTATTTGTTTGTTAAAATACTTCCTTGTGCTGCCATCACCGCTTCAGAAACAACATTCTCAGAAGCAATCAGCTCCAAATTATTTTCTTGTCGCTCTTCCTCACGTGCAATTGCATTCCATAGATCAGGGTCAAACGTTTTGTAGTCTACCACAAACAACAGCTCCTTTTAACTAGTATACTGCATTGTATCATACTAAAAATTCATCGTAAAAAGTATTAGACTATTTTTCAAAATAATTTTGAGCCGCCGCTTTTTTCAAACGATTCATGTAAGCGACACCTAGCCCTTCGTTAGGGAAAACTTGAACAAAAATCAAGTCCAATCCAAGCATTGGTTCATCTAAACCACGTAGACCTGCAAATAAACCTTTTGCCGCAGCTTCAACAGAATCATCATGAAACATGTACACAGCTGCTGTATTAAATCGTGATTCTTCTGCAACTTTTGGGCCAGCAATCACACCCACTCTGAGACCTTTAGTTTTTGCCCATTTGATAGCATCTGCCCAATCTTCCGTATGAACCATCAAAACTTTTGTGTCAGGTGAATAATGTTTATATTTCATTCCTGGTGATTTTGGTGTCTCAGATTCTTTCACCAGATGTTGATCCACAGAAACCTCTCCTACAACTTCTTCTAGCTGTTCCTTTGTCACCGCTCCTGGACGTAAAATCATTGGTGCTGTATTAGGGTTACTTAAATCAATCACGGTTGATTCTACACCAATTCGAGTTGCTCCATCCTCAATGATCCCAGTGATTTTCCCATGTAAATCGTGGTACACATGGTCGGCTGTCGTCGGACTTGGCTTACCTGACGTGTTTGCACTAGGACCAACTAGAGGTACACCCGCTTGGCGAATAACCTCAAGTGTTTTTTTGTTATCTGGCATCCGAAAAGCAGCTGTGGATAAGCCACCAGTTACGATACTTGGTAACTTGTCCTTTTTGATTTCAAAAATCATCGTCAAGGGTCCGGGCCAGAAATTTTCAACAATTTTAGCCGTTGCAGGATGAAAGTTATCCACATATTCTTTTACTTGGTCAAATGAAGCAACATGGATGATCAACGGATTATCTTGTGGTCGTCCTTTTACCGCAAATACCTTCGCAACTGAATCGGCTAAAAGTGCATTAGCACCTAATCCGTAGACCGTTTCTGTTGGAAAAGCTACCAGTGATCCTTCGCGTAATGCTTGGGCCGCTTCTTTCAGTTCTGATTCATTATATCGTTTTGTTTCCACAGTCTATCCACATCCTTTTTTTTGAAAATCCTTGATTTTTAACGATTTATCCTCAGGTTATCCCCATATTGTTGATAAGTTATTTGTCAATAGTGGATAAGTATGTTGATAAGTTTTAAAATCGCTTTTTTAACTGTTATATCAGTGTTCTTTTATTATAAAAAAACATTAAAAAATTTTTTCATCCACAGACCTGTTAATAAACTTGGATCATTCGTTCATTTCCAGATAAATCTTTTTTTACTCTGACTGTTTTATGTGGAAATGCCTCTTGAAAGATTTTTTGAACCGCCTTTCCTTGACGAAAACCGATCTCAAGAAAAATCTTTCCTTCTTTAGTCAAAGCAGCGGGTGCTTCTTTTGCTATTTTTCGATAAATTGCTAAACCATCATCCTCTGCAAACAACGCCATTTTCGGTTCAAACGTCCGAACACTTTCATCCATCAATTGCCATTCTTTGCGACTGATATACGGTGGGTTAGAAACAATCACATCGAAGCGTTGACCTAAGACTGGTTCCAACGTATCCCCTAGATAAAAATCGATTTCTATTTGTTCTTTTTCAGCATTTTCTTTTGCGACATCAAGTGCAGACACAGATAAATCTACTGCCGAAACTTGCCAATCTGGTCTTTCAGCTTTTAAGCTAATGGCAATTGCACCTGTACCCGTTCCAATGTCAATAACCGCTTGTTCAGAATTCGTTACTTCCCCTAAGCACCAGTCCACCAATTCTTCTGTTTCTGGTCGCGGAATAAGAGTTGCCTCCGTTACTTTTAGTCGATGACCATAAAAATCTGCATAGCCCAATAAATATTGGGGGGGGTGATTTTCTAGTAGTAATTTCATATCCGTTTGGATTAAGTGCTGATCCGCTTCTGAAATCGCCTCATTCATATGCAGTAACCAATCTAATTTTTGCCATTTTTTTCTTTCCAGAAATAAGAATTGGATACTATAACCTTCTTTGCCTTGTGCCTCTAAAAAAGAAGAAGCCCCTAACAAGGCTTCTCGATATGTCTTCTTATCCATTTTGCATAGCTTCCAGTTTAGAAGTTTGATCATACATAATCAAGGCGTCTACGATTTCATCTAATTTTCCAGCTAAAATTTGATCTAATTTTTGAATCGTTAACCCGATTCGGTGATCAGTTACTCGGTTTTGCGGGAAGTTATACGTACGGATACGCTCTGAACGATCACCTGTCCCAACCGCTGATTTTCTAGTTGCATCGTACTCGCTTTGTGCTTCTTGTTGGATTTTGTCATACACACGCGCACGTAGAATCTTCATTGCTTTTTCTCGGTTCTTCAACTGTGAACGTTCATCTTGCATTGCTACCACGATTCCTGTTGGTAAGTGAGTCAAACGAACAGCAGATGCCGTTTTATTGACGTGCTGTCCACCGGCACCAGATGCGTGATAAATATCTGTACGAATGTCTTTGTCTTCAATATCGATTTCAACTTCTTCTGCTTCTGGCATAACAACAACTGTAGCTGTTGATGTATGGATGCGCCCTTGTGATTCAGTTGATGGTACACGTTGTACACGATGTGCGCCACTTTCATATTTTAATTTTGAATACACATTTTCACCAGTAATCATCATGATCACTTCTTTGTATCCGCCAATACCAGTGATATTTGCTTCCATCACTTCAGTTTTCCAACCTTGTGCTTCTGCATATTTTTGGTACATATTGAATAAATCTCCTGCGAACAAGGCTGCTTCGTCTCCGCCAGCAGCGCCACGGATTTCCATAATAATATTCTTATCATCATTGGGATCTTTCGGTAAAAGTAAGATTTTGATGCGATCTTCTAAAACTTCTTTTTCTTTTTTTAGATCCGCTAACTCTTCTTTTGCCATTTCAGCCATTTCATCATCGAGCTTTTCACCTAAAAGTTCTTCCGTATCAGAAATTCCTTGGACAACTTCTTTATAACGACGATAAACTTCAACTGTTTCACGCGTATTTGCTTCTTCTTTTGATAATTCCATAAAGCGTTTTGTATCCGTAATCACTTCTGGGTCACTCAGTAACTCACCCAGTTCTTCATAACGGTCTTCAATTGATTGTAATTGATCGTACATGCTTATTCTCCTTCTTTGATAACTGGTGGATGAAAATAATGATGTCTACATACTGGATAGTATGCTTCATTTCCACCAATTTGGACTTGATCTCCTTCATAGACAGGCTGATCGTCGATATAATGTAAATTCATGATTGCTTTTTTGTGACAGAACCAACAGATTGTTTTCATTTCTTCAATCTTGTCTGCATAAAGCAATAAGTATTTTGATCCTTCAAATAACTCATTTCGAAAATCATTTTTCAAACCAAATGCCATAACTGGAATATTTAGTTCGTCAACAATTCTTGTGAACGCAATGACATGTTTTTTCTTCAAAAATTGCGCTTCATCAATCAAGACACAATAAGGTCTTTTTTCATCAATCATTTGGCTAATCAATTCAAATACATCTGTTTCTTCAAAAACCGGTATGGCTTCTCGTTTCAATCCAATTCGACTTGAAACTACACCAATCCCATCACGTGTATCAACACCACTGGTCATTAATACAATATTTTTCCCTTGTTCTTCGTAGTTATGTGCTACTTTTAGAATCTCAATTGTTTTACCGCTATTCATTGCGCCATATTTAAAAAAAAGTTGTGCCATTTATTCGTTCACCTTCCAGTTTGTTCCTAAGGTATTATACTTGATTTTCATCATTTTTTACAGTGACAATTTTTAACCAGGCTGAAATAAGTTTGAAAAGTCATTTTTAGTTGTCTCAAATCCCCCTCAGCAAAGAGGAGACTCGTCTTGTTTTTTTCTTTGAACCAACATAATAAACTTTGTTTCAACTGACATGAAAATTTATGGTACAATCAGTTTCTCATCAATGAGAGCAAAGGAGATTTTCTATGTCTGAAAATGTTTTTAACCAGATGGCGAATCATTACGACACACCTGACAGATTAGCGCTCGCAGAAATTATTCGTGCAGAAATTCGTCAAAATTTACCCAAAGAAACAAACCAAAAAGTTTTTATTGACTATGGTGGCGGTACTGGACTTGTTAGTTTACCCTTGGCAAACTTATTCAAGGAGACTTGGATCATGGACGCTTCTGAAGCAATGTTAACTGTTACTGATCAAAAAATAACTCATGGTCACTTACGTGATGTGTATACTCAGTTAGCCGACCTAACGAATGATTTACCTAACCAAAAAGCAGATTTTCTATTGGTATCTTTAGTACTTTTACATATTCCCGATACTAAATTGATTCTTAAAAAGCTGGCAGATCTATTAAATCCTGGTGGTCAGTTATTCATTATCGACTTTAATAAAAACGAGGCAGTCAATCATCCAAAAGTCCATAATGGATTTGAGCATGAAGAGTTGAAACAATCATTGGCAGAAGCTGGACTAACACCACTCAAACTAGAAACTTTCCATGAAGGAGAAAATCTTTTTATGAAGCAACCAGCTTCTTTATTTTTAGCCATTAGCCAGAAATAAAAAAACCAAGAAACAATCTTCAAAGATTGTTTCTTGGTTTTTTCGTTAGTTGCATTTTGTATTTAGTGCGTTTTGTATTTAGTGCGTTTCTTTTCTACAATCAGTCGTCTAAGTATTTCTCCATGAAATGAACAGCTACTTTTGAAAAAAATTTCTTATTGCCTGAAGCTAACCGCTTGGAGTCATAACCTTATACACAGTGTTCAAGAAGTAACTCCAATAAATAAGCCTAAATTTCACAACCTTATCCACGGTGTTCCTAAAGCAACTTCTCGAAATAACTTTCAACTATTCAAAAATATGAAATGCTATTTTTGTCAGTTGCTCTTTATTTTTTCGAAGCTGATCGCTTTACGCCGCAACCTTAACTAATCAACGAAATTTCTGTTAACGGCCAATAACGGAAAACTACTTTTCCCTGAACCAATTTCTCATCAACTAACCCAAAAATTCGGCTATCTTTTGAAATCAAACGATTATCGCCTAACACCAAATAATTTCCTTCTGGCACTGTGTACTCAAAATCACTAGTAAAAGTTGTCGAATTTTCCGCTTGAATTTGGAATGATTCATTATAGGAATACTCGTTTTGCAATTTGTCATTCGCAAACTTTTCTTTGTACTCATCCAAATAAGATTCATCATATTCTTTCCCATTGATTGTCAGTTGATCGTTGACCATCTTCACCGTGTCACCAGGCATCCCAATGATTCGTTTCACGATCATTCGCTCTTCTTCTTCTGGTTCTTTCGTGGTAATAATATCAAAACGCTCATATTTTGAAATTTTAGATGAAATCAATCGCTGCCCATCACTTAATGTTGGATCCATCGAATGACCATTGACAGTGACTGGTGTAAAGACAAAGACTCTAGCTAGCAAAATAGCTGCTAAAACGAGAATCAATACGCCCCAGTTTTTCAAAAAATTTTTCACACTATCCCTCCTTTTGTCTTCTGTATTCGTTTTTTATTCTCTTTATTCGTTTAAAAATAAAAGTTGATAACATAAGATTATGCTTACCTTTTATTCTACATTTTTTACAGAATAAAGAAAAGAAAAAGTGTCATTTTTAGTAACCTCTGTCTTTCAAATTTTGGCATAAAAAAGAAAAACTTGCCTCTTTTCCAAAAGAAACGATCTGTTTTCTTTTAGAAATGTTTACAAGCAAGTCTCACTTTTTTTATGAGTGTTTTCGACGCTGGCTTCGACTGTACACAATTGGTTCTTCAGTAACAGTTTGAGCTTGTTCTTTTTTCGCAATCAATTTTAGACGATAAGGCTCATGATACCGTAAGCCATCTTTCACAAAATCACCGCCAATAATAAAAAGTCCTACTGGATTGATTGTTTCTTGGCTAGCTTTTGTATAGATTTTACCAACCTCAACTAGTTCCGAATAGTTTTTCCCAATCTTCAACACATATTCATGTTCACTGACTTTTTTGACATAATAATATGGATATAACGTATTGCGATCAACTAAAAAACCATCCATTCGACCAAGATCATTGACTTTGATTTGTCCATTTTCAATCAAGTAACTCATATTTTCAGCCAATTGCAGCTGATAATCCTCATTGTAGTCAACAGTCACTTCTTCTGTGTCAACTGATTGAAGTGTATTTCCTGTTTGAATGCCGCTTTCTGTTTGGATATTGAAGGCTTCATCTGGCAAATACTTAACAAATACTTGCGTGACATCTGCTTTCGAATTTTTATCAAAAAAGTAATAAAAAACGTTTAAAACGATAAAATAAACTAAAACTAAAAAAACAATTCCATAAAGGAAAAATTGTAAATAGTTCTGATTTTGCCATAAACCAAAAATGATTCGCAATAAATACATCGTTGGAATCACACTTAAAATCGTGTATCCGCGATTCAAATATTTTGGACTAATATCCAAATAACCTAAAAATTTATGCACACCATTGATCAAATCTAATAGAAAGGTCATTGATTATCACCTACTTGCTGATTACTCATTTGTGTTCCTGCTTTTTGTGTTGTAGCAGCATCTTGCGAGTTCACTGTCTCTGCTTCTGGTGTTGCATCATTTTCAGTCGCCTCACTAGTCGTAGTGGAATCATCTTCAGTTCCAGATGAACTTGTGGTTGGTGCTTGATTATTCGTATCGTTATTCACTGATCCAGAATCCACTACACCAAAACTATCTTTTGAACTACTTGTAGGTGTTTCATAAGTTGTTGAATCTGTTGTTTCAACTCCTGCTTCTGTTGATTGAGTGTTTGGTAAAGAAGAACTGGTCGGTGTTGTTTCTTCTGTCGTTGGCGGCGTGGAGTTTGAGCTAGGAGCCCGATAACTTGAGCTATTGACTACGCCGGTTGCAGTTGCCACGATTGTTGAAATGGTCAACACTGCGATTGGTTTTAAAATCGGTGCTACTTTTCGCATCATATCTCTTCCTTTTCTACTATCATCTGATCTTTCTATGATACTTGATATTTATCATAATTCTTTTATTTTTTTCTTACGTTTTTATGAAGTTTTTATTGATTCGCTAAATATTCCTTTGCTTCACGATTCACTTTTTTCAAATCAATCCCTTGTTGTTTAGCAGAAAATACACAGCCGCAATAACATTGGCGATAGATATCGTATTCCTTACACATCTGAATCGAACGTTCATAGCCCTTATTTTTCTTAAAGTCACTTGGCAAATAATGAGTTCCATATATTTTTTGGACATCCATTCCAATTTGATTGATTAATGCCGCATTTTTTTTGGGCGAGATCGTTAGGGCACTCCCAAAATAATCATAGCCTAAGTCTTGTGCTTTTTGTGCCACTAGATCCAAGCGCATATTAAAGCAAGCTGTGCAACGTGCGCCACCTTCTTTTTCATTTTCTAACTGATTTTCCAAAACCATTTTGTTAAAGACGCTAGGACGATACTCATCAACGATTAATTTTACTTGATGACTCGTATTTCTATTAAATTCATCAACAAATCGTTGTTGCTCTGCTAGTCGACGTAAATACTCACTTTTAGGATGAATATTCGAGTTCGAGAAGAATAAAGTAACTTCTGCATGTTCTGACATAAATTCTAATGTGTGCGTGCTGCAAGGAGCACAACAAGTGTGGATTAAAATGGTTGGCTTTTTCTGTGCCTGTTCCCATTGTTTGATCATTTTTTTTAGAACAGAATCATAATTTATTTTTTGATTCTTCATTTTTTCAACTATTTCTGTGGCATCAACTACTTCCGTCACGCCAGTTCACCTCTTTTTAAAATGTTGCTTCATTATATGCTATTTTTTCATAAACAAAAAGACGAATCTCACACTTATTTTAGCGATTTTTTTGAGCTTTTGCATTTGCACCTGTTATACTGTTAGCAACCACTCAAAGAAGGAGGCTTGCTTTTTTTGAAAATTGAGCTTTTTTTGCGTAAAACGCAACGGCACACACAACGATTTATTACGAATCACTTTACTTCGATTCAAATCATTGTGTCTTATTATATTTTGATGACTATCCTTTCATTAGGATTGTTTTACTTACCTGTTTTCCGAGAAAAAGGTAGCCACGTGCCATTTGTCGATATGCTATTTATGGCAATCAGCACAGTTAGTGTGACTGGTCTTTCTACATTTGATATCAATTCGGTATTCAATGATTCTGGCATTATTTTGTTGGAGGTTCTGTTTCAAATCGGCGGGCTAGGAATCATGATGATTTCAACAGCTTTTATTATTTTATCCAAAAGGCGCATTACGTTGCGTCAACGACAACTGATTATGACAGATATGAACCAGCCACGACTCTCGGGAATTGTGCGCTTGATTCGGACAACTTTTTCTATTCTAATTTGGTTTCAAGTGATTTTTGGTACATTATTTTCAATTTATTTCTATTATCAAGGATACTTTGAGCGCTGGCGCGATGCTATCTTTTATGGTTTTTATCAAGCGATATCAGCCGTGACCAATTCTGGCTTTGACGTGACTGGTGACTCTATCAAGCCTTTTGCTCATGACTATCCATTTTTGATTGCTATCATGTTTTTGATTTTCATTGGCGGGATTGGTTTTCCAGTTTTAATGGAAGTTCGTGAATGGTTTTTGTATCGAAAACGAAAAGAGCGTTTGCCTTTTCGCTTCTCTTTATTTACCAAATTAGCCGTTTTGGCTTTTATCATTTTATTTGTTAGTGGTACATTGTTGATTTATTTATTGGAAAAAGATCACCTCTTCCATTCTTCCAGTCAAGGTGTCCAATGGATTAATTCCATGTTTTATTCAATGACTACACGGAATGCGGGACTTCAAATTCATGATTTAGGTAATTTTCAAATCACCACATTAATTGTTTTTTCGTTACTGATGTTTATCGGATGTAGTCCAAGCTCTGTCGGTGGCGGTATTCGAACAACAACCGTTGCAATCATTGGTCTTTATCTCTACTCTTTCTTGAAAAGCGAAGATAACATCAATATTTTTGGGCGAAGAATCGATGATGATGATGTTCGTAAATCCGTTGTGGTATTTATGTTGTCCCTTGGCATGTGCTTCTTCTGTATCCTGTTTCTATCAGCAACAGAAGAGCAATCTCTAATAGCGATTATCGTAGAGGTCACCTCTGCTTTTGGGACAACTGGTCTTTCATTAGGTATCACTCCTGATCTTTCTGTCATTGGGAAGATCACGATTGCCGGGCTGATGTTTATCGGACGAATTGGGATGCTTTACACATTGATGTTGTTCGTGCCAAAAGAAACACGAGATTTAGGCTATGAATATCCGTCAGAAAAAATTATTATTGGGTAATACATCTTATTGAAAAAGTCCCTCCTGATCTTATCAATCATGAGGAACTTTTTCTTTTTTCGATTAAATTTCTCTGTAAAATCCCCCATTTCTTAAGAAAAAGAAAAGCAATTTAACCTTTTTTTCAACATGTGGTATGATAAGTTGAATTTACTCGTCAACACGACGTTTTTTGGAGGTTACATAATGGGAATACGCAGTCAATTTGCGATTGCAGTTGGAAAATCATCACAATGGGCATTGAAAACATTTTTTAAAGGTGGTTCAAGCTTACCCGGTAAGCTTGCTCTTAAAATAGATCCGCATATTTTAGATAGTTTAGCCAAAGACTATGAAGTAGTTGTCGTAACTGGAACGAATGGTAAAACATTGACTACTGCTTTAACTGTTAATATTTTACGTCAACAATTTGATGAAGTTTTGACAAATCCAACTGGTGCAAATATGGTTCAAGGAATCGTTTCAACGTTTTTACAAGCCAAACCAAAAAAAGGACAGAAAAAATTTGCTGTTCTCGAAATTGACGAAGCCAGTTTGAGTAAAGTTACTGAATATATGAAACCTGAATTATTTTTATTCACAAATATTTTCCGAGATCAAATGGATCGATACGGAGAAATTTATACAACATACAAAATGATTGTTGACGGTGCTGCAAAAGCGCCAAATGCAACGATTATTTCAAATGGTGACTCACCAATTTTCAATTCGGTACAAACAGTCAATCCAAACAAATATTATGGTTTTGATCACGAAGAAGATCACGAACAAATGGCCCACTACAACACAGATGGAGTCTTATGTCCAAAATGTCATCATATCTTGCATTACAAAATGATCACTTATGCTAACTTAGGGAAATATTATTGTCCAAATTGCGATTTTAAACGTCCTGAGCTTGATTATCGTTTAACTGAAATGATTCGTATGGACAATGTTTCTGCTGATTTTGTCATTGATGAACATGAGTATGGTATCGAAGTTGGTGGAATGTATAACGTTTATAATGCCTTAGCTGCTACAGCTGTGGCTGAATATTATGGCGTAGCACCAGAAAAAATCAAACAAGGTCTAGGCTATGATGAAAAAGTTTTTGGACGTCAAGAAACGATAACAATCAATGACAAGAAATGTACATTGATCCTTGTTAAAAATCCAGTTGGAATCAATCAAGTAATTGATATGATCGGTCTTGCACCCTATCCATTTTCATTAGTTTCATTATTAAATGCGAATTATGCTGATGGAATTGATGTCAGTTGGATTTGGGATGGCAACTATGAGAACTTCGCAACAATGGCTATTCCAGCAGTTATCTCTGGTGGAGATCGTCACACAGACATGACTTTGCGTTTAAAAGTTGCGGGAATACCAGAAGAAAAATTAACGGAAACAAAAGAAATTCCAGAAGTAATTGAAAAAATCAAAACACTTCCAACCGAGCATGTTTATATTCTAGCTACTTATACCGCTGTTTTGCAGTTGCGTAAAGAATTAGCGAGTCAAGGATATATTAAAGGAGGCATGAATAATGGCTAATTATGAATTAACTATTGCGCACCTGTATGGTAACTTAATGAATACTTACGGGGATAACGGAAATTTATTGATGCTCAAATATGTTGCAGAAAAAATGGGTGTGACCTTCAATTCTGAAATTGTCAGCATCCATGAAACTTTTGATGAAAAAAAATATGATTTAGTCTTTTTCGGTGGCGGACAAGACTTTGAACAGCTAATCATTTCAAAAGATATTCAGGACAAAAAGGAATCTTTGACAAACTATATTGAAAATGATGGTGTTATGCTTGCGATTTGTGGTGGCTACCAATTACTTGGTCATTATTACATGGGCGCTAATGGGGAAAAAATCCAAGGAATTAGTGCTTTAGATCACTATACGCTTAGTCAAGACAATAATCGCTTTATCGGAGATATCGTTATTCACAACGAAGAATTCAACGAAACTTATTATGGTTTTGAAAATCACAACGGGCGAACTTTCTTAGGCGAAGGCGAGCGTCCTCTTGGAAAAGTTGTTCAAGGGGAAGGAAACAATGGCGAAGATCAGTCTGAAGGAGTTATTTACCGGAATGTTTATGGTTCTTACTTCCATGGTCCTATCTTGGCACGTAACGAACACTTGGCAGAACGTTTGATTCGTTTAGCTTTAGAAAAGCGTTATGGCAAAGAGTTGGATTTACCAACTGTAACGACACAAAATGTCGTACCTAGTATTTAATATAAGAAACGCAAACAAAAAGAATGAACCAAAACGAAATTCGCTTTGGCTCATTCTTTTTTGCATTTTTTCAATCAATTATTTCTTTTCACCTGGAACAGAAGCAATGATTGCTAACTCGCCTTGAACCGTCCATTCTTTGACGCCGTCAGGAATAATACAGCTAGTTCCTTTTTCCAATGAATAAGTTTTGCCGTCAACTACTAACTCGCCAGCGCCATCAATTACTGTCATCAACGTATAAGGTGCATGTTTTTTGAATGACATGATTCCTTTAACATCCCATTCATAAACGTTAAAGAATTCTGTTTCTAGGTACGTAACTACGGAAGAATTTCCTTCGCGGATTTCTTTTACGTGTAATTCTGGTGTTTTTGCTGGAACAGTTGTCACATCAATTGATTGTTGGATGTGTAATTCACGGGTATTTCCTTGGTCATCTTTGCGATCGTAATCATACACACGGTAAGTCGTATCTGAACTTTGTTGTGTTTCTAAAATCATGATTCCTTTACCAATTGCGTGGATCGTTCCACTTGGTACATAGAAGAAATCACCTTTTTTCACAGGAACACGTTTCAATAAATCATCCCAACGACCTTCTTCAATCATTTTTGCAAGTTCTTCACGTGTTTTTGCGTGATGACCATAAATGATTTCTGCACCTGGCTCTGCATCAATGATATACCAACATTCTGTTTTACCTAGTTCACCTTCATGTTCCATTCCATATGTATCATCTGGATGGACTTGAACAGATAATTCGTCTTCTGCATCTAAAATTTTAATTAACAAAGGGAAAACTGGTTCTGTGGGATGCCCAAACAACTCTTTATGATTTGCCCAAAGATCATCTAATTTTTGACCTTTAAATTCACCGTTCTCAACAATACTTACACCATGAGGATGCGCACTAATTGCCCAATCCTCTCCAATTTTGTCACTAGGAATGTCAAATCCAAATACAGAACGTAGGCGACTTCCTCCCCAAATTTTTTCTTGGAAAACTGGTTTTAAAAACATAGGTTCTTGCATAATTCAAACTCCTCTCAACTTTCATAGCTATTATAGCACTATTTCTGTAAGAACGCTTTCTCTTTCAGATAAGTTTCAACAATTTCATCACGACATTCAAGATATGTTTCGCGCGCATCATTTGGATGAATTCGGTTTGATAAAAAGATAAAGCTTTCTTGACTAATAATATCAATTAATAGGAATGTTCCTGTATATCCTGTGTGGAAGAGTATTGGATGTTGATCCTTTCGATCCAATTTTAAATCCCAACCTAGTGATCGTTGCCCATTTTTTTCAGGCGTATGATCTTGCAGTAAGGACTCAATCGTTTGTGTCGTCAAAAATTGTCCCCCATTGACTTTTCCCCTAGCCAAATACATTTGAACAAAAGAAATACTATCTTCTACATCCAGAAATAAGCCAGCATTCCCCGCATGCTCAGCTAAAACTCTTGCTTTTGGATCATGAGTGATTCCTCTCAAGACTTCTCCAGATGGTAGTTGTTCAGTAGGAACGATTTTTTTAGATGGAAAAGGTAAAAATAAACTATTCATCATTCCTAAAGGTTCAAGAACTTGTTCTTGAAATAATTCAACCGCTGGCTCTTGATAGATTTCTTCCAACATCAAACCAAGTAAAATCGTCCCTGCATCAGTATATTTGACCGTTTTACCTAACTCCGCTCCGGGCTGCAATGTTAAATATGCACCAATCAATTCTTCTTGGGTCAATGAATCTCGGTCAGGAATCCAAGTTTGAATATCTGAAGTGTGCGTCAATAGATGACGAATGGTGATCGTCTGGTTTTCAAACGCTGGTAAATAGTGATGCAATGGTTGATCTAGTTCAATTTTTCCGTCTTCCCACAATCGTAAAACAAGTGTTGTAGTAGCAATGACTTTTGTTAACGATGCTACATCGAAAAGTAAGTCTTCTGACATCGGTTGTGATTCAGGGACAATTTGAGCTTGCCCTGCTGCAAATGATTCGACTTCTCCTTGCTTGATAAAAGCAGCCACGACACCGGGATAAAAACCTTCCGCGAGTTTGGCCAAAACCATTTGTTTGGTTTCTGGATACATATTCTTTCCTCATTTCTACTTAAAAACTCTCTTAAACGATTTGCTTATGCGTACAGCACAAGCATATATTTTTCTGGAGAGTGAAGCAAGTTGTTTCAGCTAATTTGTTTTGATTAATTTGTTTCACAAAAAATAAGAGCAGCTATTCAGCTACTCTTATCTTTTATCAAAATGATCGAAGCCAACACTATCGTTAAGAAATCATGTTTTTGGCTAACTCCAATCAATTTAGCTATTTTTTAGGATTGCTGACAAACCACCATTCGATACCAATCGCATCATACACAGTGATAACTGATTTTTTCTTATCTAAGAAGAAATCAAGGTTTTCGGCTTGTAAATGTTCAATCAATATTTCCATGTTTTCTGGTGTCACAACAAATTTCAAGAAGTCTAGTCCTAACACTTCATCTGTTGGTAAGTCGATTGTTCCACCTGTCGCTTGGTTCAAGCCAACATGAAAATCGCCTTCGTTCAATACGTGTAGACCATTTTCTTCGTTATGTACTTTTAGTCCGAGTACATGACTCAAAAATTGACGTTCTTTCGCTAGGTCGCTAACATTCAAATGAATTTTTTCAAAATAGGCGCCTGATGTTAACTTCGTGAATTTTTCTTCAGATTTTCGCAGTAAAGCTTCTTGATCCATTTCGTCAGGTTCTGCTTTTTCAGCATCTTTTTCTTCGTAATAAATTTCAAGTTCGTTACCTTCTGGATCAACTAGTAAAATCCCCATACGTGCTTGATCTTCCATTGCATCTTTAATTGGATAATTTGTTTTACGAATACGGCATAAAATATCTGCCATTTCTTCTACACTTGGAATGATCAAAGAAAAGCGACTCAACTTTTTGATTTCACCCATATGATCATTGGCACGTGGGCTTTCTTCTAACAAAAGCATTTCGCTATCACTTTCTTGTGTACCAAAAATAGCCAACTCATTTTCTTCACGTTTTAAATCAAAACCAACCGTATCTTTATAAAAAGCAATCATTTTATCACGATCTTTGACTCGGATAGCCACACTTTTTAAATAGGTAGTAGCCCCCAATTTAAAATCCTTCATTTATTCTACTCCCCTTCTGCGTCAAATTATATTTTAACGATGGATGCCACTTCTTTCAAGCAATAACTAAGATTTTGTGAAATTTATTTAATCAAGGAGTAATGCCCATCTTCTTTTTCTTCAAGAAAGTCAAGAAATTGATGGCATCTACTAAATAGTATTCCATGAATACAGTTTTTTAATTGTTTTTCGTTACCAATCAGCCAGTTATTTCAAATATGAAAAGGGGATGTGACAATACTTATGCCACATCCCCTTTTTCAGAAGTAACGGTGTTCCCAAAGCAACTCCTCCATATAACTTGCACTCACTTCAAACATGGAAAGCTATTTTGAGTGCTCGCTCGTTATCTGTTCGGAGCTAAACGCTTTGTGCCACAACCTTATTTACGGTGTTCCCAAAGCAACTCCTCCACATAACTTGCACTCACTTCAAACATGGAAAGCTATTTTGAGTGCTCGCTCGTTATCTGTTCGGAGCTAAACGCTTTGTGCCACAACCTCATATTAAGCAACTTCTTCAGAAAATTGGCTATTATAAAGGTCTGCATAGAAACCATCTTTCACCATTAATTCTTCATGATTGCCTGTTTCTACAATTGATCCATGATTCATCACAATAATATTATCCGCATCGCGAATCGTTGACAAGCGATGCGCAACCACAAAACTTGTCCGATTTTCTAATAGACGGTTCATTGCTCGTTGAATCAAAATTTCTGTTCGAGTATCGACACTTGAAGTTGCTTCATCCAGGATCAAGACGTCGGGATTAGCTAGGAATGCACGAGCAATCGTAATCAATTGACGTTGACCTTGGGAGATGTTACTTGCATCTTCATTCAAAACTGTGTCATATCCTTCTGGCAATTTGCGAACAAAATCATCGACGTGAGCAGCTTTTGCAGCGGCAATTACTTGTTCTTTTGTCGCTTGTTCATTGCCATAATGGATGTTGTCATAAATTGTTCCTGTAAATAACCACGTATCTTGTAAGACCATCGAGAATTTAGCCCGTAATTCATCACGTGACAAGTCTCGAGTATCGACACCTTCATAGCGAATGCTTCCACCAGACACATCATAAAAGCGTTCCAACAGATTGATTAGTGTCGTTTTACCAGCACCAGTTGGCCCAACGATTGCGACCATTTCTCCCGGTTTGACATCTAAATTAAAATCAGTCATCAATAAATTATCCTCAGTATAACCAAACTGCACATTTTCAAAACGAACTTTGTATGGAGAGTCTACTTCTACAGGAAGTCCTGAAGTTTCATCTGTCATTTCGGCTTCGTCTAGGACTTCAAAAACACGTTCTGCAGAAGCCACGGTTGATTGGATCGTATTCATTAAGCTAGCGATTTGGGTAATTGGTTGTGAGAATTGGCTCGTATATTGCAAGAATGCTTGAACGTCCCCTAAAGAGATATTCCCATTTGCTACTTTGATCCCACCAAGGACAGCGACAAACACATAGCCTAAATTCTTAACGAAGTTCATCAATGGCATGATGATTGCCGAAATAAATTGTGCTTTCCAACCAGACGCATAAAGTTTTTCATTTTCAATTTCAAAAACTTCTTGATCTTTTCCAGTATGATTAAAAGTTTTAACAATCGTGTGCCCAGCATAAGTTTCTTCTACTTGGTTATTCAACAAGCCTAGGCTCTTTTGTTGATCTGAAAAGTATACTTGTGACTTAGGTGCGACGATCATCACAACGATCAAGCTTAGCGGAATCATAAGTAAAGCAACTAATGTCAACTGCCAACTAATCGATAGCATCATCACGATAACTCCAACTAGTGTCACTATACTTGTTACAAATTGTGTCAGATTTTGTTGAAGAGTACTTGCAATGTTGTCCATATCATTGATTGCCCGAGACATAATGTCACCATTCGTATGTGTATCATAATAAGAAATGGGTACTCGATTCATTTTAGCTTCTAAATCCTTACGTAAATCATAGACTGTTCGTTGTGAGACACGTGTCATAATAAACTGTTGTAAGAAACTAAAAACAGCAGCAATAACATACATGATAATAACGGTCGCAATAATTTGACCGATTTTGTCAAAATTAATTGGAAACTCAGTTACTTTTTGACCTTGTTGCATCTGTTCTGCACCAATCATGACGCCTTTAAAAATTTCGGTTGTTGCACGACCTAAAACTTTTGGCGTTTGGATTTGGAAAATGATTGCTGCGATTGCCAAAACAAATACTAAAACAATCGCAACTAGTCGTTTTGACATATAACTGAAGAGCCGATGAACTGTCCCCCAGAAATTTTTTGCTTTTTCTCCTTTTGCACCAATGTTGCGCCCAGGTCCATGACCGCCTCCGCCACGCATTGATCCATGAGAGGATTGTGTATTCTCTTTACTCATGCTAAGTCCTCCTCTCTTAATTGTGAACGAACGATTTCTGCATACGTTTCATTTGTTTCTAACAGTTCCTTGTGTGTTCCCTTGCCAACTAATTTGCCTTCATCTAAAACTAAAATCGTATCTGCATCCATGACCGTACTTACGCGTTGCGCCACTAAGACAGTGATACTGTCGGTCATGTTTTGTTTCAATGCTTGACGAAGTTTCGCATCTGTTTTGAAATCAAGCGCAGAAAATGAATCGTCAAAAACATAGACATCCGCTGGTTTGACTAATGCACGAGCAATCGCCAACCGTTGTCTTTGTCCACCAGAAAAATTCCCTCCGCCTTGTTCAACATGACTATCAAGTCCGTCTTCCAACTCAGAAACAAAGTCTTTTGCTTGAGCAATCTCTAATGCTTTCCAGATCATCTCATCCGTCGCATTCGGTGATCCGTATCGCATGTTTTCTCGAATTGTACCAGAAAATAAAATCGCCTTTTGTGGAACAAAACCAATCAGCTCACGCAAATTTTCTTGAGTCATTTCACGAATATCCGTTTGATTTAAACGAATCTCACCTGATTCAATCTCATAAAGTCGAGGAATTAAATTCACTAACGTTGTTTTACCAGATCCCGTTCCACCGATAATTGCAACGATTTCTCCCGATTTCGCACGAAAATCGATATCTTCTAGCGCCAATTTTTCCGCACCACGATAACGATAATCCACATGGTCAAAATCCAGTGTTGCAGACTTTCTAGCAAGGGTTACTTCTTTTGGACTTTTTGGATCCGTAATATCGATATCTTCATCTAATACTTCGTTGATCCGATCAGCAGAAGCTTGTGCACGAGGAACCATGATAAAAATCATTGATAGCATCATGAAACTAATTAGGATTTGCATCGCATAAGTCATAAAAGCAATTAAATTCCCAACTTCTAAATTCATTTCAGCTATGTAGTGTCCACCAAACCAAGTGATTGCTACGTTTGTTCCACTCATGATCAATGTCATCAATGGCATCATCAATGCGACAATCGAATTCACTCGAATCGCTGTATTTGTGTAATCTTTATTTGCTAAATCAAAACGGTTTTCTTCAAACTTTGTTTTGTCAAACGCCCGAATCACGCGGACACCAGTTAGCCCTTCACGGAAAACTAAGTTCAAACGGTCTGTTTTCTTTTGCATACTCTTGAACAATGGCACTGCAAAATACATAATACCGCCAACTAAAACTAGCATGATTGGGATAACTACCAAGAAGATTTTTGTTAACTCTTGATCCTTTTGGTAAGCAAGAAAACTTGCACCAATCAATGTAATAGGTGCATTGATCATCATTCGTAAAAACATCTGAACAACCATTTGGATTTGAGTCACGTCATTCGTTGTTCTTGTGATCAATGATGCTGTTCCAAATTTGTCAAAGCCATCGTTTGTTAAGCTTTCTGCTTTTTGATAAACATCTGAGCGTAACTTTTTACCTAATTTTTGTGACTCACGTGTCGCAAAAAAAGTATTCCCAATAGCAGCTAAAATACTAATCAATGAAAATCCGATCATGACAATTCCGGTTTGCCAAATATAATCAATATCTCCTTTGGCTACCCCTTTATCAATAATATTGGATGTCAATGTTGGTAAGTACAAGTCTGCTAAAACTTGAACAACCATAAAACCAACTGCAGCAATTGCAGAAGTAATGGAAATTCGTTTAATAATTTTCAGCATCTATTCCCCTTCTTTCTACTTATATGCTCCCTCTTTCAACCAAGAAAGCTTTAACTTAAATTCTTCAATTGCTTGTTCAACTGAGTAGTCCTGAATCACTGAAAGCGACTTATATGAATGTGCAATCGTTGAAAACACAATATTCATCAGTAGTGAAATCAATAGTTCTAATTCATGTGAATCTTTTACTTTTAACTTCGTTTGATCAATTACTTCAATCAATGCTTGTGTATCTTGCTTATGCCTTTTATGTGGCATTTTCTTTGCTTTTTCTTCTTCAGAAAGATGAGGAGTCACTTTACGTGAAGCACGATAATCCATGTGCATGAATAAATGTCGGTAAAATGCAGAATTTTCCCCCGCTAAAATTTCCCGAATCATCTTTTCAAAATAAAGCTCAAATCCTTCAAAAAGATCTCCGTGAACTTCTTTCATCAAGTTCCTCATGTCTCGTGAACTATCACGTCGTAGTGTTTCAAAATAATAGAAGTAAAGATCTTCTTTATTTTCAAAGTATTGGTAAAAACTACCTCGTGGTATCTCAGCTAACTTCACGATATTAGCAATTGACGCATCCTTCAACGGTACTCGTGAAAATTCCGCACTCGCAGCAGCAAGTAATCGTTGTTGCTTTTCTTTTGGTAAATGAAAAAATGTTTGTGTTGGCATAGTCCTCCTCCTTTCGTTTTTTCTCTCGAATGACACGTTGTCATATGACGCTATGTCATTATAACACCAATAGACTGTTTTGCAAGTTTTTTACATTACTTTTTTCATTTAGTTTCTCCGTATAATGAGATAAGTATTTTTAGCGTGTTTCTGTTCAGACTTTTCTTATTCTTGACAATATTTCGAATATGAAATGGAGGGCTAGCATGCCGATAATCGTATAGCTCTAAACAAATCTCTTGCTTTTTATAGTTTAGGACTATACTATAATCGTATCATTATAAAATGAGGTGATTTATTTGAATTCAAATATACAATTTAACGAACTAATAGAAGAATTTATTAAAGTCAATAATTTAATGACACAAATTCAAAAACGACCAATAAATATCACTGAGGATCTAAAGCTTAGCACTAGTATGATCCATCTGATTGAGATGATTGGGAACTACCCCGATTCGACGATTACAGATTTAGCTGAGCGTTTGGGTGTTACTAAGGGAGCTATCTCTCAACAAATTCCAACGCTAAGAAAAATGAATCTGATCACTGTGACTCAAACAAAAGTGAATAAAAAGAACAAACTGATCTCCCTCACAGATCAAGGTAAACAAGTCTACAACTCGCATAACTCTTTGCATAAAGAATTATATGATTCGATTCAAGAGGCAATGGCTACCTTCTCTGCAGAACAATTAATAACAATCATGGAAATCCTAAAAAAAGTTTCCTTTAATATCAAGGAATACCAAGCAAAATTATCTGGGAAGGATTGATCAAAATGAAAAAAATGATTATTGAAATCAATGGACAAGTTTTACCTAAGGAAAAAATTGATGAGTGGGAATTGGTTCGTTTGAAAAAAGAATATAAGTTTTTAACGAAGAATGGATTTAAATTTAATGACCAATTTCTAGTGGATGTTCAAAATAAGGACGTTGATAAAGCAAGAATAGAGTTAGCAAAGTTAAAAGCTTCTTATGATCCTGAAACCTTTAGAACTTTATTGAAAAGAAAATATACTTTAGGCAATTTGGCCTCGAAAGTAGCCGTTCCTCTTTCTAGAAGAAGAAAATATAGTATGACTGAATTTGTGATTCCAAATTCCGACAAGTCACCGGAAGAAGTGATGACGGCAATCGAAACTATCATGTTAGAAAATACTTCCGAGCATTTATATCTAAACTTAGCTACGAATCCCGATCATTTTGTCTTGATCAGTACTGCTGAAAATATCCAAGAAGTAGTGGAAATTACGGGTGGTTCGCCCTTCCCTAACCGTTTCTTTGCCCACTATGGTGATGAAACAGGTCTGACTTCAAAACTGGGAGACGGGTTCACAATCCAGGCTGCCGGTGCTGCTAAGTTAGAAGACGGTACTATTATTGGCGGTGTACGTCATCAGATCAAACGTGAAGGAAATGGATTACGTTTTAGAGCATTAGTCGAGTTTCCCTCCATATTGCCAAATTATATGATCCAAAAGCATCAGTATCATTTAGCCTGTGAATTTAGACAATGGCTTTCCTACGTTATCTAATTTGACCACGTCAAATATATTTACAAGTTTATTCTTAAAATTAGATGGAAGTGTTTATTATTAAAAAGGAACAAACAACTTTATTAATTATCGTCGTATTTTTTTGGTTTGCACAATATGTATATATTCCATTTCAAACACCCTTTCTTGCGTCTATGAATGTTGCCACAAGTTTTATCGGTATTATCGTAGGAGCTTACGGTATCTCACAAATGGTCTTGCGTATTCCAGTAGGTGTGATTGCCGATTTAAGACCCAATCATAAACGATTGATTGAAATCGGAACTCTTTTAGCGGGTGTAGCTTCACTATTTCGATTTTTCCTACCCAATGCAATTGGATTTCTGATTGGAAATGTGTTGTCCGGTTTTGCCAGTGCCACTTGGATTTCTTTCATGGTGTACTTCATGAGTCTACATGATGGTTTCAATCAAGGTTCAGCCACTGCCAAAATCATTATGGCCAATAACATGGGGATTTTATTAGGGTTTCTTACTAGTAGTTTATTCTATAATCACCTTGGTATGCGTTACATTTGTCTGTTAAGTATTATTGCCGGCTTGATTGGCTTCGCTATTTCTACAAGATTAGAAAACAGTCAGCCTGTTTCTGAACAACATACAGTTGGAGAATTATTAAGAGTTGGTTTAAATGGCAAGTTGCTTTTGTTTGCTTGTCTAGCTTTGATTCAACAAGGAATCCAAATGGCTGCAACAATGTCTTTCACTAATCAAGTAATTGCAAGTATGGGTGCCAGCGGTCTTGAAGTTGGTCTCTCATCTATTATTTATATGTTGTCCGCCGTTACTTTTTCCAAACTGGCTTCCATGTCTAATTTCAATCAAAAAAAGACTGCAGCGACAGTGATTCTATCTTTCGCTTTATTAGCAGCCTACTGTTTTTTCATTCCTTTAGCGCCAAGTATTTTATTGATTTTCTTATTACAGGTTATTCCAGGAGTCGGAACAGGCATCTTATTTTCTTTACTAACATCAGAAGCTATGGCTAGCATACCTGACTCAAAAAAATCGAGCGCAATGGGAATTTTCCAAGCGATTTATGCAATTGGCATGACTTTGTTACCCATTTTAGTAGGCATTTTAAGTAACAGCTACAATATGAAGATTTCATTTTGGGTGATGTCCTTACTTGCCATTACGGGAGTAATCGTATCAATAGTTTATTATTTAATGTCGACTAACAAAAAATAGAAGGAGGTGGTGTATCTTGAGGAAAAGTTCTAATTTCAACAAATTACCAAATGGTCGAGCGTCAACCTCCATTACCAAAGGGTGCTTAGTAATTGAAGGTGGCGCTTTTCGAGGAATCTATGCTCAGGGAGTAGCCGACTTCTTAATGGAGCAAGAACTAAACTTTGAATGTACGGTTGGTTGTTCTGCTGGCGCTTTAACTGGCATGAACTATGTATCTGGGCAAATAGGTCGATCAATCAATATTAATCTAACCTATCGACATGACAGTCGCTACGTTGGCTTTAAAGCAATGGTGCACAACAAAGGTTTAATTGGATTTGATTTTGTACTAAATAGAGTCAATCAATTTTACCCATTTGATAAGCAACGCTTTTTATCAAAAGATCGTCGATTTATCGCAACAACTACTGACATCAAAACAGGAAGACCCTGCTATTTTGATAAAGATACGAGTCTTGACTATGCCTTAACTATCAAGGCTTCGGCTAGTATGCCGTTTATTTCAAAACCAGTTATTATTGGGGACTCACTCTATTTAGATGGTGGGATTGTCGATTCGATTCCTTACAGATGGGCAATAGACCAAGGATACAAGAAAATAATCGTTATTCGAACTCGTGAAACATCATATAGAAAGAACGTTAAGAAAAATAATAAGCTATTAAGTCACTCAAACCTTCTAAAACAATATCCTGCACTTAAACAAGCAATGAAAAACAGACCTGCTATGTACAATAAACAATGTGATGACCTCACCCAACTTGTGGAAGATAGGAAAGTATTTTGTATAAGCCCTTCCGTACCAGTGAATGTTGGGCGTTTAGAAGGAAATATAGCCAAGCTAGAAAACCTGTATTGGTTGGGCTATCAAGACGCTCAGCATTTCTTTCCAGATTTAAATGACTACTTATATAAAAGCTAAAGATACAATAAAAATAATTCTGTCCTATACGTTTCGTTGCTTCAACTTATACAAAAAAAAGAAACAGCACATTCGTTAAACGAATGCACTGTTTCTTTTAAAAATAAGTGAGTAAGGGTTTCCCACCTTTTCTGTCTTAGTTAGTTCATTGTTCTCATAGAAAAAGAAAACCCGTTTGCCAGCCAGACGAACTTAGAATATGAGAAGTCACTTCGGCTATCTTTCTTGTAAAAACAATGAACTAACAGCAACTCTAATGAAAGAGTGATGATTTGCTACAAGTATGTAAGAAAAAAATCAACTCTCCCACTTGTGGGGTTATTTGAGATATGCATCCCAAATCAACATGGTGGAATAACTAAATTATAGCCAAGCAAATCAGACATTTCCAATATACTTTTACCGATGTCGAGGTAAAACAGTATAAACAAGTTATTCTTTACTCTAGATTCAAGTATGATTTAGTTTGAAAGAAAAAACACTAAAATAAATATTCTTTGTTTTTAAACCTTGATAGCCTTTTCTTTTTCGAGTAAACTAGCCTTGTTAGTCTTGAACATAACAAGTATGTTTACAAAAAAGGAGATTGAATCATTATGTCATCAGTATTAATTGTCAAAGGCCATCCTTTAACTGCTGAAGAATCACGCTCAGTTAAAGCTCTTTCTACATTTTTAACTAGCTATAAAGAAAATCATCCAGAAGATGAAATCACTATTCTTGATCTTTATCGTGATGATATTCCTGAAATTGATGAAGAATTGTTATCCGGTTGGGAAGTTCTTCGTACTGGAGCAGACTTCTCAGAATTAACTGAGAATCAACAACATAAAATTGCGCGCTTTAATGAGTTAACTGAACAATTTTTAGCTGCTGATAAAATCGTCATTGCTAACGCACTTTGGAACCTAAATATCCCAACACGTTTAAAAGCTTGGTTTGACACAGTCAATGTGGCTGGTAAAACATTCAAATACACAGAAAATGGTCCTCAAGGATTAGTTCAAGGGAAGAAAGCTTTACACATCCAATCAAATGGTGGTATTTATCAAGGGCAAGATTTTGCTTCACAATATGTTAAAGGAATCTTGAACTTTATTGGAATCGACGAAATCAATCAATTATTTATTGAAGGAATCGACTACACACCTGATCGTGCAGAAGAATTAATGCAAGAAGCATTAGACAAAGCTGCTCAATTAGGAAAAGAATTCTAAACCACGCATTTCCCTTTTCATCAAAAGAAAAAACAGCGGACAGTGATCTAGCCTTAGATCCTTGTCTGCTGTTTTTAGTTGTGTGTCTTTTTGATTTTTTAGATAACTGTCTACTCTTTCTTCGGTGCTTCAATTGGATCATCTTCATACAATGAAGAAATCGTTGTGTACCATTCAAAAATATGTGTAATGATTACTTTGGCCGCCGCATAAACGGGTATTCCTAGGATTACTCCTACAATTCCAAACAGTTTTCCAGAAGTTAACAAGACTAATAAAATCGTTACGGGATGAATTGCTAATTGATTACCTAAAACTAACGGTGAAATCAATCGTCCTTCAATCGTTTGCTCAGCAATAAAAACGATAATTACTTTTACCAACATCAACGGTCCTGCTACAATCCCAAGAAAGATCGCAGGAATCATAGCTAAAAATGAGCCCAAATATGGAATTAGATTTAAAAATCCTGCAACAATACCTAACGTCACTGAATACTCCAATCCAATAATCGAAAAACCAATAATAAACATGATTGCAACAGCAAAAGCTACTGTCAATTGTCCTCTAATATAAGAAGATACTTGATCATTCATTTCACCTAATACTTTCAAAGTTGGTTTTCTCATGCGTGTTGGTAAAAATTTAACAAAATAAGGTGCTAATTGTCGTCCATCTTTTAATAAATAAAACAAAATAAATGGCATCGTCATAATTGCAACAATAACTGTTGCTACCGCACCTACGATACTTCCAACACTTTGAACGGTCGTTTTTGAAAGGTTCTTAATCAAATCGCCAGCAGAATTAATAATTTTATCCCCTGCAGTCTCAAGTTGTTCACGAAATTGATTGAACAAAGGATCACGTAAGATTTCTGTTAATTTATCATCTATCGTGTCGACATATTGTGGAAAATTACTAGCAAAGCTAACAGATTGCTCTTGGATTTTTGGTACAATCACTACGATTCCCCAAACAATCAATGCCACTACAACGACAAACAAGCCAATAATACTGTAAATTCTAGGAACTTTTTTCTTTTCCAAATAGTCCACTACAGGATTCATCAAATAATATAAAATTCCTGCTAAAATAATTGGTAAACCGACGATGGCTAAAAACTGCCACACAGGTTCAAACAAGTATGACACTTTCGTAAAAAGAAAAACGATTACTAATAAAAGTAGAACAACTAATAATGCCGTTACTACTTGGTTATTTAAAAACCATTTCCAGAACCAGGAAATCGGTTTTCCTTTTTTATTTTTTTCCTCCATATGCCCCTCCTACTGATAATAAATTTGTGTTCCCAAATGAATTTCTGGAAGTTGATAGGGATTCAAATACACACCATTAACAATCGTATTATCTGGTTGATGCTCATCAAACACTAGCGTTACGTGACCAACTGTTTCTAAATTTTGATTAGCGGTCGTTCCGACATGTTCAATCGTATATTCTTGTTCATCAAATCGAATTGTTTTTCCAGATTCTAACTTAAAGGGTTCTTTATTTAAAAATTCTTGGATAATCGAGTAGTTTCGTAAAGTAGTTGTTGCTGTGTTGTTAAATAAAATCAGCATTGGTTCTTCTTCATTAATTGCTTCTGGTCCAATTTCTACTACATTGGCTTGAATCATCTTGATCTCTCCTTTGATTACTATCATAATGAACAGTGTTTTTCTTCCTATAGCGTATTGCTACGCTCAAAAATATTATAGCATATTCTCTTTCATTATCCGCCAAGAACAGTTGTATGCTAAAATAAAAAAGAAAACAATTTCATTTTTTTAGGAGGGAATCAAATGATTGAAAAAATCATTTTGGGTACTTATACACGCCGAGTAAGTGAAGGAATTTATACAATCGATCTTGATACTGAAAAAAAAGAATTATTTGGACTATCTTTAGTGGCTAAAGAAGCAAGTCCTACCTATTTAGCAAAGAGTAATGCAAAGAATCTATACACTGTCACAACAGTTGATGGATTAGGTGGCGCAGGCGCATACGATTCAAATTATCACTTTTTGAATGCGGTAACAGAAGAAGGAGCACCTCTTTGTTATGTAGCTGTAGATGAAACACGCCAACTAGTGTATGGCGCAAATTATCATAAAGGTGAAGTAAATGTTTATCGTATTTTAGATAATGGTGGTATTGAAGCTGTCGAATCGCTTTATCATCAAGAAGAAACTGGACCACACAAAAATCAAGACCATGCACATGTCCATTACACTGATCTAGCACCTGACCAACGCCTGGTTGTTTGTGACCTTGGAACTGATCGAGTGTACACTTATGATGTTGCAGAAAGTGGCAAGTTAACCTTAGCTGCGACTTTCGTTGCTGAGCCTGGAACAGGCCCTCGTCATTTAGTTTTCCACCCGACTCAACCAGTTGCCTATTTATTTGGTGAATTAGACAGTACTGTAAGCGTCCTTGCTTATCAAGAAGATGGTTCTTTTACAGAACTACAAAAAATTTCAACTTTGCCAAAAGATTTTTCAGATGAAAATGGTGGGGCTGCTATCCGAATTTCAAATGATGGCCGTTTCTTATATGCTTCTAATCGCGGGCATAACTCAATCACAGTCTATGAGATTTCTGATAATGGTGAACAGCTTTCTACTATTCAAAATGTTTCAACAGAAGGCGATTTCCCGCGTGACTTCGCCTTGGATCCAACAAATGAGTTTTTAGTTTGTGCCAATCAAAATAGTGACAACTTAACTTTATTTACACGTGATGGTCAAACTGGTCAGTTGACATTACTACAAAAAGATATTTATGCACCTGAATGTGTGTGCGTTTATTTCGACCAAAACTAACCTATTCTTCAAAGGAGGAAATTTTTATGATTCAAAAATCACCCGAAGAGTATCTATTAGACAGCCTTTCTGAACTTTATAATAAGTGTCTTCCCTTGTACGAATTGATTACTAGCCCACGTTATGAAAAAAATCGTGTAATTGTTGTTACCAACGAGCTGTACAGTCTTGCTCAAACAGCAAGATTATATACTCAGCTACATCCAGAATTACAAATCAAAGAAGTCAGCAAATTCTTTGATGCTTTTCATCAGTTTTATGCTGAGCTCAAGCAAGTCTTCTTCAATGAAGATTCTAATACTGCTTTACTTTATAGCAAATTGACTATTATGAAACAAAACTTTGAACATCTGACTGCTATTTTTCACAGCTTATAGATGGATTCAAAGAGAACTATAGATGAAGAAAGAAGCGAGGAACATGAACCAACAGGATGTGTTAGATCGTTTGCGTGAAGACTTGAATATTCCTTTTTTTCAGGGGAAAATTGAAGATAAAGAGTATACTGAGGCAGACTATCAACAATTAAAAAAAGATCTAGAAGATTATTTTGATAACTATGTCAGAAATGTTGAAAACTGAAAAAGGTTGTGGCACAAAGCGGTCAGCTCTGAACAGATAACGAACACGCACTCAAAATAGCTTTCCATATTTTGAAGTGGATGCAAGTTATATGGAGGAGTTGCTTTGGGAACACCGTGAAAAAGGTTGTGGCACAAAGCGATCAGCTCTGAACAGATAACGAACACGCACTCAAAATAGCTTTCCATATTTTGAAGTGGATGCAAGTTATATGGAGGAGTTGCTTTGGGAACACCGTGAAAAAGGTTGTGGCACAAAGCGATTAGCTCTGAACAGATAACGAACACGCACTCAAAATAGCTTTCCATATTTTGAAGTGGATGCAAGTTATATGGAGGAGTTGCTTTGGGAACACCGTGAAAAAGGTTGTGGCACAAAGCGATCAGCTCTGAACAGATAACAAACGGATAAAACATATGACAAACACTCTTCCCCTATTTAATACTATCTCCTTAAGAAGATGCGACAAAATTCTTGTCACATCTTCTTTTTTTCGAATAATTGGCATTTTAGCATGGCTCCTTCGGAATTGAACAAATCTTTGTGCATAAAAAAACCACCGAGTTGGTTAGGCTCGGTGGAAAAGGCTACTTACTCAATGAGAGTAAATAAAGGTTGTTGTTGGTTATGCTTTTATCATATAGCAGTGAGTAACGCTTATCATAAAAAAAACGTTATATTTAGATTAAATAACTCTAGTTTTATGTTTATTTTATTTTTTCATCAAAAGATTAGTCATTTTTTGGATTGCTAATGAAATATCATCTGTTGCTTGGTCTTGTTTTTTTTCTGAAGCTTCAAATAAATCCGTATCAATTCCTTTTTCAATATCAATACTTTGAATCATTTCTTCACAACCAGCCACATAAGAAAGATAGGCACGTTCAAATTTTTTGTGGATTCCCATCACTTTTGCTGGGGGACGTAAAGCACTTACTTTTTTCAACATTGCTCGGTATTGCTTTGTTCCAGCTTCAAACAATTGAACAACTTCTGTTAGTTGTTCTGAATTTAATTCTGCTACTTTCTTTTCATCAATTGCTTGACGAATCATTTCGTATTTGGGATGCATTTGCTCACCAATTTCTTCTGTTTGTTTCACAATATTGTCGACTGATTGAACATAATAACCAATATTTGGTAACATGTAATTCCCTACTTTCTCCGTTTATCTACCCTTTATTGTACCTGTTTTTACTATTTTCTGACAAGTTTATTTCTCGACTTGTTCCCTTTCACTTCAACCACTATTTTTCAAAAAAACCATCCTGTAAACTATATTGCTTACCAGAAACAATATCATACTGAATCATTTGATAATCCTCATATAATTTTTGTTGTTGCTCATTTAATTGTGCTTCTTTACGCCATTGTCCATTCTGATAATACAAGCCTCGTTCAAAAGCAGGTAAAACTTTCTCCACGTCTAATAATAATTGATAAAAACCAGTTGTTGCTTGATTTGTTTGTTCCAATAAGTTAGCGGCAAAATAAAATGGACTACTAATAGCATCATGAGTAGCTTGACTCGTTAATTTTCCTGCACTATCAAACATTAAAAATTGCGTTTCATGTAAAGTTTGTTCATCATTTGCTCCCTGAATTGTTTCCGAGTAAATACCAGGAAGGTGATCTCCCCAAAAAACAACTAAGGTTCTTCGCGAAACATCTTGTAGAGAATTGACAAATTCTTTCAGTGCCTCACTACTATAAGCAACATCTTGCAAATAATTAGTTAAATTATCCGTATCACTTCCATCACTCGTCTGAGCATCGTAAGTAGTATCCGGATACTTTCCACCATAAGGCATATGTGTTTGCATTGTCACCAAATGAACAAATTGTGGTGAATCTTGCTGTTTTAAAATAGATAAGACTTCTTGATACGCTGCTTTATCTGAAATGTAAGGATTGTTTTGGAGCTTTTCTGTGTATTTCATCTCTTTTTCACTGATGAACGAATCAAATCCCAAAACATCATACACATCTTCACGCTTATACATTGATGTGTTATAAGGATGAATTGCTGTCGTTTGATAATTTTGCGCTGCTAAATTGGAAACCAATGATGGAAATTTTGTCATTTTAGGAACTAACATCGTGTACGGAGTTGTTAATTGTGCATTAAACAGTTCCATTGAAAAACCAGTTAACGCTTCAAATTCAATATTGGCAGTCCCGCCCCCGTAATTTTGGGATAACATTTTGCCACTATAGGTTTGATTCGCGATGTCATAATAATCTTGCAGTGGATTTCCTGAAACTTCGATTCCGTTTAAGTGACTAGGATCAGAAAAGCTTTCGCTCATTACATAAACGATGTTCGGTTGTTCTTCATCAACTGTTTGATTTTTCTTATCAGCTATCTTCTGATAATTTTTAGTTATTTCTGCTACTTTTTCTTTGGAGTAGCCCTTTGGTTCATCCATTGCTTCAACTTGTAGATTATAAAGAAAACCGCCAATAAAACCTGTGTTATAGTAATTCATTTTCTGGCTATAAGGAATCCATAAAGCGGTTTTATTGTATGCTTTTCGCAAGAGATTATTTGGGTTATTAAAACTACCGATATACAACAATAAAATAATAGACAGCACAAAAATAGTTCCCCGTACAAGCTGAAAACGACGTCCTTTTTTGAAACTCCGGTATAACGCCCAAGCAAATAAAATGATTGCTAATCCAGCAATCCCCATTAAGACAAAAAATGTCGTTGAGCCTGCCATTTCTCTCAACAAACCGAGTTCAGTAATCATTTTGATATCATCAGGATAAATAGGCTCTTGTCGATAACTCATCTTTAAATAGTCAGCTATCCCTAAAATCCCGATAATCGTTGTATACAAAATAGAACCAACCAAAACTGAACCGGCAACGCTACTGAGAAAGGCTAGAAAAACGAATAAAACCAGACAAGCTAAAATAAACTTTTCTGTATGCCAAGAAAACGCAAATTTCAATGCTAAATCATAAGACAGATCATTTTGGCACCATTGTAAAAATAAATTACTCAAGGCAACTAAAATAATCACACCAATCGTAGTCAAACTAATTCGAATGATACTTTTTTGTTTGAGTGAAAGATTACTTATTCTTTTCTTCAATTAATTGCTCCTTCATCGTCTACTTTACGAGCTTAAACGATTTTTTTAAATTTGACTCACTCTCTTATTTTAGTAGCATCAAATTTGAAAGTAAAGCAGTCACTGGCTAATTAAGAAAATAAAAATAACTTGATTATACTTGTGGATGAGCTAATAAACGCACGCGTTTGACATCTGCGATTGTTTCCAACTGACGTTTAGCTTCTAATAAATTTTGGACATCTGTACTCTCAATATCTATAAGTGTATAGACATACTCTTCTTTTTGATTACGCGTCATATTACCAATCGGCAAGACATTTTCCTCTAAAATCTTAAAAACTTCAGATAAGATACCTTGTCTTTTTTGATAGAAAATTGTAAAGCGGTACGGCGCACGAAAACTCATCCGCACAGTTGGAAAATTAACAGATGAACGAACTGTTCCAAATAGCAAATAGTTTCGTAATGCCCGAATAGCTTCGCGACTGCTATCCGCTAGAGCTTCTTGTGTGGACCCACCCATATGCGGAAGCATCATGATTTTTTCATTTCCTAAAAATTCTTGTGCTGGAAAATCTGTTATGTATTTTGCCAATTTTCCATCCTCAATAACTTGTAAAAGTGCTGTATTATCCACAATTTCGCTTCGTCCAACATTAATCAAAACAGCTTCTTCTTTCATTAAAGATAACTGTTCCTCCCCCAATAAACCGTTTGTTTCCGGTGTCGAAGGCAACATAATCACGACGAAATCAGATAAACGTAAAATATCGGGCAAGGGTAATTGTTCCACGTAGTCTAACTCATGGTCTCTTCTAGCATAGCCCAAGACTTCCATGCCTAATTCATAACAGATTCGAGCAACTTCTCTTCCAATTGAACCCAATCCCAGTAAGCCAATCACTTTGCCTTGCAATTCTTGACCAACAAACGGTTTTCGATTTGCTTCTGCTTGTTCTAATAAATCTTCTCCCTCTAATCCTTGAACCATCTCGCTTGCCTTGGTAATCGGGCGAACAGACAAAAACAAACAGCTTAGAACTAATTCTTTAACTGCATTCGCATTCACACCAGGAGTATTCATCACAATCGTGCCATTTTCAGTGGCTTTTTGTACCTGGATCGTGTTGACACCCACACCGGCTCTTGAAATCGCTAGCAATTCTGGACTTATCCAGTCTTCTTCAACGACCGAGCTTCTTACAAGCAAGCCATGCGCGTTTTGTTTATTCGTACGTTCAAAAAATGGTCCTTCTAATTGTTTCAACTGTTCCTCTGCAATCTCATCAACGAACGAAATTCGGTACATAAAATCGCCTCCTTTTTATCAGTATCTCTGATTACCGAAATTTAGACAAGAATTAACTTCTATTAGTCACCCGTTGTTATTCCATTCGTTTTCTAAGCAAAACAGTTTGTTTTCTTCATAAAAAATACAATCAAATTTCTTTCAAAAGAATCTGATTCAACAATGCTTCTGATACACCATTTTCATCATTAGTCAAGGTTTGGATATCTGCCTCTTTAATCACTTCTTCCGGTGCATTGCCCATTGCCACACCCATTCCAGATAGTTTGATCATAGGAAGATCATTAAAGTTATCCCCAATTGCCATCGTGTTTTCTAAAGGAATTTGATAATAATCTGCCACAGTCGTTAACGCTTTTTCCTTCGATACTTGATAGTGAGTAACTTCAAGATAATTTTCCTTTGATAAATAAAATGAACTAGTTTCCAGATTTAATGATTCGCAAACTTCTTTTAGCTGCTCAACTTCTGGAGTTGATCCTATCAATAATAGCTTATGCACTGGCAGTCTTTGTTCTAAAAGCAATTGGTTAAGATTAGCTACAATTGGTTCCAGTTTCGTGATGGCAGCTTCTTGTTCTATCCAATCATCAACCGACTCTACGTACCAATCGCTTCCTGAATACAAACTGATTGAGATATTTTTGAATTCTTTCGTTAAAAGTTCAATAAGTTGAAGCGTTTCTTCTACATTTAATTCTTGACTAAAAATTTGTTGAAACGGATCGTCTTCTACCTCTCGAACAATCAGGGCACCATTGTAACAAGCCATTGGGTATTCAGTGACTTCCAATTTTTTAGCAATGGCATGCATTCCCTTAGGAGATCTGGCAGATGCCAAGACAAAAGGAATCTTTTTAGCTTTGAGCTGTTTCAAACGAACAGCTAATTTGTCATCAATTTTGTGTTGACTAGTTAAAATCGTTCCGTCGATATCACTCATTACTAGTTTGATTTTTTGTGTCATTTTCCTTCACCTACTAAATGATTATTTTTTCAATTTTATAATTGGTTTTCTTTGCTAATACTTGCTAATAATTGAAAACTTCTTCGAAACATATTACTCACATCTTTTTGGTTTTTCCTTTATTATACTGGTTTCCGCTATTCTTTGTATTTCTTTATCGGGCCTTGCAAAGCATAACTTGCTCGGAACAAAAAAAGAAGTCCGAGAATTTTTCAATTCTCAGACTTCTTCACAGCCTTTACTTCCAAAAGTCATCGAAAACTGTGATTGGCAGATGACGTTTATGTTTGGTTTTATTCCACCAAGCTTCAAGGGTTTCTTGCGCATGTTCAGGAATTTCTTTTCCTTCTAAATAATCATCGATTTGATCATAAGTGATACCTAAAGCAACTTCATCCGCAATCAATGGTTTACCATCTTCCAAGTCAGCTGTTGGGATTTTAGTGTACAGTTCGGCTGGAGCACCTAGTTCTTTTAATAAGGCTTTTCCTTGTCGTTTATTCAAACGAAAAAGTGGTAAGATATCCGCCCCACCATCACCAAACTTTGTAAAGAATCCTGTAATATTTTCTGCGGCATGGTCTGTCCCTAAGACGGCACCAAATTTCGCACCAGCAACGCCATATTGGGTAATCATTCGTTGACGTGCTTTGATATTTCCTTTGTTAAAGTCACTGATTTCAATGCCTGCTTCAACTAATGAAGAAACTTGTGCATCTACAGCTGGTTTGATATCAACACTCAAACTCACATCAGGCTGGATAAAATCCAATGCAGCTTTTGCATCTTCTTCATCCGCTTGTTCGCCGTAAGGTAAGCGTACAGCAACAAATTGATAGCTGTCATCTTGTGTTTCTTCACGCATTTCAGACATTGCTAATTGTGCCAGACGGCCAGCTAAAGTTGAATCTTGTCCGCCACTGATTCCTAAAACAAATGTTTTGATAAATGGGTATTTTTTTAAGTAGTCTTTCAAAAAATCTACACTTCGACGAATTTCTACTTGCGCATCAATGACAGGTTTCACGCCTAATTCTTTGATGATTTCTTGTTGTAAACTCATGTTTGTTCCCCCTCAGCGATTTTACTCATGCTTCATTGTGTAGGTCAGCAACACTTTTTTTCATTCGTTCCATAATAGACATCTTATGATTCCAGCATTCTGTTGATAGATCAACTGGATATTTTTGTGGGTTCAAATCACGTTTATACTCTTCCCATAGAGAATCCAGATTTTCACGTGCATACTCTTTGATTTCATTTAAACTTGGCAATGCATAGACCAACTTACCTTCAATGAAAATATCTTGTAACATCGGACGCGCAGAAAAATCACGTACCGTTTTATTGATGAATGTGTGAACAGGATGGAACATGAAGATTTCTTCTTCCTTACGAGGATCTTCATTCCACAATGTGACATAGTCACCTTCAGATTTTCCATCAAAGTTCCGTGTGATACGCCAAACTTGCTTTTTCCCTGGCGTTGTTACTTTTTCTGCGTTGCTAGATAATTTGATGGTATCAATCATTTGTCCCTCTTCGTTTTCAATCGATACTAATTTGAACACCGCTCCTAATGCCGGTTGATCATACGCCGTAATCAACTTAGTTCCTACACCCCAAACGTCGATTTTGGCTTTTTGCATTTTTAAATTTAGAATTGTTGCTTCATCTAAATCGTTAGAAGCATAGATTTTTGCATCAGTAAATCCTGCCGCGTCTAGTTGTTCACGCACACGTTTTGAAATATATGCCATATCACCACTGTCGATTCGAACACCTTGGAAATTGATTTTATCGCCCATTTCTCTCGCTACTCGAATCGCACTTGGCACACCAGACTTCAATGTATTGTACGTATCTACTAAAAAGACACAGTCTTTATGTGTTTTTGCGTAAGCTATGAAGGCATCATAATCGTTTCCATAGGATTGAACCAATGAATGAGCATGTGTTCCACTTGCAGGAATACCAAAAATTTTTCCAGCACGCACATTACTTGTCGCATCGGCACCACCAATGAAGGCCGCACGTGTTCCCCAAACTGCCGCATCAAGTTCTTGCGCACGTCTTGTCCCAAACTCCAATAGTGGATCATCACCAATAACGGATTTGATTCGGGCTGCTTTCGTAGCAATCAATGTTTGGAAATTGACCATATTCAGTAGCGCTGTTTCGACCAATTGACAATGTGCCAGTGGTCCTTCTACTTGGATAAGTGGTTCATTGTTGAAGACGATTTCGCCTTCAAGCATTGATCGAACAGTTGCTTTAAATTTAAATTCTTTTAAATAAATAAGGAAGTCTTCTGGGTAGTCACCCACTTCTCGTAAATAATCAATATCTGATTCGCTGAAAGTTAAGTTTTCTAAATACTGAACCAAACGTTCCAGACCAGCAAAGACAGCATAACCATGGTTAAAAGGCATTTCTCGAAAGTAACATTCAAAAACGGCATGTAAATCTGCACGACCTAATTCCCAGTATGTCTGCATCATATTGATTTGGTACAAATCAGTGTGTAGCGTCAAACTGTCATCTGGGTAAATTTTATTCATCTGTTTAATACTCCTCTTGGCAATTTTTCATTTCCTAACCATTATATCAAAAAAACGAAATAGGAAAAGAAAACTTGATTTTTTTCCGAAAATATCAACTTCACATTCTTCAATTATTTTCATTTTTCTTCTATGAATGGATTGACAGGTGTACGAACGTATGTTCTAATTAGTTTATTAAAGAGTGTAACTCGTTATAATTATTTCGTTTGTATAATCTGTTTGGACAATACAATGAAGGAGGCTGTTATGCGTACAATCACACAACACTTTGAAACAGTTATTATCACTGCTTATATCGCAAAGCAAAAGATTATCGTTGAGCGTTTGGACCATAGTTATGCAGAAGGATTTGTTCAACCAACCATCACACCTGATGGCTTCTATCTTGATGAGCATTTTATCCAGTGGGAACAGATTTCAACGATTTGCTTAGCTGAACAATATTTTCATTTTTGGAAAGAAATTGTTCAAAAATAAAAAACTTCTCAGTAAAAAGCTGAGAAGTTTTTTATTAAGTATTGGCTACGTTTTGTTCAATGATCACAATATCTTTATTCGGACGTTTGAATTGGAGACCAGCGCGTTCCAATTCTTGTTTGACTCCGACGTGAACAGATACCTCTTCACGTGCTACTTTCAAGATTCGACGAATAGCATAGTCGATTTCTTGTTTTGTGATCTTCTTTTTCGTATTAATCATCACCAACTGAATCTTGTCATATGTATCTACATATAAAATTTGTGTACGATCTAGTGAGTAGAATTTGTAATAGTTGATTGCTTGATTGTCAAAAAAGAAATTTACTATTTTTGGGTAAAATGTCTTGATATTTAGATTGCTATTGATTGGTGTTTCAACTAATTTCATCTCATCCCTCTTTTTCTTTTTATTTATAGAACATGTTCAAAAATAAATTGACCGACGCCACCTTCACTGCAACTTGGCGCAATCACATGACTATTTTCTTTTACATTGATTGCAGCATTTTCCACAGCAACAGGCACATCAACGACAGCTAACATAGCTAAATCGTTTTCTCCGTCCCCAATACCATAACTGGTCGCTAACGGATAATCCGATAAGTAATTGGTGATAGCACTTCCTTTTGTACTATTAGGATGCACAATTTCTAAGGTCTTTATAAATGAATGGAATACCAGTAACTCTGTTTCTTGTAAAGAAGATCGAATCACCTCATGACGCTCGTCATCGGCTTCCATCAATTCGATTTTGACCACGATTATTTCAGGTCTTTCAGAAAGATATTTTGCAATATCTTCCGTATGTACGCAATCGTTTTCAAAATATTGTTCCTTATAATCCATGATTCGTTTACCTTGTTCTCCAAGTTTTTCTAGTGATTCTCGCAACGCACTTAGCTGTTTCGTGTATTCTTTTGTGGGGCGTATCACCACACCACGATCTGTATGGATAAAGTATAAAATTTCTTGTTCTTCTAAAATGTCAATCACTTCTTTTGTTTCTTGGTGCGTTAGTGTGCTGGTGTAACGCTCAGGCTCACCTACTTTTTTAATGCCTGCACCATTTCCAAAAATAACATCACAATCAATTAACAATTCATCATTCATTTGCTTGACTAAGTCATATCCACGTCCTGTGACAAAAACGAAATGATCTCCTTTTGCTTGCAGTGCTTGAATGGCTTCGCGATTAATCGATGGGATTTCTTTACCTAACTCTTGAAACGTGCCATCAATATCTGAAAAAACAATGTTCATTGATTTCTCCTTTTCTTTTTCTTATAAAATAGTATAACATAATTTTTAATAGGATTTTGAAATTTTTCCTTGACCTTCTCGTTACGTGAGGGAGTATTCTAGCAATTGTCAGGAGGGAAAAAATGGAATATACAATTAAAAAAATAGCAGAGTTATCTGGTGTTAGCCCCCGAACATTACGCTTCTATGATGAAATTGGATTGCTCAAACCAGCTAAGATTAACTCCTCTGGTTATCGCATCTATGGTGCAAAAGAAATTGATCGACTCCAACAGATTTTATTTTATCGCTCACTTGAGTTCAAACTTGGACAAATTCAGGAATTACTAAACCAACCAGACTTTGATCAACAGCAAGCATTACGTAACCATCAACAACTGCTATTAAAGAAACGTGCACAAATCGACGCCCTTTTGGCAACTGTTCAAAAAACACTTACTAGTTACGAAGGAGGAATAACCATGTCAGACCAAGAAAAATTCGAAGGATTCAAACAACAAAAAATCAGCGAAAATGAAGAACAATTTGGGCATGAGATTCGAGAAAAATATGGCGAAAAAACAGTCGAGAAAGCCAATCATAAATGGGCAAATATGACTGAGAAACAATTCCAAGCAATGCAGGCAATTGAGGAACAGCTTTTCGCAGATTTAACAACTTATCTTACACAGCCGGAACTGGATCAACCACTAGCGAAAGCTATTTTTGACGCGCACAAAGAATGGTTAACATTTAGTTGGTCTACTTATACACCACAAGCTCACCAAGGCTTAGGACAAATGTATGTGGCAGATGAGCGCTTTACCGCTTATTATGATGAGCACAGCGGGAATGGTGCAACCAAAGCATTGAATGAAATCATTCAATATTATACTAATAAATAATGATTAATTTCTGACTCTTTATCTGTTCTGGGAAAAGGCGAATGGATTATTTCATTCCAATCTATTTTGATTTATCCGAAGAAAAAGACCGGGATAGCATGCTCAAGTGTCCACAAAAAGTTCCATTTGAAAATCGAACTTTTTATAGCATCACGTAAAGCTATTCCAGTCTTTTTTATTATGGTCTAACCTGACCTCTTAAAATCACTAATCATTTTTGCTATTTGTTTGTTCCAATTACCTTTATCTTTGAATAAATTCATATGGAATCTTGATTTGTTCAGGTCTCTTTTTCAAAAATAAGTAAAATGCCATTTCCCCACACTTTTTCAAGTGATGATCAATGGTGGAAAAGCTCAATAGCTCACTCACATACAGATTATCTCTGCCAACTAATTTAGGCGCTCGACCTTTAGGAAATGCTTTGAAAATGCCAGCTGCAACCATATCTGCATTCGTAAAAATGCCGTCTACTGGATGATCATTAAAGAAGGCACCTGCCTTGATTCCATCTTCCAACCCAATACAATCCCAGAAAACCATTTCTTCTTCAAAATTTGGATAGAGTTTCCGACATAATTGTAAAGTGATTTTAGAATTGAAACTGATTCGGCTACTCCTTCCTAAAGTAACACCCAATTTTTTGACACCAACTTTTTGTAAATATCCCAACGCTTCTATAATCGACTGCTCCCGATCAATAAATACGCAACTTGACTTTTCATCTTTGATTTCTTCACAAAAAATAATAGGACCATATTTTTGATATGCTTTCAGTGTTTCTAATGAATTAGCACGTGATGTTATGACTAGTCCATCAAATCTTTTTGCTGCAAATTCTTCGAGATACGCGTTTTCACGACTTATTTGATAATTTGTTGGTAATAAAGTGACTTTATAATTGGAATCAAAGGCTGCCTCAGTGATTCCGCTAATCAGCTGATCAAAGTAGGGATGATTAGTATAAGGTAAAATGACCCCTAAATTTTTCGTTTCTCCATAACTTAATGTTCGTGCATTTGCATTAGGAATATAATCTAGTTCCTTCATGACTGCTAAAATTTCTGCTCGTTTTCTTTCATCCACATAAGGGTGTTCATTAATAACTCGAGAAATAGTCGAAACGGAATAGCCTGTCAAACGTGCAATATCTCGAATAGTTGCCACGATGTCGATCCACCTGCCTTAAACGAAAAGTTTTTCTTGTAAATAGTCTATCACAGCTGGTCCACATTCATAAAATTGATACAACTTTTCTTGATAATAAAAACTAATCCGTTGTCCACCCCAAAATGTGTCTTTGGTTAAATACGTCAACTGGTTGATATCGATTTCTTCTGTCACTGGTTTGTTCAGGCCTTGAAAACTTTTTAAAACTAATTTATTTTCATTACAATCTACCAACGCGTAAAAACAAGTGCTTGATGTTCCCAAAACTTTCACATAAGTATGCATAGGTAAGCCCTCCTTCTTGATAGTTCGAGTATAATTTATGAAACGCGTCCCAGAGCAAGTAAAATGTTTTGACAACACAAAAGCAGACAGCTGACGAGGCAATTCGTCAACTGTCTGCTTTTCTATTTAAACTATTGTTCTTTACCTGTAGCTATCTTATTCAAAAAAAAGAGAGCTGTAACAATACAGCTCTCTTTTTTAGATAGATTAGATTACTACATCATACCGCCCATCATTGATGGATCCATCGCTGGAGCAGCAGGAGCAGCCGGCTCTGGTTTATCCGCAACAACTGCTTCAGTTGTTAATAATAATGCTGAAACGGAAGCAGCATTTTGCAATGCAGAACGTGTTACTTTCGTTGGGTCAACGATACCGGCTTCCACCATGTTTACCCATTCGCCTGTTGCAGCATTGAATCCAGTACCAAGTTCAACATTTTTCAATTTGTCAACAATCACTGAGCCTTCATAGCCAGCATTTTCAGCAATTTGACGAATTGGTTCTTCTAATGCACGAACAACGATCTTAATTCCTGTTGCTACGTCACCTTGAGCTTCTACCGCAGAAACTTTACCAATGACATTCACTAATGCAGTACCACCACCAGATACCATACCTTCTTCTACGGCAGCACGAGTAGCATTTAGCGCATCTTCAATACGTAATTTCAATTCTTTTAACTCTGTTTCAGTCGCCGCACCAACTTTGACAACTGCGACACCACCAGCTAATTTAGCTAAACGTTCTTGTAATTTTTCACGATCGAAATCAGAAGTTGTTTCAACAATTTGGTTTTTGATCAATTGAACGCGTGCGTCAATTGCTGTTTTATCGCCAGAACCTTCAACAATTGTTGTATTGTCTTTATCAACAACGACTTTTGAAGCATTTCCTAAGTTATCAACCGTTGCATCTTTCAATTCTAGACCTAAGTCATCAGTGATTACTGTACCACCTGTCAAAATAGCAATATCTTCAAGCATTGCTTTACGACGGTCGCCAAATCCTGGGGCTTTGACAGCAACTACATTAAATGTTCCACGAATTTTGTTCAAGACTAATGTTGGTAATGCTTCGCCATCTACATCATCTGCAATGATCAATAACGGACGAGATTGTTGTAAAATTTGTTCTAATAAAGGTAAGATATCTTGAATATTTGAGATTTTTTTATCTGTAATCAAGATATATGGATTATCTAAAACAGCTTCCATTTTGTCATTATCAGTGACCATGTATTGTGATAAGTACCCACGGTCAAATTGCATTCCTTCAACAACATCTAATTCTGTTTCGATTCCTTTTGATTCTTCAATTGTGATTACACCGTCGTTACCGACTTTTTCCATTGCATCTGCAATCAAATGACCCACTTGTTCTGAACCAGAAGAAACAGCAGCGACTTGTGCGATTGCTTCTTTTGAATCAACAACTGTTGAAATATTGTGTAATTCTTCTACTGCTGCTTTTGTAGCTAATTCGATTCCTCGGCGAATGCCTAAAGGATTAGCACCAGCTGTTACGTTTTTCAAACCTTCTCTAACGATTGCTTGTGTTAAAACAGTAGCAGTAGTTGTACCGTCGCCTGCAATATCATTCGTTTTTGAAGCAACTTCAGAAACTAATTTTGCACCCATGTTTTCAAAATGATCTTCTAACTCGATTTCTTTTGCAATTGTTACCCCATCGTTAGTAATCAATGGAGAACCATAAGATTTTTCTAAAACAACATTACGGCCTTTTGGTCCTAAAGTAACTTTTACTGTATCAGCTAATTTATCTACTCCACGAAGCATTGCTGCGCGTGCGTCTTCTGCGAATTTCAATTCTTTTGCCATGATGGTTTCACCTCAATAATAAATTTTGTTTATCTAACTTTACTCAACGATCGCCATAATATCTTTGCCAGAAACGATCAAATATTCTTTACCTTCAAATTTCACTTCTGTTCCGGCATACTTTTCAAACATTACTTGATCGCCTTCTTTAACAGCGGCAGGAACTTGTTCACCGTTTTCTAATAAACGGCCTTCACCAACCGCAACGATTCTACCAGTTTGTGGTTTTTCTTTGGCAGAGGAAGCTAAGACGATTCCTCCAACAGTTTTTTCTTCTTCTTTTGCGACTTCGATGATGACACGGTCACCTAATGGTTTTAACACGATAAATCCCTCCGATAACACGATTTTTAGTTCCATTAGCACTCTTACCTCACGAGTGCTAACCTACATTTTTAATAATACTCATTCTGCTCCTTTTTTGCAAGCTTTTTAAATCAAAGAAATCTGATTTTTTATTTTCATTGGCGAACAACTTTCGTATGGTATAATTACCAATAAATCTTGACTACTAACACAGGTAAGCCATCTTTTATGAGAGTCTTGCAAGGAGGAATTTTATGTCATTAAAAAAATATAGTCTACTAAGCATTTTTTGCTACGGTTTAGTCTTTGTTTCCCCTGTACTTTTGAGCATCACTGGTATTGTTACTACTTCGACTGGTTTGATTTCAGCGACAACTATCACGTATTTACTAGGGGCTGTGATTCTACTATTTCTGTATTTTAAGCAAAAGGAGCCTTTAACAATAGAAGCAGATGTACCCAAAGCAAGCGTTCCTGAAATCATTTTGCTTGGATTAGGTGGTATTTTGATAGCAATCTTTTTACAAGGTGCAGCTGTCGGAATAGAAACTTTTTTATTTGGCCAAAGCGCTCCATCTGAAAATACGCAAAATATCATCCAAATGATTTTAAAAGCACCTGCCTTTATTCTAGCAACGACGATTGGCGGCCCAATCATGGAGGAACTTGTTTTTCGTCGTAGCATTCTAGGTCTTGTTAGTCATTACTCTAATTTTTGGGTAGGCGCTGTAATCAGTTCTCTACTTTTTGCCGTTGCACATGCAGATGGACATCTGTTAGTTTACTTCTTTTTGGGTTTCTTCTTTAGTTTATTGTATAAATCAACTGGTCGAATTTGGACTTCGATGATTACACACGTTGGTATGAATACATTAGTTATCGTTGTACAGTTGTTGATCCAAAAATAATTTTCGCCTTCAATTAAAAACTGCGACAAAATCATTCAAGATTTTGTCGCAGTTTTTTTAGCTTAATGTTTCACCGTTCGTAGCAATAACTTCCTTATACCAATCAAACGATTTTTTCTTGCTTCTTGCCAATGTTCCATTTCCTTCGTTATCCTTATCAACATAGATAAAGCCATAACGTTTTTTCATTTCTCCTGTACCAGCAGAAACCAAGTCAATGAATCCCCATGGCGTGTAGCCCATTAAATCAATGCCGTCATATTCAACAGCATCTTTCATTGAAGCAATATGTTCTCGTAAATACTCAATACGATAATCATCTTCAACTTGTCCACTTTCCCCAATCTCATCAATCGCACCAAATCCATTTTCCACAATAAATAATGGTTTTTCGTAACGATCATTGAACCAGTTCATTGCGTAACGTAAGCCCATGGGATCAATTTGCCAGCCCCAGTCAGATGCTTTCACATAAGGATTTTCTACTAAATCTGCTGCTTCATCATAATCAAAAGTTGGTGCTTTCCCATGATCTTTGATTGCAAACGACATGTAGTAACTAAAACCAATATAGTCGACACATCCTGATTTTAAAATGCGGGCATCTTCTGCTGTTCGATCTAAGTCAAATCCTTTTCGTTCGAAATATGTGTCCATATAACTTGGGTAACGACCTTTGCAATGCACATCAGTAAACCAATATCGTCTTTGCATTGCAACTGTTGCCGCCATCATATCATTGGGACTACAAGAATAACTGTAGATTGGAACCATGGCAATCATACAACCAATTTCAAAGTCTGGATTGATTCGATGACCAATTTCTACCGCTTGCGCACTTGCTACTAATTCATAATGTGCAGCCTGATACATGATTGCTTCGCGGTCTTCGCCTTCTTCATAATGAATACCAGAATTAGTAAATGGTGCGAAATCTTCATGGAAATTTGCTTGATTGTTGATTTCATTAAAGGTCATCCAGTATTTCACTTTCTCTTGATATCGAGTGAAACAAGTTTCCGCAAATCGAGTAAAAAACTCAATCATTTTTCGATTTCGCCAGCCCCCATATTCTTTCACCAAATGATACGGCATTTCAAAATGGGAAAGTGTGATAACTGGTTCAATCCCATATTTTAAACATTCATCGAATAGGTCATCATAAAATTGTAACCCAGCTTCATTTGGTTCTAATTCATCACCCTTAGGAAAAATTCTACTCCAGGCAATGGATGTCCGAAAACAATTCAAACCTAATTCAGCAAACAAACGAACATCTTCCTTATAATGGTGATAAAAATCAATTGCCTCATGATTAGGATAATATTTACCTTCAATCACACCATCTGTGATTTCTCTTGCCACACCATTTTTTCCAGCAGTCATGACATCCGCAACACTAACGCCTTTGCCGCCTTCTTGCCAACCACCTTCTAATTGATGGGCTGCTACTGCGCCGCCCCATAAAAAATCTTTTCTCAACACGCTCATACGATCGACTCATTTCTCGTTAATTTGTAAAATCGTTTATAAAACTTGTGACTCTTCTAATTGATCTGCTTCTTCAAAAGAAAGATCATTTTCTTGTGCATAATTCATTGCATCGATTTTCTTCACAAATGGTAGATAGATAAAGAAACCAACTGCTAAAACAAATGTTTGTAACAATGCTGCTTGCCAACCACCTACTAAAAAGCCTGAGATAATCGGTGGTGTTGTCCATGGTACTTGTACGGCTGTAAATAATGGAACTAGTCCTGTATACAAAGCAAAGTAAGTGATCACACCAGAAACAACTGGTGTTGCAATAAATGGAATCGCCATAATCGGGTTCATTACAATCGGTGTTGCAAAAATGATTGGTTCGTTAATGTTAAAGATAGCTGGTGCTAAAGATAAACGACCAAGTTGTTTGAACTGTGCTGATTTTGCAAAGAAAACCATAAACATCACGACACCAATTGTCATCCCAGCACCTGTAACTGTCATGAATTGATCTAAGAATTGTTGTGTAACGATATGTCCACCATTCGCAACAGTCAATGCCTTACCAGACTCAAGAATCTCTGTGTTTGCTAATGAATTTGCTTGTAAGATTGGACCCATGATCCCACCAACAATCGTTGAACCGTGTACCCCGAAGAACCATAAGAATGGAACTAAGAAACCAAGCATCAATGCACCGCCAAGTGAATCAGTTACACCTTGCATTGGGCTTTGGATTACTTCGTAAATCCATTGAATCATTGTTGTGCTGAACACTGCATCAAAGAAAATATATACAAGCATTGCAAAAGTGATCAATACAGCTGCTGGAATCAATGCTGTAAATGAGTTAGCCACGTTATCGGGCACTTGCTCTGGCAATTTGATTCGAATATCTCTTTTTAGGAACCATGTATAACCCCATCCAACAAACAACCCCACCAAGATTGCACTGATCATTCCTTGACCACCAGTCCAAGCTTTATCAATTACGTTACCAATTACAACACCAGATTCTGCATCTGTCACATCTGAACGCATTGTTAATAAAAAGATAACTAATGCAATCATTCCTGCTGGTAATCCTTCAAATCCTTCATCTTTAACGTAAGAATAAGCAATCCCAACTACCGCAAAAATTGCCATAATCGCAAATGAAGCACCATACGCTTGGTTAAAATAAACAGCCAGGCCAGAATTATTGACCCACTCTGAAACTGCTGTAACCGGGAAGTTCGCTAGTAATAGAAAAACCGAACCAACAATGGTGAAGGGCATTGTATATAACATCCCATTACGCAAAGCAGTAATAGGTTTCGTATTAACAAATTTTAAAACCGGAGGTAAAACTTTCTCATTAATCCATTCATTCATAATACTTCTCTCCTTATCCAAGTAAATTAAAAAAATCATCCAATAAAAAATAAGTGCATTTCATCCAATAAATCCTTTTCTATACTCCTTTCTTTTGTTTTTGTATCCGTTTACATATATAACTATAACTAACCTTTACAAAGAAAAAAAGAGCTTAGCCTTTTGCAGGAACATGTTCCAACAAAAAAAACAGGCTAATGTGCTCTTTCCATTTCTTGACTCGCTTTTTGCGCTAACATTTCCAATAAGGTCACCACCGGAACTTGTGTCGTAAGATTCAGCGACTCCTCTTTTCCTCTTGTTTCCGGCATATAATAAGACAAATTATAGTCTGCCAAACGAGCAATCGTTGACGTTTCATCATTGGTAATACTCAGAACTTTTGCACCATAACGCTTAAAAGCTTCTGTTTTTTCGATCATTTCAGACGTCTCACCTGACACGGACAAAATAATCGCTAGTGTACTTTCTAAACCACGAGAAGGAACTGGGGCGAATGGATCAGTGATACTATATGCATTCAATCCTAAATTGATAAAGTAGCGGCTGCCATATAATCCCAGAACACCACTTGTACCAATTCCAGAAAAAGCAACATGACGAGCTGCTACAATCATTTGGACTGCTTGTTCCAAAACGATTCGATAGCTTTCATTGTTGACCTTTTTCAAAAAAGAATCCACTTGAACCGTTGCATCATAAAATTGTTCAAACATTTGCTGCTTCGCTTGTGTCTGATAATTTTTGATTGCAAATTTCAACTCAGAAAAACCTTGTAAACCTAACTTATTACAACAACGTAAAATCGTCGAGGTCGACACATGACACGCATCTGACAATTGACGAATCGTCATTTTTGAAACTTCCTCTAAATTAGCAATCAAATAATTATAAACAATCATTTCTAGTTCATTTAACTGCTTAATTTTTTCTGATTCAAACACTGGTTTTCCTCCTCCCATTATCTGTTAATTATAACAGAGCAATAATTATAAAAGAAAGTCTGGTGCTGAATTATTCCAGAAAAAACCAATTCTTTGACCCTACTCACATAACTTCATACAATAAAGGAAATGATAGGAGGTTTTTTGATGAAAATAGCAATTATTGGTGCAACTGGTCACGCAGGTTCATTGATTTTAAAGGAGGCTCTCGCTCGTCATCTCGACGTTACAGCCATTGTCAGAAATGCAAAAAAACTAACAGTAGCTGTTCCATTTATTGAAAAAGATTTATATGATTTGACGACTGAAGACCTTGCTTCTTTTGACGTTGTCATTGATGCATTCAATGCACCCGCGGGCAAGGAAGAAATGCATCAAACGTCCCTTGCACATTTAGCAAAAATTTTAGCGAATACTTCAACTCGTTTACTTGTCGTTGGCGGTGCTTCTTCTCTATTTATTGACCCAGAAAAAACAACTCGGATGATCGACCAAGTACCAGAAGACGCCCCTTTTTATCCAACAGCTTTCCATATGTCGCAAGCACTTGTTCATTTAAAAGACACGAACGGGCTTCGTTGGACCTACATCAGTCCGGCTGCGTTCTTCAATCCAACTGGCGAACGAACTGGAAACTATCAATTAAATGATGACTTTCTTCATAAAAATGCCCAAGGAGAAAGTGTTATCAGTATGGCGGACTATGCCATTGCTTTAATTGATGAGGTTCTAGCAGATGAGCATGAGAACGAACATATTAGTGTTGTGAGTCAATAAAGCCAAGCAAATAAAAAATCCCAACAGTATGATCAAACTGTTGGGATTTTTTATGATATTCTTGGAACAACTTTTTAGATTGAAAACAATTCCGTTGCTTGATCTGGATCCGTATCATACACATCAAAATCAGAGCCCACACCGAAATCTTTTTCTTTTAATATGTTTTCCATCGTCAAATGCGCTAACTCTTTCAAGTTATTTTCCTTACTCAAGTGACCTAAATAAATACGTTTGGTTCGATTACCAATCACATCAGTCATCACTAATGCACCATCTTCATTTGATAAATGACCACGATCTCCTAAAATTCGTTGTTTTAAATTCCACGGATAAGAACCCATCCGCAACATTTCCAAATCATGATTACTTTCCATCAGATACCCATCCGCGTTTTCAATAATTCCACGCATATAATCACTACAGTATCCAGTGTCCGTTAGCATCACGAAAGAACGATTTTCTTTGTAGATACGATAAAACTGTGGCGCAGCCGCATCATGTGAAACACCAAAACTTTCAATATCTACATCTCCAAAAGTTTGGACTTTTCCCATTTCAAATAAATGTTTTTGCTCGACGGGTACATTACCGATCAACGGCGACATTGCTTCCCACGTTTTTTCATTGGCATACACATCTAAATGGTATTTCCGTGCCAGCACACCCACACCATGAATGTGATCTCGATGTTCATGCGTCACAAGAATACCATCTAAGTCTTCAGGTTTACGATCAATTTGAGCCATCAAGGAAGTAATTTTTTTCCCGCTAAGACCTGCATCCACCAATAGTCGTTTCTTCTCACTTTCCAAATAAAGTGAGTTTCCTGAACTCCCACTCGCAAGGATACTGATTTTAAAAGCTGGTTTTTCTTGGACCATTTATTTATTACTTCCCTTCTTCACACTGTAAACTTTTTTCATTATACCTACTTTTTTAATTATCTTCCACTTTTGGAACCACATTATTTGTCACAATGGTGTTGCTGAATGCATTGACAGATTCAATTTGAACACTTTTATCACTGGTTTCAATAGCCACATACCAAATTGGAACGTACACATTTTTTTCTCGAACCTTTACGATACAAGAATAAGCAAGTTGCCGCCACAAAATTTTTGAAGAACTAGGAATTTTATTATTCACATAAAGTGTTTGGATTGCTTCTTCTTCTGAATACAGATCCATTTTTTCACGCAGCTGTTCAATATTTGTTAAATGCGTTTGTGTATATTTCGTCAATTGGTAGACGCCATCATCCTTTTCCACCATAAAATTGATTTCAGCTGTATCATCATGAAATGGAATTCCTTCATACGACTGACTCGCCTGAATCTCTAGTGAATTTCCTTCTAATGTCGAGAAATTCGTCATAAATTCATACTCATCGCCATAAAGCACATTATTTTGACTATTTAAAAATTCCGTAATCGAATGTTTAGTCTGTTTGTTATCGATTTTGTACTTTTCTGATTCTTCAGTGGTAAACGTCTTCGTTAAAGTAGACAGCCCGTCAAACGTGATGCCACTACGAAGCAACCCCGTAGGATTCTTTTTTCGGTGTTGTGCTAAGACCGTGCCTAAATCACTTTGTTCGGCACTCAAATAATATCCTTGTTTGCTCTCAGAAGAAATATTCCCTGAATAAGAAATATCATCACTAGCTAGACGATTTTGTATTGATTCCGTTTGATCTGATCGTATCACATTGTTTTCTTGGTTCATTGCCTCATGATAACTGCTGAATAAAAAAATATTGAGACCTAAGAAAGCTAGGAAAAAAATCCATTCAATTTTTTTAAAGTCCACTTAGTTCGCCCCCATTTCAGCTAGTTTGTTAGACAATTCACTGGCAGAGTACCAATTTCCTTGATATTTCACATACCATTCTGGTAGCAAATCTACGACTCGGTTCGTTTCTTTGATGTTTTGCCACGTATAACCAATGATGACCGATTCAAGTTCTTCTTTTTCCGCACCATGGGTAACCAATTGTTGAATCACTTCAGCTGTGCTAGCCAATTCTACCGATTCATCTGAAGGGATAGGTACTTGGATCGCATTTAAACTAGTCTGAATGTTCACTTGCGCTTTCCCACTGGTTTCATCATTAATCGTTATCCCAACTTTTCCTTTACTATCCGTACCAAATACTGGGAAACCTTCAACAAAAATCCGATAATCGATTTGGTTATCTGTGCGATCAAAATAATGAAGATTTCCTAAGCTACTACCAATTTTACTGATGTACGGAAAACTTTTTGAATAAATATTTCCATTATCATTTGTATCAGACAACTCTCCACGAAAATCGACAACTTGACTGGCAGAATGAATTGTCATTGTTTCATTCCCACCATAAAAAATCAATTCGCTACTTTCATCATTGTTTTTTACTTCATCAGGCGATTGGAAGAAAGCATTCCGAAAAAGTGTATAAGGTTGTTGTGATAAAATGTAACTGTATTTTTTCAACTTGATGGATGATTCTGTATCATATTGATGAGCAATCACAGATGCTTTTTTAGACATTTTAGTCCATTTATTTTCATCGAAAGATAACTCTTTTTCAATATCCTCCCAATTTAGAGAAATATTGGCTTCATAGATCGTCTGATGAACAAAGTCCAAGAAACGGATTTTTTTATTTTTTTCATCAAACTGGATACAAGTAAATGAAATCATCTCCGCATCATTGGATAGATTACTTACATCTAAGTTCAATCCAAATGCTTGGATGTATTCTTGTAACAAAAAAGGTGCTAGATAAGTTAACTCAAGACCTTCCGAAAGTTCCTTTTTCTGATCGAATTCAGTTTTATCTCCTGTAGTCACTTCTGAAAGTTTACCAAAACGAGCTTTACCGATGACTGTTTGTAAACGCGAAACTAAGTTTTCACTATTGGTTTCTCGGATATTCTCTCCTTGGACCCACGTCACATGGAGTGGTAAAAAAATTTCTGAAGATTTTCGATTTGACTGTGATTCAGTCATCACTTGCGTACTTGTTTCATCAACATTCACTGTTTCTTTTCCAGCAGGACTTAGCCAGATGACATAGGAGAAATATAAACTCAGTGCAACCATCAAAACTAGTCCAATCCGGATGATTTTTCCTGAAATTTTCATTCCCACCAGTCCTCCTCGTATGGTTCATAGGGTAACGAAATATAGAAAGTCGAACCTTGTCCTTCTTTACTTTCTGCCCAAATGGCTCCTCGATGTGCTTTAACCACTTCACGTGAAATCGCTAAACCAAGACCTGTTCCACCTTGTGCACGTGCTCGAGCTTTGTCTACACGATAAAAGCGTTCAAATACTCGGTTCAAATCTTTTTTAGGGATACCTAATCCCTGATCAGTTACGCTCAAAATGACATTGTTATGTGTTTCTAATAAACGACAAGTGATCGTTCCCCCATCAGGAGAATATTTAATGGCATTATTCATAATGTTATCGATCACTTGGATAATTTTATCGGTATCCACTTCGACCCAGAGATCTCGTTGAGTAAATTCACGGCGAATCGCATATTTCTTTTCTTGATTGCCAACCATCATGTCGAAACGATCGAGTACGAAATTGATTAGCTCATTAAAATTGACATATTCTAATTGTAGCTGTGTGTTCCCCGTATCCATTCGAGAAAGATTCAATAAGTCATTGATCATCCGAATCATACGGTCTGTTTCATCTAAAGTTACCTTCAAGAAATTTGGAGCAATCTCTTCGTCTTGCCAAGCACCTTCGCTCAGCGCTTCAATATAGCTACGCATACTTGTTAATGGTGTACGCAGCTCATGTGATACGTTAGAAACAAATTCGCGACGTTCACGTTCTGTCTTTTCTTGCTCCGTGACATCATGCAATACAGCAACCAAACCACTAATAAAGCCTGATTCACGACGAATCATCGAAAAGTCAACGCGTAAAATCATCTGGTCACTTTCGGTAGAACCTGTTGAGCGGTCAAGAACCATCTCATCTGGATTTTCTAATAATTTACGTAATGTATACTCTTCTTCGATATCAAGTAACGTCAAAATAGACTGGCCAATCGCCTCTTCATTTTTAATATCTAACAATGATAAAGCCATATCGTTAATCGTGATAACTTTTCCTCGACGATCGGTTGCAATGACCCCATCCGTCATATGTGAAAGGACACTATCCAACCGGTTTCGTTCGGCTTCCATCGTGTCTTGCGCTTCTTCGATTCGTTCAGCCAACTGGTTAAATGTGTCTGCCAATTGTCCCAATTCATCTTGTCCGTGGACTTTGACTTTTCGACTATAGTCACCTCGCGCAATTCGGATAGCCTGTTCACGCATTTCGCCAATTGGTTGTGTAATTGAACGAGCAACTAAAACCGACACGATCATCGAGATGAATGCCGCAATTAGCGAAGCCGTGAAAAAGATAATCGCTGTGTTACTAATTTCTGAGTACTTTTGCTCAATATCACTTTTGACGTAAAGAGCCCCGATGACGGCATCGCCGGTCGGGGACAGAATAGGCTGAACATTAATATTTACCCGTTTGTCATCTGAATCAAGTGCGACATAACGTTTAGTAGTAAAATCATCAACGGCTACATAATCATTTTTCTTACCGATAGAACTTTGTTCACTTACATCTGTTGTCCCCCGAATAATCCCTTTTTCATCCACCACACGAATTTCGATAATATCGCTGGAAGCACTATTTTCGATAAAACGTTTGATATTCGCATTGACCTCATCTGGATCTGCCGTATCTTTTCGACTAAGCTCAGGGCTAATCGTTGAAGCTAATGAGACAACTGTCTGATTCATATCTTTGATAAATGTGTTGATCGTGGAGCGCTCCAAACCACGTATAAAATACGCACCAATAATTTCAATCGAAATCAATAAAATCAAAATGAATGTAATCGCGATTTTAAAATTGACTGATCGAAAAAAGCGGACCTTTTTCTTCATTGATTACTCCTGTTCTGGGTTACGCAAGTAGTAACCGACACCACGACGTGTAACTAGATAGTTCGGGTGACTTGGATTGTCTTCAATTTTTTCACGTAAACGACGTACCGTCACATCAACTGTTCGTACATCACCAAAATAATCATAACCCCAAACAGTCTGTAATAAATGCTCCCGTGTCATTACTTGTCCAATATGTTTCGCCAAGTAGAAAAGCAATTCAAACTCACGATGTGTCAATTCAATTGTTTCGCCACGTTTCGTTACCATATAAGCATCTGGGTGAATGGTTAAATCACCGATGGTCAATTCAGATGGTGTTACTTCTTCCACTTCTTTTGCAGCTGCAGCGCCACGACGTAAATTGGCTTTGACACGAGCGACCAATTCTCGATTCGAAAACGGTTTTGTCACGTAGTCATCCGCACCAAGTTCTAATCCTAAAACTTTATCAATTTCAGAATCTTTTGCAGTTACCATGATGATTGGCATGTCATAAGTTTTACGAACTTCTCGTGCTACTTCTAGTCCATCCATTTTAGGTAACATCAAATCTAATAAAATCAAATCAGGAACTACCTCTTCGACTTTTTCTAAGGCTTCTTCGCCATCGTACGCAGTGTAAACATCGTAACCTTCTTTTGTTAAATTAAACTTAACGATATCCGAAATCGGCTTTTCGTCATCGACAACTAAAATTTTCTTCATAAAGAGCCACCTCTTTTTTATTATTGTCATACCTTTTCATTATACCGTATTTCAAGATTTGTTTCATCCTTGCGTTTTGAAATGAAATGGAAACTTAAAAAGGTTGTGGTGCAAAGCGATCAGCTTCGACTAGATAGCGAGCAGTCATTCAATATAGCTTTCCATATTTTGATATGAATACAAGCTATATTGAGGAGTTACTTTGGGAACATCTTGTAAAAAGTTGGGAAAAAATTATCTAGTTCATAAATATAAGGGACACTTCCACAGAATAATTTTTACTTTTGCAATGATTATCCATTATTCCAACTAAATTCTTTTTTACTACTATAGAAAAAGAATGACACACGATTTATTACAAACAAAAAAGCCAGAACATTTCTGTCCTGACTTCTCCCTGTTTAAAAAGCTTAAGCTTCTACGCTATCGTTTTCAGTATTTAATAGATATTTTGCAACAAGTGCTGCAAGGATTCCACCTACGATTGGTGCTACGATAAATACCCAAACTTGTTCCAACGCTTGACCACCAACTAACACAGCTGGTGCTAAACTACGTGCTGGGTTAGCTGACATTCCTGTTAATGGAATACCAACGAAGTGAATCAACGTTAATGACAATCCAATCACTAAACCAGCTAAGCTACTGTTTCCTTTTGTTTGGCTTGTAACAGTCATGATAACTAATACAAAGATAAAAGTTAAAATAATTTCAACTGATAATGCACCTACTGTACCCATTTCAAAAACATTTTGTCCCAAGTTTTCAACACTTTTACCTGCTGAGTCAAGCAATCCAGATAATGTTAACGAAGCTGCAAATGCCCCAACAACTTGACCAATGATATAATAAACTAATTCAGTAACTGAAATTCTTTTATTCATCCACATTGCAATCGAAACGGCTGGATTCAAATGAGCGCCAGATACAGTACCAATGCTGTAAGCTGCTGCAACGATTGTTAAACCAAATGCTAACGCGATGCCAGCAATCCCAACAATCCCTTCTGCTCCTCCACCTAATACGGCTGCGCCAGTCCCAACAAAGACTAGAATATAAGTGCCAATAAATTCTGCAATACCTTTTTTCATAAAAAAATACATCCCCTTTCCTTGCAATTATATCATTTTCTTGAAATTTTCCAAGGAATTACATTTTCGAGACATATTTTTTCAATCAGGCTTCCAAAATTTGAACACCTACGCCTAACAAACCTGGTCCAGTATGCACCACTAAAGCTGGCGAGATTTGCCCAAAGTACAGTTGTTGTACTTGTGGAAACTCTTGTCGTAATCTTTCTTCCATGGCGTGTGCTTCCTCTTCTGCAGCTCCATGTGCCACAGCCAAATTGAAAACTTGTGCATTCCCTACTCGCTCTTTAATTAAAGCTACGGTTTTATCCAAACTTTTTTTTCGGCCTCTGGCTTTAGCGACAGTGTAATAAATTCCCTCTTCATTACAAGAAATAATAGGATTTAATTTCAAAGCTGTTCCTAAAATGGACGCAACTAAACCAATTCGACCACCTTTTTGTAAATATTCTAGCGTTGCCACATTGAAGAAAACCTTTGTTTGTTTCACTAAAGTTTCCAATTGGTTGATCACTGTTTGCCAGTCCAGTCCGTCTTCAAGCCATTTTGCTGCCTGGATCGCTGAGAAGCCTGCACCAATTCCAATATTTTTCGTATCAAGGATATATGTCTCTAACGAGGTCTGTTGTTCAGCAATCAATCGCACAACATTATAGGTTCCAGATAAACCGCTAGAGATTGTAATCGCTAGCACTTTTTCGTATCCATCTGCTTTGATTTGATCAAAAATAGCAGTAATCGTTTCACCATCAGGCAATGAAGTTCCTGGAATTTCTGTTGGTAATTTGTCATAAATTTCTTCTGGGGTAATGTCTACCTTATCAATATATTCACGATTTGAATAAATAATTTTCAAAGGAATCATATACATATGATATTGTTCCATCAGTTCTGCCGGAACATCTGTACCTGAATCAACTAAAATCGCAATCTTTTCTTTATTCATTTGGTTTCTCCCCTTTTAGATAATCTGTTTCTAACATAATTGTTTGTTCTGCAAGTAATTTTAAGGCAAAAGATAAAGTCGCCGTTTTAACAGCTATCATTTCGACCGCCATCGTTTGATTCAAAATGAGTGGTGCTTGCTCTTTTCCTTGTGCTTGTTGACTAATTAAATGAATAGCGGCTTCCTGTTCTTCGCAAAATAAATTATAAGCTTCCCGAATGCCGATCACTTTTCCTTGAAACAAGATTCCGTCTTTGATTTCTGGAATCGTCAAGACTTGTTTTAAAGTTGTAATCGCGATTAAAAAAGCAACATGTTGCTTTTTGTAACGTTTTTTGACGGGTGCTGGAATCAATCCTTGCTTAACATAATTATTGACCATCGAAGACGTCAACAATGGATGCTTTTCCCCTTGGATAATCGGTGATAGATAACGATCAATCAGAGTGATTACCTGATCCATATATAACTCTAAATCGGGTAGTTCTTCCCACCGTGGTAAACGAAATGTTTCGATATCTGTTCCCCACGCAACTAATTGTTCACGCATTTTTTCCATTAGTTCGTCTCCTTTTCTAATTTCATCAACATCATATCAGAGTTATCAAAAACATTCAATCTAGTTTTCAAAACTAGATAATTTCTTAATTTTCATTACACCAAAATGGAAATATAATGAACAATAGCCTCAAACAACAAAAATGATTGACCTAGAATCCTTTTCAGAATTTTGGGTCAATCATTTTTTATTCCTATAGAAAAATTCTATCCATACCTCTTTGGTAGCTGCACAATAAGCGTACCCCATTTGCATTTGTGTTAAGTAAATCTTTTTTGTGCTCTATCACTTCCTCTAAACACGTTTATAAATTAAAAAACATGTTCACACCTAAAGGAAACCCCTTACAATTTTACATCCAATATTTATACTAAGAAGTGAAGAAACAGTGGCCACCTCGTTCTTCTAATCAAAGATAGACTTTAACGCTTCACTCAGTAATTGTTCAAATTGATTTAATGCTGTCCCAAAGAAAAGATTCGGTTGATATTCTGATAAAACTTGTGGTGTATATGTCTCTGTGCTAATTGTTAAGGTGGATAATTGTCCGATTCGAGAATTTTTTTCTCCAACAAAGGAAATTAAATCGATCCGATGTTTTTTCGCCATTTCGGCAAGTTCCGTTAAACGAAAAGTATCCCCAGAATTTGAAATAATGATAATCAGAACATCTTTTTCAACATTTTCGCGAAGAAATTCCAAATGACTATTAGCAGTCGCACAAAATCCATAAAGATTAAACATTTCAGAAAAGTGATTAGCGATATTTTGAGAAAATCCTGATCCTAGGATCATAATTCTTTTTTCGCGATAGGTGGTCAGCAAGTTGATGAACATATCTCTATCGGCACTTGAGAAAGTACGAGAGAAATTGTTGAGAGACTGCTTGTTTCCATAAGCAAAAACTAGTTCACTATAGCCAGAATAGCCAATCTTTTTTGCCATATTGACAATCGTCGCTGTTGAGACATAGGATTCTTTTGCTACATCACGAATACCTAATTTTTTTAGTGTTTCACGGTTTTTATCCATAAATCGTAAAACAGCAGCTTCTGAATCATTCAACTGATATTTTTCAATAAGCGTTTCCGTATCCATCAGATTCACCTCAAATTCAATTCTTTCGTTAGGAGTATTATATTATGACAGAAAAACAGTTTATTCAAGACCCTTGGGCAAAAATGACCACTAGAAATGGTTTACCTGGAGATGAAGTTATTTCAGCTTTACAAAAATCGATTCGTAGAGGAAAAGAAAAAGAAGCCTGCGAATTTGCCTATGAAATGTACATCACTTCACCACAATTTGAAGAGAAACTATGGCGTCGATTACTAGCTATCAGTGTGGAGGACATTGGAATGGGAAATCCAATGGCTGCAATGATGATCAATCATTTGAACATCATGCGTAAAGAATTCCAATACAACGAATCAGACCGTGCAATGTTTTTCTTCCATGCCATTCGTTACTTGTGTGAATCAGAAAAAGATCGTTCATCTGATTTACTTAAAAATATTGTGATAAAAAGTTTCGCTATGGGCTATGTACCTGAGATTCCAGACATTGCCCTCGACAAGCATACAACTCGTGGCCAAGAAATGGGACGTGGTTCAGAACATTTTTTACACGAAGCTAGTAAAGTGGTTCCCCAAGCAAAAGTAACGAATGATTACAAAGAACAATATGAAAAAATCATAGAAAAATATGATCCAACGCAAGTGGTTCCAAGTACCTTTGCTTTTAATCCTTGGCAAGTATAAGGGGGAAATTTCATGGAAAATTCGACAATCATTACAAAACTCAACGAGATGCTTAGCCCTATCGCTGCAAAAATCGGAAATCAGCGTCACCTTAAAGCTATTTCTAGTGGTATGATGTTTGGTTTGCCCTTCATTGTTATTGGTTCTTTTTTTCTGATTTTCGCTAACCCACCTATCAACTTAGATCAATATACTCCTGAAACAGCTAATTTTTTCCTGAAATTTATGGCAAGCTGGAAGGATTTTGCAGTTGCAAATTACGATCTGATTACTGCACCCTATAATTTAACTATGGGACTTATTGGACTCATTAGTGTTTTTGGGATCGCTTTCTCTCTTGCTAGTGAATACAAAATCAATCCATCTATGAATGGCATGGTTGCATCAGTTATTTTTCTAATGGTATGTACACCTGTAACAGAAGGAATGATCAATTTAAATTATTTAGGGACAAATGGTTTGTTCGTAGCTATTATAATTGGTCTTCTGGTGGTCGAAATCAATCGCTTATTTGAAGTAAAAGATATTAAATTAAAACTGCCAGATACCGTACCACCTATGGTAGCAACCTTCATCAACACTTTGGTTCCACTATTGACGAATATCATTCTTTTTTATGGAATGAACTTACTCTTTTTGAGTACAACTAAAAAGATTTTTCCAGAAACAATCATGAGCGTGCTAACACCTGCCACTGATATTGCAGGAAGCCTTGGCGGGTTCCTGTTAATCGTTACTTTAGGAAATATCTTATGGTTATTTGGCATTAATGGCTCATCCATCATTTTCCCAATCGTATTTACCTTAGGCATGGCGCAAACTGGACTGAACGCTGAGCAAATGTCTAATGGAGAAGCGATGACCCATCTAATGAATTTGCAAATGTTTCGTATTTCTGTTTTAGGTGGTGCTGGTGGAACTCTTGGCTTAGTCATTTTAATGATGCGTAGCAAAGTGTCAGAATATCGTACAATTGGAAAGCTATCGCTTATTCCAGGTATTTGTTCAATCAATGAACCAATCATTTTCGGCCTGCCAATCGTTTTTAATCCAATTCTGGCAATTCCGTTTTTAGTTACGCCAATCGTTTCATTATTACTAACCTATTTTGCTCAAAAACTAGGATTGATTGGCCTTGGATTTATCGTAGATCCTTCCTTCACACCATTTTTTGCACAGACGTATCTTTCAAGTATGGATTGGCGAAATATTGTCTTTTGTTTACTACTAATCCTGATCAGCGCTGTCATCTATTACCCATTTTTCAAAGTAATGGAAAATAATAAGACAAAACTGGTGAATGAAGAACAATAATCTGCTTTGCTTAGCAACAAAAAATTCCTTTATAACAGTTGAAATAAAAAATCCATTATGAATTTTACGAGCTATCCTTCCATCCGTTTATCTGTAAGAGGATAGCTCGTATCACAAGTTGAATATAAATCATGAAACGAAAATTCACCTTCTATGAGATTGCTGATGTTGCAGACAAAACGACTTAAGTTATTACCTTTTTTGAGGGTTAGCATACATCAAGTGTAAACAATGCGGTTCTCAAACAAAAAAACAAGCACGCCAGCCAAAGCATGCTTGTTTTTATTATCGTTAAGAATCAAGAGGCCCGCCGAAAAATCGGCGGGAAAGGAGTAAAAATGAAAAAGTGTTAGGGTTCGTTCTTTTATTAAGAACTTTGTTTTGTTAGTATGTTTATATAATAGCCAGAATTTATGAATAAACTATGAAAAAAATTCTCTAACCTTGTAAAATTTTCTTTGATTTTTTTCTACGTCTTCTTGCATTTTAAAACTCTTAGTGCTAATATTATTAAGTACTTTTGGTACGGGCCGTTAGCTCAGTTGGTAGAGCAGCTGACTCTTAATCAGCGGGTCGCGGGTTCGAGCCCCTCACGGCCCATTGGGTGCCAAACCCACGAGAATGGTAGTTTGTCGGCGTCTTCGGACGTTTGGAAGACAGACTACGCATTCTCTTTTTTTATTTTCGGACATAAAATTCAAATATGCTACTTATTTTTTCGGCTTTAATAATACGGATACGCAAAAAACGAGTTCATTAAAGCTTCTATTACTCATTCTCTATTCTCCTTCCTCTTTTTTAACTGCTACTCTTTCCGAATAAATATTATAGTAGAAACACCTCTCTTAGCGAAGTATTTCCAGCTAATTAATGTTAATTATCTAACCCAATAACACTTACCATCGTTTGAATCGCTACTTTTTTCAAACTTTCTTTGTTCCTTTTCTTCTTCAACAGACAGCGTAACGTTTGCTTTCCATTAATAACTCATTTAAGCTTTGAAGTATGAAATACAGACTGTCACTTGGCCAGTTGTTCGTTGTCATGTAAGCATTCAAAAAACAAAGTAAGTAGAGTAAATCAACTAGCTTCTACGCTGCAGAAAAAACTTTAGGAGGAACAACTATGGACATTTATTTAACATTTACCGATCAAGCAAAAGAAGTAATCCATTTTTACGAAGAAATCTTCTCTGTCACTTGTACCGACCTGACAACTTTTGAAGATATGCCTAGTTCACCTGATTTTTCTATTCCAGAAGAACAAAAAGAGCTTGTTTTAAATGCTAGTCTGATGATTTATGGTACACGCGTCATGTTTTCCGACACGCCAGAAGGTATGTCCGCTCCTGTTGTTATGGGGAATAATGTTTCTTTAGTCATTCAGACGACCACTCCAGCAGAAACCAAACAGCTTTTCCAACAATTAAGTGAGGGCGGAGAAGTTACTATGCCTTTAGAACCCACCTTCTGGGCAAAGCTTTACGGAACATTTACTGACCGCTACGGAATCAATTGGATGGTCAATCTTCCCTTAGAGGAGGACTAGCTGCCCCAGTCTTTCGCTAGATAACTTTCTTTTTGGTTTTTCCTGATTTGCTCGTATAAAATAAAAGGAGTGTAGCCATTCTGGCCACACTCCTTTTTTGGCAACTTCTGTTAAGCTTTCCAGCTAGCTACTTTGTCTGGGTTATTTTCAATCCAAGTTTTTGCAGCTTCTTGTGGATCTTTTCCATTGTTGATTTCTAGCATAACTTCTTCCATATCTTCTTTCGTCCAATTGAATTGGTCCAGTACTTTATATGCTTCAGCTTGGTCTTCCTTCAATCCTTTACGAACCATTGTATGGATCTGTTCTTCACTACCCATACCATTTTTAGGATCTTCTAAATATTTCAACTCATATTTTGCGAACATCCAATGAGGCGACCAACCAGTGATCACAATTGGTTCTTGCTTCTTAATTGCTTGTCCTAAAGCGACTGTCATTGCACCTGATGAAGAGGTTTCTACCGTCCAGCCTGCTAAATTATCATATGTGTTGATTGTATTTTCTGCGGCGTTGACTACACCAGCACCGGGCTCGATCCCAATGATTTTTTTATTTGCTTGATTTGTTAAATCAGCAATTGAGTCCACATCCATATATTCTGGAACAACTAACCCAACTTTTGCTCCTTTTAAATTTGCTCCTAAATCAACAACTTGATCTTTGTATTGAGCATATTGAGAGCCATGTGTTTTTGGTAACCAAGCAGAAACCATGCCATCTGATTCTCCCTTGGCAATTGATTCCCACATGATTGAATTATCAAGTGGTGTCATCGTTACATCATAACCCATTTGGCGTAGGACTTCACCTACTACATTCGTTGAGGCCACTTCTGTATCCCATTCGACATAAGATAAGTTAATTTTCTTCGTTTCTTTACTTGAAAAGACGCTACCAACACCTAGTGCACCTAGCAAGATAACTGCTGTTGCAATGATGATTGCTCCACGACGTTTTTTACTTTTAGCGCCTACTGAATCACTTGCTTTTTTGGTACGTGGTTGATTCAAATGTTGTGTGAAACGGTCAATGATAATTGCTAAAATAACTAATGCAACACCATTAACAAATCCATTCCCAACTTGTGCACGTTGTAATGCAGACAACACGCCACGTCCTAATCCAGGCGCGCCAATCATTGAAGCAATCACAACCATAGATAATGAAAGCATCGTTGTTTGGTTGATACCAGCCATAATAGTATTTTTGGCTAAAGGTAGTTCTAATTTAAATAATTTTTGCCAGCCTGTACTCCCAAATGAATCAGAGGCTTCCACTAACTCTTTTGGCACTTGACGAATACCTAAATTCGTAAAACGAACAGTTGGCGGTAAAGCAAAAATAACGGAAGCGAAAACACCGGGTACCATTCCAATTCCGAAAAAGGCAACTGCTGGAATTAAATAAACAAAACCAGGCATTGTTTGCATAAAGTCAAGAATCGGTTTGATTACACTCTGTGCTTTATCACTTTTTGCCATTAAGATTCCTAACGGCACACCAATAATAATTGAAATCACACTTGATAATAAAACAAGAGTCACTGTGTTCATCAAATCCGTCCATAACCCTTGATTATAGATAAACCATAAACCAATCAGTGTAAATAAAGTCAAACCTAGACGTTTTTTAGAAATAAAGAAAGCTACTATTGTTAATAGTAAAATAAAAATTGGTGCTGGAATAATCAATAAAAGATTGGTTATCCCAGTCATGATTGCTTGTCCGATTGTTTGTAGGAAAGAAAACAAGCCCGAGAATGTCGTTGTGAACCATTCCGTCATTGTTTCTACCCAATCAGCAACAGGAATTTGATAGTTTAATAAATTATTCATGTTCACTCACCTCACTTGTTTCTGCTAACGCTTCAATCACACTTCCACGAATGACGACTCCTCGTAGCTTGCCATTATCAACAACTGCTAGTGGCGTTGGTGAATCATAAATAATATTAAAGATGTCATTAACCAACATATCCTTATCAATGGTCGTTACATTCTCATCCAAGAAATCAGTCAATGGCCGTTTTTGACGACGAGCTTCCAAGGCATTTTCAGCTGTAATGATTCCTTTTAAATGACGCTTTTTATCAACAGCCATCAGCATGCTTACTTCTTCACTGCGCATGCGTGTCAATGCGACATTTGGTCCATCCACTTCAATATTTGTTGTTAAAGCTGGTACCATGATATTTTGTGCAGTCAAGACTTTTGAACGATCGACTTCTTCCACGAATTCACGGACATATTCGTTCGCAGGATTTGTTAAAATTTCTTCTCCTGTTCCAATCTGCATAATTTCTCCGTCTTTCATTAGTGCAATTCGATCACCAATGCGTAACGCTTCATTTAGATCATGAGTGATAAAAATAATTGTTTTTTGAACAGAAGCTTGTAATTCAAGCAGCTCATCTTGCATCTCACGACGGATCAATGGATCCAATGCAGAGAAAGCTTCATCCATCAACAAAATTTCTGGATCATTTGCTAGCGCTCGTGCTAGACCTACACGTTGTTGCATCCCACCAGATAATTGATTAGGATATTGATCTTTAAATGAAAGCAAGCCAGAATTTTCTAACGCTTGCTCCGCTTTTTTCTGGCGTTCTTCTTTGGGTACACCACGAACTTCTAATCCATACTCCGTGTTTTCTAAAATCGTTCGTTGTGGAAACAATCCAAAGTTTTGAAAAACCATGTTGATTTTATGACGACGAACTTCGCGTAATTCTTCTTTATTTAATTGGGATACATCTTCCCCATCAATATAAATATTTCCAGCAGTTGGCTCAATCAGACGATTCAATAATCGAATCAATGTAGATTTTCCGCTTCCTGAAAGTCCCATGATGACGAAAATTTCGCCTTCTTTCACATCAAAATTCACATCGTATACGCCAACTGTTGCACCAGTTTTCTTTAAAATTTCTGTTTTTGGTTGATGCTGTTGCATCATTTCTAATGCGGTTTGTGTCTTTTTACCAAAAATCTTTGTTAATTTTTTTACTTCAACTTTTGCCAAACCAATTCTCCTTTTTTTCGCAAGTTTCAAATTTTTTTCATGAAAAAAGTGACCACACAATATTAACATCATGTAGTCACTTTGTCAAAAAAAGAAAAAAGAGCGCACAATCGCTTGTCCGCTCTGCATTTTGCTTATTTTTATTCTTCTGGATAGAAAAAATTCATCATTCGCTGTAACGTATATTCGTTTCCAATAAAGTGAACTGTATCACCTTCACTAAATTTTGCATATGGGCCTGGGGAAACGAGTAGTTCTTCTTCATGCGAGATCGCAATAACTGTCGCACCAGTGACTTGCCAAATATTTAATTCACTGATGGATTGATCCAAGTGTTCCGCATTTTTGCTTAATTGCAATTCAAACGGTAATAGTGGATTCATTTTATGGATACGTTTTGTTTGGTTAACTAATTGATCCAGAAGTTGCGAAAAGTGATCCAACTCTTCTTTTTGTTTTTCGACACTAGCCATAATATCTGCTTTGGTTTCCTGAATAGATTGTACATCTTGATATTGTAATAAAAATTCTTTTGCTTTTTCTTTGGAAGCAACAAATGCACCACTACCATGACGAACTTCCATGATCCCCAAGTCAACTAAAACATTGATGGCTTTACGTGCCGTTTCTGGTGAGGCATTATAAGTGCTTGCTAAGGTGGAGCGGGCATGGATTTTTTCGCCAACTTTGTAACGATTTTCCACTATTCGCTCCGCTAAGTCCACCGCAATTTGTTGGTAACGTGGACGAACAACTTTTTTCTTTTCCGCCATAGCTTCTTTCCTCTTCCCTTTCGAATCTTGTCAAACTCATCTTACTATGCTCGGTTAAAATAAGCAAAAGAAGCTGAAGTAAAACGAATGTCTTACCTCAGCTTTTTTTCAGTTCTTACTTAATTTTATTATTTTTCAGTGCTTGATGCTTTTTTCACTGGACAAGTAGTATGACAATCATCACAATTCTTACCTTTTGTCACGCGAGAATAAACAATATAGCCTGCACTACCAAAAATCAATATACTTAATAAAAATGTTGCCATCTTATCTTTCTCCTTCTAATGAAAGTGACACAACAGATTCTTTTTGTGCCATCGGTTTTTTTATGATGCCATACACGAGAGCAATCAATACGAAGCCAGCTAAATAAGTCATGATTGATAAAGTTCCACCTTCAAAGACCACATGCCCAATTTGATAGATGATAAAACTTACTAAGTAAGCTAAGCCACACTGATAACCAATCGCAATCCAGGTCCACTTTTTCGAACCCATTTCGCGATGAATTGCGCCAATTGCAGCAAAACATGGTGCACACAACAAATTAAATGCAAGAAAAGAATAAGCTGCGACTGGCGTATACGTACCACGAAGAACTTGCCAGATTTCTTGCCCGTTTTCGGAAACTTCTCTATTTCCGAAAAGAATACCAAATGTTCCAATCACATTTTCTTTTGCCACTAACCCAGTAATCGTTGCAACGGCCCCTTGCCAATTTCCCCAGCCGAGTGGATGGAAAACAGGTGCGATGATTCTTCCCAGTCCAGCTAAAATACTGTGCGTTTCCGCTACTGACTGACCACGGAAATTATAAGAAGATAAAAACCAAACAGCGATACTTGAAACAAAAATAATCGTTCCTGCTTTTTTCACAAATGATTTACAGCGATCATACGTTTGTCGCAAAATTGTTTGAAGTTGCGGAAAATGGTACATGGGTAATTCCATAATAAATGGGGCTGTTTCGCCAGCAAATAAGCGTGTCTTTTTCAAAGCAATCCCAGATAAAATAATAGCACTCATTCCTAAAAAGTAGGCAGACGGTGCCACCCACGAAGAATGTGGAAAGAAAGCGCCGGCGATCAATGCAATGATTGGTAATTTCGCGGAACAAGGCATGAAAGTCGTAATCATAATTGTTAAACGACGATCTTGTTCATTCTCAATCGTCCGACTCGCCATCACGCCCGGTACACCACAGCCCGTTGCAATCAACATCGGGATGAACGATTTTCCTGACAAACCAAACTTGCGGAACAAACGATCCATCACAAAAGCAATGCGTGCCATGTACCCGCAGTCCTCAAGAAAACTTAAACAGAGAAACAGAACCATCAGTTGTGGTAAAAAGCCTAACACTGCACCAACACCAGCAATGATACCGTTCAAGATGAGTTGTTGCATCCAGTCTGCGACTTGAGCAGCCTGCAACCAGCTTCCAACTGTTTCCGGTACCCATGAGCCAAAGAATGTATCATTGATCCAGTCCGTGCCCATCGTTCCAATTGTTTGAATGGCTAAATAATAGATAAACCACATCACTAGCGCAAAGATTGGTAACGCCAACCAGCGATTCGTTACGATTCGATCAATTTTGTCGCTTAACGAATATTGGAAGGAATCAACCGTTACCACACTCAAAGCTATTAGTTGTGTAATAAATTCATATCTTTCATTGACAAGGATCGTTTCACTTTCTTCTGCAAAAATTTTTTCTGTTAACTGAATCAGCTCTTCAATTTCTTTTGTTTGTTGCGTTGTTAACCCTAATTCAGAACTAGCTAATGCTTCTCGTTCAAAGTACTTTAAAGCATACCAACGTTGATTTTTCATTGTGAAATCAAAATGCAAGACATCTTCAATTTCGTTTAATGCTGCTTCTAATCGTGGATCGTACTCGCATGGTTCTGGTATGGTAAAGGTTTCTTGATTGGTTAACAACTTGGAAACACGTTCAAGCCCTTGGTTTTTGACAACACTCATCGGAATAACTGGCACACCTAAACCATAAGACAATTTATCCAGATTAATTGTTTTCCCTTCCTTCTTGACCACATCCATCATGTTTAAACAAACCACCACTGGCATGCCTAAATCAAGTAACTGCGTAGTTAGATAGAGATTTCTTTCCAGATTAGTCGCATCTACGATATTCAACACAACATCTGGTCGTTCATGAATCAAATACTCTCTGGCAACCATTTCTTCAGGTGTGTATGGCGAAAGAGAATAAATGCCGGGTAAATCTTGAATATGGATGGCTGGATGTTTTTTTAGGTTACCTGATTTTTTTTCGACCGTAACCCCTGGCCAATTCCCAACATATTGATTGGCTCCCGTCAGCGCATTGAATAGACTTGTCTTCCCACTGTTAGGATTACCAACTAACGCAACTTCAATACTCATTCACTTCGCTCCTTTTGAACAAGAATCAATTCCGCTTCTTTTTTTCGCAATGTTAATTCATAGCCGCGTAAAGTAATCTCAATTGGATCGCCCAATGGTGCTAACTTTCGAATCGCTACTCGAACATTTTTCGTCACACCCATATCCATTAAACGTCGTTTCACCGCACCTTGCCCATGGATAGCTACCACTGTCGCACTTTCACCAACAGTTAGTTGATCGAGCGATGTCCAAGTTTCAGCTAATGTTTCTGGCTTCTTCACAATGATTTGTGCTAATACTTCTCGATTGACTGCAATTCGATTGTTCTTTAATAGTAGAATTGCATTTTCCCCTGACAAATTCACAACAACAATTTTGGTTCCTGGAATGATTCCTAAATTTTGTAAATGATTTTTGACAGACTCTTTTGTCTGGATTTTGACAATTTGGTAAACTAAATTCTGTTTTGCTTGTGCTAAAGTTTCCATCCTAAATCCTTTCTTGTGAAAAAAATCATGTGGGGAAATGATTTCATTCTTTTTGTTTCTATTTATTTTTATCTAATATACTAACGATTGATAATCATTCTCAACAAGAATAACTCCATCAATTGAGAAAGTCAATTATCATTGTGAAAGATTACACTTTTGTTATAAATTATTTTAATTTGATGAGAAAAAAATCTTTTTAAGCGGTTATCCACAGCTTTTTTTTGCTTGATTATGAGTTTTCCCTTACTGATGCTTGCTTTCAACTGTTTTTCAAAAAACACAAAACTTAGTATTCCACAGTTTCCACAACACAATATATAGTGTTTCTTGATTGACTTTTTTACTAAGAGTTTTATACTATTGATTATAGATAACGACGGAGTATGTTATGAGGAGGCAGAAATAATGAACGTAAAAATTTTTTCTAAAAACAACTGTATGCAATGTAAAATGGTCAAGCGCTTTTTAGCTGATAATGAAATTGATTTTGAAGAAGTAAATATCGACGAAAAACCAGAAGCAATCAATTGGTTGAAAGAACAAGGATTCCAAAGCGTCCCTGTGACAACTTCTGAAATTGAAACAGTTATTGGCTTCCGTCCAGATCAATTACGCAAATTAGCTAGCTAATTTGTCTATCAACTAAAAATAGGTAACACACTTGGATTTGACGGCTCGACCAAAAGCCCCGAATCCTTTTTTAAAGCACGATTCTCCAAAACTAAACAAAAAGAAAAGAAGGTTGGCGTACTTATGAGTCTTAAAAATTTAAAAGATGTCAGTTACTTTAAGTTAAACAACGAGATTAACCGACCAGTTAACGGTCAAATTCCTTTGAACAAAGATAAAGAAGCTCTTGCAGCTTTTTTTGAGGAAAATGTGCAACCAAATACAATGACATTTCCAACAATCAAAGAAAAAATCGATTATCTGATTGAAAATCAATATATCGAAGCAGAATTTATCCAATTATATTCTGATAAATTTATTGAAAAGTTGTATCAATTTTTGGCAGACCAACACTTTACCTTTAAGTCATTTATGGCAGCTTATAAATTTTATTCTCAATATGCGTTAAAAACGAATGATGGCTCTGCCTACCTTGAATCTTATGAAGATCGTGTAGCTTTCAATGCCTTGTACTTTGCAAACGGTGACGAAGCGCTTGCGTTAGCTTTAGCCGATGAAATGATCCATCAACGTTACCAACCTGCGACTCCTTCATTCTTGAATGCTGGGCGTAAACGCCGTGGCGAATTAGTTTCTTGTTTCTTAACACAAGTGACTGATGATATGAATTCGATTGGGCGATCAATCAACTCTGCCCTACAATTATCTCGTATTGGTGGCGGTGTGGGGATTACTCTTTCCAACTTACGTGAAGCAGGTGCTCCTATCAAAGGATATGAAGGCGCAGCTAGTGGTGTCGTTCCTGTCATGAAATTATTCGAAGACAGCTTTAGTTATTCAAATCAATTAGGTCAACGTCAAGGCGCTGGCGTGGTTTATTTGAACGTTTTTCACCCAGATATCGTTGCCTTTTTATCTGCAAAAAAAGAAAATGCTGATGAAAAAATACGTGTCAAAACACTTTCTCTTGGTGTCGTTGTTCCTGATAAGTTCTATGAATTGACTCGTAAAAACGAAGAAATGTATTTATTTAGTCCTTATAGTGTAGAAAAAGAATACGGCGTTCCATTTTCTTACGTAGATATCACGGAAGAATATGATAATTTAGTAGCAAACCCTAATATTCGTAAACAAAAAATCAAAGCACGTGATTTAGAAAATGAAATTTCAAAATTACAACAAGAATCTGGTTATCCTTATATCATCAATATTGATACAGCGAACCGTGAAAATCCAATCGACGGCAAAATCATCATGAGTAATCTATGTTCTGAAATCTTACAAGTTCAAACACCATCTGTCATCAATGGCAAGCAAGAGTATGAAGTGTTAGGAACAGATATTTCATGTAATTTAGGTTCAACGAATATCGTTAACTTGATGGATAGTCCCGACTTTGGAAAATCGATTCGAACAATGACTCGTGCCCTAACATACATTACAGATGCTTCTGATATTGATGTTGTGCCACCAATCCAAAATGGAAATAAACTAAATCACACAATTGGATTAGGTGCAATGGGCTTACACACTTACTTTGCAAAAGAACAAATGGAATATGGTTCTGAAGATTCGTTAGACTTTACCAATATCTATTTCATGTTGTTGAATTACTGGACATTAGTCGAAAGTAATCAAATTGCTCGTGAACGTAAGGAAGTTTTCCATAACTTTGAAAAATCAGACTATGCGAATGGTACTTACTTTGACAAATATATCACTGGCGAGTTCCAACCAAAATCTGAAAAAGTAAAAGCATTATTTAAAGGTATCTTCGTCCCAACTGCACAAGATTGGGAAGAGTTAAAACAAGCGATTATGAAAGATGGTCTATATCATCAAAATCGTCTGGCGGTAGCACCAAACGGTTCAATTTCTTACATTAATGATACAAGTGCAAGTATCCATCCGATTACGCGAATGATTGAAGAACGTCAAGAAAAGAAAATCGGTAAAATTTACTATCCTGCACCTTATCTTTCAAATGAAACGATTCCTTACTATACTTCTGCTTACGACATGGATATGCGTAAAGTTATTGACATTTATGCGACGGCACAAAAGCACGTCGATCAAGGAATGAGCTTAACTTTATTTATGCGTTCAGAAATTCCAGAAGGCTTATATGAATGGAAAACAAGTAGCAAACAATCCACACGTGATTTAAATATTTTACGTCACTATGCCTTCCATAAAGGCGTGAAATCAATTTATTATGTACGTACCTTTACCGATGATGCAGAAGAAATCGGTAGCAATCAATGTGAAAGTTGTGTCATTTAACAAGAGCACGAATTTAGAAACGACAATCAATAAAGGAGTAAACCCATGTCAGAAACTTATTATGAAGCAATTAACTGGAATGAAATCGAAGATATTATTGACAAGTCTACCTGGGAAAAGCTAACGGAACAGTTTTGGTTAGATACCCGTATCCCACTTTCAAACGACTTAGACGACTGGCGGACACTTTCTGAACTAGAAAAAGAAACCGTTGGTCATGTATTCGGTGGTTTGACGTTGCTTGATACAGTCCAATCAGAAAGCGGGATGGATCAGCTACGAAATGATGTCCGTACGCCACATGAAGAAGCTGTTTTAAATAATATTCAGTTTATGGAATCTGTTCACGCGAAAAGCTACTCTTCTATTTTCAGTACATTAAATACAAAAAAAGAAATTGAAGAAATTTTTGAGTGGACTAATACGAACGTCTATTTACAACGCAAAGCGGAACGCATCAATGAGATTTATAAAAACGGTACACCTTTAGAGAAAAAAGTGGCGAGTGTTTTCTTAGAAACATTCCTCTTCTACTCTGGTTTTTATACACCTCTTTATTATTTAGGAAATAACAAATTAGCAAACGTTGCTGAAATCATCAAATTGATTATCCGCGATGAATCTGTTCATGGAACATATATTGGTTATAAATTCCAACTTGGCTACAACGAGTTACCTGAAGCAGAACAAGAACAATTAAAAGACTGGATGTACAATTTGCTTTACGAATTGTATGAAAATGAAGAACGTTATACAGAAGAATTATATGATGAAATGGGTTGGACAGAGGAAGTAAAAACTTTCTTACGCTACAATGCAAATAAAGCATTGATGAATCTCGGAATGGACCCACTTTTCCCAGATACTGCAAATGATGTCAATCCAATCGTCATGAATGGGATCTCAACTGGTACAAGTAACCACGATTTCTTCTCTCAAGTCGGAAATGGTTATTTACTAGGTCATGTGGAAGCAATGAAAGATGATGATTACTTAATTGGATTAGAATAAAAGATTCGACATTCTTTAATCGAATCTTTGGGTACTTTTCTTTCGATAAAAAGAAAGTAATACACCAACTATTCGCTCTGGAAAACAAAAAATCATCTGAAAATGATTTACCTCTTTTGAAGATCATTCGACTTATTTTGCAAGTTTCTTTTGAGCTATTGTTGATTCATAAAAAAAATGTCTGGGACATAATCAAAATGATTATATCCCAGACATTTTTTACGTTTCTAGTTATCAAGAAAGACTAACCAGGCGTAACTTAGTAATATTTTTATACGTGGAAAGTTCCTCGATCACATCCGTGTAAGTCATTCCCTTAGGTAAATCAATCGTGTAAATATTCGTGTAAATACGATAATCTTCAACAAATTTAACATCAAAATTCACATCTTCAATTTTAATTTTTCTTGCTTCAAAATAATCAGATAAAAAATCTTTGGTTTCTTGTCGATGAATAAATTGGATCTCTAATTTTTTTGTTGTCGGAACGTGAATAATCCGCTTAACCATTGTCAAGGCAATCATCACGCCAATGAAACTAATGATGGCAATTGAATAAAAGCCCATCCCGATCGCAATTCCAAGGCCAGCTCCTGCCCAAAGAGAAGCCGCTGTCGTCAAACCAGTCACTGAGCGCTTTGTTACAATGATTGTTCCAGCACCTAAAAAACCGATCCCACTAACAACTTGAGCAATCAATCTTGCTTCATCTGAACGAATCACGCCTGAAAGATCTGGATGTTGCATCGCATCTTGCACTGCTCCTCCAGCAATTTCCACTTGGATCAAAGCAATGATACATGCACCCATACAAACTAAAATATGTGTGCGCATTCCTGCTGGACGATTTTTATATTGTCTTTCAAAACCAATTGCCCCCCCAAACAACATCGCCAACCCTAAACGCAGCGTAATCTCTGGAATCGTTAATACCATATCTGCCATCTCACCATCTCCTCTCATTCAATATAGCACATTTTTTATGGGTAAGAAAAAAGAAGACAACCAAATACTCATTGATTTGGTCGTCTTCTTTTCAATCCTGTCTCTTTTATGATTAGCCCAAGATTCCAAGTGCACTTAACGCAATCGATAAAATCAAGATAATCCAGATGACACGTGTGGAATTTAATTTCTTGTGGCCTAGCATCCAGTAAGTCAACAAAACTAATAAAACTGGTACTAATGAAGGTAAAATAGCATCCAATGTATCTTGAATCACTAGTTCTACGCCATCTTTTTTATAAACAAACGGTACAGTTGCTTTCACAACGGAAGGAATCAATGCGCCAATAACCGTAACCCCTAAGACAGTTGCAGCATTCGTAAAAGCAGATAACTTATCTTTTAAGGTCGTAACTAATTTTACCCCTTGTTTATAGCCCAATGGTAATAACGCAGCCCGGCCAAATAACAAAGCAATATTGGCAATAACCCAAATGACGCAGCCAACAATTGAACCACTTTGAGCCAATGTACCTGCAATTGATCCAAAAATCGTTCCCCAAATTACATGGAATAGTGAATCCCCTACCCCTGCAAGTGAGCCCATCAACGCTGTCTTTAGTGCAACGATCGTATCTTTTGCTCGATAGCCATCTTCTTCTTCGATTGCGACATCGATCCCCATAATCAAATTCCCAAAAATCGCATTTGTATTAAAAAATTGGTTATGTGTTCGTAACATATCTTGCAGTTCCAATGGGTCTTCCCCATAAAACTTTTTCAAGACAGGCAACATGCCGTATAAATAACCTGAACTCATCATTCGTTCATAGTTCCAGTTCAATTGACTTCCTAAAATATAACGCCAACTAATTGCGTTTAATTCTTTTTTTGTTAGTTTTTGATTATTCATCACCATCAAATCCTCCCTCGAAAGTTCCAGTGTTTGCTACTGTTTGAACATGTGCTGCTTTTTCGCTATCACGTTTGAAGACAATCATTGCTGCAATGACACCCACAATTGAAATTCCTAACATTGGGACTTGCAAATAAGCAGCTAAAAAGAAACCTAAAAGCAAATAGGGAATATATTGTTTTGTAGGAAGGTAATGTAGCAAGATCCCAATACCAACTACTGGTAACACACCGCCAGCTGTTTTTAGACCATCCATCAACCAAGCTGGTGTATTTTCAGTAATTGTTGAGACAGCGGCGTCACCTACAAGTAACATCAACAGGATTGGAAGCGCACGTGATAATCCCCATAAGAAAGAACCAGACAATACAAGTCGAGGGATTCGGCTAATTTTCATCTCATCAATTGCACGATCAATACGGTGTAACAAGAAAACATTACAGAAACGAGCTACTACATCAAGTTGCAGCATCAGTAAAGAAACTGGAACAGCTAACCCAATTCCATACTCTGCCCCTTTTCCTGAAATCACCGCAAAGGCAGTTCCTAGCACGGCTCCTGTAAAGTAATCAGGAACCGAAGCGCCACCAAATGCTGCGATACCTAAACGCATCAATTGGAGCGTCCCGCCGACCATTAATCCGGTTTTTAAATCCCCCATGATCATTCCGGAAATCATTCCGGCAATCGCTGGCTGCGTTAATGTATTTGAAATAAGTGAATCATTAATGGCAATAAAAGCATAAACAGTAATAAGAATAATTTGATATATTTCTAAATGCATGGCTGTCTTCCTCCTAATATTAGCTTCTTAATTTTTCCATAAAATCGATAATTGGATCATTTGGTACTAATTGTGCAGTTATTTTCACTTTTTTTGCAGCAATCGCTTCGAAAACTGTTTCTTCTTCTTTCAATACTTTGATACTCTTCGTCACATCTCTTGCGCCTTCTTTATAACTCATGTTTCCGACATTGACCGTTTCCAGTTGGCCACCAGCTTCTAAGTATCTCAATACATCAGTTGGATTTTTAAAGACCAAGAATATTCTTTGCTTCCCGTACTTACCTGATTGGATATTTTTAGCTGCAGTAGCGACGCCTAAAACTGATAGTCGCATCGATGTAGGCGCTGCCATTCTTAATGAAGATTTTTGTAAAGAATCTTTAGCCGCTTCATCATTGATCACAATAATTCGTTGCGTATTCAAGCTGGGTGACCAAATACCTGCCACTTGTCCATGAATCAAGCGTTCATCGATGCGGACATTAACGATATTGGCTTTGCCTTCATATTGTTTGTATTTTTCTAACTCTGCATTGGAAACCATCGGATCCTTTTCGACTTTGGCTTCCATCATTTTCTTTTTAACGTTTGCAATCCCACTTATCGATAGTTGAATCAACTCACTAACACTTGCTTGGCTGTTCAACGTAGCTTCAATGACTAATGGTAAAGACATTCCCGCAATAATTTCTACCTCATCATTTTCAAGATAGTTAGTCGATGCAACATTACACGGTGTTCCACCCAATAAATCGGCAATAATCAAAGTCTCTCCGTTAAGGGCTTTCATTTTTTCTTTTAATTCATGTTCAAATTGTAAATTATCCCCATCTGGTTTCAAAGAAGCTGTGTGAACATGTGCCTGTTTGCCGACAATCATCTCTAAACTTGCTTTGACTCCTTCTGCCATATTTCCATGGCTAATCAATAGGATATTTCTCATCTGTCTTCCTCCCCCAAAATTGAATATTCAACTTAATATATTATGTTTCGTATACCCATACTATAGCACACCACTTTCTTCACGTAAACCTAACATCTTAACATATTATATTTTTTCCGATAAAAATCACATTTCACGAATTAATTCAAAGATAATCAATTGCTAAACTAAAGTTAACATGTTATGCTACTAGTTAGTATTTAGCGCAGAGAATGGAGGGTATAATCAAATGATTCCCAAATATGAACAAATTAAGCAAGATTTATTAGTGGAAATAAAAAAACATAAATTTATTCCTGGAGATAAATTTTATTCAGAAGCTGACATCAAACAAAAATATTCTGTCAGCTCGATCACGGCTGTCAAAGCATTGAACGAGTTAACGACTGCCGGCTATCTGTACCGTATTCAAGGAAAAGGAACGTTTGTTTCCAAATCAAAAGTCTCCCAAAGTGTGAAATTCTCTGATATTGAACTTCATTCTTTAGATAAAGAAAAAGTCAAAGTTTTAGCCATTGAAGAAGAGAATCACCCTACTATTTTAAAGGAACTTGGCTTACCTGCCAATGCTTCCTACTATAAAATCAAACGCGTTCGTTTCTTTGAAGACGTGCCTTTTCTTTTACATATTACTCATTTACCTAAAAAGTTAGTAAAAGAACCACTGGCAAAAGATCTCTCAACCTACGCAAGTATTTATGAGCGGGTACGCAAAGACTTTGACATTGATTTATTTTCCCTGTCTTCTGTTGAAACAGATGAAATTATTTTTTCTGATGACTCTGAGTTATTGAATTTATTACAGTTAAGTTTTAGAGAGCCTGTCGTCAAGCAAGTCAAACATTCTTACTTAGCGGATCAAAGTGTCGCAGAATATATCGTCAGCTACAAACATTGGAAATATTTCAAAACAAAAATCGAAGTGGAAGCTGAGTAAGCTACCACTTTTTTTGTGCTTCCACCCTTTTTTAAATGGATAAGAAGAAATGGAACATTCGCTTTTTATAGTTAAGTACGGTATACTAATCTAAGTTAATATGTTAACAAGTTAAAAGGAGGCTCTCATGAAACTTCAAGATAAACAAAAGGAATTGATTCAACTCGGTAGTAACGTACAAGAAGACTGGTTGGCACAGCAATTAGATTGGTGCTGTCAACAAATCGAAACAAATATGCAACGTTATGGGTTAGATTTTCCTTCTGCCTGTGCAACAGATGGAAGCTATCGAATCAAACCAAATGATGATTGGACAAATGGTTTTTGGACTGGAATGCTTTGGCTCGCTTACGAATGGACTGGAAAAAAACTATTTTTAGTTCGAGCGATGGAAAATATCCATAGCTTTCAAGAGCGATTAGACAAGCATTTTGTGTTAGATCATCATGACATCGGCTTTTTATATAGTTTATCTGCTGGGGCAGGCTATACTGTTACCGATAGTTTGTTGTGTCAGCAACAAATTTTACAAGCTGCAGATATTTTACTGGCGCGGTTCCAGCAAAAAGGACAATTTATTCAAGCTTGGGGAAAATTTGGGGAGCCCAAAGAGTATCGACTAATCATTGACTCACTAATCAATTTGCCATTACTCTTTCGTGCAACAGAAATTTCTGGCGATGCACGCTATCAAGAAATTGCCCAAAAGCACTATCATACTTTACTAAAAACGGTCATTCGAGAAAACGCGACAACCTTTCATACTTATTATTTTGATCCATTGACTGGCGAACCTAGCCACGGAGCAACCCATCAAGGGAACAGTGATGAGTCAATTTGGGCGCGCGGACAAAGCTGGGCAATTTTAGGTATCCCATTAAATGAAAGCTATTTACAAAATAATCAACCAAATGGGACACAGGAAGTTATACCTCTGACAAATACTGGCTTCCCACCAAACTATAAGGCAATCGTTGATGTCTTTTTAACGAACTTACCTCAAGATCTCGTTCCTTACTGGGACTTTGATTTTAATGACCAAGTTCCTTCAGACAAAGACAGTTCTGCTCTAGCAATCACTGCATGTGGTCTACTGGAAGCAGAAAAAAGTAATGCCTATCCGGCTGCAAAGAAGTTAGCGCAAGGAATGGTTTATCGATTAGGTGAAAAATATTCAGCCAAATCCGAAACGAAAAACGAAGGTCTTTTATTACACGGTGTCTATGCTCATGCAGAAGGAAAAGGCATTGATGAACCAAACCTTTGGGGTGATTATTTTTATTTTGAAGCACTAATGCGTTTAGCAAGACCTGAGTGGAAAAAATATTGGTGAGGAGAAAAAACGATGCAGACATTTGAAATCAAAGAAGATTTTTTACTTGATGGAGAACCCATCAAAATAATCAGCGGAGCAATTCACTACTTTCGTCTAGCACCTGCTCAATGGGAAGATAGCCTGTATAATTTAAAAGCTTTAGGCGCCAACACGGTTGAAACCTACATTCCTTGGAACTTCCATGAGCCTCAAGAAGGAACTTTTGAGTTCGAGGGAATAAAAGATGTTGTAGCTTTTGTTAAGTTAGCGCAAGAATTAGGTTTGATGGTTATTTTACGTCCTTCTGTTTACATTTGTGCTGAATGGGAATTCGGTGGTTTACCAGCCTGGCTTCTGAAAGAACCTAGTATACGATTACGCTCAACTGATCCTCGATTTATGGAAAAAGTCAAAAATTATTATACTGTTTTGCTACCAAAATTAGCACCACTTCAAGTTTCTCAAGGTGGTCCTGTTATCATGATGCAAATCGAAAATGAGTATGGTTCATATGGTATGGAAAAAGAATACCTTCGCCAAACAAAACAATTAATTGAATCTTTTGCTATTACTGTCCCGCTATTTACCTCAGATGGTTCTTGGCCTGAAGTTTTAGATGCTGGAACATTGATTGAAGATGGTGTATTTGTTACTGGAAATTTTGGTAGTCGTTCAAAAGAAAATGCAAACGTTTTAAAAAAATTCATGGAACAACATGGAAAAAATTGGCCTATCATGTGTATGGAATACTGGGATGGTTGGTTTAATCGCTGGAACGAACCAATTATCAAACGTGATCCACAAGATTTGGCAGATGAAGTTAAAGAAATGCTGGAAATTGGCTCTCTCAATCTGTACATGTTCCATGGTGGTACAAATTTTGGCTTCTATAATGGCTGTTCAGCTCGAGGAATGACAGACTTACCACAAGTCACCAGCTATGATTATGATGCATTGTTAACGGAATCCGGTGAACCAACTGAAAAATACTATCTCGTGCAACAAGCAATCAAAGAAGTCTGTCCTGATGTTTGGCAAGCAGAACCAAGAACGAAAAAAATGCGTGCTCTTGGAAATTATCCAGTAACAGAAAGTGTTTCTTTTTTCAAAACAAAAGATCAAATGATGACGGGGATTGCTTCTCCTTATCCACTAACCATGGAAAATGTCAGTACAGGTTATGGCTATATCCTCTATTCTGCTCAGTGGAAAAATTATCAGCACGAAAATAAATTACGACTTGTCGAAACTAGTGATCGCGCACATATCTATAGTGACGGTAAGCATCAGGCTACACAATATCAAGAAACACTTGGTGAAGAAATTATGATTACTGGTCAAAAAGAAAACGAAGTAATCCAAATTGATGTATTAGTAGAAAATTTAGGTCGAGTGAATTACGGAGCTAAATTAAATGGACCCGCACAGTCAAAGGGCATTCGCGGGGGCATCATGCAAGATATCCATTTTCATCAGGGATACATTCACTATCCATTGACGTTGGAAAAGGAACAACTCGAAAAAATTGATTACCAAGCTGGCAAAGTACCAGAGCAACCTTCTTTTTATCAATTCAAGTTTGATTTAGCAGACACAGCAGACACATTTATTGATTGCTCTCGTTATGGCAAAGGCGTTGTGATTGTCAACGGAATCAATCTGGGGCGCTACTGGAATCAAGGGCCACTTCTAACTCTATATTGTCCAAAAAGCTTCTTGAAACAAGGAGAAAATGAACTTGTGATTTTTGAGACGGAAGGAGTAGAAATCGAAGAACTCTGTTTTGTTGATACGCCGAGGGAAAAAGTTATTGATCGACCAAACCTGTAAAGGTTGTGGCTCCAAGCGACCAGCTTCAAGTAATAAGGAGACTTTTCTAAAGATTGATTCCCCTATTTCTATAAAAAAGTATGGTCAAAGTGAGTGTACTTTGACCATACCTCAACAAAAATTATCGCTCAAAGCATCATCTTCAACAACTAACTTCAACGACTAACACATACTTACTTGAATAAAACGGCTGGAGCGTTTGCCTCAGCCGTTTTTGATATGTCCTTTTAATTATTCGTCGCGACTATTTCGTCCAAAGACTTCGATTTGTGTTAGGGCTGGAAATGGTGAATCATCATTTGCTTTTTTCAAATTTTTTAGTGTTAGTTTGCTTGTTTTTTTCATTGGGAAAGTAATTTCTTGGAATGACAAAGTATTTGTCGTCGGTACGACCAGCGTTTCGCCATCTGAAAAAAGTAACGTGATTTCTGTCCAAAAACTATCATGTGGATAATCTCCGCGAAAGAGCACTTGTACCCGATCTGTTTCAATCATTCGTCCAAAATCGATAACTAACTCTGCATCTGCTTGTTGATTGATTCCCCAAGAAGCAAATGGATAGGAACCATGAGAAAGGTTGCCATATTTACCATCAATCGCATTTTTAGCAAAAAAGACAGCATCATTTCGTGTTTCTACATTTGCAAAAGCATGCGGATAAACACCTGTATCATTTTTTTGATCGTGTGTGTTGATGGACAAGTTTTGATAGTTAGTGATTTCAAATTCATAAGCTTTACGAATCATCAACTGATGACGAGTTGATTGAAATCCAGTTTCTACACTTGATTGCATCAGAGATTCCTCCAAAGGAAAATGATATTCCCATTTTTCTTCGGGCAAATAGATTAAATTTGGTGCTAATGTTTCATCTAACTGAACGACAAAATAACTTTCATTCGCTTCTGTAGTTATAACAACTTTATCCCCAAACTGGTAACGATAATCTTTAATTGCCAAAACAGCCATTTCTTCTCCCGCCACTTCAAATGGTCCTACCTCTTTGTTATGATCGATTTTTCCAATAATTGGTTGATTGTATTGATTTTTCAAACTAATTTTCAGCATGTTTTTCTCCCTTTTCTGTTATGCCACCAACTAAACAAATCAAGCGATGTGTTCCGGGTTGCAAATGATTTTTTAAATACGGTAAGCTAGTCCGCGGGAAAAACAAAGAAGTATTTGCTTCCAGCTGTGTTGCATTTGCTTCTTCATAGCCTTCAACCGCTATGATTTGCGAACATAACTCTTCAGAATTGATTTTCGCGGATAATGGTTCAATTACGCCTCCAATGTTTTTCTCTTTTAACGGCAAACTAAATCCCCCTTCTCTGATTTCGATTGGAATCGTCGTTTTGATTTCATGAAATCGTACGTGCCATTCACCAAAAGGATAAATCTCTGTCTGAATTTCTACTTCTTCCAAAGGTCGCCAGAGATAACTTACGCAATCGTTATCGACATGATAAGAAATGACTTCTCCTTTCACTCGGTAAAATTGACCATCTCTGGAAACTGCCAAAACATTATCAAACGCACCTGCTTCATACTCGACGCCAGTTTTTGGGACACTAAACCCAAACTTGGTCGAATAGACAAATTTACTGTATTTCGCTTCTGCGTGTGCTTGGTTATGCACTAGATTTCCAAATGGATAACCCAATACATGCTGTCCATTTTTTGCCTGAACGATGAACATATTCCCCGTAGTCACGAACTGGTTTTCTTTTTTTACAATTGGTTCTGGCTCTGCTTGCCAAAATGGATGCGTTCGTTCCGTAGCTAATAATAAGAAAAATTTAAATGCCCAATAAGGTGATCCTGGGGCATTATATCCTTCTGCCATGACAAGATTCTCATAGTGATAACCAATTGACAAGCGACCATCAAAAGTAAAGATATCGTGTGCCAGCCACGTCTGCAGATGATTAGATAACAGTGTTTTCATTTGTCCCCAAGGAATTGCTTCAACCTCTGCAAAAATCAGTGCCGAAAAAAATGCACCTTGCGCAAATCGATAAGTTAGACTTCGTCCGTAAGGTAGTGCCTCGCCATCTGAGTCAAAAAAGTAAATAAACTCTTGCGCAAACCTTTTAGCACGAGCAACAAATTTATCTGCCCACTCTGGTAGTTCTTCTTTCATGAATTTCGCAAAAATCAACCCATAATAATGAAATGCAAAGGGTACATAATAATCCTTTTGTGTTGGTTTTCCATCCACATACCAACCATTTTCAATCGCCATTGTATCAATCAAAGTCAATTCTTCAATCAATTTTTTCTGATTCAACTTTTCTCCACAATGGGCTAGTGCCAAACGAATCAATACTTTGAAAAAAGTCCAATTATTTTTCGGGATTTTTTTATCCAACGCTTGGGCTAACCAAGCAACAAGATTTCGTTGATCCTTGGTAGACATTTCCATCCAAAAATAATCTTTGTTTAATAATAAATTTAGCGAAAGTGCAGCCATTTCAACGATATATTGATCGTAATCTTCAACTACTCCCCAGTAGAATGGACTATCTGGGTCGGTCCCATTTGAAACCTTTTGGATATAAGCATCTCTTAACTCATCCTCTTGCTTCATCGTCCAATATGGGCCTAATCCCCAAAGCACTCGAATAAGCGCTTCCATATCTGCGCGTTTTTGATCGTATACCGCTCCGCTACTCCCCAAATGTAAACCGGATAATTCCGAATGAATCATCTCATCCCGTAAAGGTTGAATCATGTCTTCCAATGCGTACTGAAAATCTTCGCGCGTAAAAAAATGAGTTCTTTCTCCCTGATACACTAAATCTCCCCCCTTACCTCTTTCAGTCAAGGATAACAAGGTACTATTGCTTTTTCAACTCAACATTTTTTTCAAAATGAATGTTAGATGAGAAGAATTTTTTTTAGCCACTAACTTAACCTATTAACTTTGCACTAGGTGTTTTTCATTCCAAAGATTCAGCCAGCTTTCCTTTTTTACTTAACCTAAAACAAATGAAAAAATTTTTATCAAATAATTTTGCTCGTTAATAAATAAAAACGCCCATCACGAATGCCTCATTGAATGAAATTTACACAAGAAAATAGGAGGTATGACAAAAGTTTTGTCATACCTCCTATTTCTGAATAAACAGCGTTTCCCAAGCAACTTCTTCTTATAGCTTGCTTGCAGCTTCTTCGTCGATGATTACAACAACATTATCATGGTTTTGCAATGCACTTGCTGGCATTTCAGTTGTCACAGGTCCATCAACCATTCCTTTGATTGCGTCTGCTTTGTTTTCGCCATAAGCCATCAAAACGATTTTCTTGCCTTTAAGAATTGAACCAATTCCCATTGAAACAGCTTTAGTTGGTACATCTTCCACTTTATCAAAGAAGCGTTTATTCGCATTGATTGTTGATTCAGTTAAGTCAACGACAGAAGTTGTTCCGTCAAGTGGCGCACCAGGTTCGTTGAAACCAATATGTCCATTTTGACCAATTCCTAAGATTTGGATATCAATTGGATTTTCATCAATTGTTTTGTCATATTCTTTACATGCAGCAACTAAATCTTCCGCTTTACCATTTGGTACATAAGTTGCTTTGAATGGTTTTTTATCAAATAATTGAACGTTCATAAAATGACGGTAACTTTGTTCATCTGATCCGCCTAGTCCAACATACTCATCTAAGTTAACAGAAGTCATGTCACTAAAATCAATGTCGCTTGAAGTCATTTCTTTATATAAAGTAATTGGCGTACTACCTGTTGCCAAACCTAAAACCTTTGCCCCATTTGCCATGCCATCTTTGATTATTTCAAAAGCTTTTTTGCCGCCTTCTTCAGCGTTTTTCACACGAATGATTTCCATAGTGATTACTCCTTTGTGTTTTGGTATAGCCCAATTATAGCACCCTTTTTTTCAGATTACAATAATTAGTATAGACCAAATTTGAATTTTTTTCATTTTCTTGACATTTTTCATTCATTTGTGTTAGTTTGCATAAGACGAGGTAATTAAATTGATTTTTGCTGCATTTTAACCAGGATACTTGACGACTGCGGACAGAACTGTCTGCAGTTTTTTTACTATTAAGAAGGAGAAATTATGAGTATATTAACGCTAACAAATATCACCCAACAATTCGGTGATAAAATTCTTTATGAAGACATTCAACTACAATTAAACGCTGGCGAGCATTTAGGACTGATTGGTCAAAACGGCGCGGGAAAAAGTACCTTGATCAAAATTATCACAGGGGAAATTCTGCCAGATAACGGTCACGTCCAATGGCAAAAGAATATTCATCGTGGCTATTTAGATCAGTACGTCGAAGTCGATGAACAATTGACAATCCAAGAATTTCTGAAAACTGCTTATGCTGATGAATTTGAAAAAGAACAAAAAATCGGCGAACTTTATATCCAATATGGTGAGACATTTGATGACTCACTACTTGAAAAAGCAGGAAAATTACAAACCGAACTCGATCAAGGTATCTTTTATCAAATTGATACACTTGTCGCTGAGATGAGTAGCGGACTTGGCTTGGATGTGTTAGGTATCAATACATTATTAAAAGAACTGAGTGGTGGCCAACGTTCAAAAGTGATCTTAGCTAAATTACTTTTAGAAAATCCAGATGTTTTAATCTTAGATGAACCAACAAACCATTTAGACGATCAACACATCCAATGGCTGACACAGTTTCTACAAAGCTTTCAAGGTGCATATATCGTGATTTCCCATGATCAAGAATTTTTAGATCAAATCACCACACACATTGCAGATATCGAATTCGGTCAATTAACAAAATATACAGGTCATCTAAAACAAGCTTTGAAACAAAAAGAACAAAACCGCGAAAGTTATTTACGTCAATATCATGCACAACAAAAACAAATCGAGAAAACTGAAGCCTATATTCGTAAATACAAAGCTGGCTCTCGCTCAACAATGGCAAAGAGTCGTCAAAAACAATTAGACAAAGTCGATCGATTGAAGCCACCAACCAATACAGCAACTGCCGTATTTGATTTTCCTTTCACACCAATCGTCACAACATTAGCACTAGAGACAACCGATTTAGTCATTGGGTACGAACGACCTCTACTAGCACCTATTAACTTGACGATTCGTTTTGGCGAAACTGTTGCGATTCGTGGCTTTAATGGGATTGGAAAATCAACATTACTTAAAACCTTAATTGGTGAAATCAAACAATTAGATGGACAGTTTCATTTTCCGGAAAACACCAAAATCAATTATTTTTCACAAGATTTAACTTGGGAAAATCCATTAGAAACACCTTTACAATATTTAAGTGGGCACTTTCCCAAAGCAACAATCAAAGAATTACGTCGTCAATTAGCCAAAGCTGGCTTAGTTAACCAGCTGGCAAGCGAACCTTTAGCTACGCTAAGTGGTGGTGAGCAAACAAAAGTAAAACTTGCACAGATGACTATGAACAGCGGAAATCTACTGATTTTAGATGAACCCACGAACCATATTGATCACGAAACGAAAGCAAGTTTACAAAAAGGAATCCAACAATTTACAGGAACTGTCTTAGTTGTTTCTCATGAACAAGAATTTTATCAAGAACTGGTTGATCGAGTGATTGAAATCGAAACAAATTAGATAATTTACAGCAACAATCACTTAGCAAATCAAAAGGTGAAGCAAAACGAAATGACGTTTTGCTTCACCTTTTTGATTTTTATTATTGCTAACTTTTTATTTTTTGCGGAATAAAACCAATTGACAAACATAGGCACAAGCTTGAAAAGCTAAGCCTGCAAGCGTGACACCCATCCAGCCAAAATGTTCCCACATTGTTGTGCCTACTAACGATCCTATTGCTCCTCCAATAAAATACATGAACATAAAAATCGTATTATTGCGGTTACTTGCTTCTTCACCCAGCCCTTGGACACGCGCTTGGTTAGACACTTGACCAAATTGATTCCCCACATCTAATAAAATAATTGAAAATAATAAAAGTGCTAAATGATCGCCGCCGATGAGAAGTAAAACGAAACTCAGTGTTTGCATCCACAACCCCATCGAAATAATCTTTCTTTCCGAATAAGAATCTGCTAAACGCCCCACGATTGGTGCCGCCACAGCTCCTGACAAACCAAAAATCGCTAAGATCCCAGCTTCAAATGTGCCCCAATGATAAACAGGACTGCTAATATAAAAAATCAACGTTGACCAAAAAATAGAAAACGTTCCAAACATAAAAAAACCATTGAATGCCGATTCACGTAATAAACGTTGTGATACAAATAAATGCGGTAAGCTCTTCAAGGAATCAACATAAGAAACGGATGCTTTTCGACTTTCTTGTGTTCTCGGTAATTTTACATAAAGCAACACCGTTAATGATCCCACAGCGACTAGTGCAAATAAATAGACCATTCGCCAAGAAAATACACTGGCAATAATACCTGATATTGTTCTCGATAATAAGATCCCAACCAATAAGCCACTTAATAATTGTCCCATTATTTTCCCACGTGCTGCTGAACCTGCTAAAACAGCCCCATATGGAATAATGATTTGTGGCACGATAGACAGCAATCCAATTAAGAAAGATGCACATGCAAATAACGTAAACGACGGCGCAAAAAAGGCAGCCAACAATGAAATAGCAGATAATGCAGCCATCCGAATAATCAATTTAGGCCGATTTACAACATCCCCTAATGGTACTAAGAATAATAAACCCAAAGCATAGCCAAGTTGTGTTAGCATGGTTAAAATGCCAATTGCACTCGTACTTACTGAAAAACTTGTTGCTACTTTGGTTCCAATTGGTTGAATATAATACATGTTGGCAACCACTACACCACAAGTAGTTGCTAGTAAAGTCGTCAATGCTCCTGTTAGTTGAATTTGTTTTTTTTGTTCCATTCTTTCCCCTCACTTCCAACTAATAGTGTAGCTCTTTCATAAAAGAAATGAAATCATCTAGGAACAGTTTATTCACTTTTCTTTTCCTCATCTAAACGATGTTTTTCACGATCCTTATAAATAATCACAACTAACCCAATCAGTAGAAGTACACTTGCAACAATTCCTACTGCTGTTTTGCTATAGCCATGGAACAACGCTTCACCCCCGCAAGCATATAAGATTGATGAAGGTAATACGCCTAAAATCACTGACATCGCCACTTGTTTTAAAGATAAATTTAGCGTATATGCTGTAAAACTGACCAAGGAAGAAGGAATTACTGGTACCATATAGCCAATCATCACGCCTATTTTAGGGTGCCTCATTCGAGTAATTGCCTTCACCCAACGGTTTTCCTTGGTTGAACGATCCAAAAAAGATACATGATGCAGTAAAAAAATAGCAAATAAATTTCCTAGTGCATTCCCACTAATATTGATGAAACTTCCAACAACTGGACCATAACTAACCCCCACCAAAACACCGACAATTGATGTTGGAATCCCCGGCACTACACACATCACTGTTGTTAATAAAATCAATAATGTTGCAGTGAGCACCCCATGGGAGCGTACTGTTTTTTGTAGTAACGCCTGACTTGCCTTTGGATTTAACAAGATAGCAAGATCCTTTGCATATTGCAAATAGACATGATAACCAATCAATGAGATCAATCCGATACCACATAGAATCAAAATGAGTTGAATCATTCTCTTTTTCATTGATACCCCTTTTCTCAACTATTCCCTTTTATTTCTTATTTTAGCATAGGTTTCGTTTTCTTTGCTTCCTCCTTCATTCAGCATATCTTAGTTCCGATCTTTTTATTTCTTCTATGTATTCTTTTTTTAATCCGAAGTAAAATCTATTTATCCCTTCCCATTCAAAGTTCAATCCCTGATTTTTCATAGACTATCAGAAAAATATTGATTAAAATACTGTTTTCAAATCAATCATTTTTGAAAAATCAGACAATTGCACAGAAAGATCGTCATAACCTAAAGATTTTACCCAAAAAATAATTGATGATGAATCAAATTCTATGTGATCAATTATTTTTTTATATGTACCAGTGAAAAAGTGCCAAAAAATTCTACCGCTAACATAAGATATATCAGATGAAGCATCATGCAACTGTAGTAAAATTTCAGGAATAAAAGAATACTGCCCTCTTTCAAAAAGTAAGATTAAATAATTTACCAAAAAAGATATTTTACAATGCTGATATTTGGGGTAGCCATAATACTTATCATATGCGTTCATAATAATCACGTATTGATTTTTAATATAACTTGTTGAAAAAAGATTTAGACAATTAGTAAACATAGATAATTCAAAATATCCCCAGGTTTCGACTTTATCTAGATATTTTTTTACAACTACTATTTCAGCGTCCAAATTAGTTTTCTTGTCATAGATTCTATTTTGAATATTTATGGCCTCTACAAAAAGTAGTAAATAAAAGATGTCTCCATCTTGTTCATATTTCTTCTTCAAGTTACGAATAAAATCCGATGAAGATGAGTTAGCCACTTCCTTTAAAAAGTATTGATAAATATCTTCTTTTTCATTTTTATTTTCTTGATTAACTATCAAAAAAAAATCTTCAGGTCTAATATTTAAGCGATTTAAATAATGAAAAAGTGCTTCTAACGTTACTCTCGTTTCTCCAGACTCAAATCTTGCTACAGAAACTCTTGTTTGGAGTCCTTCGGCTAGTTGACTCTGAGTGATATTACGCTCATTTCTTAGATTTTTAATGATTTTTCCGTATAGCATACAAACACCTTACTTTCTGTATAGTTTACGTTACATTTTTTTTAATCCTCTAAATGACATTTACAATAAAGACATGATTTCAAAACTAAGGGGGGAAAAATTGTGTGCAATATTCTTAATACGTACGGTCTTTGGTACCCAACACAACCAACAAATAATTATTAATCTGTTAGGAGCAAAAAAGATGAAAAAAAGAAAATTTCTAACTTTTACACTTACGTCTCTATTATTTATAGGTAGTTTCACACCCGCTTGTACTAACGTAGTACAAGCAATGGAACTATCTCAAGAAATTAATCAAACAGAAAAATTAGAAAGTTTAAATTCAACCATCAACAATATAAAAACATCAACTAATAATCTGAATTTTAATGAACAAAGAATACTTGATACATATACAGAAGAACTTTCTAACGAATATATCGAGACTCTAAAATCAGGATCCTCCAAGCAAAATAATACTGAATTCACGTTAAATCAACGTGGCGTTGGTTCTCTGATGGCCCACTTACTCCTGCGCTACACCAAAACATATATTTTAAAAACACTTCCCAAATTGCTTTATAAAAAAGTTGCAGGCGTTATCGGAGGCAGCGTATCAGAGGCAACTTTTGTAAATATTTGGAGTAATATTATTGGAATTGCTACTTTATCAAACATTGGAAGTTTGGTTTCCAGTGGATTGAATAGTATTGGTATTACTGGATGGTTGTCAGATGCAATAGGGAACGCTGTTCAAATTGCAATTGATGTTTTTTTATAGAAAAGATACAATAAACACATGAAATATCAAACTATAGTTTTATTAATCATAAGTTTTATTTTATTTTGGATACTTTTTGGTCTCTTTAATATCTATCAGCAGCTTGGTGTATGGGGGTTACTCATATTTATAGTTTTAGTTATTGCTTTAAGTATCCTCGCCAAAATAAAGCAAAGGCTGTAGAAAAGAAAAAATATCAAATTATAAGTCTCTATCTCTTACTGAAATAATATTCAGTGAGAGTTTTTTTATCTCACACTAGACTCATGTTTTTACATCAGCAAGTATAATAAAAAAGCACCGAAATCCCATCATATCAAGGATTCCGATGCTCTATAATCAGCAAAAATTATTTAACTGTTACTGATGCGCCAACTTCTTCAAGTTTAGCTTTTAATTCTTCAGCTTCGTCTTTAGACACGCCTTCTTTAACTGGTGCAGGAGCGCCATCAACTACAGCTTTAGCTTCTTTCAAGCCTAAGCCAGTTGCTTCACGAACTGCTTTGATAACTTTAACTTTTTGGTCTCCAGCTGCAGTTAATTCTACAGTGAATTCAGTTTGTTCTTCAGCTGCAGCACCTGCTACAGCACCAGCTGCAGCTACAGGAGCAGCAGCAGATACGCCAAATTCTTCTTCAATAGCTTTAACTAGGTCGTTAAGTTCTAGGATAGTTGCTTCTTTTAACTCAGCAACGATGTTTTCAATGTTCAATGCCATGATAATTTCCTCCATTAAATGTTGTTTGTTTTATTTATGCTATGCGGCTATTAAGCTGCATCTCCATCTTCTTTGTCTGCGACTGCTTTGACAGCGTAAGCCACGTTGCGGACTGGCGCTTGTAGTACAGATAGCAACATAGAAAGAAGTCCTTCGCGGTTTGGCAATTTTGCCAAGGCTGTAATTTCTTCCAATGAAGATACTTTACCTTCGATGATACCGCCTTTGATTTCTAATGCTTTTGCGTCTTTAGCAAATTCATCCATGATTTTTGCTGGTGCAACTACATCTTCGTTACTAAATGCAACGGCTGTAGGGCCAGTAAATACTTCGTCCAAGCCTTCTAATCCAGCTTGTTTTGCAGCACGTGAAAGGATAGAGTTTTTGATAACTTTCATTTCTACGTTTGCATCACGAAGTTGTTTACGCAAGCGAGTTACTTCATCAACAGTTAGTCCACGGTAGTCAACGACTACTACAGATGCTGCTGCTGTAAATTTTTCACTTACTTTATCAACGATCTCTGCTTTTTTTGCGATTGCTGCTTCACTCATTTTGAGTTTCACCTCCTGAATTTTGATGGAAGAGTCTTTAGTTACCTCATTATGCTGTTCAAAAGGACTCCTTTTTACTTTGCTTAATCAGTATTGTTCATCAGCTAATTTCTTAGTGTTTCACAATAAAAAAACCCTATGCCACCGTAGACATAGAGGGACTATTGAAATTATTCAATAAACGTCCTCGGTAGGAAATTAAGGCAAAGCCACCTACTGTCTTCGGTACAAGTTAATTATTAACCTCAACTAGCTTAGCACGCTAAACTAGTTGAGTCAAGAATTATTTTTCAGTTGGATCAATCAACTATCTAATTTAATTCAAATTAGAAAGAAGCTTGGTCAACGTGGATACCAGGTCCAAATGTTGTTGTTACAGTAACATTCTTCATGTATTGACCTTTAGCTGCTGATGGTTTAGCTTTCACTAATACATCATGGATTGTTTGGAAGTTTTCGATAAGTTTTGCGTCATCGAATGAAACTTTACCGATTGGAACATGTACGTTACCAGCTTTGTCAACGCGGTAAGTTACTTTACCAGCTTTTACTTCGTTAACAGCTTTTGTTACGTCCATTGTAACTGTTCCAGTTTTAGGGTTAGGCATTAAGCCTTTAGGTCCTAATACACGACCTAATTTACCAACAGTTGCCATCATGTCAGGTGTTGCAACAACTACGTCAAAGTCAAACCATCCACCTTGGATTTTTTGAACCATGTCGTCGTCACCAACGAAATCTGCACCAGCTGCTTCAGCTTCTTTTGCTTTTTCGCCTTTAGCAAATACTAAAACAGATTGTGTTTTACCAGTTCCGTTTGGTAATACAACAGCACCACGAATTTGTTGGTCTGCTTTTTTAGGGTCAACATTCAAACGGTAAGCAACTTCAACAGTTGCGTCGAATTTTGCAATGTTAGTTTCTTTTGCCAAAGCTACTGCTTCTGCAACAGGATAAACTTTACTTGAATCAACTTTTTTTAATGCATCTTGCATTTTTTTGCTCTTTTTAGCCATTTTGTTTCCTCCTTGATTGTGGTTATAACGGTTGTACCTCCCACGTGTTCTATATCTTTCAATACAGAGCCAACTGAGAAGCTACTTTCTTGGGGGCGTTAGAATAAATTATTCTACAACGATACCCATGCTTCGTGCAGTTCCTTCAACCATGCGCATTGCTGATTCAACGTTAGCAGCGTTTAGGTCTTCCATTTTCAACTCAGCGATTTCTCTTACTTGATCGCTAGAAATTGTAGCAACTTTATTTTTGTTTGGTTCGCCTGAACCTTTTTCGATTTTAGCTGTTTTTTTCAATAAAACTGCAGCTGGTGGTGTTTTTGTAACAAAAGTAAATGAACGGTCTTCATATACTGAAATTACAACTGGGATAATCAAGCCTGCTTGATCAGCTGTACGAGCGTTGAATTCTTTAGTGAATCCCATAATGTTGATACCCGCTTGACCTAGTGCAGGACCTACTGGTGGTGCTGGAGTTGCTTTACCTGCAGGAATTTGCAATTTAACGATTTTTTCTACTTTCTTTGCCACGAGACATACCTCCTTAAGTCCGTGATGTGGTTAATTGGAGATACATATTTCTCCTCCCACGTTTTCATCTATCAATTTTTAAAAAGTTAGATAAAAATGCGCATTTCAATGCACACTGATACATTATAGCAAATCCAATCATATTTTCAAGAATTTTTTTGATTATTTTTAGGGTTATGAGAAAAAAGTGCTAAAAATTTTCTTATAAAAGGAAAGATTTTTCTCTTTCTTTCACCCTTTTGTGCTAAACTTACGCCAGAATAAATAAATGTACGAAAAATGAAGTTTATAGAAACTTTTTTCCTTAAGAATTTGACGAGGTGAAAAAATGAAAGAGTTAAAGTATAGAAGTGTCTTTGATATTATCGGACCAGTAATGATTGGTCCAAGCAGTTCTCATACTGCAGGTGCAGCTAGAATCGGAAAAGTGATCCGCAGTATTTTTGGCGAACAACCAGATTCTGTTGATATTTATCTTTATGAGTCCTTTGCAAAAACGTATCGTGGTCACGGTACCGATATTGCTTTAGTTGGTGGTTTATTAGGAATGGAACCTGATGATGAACGTTTAGCTGATTCATTAAAATTAGCATATGAAGCTGGGATGGAGGTCTTGTTCGTACCTAAAAGTGAAAAAGCAGAGCATCCGAACTCAGTTAAAATGCTTTTAACAAAAGGAAAACGAAAATTGTCAGTCACAGGTATCTCGATCGGAGGCGGAAATATTCAGATTTCCGAACTCAATGGTTTCAAAATTTCTTTAAGTATGGGAACTCCAACGCTGATTGTTGTCCATCAAGATGTTCCAGGAATGATTGCTAAAGTGACTAATATTCTTTCCGAAACAAACACAAATATCGGGACGATGACCGTGACAAGAGAATCAAAAGGTGAAAATGCCATTATGATTATCGAAGTGGATGATCCACAAGTCGAAGAAACTGTCCGAAAACTACAACAGCTACCACATATTGATAGCGTGAATTACTTTGATTAAAGGAGTCTGCAAAGCCTATGTTTTTATCAATTGAAGAATTAGTCGAACAAGCAAAAGACTACTCATCTGTCGCAGAGCTAATGATTGCCACTGAGATGGAAATGAGTGGCCGTTCGCGCGAACAAATCATTCAAATCATGGAAAAAAATCTAGCAGTCATGGAGCAATCAATCACTGAGGGAAAAGCTGGGGTCACCTCTGTCACAGGAATTACTGGCGGAGATGCGAAACGTTTAGATGCTTACTTGGAACAAGGTGATTTTTTGAGTGGTGACACGATTTTAACAGCTGTAAGAAATGCTATTGCAGTGAATGAAGTTAACGCCAAAATGGGGCTTATCTGTGCGACACCTACTGCTGGAAGTGCGGGCGTTGTCCCAGGTGTGCTAATGGCCGTTCGTGAACGTCTTTCTTTGACACACGAGCAACAACTAGACTTTTTATTCACAGCGGGAGCTTTTGGATTAGTCATTGCAAACAACGCTTCAATCAGCGGTGCTGAAGGTGGTTGTCAAGCGGAAGTCGGTTCTGCTAGTGCAATGGCAGCTGCAGCTTTAGTTTGTGCTAAAAATGGCACACCGCATCAAGCTGCTCAAGCAATTGCTATCACGTTAAAAAATATGATGGGGCTAATCTGTGATCCTGTTGCTGGCCTAGTAGAAGTTCCCTGTGTGAAACGAAACGCTCTAGGTTCCTCACAAGCTTTTATTTCCGCAGACATGGCACTTGCAGGAATCGAAAGTGTCATTCCACCAGACGAAGTAGTTGCGGCTATGTATCAAGTTGGGCGCCAAATGCCATCGATTTTCAAGGAAACGGCTGAAGGCGGTTTGGCTGCTACGCCAACTGCGCAACGATTAACCAATGAGTTGTTAACTAAACAAACTTAAAAAGGTCGGGCAGATAATTTTGCCTCGGCCAAACTGAAGACAATAATCCTTTCATGGTTGTTGTCTTCAGTTTTTTTATTTCAAATAAAAAACGCAATTTATTTTCTTTACCTATGTATTTATTAACCGATAAATTCATGCACTCTATCACGGACAACCTACTACTATGTTGAAATACATTGTTGCTTCACAAAAAGTTCTTAGCTTAATGATTGACCTTTTACTATAAACGAATGAATCATTTCTATTTATTATCTGCTCTATCTATTTATACCCTACAAAATAAAGGAATACTATAAGCATTGTTGAAATATCAAGCGAAACGATCACAATTATCAGTGCGGTCGCTCGTTTAAATTGTTTTGGAGTAATCTTATTCTTCCACGTAAAAATCATAGAGAGAGCAATTGGCGCGGAGTAAGGAATAAATAGCGCAATTACTAAAAGAATAATCAAAGCAAGGTTCCATAATTTCAAATCTTGCATTTCAAATAATCTATTTTTTCTCACTCGTTTACTCAGATATTCTGAGTCCATCACTTCATTTTCAGAATAAAAATAATCAATTGGCAAATCAAACAATTGAGATAATAGAATAATATTATCCGTAGTAGGAATCGCTCGTTGATTTTCCCAATTAGAAATTGTTTGTCTAGAAACTAAGATTTTTTCTGCTAATTCTTCTTGTGTTAGTTCTTTTTTCAATCTTTCTGCTTTTATTTTTTGGTACATAGCCATCAAACAAACCCCTTTCTTATCTAACTTTACGAATGTAAAGCCTTATGTAAAACACCTTTGATAGTTAATTACATCATTACGTAGTAAGTTATTTTTGTAAAGAAAAATTTTGGAAAGAAGTGTTGAGAATGTTGGCAAAAAATTTAAAAGTTGTTACAGGTTTATTATCAGTTATTACAATTTCTGGAGCTCTTGCCCCAACAGTTACTGTCTTAGCTGAAGAAAACAATCAGATTAAACTGACTAATGAACAAACAAGCACACAGGAAACATACGTCCTTAATGAAAATAATCAAAACTATAACCAAGCTGTGAAATACTTAAAAGAAAATGCTAGTAGCTTTTCCGTAAAATACTTTGAAGCATATTTTTACGGAAAAACTGTCACTTCTAAAAATCGTGATGAATTACTGAATGGTTATCTCGAGTTTTTAAGTACCAAGCCTCATTCTAGAGTTGGTATTGAAGTTATTTTAGGGATTATCGCCTCGGCTATTGCAATTATTCAAGGAATGTACAATGTTGGTAGATACGCTGCTAAGCAATGTGTATCTCGTGGTATTCTTTCTAAAAAAGAATATAAACCTAATGGTGGCTGGATAATGGCTGGAATTACAGCGTCATTTGGCTTTCCAGCAGCACTAGGTTTTGACGATTACATGTACAATCGTTAATTTGTCTTACGAAAGGAATAGAAATGAACATATTTAGGGATATTTTTAATTTTTTTATTGATCACTATGATTTCATCGCAATCTTATTACTCTCAGGAGCTGTAATATCTTTATCTATTAAATCGGCTAAACAGCAAGATGAAATTGACCAAATTAAGCAACAACTTCACACTTACGAAGTACAAGATCTTATATCAAGAAAAAAATAATTGGCCGAATTCACTAAAATGATTGTTCTTACAAAAAAGCCTGATGATAAAGTGTCTGTGACAAACGTGGGCGACTTTAAAAAACAAGAAAAACTTTCCAAAAATCTCTTCTCAAATGTTTGTGACACTTCGACTTATTTACGAAAGAGTTACTTCTTAAACACCACAGATAAGGTTGTAGCACAAAGCCACTTGCTCCGAAAAAAGAGTAAACAGGTACACAAAGTAGCTTTTCATCTTTTGGCGGGCTGCGAGCTATTTCGAGGAGTTACTTTGGGAACGCCGTTTATTCAGAAAAAGAGCAGTGACAAAACTTTTGTCACTGCTCTTTCTTCATTTTATTAGTACATTTAAATATAGATAGAAAGTTTTTGACTACAACTCCCTCACCTAATCTAACAATGTCGTATTTTTTACTTCTTCAATTGTTTTTGTTCCAGCTAATTGCATAGTAATGGATAGTTCTTTATTGAAATGTTCAAAGACGGAAGTTACACCTTCTGCACCACCTAAGTTCAATCCATAAATCACTGGACGACCAATTGCTACTAGATCCGCACCACTTGCCAATGCTTTGAAAACATGTTCGCCACGACGTACACCTGAATCAAAAACAATTGGCACACGTTTGTTGACTGTCGCAGCAATCATTGGTAATACTTCAAATGAGGCAGGACCACCATCTAATTGACGTCCACCGTGATTTGAGACCCAGATACCATCTGCACCAGCAGCAATTGCAACTTCAGCATCTTCTGGTGATTGAATGCCTTTTATTAAAACAGGAAGATGCGTAAATTCTTTGATTTTTTTGATGTCATCTGGAACTAGCCCTTGTTTAGCAGCAGCATAAATTTCAGCGATTCCTTTTCCTTCACCATTTCCGCTAGCACTTTGTTCACTATAAGCAGCTAAGTTAGGCATTGGTAAAGGGAATTGGAATTGATTGATGACATCTTCTTCACGATAGCCACCTAATGTCGAATCCGCTGTAAGAATAATTGCTTTGGCACCGGCTTCCATCGCTTGTGTCAAAATAAATTCATTGAAACCATCATCTTTACTCATATATAATTGGAAAAATTGTGGTGCATCTGGCGCTGCTGCAGCGGCATCTTTAATTGTTGTATTCGCATACGTGCTGATTGAGAAAATTGAGCCAGCAGCTGCTACACCTTTTGCAGTATCCGCCTCCCCTTTTTCATGAGCCAATCCTTGTGCAGCTGATGGTGCTTGAATAATTGGTGTATCTAACTCAATGCCGAAAATAGAAGTGTGTAAATCAGCTTGATCAATCCCGCGCAAGATGCGTGGCATAATTTTTTTGGTATTGAATGCAGAAGTGTTTTCTTTCATTGTCCATTCGTCTTCTGAACCACCGCGAATATAACCAAAAGCACCTACTTCCATACGTTCTTTCACGCGACCTTCTAGTGAGGCAATATTCACGATTTCGATTGGATGTTCTTCATTACTTGTATGATAAGTCATTTTGACTCCTTCTTTCTTTTCAACTTTACAAAAGTAAGTATATTACTCTTACAAAAAGTAAGCAAATATTTATACTCAAAAAAAAAGAGCGCTAGCTTAAAATAGCTACCGCCCAATTGATTTCAACTAAAAATTTTTATTTTACTGCACTTTTCTCAACTTTATTCGTTCTCTTCCCAAAGAAATTTCTGAACGAGTTGATCTACTTCTTGATTTTCATGAAGCATACTATGAGAAGCATTATCTCCTTCGACAACGTGTTCCTCCACTTGATTGCCGTGCTGGGTTAGCAAAGCAAATACAGCTAAAGCACTATTGAGCGGCACCGTTCCATCGCTTAAATCCGTTTGGCTCAATTGCCCCGCAATTAACATTACCTTGGTCTGCGTAGGAACATGGTCGATCATTTGCTGATAGTCTTGGTAACGACTGGAAGTCACCGCCGGCCCATTGACTAATTCATCTGACAATGTTTGTGCGCTATCATCAACAAAGTCATTAAATGGCGCGCCAATTGCTACAAATTTTTCGACTTGAGGTGATGAACTTTCTTGACCATAAGTTGCCAAGTAGCGCAATGCACTGACTCCTCCCATCGAATGGCCAACAAAGTTCACTTTTTCCACACCATAAGCTGTTTGTAAATAGGCCAAACAGTTTTTGATCCACTCCGTCTGATTCCATTCATTGTTGACATTGTCAGTAAACAAAACTTGAACCATTGGATTTTCTGCCTGCTGATTTAACTCGCCCGTTGCTTGAACCATTCCATCTGGGCTCACTGTCAGCTGAAGGGATTGCTTGGCTAGTTGATTTTTTTCTAGCCGTTGCAACATGCCCTTAAAAGAATTGACTGTCCCACTATAACCATGAAAAAAAAGTGTTGGGGTCGTTGACTTCTTTGGAGCATCGTTTGTTTGTGACGTTTTTACTGTTTGCGTAGATGCGCTAGAACTTGCTTTACTAGTTGTTTTTTGACAACCAGATAGGATGACCAGACCTAACAAAAGAAAGCTGGTGATCAAAGCAAGATGGATTTTATTTGAACGAAATGTTTTCAATAACCTGTTTCCTCCTTTAATAAATGATCGTCTTGTTTACTAAAAAAACCTGAAGCGTCAATCACTGGGATCAACATTTCAGGTTTTCTGTTTAATTAGTCAATTTTATCTACTTGATCGAAGTCAAGCTCAGTGCTTGTTTCGCGACCAAACATATCGATATTTACTTTTAGTTTTTCTTTTTCTTCATCGACTTCAGTTACGTGTCCTTCAAGCCCAGCAAACGCACCTTCAATAATTTTCACTGTTTCACCAACGCCAACTTCCAAATCATTTTGGCGTACACTCATACCGATTGAACGCAAAATATGATTTGCTTCTTCTGGTAACAAAGGAGCAGGCTTACTACCAGCGCCGTGAGATCCTACAAAACCAGTTACACCTGGAGTATTACGAACAACATACCAAGAGCCATCAGACATAATCATTTCAACTAGGACGTACCCAGGAAATGTTTTATGAACCGTTTCTTTTTCTTTGCCATTTTTTACTTCAGTCTCTGTTTCTTCTGGGACAACGACACGGAAAATATAATCAGCCATTTTCATGCTTTGCGCACGAGATTCAATGTTTGCCTTTACCTTATTTTCATAACCAGAATACGTGTGCAGCACGTACCAATTTTTTTCAAAAGATTCCATTTACGGCTCCTCATTTCGTTGTAAAATAAAAAAACCTCAGTCACCCGAAGTTTTTCTTCCACCCAATTGTAGCATAAATCAAGCTCGTTTACTAGCATCTTATTTAAGAACTAGTGCAAATAAGCTTTGGATTGCTGTGTCCATAATGAAAAACATCAAAGCAAAAATAATTGATGTTTCAATGACAACTAAAGTGTCACGACGCAATTGTCTTTTTGTTGGCCAAGTCACTTGTTTCATTTCAGCCAATACACTTTTAATAAATTTCACCGTTGTGTCCTCGTTTCATTCTTATTTTGTTTCTTTATGTAATGTGTATTGATTACAATATTTACAAAATTTATTGATTTCCAAACGCGCGCCACTTTTTCCTTCACTAACCGATTTGGTGTAGTTTCGAGAGCCACAAACGGAACAAGCTAATGCAGCTTTTTTCTTTGCCATCCGTGTCTACCTCCTAACTGAAAATCAAATTTATACATACTAACAGTAGCATGGAAATAAGTTCTTGTCAATTTGTGTTAAGTACTAGCTATTGTTTTATAAATACTTATGATATGATTAGTAAGAAATGAAGTAAAAATGAGATATGGGGGTATTATTATGCTACTTAAAACGCTTGTATATAAGAAAAAAGATCTAACAACTGTAACAGAAACAAACACATTAGAAGAAGCACTTGAAATCTTAGAAACATCTGGTTATCGTTGTGTGCCAATCTTAGATGAATCTGGAAAGATCTTCCGCGGGAACATCTACAAAATGCACATCTATCGTCATAAAGCAAATGGCGGAGATATGACTTTACCAGTCACTCACCTGTTAAAAAATGCGACAAAATTTATTTACGTGAATACTTCATTCTTTAAAGTGTTCTTCACGATTAAAGAGTTACCTTATATTGCTGTTCTTGATGATGAAAATCATTTCTATGGCATCTTGACTCACAGTACATTGCTAAACATGTTGTCACAATCTTGGAGCGTTGAGCAAGGAAGCTACGTTCTAACTATTGCTTCTACGGGTAAGCAAGGTGACTTAGCAGCCATTTCTAAAATCATTTCTAAATACAGCAGCATTGCTAGCTGTATCACATTGGATATCGGCAAAGACGAATTTATTCGTCGCACATTGATTACTTTACCAGCTGATACTGACCAAAAACTTTGTGATACGATTGTTGAACATTTGGAACGCAAAAACTATAAAGTAGTTGAAATCGAAAACTTAAGAGATGCATAAGTACGTACGCAATAAAAAAGTTATGCTAAATCGGTATAAACAGACTAAAGACAAACCTTGCTTTCTCCGCAAGGCTTGTCTTTTTATTATGGATTATTTTCAAAACAAAATATATTTTCTTTTATATTTTGAAATAAATACAATAGGACATTTACACAGCTACCTGCTCTATTGATATTTTTTTCATCTATCCTACAAACTTAGCGACTCCTAATAAAAAAGACAAACCTCATATTTACATAAGGGTTGTCTTTAAACTGAAAAAACTAGTCCTAAGCTTTTTTCGGCTGTTTCAAAAATTTTATTTGTACTATTGTAGACATAATCAAAGTGGCTAAAATGATGGGAAATAGTTGATGCATAAGGATACTTCCAAAAGCGCTAAGTAAGATAATTAAAAATGCATACAGCAATGTCTTCCAAAAACTCCAATTATTGGTTTCAATTTTATTACCCAAAAAATAATGCGTCCCAAAAATTGAAACAAAACAAATGAGCACAAGTTCCATTATTATTCCTCCTGTTCAAAGCACGGTAATTTCTTATTTCCTTGAAAATGATTTACTTGATTTTTTTATTGATTCTCTTGCGCCAATTGAATTTTTTCAAACGCTTTAAAAAATGGATAGTAAATTGACAAAGAAACGGCAAAACAAACAAATACCATAACACACGCAACCCAATTCCAATTGGATGTGATCAATGCCCCTAAAGGTGCTGGTATTGAAAATGGTGGTTTAACCATCATTTTAGGCATCCATCCTAATGCTGTAACGATATAAACCAAAATGGTATTTACTACAGGAACGATTATAAACGGAATTGCTAGTAAAGGATTCATAACAATTGGCGTCCCAAAAATCATCGGTTCGTTGATGTTAAAAATACCAGGCAAGATAGAAAGTTTTCCTAATTGTTTTAAGTATTTTGACTTGGAGAACATAAACAATACAACTAAGGCCAAAGTAGACCCCGTTCCCCCCATTTGCGCGTACCATTGATAGAATTGTTCAGTAAATATATTAGGTAATTCAAATGCATTCATCCCATTTTGAAATAATTCAGCATTTTCAAGAATTGCTTGATCCCAAAAAGGACGAATAATCGGTCCCAGTACAGCATGACCATGAATACCTAGCGACCAGAAAATACAAATAACAAATTGCGTAAGTACGCCACCAATAAGATTATTTCCTGTAAGAAATACTTTCAATGGTGATATCGCCAAAGTTAGCAGTCCATTCAAGTCAAAACCCAAAAAATGACGTGGAATCCAAAACACTAAAACAACAAGAAGTGTTGGTAACAATGCTGCAAAAGACTCTCCTACAACTGGTGGAACACCGTCTGGCATTTTAATTTCTAACTTTTTGACTTTTGTAAAATGAAAAATCTCAACAGAAATCAAAGCTGCAACGATCGCTCCAAATAAGCCCTGTGATCCTAATGAAGCAATTGGTAAATATCGACCTGCTGCGACAGCATTTCCAGCAGTATCAATTCCTTCAGCAAGATTCGTAGGCATCACCATCAAAATCGTTGCTAACATGGCTAAAAATCCACTAGTTGTCTTATCTAGTTTATAACTGCTTCCTAAAAAAGAACCTATAGTAAATGCAGCATATAATGACATCAATCCAACAGTAAATCGAAACGGTACATCTAAAGAAGATAGATACGGTGCAATAAAATCTGTATAACCATCAATCGGTAGATTCAGTAAAATTGTAAAAAATGACCCAACAATCGTTAGAGGCAAAATAGAAATAAGTCCATTTCTAACCGCTTGTAAGTGACGTTGATTACCTATTGCATTAGCAATAGGCAATAGTTTCATTGCTAGTGAATCTAGTACTTTCATCTTTAAATCACCTCTATTTTTTCTTGAACTTCAAATCCATTCTCCGCAACAACTTGCTTGAACCAAAGACCTGATTTTTTTACAGTTTTTTCGCCCGTTTCAAGATCTAATCGATAAAAACCATAGCGATTCTTATACGCATTTATCCAAGACCAACAATCTACGGATGTCCACATATGATAACCTAAGCAATTGCTCCCCTCTTTCATTGCGCGATGCAGCCAAACCAGATGTTCTTGTAAAAATTCTATTCGGTAGTCATCTTGTACCATCCCATCTTGAATGAAGTTTTCTTCATCTTGAATGCCTATTCCATTTTCCGAAACAAACCAATCAATGTTCTCATATTCATGTTGAATTTTTTGCGCAATATCATACAAACCTTTAGGATAAATTTCAATTCCTCTAGATGTATTCATTCTTCGGCCTGGCATCTCATAATTGTCGTAAAACCATTCAGGTGAAAAGACACCATTAGGGTTAGGCAAAGATTCACGTGCTTTCACACGACGTGGACGATAATAATTAATGCCCAACAAGTCAATCTTAGTTTGTTGAATCAATTCAATATCCTCAGATCGAATATCCTCAGGAAGCTGTCCATATTCTTTTAAAACTGTAATCAGTTTTTCTGGGTACTTACCTTTTAGGACTGCATCATTTAAACTACGTGTATAAAATAAATCTGCCATTTCAGCAGCATATAAATCAGCAGGATTTTCGCTTCTAGGATAAACTGGAATTACATCCATGATAATACCTATTTTCCCAAAATAATTTTCTTGTCGAAATACCTTAACTGCCTCACAATGCGCTAAAATAATATTGTGTAACACTTGAGCTGCACGCTTAAAATCAACGACATACGGGTAATGTCGGTCATGTAAATACCCAGCTTCGGCAGGTATCATAGGCTCATTGAAAGTAAACCAATACCCTACTTTATCTCCAAATAGTTTAAAACAAGTTGATGCATACTCTTTATAGGCATCAATTACTTTCCGGTTTTCAAATCCTCCTAATTCTTGTAAATCCATCGGCATATCAAAATGATAAAGGTTAACAAAAGGTTTGATCCCTTTTTTATTTAATTCATCAAAAACATCTTGATAAAATGCAACTGCTGCTTGATTTATCTCCCCTATCCCCTTTGGAAAAAGTCGTGACCAAGAAATTGACGTACGAAACGAATTAAAATTGATATCTGCCATATTTTGGATGTCTTGTTTATAATCTGTATAAAATTTTGACGTATCTTTAGTAGTCACGCCCTCAAAAAAACGATAATTAAATACTTTTGAAGAATAATCCCAGATATTTTCACCTTTACCATCATTTTTTACAGTCCCTTCAGACTGAGTTGCACTCGTTGCAGCACCCCAAAAAAAATCTTTTGAAAATGTATATTTCATATGCTCCTCCTTATTGTGTATCCGTTATCATTTGCAAACGAAGTATAGCATAATAAATTTTGTTTATTCATGCTATACTGGATTATGTTTATAAAAACACTGTTTGTCATTTGTTTCTCAAATGTAACAAACTTTTTTCAGGAGGATAGATATGCTTTTTTTAGATTACAAACCCGATCTTTCTATATTAGACCAGACTATTTATGATGTTATTCTTGCAAATATAGATGCTATCCCAAAAATGAAATTAAAAGACTTAGCGACCTTAACACACACTTCAACTACTTCTGTTACACGATTCTGCAAAAAATTTGAATGCCAGACTTTCTCCGAATTCAAAGTCAAACTAAAATTATATAAGAGCTCAATGGATAAAGTGAGTTTTTCAAATAATGATGAAACTCAATACATAGACTTTATTCAACGAATAAATAAAGATTTTCTTTCTGAAAAATTAAACCAAGCTGTTAATCTTTTAGCAACTAAAAAAATGGTCATCTTTATTGGCTCTGGCACTTCCGAAACAATAGCTGAATATGGCGCTCTTTATTTTTCAAATTTGTCTCAGGCTGCAGTGAAAATAGAAGATCCTTCTAATTATCCAATTGATTGGTTTCCAGATGAGATTTTGAATCAATCCTGCATTATTGCACTCTCTATTTCTGGAGAAACACAAGAGATTATTCATTATTTAACTCGCTTAAAAAACAGGCCTGTGCCCATTATTTCGATTACAAATACTGAGGATTCAGCTGTTGCTAAATTATCAGATATTGTCCTGCCTTATTTTATTCAGCGCGAAACCATTTACAAAGCCAGTGCTGACAAAGATAAGACAATTGAAATTACTTCACAACTACCTGCAATTTTATTGATTGAAAAATTAGCCAAACGATTACGGATAAAAAAAGGCTTGTAAATCATAACGACCCTTCAAAAGGGTGGTTTGTTCTGAGGCTATAGACCTCTACTACTAGCCAGTGTCTCAAGACGCTGGCTTTCACTATGTTCAAGCCACATTGGTTTTATCATTTTTGCTCCCTCTTAATTTTTAACCTTTAAAAGGGGCACTATATTCTCAAACACTCTGTTTATCTAGAGCTATATCATGCTTTTCTTGTTCTTGAATATATTTCTTTATCGTCGCTTCGTTAAGCCCAACCGTGCTTACATAATATCCCGCTACCCAAAAATGACGGTTTCCAAACTTATAGCTCACATTCGCATGTTTGTCGAATATCATCATGGCGCTTTTCCCTTTTAGATATCCCATGAAACTCAAAACACTTATTTTAGGCGGAATACTTAGCAATAGATGTACATGATCTGGCATCATACGGCCTGAACAACTACATTTTAACGCGATTGAAGAGATTTTTTAGTAGAACTTTTTTTCTTCCACCCGCATAGCAGGTGTTTTTTTCGCTCACTTAGCAAGCTCAACTGGGTCTAAAGGCATAACAAAAAACAGCTGCGAATTTTATATTTCAATTCGCAGCTGTTTTTATGGCTATCTGTTCAATGATGTATAAGGTTGGCACCTGTGAAACTGTTATTGATTTATCCCTATGCTCATCAAAAGTATAATGAGAAATAGTTATATCAGATAAATCAGATAGTGAAGAATCCTTGCTATTAGTAACAGAAATAATAGGTACTTTTTTTTCGATGAACCTATTTAACTCATTATTTATTTTTTGATCGTTTCCATCATTCGACAAAACAAATACACCTATTTTTTCTAACATATGGCTAAACAAATGATCAAAATTATTCAGTGGTAAATTTTGCTTTACCGCTATTTTTGACGTATTCGAAAAATAAAATACTCCGTAGTCTGCTATTGCTTCTAATCCCTTTTCACTAATAAATAAAATTAATTCCTTATTTTTAATAAGTTGAGCTGCTTTAGTTACTTGTTGTTGAAACTGGACGCTTTTTGTATGTTGTGCGAAATTAAAAAATGTTTCTTCTGATCTAACTGCGATGTGCGAATTTTTCACTAATTCTCCTTGATAAAGTTGTAGTCTTATTTTAAATTCTGTAAAACCTTCACATTCAAATTTTCTACAAAATCTTACTATTGTCGTTGTGCTGACTTGAACCACTTCAGCCAGTTCTCGTATATTCATATGTACTACTTCTTCAATATGCGTAGCAACGAATTTATAAATATGGATATCCTTAGTGCTTAATGAGGGGGAACTTTCCAAAAATAGCATAACCTTTCACCAGCTTTCTACTTCATAAACAATATGATTTATTATAGCATAACTGCAAACGCTCGCTTTTCGTTTTTAGGTACATTCTCAAAATACAAAAAGAACTACCCTTCACTCTAAAAAGAGAACTGGCTAGTTCTTTTTAAATTCATTAACTGACTTACCACCAATTTTTGTGGTGCTGTCTAAGCTGTTGCTCGCACAACTGCTCTGTTTATTGATTATTTATTAGTCAACTGACAGAAGCGAAACTCGAAATAATTTTTTAGTTGATTATTTTGCGCTCGTATTAAAAAATCTATACTCTTTTATCGAATCCAATTGCTCGATTCAAATAATACATAATTGGTGCAGAGATTGCCATTGTCACGAATTCACTCAATGCCAATGTTCCGTAAGTGATCCAAAAAGGTTTTCCACCTGTCGGCACTAGCATATACGCAATCAAAATCATACTCACTGTGAAAAATAAAGTATTCAATGCCAAACGAACTTTGACATTTTTTACTTTATGGTGCAATAAAGCTGTAATGCCTAATGCAAGCAATGTTTGTCCTCCGCCGAACAAGACATCTAAAATACCAAATCCAAAAAATGCATTATACACAACTACACCACCTAAGACGCCCCATAATAATTTTCGATTAAAGACGACTAAGTGATTCAAGCTTTCTGAAATTCGGATTTGAACTGGTCCTGATGAAAGTGGTGTAACAAAAGTTAATGCCAAATATAAGGCCATCACAATTCCATTAATCATTACTACTCTTAAACGCTGATTACTTTTTGTTTTCATTTCCTTTTCCTCTTTTCTCCTAGTTTTGTTAACGCGGGATGGTCGACGAACCGCAAAAGGTATTATAGCAGATGTCTTTTACTTTTCAACCATGCTTTTACTTTTTTTGCAACAGTCACAAGTGTAAACGTTTGCAAAAAGGTGCGTTTTATGGTATAAAATAAGTGTAAGAGGACATAGGAATTCCCCGTCACGCAAACGAAGTAGGTTTTGCACGCAGAGAATTGTTATGAACTTAAATAAACGACAGAAAGGTGTGGGAATTTGAGCTACCTCTTACTATTACCAGGGTCTAGCAAGCAGCGGAAGAACTAAGTGGACATTTCGAACCTTAGAATTCTTCTCCTTACACAGTTAAGGATTAAGCACTTGCTAGACTTTTTTTATTTTTTTCGTATAAGTTCTTTTTTATTTCGGATTTCCTCTGCTATAATAACTAGGAATCTGCAAAAAAAGATCTTTTTTTGCGTTAGCCACAGGAGGCACACATGAATTTTCATTATCATCTTTTAATCAATCGAGCTGCTGGAAGTGGCAATGGTCAGAAAGTCGCCGATAAAATGTTTCCCATCTTTGATCAGCATCAAACCAACTATTCTGTCTACTATTCAGAATATCCTGGACATGATGCGGAATTAGCAGAGCAACTTGCCAAAGACACGCTGTTACCATGGACTACTGAAAATCAAGAAACAGTGACTACTTTCCCGCTCCTAGTCATCGTCGGTGGGGACGGAACGCTACACCAAGTGTTAAATACGTTTTACCAATTAGATTTGGAGTTACCCGTCGCTTATGTTCCAGCTGGTTCTGGAAATGATTTTGCCCGCGGAATTGGCTTATCTCGCAATACAGAACAAGCGGTCACTAATTTATTGGATACAGCTGAGCCACAAGAAATCAATCTATTGACTTATCAAGAACTGGTAACTGACACCAAAGGAATTTTAGTCAACAATCTGGGCATTGGTCTTGATGCAGCAATCGTTCATGCAACAAACCATTCCGCTACCAAAGAGCGCTTAAATAAATATAATTTAGGCTCACTTTCTTATATTTTATCAATTTTACGAGTCTTTTTTACACAAAAAGGATTTCCAATTTTGGTAGATGTTGGCGGGAAAACAATAAATTTTGAAAAAGCTTTTCTTTGTACAACAACCAACCATCCTTATTTTGGAGGTGGCGTTGCTATTGCTCCAACTGCTGAGGCCTTTAAACCCACGATTGATTTCGTTGTGGTCGAGAGAATTAATTTATTCAAAATTATTTGGATTGTGATTTTATTACTACAAAAGAAACAATTAAAATCAAAAAATTTCCACCATTTTACTACAAGTAAACTACGTATCGTCTCTACAACTCCACAATTTGGCCAAGCAGATGGTGAAGACATTGCACCTCAATCATTTGATTTACAGTTTGGAACGAAGACCCAGTCATTCTGGTGCCAAACGAAAAAATAAGAGAATTGTTTCCAGAACAATTCCTCAAGATATGCTAAAAAAGAATTAGCGGGTAAAATCAACGATGGTTGATTTTACCCGCTAATTTTAGTATTTTTCATTGCAAACGAATCTTTTCCATCCCAATCATTGGATCGATTGATTGATTTTCAATCGCTTCACTTGTTAAAATATAATTTTTAGGTTGTTCGTTTGATTCTACTTCTTTTTCCGTTTCCATCGTTTGCGTTTCAAACAAAGGAACTTCTTGGACGACAAATTCATTTTTTGCTTCTTTTTTATTGGAAACAACCGGCTCTTCTTTTTTGGCTGTCTTCATTACTTTTTCTGATACTTCACTCGTATAGGAACCATCTTCAAAGGGGTCATTTCCTGCTAATGAGTCTTCATAAGCAGTCAACTTCGTTCGTGTCACAAGCGTCATACTGTCATTTTCTTCAATTCTTCGTTTCAGGGTCGTCATACGACTAGCCGTTTCATTTTTGACACAAGTCAAGTAAGCTTGCTCTTCTCCAAGTAAAATCAACAAGTCTTTACTTCGAGTAACTGCCGTATACAGTAAATTACGTTGCAACATTCGTTGATACTGATGCACCATCGGCAAGATAACCATCTTAAATTCGCTACCTTGCGATTTATGGATCGAGCAACAATATGACAAGGTGATTTTATTCCACTCATTTCGCTTATACGTCACCTCGTTTGCATCGAATTGAATGACTAATTCATCCACTTTATCATCAGAATCCTTCGCTAAAATAATTCCCGTGATCACACCCATATCACCGTTGAAAACATTCAGTTCTGGCGTATTGACTAACTGTAATACTTTGTCCCCAATTCGATAAACTGTTTCATTCCAGCGGACTTCTTTTTTATTCGGTCCACCTGGATTAAAGATTTCTTGCATCATCTTATTCAAGGCATCAATTCCAGCTGCACCTCGATACATCGGCGCTAGTAACTGAATATCTTGCGCAGTAAACCCTTTATTTTTAGCTTTTTCTACGATTTGCGAAATCAAAGGCTCGATTTGGTACGCATCACTTCTAAAAAAAGAGCGATCTTTTTGATTCTTCGTAAAATCACTAGGCAAGCGCCCTTCCTTAATTTCATGCGCTAATGGAATAATACTGGATCCGTCCCCTTGTCGATAAATCTCATTGAGTTCCATTTTTGGAATCTGTTCGATGTTTAGTAGATCATGTAATACTTGACCAGGACCAACGGATGGTAGCTGATCTTTATCTCCAACTAAAATAACCTGCATATTTGTTGGAATTGCTTTAAATAAAGTATTCGCTAACCACGTATCCACCATCGACATTTCATCGACAATCAATAAACCACCTTCTAGCTCTTTCGTACTGACAGAAGGTGTTTTTTCACGCCCATTTAATCCAAGTAAGCGATGAATCGTGCTAGCTGGCAAGCCTGTTGTCTCATTCATTCGCTTAGCCGCTCGTCCCGTTGGCGCTGCTAGTAAAACTGGAAAGAGTTCTTGCGTATATTTATTGGGATCTAGTTCAATCCCATTCAATTCAGCGAATAAATGAACGATCCCGTTGATGACCGTTGTTTTTCCCGTCCCAGGTCCTCCTGTCAAAATAAATAAAGGTGAACGTATCGCTTCAGCAATCGCTTTTTCTTGTGAATCACCATATTGGATTCCAAAAATTTTTTCGATACGGCGAATGTTCTTAGTGATCTCTTTTTCTGGATAATGAATTTCTTTTTTACGACTTAACAATCGCTGAATCGAGTTGCCAATCCCCCACTCTGAAAAATACAAACTATTTTCATATAAATTTGTTTCTTCCTGTTGGATTTTCCCTTCTTCAACCAGCTGGATAATGACTGTGGCAACTTGGTCCGGCTCAATCTCAACCGGACGACTGGTTTCTAAAATCCGGATTGTTTGCGCCAAAAGTGTGTCGGCAGGAACATACGTATCACCTGTTTGGACACTGTGTTGAAAAATTTGATGCAAGATAGCCGCACGAATTCGTCTTGGCGAATCCGAAGCAATCCCAATTTGTTCCGCCAGATTATCCGCTCGTTTAAATCCAATTCCTTCAATATCTTCGACTAACTGATAAGGGTTTTCTTGAATAATATCTAACGCTTCATTTTTATACGCTTGGTAGATACTGAAAGCCAATTGACTACCGAAACCATAACGATTCAACCCCATGATGACTTGATCCATTCCATGATTCAAACGAATCGTTTCAGCAATCATGTCACGCTTTGGTTTCGTTAAACCAGAGATTTGTCGTAAAAGCGAAGGATCTTCGATGATTTTTTCAATAGCATCTTCTCCCAACATCTCAACGATTTTTTCAGCTGTTTTTTTACCAATCCCCGGAAATTTTTCGCTTGAAAGATACGAGACGATCCCATTAGCCGTTGTTGGTTTTTCTTGCTCGTAACGTTCAACCTTCAACTGGCGGCCATATTTAGGGTGATCCACTAGTTCGCCATAGAAACGATACGTCTCATTTTCTTGGATCTCACCGAAACTCCCCGTAACAACGATTTCTTTTTCTCGATAGTCTGCACTCGTTTCATTTACGTGGACTAAGAGAACTTTATAAAAATTACTTGGGTTTTGAAAAAAAATCGCGGCAACTGTCCCAACGAAATATGGCATTTCTTCTGGCTGCATCGAAGCCGCCTCCTTCTCCTATAGTAACGGTTCTGGTTTATTCTCCAAGCCTAAAAAATCTACTTCATTCCAAACTTTTAGCTGATAAGGCAATAAGTTATTTGGCTCTTCGGTTTCTAGTATAGTCAAACTACTATTAAATAAGCCACCCATTTCACGTAATTGGCTCAACTCTTTTCCTGTCATCCACTGAATCGCAGCCGTCAACGACGCTCCATGTCCCACAAACAAAATGGGTCCATCATGTTGTGCCACTGCATCTGCTACAATGGTTTCGATTCGCGTAATCGCAGCTGCAATCGGTTCACCATTAAACGGCGTTGGATCATATTTATCTAAATGATTACGTAAATTAGGTAGATTTTTGGGGAATTTTTCATACATCTCTTCGATTTTTTGACCTTCTAGCAAGCCTAGCCCCAACTCGCGAAGTTTATCCGTAAAAATAATTTCAACTGGGTGTGTCAACATTTGGTTGATTCCTTCAGCTGTATCACGTGCTCTCTTCGCCGTGCTTGCATAGATTACTTCAAAAGGAACGTTCTTCACTTTTCCCCCTAGTGCTTTGATTTCTTCATAACTTTGTGGGAGTAAAGGGGAATCTCCATTACTTCCTTGGAAGCGACGTTCTTGATTCCATTCCGTTTTGCCATGTCGGGTAAAATATAACTCCATTCTTCCTCACACCTCACTCATTTGTCTAGCATTCTTTTTACACTTCTTTATCAAAGATTAATCTAGTTTATCATGTTCATAGTGGTGTGTTAACTCTAACGCAGGAAATCCCTGTTGGCGCAATGCTTCATAAACGATCATAGCTGCCGTATTTGACAAATTCAGTGAACGTACATGTTCATCGTTCATTGGAATACGTAAACATTTTTCTTCATTATTACGCATAAATTCTTCAGGTAATCCGGTAGTTTCTTTACCGAATAAAAAGAAATGATCTTCACCATCTGCAAAATTTTCATCACTATAGATTTTATTGGCAAATTTTGAAATCAAATGTAGTTTTTGATCCCCCAAAAATTCTAAAAATGCTTCGAGATTTGGGTAATACTTGATATTTACATCGTTCCAGTAGTCCAATCCAGCACGTTTTAAGTGTTTATCATCTGTCGAAAATCCTAAAGGTTCGATCAAATGTAAGGGTGTATTCGTTGCGGCACATGTTCGTGCAATATTTCCAGTATTTGCTGGAATCAAAGGTTCAAATAAAACGATATGATTCATCTGTTGCTCATCCTCTCATGGTAATGTTTCTTTTTTATTTAGTAAGTACGATTGAATTTTGGCATAAAAAAAAACGTATCAACTCGGTGTTAGTCACTGCGAGTCGTTACGTTAGTGAAGCTCTTCTCACTATCTTTTATCAGAACAGGAACCTGATAAAAACCAATGAAAAAACAACTTGTTGCTACTATATCACCATTAAATTATTTTTGCAACCACTTGTTAATAAAAACTCAATGTAAACGGTTTTTCTTAGTCCCTTTTAATAATTCGACATCGATTGTAATTTTTTCCAGCGGATGCTTGTACAAATTCTCTTTTATTTCAGGCGCAACTTGCCATTCCAAAGGTGACATTGCCAAGAGATCTTGTTGATTTTTTTCTGGGATTTCAAATTCATACGTAACACGCTGACGTTCAATCAAGTTTAGTGATTCAGCAAACTTTGTGACAACTCGCTCATTTGAATAATTTTGTTTTTCTGGTTGATCCGGATAAAAAGCTTGTCGTAATTCTTTCAAATAGTTTTCTTGAGGTACAATTTTTAAAACCGCGCCATCATCTGTTAACACGCGTTGAAATTCTTGATAGTGTGACGGTGAAAAAATATTTAAAATGGTTGAAAATTGTTGTGATGCAAAGGGTAAGTTTGTCAAATCTGCTACACACCAAAATGCTTGGACTTCTTGTTCCGTTGCAGCATACACACCTTCTTTAGAAATATCAAAACCAACTGCTGTCTTTATTTTTTGCAACTCATTGATTTCATTTAAGAAACTACCTTCTCCACAACCAACATCTAAAACAGTCGCCTCTGTTGGTAGATATTTTGCAACCAATTCGATTACCGGTTGGTACATTCCTGAACGAATCATTCGTCGTCTAGGAGCAAACATTTCTTGGTCATAGTCCGTTTTGACTGCATGTGATAAAAAATAAAGTGTTCCCTTTTTGGATAAATCAAATCGATGACTGTTTTCACAAACTAAACCTTGTTCTGTTGCGACAATCGCTTCGTGGCAAACTGGACAACAAAACAACTGCTGATGTTTCAGTAAAAACTGGCGTCCACGGTCAATTTTTTTTAGCATATATTCCCCTCATTTCATTTTTATCTTACCTGTTGGTGAAAACTTTAGCAACCGGAAAAAATGTGTTACAATGCCCAAGAAGAAAAGCAAAGGAGTGCAGTTTATGATTAGAGAATTTTGTGCCGAAAATTACACCTCGATCCCTTTAGCGATTGCCCGTGGCGCGAACCGGATTGAATTATGCGACAACCTTGCTGTGGGGGGAACCACACCAAGCACTGGCGTAATCGAAGAAGCTTTAAGCTACGCTGGCGAAAAAGAAATCCCCGTGATGACGATCATTCGTCCGCGTGGAGGCGACTTTGTTTACAACGATATTGAATTAAAGATCATGCATACTGATTTGATTGAAGCAAAGAAACTAGGAACAGATGGTGTTGTTATTGGCTGTCTGACTCCTTCTGGTTGGCTGGATGAAGAAGCTTTAGAGTTGTTGATTGAAACAGCAGAAGGATTACAGATCACTTTCCACATGGCATTTGACAGCATCCCTAAAGAACGTCAATTTGAAGCAATCGATTGGCTAGTTGAACATGGCGTTGAACGAATTTTAACTCATGGTGGTGCAGCCGGTACAGCAATTGAGGATAACTTTGCACACTTGAAAGAATTAATTACGTATGCAGATAATCGTTTGATTATTTTACCCGGCGGCGGTGTATCTGATAAAAATGCAGAACAAGTTGCAAAAGAATTAAGTGTCACTGAAGTACATGGGACAAAAATTGTTTCACTAGATTAATCATAAAAAGGAGTGTGACCTGATGAGGTCACACTCCTTTTTATGATATAAATGATTGCTCGCTAATTTATTGGAACTAAACGCTCGGAGCACAACCTCATCCGCGGTGTTCTCAAAGCAGCTTTGAGCCACAACCTTACATAAAATACCCCATAAATAAAGAAGCAATATTAAAATAAATCAGCACACTTGTCAAATCACTTAAAGTGGTAATAAATGGTCCACTCGCAACTGCCGGATCAAATCCCAAACGATCCATCAACATTGGAATTAAGCTGCCTGCTAGGTTAGCAACTGTAATTGCAAACAACATCGCCATTCCAATAACAAACCCTAAAATAAAGTTATTCTTCCAAAAACCAACGATCAAGAAAATAGTCAGACCTGTCACTGCTCCAGTAACTAAACCTGTGAAAACTTCTGCTAGAATCAATCGTGTAAAACTATTTTCCTTTTCATCTGAGATAGCTAGTCGTCGCACAGCAACCGCCAATGATTGCGTCCCTGCATTCCCAGCTGTCCCCGTAATTAGTGAAATAAACACCGCCAAAATACTTGCTTCACTCACGAGGTCTTCGTAATGACTAATCAATGATGCTGTTGACATTCCCAAAAACAAGAGTGTAATCAACCACGGTAGTCGCCTGGATGCAGCCTTGATCGGATTTTCATTGACTTCTTCTACATTGACCCCAGCCAAACCAGAGTAGTCACTTGCTGCTTCATCATCAATAACATCAATAATATCATCAACCGTTACGATCCCTAACAAGTGATCATCGTAGTCGGTAACTGGCAATGCTAGAAAGTCATAGTCCCGGAATGTTTGCGCCACATCTTCTTGGTCATCACCCACATGCACTGAGATGATTCGCTCACTCATCAAGTCAGCAATCATCGTATCGTCATCATTGACAATCAAATCACGCAAAGAAATAACACCAACTAGTTTTCCTTCTTGATTGACCACATAAATGTAATAAATCGTTTCCGCTACATCCGCCTCATTTTTCAACACATACATCGCTGAACGAACAGTTTGATTGGCAACAATCGAAACAAATTCCGTTGTCATGATGGCACCGGCTGTCTCATCCTCATAGTGTAACAATTCTTTGATTTCACTAGCATCTTCAGTGGACATCAAGCTTAAATATTTAGCTGTTTGTTTTTTATCTAATGTGTTTAACAAATCGACTGCGTTATCGGTATACATTTCTGCTAACATATCCGCAGCATAGCTTGGTCGCATTTCCGCCAAATATTCCTTCATATGTTCATTATCTTCTTCAATCACATCGAACATATCAGCTAATTCTTTCGGCGAAAGATACGTATAGATCAATTGACGATCATCTTCAGGGAGTGACTGGTAGAACTGCCCCTGCTCATAAATGTGCATCTCCAAGAAATCATTTCTAAATTCTTGAATATTATTTTTCTTCAAATCCTGAGCCAACTGGGCAAATCTTTCCTCTAATTCTTGATTTTCGTCCAAACCAATCTCACCTCACCTTAATCTTTAAAACGTTTGATCACTGCAGACATATCTTCTGCTAATGGTTGCTTAAATTCTAATAATTCTTGAGTAAAAGGATGATAAAAGCGTAAATCATAACAATGGAGCGCCTGTCTTTGGATGCCCAAATCCATGCGTCCCTCATACATATCATCGCCTAACAAAGGACAACCTATTGCAGCAAAATGGACTCTAATTTGATGCGTACGTCCTGTATGAAGTTGGATATCAACCAATGCTGCATCAGAAAAAACTTGGTCAAGCCAATACTCTGTTTCCGCTGATCGACCTTCTGGAGAAATCGTTCGTTTCAGTAACGAAGTATAATCCCTCGCAATCGGCAATTCAATGCTTCCATGTTGTTGCAGTTCATTGATTTTCCCGCTAATTAACGCTTGATATTTTTTCGTAAATTTCTTTTCTCGAAGTTGCGTATCCAACTTTGCGTGGGCAAAACCGTGTTTGGCAAACAGCATCAATCCAGATGTATCTCGATCCAATCTGGTTACTACGTGTATCACTTGGTTTTCATACCCTTGTTTTTTGTAATACGCTTTGACTCGATTCGCCATCGTACCATTGGGATGGTATTGTGCCGGAATCGAAGAAATACCTGCTGGTTTATTAACGACTAAAACATGTTCATCTTCAAAAACAATATCGATTGGCGTCTCATCTAAAAGAACTGTTTCATGCTCTCCTTCAGCAGGAATCACAATGGTTACCTTATCATTGTCTGTCAGAGAAAACAAGACATTTTCGACTTGCTCGTTGACTTTGATTTCGCCACCTTGAAATTTTATTTTTGCTAATAAACCTTTGGAAATCCCCTGTTCCTTCAAGAAATATTTCACTTGTTGCGGGTGTTCCTTTTGATATATCCATGTAAACTGCATACTATCCCTCACCAATAAAGGCATCCTTCACGCGATGCCAAAAATGCATATGTCGATAAGAAGCAAAATGGATGCGTTCTTTCGCAATTCGGTAATAAATTGAATGAATATGTCCCTTTGCCACGTCCAATTGATCGACTGTCACCAAATAATCTTCTGTATTTTCTAATTTGATTTCAACCCACTCATCTTGCCCAATTACAATGGGTGAACCTAATGTTCGAAAGACACGATTATTTAAAGAGGCTATTTCTGTTAATTGAAAAGCATTGATACTTGGATGAATAACTGCCCCACCAATGCTTTTATTGTACGCAGTGGAACCAGTCGGCGTTGAAACTGCCAAACCATCACCTCGAAAGCTTTCAAACAATTCATCTTTGATATACACATCCGCAACCATTGTCCGGTTTGCTCGTTTGATTGTCGATTCATTCAATGCAAAAAAATGTTTGTCCGGTTGATTATTGGTGTAACTGATCCGCACATCTAGTAAAGGGTAACTAACACTTTGTTCGCGTGTCGTCAGTAAACTATCAACTAACTCTTCTAGTTCGTAATCGCGCCAGTCTGTATAAAAACCAAGATGTCCAGTATGCACACCTAAAAAGCGAACTTCATTTAACCGATGATTAAACCGATGAAAAGCCGAAAGTAATGTTCCGTCCCCTCCAACTGAAATCACCAATTCCGGATTTTTTTCATTGATTTTGATACCCGCTTTCGTTAAAAGAGCAACCAACCGTTCGGTAACTTCTAATGTTTTTGCTTCATTATTATGAACAATGGCTACTTTCATTCGTTGCCTCCTTGCTTCTCATCTTCTTTATCTAACAACGTTCGATAATAAACATCATCTGATTTTCCTCGACCATGAGAAAACAAGCGCTGGGCCTCTTGGATTTCTTCGCGAATATTAGACATTTCTTCATCTAATTGATATGCGGCTTCTGCAGCGCGTTGTAATCGCTCGCTCATTTCTTCTGGAAAAACACCTTGATATTTATAATTTAGCGAATGTTCGATTGTCGCCCAAAAGTTCATTGCTAATGTTCGAATTTGGATTTCAGCCAAGATTTTCTTTTCGCCGTTAATCAACTGAACAGGATATTCGATTACTAAATGATAGGAACGATACCCGCTTGCTTTTTTGTTTGTAATATAGTCTCTTTCTTGAATTACCTTCATGTCTTTACGGTTACGAATCACCTCTACAACTTGGTGGATATCTTCGACAAACTGACACATAATACGTAATCCAGCAATATCAGACATTTCTTCTTCTAGCCGTCCCATTGGAATATGTCGTAACTGAGATTTTGTTACAATGCTATCGACTGGTTTCACACGACCAGTTACAAATTCAATCGGCACATGTTGATTTTGTTCACGGAATTGTTTACGAATCCCGCGTAATTTAACTTTCAATTCTGATACAGTTTGTTCATATGGTGCTAAAAATGTTTCCCAATCTCGTTCCATAACTCATACCTCTACTTTGCACTGACATTCATTGCCTATTTTACCATACAACCAATAGTTTCCGTAATCGTTCACCCTTTCATTGACCAGAAAAGAAAATTTAGGCAAAATAAAGAAAAAGGAGCGAATAACATGGCAGAAAATTTAGAAATTGAATTCAAAACAATGCTTTCCCAAACAGAATATCAACAATTGATCGCTCATTATCAATTGACAGCGAACGATTTTAAAACTCAAACAAATAGTTATTTTGATACACCTGATTTCCAATTAAAAGCCAAAAATTGTGGACTACGCATTAGAAGGTATGAAGCGTCGGCAGAATACACACTAAAAACTCCAGCTGTATCAGGGTTATTAGAAACAACTGATACACTAACCCGAGCTTGTGCTGATGCCATCCTCCAATCAAATGTGCTACCAATCACAGGTCACGTCTTTGAAAAATTAATTGAGCTTGGAATCCACTCCTCTCAACTAATCAAAACTGGAGAGCTAACGACTAAACGTGCAGAATTTCACATAAAGGAAGGTTTCTTAGCGATTGACCAAAGCTGGGCAGAGAATTTACATGACTATGAATTAGAACTCGAAGTACAAGACACAACTACAACAAGTGCTGATTTTTTACAGTTTTTGGATTCGTTCAACCTTCCTTATCGTCCTGCAAAAAATAAAATCTCTCGAATGATCGAAGCAAAAAATTAGATTTCTTTCATTTTCACAAGGCACATGAGTTCATTTTTTGCGCCTTTTCTGTTAAGTTATAGTCTGTGGATGAAAGAATTCACTAATTATATAGAATCTATTTTTGGGGGAGATTCATATGATCGAAATTTATCTTTTCGTGAACCCTTTGGGGAAATACTGTTTTAATATGGAACGGCAGCTGTTACAGTTCATTGAAGAAGAATATGGGACGACAAATCTAAAAAACAAAAAAGTTCAATTTCGTTTTTTACCTTTAGTTAACTTGCAGACAATTGGGGATGTCATGCAAACACGAGGCATTGATCGTCAAAATTTAGAAGAACGTAACAATTTATTTTCAACAATCTACTCTGCCTCACTTGATTGTAAAGCTGCACAGTTTCAAGGAAAGAAAAAAGGGCGTCAATTTTTGATTAAATTGCAAGAAGCTGTAGGCTGTAATGATATTCCTTATTCACAAGCTTTATCTGAGGAACTTTTTGCGTCTATCGGTGGAGATTTAGCAATGTTCAAAGAAGACCGTCAATCTGAATTTGTAAAGGAAGCTTTTTTCTCTGACCAGAAAATCGCTCGAGAGATGGGAATTACTAAACACCCTTCCGCTGTTGTTTATAATTACGCATATGATTGTGATTTTGGCGTTTTAGTCGAAGGCACAAACAGTGTTCACCGTATCCAAGAACTTTGTAAAGTAACTGATGAATCCTATCAAATTTTTACTGGTCAACAATTACATACAACTGATTCAAAGTTTACAACTGGCGCAAGCCACTTATCTTTACTTTCAAATTAATTTTTATTCAAAACAAACATGATCTATTTAGCCTCCAAGACAGCCTGAACATTCTGTCTTGGAGGTTTTTCTTTCATAAAAAAAGAGCCTCGACAAAAGTCGAGACTCTTTTTTAGCTTGGTAACAAGAAGACAAATTATCTTCTGTATCCCCACACGAAAGCTTCCTTTTTCTCTTGATTTTTATAACTCACCAATCAACGCTTCTAACTCGTCCAAGCGTTTTTCAAACATGGCCATTGCATCTTCAATGTAAGCTGCTTGTGTCATATCGACACCCGCTTTTTTCATTACTTCCACAGGATAATCACTGTTACCTGCTTTCAAGTAAGCTAAGTAATTATCTAACGCATTTGGTTCTTTCGTCCAAATTTTCTTCGCCAATGCAGACGCTGCAGAAAATCCTGTTGCATATTGGAAAACATAGTAATTGTAGTAGAAATGTGGAATACGTGACCATTCATATTTGATTTCTGGATCTTCTTCCACTGCTGGTCCGTAATATTTTGTATTTAATTTGCCATAGCTTTCACTTAAGTATTCACTTGTTAATGGTACACCTTTTGCATCTTCAACATACATAAAATGTTCAAACTCAGCAAATTGTGTTTGACGGAAAATTGTTCCCTTAAATCCGTCCAAATAATGATTTAACACATATGCACGCACACGAGGATCTGTTTCTGTTTCCAACAAATACTCAGTCAAAATATTTTCATTCGTTGTCGAAGCAATTTCCGCCAAGAAAATTGAATAATCCCCATAAACATACGGTTGGTTTGAACGAGTAAAGAAACTATGCACGCTATGGCCCATTTCGTGCACTAAGGTAAATAATTGATCTAATGTATCATGCCAATTCAACAAAATATATGGCTTCGTATCATAACTTCCTGAAGAATATGCCCCGCTACGTTTCCCTTTGTTTTCAACAACATCGATCCAACGATCAGCAAACGCTTCTTCAACAACTGCCATGTACTCTTCACCCATTGGTTGTAAAGCTTCCAAGGCTTTTGCTCTTGCATCTTCATAAGAAAACTTGATTGGTGCTTCACCTAATACCGGAGTATACAAATCATACATGTGTAGTTCTTCCACATTTAATAAACGTTTACGTAATTCCATATAACGATGTAACAATGGTAAATGCTTATTCACTACCTCAACCAATGTATCATACACACTTTCAGGAACGTGATTGTTGCTTAAAGAAGCTTCACGAGCAGAACCATAATGACGTGCTTTCGCTTTAAAATTATACCCTTTGATATGCGCACTTAACGTCGAAGCAAAAGTATTTCTAAATTGTTCATATACTTCATATAGTCCCTTAAATGCCGCTTCACGTACAGAACGATGTGTACTTTCTAACAATTGACCATAAACCCCATGAGAAAGTTGGATTTTTTCACCATTTTCGCCTGTGATTGTTGGAAAAACTAAATCAGCATTGTTCAACACTGAAAATGTACCACTTGATGCGCCAAAAATCTCGCCAGCTCCAGCTAAAAGTGCTTCCTGATCTGCTGATAAGACATGTGCGCGATTATCAACCATTTGTTGAACGAAGTGGCGATAAATTCCTAATTTTGGTTCTTCTTCAAAGTAACTCCAAATCGTTTCATCCGACAATTGTAGAACTTCTGGTTCTAACCATGAAACAGATTCCCCTACTTTTGCCATTAAACTGCCAGCACGAGAATGCAAAGCTTGATATGTCGTATTTGCAGTGTCTTGGTCATTCTTCAAATGAGCGTAAACATACAATACTTCAATTTTACGATAAACATCTAAAACAAACTCAAGCGCATTCAAAAATGCGGTTGCACCGTTAGCCAGCGTTCCTTTATATGTTTCTGCCTGCATTAGTTCCTCAGATAGTTCTTGATATTTTTCGTCAAATTCTTGATCATTTGCAAAAATTTTCGTCAAATCCCAAGTTAATTTTTCGGATAGTTCTTCGCGATTCGGTAATTGGGTTGTTTCACTCATGAAATCGACTCCTTTTTCTTAATCTTTCTTCATCTTATCACAAATTTTCTCAGACAAAAGCTTCTTGCTTAAATTAGTCTAAATATTCTAACAAAAGTTTTTTAACTTTTTAGTTATCCTCTTTCTTTTTCCATAAATCACAACACTCTTTAAAAAATCGCCAATACGTTTGTTCTTTCGATATCAATGGAAATAACCACTCTGACAAAATTTTTTCAAGTTCTTCCCGCCAGCAAAGATAATGAAGCACTCGATTTTCGTTCACTGTTTCATCAAAAAGCACTCGATACACAATCACATTTGTACCAAAGAAAAAGAAAAAGTCACTTTGCTGGTAAATCCATGATGAAAGATAAAGAAGATGCTTTCCTCTCATATAACAAAACTCTTGAACTTGTAACAGAGAATCTTTTTTCCAGCGTAATTGGCGATTGAGTTCCTGATGAATGCTTTTTTTAGCTCGATCAGCAATCACTTGTGTTCCACTACTCCATTTCTTTGTCAAAATCTCAGTTAAAGAACAGGTATAAAACGACCATTCCATCACTTGACAACTGATTTCCCGAGTAATCGACAGTGTTAATCCATAATAGAGATACAACTTTCCTGCCTGTCTATCCACCGCCCAAAAATGAACATTCCGTTGCTCATCATAGCGGCAACTTCCTTTCACCAATTGTGATAATTTTTGTCCCGACAATAACTTTTTGTTAATCAAGCCACTACCAAGAATCCACCAAACGGTGAACTGTTTACGCTGATAATTCATTGTACGTTCAATAAAACGTGAATATGTTAATGGCGAGCATTGGATCTCAAACGCAAAATTTTCACTAAGCAAATCGGGTCTTTGGGCTAATTCGGGTAAATAAGGTTCTATTTCTACCTTTTCATTGAATTTTTTTAGCCATTGATAAAAGACTCCTTTCAAGAATATATGCTCCTCTGATTCTGCTTCGCTAAACATTTGGCATAAATTACTTTTTTTATGCGCAAAATGCGGTCGAACTTGCTTCCCTTGTTTTAAAATCACCGGCAAAAGACAGGCTGGACAAAAATAATTTTCTTGTTTCTCAGCATCATTAGCGATTACTCTTTTTCCCCATCGATTGTTTGCACACAACATCGTATTCACCCTTTTTTGTTTGTCAAAAGAAGCTACGCGATTTCCAATGAATTTTTTGCAAAAAAAAGTCCTTGTTGATAGGCAATCAACAAGGACTTTTCAATGCCACTATTTAGTTGAAATAAAATCTAGTACGTTCAATCGCATTTCGTTCCATTAAACATGTTCCATGCTCGCTTAATGCGTCTGCAGTTCGATCACTTTTCTTAGAAAATTCAAGAATTCTCGCAATTTGATTTTCTACATCCACTTGGTTAAGATTTTCAAGCCAAAAATGTACTGATAAATAGTATTTTCCTTCAAACAAATATAGATCCGTCCAAGCAGACTCCAACTGTACATCTTGAGCTAACTGAATCATTTGTTCAAAGTCATCAAAAACAAAAATCGCACGACTCTCATCTGTTTTTACAGAGTCATCTTCCGCATCTTTGGTCTCACCATAATCATCGATGACTTGTTGGCGCAAAAACTCACTAACATCATTTGAATCAATCGGACCATCGTGCGCTTGGATCATTTCTTCATCAGGCAAATTCTTACTAATAAATAATTCTAGTCCATCACCTTTTGGCAAAACTTGGAAAGTCACAGCTTCGCTTCCACGAAATTCTTCTTCGATGTCGACTTCTTCTAAAATACTATAAAAGAAATTCTCAATCTCCTTATGATTACCCAATAAATCTAAAAAAGAGACGCCTCGTTCTTCTAAATCTTCATGGCCAATCAACACGCGGATGGTATTTTCATTTATATGTTCCATTTCCATTTCGCAACACCTCACTTTGCCACAACGGTTAATATAGCTTCATTGTAGCGAAAACCAATTAAATGTAAAGGAAAACCTCACTTTACCAATAGAAAGTTAAAAAATTTTTCTTTATTGAAGCAGCTACTAAAACAATCAACTGGTGCTATTTTTTTATAATTGTGTAATGAATTCTTATCTAACCAAAAATAAATGATCATTATCCTTGAACTAAAAATAGCAGCTAATTTTTTTATTATAACAAAAAACTTGGAAGACTATCTACAGACAGTCTTCCAAGTTCGATACTCTTTTATAAACCAGCCATCAACTGGGCTTGACGTAACTCTAATTGACGAACATCACGCGGTAAGAAACGACGAATTTCATCTTCATTAAAACCAACTTGCAAACGTTTGTCGTCAATCATGATTGGACGACGAAGCAATCCAGGATTTTTTTGAACTAAGTCTAGTAACTCTGGCAATGGCAGTTCATCTAAATCCATATTCAACTTTTGAAATACTTTTGATCGCGTTGAAATAATTTCTTCTGTACCATCTTCTGTCATTTGTAAAATAGCTTTTAATTCAGCGCTATTCAACGGTTCAGAAAAAATATTACGCTCAACAAACGGGATTTGATGCTCTTGCAGCCACGCACGAGCCTTTCTACAGGATGTACAACTTGGGGAAGTATATAGTGTTAACAACGTGCACCACTCCTTTTCGTGAAAATCATCACATTTTTGTAACAGAAGACTCATTTCATCTTCCATCTGTTTCTATTATACCTAATCGTAAATTAAATAGCTACCTTTTTTTTTATATTTTTTTTTAAAAATGAATGTTATCTAAGGTTTATTTACAGTAAAAGCAAGGTTTTTCATTTTAATACACATTTTAAAATGAGAAAACTCCAATCATTTTCCAATTTTTCTGCAAAATTAAACAGCCAAAAAAACTGTACTATTTTAAAATCGTTAGAGCAGAAAGAAATCGGATACATTCATACGGATATGTTTTTTATTCCCACAAAATCAATTGTGTCCTCTTACAGTGCTCAAAAAATGTTTAACATAACGCCTATTTCAACTGTACTAAATAACACCACCATTAACATAAAAAACAATCAATTAAAATAATTCTAAATTAAAAAGAAAAATAGTGTTATTTAAAGTTTTCTACGAAATTTTGATGCTGTATCAAAATTTGATTTCTAAAAATTTTCTTTAGATTTAAAAGCAAAAGCACACAACCAGATAATCTCAAAAAAGCCTAATTAAGTGATTTAATTGTTCTTTTCTTTTTTGTCTCATTTTTGGTGAAAAAAACTGAAATTTAAAAACGTTGTTACAACAACGACTAGAAAATACAGTAATAAAAACCTTTATTATCAACGTTTATCGAGTTTTTTTTCTGATACAATGATGAAGGATTTGTGAAAAAACAAATGAAAATCGAAAGGCGTGTAAGATTTGATTAAAGCTGTTGTATTTGATGTTGACGATACAATGTATGACCAACAACAACCATTTAAAAATGCGGTGAATAAAGTGGTTCCACTGGTTTCAGATGAAGATATGCATCCATTATATATTCGTTTCCGTCATCATAGTGATGAAAACTTCCCGAAAGTGATGACTGGGGAATGGACATTAGAATATATGCGGGCGCATCGGATTAGCCAGTCGCTAAAAGATTTAGATTATCCACATATTACTGAAGAAGATGGTTTATTTTTCCAACAAGTATATGAAGATGAATTAAACAATATTTGTCTACATGATGAGGTTCGCAAAACACTCGACTTTCTAAAAGAAAAACACGTACCTATGGGAATTATTACGAATGGCCCAACAGATCACCAATCAAAAAAATTAAATCAGCTACAACTAGCTAATTGGATTCCAACTAAAAATATGATCGTTTCCCAAGCAACTGGGTTTCAAAAACCCGAAAAAGAAATTTTCCAATTAGCAGCAGAAACCTTTTCAATGGACCCTGCAGAAACTCTCTATGTTGGTGACAACTATGACAATGATGTTCTTGGCGCACATCGTGCAGATTGGCATTCACTTTGGTTTAATCACCGTGGAAGAACAATTGATACAACACCTGTTTCAGATATCGAAATTAGTTCATTCGATCAATTACTTGAAACAATGGAGTCTGTATTTGCCTAGCAAAATCAAAAAAGCTTCCAGACAAAATAATTGTCTGGAAGCTTTTTTCTATTCAGCGATTATATTGGGTAACCTTTTTCAAAAGCATTAACCGATTTTTCAAGCTATTCTTCCAATTCGCCCACACTTAAGATCATGCGAATATCGTCTTCTGTTAGCTTCGTTAATTGTTCTTCATTTCCTTGAATCACTTTTTGGAACAACTCTCGTTTTTCTTTTTGTAAAGAGTTCATTCGTTCTTCAATCGTTCCTTCGGCAATCATTCGCCAAACTTCTACCACATTTTTTTGCCCAATTCGGTGCGCACGTCCGGCAGCTTGTTCTTCAATTGCGGGATTCCACCATAAATCATACAAGATAACCGTGTCTGCCCCCGTTAGATTTAAGCCCGTTCCACCAGCTTTCAATGAAATCAAAAAGACATCTCGTTCTCCTTCATTAAAGGCATCCACCATTGTCAAGCGATCTTGTGGTTTTGTACTTCCACGTAAGTAGAAGGTTGTCATTCCCAGCTCAGCCAGCTCTTCTTCCAGAATACTCAGCATCCCAGTAAATTGCGAGAAAAGTAACACACGGCGGTTGTTTTCTTTTGCAGCAACTAACATGTCCTTCACTTGTTCTAATTTTCCTGAACCACCTTGATAATCCTCAATAAATAAGCGTGGGTCACAACAAATTTGACGTAAGCGTGTCAAACCAGCTAGAATTCCAATCCGATTTTTCTTAAATGCTTCTGCATCCATTGAGGCTACTTCCTCCCGCATTTGGCGCAAATAAGCAAGATAAACTGTCTTTTGTTCTTCCGTTAAAGCCGAATATAAATTCATTTCTGTTTTTTCTGGTAAATCTTGAAGAACCGTTTGCTTATCTCTTCTCAGAACAAACGGACGGATCATCTGTGCAATCTCTTCTGTCGAAAGTTCCCTGAATTTTGTTCGATTTGGAAAGAAACCAGGCATGATTGTCGCAAATAATGACCAGAGTTCTTCTAAATTATTTTCAATTGGCGTTCCACTCAGTGCAAATCGTTGTGGAACTTGTAGTTCTCTCAAGGCTTGCGCCGTTTTTGTACTGCTATTTTTTACCATTTGTGCCTCATCTAAAACCAAATATTGAATTGGCATCTCTTGATAATCAACAACGTCTTGTCGCAAACTAGCATAAGAGGTTACACGAATATCAACATCATTTTTAAGAAGTGTTTCCCGTTCTTTTTTATTTCCATTGACCACTTGAACGCTTAATGAAGGGGCAAATTTTTTGATTTCTGCTTGCCAGTTATAAATCAGACTTGCAGGCGCAACAATCAGTGCAGACAATTCCTTTTTTTCTTCTTTTTCTGACAGTAAAAAAGCGATTGTTTGTAGCGTCTTCCCTAATCCCATCTCATCCGCCAAAATTCCACCAAATTGATAATGACCGAGCATCTTCAACCACTGGAATCCTTGCTTTTGATAATCGCGTAGTTCGGCATGCAGTCCCTCAGGTAGCGTTACTTCATAGTTTTCTGGTTGGATCAGATCCTGTACCATTTTTTTGAAAGAGTCGCTAAAGGTTGCTCGACTTCCTGATAATTGGCTTTGAACAATCAAACCTTGGTTTTTAGGCACATGAATCGTTCCTGACTCCGAGCGAATCGATTCTCTCAACTGACGTAAAACTTCACTTGTTTGTTGAAATTCTTCTGAGTCAAAGGATAATACTTGACCATTTTCCAACGTATAAAACGCATCATTGCGCAACAAGCTTTGTAGTACATGATCGATTTCTTTTTCTTGGATGCCTGTCACATCAAACCGTATATCTAACCATGAGCCTGTTTCAGTCACTTCAATTTGTGGTTGGTGCTTTTGCGCATCTAAATACAGCTCACGTAATTTTTTACCAATACGCACTTCGCCAAATTGACGAAAAACAGCTAATTCTGTTCTGAAAAAAGCGTACAATTCTTCTCCGGTAGGCAACACACGCTCATAGCCAGTTTCGTTTTCTTGATAATGATACATCTTGAATAAGTCAATCACTCGTTGTTCTTGTGCTTGATCTCGTAAAACTTCACGAGAAGAGCCTGATTGTACCTCGTGCTTCTCATCAGTTGAATAAATGACATCTTCATAAATAAAATCAATTCGTGCTTGAATTTTCCCTTTAGACTTTCTGAAAAAAAACACAAATTCAACAGGGATGTCTACAACTTCTGACTCTACATCCTCTGTTACTTCAACCTCTGCAATCTGAGACAACAAAGGTAGCAACTCTTTGAAAAGTGAAGAAAGTTGTTGCTTTTCAAATTTGACTTGCGGTGTTTCAAAACGCTTCATTAGTTGTTCCCAAGTAAGATAGATCGTTTGCTGCTGTTTCGTCAAGGAATAGAAAGTTCCTTGTATCATCCCCCATTGATAGTGGGTAAAAAATAAATCAAATGTCTTTTCAGCACGTAATAGATACGCCTCTTCTTCTTTGACTACTTTAAAATGCAGTGGCTTTTCTTGTTCTGAAAATTCAATTCCTTGATAGGTTTGTTGATCAACCATCACTTGCAAACGAGTGGTTTGATTCATCTGCTCCAACAAATATTTTGCTTGCTCTACTGGCAACATCAAATATCGTTTGTCTAATTTTCCTTTGACTTGCAGCCCGCTGACACCGAGTAGTTGTTGTGTTTGCGCAGTTCCAGCGAATAAGCTCAAAATCGTTTGATCTTCTCCTTGAAACGCGCGTTTGTTCAATTCAAATTGATATTGTTTATTTACAGTGTAAGATTCATTTTCTGTATAAGCTTGCAAAAAGTCATAAATATTTTTGACAATATAGGTTTTCTTAGGTGCTTTTAAATAGCCGATTCTTAAAGAAACTGCTAGTAACGCTAATTCTGGATGGTATTGATTGGTTTCAATTGTTTCAACTTGATACTCAACAATTAGCGGCTGGATGGCATGCGTTGTTTGTTTCGTTTGTAAACGCGCAAACCCTTTGCTTAAAATCTCACCTTCACTAACTGTTCGAACTGGTTCAAGCATCGGCTGATCTTTACTCATTACTCGAGAAACATTTTTGGAACGAAGGTATAATTCAACAGCTACCGTATGTTTACAATAATGATGCTCTTCCCAATAAGGACATTGGCAATAATCAACTTCCTTTGCTGTACCATCTAAATCAATCATGTACAATTCGCTACCTAATACTTCAGCATGCCATACGTTATTTTCTTGATCAGGAACAACCGATAACACTCGACCTTCTTGCAAGTATTTGCGTCCGCGTTCAATCACTTTTTCCGGAATACTCCATTTCATCGTTATCAATCTCCCTTTATCCAAGATGATAGCGAACGGTACTTTGTCCACTACCTTTTGCATCGATTCTTATTTGCTGTAACACTCGTTCTTTTAACTCTCTTACGTGACTGATGATTCCTATCATCCTTCCTTCACTTTCAATTGTTTCTAAAGCTTCCATTGCCATTTCTAGGGCTTCTTCATCTAGTGAACCAAATCCTTCATCGATAAATAGTGCTTCAACAGTAATGCCACCTGACTGTGCCTGAATAACTTCTGCTAATGCTAACGCTAATGAGAGGGCAGCAATGAAACTTTCTCCCCCAGACAAGGTATGTGCACTTCGTGTCATACCTGCTTCGTCATCATACACATTGATTTCCAATCCAGTTTTTCCACGATAGCTCCCAACTGAATCTGCTAACTCAAACTGATATCGATTTTTCGTCAGACGTTGTAAATGATTGTTAGCGACTTGGAGTACTTCTTGTAAATACACTTGAAGTACATATCTTTCTAAACTGATTTTTTTCACGTTTTCACCGTTGATTGTTTGTGAAAGCTGTTGTAGTTGTGCCAACTCATCCAGTTGCTCTTGGCTTGTTTGATAAAGTGCTAAAAATTCCATCACAATGGCTTGATTGTTTTCTTGTTGTTCTTGAATTTTATAGAGTGCTGTTTGTTGTTCTTCAATCACTTGTTTTCCTTGTGCAATCTGTTCAGCTAAATGCGCATCTTCTGGCATTTCAGCTGACAAATCCACGGATTCTAGTTGGGCCAGTTTCGCCTTAGTAATCAATTGTTCTTCTTGATATGTTGCAACACTTGTTTTGTACTCCTCGTATTCAACTTGTTGCTGCGCAAAAGCTACTCCTGCATCTGCTGAGTCAAAATACGCTTGTTCAGCTAACAACCCTTGAATTTTTGCTTGTGTTTTCATTTGTTTGGCAACTAATTTTTCTAATTGTTCCGTTAGTTGGCTGAGTTGTGCTTGCGTTAACGCAATGGATTGATTGATTTTTTCTCCAGCTGCTTTTTCTTGAGCTAATTGTTTACTTTGCTCTTCTATTTGTTGAGCCAGCTGTTGCACGACTTCTTCCAGTGTATTAATGTCAACTGTCGCTAATTGCTGCTTTAATGTTTCCATTTGACCACTGCGATGCTGACGATTCGCCAATAATTCTGCCTGAATCTCTTGTTGTTCTTCGATCGCTTGGCGATTTTTTTCAAGTTTTGCTTGCAAGGATACTTGCTCCGTCTTTGCTTTTGCTAATAGTTGCTCTTCTTGAATTATTTTTTGCTCAATCTCACTAAACAAACCTGAAACTTTTTCATTGGTAACTGTTATCTTTGATGAATCCTCAATCAAAGAAAAATCTTGGAATGATTCACTCAATGTTTGTTCACAGTTTGCTTCTTTTACCAGTGAGTTAGCTAATTCTTTTTCTTCTTTTTCCAATTGTTGTTCAATTTTAGCTAAGTATGCTTCTTTTTGGCCAAGAAGTAGGTTTAACGATTCTGCATGTTTTTCCGCATCTGCTAATTCTTTTTCCAGTTGCTGCACAGCTTGTTTTTCAGGTGCTTCATGACTGATATTTTCTAGTGGGTGTTCGACAGAACCACAGACTGGACAAGGTTCCCCTGGTAAAAGTAATAATTGTAACTGAACGATCTGTTGCTTTGCCCACTGACTTTTAAGTTGGGCGATTTTCGCTTGATGTTTTGTTCGTTCCTTTTTAATTTCTGTGACTTCACTACTTAACTGAACCAATTGTTGCTGACTCTGTGTTTTTTGTTGGTCAAGTTTTTGTGTTTCTTGTTGTGCAAGTTCCCACTCTCTTTTTTGTTGCTGTAAGTTTGCGAATGACAGTTGTTGTTTTGCTAGTTCTTCTTGTGTTGTTAGGAGCTGTGTTATTTCTTGTTGGCGTTTATTCAATACGTTTTGTTGTTCTTGTAGGTCTGCCAACTTTTGCGTACCACCAGCCAATTTCGCATTGATCACTTGAAGTGACTTGCCTTGTTCCGTGTATTCCTTGACACGAGGAAGCAGTGCTTTCTTTTCTTGATAGTCATCATTTAGCAGTTCAACTGCTTCTTGCAAAGTTTTCCGTTCCTTGGCTTTTTCTTTCCACTGCGTGAATTCTTCTTGTAGCTTGTTCAATAAAAGGCGCTGCTTTGATTCCTCTTCAAGGAGTAATTGTCGTTCATTTTCGTACTCTTTGTTATGTGATACTGGGTCAATCAAGCGTTGTCCAAATTCATAATAACGAATCCATTGTTTTTTTTCCGTTATTTCGTCTTGCATTTCAAGCAAGTTTTCTAGTTTTTCGAGTAACGTTTGCTTTTCTGCTCTTTGTCTTTGTACAGATTGGATTTGATAATACTCTTTTTCCAGCTTTTCTTGCGCATCTTGCTCTTTTCTCAACTGTTGTTGAACAAGTTCGATTTTCTCTGCTAACACTTGTTGTTCTTTTGTCCAACACTGCATCACTTCTTCAAAGCTCAGCTCAGAAAAATCTCGTTCTTCTAAAGAAACAAAGCGTTTTTGTAAAAGCAATAATTCTTGTTCTAAGTAATCAAGTGTTTTCTGTTGTTTCTTGGCTTTTTCTTTTAAGATTTCATTGAACTGTTGGAAAATCTGCGTACCAAATAAATTACGGAGTACTACTTCCTTTTCACTACTAGATGAAATCAAAAAATTACGGAATTCCCCTTGTGGCAGTAATACAATTTGTGAAAATTGCTTAGCATCTAAGTGTAAGAGTTCTTTAATCAACTCATCGACTTCCCCACGTTTCGTTAATTGACGTGCTTCCTTTCCTGATTCGTCAAAAATCGTCAAGGAAACTTTCGCTGCTTGCTTACGATTCCCGTCACCTTTTAGCTTAGCCAATATCTGCTCAGGTTTACGCGTGACTTCATAAGTGAGTTTTTGATGTTCAAACGAAAAAGTGACACTGGTTTCTTCTGCCGGTGTCGCAAATAACGAACGCATCTCTTTTCCCGAGCGTAGTCTCCCTGAGGTTTCTCCAAACAAAGCATAGGTCATTCCATCAAAGATTGTCGTCTTGCCTGCACCTGTTTTCCCGCTAATCAAAAATAGGGGCGCTTCAGTCAAAAGTGAAAAATCAATGGTTTTATCAATAAAGGGACCAAAGTTTTTTAATCGTAATTTTTGTGGTTTCATCATTGATCATTCCATTTCCATGAGTTCTTGTAGAGTTTCTGTAAGCCACTTTTCTTGATGATTGGTCAGTGGTTCATTTGTTATTTCTTTAAAGAAAGTCATCGCCATTGATTTTGGATCCTTCATTTCTACTGTTTGTTTTTTTGTTATTGTTTCCAGCCGACCATTCACTCGTTCCACACCTAAGATTCTTGGATAGATTTTCCGCAATTGATTCATCATATTAGGAATGATCGTTCGATCCATCAAGTAGATTTGCGTGTAATTTTCTCGATTAATGGTTTGATAAAATGTTGGACTTAAGAGTTCTTTAAAATTGGCTTGTAGTTCTTGGATATCATGAAGTGGTGTCAGCTCGTGAAACGTCAATTGTAGCTTATCATCTAAATCAACAATCCAGACACCCTTTTTTTGATTGATTTCTGATAAAGAAAACTTCAACGGCGAACCGCTATAGCGTGCATTTGCTTGGTGCAAAGCCGCTTGATTATGCAAATGGCCTAATGCCACATAGTCGAAATCGCTCAACAAGTCGCCAGACACTGCATCTAACCCACCAACTTCAATTTTTGTTTCTGAGTCAGATTTTGAGCTTCCCGTTACAAAAAAGTGACTTACTAATACGTGTTTTTTATTTGGTTCAAATAGCGTCTGCATTTTTTCGACGACTAAAGCCATTGCTTGTTGAATTGTACGAATTTCTTCGTCTTCAAAATATAAACGAGCGGCAATTGGTTCAAAGTAAGGTAACAAAAAGAATTGTGTATCACCAAACGTAATTGGTTGAAACGCTTCAGCAAACTGAGTGCGTAAGAAAAAATTAGATTGGTTAAACCAAGGTGTCCCTGTCGACAATCGAATACTACTGTCGTGATTGCCAGAAATTGCGAAAATCGGAAATTTTTCTTCTAAATTCCAATCGATCATCAATTGATTAAACAATTCTACTGCTTCCGTCGCTGGTACGCTTCGATCATATAAATCACCTGCAATGATGATTGCATCCACTTGTTCTTCTTTTGCTACATTCAAAATATCTGAAATAACTTGCTCCTGTTCCTCAAGTAAATCATAGCCTTGTAATTTTTTACCAATATGCCAATCGGCCGTGTGCAAGAAACGCATATACTCACCTCAAAAAAATGTCCTTCTAATGATTATAACACTTCCCAGAAGGTCGTAACAGAAATGTTTCACATCTCCTATATCTATAAAAAAACAGAGACCAAACAAAAAGCTACGAAAAAATCAAAATTGATTTTCTCGTAGCTCCCTATTTATTTTATTTCATATTTAAAATCAGGATTTACTTCTTTGTCTAATTGATCAAACGCACCTTGTGTTCGACGCTCCACTTCTTCCAAACCTTCCTTATCCATTTTCTTAATGTCAGATAAGTCAATTGGTTCTCCAAAACGAACCGTTACACGTTTTCGCTTAAACAGATCCCCAAGTGTTAATGGTCCTTGATACACAGCCGGAACAATTTTCACTTTTGCCATTTTAGCAATCAGTGCCATTCCACCTTTTAACTCTGTCGCATGGCGTGTGCCACTTGGAAACATGATGAGTCCTAGGTCTGTTGATTTCAAAATTTTTACAGGCGTTTTGATTGCACTTGGCCCCGGCTTATCACGTTTGACAGGAAAAGCATTCGCATGTGTCAAAATAAATCGTAAAATTGAATTTTTGAACAACTCTTCTTTTGCCATAAAGCTAAATTTCTTTGGTGCTGCTCCAACTGCTAGATACAATGGGTCCCACCAAGTACGATGGGGCGCAACTAATATGTAATTCTCATCTTTAGGCAATAATTCTTTATTTTCATAGTGGGCATTGCCGTTGACTATTGCTAAGACAACTCGAACAACCCCGCGCATAAATCGATAAAACATAGACTCTTCCTTTCTCTTTGCTGAACATAGATAGTATGCCTAAAAAAATCTTCCTTGGCAAGCAAACTTGGTTCTTTTTGACAAACATAGTATAATACAAACGATTATTTTATTCACTTTGGAGGGAAACCCATGCTTCACGAAGACGAACGAATTGACCAATTATACGCAGAAGATATTAAAATTATCCAAAGTGCGCAAGTTTTTTCTTTTTCACTTGATGCTGTTTTACTCGCAAATTTTGCGCGTGCGCCGAAAAGAGGACAAATCGTTGACCTATGTGCTGGAAATGGTGCGGTCGGCTTGTTTTTAAGTAAAAAAACCAATGCACATATTGATTCGATCGAGCTACAGCCTCGCTTAGCCGATATGGCGAAACGAAGCGTTGTGCTTAACCATTTAGAAGACCAAATCACTGTTCACACGACTGATTTAAAAAATAGTTTAGCAGTTGTTCGTCATAATTCTTGTGATCTCGTTGTCTGTAATCCGCCCTATTTCAAAGGACTACCCACGAACAAAAAAAATCCCAATGAACACTTAGCCATTGCTAGGCATGAGATTTATACAACGCTCAACGATGTTATTCAGATCTCTAGCAAACTATTAAAAACAAATGGCCGTTTTGCAATGGTACATCGTCCTGAACGTTTTTTGGAAATTTTGGATGTCATGCGTAAACATCAGATCATTCCAAAACGTATCCGCTTTGTCTATCCAAAAGCTGGAAAAGATGCGAATATTTTATTAGTCGAAGGCATAAAAGAAGGAAAATTAGATGGTTTCAAGGTTTCTTCACCACTTATCACTTATGATGAAGATGGCCAATATACACCAGAATTACGTGGTATGCTTTATGGAGACTAGGCATTACTTTTACGTACTTGCTTGTAAAGACAATACTTTTTATGGTGGATATACAACCAATCTTGAAAGAAGACTTGCCGAACACAACAACGGCACAGGAGCTAAGTACACTCGCTTACACAAGCGTCGGCCGCTACAAATGATTCACGCAGAATGTTTTGAAACTAGAAGCGAAGCAACCAAAGCAGAAGCAGCCTTTAAAAAATTAACTCGAAAGCAAAAAGAACTTTATTTAACTACGCATCATTCGGTTATTCTTCCCAAAGATCTAATATACAAAACTTAACTTTATTCCTTTTAGGACAAAAAAAGAATTGAGATGAATCCTCATCTCAATTCTTTTTCTTATTGTTCTGTATCTAACTCTTCTGATGTGTTTGACGTCGAGGAAGAAGCTACGCCGTTACTTAAGGTTTCACTATCTTGGCTCGTTGCCTCATCAGTTCCTTCTGAATCTTTTGTTGACTCACTCTCTGTACTTTTGCCACCTAATAATGCTTGGCTGACAAAGTGTGCGTAATGGATCATTCCTTCAGGGTTTGGATGAACTTGATCATCGTAGAACCATTCATTATGGTCTTTGCTATAGTCGTACCAATCAATTAGAGTCATGTTATCATACTTTTTCGCCATTTGAGCTAGCATATCATTTACATCATTTTGCCAGCGTTTAGTTGGTACTCGAACATTTACCCAGTAAACTTTGCGATCACCTATCGTATCCATCACATTATCAAATTGTGTTTCTGAAAATGCACCGTTAGTTCCTAGTCCAACCAACACGGTATCTTTCAAGAGTTCTTGTTTTTTCAGTTCTTCAAGATAAGGTTCACTCGTATAAAGTTGACGCCCGACATCGCCATCCACAACTACTTTTGGATAAATTTCTTTTAAGTCCGTGGCTGCATCAAGCATGACTGAATCCCCAAAAGCTGTAAGTTCTAGTTTTTGTGCTTTCTTTCCTTGTGCTTTGGTCAAATCGTATTTATCCAAAACACTCTGATCTAATGCTCCAGAAGCTTTACCATTTTCTTCTTTACTTTTTTCTGCTAATTTTTTATTCGCTGCAATTTTTTCTTGTAATTGTTTTTGATCCGCCGTCACAGCATTCTTCGGTGCAATCGTAAAACCAACTAACGCGATCATAAGAACTAATAATCCAGGAATCAGCCATGGCTTTTCAAGACTGAAAATTGGTTTTTGGAACCAACCCTTAACAACTGAAACTGTTTTTCCATAATCAAAACGTGCCAACGGTCGTTCGATGTAGCGATAAGATAATTCACTAATCAACAGAATCAAAGTTATTTCAATTAATGTGTGCATGAAGACATGGTCCCCAATATTAGAAACCTTTGCCTCATAAAAAATCATTACAGGGAATTGATAGAGATAAATGCCGTAACTTCTTTTCCCAATCCAAGTAAAGACTGGATTAGTTAGCCATTTATTCCAACTTGCACCAGGATGAGCTGTCACAGCAACTAATACAACACACAACAAGCTAACCAACAACATCCCACCATAATAAACAAAATCCATATGGTCATTGAAGAAAAAGAAAGCCGCAACCAATAAGACAAACGAAATCAACCCTGCAATATTCAATGTCTTCTTCGCTTGCTTAGGAATCTCTTTTTTCAAACGTGTGCTTGGCCAAACAAAAGCTAACGCACAACCAAGCCAAATTGAAAATAGTCGTGTATCTGTCCCATAATAAACACGAGTTGGATCTGCGCCAGGCGAATACAAAATCATCATCAAAATAGCTGAAATTCCTGACATCCCCAGTACAGTGTAAAAGATCCATTTTTTCTTTCGGACTAAAGTCATCAGTAAGACAAACATAATTGGCCAAAATAGATAATTTTGTCCTTCAACTGCCAAAGACCAGATATGTGTGAATGGTGACTCATTGGCAAACCGATCAAAATAAGACAATCCATTATTGATCTGCCACCAATTGTTCACATAGAATAAACTGCTGATAACAGTCCCTCGCAAGTTATTTAACAAACCTCGCTGAAACAAAGTAATATACGCTGAAGCAGTAACTAATAAAAAGACTAAGCCGGGGTAAAGCCGCTTCATCCTTCGAACATAAAACTGCCAAATATTTATTTTTCCATTTTGTTCCCATTCTTGTCGCAATAAATCGGTAATCAAATAACCAGATACCACAAAAAATATCGGTACGCCCAAATAACCACCTGTCATTGTTCTTGGTAACAAATGATAGAGAATAACGCCCATTACGGCTAAAGAACGAATACCATCAAAGCCTGTGATATAGCGACTTTTTTTCAATCTTTTTTGTTTTTCCATTCAATCTTCCAACTTTTCATAAACTTTTTTCATTTGTAATATACGTTCATTATAAGAAAATAGCAAGACTTATTTAAACTTCTTACCATCTTTTCTATCATCCCACAAATTTTGGCAAAAGAACAATGATTTCATCGACTTTAAGAAATTTTCAAAAGAAATAACGCATTACCTCCTTTTTGCTTCAAACTAAGATTTGATGAAACAATTTATTTCTTGAGGTCACGAATAAATGGGTAAAAAAATAGGATAAAGCGAACAATCGCTTTATCCTATCCGATTCTTTTTTATTTTCTGCTCAAACGCCATCTTCATAAAAGCGTCCTAGAATTTGAACATTCTCTGCAATGCTTACGAAAGCGTCTGGATCAGAGGCTTTCATCGCCTCTCTCAATAGCGGAAGTTCATAACGAGTCACAATCGTCATCAAAACTGTTTGCTTATCATGTTTGTATGCACCTTCTGCTTCATTGATGATCGTGATTCCTCGACGCATACATTTTTGGATTTCATTCACGACTTTTTCAGGGTGTTTTGTGACAATCATAACCTGCATTTTCTTCTGTTTCGTGTAAAAGACATCTGTCACTTTTCCGCTAACAAAAATCGACAATGTACTATAAAACATATATTGCCAGCCAAACAGGATTCCTGCAACAAAAACAATCAACGCATTGAAATAAATCGAAATAGACCCAATTGATTTACCTGTTTTCTTTCGTATCGTAATGCTGACGATATCTAGTCCGCCTGAAGATAACCCATTTCTAAGTACTAAACCAATCCCAGCCCCCATCACTGCTCCACCAAATAATGCACAGATGATTGGATCAGTTGACAACACCGTTTCGGGAACGATGTGAATGAATAGCGAGGTCAACGTGACCGTAATAAACGTGAAAATTGTAAATTTCTTACCGATTTTAAACCAAGCTAAGAAAAACAACGGAACATTCAATAGGTAAAGAGTTGTTGATACAGGTACTTCAAAACCAATCAGTGATTTGGATAAGGTGGTTAAAATTTGTGCCAGACCAGTAATACCACTTGAATAAATATGACCTGGTTGATAAAAAAGATTTAACGCAATTGACGCAATTAACGCATAAACAATGGATACCGAAAGTTTGGTCGTATAATCGTGATAGGCCCAATTTTCGAACGTTTTTTTCATGAAAAAGCCTCGCTTTACATAATTATGGCTCTATTATAAGGTTTTTTCGTATAAAAAAAAAGAGGAGATGGCAAAAGCTTAAGACTTTTACCATCTCCTCAGAAACATTTGTTTTTCAACCAATTTTATTCTTCAATCTCTGTGACATCAATACTCAATTCTGCCAACTGGAATGGGGAAACTAAACTTGGTGCTTCACTCATGACATCAGCAGCTTTTCCGTTTTTAGGGAAAGCAATCACTTCACGGATATTTTCTTCGCCAGCAAGAAGCATCGCAAAACGATCTAAGCCTAAAGCAATTCCGCCATGCGGAGGGAAGCCATAGTCCAATGCAGTTAATAAGAAGCCAAATTGCTCTTCCATTTGTTCTTTCGTGAATCCAAGTGTTTCAAGAACTTTTTCTTGTAACTCACGTGTATGGATACGAATTGAACCTCCACCAAGTTCATAACCGTTTAAAACGATATCGTAAGCTTCCGCATAGACTTTCGCTGGATCTGTACCCAACAACTCAACATCTTTGGCTTTTGGCATCGTAAATGGATGATGTGCAGAAACATAGCGACCTTCTTCTTCTGAATATTCAAATTGTGGCCAATCAGTTACCCATAAGAAATTGAATTTTTCTTCATCGATCAATCCTAGCTCTTTTGCCAAACGCGTACGAAGAGCACCTAATGATGCTGCGACAACTTCTGCTTTGTCTGCACAAAATAACAATAAATCACCAACTTGGGCATCTGTTGCTTGAATGATTTCTTCGCCAGCCTCACTCATGAATTTTGCGATTGGTCCTTTCAAGCCTTCTTCTTCCACTTTTAGCCATGCAAGTCCTTTTGCTCCAAATTGACCAACATATTGACCTAAATGATCTAAATCTTTTCGAGAATAATTGCCAGCAGCACCTTTTACATTCAAAGCTTTAACTACTCCACCGTTTTCTAAAGCCATTTGGAATACTTTAAACTCGATTGATTTCACCGTTTCACTTAAGTCAATCAGTTCCATTTCAAAACGCGTATCAGGTTTATCACTGCCGTAGCGACTCACTGCATCATCATAAGTCATTCTTGGGAATGGCAATGTTACATCTACTCCACGAACATCTTTCATAACTTTCGCAATCAAACCTTCTGTATAGGTTTGGATTTCTTCAGAAGTTAAAAAAGTTGTTTCAATATCAACTTGGGTAAATTCCGGTTGGCGGTCGCCACGTAGGTCTTCATCTCTGAAACAACGTACGATCTGATAATAACGATCAAATCCTGCATTCATCAATAATTGTTTAAATAATTGCGGTGATTGAGGCAGCGCATAGAAATGACCTGCATGGACACGAGAAGGAACTAAATAATCACGTGCGCCTTCGGGTGTTGATTTACCTAAATAAGGCGTTTCAATGTCTAGGAAATCATTATCATCCAAATAATGACGAATGGCTTTAGTTGTTTCGTGACGCATTTTAATATTCTTGGTCATTTTTGGACGGCGTAAATCTAAATAGCGATATTTCAAACGAACTTCATCGCTGACTGTTTGGTCATCTTCAATTGAAAACGGAGGTGTTTTCGCTTGGTTTAAAATCGTCATTTCATTGGCAATCATTTCGACTTCACCCGTTGCCATTTTTGTATTGACTGCATTCTCAGCACGACGTTTGATCACACCAGTAACTTCAATCACATATTCACTTCGGCATTTATCTGCTACTTCCCAAGCTTCTTTTGAAATTTCTGGATTGAAGACTACTTGCACAATTCCTTCACGGTCACGTAAGTCAATGAAAATCAATCCGCCTAAATCACGACGTTTTTGTACCCATCCTTTAAGTGTAATTGTTTGATCTAATTGTTCTTGGGAAACAAACCCACAATAAATTGTCCTTTTTGCCATCGATCTCTCTCCTTCTTACTCAAATAATGTCGTTGTCATTTCATCGTACACTTCATCAAAACGTTGATAGATTTCTTGTAATGAAAAGCTTTTTTCTTTACGATCTGCCATTGACTTCACATTAATTGTTTGGTTCTTTAGTTCGTCTTCTCCAAGTACTAGCACTAATTTGGCATTTGCTTTGTCAGCTGTCTTGAACTGGGCTTTTGCTTTACGATTCATGACATCACGATCTGCAGAAAAGCCAAAGTTACGAATCGCTTGGACGACTTTTAATGCTTCAAGATTTGTGGCTTCACCAATCCCAACCACGTAAGCATCTAATTCATTTAAGGCTGGAATAACTACTTCTTCTGCTTCCATGGTTAACAAGATACGTTCGATGCCCATTGCAAAACCAAATGCTGGTGTTTCTGGTCCACCAAGCTCTTCTACCAATCGATCATAGCGACCACCCGCACAAATCGTTGCTTGAGCACCCATTTTTGGCGCATCACTCATAATTTCAAAGATAGTATGTGTATAGTAATCCAGGCCACGAACCATATTGCTATCAATTTCATAAGGGATTTCTAGTGCATCTAACATAGCTGTCACAGTTTCAAAATGGGTTTTAGCTGATTCACTTAAATAATCCAAAATCGAAGGTGCGTCTGCAACAAATTTTTGGTCTCGTTTATCTTTACTATCAAGAACACGCAAAGGATTTTGATGTAAACGTCGTTTTGAGTCTTCACTTAATTCATTTTCAACTGGTTCTAAATAATCAATCAACGCTTGGCGATAAGCCTGTCGTGTTTCTTGATCGCCTAGAGAATTGATGACCAAACGAATTTGTGTGATGCCTAGCTGTTTGAAAAAGTCTAGCGCCATTGCCATACTTTCAACGTCTGTTGCTGGATTATCGGAACCAAATGCTTCCACACCAATTTGATGGAATTGACGCAAACGTCCTTTTTGAGGACGTTCATAACGGAACATCGGCCCCATGTAAAAAGTTTTATAAGGTTTAGCAAACTCTGGTCCAAATAATTTATGTTCTACAAATGAACGAACAATTGGAGCCGTTCCTTCTGGACGTAAAGTTACATGACGATCGCCTTTGTCGTAAAAATCATACATTTCTTTTGAAACGATATCGGTCGTATCTCCTACACTACGTGAGATAACTTCATAATGTTCAAAAATCGGCGTGCGAATTTCATTGTATTGATAATCTCTAAATAATAAGCGTGCTGTTTCTTCAATAAATTGCCATTTTTCTGATTCACCTGGCAAAATATCATTCGTTCCTTTTGGTCGTTGGAAGTTCATACATCTCTCTCCTTTTTATGTAACTAAGTGAAAATAAAAAAATTCACCCCTGTTCACAATGAACAAGGGTGAATGAAAGTCATACACGGTACCACCTAATTTTGAAAGATTGCTCTTTCCTCTCACGAATAACGCTCGTACACGGGACGGCTTTGCACGCGTCCATCTCCAGAGTGTCTTTTCGGTAACCAACTCTTGAATCATTTTCAGCCTCGATGATTCTCTCTATCTAAAAAGTATAGGTAACTTACTCGCTCTTTCAGTGATTTTTTATATTACCTACAACTTACTAAAAACACTTCACAAAGTCAAGAATATTTGCCCTAAAAGTTAAACAAGCCTCTTCCATTTTTCAAAAGACAATTTATTTTCGCATTTCTTCTGTTTGTTTTAAACTGAAACAAAGGAGGAATTCAACATGGCAGAAGTAAGAATCGGACATTCTCAAGTATATGCAGAACAACTTGGGTTAGGAACAAATGCTGTTGGCGGACACAATTTATTTCCTCATTTAGAGGATGAAGTGGGTAAACAAATCATTCGAACAGCACTCGATAATGGCATCAATCTTCTTGATACGGCTTACGCCTATGGTTTTGGGCGCTCAGAAGAACTGATTGGTGAAGTCTTAAAAGAAAAAGAATATGATCGTTCACGTATCATCATCGCAACTAAAGCAGCTCATGACCCAAACAATTCTGGAAAATTTAATAATACACCTGAATTTTTGAATCAAGCTGTTGAAGATGCACTAAAAAGACTACAAGCAGATTATATTGATATTTTTTATATTCATTTTCCAGACGAAAAAACACCAAAAAACGAAGCAATTGCTGCTTTGCATCAATTAAAAGAAGCTGGAAAAATTCGAGCAATCGGTGTTTCAAACTTTTCTTTAGCACAATTAAAAGAAGCTAACCAAGAGGGATACGTAGATATCGTTGAAGATCATTACAGTTTGATTCAACGAGAGGCGGAGAGAGAACTTTTCCCTTATATCAAACAACATAAAATTAGTTTTGTCCCTTATTTTCCACTAGCTTCAGGTTTATTGACTGGGAAATACCAGCTTGGACAACCACTTTCATTTTCTAAAGGAGATCTCCGATTAAAGCAGCCAAATTTTCAAGGTGAACGTTTTGAAAAAATTATTCACACTGTTGAGCAACTTCGCCCACTTGCAGCGAACTATCAAACAAACATTGCTCAATTGGTCTTAGCATGGTATATGAAAAATCCAGCTGTCTCTGTCGTAATTCCCGGTGCAAAAAAACCTGAACAAGTCTCAAGTAATGCTCAAGCTTTAGACATCCATTTAACAAATGCAGATTATCAACAAATTGATCAGCTATTTGCAGAATTTTAATCAAAAATAGAAGTTCTTTTTCAATTAAGCCGTAGATTTTAGTAGATAAAATCTACGGCTTTCTACGTCATCTTTAAGCTAAAAAAGCTTTACTATATGAAAACGCTGCCAATGGCTAGGCGGTGAACTAACGGTGGATCGTAGTTATTGCATTTTTCTATAGTCAATTCAATACTGGAAAAAGATACTACTTATTTTTCGTCATACTTCCCGTCTTTGCTAAATAAAAAATAAACTAATATTCCAAAACCTACTAGTGCAACAATACTTCCGACAATGGGAACCCAGTTAGCATACTCACTTGCTAACATAAGTATCGCTCCTCCAACAAATAAAAAACCACCCGCTAATAAGTTTTCATTAAGCCCCTCCTATTTGTATATTTATACATCAGTATAACATAGAAATATACAAAACTTTATCACCTTGCATCACACAGCTTTTGGCAAAAATACCACACGAGTAAGTTAAACGATAGGAAACATAAATTGACATAGACTCGATTTCTATGACGAAGAACTGTGTTGTCTTCATTGAATTTAATGTTCCCAGATTGATTGCAAACTTTACAAATCTCTTCTGTTTTTTAGTCGTCGTTCCAACAAATGACAGAAAAGCACATTCACCAATAACTTTATCAATGCACTATGCAAAATTACTTTCAAATTTAAAGTACAAATAAAAAATAAAAGCCAACATTAGCATCTACCTGCCATGTCGACTTTTATCTTAACTATTTTAGTGATTAAGAGAGACCTTACTCCTATTTTTATTTATTTTGGGAGTCAATTACAATGGTTACGGGACCGTCATTTACTAAAGAAACATCCATATCTTCACCAAATTTACCAGTTGAAACTGGAATCCCACGTTGTTTCAAACCAGTATTAAATGCTTCGTATAATGGGATAGCTGTTTCCGGACGTGCAGCAGCAATAAAACTTGGCCGATTGCCTTTTTTAGTATCTGCAAACAGCGTAAATTGTGAAATACTTAAAATCTGACCACCAATATCTTCAATACTTGTGTTCATCTTGCCTTGTTCATCCTCAAAAATACGCATTTGCGCGATTTTTTTGACCAAATAATCCACATCATTTTGGGTATCTGTTTCATGGATACCTAATAAAATTAATAACCCTTGATTGATCTTGCCGATTTCTTGGCCATTGATCGTAACTGCCGCCCGGCTCACTCGTTGAATGACTGCTCGCATCAAATCTTCCCTCTCTTCACATTTATCCGTTCATCCGACGTACACTATAGACATCTGGAACAGACTTGATTTTATCTACAATACTTTTTAGGTGTGTTAAGTTCTGGATTCCTACCGTTAAATGGATTGTTGCCATCTTATCTTTATTCGTACGTGCTTCCACACTATTAAGATTTTTTGTCATAGAATTAACTGTTTGCAAAACATCATTTAATAGTCCTGAACGATTGTAGCCATAGATTTCTAGGTCAGCATCATATTCTTTTTTAGAATTTGAAGTATCTTCCCATTCTACTTCAATTAATCGTTCTGCAACATTCGGTTTATCTGATTGAACATTTGGACAATCACGACGATGAATGGAAATCCCTCGCCCTTTGGTAATATAGCCAACGATATCGTCTCCCGGAACTGGATTACAACAACGACTAATACGAATAAGCAAGTTTTCAACACCTTGAATCACCACGCCACCTTCATGACGAACCTTCATTTTTTCTGGTTCTTTTTTCGGTTGGTTCATCAATTCGTCGGCTTCTTGTTTTTGTTGCTCGATTTTTTGTTCACGACGTTCTTTTTCAGTCAATCGATTTGCCATTGTTAATGGACTAATTTCCCCATAACCCACGGCTGCATAAATATCATCTTCATTATTGTAATTAAATCGATCTAAGACTTCTTGCAATTTTTCTTTGGTCAAAATATCTTTTGGCAAGAAACCAAGATCAGAAATACATTTGGTCACTGATTCATGACCTTTGGTAATATTTTCTTCACGATCTTGTGCCTTGAAGAAACGTTTGATTTTATTCTTTGCTTTGCTCGTTGCAACAATTTTTAACCAATCACGGCTCGGACCAAACGAATTAGGTGAAGTTAAGATTTCAATGATATCACCATTTTTCAATTTATAATCCAATTGAACCATTTTGCCATTCACTTTTGCACCAGTTGTCTTGTTCCCAATATCAGTATGGATGCTATAAGCAAAATCCAATGGTCCAGATCCTTTAGGAAGCTCGGTTACATCTCCTTTTGGTGTAAAAACATAGACTTTATCACTGAAGATATCCCCCTTGACGCCTTCCATAAAGTCAGATGCATCATAACTTTCGTCTTGCAATTCGATGATTTCATGGAACCAACTTAATTGCTTCGTCATTCCGTCAGGTTCTACTTTATCATTTTTTCCTTCTTTGTAAGCCCAGTGTGCCGCAACCCCAAATTCTGCAATTTCATGCATTTCTTGCGTACGAATTTGAATTTCAACAGGGTTGCCCGCTGGACCAATCACTGTCGTATGCAAAGATTGATACATGTTCGCTTTTGGCATAGCAATGTAATCTTTGAATCGTCCAGGCATTGGTTTCCACTTCGTATGGATCGCACCTAAGACCGCATAACAATCTTTGATTGAATCAACAATTACTCGGATAGCCAGTAAATCATAGATTTCGCTAAATTGTTTCTTCTGGTCTTTCATTTTTCGATAGATCGAATAAATATGCTTTGGGCGACCATAAATTTCTGCATAGATCCCTAGTTCTTCTGTCGCTACTCGAATATCTTCTACAGTTGCATTCACATACTGCTCGCGTTCTTCACGTTTTGTTCGCATCAAATGAACGATTCGATAGTATTGTTTTGGATTAAGGTAGCGTAAAGCAGTATCTTCTAATTCCCATTTGATTCGACTAATCCCTAAACGATGTGCTAACGGCGCATAGATTTCTAATGTTTCTTGTGCAATTCGACGTTGCTTATCTTCCCGTAAATGTTTTAGTGTACGCATGTTATGAAGACGGTCGGCCAATTTCACCATGATTACGCGTAAATCTTGTGCCATTGCTAGCAACATTTTACGATGATTTTCTGCTAATTGTTCTTCATGAGATTTATATTTTATTTTCCCTAATTTAGTAACGCCATCAACCAACATGGCTACATCGTCACCAAATTCTTCTCGTAAATCATCCAATGTCACTTCTGTATCTTCAACTACATCATGTAAAAATCCTGTTGCTACAGTGTGTGGATCCATTTTCAATTCAGCTAAGATCCCAGCAACTTGGATCGGATGAATAATATAAGGCTCTCCAGATTTCCTAAATTGTCCATCATGCGCTGCTGTTGCATAATCACATGCTTTTTGTACAAATGCAACATGGTCCGGTCCCATATATTTGCTAACAAGCGCAATAACGCCAGGACCTGTTAAAATTTCTTCTTTTGACATACAAACCGATCCCCCTTTCGTTTCGATAGCAAAACAGGAGAGGCATCTGAAATCACAATTTCTAAATTTCAGCTAACTGGTATAAAGAATTCGTTTTTCCACGAAAGGTATTAAAAAATAACTCCGAAAAAACAACGCATCATCACACAAAAACCTAAAAATGATTTCTGGTGCCTTTTGTCAATTTCATCGGAGCTAGTTAATTTGACCCAACCTCTTTTTATTTTTTATCGGACTCTTAAACGGTTATTGTTACCATTATACAAATTGTCGTTTCTTTTTTCAATTCTATCATGTGCAAATTTATTAAGAAAAGTTCAGATGACTCATTGCGATTCTTGTCACCCCATTCGCAACTAATTTTTTCTTTTCCTGAGGTGTAATTTTATGAACATTTACCGTTAATGCCAGTTTAGCCCTCGTATCTGATCTGAAAATTTCTGCTAGACGCAAAGCCTCTTGATATGGCAAATCTTCACCTAACGATAGACGCGTCCACCCTAATGGTTTCATGGCACGCTCAAATTCAACTAACGTCAGTTCCTTCACTTGGCGTGTGTCCAAATAAAAGCTTAGTTTCCCATTGCTTAAAGCTAGAGAGAACAACGACTCACGTAATTCTTTCACTCGAACTGGGTGTTCAAAAATATCTGCTACGTTCACACAAACTTCAAGAAACCTTGCTCCTGCTTGATAAGCATGTGCGGCTTCAAAAACCTTTTTTTCCACCGTGCTTGCTCCCAATGGGAAGTCAATGACACTCCCTATTTGGATCGTTGAATCTGCTAAAAGATACTTTACTCGTGCAATTTGAGTAGGCAAAACAACAAATTCCGTTGCGCCTCCTGCAACTAAACGGTACACCCTCTCTTTTAACAAGTCATCACTCATTTGATGATCCAATAATCGTACACGAATGGACTCCCTATTTTCCATCCTGTTCACCTAATAATTCCCATTGATAGCTCGCGGCACTCAGTAAATATAATGGCGCTGTTTCTGTTCGCAAAATTCTGGGTCCTAAACCACAAAGGATTGCACCTTCTGCAGATAGTTTTGCTACTTCATCCGGCGTCAATCCGCCTTCTGGTCCAAAAATTGCCAAAATACGTTGTCCTGCACCCGATTTTTGTAAGGCTTGTGCTAAGTTTGCTAATTCGCCTTGCTTAGCTGACTCTTCGTAGGCAACTAACACATAATCATAGGTAGAAATTTTTTGATAAAACGCATTGGCTGTACTCAACAATTCTACTTGTGGTACTACTTGGCGATGTGATTGTTCTGCAGCTTCTTGAGCAATTTTTGCTAAACGTTGTTGCCGCTTATTCCGCTTCTTTTCATCCCATTTAACAACCGATGTCTTTGCCGGAAAGCCAAGAAATGCGTGTGCCCCAAGTTCCGTTCCTTTTTGCACAATCCAGTCTAGTTTTTCACCTTTTGGATACCCACTTGCAATAGTGATCATACTTGGCAACTCTTTTTGCCCTTGTTCTTTCATTACCTCTTTTAATTCAACCTCATTTTCTGTGATAGCAATAATTTCAGCAATGATAGCCACTTGGTCACTGAAAGCTAAGTAAACGCGATCTTCTCGCGTCATACGCATAACGCGAGTTATATGATGATACGGTTCGCCGACTAATACAAAATGATCTTTTTGCTGATACGGTTCCTCCAAAAAATAACGTTGCATTTAGTCCACCTCAGGTTTTTTCAAAATAATTGCATACCAATCTTTTTGTTGGAAAATTTGATCGACTACAAATCCTTGTGCCTCCATGGCATCAATTACCATTTGTTTTTTATCTTCAATAATTCCAGAGACAACCAACGTTCCTGTTTGCTTTAATAAACGCCATGCATCAGGGATCATCAATAAAATAATATCAGCTAAAATATTGGCAACAATTACATCACTCTCAATTTCTATCCCATTCAATAAATCATTAGCTGAAACATGGACATCTTTAGCGATTTCATTCATATCCATATTTTCTTTTGCTGAACGGACAGCTACGTCATCAAGATCGTACGCATAAACATCTTTTGCACCTAAATATTTAGCAGCAATACTTAACACGCCTGAACCTGTACCAACATCTAGTACCGTTTCACCACCACGTAAAACAGATTCTAATGCTTCCAAAGTTAGCAATGTTGTTGGATGTGTTCCTGTTCCAAAAGCCATACCTGGATCTAAAGTAATAATTTTTTCCATTGGATCTTGTGTCGTATAATTTTCCCAGCTTGGAGCAACCGTCAACATTCTCGTAATGCGAACAGGATGATAGTATTTTTTCCAAGCCGTTGCCCAGTTACTCTCCTCCACTTCACTAACCGTTACAATATTTTTTCCAATGGCCAAGCCAAACTCAGGTAATTGTGTCACACGGTCTTTGATAAAAGGTAAGATTTCTGGTAAGAAAATTGTTTCTGGAAAGTATGCCATAACCAACGCGCCTTCAGTTAATGAAGTGAAATCAGCTTTATCTAAGATTTCACCATATTGGTCTGATTTAAAATTCTCAACGTCAAGTGCATCTTCGATAGCCACACCACTGGCTCCTGCTTCCATTAAAATATTGGCAACCGCTTCAACTGCTTCACTTGCTGTTTCTACTTTGACTTCGTTCCATTTCATCGTTATCGACTCCTTAATAACTTGGATAAGGTAAATAAGTTGTTGTATTTTGTTCTTGCTGTTTCTTTTCAACTAACTGTGCTAGCTGTTGGTTGTCCCAATGTAATTCAAAAATCACATCTTCATCGTCTGCATCTAAAAAGTCCAACAGATCGCTTTGTCCCTGGTCCAATACATCCTTTAAGTAATCAATAATTGCATCTACAACCGCTTTTTCCAATCCTTTTTTACCTTCATAAGGAATAACTGCTAAGTAGTCCTCTTCGTCAAATGAAGATTTTTGTGGATTAAAAAGTAAAATGCCATCCTCAAACTCAATGATTTCTTCTTCAGAAATAACACCTTTTGCATCATCGATTTCTAAAAGTGCTTTGTTTTCCGCAAATAAGCGCACAACTATTTCAATCGTATGGTTCTTTGTATCCCAATCTAATGCGACATCATAAGTATCAATGTTTTTTTCAATGGACTCATCCAAATAACTCAATAAATTATTTTTTTTCATCTTCGTTCCTCCATCCCCAATCGTCTTGATCGATCAGGCGTTTTTTTTGTAAAGAAATATATGGATTTCCTGAAACAATGTAGCGCAACGGCATCTCCGTCCACTCTCCCTTATTTGGAATACCAATTCTTGGCAAAGCAATAATTTCTTTTGGTTCCTTACGTTTTTCAAAGTCTAGTCGTAGGGTACTTTCGCTGTCCATAATTGATTGACCATAAAGTTCTGGGCCAATTGCTAATGCTTTTACTAGCTTACCTGGGCCGTTGCTGATTTCTGGACCCACTTTTCCTCCACGATTCTGGCTCATTTGTTCAATACTAGTGGCTGGTTGAACAGCTCGAATCATTACACCTTGAGGGACACCTTCTGGTTGAGTAATAATGTTTAGTATACGATGTGTATGCATCGTATAGAGATAGATTGTTCCAGCCTTTTGATACATCGCACGCACCCTCGGCGTATCTCGCATTCCGTAACTGTGCGCAGCTTGGTCTTCTGGTCCAAGATAAGCTTCAGCGTCAACGATGTAACCAGCCAATTTCCCCATCGGCGTTATATGTTCTAAATACATTCCTAATAAATTTTTCGCAATTTCTGGCGTTGTTTTATTTTCAAAAAAAGTTTCGATTTTCTTTTTCTCTGTCATTTTTTTCACCTACTTTATCATACACAATATTTTCGTTACATGCTATGAAAACAAAACGTTTCTTCTATGTTCTTTCCTCCAGTTTTTTACAAACTATGCTATAATAAACGAACGAAAAAATGAAAGGGAGGTCACTTCATGCAACAGCCTTTAGCTTATCGAATGCGTCCTCGCACAATCGATGAAGTCGTTGGACAACAGCAACTAGTCGGTGAAGGAAAAATCATTCGCCGAATGGTTGACGCGCGAATGTTGTCATCAATGATTCTATATGGACCACCTGGAACCGGAAAAACGAGTATTGCTAGTGCCATTGCTGGTTCTACAAACTATGCCTTTCGTACATTGAATGCTGCAACTGATTCAAAAAAAGATTTACAAGTTGTAGCTGAAGAAGCCAAAATGAGCGGGACAGTCATTTTGTTACTTGATGAAGTTCATCGACTAGATAAAACAAAACAAGATTTTCTTTTGCCTCATCTTGAAAGTGGACGCATCATTTTAATCGGCGCCACGACCGAAAATCCTTATATCACCATTAATCCAGCGATTCGTAGTCGAACACAAATTTTTGAAGTCAAACCTTTAGATGAAACAGATATTCAATCAGCAATTCAAACAGCTTTACTTGATAAAGAACGTGGACTTGGAGAATTACCGATTCAACTTGATGAAGATGCCTTGCTTCATTTATCACGAGCAACAAATGGAGACTTGCGGAGTGCGTTAAACGGCCTTGAACTAGCAGCCCGATCAACTAAACCGATGGAAGATGGGCTTATCCACCTCACCTTAGCAATCATTGAAGAATGTGTACAAAGAAAAGCATTAACTCATGATAAAAATGGAGATGCTCATTACGATGTCATCTCGGCTTTTCAAAAATCGATTCGCGGCAGCGATGTGGACGCAGCCCTTCATTATCTAGCGCGTTTAGTGGAAGCTAGTGATCTTGCAAGTATCTGTCGACGTCTAATGGTCATTGGCTACGAGGACATCGGTCTAGGAAATCCCGCAGCAGCAGCTCGCACTGTTAACGCTGTTCTTGCAGCAGAACGTCTAGGATTACCCGAAGCACGGATTCCTTTGGCAGATGTCGTAGTTGATCTTTGTCTATCCCCTAAATCCAATTCGGCTTACACTGCACTAGATGCTGCCATTGCAGATATTCGAGCCGGAAAAGCTGGAGAAGTACCGGACCATTTGCGAGATAGTCACTATCAGGGTGCGAAAGAATTGAAACGTGGACTTGATTATCAATATCCCCACAATTTTGAACACGCTTGGGTCAATCAACAATATCTACCAGATAAATTAAAAAATGAAACCTACTATCTACCAAAAGAAACTGGAAAATATGAACAAGCCTTAAAGCAACAATATGAGCGAATCCAAAATTGGAAAAAGCATTCTCCCCAAAAATAAAACGGTTACTTTTTGAGAAGCACTCCCGTTGCTCTTTTTAAATACCTATGCTACTATAGAGGTGGGAAATCTGTGATGTTCGAATTGTCCTCTTTGTGTGTTGACCGAACATTTTTATTGATATCTTGGGACCTGTCTTGTGTCACTGCTGGTAACATGCCTTATCATTTGGTAGTTCGAAGCTTCGACCGTGGGACCCACCTGCTAGAATTTGCGGGATCAATACTACAGGACAAACAACGGCATTAACGGAGATTACCCTTTGTTTAAGAATGAAGCAATTTGCTTTTAGCAAATTGCTTTTTCTATTTTTATTCTGATTTTTTGGAGGAACGCTTCATGATTCGTGTGTTGATATCTATTGCAACCATACTACTGGTCTTTGTTAGCTATTATTTATTCAAGAAACAATCTATTTTCTTCGTTTTAATTGAACCTTCTGAAAAGAACCAAGCCTTTTTACAGTTTTCAGGTGTTGTCTATGCCTTTCTTGGTGCATTAGGTTTACTCGTCATCTTTTTTAATCAAAGAATGCTTGCTTTTTTATTCCTAATAGTTGTTATTCTAGCTTCAACTATTTTCAGTATCTCATTTGCTAAAAAAATATCGGCCACTAAGCAGTAAAATAATTTTCTTTTTTCGCAAAGTGCTTTACAATAAGGATAGTAAAAGAACTGATCTTTGAAGGGAGCGAACACTTATGTTACAACAATATAAAAAAATCATGGTTGCCGTCGACGGCTCTGCCGAAGCGGAATTAGCTTTTAAAAAAGCGGTCAACGTTGCTAAACGTAATAACGGAGAACTTTTACTAGCACATGTTATTGATACTCGTGCATTTCAAACAGTTTCTTCATTTGATGGAATGTTAGCTGAACAAGCAACAGAAATGGCTAAACAAACACTAGCTGACTACGAAAAGAGCGCGAAAGAAGCTGGTCTAGAAAAAGTTTCAACTGTTGTAGAATATGGTTCACCAAAACCAATCATTGCCAAAGAAATTCCTGATGACAATGATATTGATTTGATTTTATTAGGTGCAACTGGGCTAAACGCTGTAGAACGTTTATTCATCGGTTCAGTTTCTGAATACGTGATTCGTAATGCAAATTGCGATGTCCTTGTCGTACGTACAGACTTAGAAAACCAACTACCAACAGGTGACAACGAAGAATAATTTAACTAAAAATCCCCGCCAATCGTACACAATGATTGGCGGGGGTTTTTTAATTTTTAAAACATCTATTACAAGAGGACTTGCACAAAACAAGCCTATTTTTGGTATAAGAACTGTTATCACAAGCAAATTACTTTATGCTAGGATGAGTATAATCGCTATTATCGATAATCAAATCAGCAGTTTCTTTTACATGATTTTGATCAAGATGTCGTTGATAAACCGGAATGTAACGTGTACGATATTTATCCATCATCCATTCACCGACTTTAGGCACATCCCTTTCTCTTCCTCTTCGCATAACTTCTTCCAGTGACACCTCCAAAAAGATTTTATAATCAATAAACGGAAGTAACTTCTTTCTAAATAAAAGCGCGCCTTCTAAAAGCACAATTGTATGCTCACCAATATTAATCAGCAGATCATCAACATATGTAGCAGATCCCCAATCAAGCCCTTTGATTGTCTTCCTAAGAACACCTTCTTGCTTCAAAGGAATCAAAAGTTCATTCAAAAGTTTTTGGCTGTTGAAAGCATGATAAAAGGCATCCACTTCACTATCTTTTTCTCCAGACCCTTTGATCAAAGGGAGCGGTTTATGAAAGCTATCATAATGAATGACTTGCACATCATACCCGTTCTTTTTAAGATAAATGGCTAATTGTGTTGTAAAGTTCGTTTTTCCTGAAGCATAACTGCCATCGATTCCTATGACATTTGGTTTCTTTAACTTTTGGATTTCTTTTTCAATCACATCATAAATTGGATACGATAGATTCACTCTCTTGCTCCTTCACTGCTTTAGTAATTTTTAACTATATAAAAAACATTGATGGATAACAAATAACAACTGACTTGTAGATAGTTGATTCCATGCTTATTAGCTTCCATTTTTTGGATAAACATTTTGTATTTCAGAATTATGCAAAAAGACTGCCAAACTTAAGTTAAGTTTGGCAGTCTTTTAAAACTTTATTATCCGCGTAAACGTTCCACGTCACGAGCAATCATTAGTTCTTCGTCCGTTGGAATAACTAATATTTTTACTTTAGATTCTGGTGTTGAAATTTCCACTTCTTCGCCACGAATGCTATTCAACTCAGGATCTACTTCACACCCAAACCAAGTCATTCCTTTAATGATCTCACTGCGTACGTGCGCATCATTTTCACCAATTCCAGCGGTAAACACAATTGCATCAACGCCATTCATAGTAGTTACATAACCACCAATGTATTTACGAATACGATCAACAAAAATATCATAAGCTAAACGAATATGCTCTTTTTCATAATTTTTCTCAAGATCACGCATATCGCTTGATAAGCCTGTTAAGCCTAATAAACCAGATTCTTTGTTTAAAACTGTAATCATTTCATCAATTGTCAGATCCAATTTACCCATTAAGTATGGTAAAACAGCCGGATCTAAATCACCTGAACGAGTCCCCATCGTTACTCCTGCTAACGGTGTGAATCCCATTGATGTATCTACTGATTTTCCTCCATCAACAGCGGTGATTGAAACACCATTACCCAAATGACAAGTAATGATCTTTAAGTCTTCAATTGGTTTATTTAATAAACTAGCTGCACGTTCTGAAACATATCGATGACTTGTACCATGAAAACCATATTTTCTTACTTTAAAGTCCTCGTAGTAAGAAGTTGGTAGACTATACAAGTAGTTATGTTTTGGCATAGTTGCATGGAAAGATGTGTCAAATACTGCAACACTGATGATATCAGGCAAGATTTTTTTGAATGCCTTGATTCCCATCAAGTTTGCTGGATTGTGTAATGGGGCAAACTCTGCCAATTCTGCAATTCGTTCCATTACTTCGTCAGTCACGACAACAGAGTCACTATACGTTTCTCCACCGTGAACAACACGATGTCCAACACCTGTGATTTCGTCATAAGAACTCAAGATTGTTAATTCAATCAATTGATCCAATAACATTCTAACAGCTATGTCGTGGTCAGCGATATCCAAAATTTGTTCGAACTTTTGATTGTCACCGTATTTAATTGTAAAAATAGAGTCGCTTAAGCCGATACGCTCAACGATTCCTTTGGCGATAACTGTTTCTTCAGGCATTTGATATAATTGCCATTTTAAACTTGAACTTCCAGCATTGATTGCAATTGTTTTAGACATAGTACTCTCCTTCTATTTTGAATGATTACAGAGCAGATGATTTCCAATCTTCAAATTCTTTAAAGAATTCTGTCACCTTCTCTGGTTCTTTAAGTGAAGCAAGTTTAGCAAGTAATACTTCTTTGACTTGTTTTGCTTGTGGACCTTTTTTCTGTAAAATTAAAATACTTTTTTGTGATTCTTTTTTGCGGAACAATTCATCTGGTAACTGAACCATTCCTTGAAGATAGCCTTCTTCTTTAAACCATTTTTTGAGCATTTCACTTTGGTCAGTTTCTAGGAAGTTACTTGGAATCAAGAACAACCCAAAGCCACCTGGTTTTACATACTTCATTGATTGTTCTAACAATAAATGATGTGCATAACTATGACCTTCATCTGCACTTGTCAAAAATTCACTGGCTTTTTGATCATTCGGATAGTAACCAATAGGTAAATCACTGATAGCAAAATCCACAGGATCAACCAGTAAATCTTGTAACCCATCTTGATGAAAGTACTGAACGTTTGCTTGTGTCAATTCACTTGTCGATGCAGCCACAGACAACAATGTATCATCAATATCTACACCAAATCCTTCAACTTGATAGTTAGCAATCTTCAAATTTAAAAGAACTGTTAGTAGTAAATTACCCATTCCAGCCGAAATATCTAAAATTTTAACTAGTTCTTTTTTATTTGTGAACAACTGTTCAATCAAGAAAACAAATAAATATCCAATACTATCTGGCGTCAGCTGATGATTGGCTTGCAACCGTTCTGTCTGACCACCTTTTAATAAAAGTAATTGTGATAGACGACGCCATTCCTCTGGTTCAAAAGACAACTTTTTCAACTCTTTATAAAGCGTCTCAATTTGTTGGACAACTTCCGGCGTTGGCACGCCATCGACTACCCGAACTTGATAATCGTCATTTAAATTTTCAGCATTCTCGACATAAGCCTCTAAAAAGGAAGTTCCCAATGCATTTTGAAGCAACTGAATTGCTTCAAGGTTTTGATTAAACCCTTGCTCCATTTTTTCTGGTAACATGGTGCACCTCATTTCTAGATATATTATAACAATTTTTTCACCTGTTTAATTCTATCGGACAATCACAAAAATTTCAATCGTTTTCACTGTTTTTTTGTTTGTGAAACGACAAACATTCTCCAGTTAAAACAGTGATATAACAGAAAAGAGGACGTTTTCATGGTTATGTCTTCATTCTGTACTACTAACTGTTTCATTCTGTATCGTTTCTGTAAAATAAAAGTCAAATACATCAACTGTAATTTGAAATTTCATCTTCTGATTTTCAATCGCATATTCAACTACTCCTGTATTAAAGGTATACTTTCCGCTCTGTGTTATGTTTTTCCCTTGCGCAAATTCTGATAGGCAAAGCTCCTTCATAGTTTGTGCTACATAAAAGAACTTTGTCCGCTGATTAAAATCAACCGTTAATTGATAGGTATCAACCACTGTTGCTAATAAAAAGCTACACAACAAAAATAATAATAAAGTAGAGAATAAAATATTCCCCTTAAATCCTGTTTTCATTTGTTGGTCACGGCTTTGCCCATTTGCCATACCCACGTTCTCCATTTTCAAATGTAACTTCAAGTATGACTTCATTGTCCCTCTCCTCAAAACTAAACTCGTCAACATTCATCAGCATTGGTTGATGACCACCAGCAGTTTGTCTTTTTCGAACAATTGATTGATACTGCTCAATAATATACGTTTTATTTTCTATAACATAGCGAAATTGTTTTCTTTGTATATCAAACAATGTGCTACCTGCGACTTCATTTTCAAATTGTGTCAAAAAAATCAACCATTCTTTCTGATCCTTCCTTTGTAAATGCTGATCTAACTGATCTGCACGTCGAATAATCAAAGTAACTGTTAGTATCACCCCACTAAAAACAAGAAAGGATATCAAGCACTCAATCAGAGTAAAGCTTGGATACTTCTGATTTTTTTTCAATTTCCAATACGACCTTCCCTTCAACTTCAATCCCGACTTTTTGAATAGCACGTTGCTCTGTTTGGAGAATAACTTTACTTTTTATTGGTTGATCCCGAGCAACTTGTTTCAATCCTTCATGTAGTCGGTATTTTCGTGCTTCTTCATAAATGATACGTGCCAGCTGGACTTCTTGATTGCTCTTTTTTCCTTGCTCTAATAAAAATGTCTGATGTGCGCTGACGCCATAGACGATTATTAAGACCAACCCCAGTGCTGTCATTGTTTCCAATAATATGTAACCAGGTTTATTCGATTTTTTTGGTATAATGACCACTTCCCAACTGGAATTGATAAGTAATTGTTTGTTTTTTCTTTGGCCAGTAAAACTGATACGTTTTTAGTGAACTGTCATTTCCCGTTCGACCAGTAAAAATCACTGTTCCATAACGTTGTATTTTTAAATTTTCTGGAATTTTTAGATACGCCCAATCAAACGGAGTGTATTTAGGCACACCAAAGTAAATTTTTTGCTGATCATCAGTTAAATGTATTCGAGTCGCTTGCTGACTGACAATTGCAATCTTCTGCGTTGCATAAATTCGTTTTTCAAATTGACTGAAAAATTGATGTATTGCTATGTCTTTTTGTAAATGTTCAAACGAAAAAATAGGAACTGTCACGAAGAACAACGTAATTAAAAAAACGAATAAAGTTTCTACTAAAGTAAACCCTGCATATTTATTTTTTATTATATACATCTGCGTGTTCTTGTTTGATGTAGCCTTCTGCAAGTAGCTCATCAATAGTTGGGACTTTCCCATTATTTTGTAAAGCATACAATTCTTTTTGCGTATCAACTAACTGGATCACTGCTGCTTGACTTTCTTCATCTACATGATTTTTATATTTTGAAAGATTTGGTACAAATAATAAAATCAACACACTGATAATCAATAAAACAATCAGCATTTCAATCAAAGTAAAAGCTTGTGCTTTTCTCAAGGATTTTCCCTTAATTTGTTCATTCTTACTAATATTTTCTATCATCATGAAATAACCTCCTCAAGATTTCCATAAATGGGTAACAAAACCGCTGCATAAATCGTTAATATTAAACAAGCAATCACTAAAAAAAGCACTGGCTGAATCCAATTTAACCATCGATTTAACCGTTCAAAAAAAAGTTGGCGTGTGTAATTACTATAAAATAATAATTCTTTTCCTAAATTCCCCTTTAACTCTCCTTGCTGAACGATTGTACTGAATTCTTTAGTTAAAAAAGAGTATTTTTCAAATTGGATTGCTAATGAACTTCCTTTCTCTAATTCCTTCGCCATTTGTAAAGCTAATTGTTGCATCAGACTACCCGTTTTTGTTTCTTTTAGACAAAAAACTACCTGTTTCAGCTCAAGTCCTTCGCTAAAAAGTTTACCTAATTCTAACGAAAAATAAGTAGACTGATACAATGCATAAACTGGTCCTAAAATTTTCAATCGACTAATCCACTGACTCCGCCGTAATGAATTTCCCTTCCGATCAAAAAAACGAATAGCTCCATATAAGACACTTAGTAACAATAAGATGCCTAACACATACCAGTGAAATGTTTGAATCAACTGAATTCCCCAATGATTTTGTGGAACCATTTCTGAGATTAATAATTGTGGCAAAACAATTTGGCGCATACTAAACAAAATGCCAATCAAAAATAGCGAAAGCAACAAGGGATAGCTTAGCAATTTTTGCAACTCTTTATGAAATGCACCCATTCGTTGAAACTGGTCAGCTATGTTTTCCAATGTAGCGATTAAGTTCCCGTGTGCTTCAGCCAATTCAACCTGTACAAGATATGTTTTGTTAAACCCACAATAAGCTAGTATTTTTGTAAATGAGCCACCAGCAATCACTATTTTTTGGACTTCTTCTAGTAGTTCAATTGGAAATAACTTCAACCTGATTACTAACTGCAATGCTTCTTGTAAACTGAAGCCATTGCTCAGTAAATCAGCAATCATTTGAATAAACTGTTGCTGTTGTTTTTTATTCAATTTCTTCAAATGAATATGACCTCCAATCGTTTCTTTCAGCTTGAAGATAACTCGTTCGCCAGCATTTTTCCTGAACTACTTGAAATGCAGCTTCTCTATCACTTTTTTTGGCTGATTCTTCCCGCATTTTTTCAAAAAACTGATAACTCCATAACACAGCAGAAGCTTGTTCTTTATCTGGTATTATTTCTTGATAAACAATCCCTTTTAAACAGTCTATTAATGCTCCGTGGTGACCAATCAATTCTTCTATTCTTGGCAGAATACCTGCTAACTCTCTGGCATGAATCGTGGCAAATACCCGATGGCCAGTCAAGGCCGCACGTAAAGTCATTTGAGCCGTTAACGCATCTCTTATTTCTCCAACAATCAATAAGTCTGGCCGATGACGTAAAGAGAGCTTTAACAGTTCTTCATAATTTTGGTGGATTTTCTCGTTAACTTGTAGTTGTAAAAACGTTGATTCTTCCAATTCCACAGGATCTTCCACAGTAATGATTTGTTCTGAACTTTTCTGAGCCAAACGATACATTAAAGAGGTTTTTCCTGATCCAACTGGACCGCTAAAGAGATATAACCCCCGTTCCCCAGTATGCTGATGTAATACTCTTAAATCTCCTGGAGAAAAACAGCGGAATTGCTGATCACCAAGTGGGTAAAGTAGCCGTATCACCAAAGTTTCTCGCTGTTGATAGTCCCCCACAGATGAGAGTCTTAGCCGAATCTCTTCTTCGACACTTGAATTTCCACATCTATAAGTCAACGCGCCAGATTGTACTTTTCTTTTTTCACCAATATCCATTTGTCCTAAGTATTTGAATCTGGAAATCAATTGTTGTCCTGTCTCTTTTGAAAAATCCCGTTTTAATGTTCGGTTTTTACCTTTACGTTCAAGAAGCTGATAACCTTCTTTTTTTGGTAAAATATAGACATCTTCTATTCTTCTTTTGTAAGCATCTGCAATGATCTCATATGAAATTTTTTTAATATCCATTATCCTCCCCTCCAACAAAAACATACGCGTTTATCATTTTTTTATCGTAGATTTTGATAATTTCATAAAAAATGTTAGCTAAATCCGAATTTGTGTTATACTATTAAAAATTTATCTTAGGAGGCGCCACTTTGGAATCATTGCTAAAAAAACATCTTTTAGTTGCGAGCAAACAACAACCAGCAGATTTAGTTATCAAGAATGCCAAAATCGTCAATGTCTTCACCAGAAAAATCATGTCAAATACTCTTGCTATCTGTGATGGAAAAATCATCGGGATCGGCGAATATGAAGGAAAACAAACATACGATGCAAATAATCAGTACTTAGTGCCAGGGTTTATTGATGGACATGTTCATATCGAAAGCTCCCTGCTTTGTCCACAAGAATTTGCTAAAATTTCTGTATTACATGGTGTAACAACAGTTGTAACAGATCCTCACGAGATTGGAAATGTTGCTGGTAGTACGGGTTTGAAGTTCATGCTGGAAGATGCTCAAAATGCACCGATGAATATTTTTTTCATGCTTCCTTCTTGTGTGCCTGTTACACCTTTTGAAACAAATGGCGCTATCCTAGATGCCAAAACATTGGCTCCTTTTTTAGAAATGCCCGAAGTTCTTGGTCTTGCTGAAGTAATGAATTATCAAGCAGTCGCAAATGCGGAAACAGAAATTTTGGATAAACTTCAATTAACGATTGATTATCACAAAAAAATTGATGGACACGCTGCTGGAATTACTGGTGATGGGTTAAATGTCTATCCTGTTGCTGGAATTCGTACCGACCACGAAGCCACAACTGCAAAAGAAGCGAGAGAAAGACTTGATTTGGGTATGTATTTGATGATTCGTGAAGGAACTGTTGCAAAAGATTTAGCCGCTCTTTTTCCAGCCATTACTCCGGAAAATTCTCGGCGTTGCTTCTTTGTCACAGATGATAAATTAATTGATGACTTAGTGAGTGAAGGTTCGATTGATTATATCGTCCGAAAGGTGATCGAATTAGGCATGGATCCATTGCAAGCAATCCAAATGGCCTCCCTAAACGCAGCGGAATGTTTCGGTCTATCCACGATTGGAGCAATTGCACCAGGTTATCAAGCTGACTTTTTCTTAACAGATAATCTTGAAACCTTACCAATTCGAGAAGTATTTCATAATGGGGAACAACTCGTAGCTAACGGAAAACTTATCGATACAACAAATGAACAACCAAAAAATTCTCTGATGGCAGACTTACCGGACATGACAGTTGCATCTTTAACAAATGACTCTTTAAAGCTGTCTTTAAATTCAAATAAAGCGCATATCATCGATATTATCCCTAACAGCTTAATTACTAATGACTTATTCTCAGAAGTCACCGTTCAATCTGGGTTCTTTGTTCCTTCTATTGAAAAAGATTACCTGAAAATTGCTGTTATTGAACGACATAAGGGAACTGGAAATATTGGTCTTGGCATCGTCAAAGGGTTCGAACTAAAAGAAGGTGCCTTAGCAACTACGATTTCGCATGATTCTCATAATATTGTTGTCGTCGGAACAAACGATAAAGATATGCTTTTTGCTATAGAACAGTTAATCAAAAAAGGTGGTGGCATGATTGCTGTCAATCATCAGCAGGAATTGGCTAGTCTTCCCCTTAAGATTGGTGGATTAATGTCTCAAAAACCTTTCTTAGAGGTGAATCAAGAATTAACTAGTTTAACAACTGCCGCTCGTCAAATTGGTGCTAGTCAGCTATTTGATCCCTTTTTAACCTTGTCCTTTTTGACTTTATCTGTTATTCCTGAACTAAAAATCACAGATATGGGACTTTTTTCATTTTCAAAATTCCAACTTATCCCACCGTGCTAAGCAAAAGGAGGCTATGACAGAATTGACCAACTTTAAATAATAAGATTATAAAAGAAGTACTACTTGGAAAATGTTTATAACGTTTATTCAGAAAAAGGAGGTGTAACAAGTATTTTGTCACACCTCCTTTTGATTATTTTGTTTTATCTTTAAATTGTGCTTCTACTCGATAGATACGTTGACCACGAGAAGAAAACTTTTCTTCATACTCAGTCATAATATTTCCTTCGAATGTACTCTCATGTAAATCAAGCCAAACTTGTTTGATTATCATGCCATATTGCGAAAAGCTTGCCAAAGAATACTCAAACAATCCTTGATTATCTGTTTTGAAATGAATCTCACCTGTTGGTCGCAAGATTTGTTCATCCACTGCTAAAAAAGTTTTAAACGTCAAGCGACGTTTCTCATGACGTTTTTTTGGCCATGGATCAGAAAAGTTCAAATAAATCTGATCGACTTCACTATCCGCAAAATACTCTGTCAACGCTGAGCCATCAACGTGAAGTAATTTCAAATTAGGTAGCGGTTCTTCAATTAATTTATCTAGCGCCAGAGAAATAACACTGACTTGCATTTCTACACCAATGTAATTGATTTCTGGATGTGCCTTTGCCATTCCATTGATGAATTGACCTTTCCCCATTCCAATTTCGATATGAATTGGATGATCATTGCCAAAGAGCTCAGCCCATTGCCCTTTCCATTCGGTTGGATCACTAATAACAAACTCTGGATGTGCAGCTAACAATTCTGTTGCCCCAGGACGATTTCTAACACGCATAATTCATAATTCCTTTCTCAAATAAAAAAGGTTGGCCAAATCTCCAAAGAGTTTGGGCTCAACCTCAGCCACTAAAAATTCGTTTTAATTGTAAAATTTCTTCATTCATTCGTCGGTCATCCCCTCGAAGGCAATAACGAGTGATTTCTTGTAATAAATTCATCACTGCATACCAGTGAAGCTTCTCAAGAACTTCGTCAGTTGGGCGAATACCATAACTAATCAACCATTGATTCCAATTTGAAAGCGGAACATAATTCCCTAAAATCGTTCCAATATCAACTGCTGGATCAGCAAACATGATTGAATCCCAATCAACTAAATATAAATAATTTTTACAGACTAACCAATTGCGATGATTCACATCTCCATGAACAACAGCAAACTCTTTTTTATCTGTATGAGGTACTTGCTGAATCAAAAATTGATGGACAAGTTGGATAAACTGATTTTTTTTTAATATTTCTGGGAGTTCTTGGTTATATTTTTTCAACATCGTCTCAGGCGTGACCACACGACCACCTATTCGATTCAACATTGTTTTTAATGAATCAGAATGATGCAAATGGTATAGAACATCAATAACATCATTTCTTTGCCCAATTTCTGCGGTAGTCAATAAGCGACCATCTAGCCACTCTTGAGCAGTTAGTGTGTCTCCATTCCCTGTTCTTTTTGTCCAAACAAGTTTAGGAGTAATTCCTTCTCGAGATAACGCAGCAAGCATGGGGGTTGTATTACGTTTGATGAAGACTTTATCTTCATCGCGCATGCCTATGTATGTTTTTCCTGTATCCCCTTTGATGGGCCGTAACCGCCACTCTTGGTCTAACTGAAACTCCATCATGCTTTCTCCCATCCTCATAAACTCTTTCATTTGCAGTAATTATTATTCTAGTCGCCCCGACACATAACGTCAAGCACATATACGTTCTTTTTCAGCATTTTTTCATTCAAAAAACCAACTTTTCTAAAAAAGAAAAAAAGAGAAAGATCAATGATGTGATCTTTCTCACTTTATCTTGGACAATTATTAGTCTGACAGCTTCTTCAGACGTGTGGGAACGTACATTTTTACGAAAAGAAAAACAAAGGCCAAATAAACCAGAATAGGAATCCAGCGCTCTACTCCAGACAAAACAAAAGCTGCAATCATTCCAAAAATAAGAGCTGCTAAAACTAATATGCTCAACAACAATTGCTGGATAGCTGTTTTTTTCTGTGTTTCTTTTACGGGATACAGTTGCACTAATACCATATAGCGAAACTGGCTATACAGCGGCAACAACTGGAAACCAATCAAGTATAAGAACAATGAACCAATAATCAAACTAAATGTTAAATCTGTTACACCTGCAATCAGCAAACCACCAATCAACAGTAGTCTCAGATACAGACCGCTAAAATCAGACCCACGAACAAATCGTCTAGTATATAAATAAAGATATGTTTGACTTTGGTTCCTTTGGATTTTCTTCAATAGCGGGTCTAAGTAACGTCGGCGTTTTACTTTTGCTGAAATTTCTGGTACATCCGTAAACAAATTGATAAACTGATAAATTTGATGGAGACGATTTTCTTCCACTTGGATCATTTTTTCCCAGTCAATCTGTACCTCATTTTTTCGCCATAAATACCAATAATAAATACCAGCTTGTAGTAATGCACCCGCTAAACCTAACCAAATAGATATATAAAACGTAAGTAGTAAAATGACAAAAGCTGAAACATACCATCCAATTTTAAACCAACGTAAAGCTTGATTAGAAAATCGAAAAAGTTCCGCTCGTTTTACTTGTAGATGACCCGTTTTCAGGCTGATAAGTAAGCACAAATAGATTAAATACATTGAAAATGGCTGTCCGGTACTCACTACCACTAATGGCATCGCAAATCCACTCGCCAAAAATAAAACAAGTAATGGAAATAAACAAGAATAGCGGAAAGCTTCACTTAAATACACTCGCATTTCTTTTTCTTGTGGCAATAAAAAAACAATATCTGCTGCCTCCGCAAAAGTTGCAATTTTCCCTACCGCTAAGCTAAGTAACCAAAAAACTGAAACAGTCAGTCCACCAAACGCAAAAGAAGGAGTTAAGCTCTTCAGCCAACTAGAATAATAAAAACCAATTCCTCCCACCAAAAAAAGACAAACTAACACAAAATGATCATTGAAAACATAGCGCATGTACTTTAGCATTTTTTTTTGGTGTCTAGCTAAACGTTTTCGAAAAAAATCATTCATGTCCCTGCTCCTTCGTTAATGCGACATAAATCTCATCCAGAGATGAATCTGGAAGGTTAAATGATTCCCGTAACTCTTGTAGCGTGCCTTGTGCTCGAACCTCCCCATTATGTAAAACCACAAAGCGATCACAGTATTTCTCAGCAGTCGCCAAAATATGAGTTGACATCAAAATTGCAGAACCACTTTTTTTCATTTCAACCAATAATTCTAACAACGCATTGATTGCTAAAGGATCAAGTCCTAAAAAGGGTTCGTCAATGATATATAGCGAGGGTTCAATCAAAAAAGCACATAAAATCATGACCTTTTGTTTCATTCCTTTTGAAAAGTTAGCAGGAAACCAGTCTAAACGTTTTTCCAAGCGAAACGTCTCCAACAATTTTTCTGCTCGCTTCATCGCTACTTCTAGCGGGATACCATAAGCCATAGCTGTCACTTCAATATGTTCTCGTAAAGTCAGCTCTTCATATAATGAAGGTGTTTCTGGAATATAACCAATTTGTTTTCGATACTTTTCAATATCGCTTTTCAATGTTAAACCATCAATTTCGATTTTCCCTTTAGTTGCTTCTAGCAACCCAATGATGTGTTTAATCGTTGTACTTTTACCTGCACCATTTAATCCAATCAAGCCAACCATTTCGCCTGAATGTACTTCAAAACTTATATCTTTTAACACAGGAAGATGTCCATATCCTCCCGTCACGTGTTCAATCGTTAAACTCATTTCTTTTCCTCCAATGATCTTGTTTACTCGCTTTTTTATTATACCATGAAGAAAATGTTGGCAATTTGTTTTTTTCCTTACAACCATCGGAACTTATGGTAAAGTTAACTTAGCCAAAATATTCTTAGCAGAAAGGATGTCTCGAATGGAAAACTGTATTTTTTGCAAAATTATCAACCAAGAAATTCCTAGCTATAAAATTTATGAGGATGATAAAGTGTATGCGTTTTTGGATTTATCACAAGCAACTAAAGGTCATACCTTAGTTGTACCAAAACGACACGTTTCTGATATTTTTGATTACGACCAAGAATTAGCTGGTGCCGTCTTTTCGCGCGTGCCAAAAATTGCTCGCGGTCTAGAAAAAGCATTTCCTGATATGAAAGGTTTAAATATTTTGAATAATAATCGTGAGTTAGCGTACCAATCTGTCTTTCACTCACATATTCATCTGGTGCCGCGTTACGCAAAAACAGATGATTTTTCAATCCACTTCGGTAATCATCAAGCAGATTACTCAGCAAGTGAACTGACAGCCATCCAAGAAATTATTGAAGCGCAGGTGAATAACATTGATTAAACAATTTCTTAAAGGTCTCGTGTTTGGTTCAGCTGTAGGCGCTGTAGGTGGACTTCTTTTTGCTCCAAGAAGCGGTAACGATACTCGAAAAAAATTGATTGACGAATTAGATGAAGCTGCTGATTTAACAGTAGATCTAAATAATAGTCTCAACCACTTTAAAGAAGCTTTAGCCGAAACCAAAGAAACTGCAGCTACACTCATTCCGGAGTTCCAAGACTCTATTCAAAAAGACGTACAGGAGTTTAAATTTCAAGCAGAACCAAGAATTACTCAGATTCAAGAACAAGTAGAAAAAATTTCTGCCAGCTTACCTGAACTTCCCGAAGAAAATCTTCATTAATTGAGTTAAAACACAACGATTATGCATTTTAACCCGTTTTTTTGTTATACTCTCGTAATGAATGTGATTAAAACATGAATTTTCTTTGAAACTATTCATTAGAAGCTTTTTTTTAGGAATTAGAATATGGTATAGTTGTAGATGTGAACAACTAAATATAAAAAAACAGGAGTGCAAAACTAAAATGAAAAGAAAAAAAATAATTTTAGCAGCGACTAGTGCTTTAGCTGTCTTAACGCTAGCTGCTTGTTCTAATGGTACAAACAAAGATATCGCTACAATGAAGGGTGGAACTATCACTGTTTCCGACTTCTATGACGAAGCAAAATTAGAATCATCTAACCAAACTTTGGTTCAAAGAATGATTATTTACAAAGTATTTAATAACAAATATGGCGATAAAGTAACAGATAAAAAAGTGGATGCTGAATACAAAAAACAAGCAGAGTCATTAGGTGATGGGTTTGAATCTCAATTGAAAGCTGCGGGTTATACAGAAGATTCTTACAAAGACTATATTCGTAATAACTTAGCACTTGAAGCTGGTTTAAAAGCACATGTTGATATTACAAATGATGACTTAAAAGCTGCTTGGGCTTCTTTCCATCCAGAAGTAGAAGCACAAATCATCAAACTTTCAAGTGAAGACGATGCGAAAAGCGTGAAAGAAAAAGCTGATAAAGGCGATGATTTCACTAAATTAGCAAAAGATAACTCAACTGATACAACAACTAAAGATGACGGTGGAAAAATCAAATTTGATTCTGAAACAACAACTGTCCCTAACGAAGTAAAAGAAGCCGCTTTTAAATTGAAAAATGGCGAAATTTCTGACGTGATTTCCGCAACTAATGCTTCAACTTATGCAACTGATTATTACGTTGTGAAAATGGTTAAGACTTCTTCTAAAGGCGACGACATGGATAAATACAAAGATGAATTAAAAGAAATCGCCACTCAAACTAAATTGAACGATAGCGCATTTACAACAAAAGTTATCGGTGAAGTCTTAAAAGATGCTAATGTGAAAATCAAAGATGATGCTTTTGAAAGTGTCTTGAGTGCATTCACAACCTCTTCTTCAGGTTCAGAAGCAACATCTGATTCTGAAAAATCAACTAACTCTTCAGCTACAGAAAAATCAACTGAAGCAACTGATAGTTCAGAAACAGCAACTACAGACTCTTCAAAATAAATTTTATAACTAAAAAAGAAGTAAGGCAGACTCATGAAAATGAATCGCTTTACTTCTTTTTTTATATTATTAAAAAAAACTAGTCAGATATCTTTTGGTACATAAAAGCTGCGGTTATCCATACCAAAAATTCGATCTGTATATTTTCCAGGTTCTGTTTGACGAATAGAAGTCAACATCATTTGCATTGATGCATCGATGTTATCGATTTGATGTAAAACCTCAGCTTCCATAATTCTTGGTCGCACGGGTGATCCGTATTCCAATAGCCCATGATGTGCTAGAACCATATGTCTTAACACTAAAACATCTTCATCTTCTTCACTGATTTTCAATGCAATGCAGGCTTTAGTAATTTCTTCATCTACAAGGACCAAATGACCCACTAGATTGCCAGCTAGAGTGTACTCAGTTGACATTGGCCCAGATAATTCAATAACTTTACCCAAATCATGTAAAATAATTCCCGCATATAATAATGCGTGGTTGATTTCTGGATATTCATTGGCAATTGCTTTTCCTAAGTGAAGCATCGTTAATGTATGATAAGCTAATCCACTAGCAAATGCATGATGATTTCTTTTTGCCGCTGGATACTCGAAAAATTGTTTTTGATATTTATTTAATAGATAGCGTACAATACGATTCCAATGTGCATTCGTAATTTCAAACAATAATTGATTGATTTCCTCTTCCATTTCTTCTTTTTTTATTGGTGCTCGCTCCATATAAAGACTTGGTTCACTAGGTTCATCAATTTTTGTCAAACGCATGTGGATAATTTTCACTTGAGGATTTCCTTGGTATACTTCTCTTTTACCGCTTAAAAAAACAACAGTTCCTGCAGTAAATTTGCTGATTTCTTCCTCGGAAGCGTCCCAATATTTCCCATCAATTGTTCCCGAAGTGTCTTGAAAAGTAAATGCAATAAATTTTTTACCATTTTTTGCCATTCTTACATCAGCATTTTTTATCAAGACAAATAATTCAAACTGTTCATCAATGATTAATTCACGAATTTTTTTCATTCTATACTCCTTCTAGCCTTTTCACAGATTGTTGTAACTCTTGATAATAGCTTAACATTTCTTTGTCAGAAGAAAAACAAATTATCTGATACTTTTTACCAAACTCTGCTAAAAGTTTTGCTAAGTAATACTTCCTGTGTGAATCATAATGTAGCCAACCATCGTCAATAATTACTGGACAAAGTGCTCGATTTGCTTCCAAAGAAAGATAAGCAAATCTCATTGCCATGATTAATTGATCTTTGGTACCTGTAGATAGCTCATAAATAGGAAATTCTGTCTTTCCATCTGTGAGAGTCAATAGATCCTCTTTTAATAAAATCCTTTGATATTTGTGATCAGTTAGTAACCCCAAATAATAAGTAGCTTCTTTTAATAACTGCGGTAATTGTCGCTCACTCATTTCAGTCGATAAATCACCTAAAAAAGTACCAGCAATTTCATATGCTCCCCACTCTACCATCAAATGTTCTAATTCTGCTTTCTGGCGGCTTTCTTCTTGATATAGTTCATCAAGTGTACCATCTTTTTGTAATTCTTCAACTTGAATGTTTAAACGTTGTTGTTGTTCACTTGCAGCTTTTTCTTCCAGCTGTAGTTGTCGTTGTAATTGGTCTAAATGAAGGCTTTCTTGTTCTAAAAATGCGCGTGTCATTTTTTCAGGAAATAATGGTGTTAGTATTTTACTTAGCTCAGCAAGTCTTTCTTGTTTTTGGATTGTCTCATGTGCTTTTTGCAAAAAGAGTGGCACTTCAGATGGATAAGTAAGATGTGCCTCATTAAGTTGTTGCGCATACTCTTGTAACCATGTCTTTTGCTTCTTCTTCAATTGATTAATTTCTTGCGTGAGTAATGTATTTTGCTGGTAGCTACGAGCAAATTTCATTTGTTCCATTTCTTGAACAAATTGTGCTAGTAAGTCCATTTTTTCTGAAATAAGCTTGCCTTGAATAGGTAGCCATTCTTGAACAATATCAAATTTTCGTTCTAGGAATAGTAACCTCTCTTGGATTTCTCTTTCTCTTTTTTGTTTTCGTTCATAAATAGCACAAAGCCGTTGATAGTCGCTAACTTCTTGACCGTATTCTTTCATTAGCTCAACTGTGTTCAGTTGATTTAGACACCATTGAGTAACCAAATACTGTACTTGTTGATTAAGCTGTTGCTTCATTTGTTGATTTTGTTTCCTATTTTCTTCTATTTCTGCGATTTGTGCAGAGGCAACATCTAATTGTCCTAGTTTTTCTTGCCACATTCCTTTGACTTCTAAAGAATTATCTTTGCTATTATTTTCTTTATGGAAGAAATAACTTCCTATAATCCCAGCTCCACTAAGCAAGAAAATAATTTTCCAAGGAAGAGGGAAAAATAATCCTAAGGCTATAGCTGTCCCACCTGCAATTATATAAGGAATACTATTTCGTTTTTCCTTCTTCGCCTGCTGATTCTGTAAAAGAAAGGGATAGCGTGCTTCTAACTGACTGATCTCTGCATCAATCAATTCCTGCTGTTCTTTTGCAACTTGTAATCGAATTGTCAGTTGTTGGTCTTCTTCCAGAAATTGTTGGTTTTGTGAAAATAACGTCTTCCACTCGAGGCTTTGTTGAAATTCTACTGGTTGATTTTGTCTTTGCCAACCCCAGCGCTGTTCTAAAATCTTTAACTCTGCTTCTGTTTCGCGTGTTTCTACTTGAAGCCTGTGCCATTCGTTAACTAGCTGCTCAACTTGAGCCTGTTCCTTTAAAAGATCTTTTACTTCTGTTTCTTGTTCTAAGAAAAAATAGTATTGCGCGGATTGAAGATCCATTCCGCTATGTTTTTCTAAAGTTGCTTCTAACTCTTCCAAACGTTCACTCATTTGTTGATATCTGTTAGAAAACTCTTGCAGATCTGTCATTAGTTGTTCATTGGGTAATTCATTAAGTGTATTTTCTTGTAATTCTTGCCATTCCTCGTAAAGTGAAAAATTGATTTTTTGCTGGTTTAAATGTAATAATTTTTCATTATTCTTTGATATTTCCTGTCTTAATTTATCTTGCTCTTTTTTTGCGGCCTGTTCTTGCATTACAAGCTGACTAAAAAAATCTTCTTGTGCTTGTTTTTGATAAATTTTTCCTTGCAAACTTTTCCAATTATTTAACTTCTGGTTGATAAGTAATTTTTGTCCTTTTTTCTTATATAAATTTTGGGCCTGGTTATAATACTCTTGTCTTTTTTGAAAAACTTGTGAACTTCCGGTAATTCCTAATGATATCAACATATCATGTAATTCTTTTTCTCTAAGATGATCCAGTTCTGATAACTGCTCTTGCTGAAAAGTAAACACCTGTTGAAACAATTCTCTAGTTAATGGTGAAATCAACTGAGCTAATAATGTTTTACTTCCTATTTGTTCACCAAAAACAACTTTTGCCTTCCCACGATTCTGTTGCTTATAACGTTCGACCATGAATTCACCATGAGTTGGATGTTCTAACCATATACGACCACCATAAGCCGCTCCATCTTTTGGTGTATAATCTTTCTTTTTTCTCCCTTTTGATGGAAAACCAAAGAGAATTGCTTGTATAAACTGATAAATCGTTGATTTACCTGCTTCATTCTCGCCATAAATCAATTGATTCCCTGAAGAAAAATCAAAATTCTTTTGGCGCCATTTTCCAAAAGCATTGATTTCAATCCGTAAAATTTTCATTCATTATCCTCCTCGAATTGAAAATCCTGATTGATTAATTCTTGTGCGGCTACTAATGTTTCACTTTGATAATCAGGTAACTCATTCAATAATTTTGTTGCTTCTGGATGACTGTACAGTTCACTCAAAATTTGTTTGAAATCTTGAGACATTTGATAGCTTTCAAATAATTGGTGCTTCAAATTTTTTGAGACAGTTAGGATCGTCTGTTTCTGAGTAGTATTCTTCATAAGAGAGATACGCCAGATAAAAAAATTTGATGTATATTTGCTTAATTCTCCAATTAAATATTCTAATACTTCACCAGAATTAATTCGCTCTACAATATCCATTCCTAAATGTTCATAATTAGTAATCTCTAGCTCCATTAGATGAAATTTATGATTAGGGACTTCCAACTGTCGTTGAACCATTGAGAAAATCTCGTTAGTTGTATGAACGTGTTCAAAAGAAATTTTTTGACGATGCCAATATACCTCTGCTACCTCTATCGGAATAGCTTGATACTCACTTTTTTTCAACTCTACTAATGAAACAGAAATTGAGGTCTGTTCCTTTTTCGTGTGTCCTTGAGGTGCGCCAGGATACACTACTCTCCCATTTGTACTAACAATAGTTGGAACATGGATATGACCTAACGCCCAATAATCATAATTTTTTTCTTGCATTTGACTAGAGCTAAATGGCGCATACTTACCATGATCTCTTGTGCCCAATTCCCCGTGATACATTCCAATATGATAATCTACATTTCCTCGAGAGGGAAACTCTAATACTTTTTCTTGTTGTATCCATGGATGACAATAACTAAAAGCACTGATAGCAACTTTTTCTCCAGAATTCAGTTTAAATTCTTTTGTTTTGACTTCTTCGTCTACAAACAAATGAACATTTTCAGGAAAATCAAACCAATATCTTTCTTTCTGGTAGTAATCATGATTTCCAAAAATCATATACACAGAAATATTTATTTTATTTAAACGTTCCATTTGTTCAAAAAAGTGCTTTTGTGTTTTAAGTGAAGGTTTATTTTGATGAAAAGTATCTCCAGCAAATAGAACAAAGTCAACTTCATGGAACACTGCTTGATCTACAATATTTTTTAGAACAATCTGATTTGCCTGTAGTAGTTTTTCTTGCACACGTTTATCGAATGGAATCGATCCTTCAAAAGATCTATCTATATGTAAATCAGCCGCATGGATAAATTTCACTATCAAATTCCCTCCTTTTTTTCTTTTATCATAACATTTTTACATGTTTTTTTCATCAAAATACGAAAGTTTGTTCGTATTATAGTGTGTTATTTCGTGAGAATGCAAAAAAACAGATGAGCTTAATCACTCATCTGTTTTTTACCGTTGCGTGGCGACGTCCTACTCTCACAAGGGGCAACCCCTCACTACAATCGGCGCTAAGAAGCTTAACTTCTGTGTTCGGCATGGTTACAGG
>NZ_JAFLWI010000010.1 GCF_017315945.1 Candidatus Enterococcus courvalinii
TTTATATCATATCAGAGTGACGTTTGAATGTCAACTCTTTTTTAAAAAAGTTTTTTTCGATTTCGTTTAAGAAATCTTTCAGCAACTCATTTATCATATCGCATCGTTCGTTATTTGTCAAGAACTTTTTTTGAAGTTTTTCTTGATAAGATCAAGCTTCATGAGTAGTTCTTTTCAAACGACTTAGTTATCTTATCATGTGATACCTCACACGTCAACAACTTTTTTAAATTTATTTTCTGAAAAAACTTTCATCTTTCAGCAGTTGTCCGCCTTGCGAACAAATAATAATATACCAACTAAAACAAGTCGGGTCAATGAATTTTTTTGTTTTTTTTCGTTTTTTTCGTTTGTCCGATCATTACTATTTATAATGCGTTTTTCGTTCGCTTTTCAATCAAATATCAATGATATCATTTTAAAGAAAGAGATAATTTTCGTTAAAACTCTTTTTAAATTCTTGAGTGAAATAAAAGACAGCTATCTGGATAACCAGACAGCTGTCTTCTATTATTTAGTTTCCTATTTAACGCATTGTCGGGAACAACAAAACGTCACGGATTGATTGTGCATCTGTAAGCAACATTACTAAGCGGTCAATTCCAATTCCTAATCCGCCAGTTGGTGGCATTCCATATTCTAAAGCTTCCAAGAAGTCTTCATCTACGCCGTGTGCTTCATCGTTACCTAGCTCACGCTCTTTTTCTTGCGCTTCAAAACGTTCTCTTTGATCAATTGGATCATTTAACTCAGTAAAGGCATTTGCAAATTCTCTACCAATGATAAACAATTCAAAGCGATCAGTAAAACGTGGATCTTCAGGATTTTTCTTCGCTAATGGTGAGACTTCAACTGGATGTCCATAAACAAAAGTTGGTTGTGTCAATGTTTCTTCAACAAATTCTTCAAAGAATTCATTGATCACATGCCCCACTCCCATTGCATCTGTTACTTCCACGTTATGTTCTTTAGCAATTGCAAGAGCTTCATCTAGTGTCATTTCTTTCCAGAAATCAACACCAGTTTGTTCTTTAATTGCGTCTACCATATGCACACGTTTGAAGTCACTTTCAAGATCAACTGCTTGACCATCATAAGTGATACGCGCTGTCCCTAAAACTTTTTCAGCTGCATTACGAATAATTCCCTCAGTTAGATTCATGACATCGCGATAATCTGTATAAGCAGTATAAGCTTCTAGCATTGTGAACTCAGGGTTATGTGTTGTATCGATTCCTTCATTACGGAAAACTCGACCGATTTCATAAACTTTTTCCATTCCACCAACAATTAGACGTTTCAAGTGTAACTCTAGTGCAATACGTAAATATAAATCAATATCTAGAGCGTTATGGTGTGTAGTAAATGGACGGGCTGCTGCTCCACCAGCTTCATTGTGTAAAACAGGTGTTTCTACTTCAATGTAGCCATTTCCATCTAGATAACGGCGAATTTCGCTAATGATTTGACTACGTTTCATAAAACGATCAAAGCTTTCACGATTACTAATCAAATCTAAATAGCGTTGACGGTAACGTTGCTCAATATTTGTTAATCCATGATATTTATCAGGTAATGGACGCAACGCTTTTGAAAGAATTGTAAATTCTGTTGCTTTAATTGTTACTTCACCTGTATCAGTTTTCATAATTTGACCTGTAACTCCGAAGAAGTCCCCTAAGTCAGCATGTTTAAAAATCTCATAGGCATCATCACCTACTTGATCTTTACGCACGTAAATTTGGATTTGACCTTCACGATCTTGAAGATGCGCGAAACCCGCTTTCCCTTTTCCGCGGCGAGTCATCATTCGTCCAGCTACACTAGCAGTCAAACTCATCTCAGCTAATTCTTCTTTTGTTCTTGAATCAAATAATTCATGCAACTCTTCTGAGTTATGTGTACGTTCAAATCGCTTCCCGAACGGATCGATTCCAGTTTCTCTTAGTTCTTCCATCTTTTGGCGGCGAACAAGCATTTGATCATTTAAATCTTCTACTTGATGTTGTTGTTCCTCAGTCACAAAAGTTCCTCCATTCTCCTAGTTGTTCTCAGTTCTAATAATGCCAATGAAACACAAAAAAAGCAAGCCGAACTTAAATTTTCGGCTTGAAATTCACAAAAATCTTAGAAATCAGTTTAATGTTTTACAGCAACTTTTTCTGTTTTTTCTAAAAAAGCGTCAAGCAAATCATTGATTTCTTGTTGGTTTTCAGAATGATTGATTGCCACTTTTACTTTAGCTGCGCGAGGAATTCCTTTCAAATAGTAGGAAGCATGTGTCCGGAATTCACGACACGCTACTTGTTCACCTTTTAAATCAGCCAAACGTCGTAGATGAAGTTTCGCTGTCGCGATTTTCTCAGCAGGTGTTGGCTCAGGAATTAGCTCACCTGTTTCCAAGTAATGTTGCGTACGATGAATCATCCAAGGATTACCTAAAGCTGCACGCCCGATCATCACACCATCTGCTCCGACGTACTCCAACATACGTTTCGCATCTTCGGGGGTTTTCACATCCCCGTTCCCCATAAAAGGAATCGTTAACTGTTGTTTGACTTCTTTCAAGACTTCCCAATCAGCTTGTCCTTCATACATCTGCACTCTAGTACGACCATGCATAGCAATTGCACCTGCACCAGCTGACTCTGCAGCTAATGCATTTTGAACGGCAAAAACGTGTTGATCATCCCAACCAATTCGCATCTTAACTGTGACAGGTATATCTACAGCGGAAGAAACAGCATGAACCATTTCATAAACCTTATCTGGATCAAGTAACCACTTTGCTCCCGCTTCTGCCTTGATAACTTTGTTTACTGGACAGCCCATATTGATATCAATAATATCTGCTGTTGTATTTTCTTGAACAAATTGTGCCGCTTCAACCAAGCTATCTTTATTACCACCAAAAATTTGGACACTCAGCGGATGCTCTGTCTCTTCAATATGAAGCATCTCTAGCGTTTTTTTGTTTCGAAAATGGATGCCTTGATCGCTAATCATTTCGCATACAACTAATCCTGCACCAAATTCTTTAACCGTCACTCGAAAAGCAGAATTGCTGATCCCAGCCATTGGTGCAACAACTACACGATTCGGAATTTCCACATTCCCAATTTTCCACTGATGTTCCAACTAAATTCCTCCTACTGCTTCTGCTTGCAGATCTAATAATTCTTGTTCAGAATACTCATATTTATTATTACAAAATGAACAAACTGCTTCTGCACCATGATCTTCATCAATCATTGCTTGAATTTCTTCTGTTCCTAGTGCAATGATTGCTTCTGCAAATTTTTCTTTTGAACAGTCACAAGCAAATTGAACAGGCATTTTTTCTAAAATATTTAATTCTTCTGTTCCCAATAATCCTTTTAAAATTTCTTCAGGTGTGTGTCCTTCATCAAGCAATGTTGAGATTCTTGGTGTTGTTTTCAGTTGTTCTTCGATTTTAGAAATCGTTTCTTCATCTGCACCAGGCATGATTTGGATCATAAATCCACCAGCTGTTTTAATACTGTCATCTGTATTCACTAAGACACTTAGACCAACCGCTGAAGGAATTTGCTCAGAAATAGCTAAATAGTAAGTAAAGTCTTCCGCGATTTCACCCGAAACGATAGGAGTTTGCCCAGAGAAAGGTTCTTTTAATCCCAAATCCTTAGTTACTGTGAACATTCCTTGTGTTCCTACTGCACCACGAACATCAATTTTCCCTTCTGGGTTCAACGGTAAGCTTAAATGCGGATTTTTAATATATCCTTTTACATCACCTTTACCATTTGCATCAACAACGATCCCAACAGCTGGACCGTCTCCTTGAATACGAACCGTTAATTTATCTTCACCTTTTAGTGTCGCTCCTAATAATAAACTACCAACTAGTGTACGACCTAACGCTGCCGACGATGTATGCCATGTATCGTGGCGACATTGTGCTTCTGCGACTGTATTTGTTGCTTGTACTGCATAAGCACGAACAAAACCATCATGTGCTAGTGCTTTAACTAAATAATCTTCCATTATTGTATGTACCCCTTTTTTGGTTTTTCAGCTCCTAGTGAATCATACTAGCAACTTTCATTTTTTTCAACTTTTGAAATCAGAGCTTAATAATAAATCAAATTGAATAAAAGAGAAAACAATTTTTCTTGCATATAAATACTCGCTTCAAACTGCTCAATAGAAAACTAAATTGAATGGATTCAAAGAAAAAAAGCTGGGACATTTATTTGTCCCAGCTTCAAAATATTTTACTATTTATAACGATCTTCAAAGTTGTTTTTGTCGTAATCAGACTCTTTGTCTTTTTCTTCTTCAGCAACTTCTGAACCAGTTTCTTCACTAGCCAATTTTACTTCTTCGGCTTCGTCTTTTAGTTCTTGTTTTGTTTCTTCAAAATCTTGTTTTTCTTCTGCTTGTTTTTCCGCATCTTTTTCTTCTAAAGCACGTTTCGCTTCTTCAAACGTTTGTGCTTCCTTTTCACTTGGATAATCAGCAGATTCTGTTCCCTCTGGCATCACGCCACGTTCGAACAATGATTTAATTGCTTTTGCATCCAGTGTTTCAAATTCAAGAAGTTTTTCTGCAATCAATTTATGTTGTTCACGGTGCGCTTCGATAATTTCATGCGCTTTTTGATGAGCATCCATCAAAATCTTGCGAACTTCTTGATCGATTTCAAATGCAACTTGTTCAGAGTAAGCTTTCGTTTGACCATAATCACGGCCAACAAATACTTGATGGTTTCCTTCATATTGAACTGGTCCAAGTCGATCACTCATTCCATATTCAGTAACCATGCTTCTCGCTAATGAAGTTGCTTGTTCAAAGTCATTTGAAGCACCTGTTGATTGAACGCCGAAAATAATTTCTTCGGCTGTACGACCACCAAGTAATCCAACGATTTGTTCAAACATATCTTCTTTAGTCATCAAGAATTGATCTTCTTTTGGTAAAGCGATCATGTACCCGCCAGCACGACCACGAGGGATGATTGTTACTTTATGAACGATACGTGCGCGACTTAAGACTAAACCAACGATCGTATGTCCAGCTTCATGGTAAGCAACCATTTCGCGTTCTTTTTTGTTGATTACACGATCTTTCTTAGCAGGACCAGCGATAACACGATCTTCTGCTTCATCAATATCAGATGCATCAATTTTCTTTTTATTACGACGAGCAGCTACCAAAGCAGCCTCGTTTAAAACATTTTCTAAATCCGCACCAGCAAATCCTGGTGTTTGTTGTGCAACAACTTTCAAATCAACGTCGTCAGCTAAAGGTTTATTTTTAGCATGAACACGTAAAATGGCTTCACGACCTTTGACATCTGGACGGCCAACCAAAATTTGACGGTCAAAACGACCTGGGCGTAGCAACGCTGGATCTAAGACATCCGAACGGTTCGTTGCAGCAATCACAATTACGCCTTCATTCCCATCAAATCCATCCATCTCTACCAATAATTGGTTCAATGTTTGTTCACGTTCATCGTGTCCGCCACCCATACCAGCTCCACGTTGACGGCCAACAGCATCAATTTCATCAATGAAAATGATTGCTGGCGCATTTTTCTTCGCTGTTTCAAACAAATCACGTACACGACTTGCCCCAACACCGACGAACATTTCAACGAAATCAGAACCAGAAATTGAGTAGAAAGGTACACCGGCTTCACCGGCAACAGCTTTCGCTAATAACGTTTTACCTGTTCCTGGAGGTCCTTCTAAAAGAACACCAGCTGGAATTCTTGCACCTAATTCAACAAATCGACGAGGATCTTTCAAAAACTCAACGACTTCAACAAGTTCTTGTTTTTCTTCTTCTGCACCAGCAACATCAGAAAAACGAACACGGTTCGCTTTTTTGTCGGCTTCTTTGGCTTTTGACTTACCGAAGTTCATCACTCGGCCACCGCCACCACCGCCACCGCCTTGTTGACCCATCATCATATAGAAGAAGAAAATGATGATCACAATCGGCAAGAAGCTTAATAGTAGTGATACCCAAATACCACTGCTTGATTCTTCTTTAATTGTTGTTCCTACATCATGTTGTCTTGCCAAATCTGTTACCTGACTTAATGTCGTGTCATTTGGCAAAATGATTGTTGTGAAGTGTGTTGTTGATACATCGGTTGAACCTAGGATTGCTAAACCGCCACTGTTGCTGACTGTTTGCTGTTCCTTGTATTCACCAGTGATTTTATACACACCATTTGCAGGTTGAACACTAAATTCTTTGATTTTCCCTGACTCTAATTGTTCAGTGAATTTTGAGTACTCGATGTCTGACGACTGCTGGCTATTGTTACCAAAAATAAAATAGACCACCATGACCATCGCCAAAATCACGAGGACATAATATAAGGCATTTTTCATCATGCCGTTATTCTTTTTGTTCATAGTTACCCTCCTTAAACACTAATTTGATTTTAGAAATTTTTATCAATCCTGACCATTTCATTGTAACATAACTCATTTCAGAAAAGGCACTAATTTGACTGATAAACACTAGGTTTTAAGACCCCAACATAAGGAAGGTTTCGATAAGCTTCTGCATAGTCTAAACCGTAGCCTACAACAAATTCATTGGGCACATTAAAACCAACATAATCAGCTTCAATGTTCACAACGCGTCCCTCTGGTTTATCTAATAAAGTAACGATTTTCACGGAATTGGCTTTACGATATTTAAAAAGATCAACTAAGTACGCAAGTGTTCGGCCACTGTCGATGATATCTTCAACAATCAGCAAGTCGCGACCTTCTACATTTGTATCTAAGTCTTTTACGATTTTTACTTCACCGGAAGATACAGTGGCATTTCCGTAACTTGAAACATCCATGAAATCTAGCTCTAAATAAGTGTCAATTGAACGCACGATGTCTGCCATAAAAGGAACAGCTCCTTTTAATACGCCGACTACTAGTGGATTTTTATCACGATAAGTTTCAGTTAATTCTTTGCCCAGTTCTTCACAACGAGCTTGTATCTCTTCTTTTGAAATCAAAACTTTCTCAATATCCTTTTCTAACATTGGGTTCTCCTTCCAGTTGCTTCTTTTGATATTTGTAAAGAAGTATGTAGTGTATTTTATCAGTTTCTTTGGCAATACTCAAATAAGAAAAGACAAAAGGAGCAACACTATACACGTTTCTTTGTGCATCTGTAATCAAGTACGCTTGTTTCCTTTGTACGTCAGGGATTTTTTTGTCGATAAAGTAACGAGAAATTTTTTTCGTAAGCGTTTCGGTCAAACGAATTCGATCACCAGGAAGTCGTCGATCCACCTGAAGTTCTGTTCCTTCTTCAAGCCACAAATCATGTCTAAATTCTGACCAATCAGCAAGATTTTCTGGTACAGCTATCTTGTCACTCGAAAACAACCCAATCCATTGTGAATCACTTAAATAAATTGGCTGGTTTGGAAGCAAATCTCTTGGTGTGAAACTTTGCAGTGGTCGTGACTGTTCAATTCTTACATTCATATATTCTTTTTTGAACACCCAACCTTTACCTAGATCAAACTGCCATTGGCTTTTTTCGCTTTGCCACTGATTGACTAGAAATAAAACCTGCTGTTCTTTTACTGCGACAGTTGTTTCGTTAAACAACTGTTCAAAAAGTGTATGAAGAAAAAAGTAACGTTCACTTTCAGCCATTGCCGAAATATTTGCTGCAGAAATTTGCCAACCATTAGCTAATGGTTCGAGAAGTTCAGTTACCTTTTCACTCATCTGTTTTTGAATCAATTCATCTGCCCATTGAATCTGCTTTGAAAATCGTTGGAAATGACGTAAAGCTTGCACATTTTCTTCTTTTAATTGCGGAACAACTAAGTGACGTAGTCGGTTTCTTTGGACATCTAGTTCCTGATTTGTTACATCTTCAAAATAAATCAGCTGTTGTTTGTTCGCATATTCATATAATTGTTCCTTGTTATAACTTAGTAATGGACGAATCAATTTCCCTGTTGCAAATGGTTGAATTTCTTTGATTCCAGCAAAGCTATTCAATTGTCCCCCTCTTAAAATTTTCATCAAAATCGTTTCAATTTGGTCATCTCCATGATGGGCTGTCATCAACGTATCGTACCCTTTCTCGTACATGATTCGAGAGAATGTTTGGTAACGAAATTGACGTGCAGCTGTCTCAACACCCGTTTCAGCAGGCAGTTCCCACGTAATGGAATAAAAAGGAAGATTCTTTTCTTTCGTATATTTTTGTAAATACTGTTCTTCCTCAGCAGACTCTACCCGCAACTGGTGATTGACATGAACAACGCCCAAAGTAAAGCAATCTTTTTGTTGTGCAGCTAACAATAAATCCAACAAAACCATTGAATCCACTCCACCAGAAACAGCAACTAAAATTTTGGTTTTTTTCGACCAGAAATGTTTTTGTTGTCCTAATTGACTAAACGATTCTTTCAAGGCGATCTTCCTCCTTTCAAAAAAGAAAAGCCGAGACAAAACGAAGCCAATGTTTTGTCCCAGCTATATTTTTATTTGGTACGAATAATGATGTGTTCAACAAATGTTCATCTTAGCTAGTAAGAAAAACGTTAGGGTGATTATTCATCTTTATTAGCTACGACGTCCGCCGCGACCTCCACGTTTTCCTTCAGTGTTACGCTTTAATGAAGTTAATCGATCATCACTATCTTTCAAAAATGAACTCATCAATGAATCGAAGTCTTCTTTCGTATTTGAAGGTTGACTGCGAGAAAAAGATTTTTTTTGTGTTGAGCGCGTACGATTTTCCCGAGGTTCCTTATTTTGATGTTGAAATTTCTTTGCGTTATGATTTGTTTCTTTACCAGCACTTTCTGGTTGTTCTTGTGCTTTACGAATGGATAATCCAATTTTTCCGTCATCACCAACAGATGTAACTTTCACTGTCACCTCATCGCCAACACTTAATACATCATGAATATCTTTTACAAAACCGTTTGATACTTCACTGATATGGACTAAACCTGTTTTACCAGAACCTAAATCAATAAATGCACCAAAATTTGTAATACCTGATACTTTTCCTTGCAGTTTTGCTCCTACCTCGATTGACATAAAAAAAATGTTCCTCCTATTTATTACCCAATTTATATTCCTGCTTATTTTGCAGTTGTAGAACTCGTTGATTGGTTTGTTTCTTCTGTTGAACTATTTGTATTAGATTCCAATACTGGATAGACTTGCTCGCCTTCTTTAGAATAAAAGAATTTGCTTCTGGCAAGTTTTGCCACATAGTCGTCATCCTTCAGCAGCGAGACATCTGATTTTAATTGCGTGACGTCTGCTTTGACTTCTTTCATTTCCGTAGTAGCTTCGACCTTTAACTCAGCTAGTTTATCTAGACGTTGCATATCTCGGAAAATTTGCACACCAATGATTGAAAAAATGAACAAAGCGCCTAATAAGATGACTGCTAACCGACGTCTACGAAAAACGAGCTGACGTTGTTGTTTTTGAAACTCAGCGTATTTTTTCTTTGTGTAATCTGTATCTAACGCAGCAATTTTATTGCCTTTTTTTGCCACTTGCTTTCGCTCCAATCTGTTTTGGCTTGTCTTTTCCATTATACCAATATCAATAAAGCTTGTCTAATCTATTAATTTGCGTTTTCTGTTCTTGTTTCTGAAATAATTTCGTACATTTTTTGTGCATCTTCTTTTTTTGTTGATTCGTGAAGTTCATTGACTTTGACTTCCATCGTCTTGTTTCCAAACTGGATCTTTAATACATCGCCAACTTTGACATCACTCGAAGATTTTGCTAACTTACCATTCACCTGGATTCTACCTTTATCAGCCACTTCTTTTGCTACAGAACGTCGCTTGATAATACGAGAAATTTTCATAAATTTATCTAATCGCATAATATATCCTCACTTTTTCTTGAATTTTTGATTGAATCGTAGAATTTTTTTACCAAAAGGCAACAACAACCATTCCCGAATCGTAAAAACTTTCAACGAGATGACCGCAAAAACAAATGTTAATCCGCCAATCACGACACCAATAAGGCTGATAAACAACGCACCTGAACGATGCGTAACTGGTCCAATAATTACTTGGATTACTCCATAATAAGTAAATAGTACAAAGATCATCCAAGCTAAACTCTGTAATAATTTTTTCCCAAAAGCGCGTTCTTTCCAAAAAGCATTCACTTCGGTTGTTTCTATATGAATAAAATACCAAAGAGTCACGACTAAACCAAGTAAGGTTGATAAACTTGCACCAACCGTTCCAAACCATTGTGTAAACACTGCTGTTGTCAACAATTTGACTAATAGTCCCCAGCCTGCACCTTTCAACGATGGACGAAAAGAGTTTTTGCTTTGCGCAATACTTTGATAAGCTTGAATCACGGCTGTTAAAACAATCGCAAATACAAACAACACTAAAGTAGCATTCCCAGCGTAATCTTTAAACAACGCATAGTTGATATAAGGAAGCAGCATTGCTAGACCAACGGAAGCCGCCAAAGCTAATGCCGTTGTTAAACGTAAATACATCTTAGCAGTCTTCACAAACTGTCCATAAACAGCATTTGCTAAATAACTAGTCAAGGTCGGTAAAAAAGTAGCACTTAATGCCGTTGCAATGACCAGACCTAATTGTACTAACGGCTGTCCACGATCGTAGACTCCTTTAGCTATTTTAGACGCATGTTCACTTAAGCCATAGATTTGCAACGCATTCTTTACAAAAAATGAATCAATCAATTGAAAGAAAATCAATAACCCACTGTAAATCGAAACTAAACCACCATCAACTAAGAAACGACGTATCAACCACTTACTTGGTTTTGAGAAGATGGGGAAACTCCGAAAACTCATTGCTCCTCCATGAATTTTTTGTTCATAATAATAAAGAACAAGATATGCACATAGCCCACCTGCCACGGCACCACTCATTGCTGCTGTTCCAGTTTCATAAACATTCCAACTATACTGTTTAAATGCGAATGCACTGAACACGATAATCGACACACGAACGATTTGTTCCACTACTTGTGATATAGCAGTTGGTTCCATTAAAAAATGTCCTTGGAAATTTCCTCGATAAAAAGATAAACCTGGCATCAATAAAAAGGTGAAAGAAACGACTTCAATCAAGGGTTTCAGTTGATAATCACCCATCATTTTCGCTAAAACACCACTAAATAACCAGACACCTAGCCATAAGCAAACACCTGTCCAAAAGACTAAAGGGTATAATTCTTTTAACGCCCCTCGTTGTTTCAATGGTTCCTTTTTTTCTGCAACATATTTTGAAATGAATTGGGGTAATCCTGATAAAGCCAGGGTCATCGCGATTCCATAAATCGGATATACTTGTTGATAAACATAAAATCCTTCATCACCAACTAAGTTTTGAAGAGGGATTCGATAAAGTGCGCTTAAAACTTTAGCAATAAAAGAAGCTACGGTTAAAATCACCGCTCCTTGCATCACTTGACGCATTTCTTTGTGGTCCAAGGGAATCGCTCCTTCCTACACCGACAAATATTTTTGTTGTCGTAATGCTTTAACAAAATGTTGGATTTCTAATAACCAAACAGCTTCACCCATTGCTTTTGGGATGGTTAAACGGATAACCATCTTTTCCTTTTCCACTCCTAATCCTGCTTTCAACGTTGTTTCACTTAATGCTTCAAACAATTGTTCAACAGAATAACGTTTTGTACCTGCCTTACTTAACGTGAAAATCACTGTTTCTTGTTGCTTACGCATCGTTTCCAGCAGTGCACGATCCCCATCCATTTTTAATTGTCCGACTGTTAATAAATGGGCAACTTCTTCAGGGTATTCACCGAAGCGATCCAATAGATCATCTTCAAGCTCGTCCAACATTTCTTGTGATTCCAGCTCCCGGATTCGTTTATAGATTTCAATTTTTTGGCGTTGATCTGAAACGTAAATATCTGGTAAGTAAGCGTCCACACCAAGGTCGATTTCCACCGTTGTTTTTTCAACTTGATTATTTTTCCCTTGTTTACGAGCGACAGCTTCACTTAGCATTTGCGAATACATATCAAAACCAACTGCATCAATAAAGCCATGTTGTTGCGCACCTAATAGGTTTCCAGCACCACGAATCGATAAATCACGCATGGCAATTTTAAAACCTGATCCTAGTTCTGTAAAATCTTTGATTGCTTGCAATCTTTTTTCACTCACTTCATTGAGAATCTTTTGTGGTTCATACATAAAGTAAGCATAGGCTACTCGATTGCTTCGCCCGACTCGTCCTCGTAACTGATAAAGAGTTGATAATCCCATATAATCAGCATTTTCAACAAATAGAGTATTCGCGTTGGGAATATCTACACCTGTTTCAATAATTGTGGTCGTAACTAACACATCGTATTGTCCTTCAACAAAATCAAACAATGTATTTTCTAATTGAACTTCTGTCATTTGACCATGGGCGTAACCAATTCTCGCTTCTGGAACTAATTCTTGGATTTCTTCCACTTTTTGCTCAATCGTTTCCACTCGATTATAGAGATAAAAAACTTGCCCGCCTCGTCCCATTTCACGATGAATCGCTTCTCGTATTGCTCCAGGATTCTTCTCCATAACATAAGTTTGAATTGGGTAACGATTTGCCGGCGGTGTTTCAATAACTGATAAGTCTCGTACACCAAGCATCGACATATGCAGTGTTCTTGGTATTGGTGTCGCTGTTAGCGTCAGTACATCTACCTGCGCCCGAAGCTGCTTCAATCGTTCTTTATGCTTTACGCCAAATCGTTGTTCTTCGTCAATAATCAATAAGCCTAAATCACTAAATTCAATATCTTTTGATAAAATACGATGCGTCCCGACAACAATGTCTACTTGCCCTGTACGCAATTGTTCAATCGTTTCTTTTTGTTGCTTTTTCGTTCGAAAGCGGCTCAACAAGCCAATATTAATTGGAAAACCTTCAAAACGTTCCAACATCGTTTCATAATGTTGTTGTGCAAGAATGGTCGTTGGAACTAAAAATGCCACTTGTTTACTTTCTTTCACTGCTTTAAAAGCAGCACGCAAAGCGACTTCTGTCTTACCATACCCTACATCGCCTACAAGTAAACGATCCATCGGTTTTTCTTTTTCCATATCACGTTTGATTTCCGAAGAACTACGCAATTGATCATCTGTTTCAGAATAAGGAAATGCTTCTTCAAATTCTTTTTGATACCCATCATCTGGACCAAAAGCATAGCCAATCTCAGATTCTCTGGCTGCATATAGTTTGATTAGATCATCCGCGATATCTTCAATTTTAGAAGAGACTTTACGTTTTGTTTTCGTCCACTCGCTACCACCTAGCTTATTGATTCGTGGAGCTTTTGATTCAGACGCAACATATTTTTGAATCAAATTCAACTGAGTGACAGGAATAAATAATTTGTCATCATTTTGGTATAAAATCGTCATGTAATCTTGATGAACGCCATCAACTTCGAGCGTCTCCATCCCAATATACTTTCCAATCCCATGATTTGCATGAACAACATAGTCACCAGCTTTTAATTCGTTATAACTTTTTAATCGTTCTGCATTCGTAACTGTTTGGCGGCGAGCTCGTTTTTTCGTTGTCTTTTGGAAAATCTCTTTTTCAGTAATGACCACGATTTTTTCTTGTGGTAATTCGAAGCCATTTTGCAATGCGCCTTCAACTAACTGTACTTGCCCAACGATTAGCTCATCACTTGCCGTTTCAATGGCTAAAATATCATCGTCACGCAATAATTCTTCTACTTTGCGAATTCGTTCTTTAGTTGGAATGTAGATCATAACTGTCTGTTTTTGCTTACGCCAACGATTGATTTCCGTTTTCAACAAAGGCATTTGACCAAAAAATTGTTGCATCGTCCGATATTGGAACGAATGAATGGCGTGAAACTTCAAATTGCCCATTCCTTTTTGGAACAAAGCAAAAAAGGTTGTCGAAAAATGTTCTTTTTGAATCAATTTATGAACATCTGCAACAAAAACTTGTTCAGAAAAAACACGCGGTTCACTAATTTTTTGTGTCTGCCATTCGGCGGCTTCTCGTTCAATTTCTCGATTTGTTTCCATCATTCTTGGATAATCATCCACCATCAACAAACTATCAGAGTGAAAATAATCTAAAATCGTGGTTGATGTTGGATAAAGCAGATCCGTGTAAAGCTTTGCCTCTTCCGTTGGTATCCCCGCTTGCCAATTTGACAAAATCTGTCCGAAATAGTCTTGCAAAAATACTTGATCGACCTTTTCGACAGTTGTGGCTAATCTTTTTTCAAGTAATTTTTCTAACTCTTTCATCCCATGTTCCAAATCAGCTTCTGTGTAGATTTGTTCTGATGTTGGTGAAATCCAAATTTCTTCCGTTGGCCCAATAGAGCGTTGCGTTTCGGCTTCAAAGTAACGCATCGAATCAATTTCAACATCAAACAATTCCACTCGCACAGGATGTTCCATCGTTAAAGGATAAATATCGACAATGCTTCCACGAATACTAAATTCACCTGGTTTTGCAACCATTTCTTGTCGTTCATATCCCATTAGGACTAATTGACGCGGTAGGTTTTCTACATCAATCTCATCGCCAACTTTCCAGTTAAGTTGTGCATCAATCCAAGCCTTCTTACTTGGTAATTTCTTGTGTAAAGCAGCAACTGGTAAAAGATAAATTCCTGCACGCTTTTCTTGTAAGGCGTTTAACGTTGCTACACGTTCTGCTCTTGCTTCCGGTGAAGAAAAAGCCATTTCTGCAGACAAAACTTCATCCACCGGAAACAAATGAATGCTATCTGGGTCAACGATGTGCTGTAAATCTTCTGCTAATTGATTTGCGTAATATAAATTTGGTAACAAAACGATTATATTTTTGTCCGTTTTTTCGAAAACGTGGGCAATCAGCAATGTTTTAGCAGAACCTGCTAGCCCAGTAATCAATTGCCGTGGCGTAGTTGCTTCTAATTGAGCCACCCATTCTTTTACTTGAGGTTCTTGGCCCACTAATTGAACAATATCCATTACGTTTCTCCTTCTTAGTTAAACTGATTCATTGTATCAATAAATGAATGCCCATCGAGAACAAAATTGATTGCTTGAACCGATTGATGAATACTTTCTTCTATTAAAGGTAGTGTTTCTTTGCTAAATGGGCTAAGCACATGTGAAACCACCGTCTTCTTACCTTCTGGTCGACCAATCCCAACTTTTACACGATCAAAAACATTCGTATCCAAGTGTGAAATAATACTTTTCATTCCATTGTGGCCGCCAGCACTTCCTTTTTGGCGTAAACGAATCTTTCCGATTGCTAAATCTAAATCATCATACACAACAATCAACTCCTCTGGATAAATACCAAAGTAAGTCATTAACGGTCCAACTGAACGACCCGATTCATTCATAAAAGTTTGTGGTTTTACAAGTAAGATCTTTTCTCCTTTGTAAAAAAATTCTGCAACTTCTGCCTCAAAACTATTTTTTTTAAATGTTGCTTGATGCTCTTTTGCAAGACGATCAACCACCATAAATCCAATGTTGTGTTTTGTTTGTTCATACTTCGTTCCAGGATTACCTAATCCTACGATCATTTTCATTTGTTTATTCACCTAATTCTAAAGAACACAAAATGCTGGACAGCTAACGAGCAGTCCAGTTAAAAGGTTCATTCTTCTTTTTATTTTAAAAACAGTATAACACATAAACAGCTGTTTCGACTAAAACAGAATGTTTAATAAATGATAAAAATATTAAAAAATTCTTCAAAACTTAATGAAATCATTGGTTTCAAGAAATAGTGAAATAACGCACATGTAAGCTTTTACATATGATACAACCTTGTTATCTGTTATATTTCCTAGCCAAATAGCGTGACAGCAAGCCTGATCCATGATAGCATAGTCAAGGGAAAAACAAATCAATGGAAGGATTGATACACATATGACTGCAACTGCAGAAATTAAAGATCACAAAAAAGTTATTCTTGTTGGAGACGGTGCCGTAGGTTCTAGTTATGCTTTCGCTCTAGTTACTCAAAATATCGCTCAAGAAGTTGGAATTGTAGATATTAACACAGCTAAAACTGAAGGAGACGCATTAGACTTAACTGATGCTCTTGCTTGGACACAACCTAAAAAAATCTACTCAGCTACTTATGCAGATGCACATGACGCTGACCTTGTAGTTATCACTGCTGGTGCACCACAAAAACCAGGTGAAACTCGTTTAGACTTAGTAAACAAAAACTTAAAAATCAACCGCGACGTTGTTACACAAATCGTTGAATCAGGTTTCAATGGTATTTTCTTAGTTGCTGCTAACCCAGTTGATATCTTAACTTACTCAACTTGGAAATTCTCTGGATTCCCTAAAGAACGCGTTATCGGTTCAGGTACATCTCTTGATTCAGCTCGTTTCCGTCAAAAGATTGCTGAATTAGTTGACGTTGATGCTCGTAACGTCCATGCTTACATCCTTGGCGAACATGGTGACTCAGAATTCCCAGTTTGGTCACACGCAAACGTTGCTGGACTACAAATTTACGAATGGGTTAAAAACAATCCAGAAGTAGATGAAGAAGCATTAGTAAATATCTTCTTCGGCGTACGTGACGCAGCTTACACAATCATCGAGAAAAAAGGCGCTACTTTCTATGGTATCGCAGTTGCGTTAGCTCGTATCACTCGTGCTATCCTTGATGACGAAAATGCTGTATTACCTTTATCAGTTTACATGGAAGATCAATATGGATTGAATGACATCTATATCGGTGCACCTGCTGTTATCAATGCTCAAGGTGTTCAAAAAGTTATCGAAATTCCATTATCTGATGCAGAACAAGATCGTATGAACGCTTCAGCTAAACAATTAAAAGAAATTTTAGACGAAGCATTCTCAAAATTAGAAGACTAATTACTTTCTTTTTTGTAAAAGTTAAACATCTAGCCGGGACAAATGATTGTCTCGGCTTTTTTATTATTTTGAAATAATTATTAAAAAAGATTTTGTTTAATTTTTTTCATAATGAATATTTAAACTTCGTCTTTTCAAATAAATTGTGCTATGATGAACTCGATACACACCCTATTCTATTATTCAAGGAGTTATCGTTCTATGACAAGATCTTCTCAACACAAAAAAAAGATACACATTGGCATTCTTTCTGCACTTGGTGTTTTGTTAATATTAGTCAGCTTCTATACCTTCCGCAGTACATATTACACGAGTCACTTCTTACCTCATACTGAGATCAATGAAATTGATGTAAGTAATATGACTGTTGATCAGGCAAACAATAAATTAAAAGATACTTATTCTAACACAACTTTAGCTATTGAAGAAAATGGTAAAGTTTGGCAAGAAATCGCCAAATCAGAATTAGGTTATCGTGATGATTTCTCAGATGATTTAAGTAAACTCTTATCCAAACAAAACGGTTGGACTTGGGGTATGACTTATGTTTCTGCAGCTGAAAAGCAAGAAATTGATCCTGTTAGTCAGGACCATTCAAAACTAGACACTACAATTGGTGAACTGACAACAAAGCTAAATGATTTAAATAGTAATCGAAAACAGACCCAAGACGCAAGCATCAAAAAAACAGACGACGGATTTGCTATTACACCTGAAGTCAATGGTGATTCAATTGATGTAGATGCAACAGTCAAAGAAATCAAAGAAGTTGCTGCTACAAATGAAAAACAAATTGATTTGAATGATTTTAAGCAAAAAGCTAAAGTTACTGCTGACGACAAAGAGCTAAACCAACAATTAACATCTATGAACAATATTGCTAAAGTCAAAGCAACTTATAGTATCAATGGAAAGACATTTCAAATCCCTACAAATGATTTAGCTGATTGGCTAATTTATTCAGACGGAAAAATCGATTTAGATACTGACAAAGTGACGCAATATGTAACTGAGTTAGGTCAAGAATATAATACAAGTACAAATGATACTGTATTTAACAGCACAAAACGCGGGGAAGTAAATGTCCCAACAGGAACGTACAGTTGGACTATTCAAACAGAAGACGAAGTCACAGCTCTAAAGAAACAAATTTTAGCTGGTCAAGATTTTACTCGCTCACCGATTGTCCAAGGAAGTACAACTGCTGATCATTCTTTAATTGAAGATACTTACATTGAAGTTGATTTACAAAACCAACACATGTGGTACTACAAAGACGGCAAAGTCGCACTTGAAACAGATATCGTTTCTGGTAAGCCAGCAACACAAACCCCTGCCGGTGTCTTTTACGTTTGGAACAAAGAAACCAACTCCGTACTAAAAGGAACCAACGATGATGGCACACCATATGCCAGCCCAGTAGATTACTGGATGCCAATTGACTGGACCGGCGTTGGGATTCATGATTCTGATTGGCAACCTGAATACGGTGGTGAATTATGGAAAACCCGTGGTTCACACGGTTGTATCAATACGCCACCAAGCGTCATGAAAGAGTTGTTTGGAATGGTCGAAGTAGGTACACCTGTTTTGGTATTCTAATAGTCAAAGAGGAGTCAAACGAACAATTATGTTCGTTTGACTCCTCTTTTTTACAGTTCAGCAGAAGTAAAGACTTCTGAAACGTCATCATCATCTTCCAATTTGTCGACTAATTTATCTAGTTGCTCACGTTGCTCCTCTGTTAATGCAATCATTGTTTGCGGAACCATTGTCAACTCAGCCTGCACAAAAGCAAAGCCATCTTTTTCTAATTGATCACGAACAGCTACAAAATCTTCTGGCGCTGTGTAAATTTCAAAAACTTCAGCTGAAGTCTGCAAATCTTCTGCGCCAGCCTCCAAGACATCTTCAAACATTGTCTCTTCATCTACTGCTAGATCTTCACGTTGAATCACCAGGTAACCTTTTCGATCAAATAAATAATTAACAGACCCAGTTTCTCCCAATGATCCTCCATTACGTGTAAAAGCTACGCGCACGTTGGTTGCTGTCCGATTTCGATTATCTGTCAACGCATGTACCAAGATAGCCACACCACCTGGACCATATCCTTCATACGTAATTTCATCATAGTTTGCTTCATCCGCCGCAGTTGTCGCTTTTTTGATGGCGCGTTCAACATTGTCATTTGGCATATTAGCAGATTTTGCTTTATCTACCACTAAACGTAGTGCAGGATTCATTGCAGGATCAGGGCCACCTGATTTTGCTGCCATGTAGATTTCTCGTGAAAGTTTTTGAAAAATTTTACCCCGTTTTGCATCTTGGGCATTTTTTCTTCCTTGAATATTGTGCCATTTGCTGTGTCCTGACATTTCTATTCCTCCTTTGTGTTCACACTACTCATTTTAGACCCTCTGATAGAAAAAGCAATCGTTCAAATCTACAATTTCTTTTTCCAAGCTTTCATCAAGATACATAAAAGAACAGCCGTCAATGCCCCCATTGAATCAAGCATCACATCTTGAAACATTGGTGACCTTCCACCAGTCATCATTTGATGAAACTCATCTAACCCTGCATATCCTGTAGCTGATAACCAAGCTAAAATACCAGTTAACCACCAAATCTTTAGTTTAGGAAATACACCCAAGAACAAGCTACCACCTAAAATAAAATACGTACCAAAATGAGCAGCTTTTCGTATAAAAAACTCTACAAATTTAAAATAACCTAAATGCTCAATACTTACTTCACTTCCACCATAATCAAAGCGAATCGTTGTCAATGTATCTTTAAAAGGCTGTGAAGATAACCAACCCTCTAGTCGGGAAACTTGTGACTGCTCTACATACGTTTGTGACGAACTATAAAATAATATAGCTGCAATCAGCAAAGCAACGATCAAATAAAAGTTTCCATTTTTCATTTGTTTTTGAATTGAATTCATAAGTCACCTCTTTAACCTATCTTAGCTTTTTTTTACGGAAACAACAATCTAAAAAAAGACTTCTTTTACTAGATAATGCTATACTAAACGTTGAACAAAAAATTGAAGGGAGATTTTTTATGAACTATTCATTAAACTGGGATCTTGACTCTATTTTTTCTGGAGGAAGTAATTCTTTAGCATTAAATGAACGCCTGGCTGAACTTGAATCACAAATGAAAGACTACTATCAATTTGTCGGTGATTGGGAATTTTCACCAGAGAATTTTGAACAACTACAAACTATTTTACAACTTCAAGCAAAAATTTCTGATGGATTTACTCAATGTGATAGTTACATCACAGCCTTATTATCTGCAAATGTAAATGATTCACAAGCAAAAATTTTATCTGGAAAACTTTATGCACTTCTTCCTCGACTACAATCAGCAGAAACTGTCCTTTCGACAAAATTTGCAAAAATAAATGAAGAACATTGGCAATTATTACTTGCAAATTCTGATTTTCAACCACTTGCGTTTCGTTTAAATGAAATTCGTCGTGACGGTGCACAATTATTATCAGAATCTGAAGAAAATATTATCAATACTCTAGCACTTGATGGACTAAATGCTTGGAGTAGCCATTACGATACCATCGTTGCTAGCATCACAATTCCTTTCACTCAGAACGGCGAAACAGTCGAGCTTTCTGCTGGACAAGCATTCAATAAAATGATGAGCGATCCTGACCCTGAAGTTAGAAAAACATTATTCTTTGCTTGGGAAGCAGCATGGAAAGAAAAAGCACCACTATTTGTCGACACGCTAAATCATTTAGATGGTTTCCGCTTATCCACTTACAAACTTCACGGTATTACTGATTATCTGCAAAAGCCGTTAGAGTACAATCGTTTAAAAAAAGAAACTCTTGATATTATGTGGTCAACAATTGAGAAGAACAAACAACCTTTAGTAGACTATCTGACAAGAAAAGCAAATCTTTTCGGTAAAGAAAAAATGGAGTGGCAAGATCAAGATGCACCAATTATTTTAGGGAATTTGGAAGAAAAAACTTTTACCTTTGATGAAGCTGCGGCATTTATCATCGAAAACTTTAAAAAATTCAGTCCAAAAATGGCTAACTTTGCTCAATCAGCATTTGAAAAAAGTTGGATTGAAGCGGAAGATCGTCCAGGAAAACGCCCAGGTGGTTACTGCACCGAATTGCCTGAAACAAAAGAATCAAGAATCTTCATGACCTATAGTAACTCCGTAAACGAGGTCGCTACCTTAGCACATGAACTTGGTCACGCCTTCCACAGTAGTACAATGTGGGATCTTTCTTCATTGAACCGTGAATATGCAATGAATGTCGCAGAAACTGCGAGCACTTTTGCAGAATTGATAGTAGCAGATGCTACCTTAAAAGCTGCAAAATCTAAAGAAGAACAAATCAATTTACTAGATACTAAGTTACAAAATGCTCTAGCAATGTTCATGAACATTCATTCACGTTTTATTTTTGAAAATAATTTTTATGCAGCTCGTCAAAAAGGGTTAGTTTCTGCAGAAGAAATAACATCGATGATGGTTGATGCACAAAAAGAAGGCTATCAAAATTCATTAGCTAGTTATCATCCGTATTTCTGGGCAGCAAAATTACATTTCTTTATTGATGATGTACCATTTTATAACTTTCCGTACACATTTGGTTATCTATTCAGTATGGGAATTTATGCTTATGCTAATCAAAAAAGCACAAACTTTGAACAAGAATATATTGATTTGCTAAGAGATACAGCATCCATGACCACTGAAGAATTAGCTGAAAAACACCTTGGTGTTGATTTAACAAAACCAGATTTCTGGCAAGCTGGAATTGATATGGTTTTAGATGATATTCAACAATTTATGGAATTAACAGAAGAATTTGTGCAATAATTCTTCTATCACAAAACGCATGGTCGACTTTTCAATCAAAGAATCGTCCATGCGTTTTAGTTAAGTAAAAACAAAAAAGAGTTAGGCAAATGCCTAACTCTTTTTTTCAATTAAAATTACATACTAACTGCAAAGTCAGGTGCAAACCATTGAACTGAGCCAACTTTTACACTTTCACCTGGTTGAGGTGCGTGGATATATTGTCCACCACCTAAAGCAATTGCTACGTGGTAAGTTCCACCAGCTGAACCCCAGAATAATAAGTCTCCTGCTTTAGCTTGAGAAACTGAAATTTTTGTTCCAGCTTGTTCTTGAGGAACAGTATAACCGCCGATATCACGACCAGTTACTTGTAAGTATACATAGCGTGTAAATCCTGAGCAGTCAAATCCTGCTGGAGTTTTTCCACCCCAAACATACGGTGTACCAATATATTTGTAAGCTTCTGCTACGATAGCTGAACCATTAACAGATGATGAACCACCAGTTGATGGAGGTGTAACAGGTTTAGATGGTGTAGTTGAACCACTGTTGCCAGTATTTGAACTGTCATTGCCAGTACTTGGTGTTGTTGGTTCTTGAACCACAGGAGCTTCTGAAGATGAATCTTCTGTTACAGGAGCTTCCGGTGTTGTTGATTCTTCAGGTACTGAAGTCTCAGGTGTTGTAGACTCTTCAGGTGCTGAAGTTTCAGGTACTGTTGATTCTTCAGGCGTTGAAGTTTCAGGTGCTGTTGATTCTTCAGGTGTTGTTGATTCTTCTGTTACTGAAGATTCTGGCGTTGTTGATCCTTCTACTACTGAAGATTCAGATGTTGCTGCTTCTGAAGATTCAGATACTACAGTTGATTCAGTAGCTGTAGATTCAGAAACTGCTGTTTGAGCAGCAGCTTGAGCTTCTGCTTGTTCACGTGCTTCTTTTTCAGCTTTTTCTTGAGCAGCTTGTTGACGTGCTTGTTCTGCTAAACGTTCTTGTTCGCGAATACGAGCTTGTTCCGCTTCAGCTTCTGCTTTTTGGCGGTTTAAATCAGCTTTCTTATCTTCAGCAGTTGCTTGTTCTGCAGCTAATGATGTTTTCATTACATTCAAGTCAGCTTGTGCAGATAAAAGATCACCTTTTTGAGCTTCTAACGTTGCTTGATTTTCAGCAAGTTCTTGTTGTTTTTGTTTGTTTTCAGCTTGTTTGTCTTCAACAGCTTTTTTATCTTCTTTTTGTTGTTCAATTAATTCATTGTTTGCTTTAACGATTGTTGTCATCGCATGAATACGACCAACAGCATCTGCCAATGAATCTGCATCCATTACAGCATCAATGTAATTTGAACTTGTGTTTTTTACTTGTGCTTCACGCGCTTGATTTTGAATTGTATCTTGGCGTTTTTCAATACGTTCTTGTAAATCTGCAATTTCTTTTTCTAATTGAGCAGATTCATTACGTAAAGTTTCTTGTTTTGATAATAAATCTTGAGCTTGTGTGTTAATATCAGTAACTTGACTTTCCAAAGCATCAATTTGTGATTGTGCATCTAATTGTTGGTTTTGTAGGTCCGCAATTTTCTTATCTTGTTGTTGGATCTGTGAATCGAAATCATCTGCCGCGGCAGCGATCGGTGATGCTACGGCAGTTAAAGTCATTGAACAAACCATTACTGCTGATAATAAACTCTTTTTCACTCTTCATTCCTCCGACTGGCTTAATTTAATAAATATCTAAAAATATTTAAGTCTTTCTTAACGATATGAAAATTGTACCATAGCTGTATGTCAACGATATAATAGTTATGTTACAAAAATATTTCAAAATACAATTATAAAATGACAAAATTGTTAGGAACAAAAAAAGAAATTATTCATCACTGAATAATTTCTTAAATGGGAATACAAATATAGCAAAAATAATCATATTTAATAGCAATGTTGGTCCTAAAAACTGGGTAATAAAGTAGTTCGTATTAACTATTGCAAGTTTGAAAATCAACTGGATGATTAACGTAAATAGTTCATACCCAGTCACAAAAATAATCATACTAAAAAATTCAGTAAATATATTTGTATGAATCGTTTGACTCATTGAGTACATAATAAAAATAATTAGTGGAAGTGCTACAGCGTAAATGCCAATGACGCCAATATAATACATATCAAAAACAGCGCCTAAAATAATTGTCGTAATTAACAGATATCTTTTTGAAAAACTCAGGCTACAAAATAGTAATGCGAGAATCAAAAAATGTGCATTTGCCATGTAGACACCCTTGGTCCACTCACCTAAAACTCTAGTTACCTGTCCATCCAAAAGCATAAGAAAGAATAAGATAACAGGCAAGTAATACTTCATCGTTTCTTTTTTCAGCATAAACTATTCATCCTCCACTAAACGTTGGATGATCGTTACAACGGATAAGTCATACATCTGTGCATAAGGTTTGATATAAACTTCTCGATCTAGGCCATTACTGTCAGGTTTGACTTTTGTAACTGTCCCGATTGGCAAGTTAGCAGGTGAATTACCACCTAAACCAGATGTCTGTACAACATCGCCTTCTTTGATGTCTGTATCACCAGTCAGTTGCGTTGCAACCAATGCTTGCCCAGTTTCGTCGTACCCCTTAAGTAAACCAAAAGCATCTCCATTTGCAGAGTTCACTTTTACTGGAAAATGATCTGAGCTTTCATTAGCTGAAGTTAGTAATTCAACTTTGGAAGAAGCTGCATTTACCTCAACTACTCGTCCAACTAAACCTTTTTGTGACATAACAGCCATATTTGATTTGACGCCATCTCTTGAACCTTTATCAACAGTCAACATATCTTGCCAACTATCAGGTGAACGGGTAATCACGTTAGCCGTGACTTTCTCATAACTAGTCAAGGTTTGATTCAAATCAAGCTCTTTCTTCAATGATTCAATTTCTTTTTGATAATTTTTATTTTGTTGCGCCACTTCATCATAACTGTCTAAGCGCTCTTTTAGTCGCTCATTTTCAGAATAAGTAGAAAATAAATTGTGGACAGAATTCACACCGTTTCCGACCCATCTTGCTGGTGCAAAAACGGCTTTGTCAATAATAGCAACACTGTCATTAACAACAGATTGAAATAAATTGGTTTTTCCTTCATTTGCTCGTTGAGCAGCTGTTACACTTAAAATTGTCACCACAATAATGACAATAATCAACGTAATAATAATATTTTTATTGGGATTGAACTTCTTCACAAAGACACCTCGAATTAATTAGACTCTTGCATTTAATTTTAGCACTAAACACCTTGAAACAAAAGGCAAGTTACTTCTCTTAATCTTTTTTTAGCAAATCTTTTTCACTATACTTACTTTAGTTGTTCAAGTGTCCACGTTTGTGAAATTCTAGCCAAGGAAGTTCCTTAATCTTTGCTTTGAATTACAGCTATTACACCCGTTTCAAATGAAAATTTAGCTGTATCAGAAACAAATTCATTACTTGCATATGAAGTTGGCTGAGCAACAGTGGTATCTTCCAGTTCATATTTACTTTCTTTGATATTCAGATGATTGACAGGCGTCAAACAACAGTAAGCCAAGTATTTCATTTCTGGTATTTTTTTAATCGAATAACTGCCTGGCAAATAATAGCTCAAATTGTTTTGACGATCTGCCAGAGTCAATCGCTGAATATATGGCTGAAAACGCGGTTCCAATCCTAACCATAAGTTAGATAGCAAATGATCTAAGCGACCACCAGTAGCTCCTACTAAAGTGTACTCTGCTTCAGGGTAGCGTTCAAATGTGGAAACCAATGCTAATTGAGTGTCCGTGTCGTCTTTTTCTGCTGGTGATTGAACAACCAACTCTGCTTGCGAAAAAACATAAGTGCGTTCTTCCTCATTCAACGAATCAAAATCACCTACAGCGATTTCTACAGATAAACCTTGTTGCAATAAATAGAACGCTCCACGGTCAATACCAACATGATAGTCATACTCAGAGCTTGTTATCTCTGGCCATTCTTGAGGTGACCCGCCTGCTGCTAATAAAATTTTCATTTTAGCTCAAAGCCTCTTTTAATTGATTGATTTGATGAATTGGATCTTCTGAAGCATAGATGTAAGAGCCTGCAACAAAAACATCTGCTCCTGCCTCTTTACAAATTTTTGCTGTTTCTGGAACAATTCCACCGTCAACTTCGATTGCGTAATGATACCCGTTTTCTTGACGAAGCAAATCTAATTCAGCGATTTTAACAACTGTTTCTTCAATAAAACTTTGACCTCCAAAACCAGGATTTACAGTCATAACCAAGACTTGATCAACAATAGACAACACATGTTGGATTGACGAAACAGGTGTACCGGGATTGATCACAACACCCGATTTTACTCCTAAATCATTGATCATTTGAACAGCTCGATGAATATGTGGTGTTGATTCGGCGTGGACAGTAATAATGTCGGAACCAGCTTTCGCGAAATCCGTAATATAATTTTCTGGATTTATAATCATCAAATGGACATCCAAAGGTAATTTCGTCACAGGACGGATTGCTTGGACAACATTGGGCCCTAATGTAATGTTTGGTACAAATTGGCCATCCATAACATCGACATGGATGTAATCTGCTCCGCCTTTTTCTACTAATTCAATATCACGTTGTAAGTTGGCAAAGTCTGCACTTAAGATTGATGGTGCTAATTTCATTTGATTTCCCCCTATTTTCTTTTACTCTCTTTTTTGTAAATGGGTCTTCGTTTTTCAACCTCTTGTAAAAATTGCAAATAGTTATCATAGCGTGTTTGTGCAATTTCCCCATTTTCCACTTGATGCTTGACCTCACACCCAGGTTCTTTCGCGTGCATGCATTCACGAAAACGACAGTGTGCAGACGCTTCAACAAATTCTGGAAATTGTTTTGGTAATTCTGTTGCTTCAATCGTTAGAAAATCAATCGAACTAAAGCCTGGCGTATCAGCGACTAATCCATCGTACAACGGAATTAATTCAACATGACGCGTTGTATGCTTTCCTCGGCCAAGAGAATCTGAGATTTCTGCTGTTGCTAACTGTAATTCTGGCGAAATTTGATTAAGCAACGTGGACTTACCTGCCCCTGACTGCCCCATAAAAACAGTTAATTGGTTTGGAAAATAACGAATTAATTCGTCAGTATCTCCTGATTGTTTCGGTACTATGACTGGATAACCAATTTTCTCATAGACTTCTTTGATCTCTTCAATTTTTGGATCGTTCGGTGCTAAGTCCGTTTTTGTTAGAAAAATAATTGGTCGGATCATTTCATACTCGAGCATCACTAAAAAACGATCCAGTAAATTCGCTGAAAAATTCGGTTCAACTAAACTTGTGACGATCACACCTAAATCAACATTCGTCACAGGCGGCCTTACTAATTGATTTTTTCGTGGCAAAATTTCTAGTAAATAGCCATCTGTTTTATTTTCACTTTCAAAAATGACTTGGTCACCAACTAATGGACTGATTTTTCGATTACGGAAATTTCCTCTTCCTCGCGTTTGGTAGGTTTCCCCATCTGCATAAACATAATAAAAACCACTGATTGCTTTTCTAATTTGTCCTCTGATTTGTGCCACCTCCGTTTTTTATTTATTTTAACACAGGAAAAAGAATTCTTATGCCTTTACAGGTAAACTTATTACGCTCTAAAAAATTTATTTTCCCTTTGTTCAAAAAAAAGAATCATGTCATTAGATTTTCACTAACAACATAATTCTTTTTTACTTAATTAAATTACTGTTTCAAGACGTCTGTATTTATTCTTGTGATTTATTTTCTTCGGTTGATTTTTCTGACCCATCTGTTGTTTCTTTTGTTGAACTACTTGAGGAATTTTTTTCCGAAGAATCTTTTGAAGAAGCTTTCGCCGGATCTGGCCCTTTAGAATAAACAACACTTACGATGTCGCCTTTATTAATACTTGCACCGACACCTGGATCAGTCCGAATAACTTTATCCTTGTCCACAGTATCCGAGTATTCAGAAGTTTCGTGTCCAATATATTCAGCACCAATTCCAGATAAATAATTTTGTGCTTCGCTCTTCGAATAACCTGAAATGTCATTCAGACGGCTTGGTTTTTCCTCGGCACCTTGGCTGACTACAAAACTAACAGCTGTTTCAGCCGCTGTAAATTCTCCTGAGCTAGGAGTTTGGCTAATAATATTTCCCGCAGCTATTGTATCACTATAGTCATAACTCACACTAATATTCGAGGCTAAAAAGCCTGCAGCTAGCAATGTACTATAAACTTCATCATAGTTTTCACCCGTATGATTATATAAAAAGACAGGTTCGGCTCCCTTGCTTACTTTGAAAGTAATCGTATCAGAATCTGGATCAACCTCTCCGTCTGTGGGTGTCTGAGAAATAATCATGTCCTTCTCAATTTCAGAACTATACTCTTCTTCCGACTTAATTTGGTCCTCTGAAAATCCTAAGTCAATTAAGTTGGCTTTTGCCTCATCATAGCTTACGCCTGTGTAATCTTTTAATTTGATTTTTTTAGAGCCGCTACTTAAATATAATTTTACTTCGCGATTCTTTTTCACAGTTGTTTTTGCTGCAGGATCTGTCTTAACCACATTTCCTTCTTCAATTTTATCATCAGCAATTTCTTCTGTTTCACTTGCTACTTTTAGATTCGCATTTTCCAACATTGTTCGAGCTGCTGATTCTGTTAAATCTGATACATCTGGCACTTCCACTTCACCTCGGCCACCAGAAGCAAAAAACACACCCGCACCGATACCTAATCCGAGTAAAACAAGAATGAGTAAAATCCACCATTTTTTTCGTTTTTTCTTTGGTTTTTCTTCCTCTTCTTCTGGTGGGTGATTCGGTTGCTCCCAAACGTCATGTTCATCTGGCAAACGCATTGATTTAAACGAATCTGGCATTGGCGAATCTGCATCAATCGGTGTCAGCACTTTTGTTTCATTCAACATAGCTTGTGGTTCCCACTTTGGCTCGTTCGCACGCGCAGGAGAAAGAACGGTTGCTAAATCTTCATTCATTTCATCAGCTGTCAAATAACGATCAGTTGGTTCTTTCGCAGTTGCTTTCAACACAACGTTTTCTAATGCTTGTGGCGCTCCAGGATCAATTGCTTTAATCGAAGGTAATTCATCTTGAAAATGTTTCAAGGCAATCGTTACCGCTGATTCACCATCAAACGGTACACTTCCTGTCAACATTTCATAGAGAATAATTCCAAGCGCATAAATATCAGATTGCTTAGTAGCCATACTTCCTCTTGCTTGTTCGGGTGACAAATAATGTACGGAGCCTAGCATTGTATTTGTTTGGGTAATTGATGTTTCAGATAATGCAATCGCAATACCAAAATCAGTAATCTTCACGACACCTTCGTGGTCAATCAAAATATTTTGAGGTTTTAGATCGCGATGAATAATTTGATGATTGTGGGCCAACGAAATCGCTGATAAAATTTGTTGCATAATATCAACAGCTGTTTGATATGGAATTGGATAATGGGTTTGGATATATCGTTTGAGATCCATCCCTTTCACATATTCCATTACTAAATACTGCATATCTGCTTCTTCTCCAACATCGTATACACTCACGATGTTCGGATGAACCAATTCAGTTGCTGCTAACGCTTCTCTTTGAAATCTACGGATAGCAGTTTTGTCGTTTTGAAAGTCAAATCGTAAGACCTTGACAGCGACATCACGATCTAAGATTAGATCATGGGCTAAGAAGACATTTGCCATTCCGCCACTGCCAATATTGCCGGTAATTTGATAACGTCCATTTAGTTTCTTGCCTAACTCGATCATGCACAGTCCTCCTTATACTCGATAAGAAGTGCAGTAATGTTATCAGCACCACCTGCCTCGTTTGCACGATCGATCAATTCTTTTACTTTATCCGTAAGCGAACCTGTACCATCAATAATTGATCCAATCATTTCTTCCGACAACATATTAGTAAGCCCATCTGAGCAAAGTAATAATCGATCCCCAAGTTGCCAAGAATAAGTTGCAACATCTACTTCAACCGTTCCCGGCATTCCTACCGATCGCGTCAAAATATTTTTTCTTGGATGGTTCACTGCCATTTCTTGACTGATTTCACCAGACTTAACTAGTTCATTTACTAATGAATGATCTTCTGTTAACTGTTTTAGTTGATCTTCACGCACTAAATAGGCACGACTATCTCCAACATTTGCAATCGTAAATCTTGTATCTGACAAAGCGACAGCAACAACAGTTGTACCCATCCCATTGTATTCTGGCTTTTCCTGTCCTCGCTGATAAATTTTAACATTTTCATTTTGGATGGCCTGAATAAACCACTGAGCAATTTTCTCACTATCTTTTAGTGTTTGTCCTTCCCAGTCAGCACCTAAATTGGTCACAGCCATTTGACTGGCAATGTCACCTGCACGATGCCCTCCCATTCCATCAGCTAAAACCGCCAACTTGATTCCTTCTTGATTAGTAAATACATTCGCATAGTCTTGGTTTGTATTACGGCGTCTTCCTACATCTGATTGAAATTCAATTTGCATTTCTTCACCTCATTACTTTTTACGCAAACAACAGATAAAAAAGCCATCTGTATTAAATTGATGTGGATACAAAGTTAACATTTTATCTTCGATTGATGATTTTAGCACAGGACTCACTAAAACATCAATCCTTTCAAATTCAGGATGGCGTTTCAAGAAGGTCTCAATGACTCCTTGATTTTCATCAGCTAGAATAGTGCATGTGCTATAAGTTAAGATTCCTGACGATTTTAACGTAGGGGCACAGCTTTCCAAAATTGCTAATTGAATTTTAGGTAAATTTTCTAAATCTTGTGGATTTTTTTTATAGCGGATGTCTGGTTTTCGACGCAACAAGCCCAAACCTGAACATGGTGCATCGACTAAAATACGATCGAATTGTTCTGGTTCAAAAGTTTGTTGTACTTCTCGTGCATCCATTTTTTGTGCAAAAACTGCTGAAGAAACATTTAAGCGAGCTGCATTTTCTTCAATGAGTTTTACTTTATGATCATGAACATCGAGAGCAATCACTTCGCCGCCACATGTTGAATCTAAAAATGTCGCAATGTGCGTCGTTTTACCGCCGGGCGCAGCACACGCATCCAGTACGTGATGTTCTGGTTCAATTTGCATTGCTGGTGCAACTAGCATTGAGCTCTCATCTTGAACTGTTAGCAACCCATCATGAAATAGTGAGCTAGAAGCTAAATGACCTTTTTCTGCAACAACACCATAGGGGCTAACTTGGCTTTCTTTCACAGAGATCTCTTCTTCATTTAAAACAGCGATTGCTTGTTCACGTGAAAGGCGACGAACATCGACGCGTCCACTTGCATGACTCGGCACATAAAGTGAATGACCCAGTTTTTCTGTTTCTTCAAACCCAATTTGATCGATAAAACATTGCGTCAACCAAACAGGTAGACTGATTTTCACTGCCAATCGTTCTATGGGATCTTTGATTGCTTCTACATCAGGTTTTCCTTGACGTTGGTAGCTTCTCAATACGCCATTCACGAATTTTCCTGTCCCGGGGTTTCCTTTTACTTTTGCAATTTCTACTGCTTCATTCAAAATCGCATGATCTGGAACCTTGTCTAAAAATTCCAACTGGTAAACAGACAAGAGTAGCAATGTTTTGACCCATTCGTCTACCTTTTTTGCTTTAGCAATAAAAGGCGTGATATAAAATTCAAGTAATAATTGGTGACTAATCGTTCCATAAACAAGTTCTGTAAATAAGCCAATATCTTTTGGATTAAGCTTTCCTTTGTTAATCATTTCATTTAATAAAAGATTGGAATACGCTCCACCTTTAGAAACTCTTTCTAAGGTCATTAAAGCCATATAGCGTACAGATTTCTTCATACTATTCGGGATTTTTGCCATTATTTCACCTGCTGTCCAACCACTACATGTTGTCCGCTGCCATTTAGAAACGCTTGAATGGTCTGCTTCCCTTTACCTGCAGGTTGTAATTCTTTGATTGCTAGTACTGTTTGATTGCCACACGCGATCCAAAGATTCTTCTTGTCTTTGCGAATAATCGTACCGGGAACTTCGTTTGTTTCCTCTGGAAGTGGTTCCACTACTAGTAATTTCCAACGAACATCTTCATACGTTGTAAAAGCGATTGGCCAAGGGCGCATTCCGCGTACTTGATTATCAACTTCTTCGGCTGTTTTATTCCAGTCGATTGCTTCTTGCTCTCTTGTAATATTAGGAGAAAAGGTCACTTTTTCTTCATCTTGAGGAGTTGGTGCTAAACTACCATCCAAAATACTTGGTAATGTTTTTAATAAGAGTTCTTTTCCTAATAAACTTAATTTATCAAACATTGTCCCAACATCATCTTGTTTGGTAATCGGCAAGCTTTCTTGCGCAAAAATACCACCCGCATCCATTTTTTTAATCATTTCCATAATGGTTACACCTGTTTCTTTTTCACCATTGATAATCGAATAGTGTACAGGTGCTCCTCCACGATATTTAGGTAACAAAGAGGCATGGACATTGATTGCTCCGTGTTTAGGAACTTGTAGTAGTTTTTCTGGTAAAAATTGACCGAACGCAGCCGTAATCAAAATATCTGGTTGTAATTCGATGATTTTTCCCATTTCTTCTGAGCCGGAGATCTTTTCTGGTTGTAGTACCAGTAACCCATGCTTTAATGCTGCTTCTTTGACTGGTGTTGGCGTGATCACTTTTTTTCTACCGACTGGTCGATCGGGCTGTGTCACTACAGCTTGAACTGTATAGCCAGCTTCCAATAATCCTTCTAGTATTGGGACAGAAAAAGCTGGCGTTCCCATAAATACAATATTAGTCATTTAGGTGCTCCTCCATATATTTTTCAAGTTCTTCTTCAGGAATTTGTTCAATCATTTTTTCAACAAACAAAATACCATCTAAATGATCGATTTCATGTTGAAATGCTCGTGCTAAGTAGTCAAATGCCGTTACTTCCATTTCTTGTCCTTCACGATCAAAATAGCGCACGGTTACCTCATCTGCACGTTTCACAGTTCCATAAACATGAGGAATACTCAAGCAGCCTTCCACATCTAAACTTTCTCCTTTTGCTTCGATAATTTCAGGATTGATCAATTCGAATTTGTCCCCTTCGTCAACTTCAACGATTGCTAAACGAAGATTTTTTCCTACTTGTGGTGCTGCAATACCAATACCGTCCATTGCAACCATTGTTTCATACAGGTCATCTAGTAGTGCGACTGTTTCATCAGTGATGACGTCGATGGGTTGAGCTGTTCGTTTTAACTTATCATTTGGGTGAATCAAGATTGGGTAGCGCATATAGTGTCCTTTCTCAAATAAAATGTAATGGTTCATTATCGATCGCCACAAATAATCCTTGGCGTTGTTCTTTTTGGCTTTTATCTAAAATATCATCCAACACATTTGCTAGCTGAGGTTCGTGCTTGTATTTAATAATCAGTTGATAGTAATAACGATTCTTCACACGCAAAATCATACTTGGTGTTGGACCTAAAATCAAACTCTGGTTACTTAACGTCTGTTTGAGCAGTTGCGCAATCTGAAAGATTTTTTTTGCAGCTACTTGTTCTTCTGGATGGCTCGTAGTAATTTTCACTGTAAAGTAATACGGTGGATAGCCCCCACGATGACGAACTTGCATTTCCTTTTGATAAAAACGTTCGTAATTTTGCTCTTTTACTAACTCGATCGCGTAATGTTCTGGATTAAAGGTTTGGATGACTACCTCACCAGCTTTTTCAGCTCGTCCGGCTCTTCCTGAAACTTGTGTTAACAATTGAAAAGTATGCTCACTTGATCGAAAGTCAGGCAAGTTTAGTGAGGTATCCGCATTTAAAACGCCTACCAAAGTTACATCTGGAAAGTCTAGTCCTTTAGCAATCATCTGTGTTCCTAGAAGAATATCTGCTTCCTTCGCACCAAATTTTTGCAAAATCCGTTCATGTGCTCCTTTTTTCCGAGTAGTATCAACATCCATTCGTAAAATACGAGCTTCAGGATACAAAGTTTGTAATTCTTCTTCTACTTTCTGCGTACCTGTGCCATAATAACGAATTTTGTTCCCACCACAATTTGGACAACGATGAGGAATTGCTTCTTCGTGTCCACAATAATGGCAACGCATTGACTTACTGTCCATGTGCAATGTTAAAGAGATATCACAGTTTGGGCAAGGTAAAACAAAACCACAGTCACGACACATAACAAACGAAGAATAACCGCGACGATTTAATAATAGAACCGTCTGCTCCTTTTTCTCTAAACGATCTTGAATTTTAGCTTGTAGCTGGCTAGAAAAAGTTGCAGCTTTATGTTTTTGGAATTCTTCTCGCATATCCACAATGTCAATTACAGGTAATTGCGCACTACTTTTTGCTCGTTTATTCAAAGTCAGAAGTTGATACACTCCCTTTTGTGCTCTTGCACGTGATTCAAGAGAAGGTGTCGCACTTCCTAATAATACTGGACAATGATGATATTTTCCCCGCCAAATTGCTAAGTCCCTCGCATGATAGCGTGGGGTTTCGTCTTGTTTATAACTCGACTCATGTTCTTCATCAATAATAATCAGACCAATATTTTCTAACGGTGCAAAAATCGCTGAACGAGCACCAACGACTACTTGTGCCTCATTCCGCTCGATTTTACGCCACTCGTCATATTTTTCTCCTTGCGATAGTCCACTATGTAACACCGCAACGGCTTCTCCAAAACGTCCTTTGAATCGCTCAACCATTTGTGGTGTCAATGCGATTTCAGGTACTAACATGATAGCTGTCTTTTTCGCAGCTAAAACTTCGGCAATACTTTGCAGATAGACTTCTGTTTTTCCACTTCCGGTAATACCTTCTAATAAAAAAATGGTTTCTTTTTGCGTTTGACACGCAGTGGTGATTTGATCGACTGCGAATTGTTGTTCTTGGTTCAAATCTAACGCACTAGTTTGTTCAAATGAACGATGTTGATAGGGATCACGATAACGCTCGACTTCTTCAAAACGAAGCCAGCCCTTCTCTTTTCCTTGGTTTAACACAGCACTACTGATTCCTTTATCTTTAAAGTACGCAAGTGGTTCATCCTTTACTACTTCAGATAAGCAAAGTAATAATTCTTTTTGCTTTTTAGCATTTTGACGTAGCTTTCCCCACTCTTCCTCAATCTGCGCTTCTTTTAAAAGTGAGTGAACCATTCGGATTGTCTTCACTTTGTTTTTAGTATGAACTTCATAACGAATATCAACTAATTTCTTTTTTCGCCAATGCATCAACTGCGAAACAACACCTAAAGACTCTGCTTCTTTCCAAGAAATCACTTCTCGTTCTCGAAAGAATTCTTGTGTTTCAGCTGATGGTTTCAAAGGATAAATGATTTTGTCATACTCTGCCTTCATTACACTTGGCAACATCGTTTGAAGACAAGTGATTTTGAATGCGTAGGTAATTGTTTTCATGTAGTCAGCTAATGCTAATAGCTCTTGATTAACAACAGGTGCTAAATCCAGCACACGAATAATTGATTTCAATTGAACATCAGTCTGAGCCAGTTCATCATTCAATCTAATAACAAATCCTTGAACATGTCGGTCTCCTTTTCCAAAAGGAACCTCCACGCGCATCCCCACTTGTAACTCCGCTTCTAACGTGAAGGGAACGAGATACGTGAAAGGTTGATCCGTTTGCATCGTCGGTACGTCTACAATCACTTCTGCAATTACTCCCACAACTTTTCCCTCCTTTGATACCAATTTTAGTAAAAAAGATCCGTGCTTATTTTACTAGAAAACCCTTGGTTTGTCCTAATTTCTACTATTTCGTAACAAAAAAATAAACTAGCTAGCTCACTTCTTCTTTTATTTGAAAAATTAAAAAGAGAGCCGTGACTCTAGTCACAGCCCTTGGATTTATAGTTTTTGTTCTTCGCGAATACGTGATTCTAATTCTTGTTGCTCACGTTCTTTTTTTGCTTGGCGTTCTTCATTTTCCATACGTAGACGCTCACGTTTCAATTCGGGATGTGGATCATTGATCACATTTCCTGCATCGATTTCTTCAAGTGCTTGTCCCACACTTTTTACAGATTCAAATGAATCTAATGTTGGTTGTGCTCCAGCATCTAGTTCATGGGCACGTTTACTTGATAAAATTACTAATGAGTATTTTGAATTTACTCGGTCTAACAATGAGTCAATTGAAGGCTTCAACATCATAAGACTACATCTCCTTTAACATTTTAATATATTTTCCGATTACCCGATCTACTCGAAAGTGTTCGCTAGCAATAATTTCTTTAATCCGATTAACAGCTAACGGAACTTCATCATTTACAACGGCATAATCATAAAGGGCCATCATTTCGATTTCTTCTTTAGCAACTCTCATACGTTCTTCAATAACTTCTTCTGCATCCGTTCCACGACCAACAATTCGTGATTTTAATTCCACTAGATCGGGCGGTGTCAAAAAGATAAATACACCATCTGGCACTTTATCTTTCACTTGCTGTGCTCCCTGAACTTCAATCTCTAAAAATACATCTTTTCCTTCGTCCAAGGTTTGATTCACATATGATAATGGTGTGCCATAATAATTTCCAACATACTCTGCGTATTCAAGCATTTCACCAGCTTCAATCATCGCTTCAAATTCTTCTTTGCTTCGAAAGAAATAGTCCACTCCTTCGACTTCTCCTTCTCGCATTTTACGAGTAGTCATTGAGATTGAATATTGAAAATCATTATCCTCACTCTCAAAAATTGCTTTACGTACGGTTCCTTTTCCTACACCGGATGGACCTGACAATACGATTAATAATCCACGCTCTGACATGACGACGTCCTTTCAACTAGTCTTTTCTTGCTTATCGTTTATTTTGCACTTTTTTTCTGCAACTTTCAAGGTTCTCTTTATTATAGACAGATTTTCCTAAAAAAGCCACCTTTGCTTGAAACTAGAAGAGAAAAGCTTGTTTCTTCCACAAAATAAAAAAGCTGCGACCAAGCTTCTGGTGCAACTTTTGTTATCATTGATGAGGCAGCACAATTGATTTTAGTTAAAAAATTAAAATCCCATGTTAGACAAAGTATTCACGACGCCAATGATTTCGTCCTTTCGGCTGAGTACTTTTTCTGTTGGATCACTAACTTCTTGTGTATCCATACGCACGATGTATTTTCGATTAAGCGTTACATATGTCCCATCATTGATTAAAATATTTAGTTCTTGGTCTGAAATTTTTACGCAGGCGTCTTGCCAAACATCGAATCCTTCTTTGTCTGATGGGACATTTCTTTTAACCACACTTTTGCCACTTAATTCATGAAAAGTAATATCATAATAGTTCATTACAAATTTCCTCCTTTTTCTGTTTCGTGCAATTATTCAATATTTTGGACTTGCTCACGAATTTTTTCCAAAATCGTTTTTAATTGGACTACTTGGTTTTTGATTTCAATTGCACTTGATTTTGATCCAATCGTGTTCACTTCTCGGTTCATTTCTTGGATTAGAAAGTCAAGTTCTCGACCAACTGGTGTAGGCATCATAATTAAGTCATTTAATTTTCCGAGATGGATAAACAAGCGATCTAGTTCTTCATGAATATCCCCACGCTCTAATAAAATGGCCAACTCCGTCAACAATCGTTGCTCATCGACTTTATCGCCTAAAAATTCTTCCAATTTTTTTTGGTAACGTATTTGGAATTCTTGTTCATATGTTTCAACAAAGGCTGATAGATTGTCTAACACTTGCGAAAATTCGGCTTGATTCTGCAATAATACAGTAGCTAATGCTTGACCTTCTACTTCACGACTACGTTCAATTGCACCCAATGCTTCAGTCAATGTTTCTTGAACTAGTAGCCTTAGTTGTTCTTCATCTGCTTTTTCTGGTTCACTGACCGAGACAAATTTTTCTTGTAATGCTAGACGCTCAATCAAGGATGCTACCGAAAGTTGAACTTCCCCACCGAATCGATCATGTACCCCTTGAGAAAGTTGCGTCACTAATGAATCAATCAACGACCAGTCGATTTCGACTTGTTTCGCATTTTCTCCAATGTGCGTTACATTCACAAAAACTTCAACACGTCCACGAGTAAGTTGTTGTTTAATCAACTGCCGCATGTCACCTTCGAGAAAATTTAGAAGTTTCGGACTGCGTAATTGAATATCTAAAAAACGTTGGTTGACACTTTTAATCTCGATATCTAATTGATACTCTTTTGTTTCGCGGATTGCTTTGCCAAAACCGGTCATACTTTTCATTCGACAGGGTCCTTTCTTACATGTTTTCTATTGCTTTTTGCAGTGCTTCAAATTCTTCGTTAGTCAATGTCAATCCTTTACCCATTTTTTCATGTTCTGGTGACCAGTCGCGCAAATCAAATTTCGGCGGACGACCATTCCAACTAACCAAATTTAATTCTTTACGCCAGCCTTTTGCATTCTCAGATAAAATTGCAATTTCTTCTATGATTTCATAGGAAAATTCTTGTGCCATTCTTGTTCCTCCTTAAGATAATGTGCATATAAAACAAATAATGTGTCCACTGGTTGTCCGTTAAGTAACCCTTGAACCATCTCTTGTGTACTAGCATAAAGTTTTTTTGCTAGTCTCGTCAATTTTTGTTCTAAACGTTGTTCTCTCGAAGAAGACCACCACTCTTCCAGACTTAGTAACCCAATTTCTTTCGTAACAATTTCTGTAAAAGGGCGTTGTTCTTTCTCACGAATCAACGCAAGCATTTCTGGTACTTGATAAACTTTATTAGGTAGTAAATACATTTGTTTTGCCAATAGTTCTAGCATTGCTAATCCGCATGTTTCAATGACGACCCTGTCTTTATATACATTACGCAAATTCTCCCAAAATTTTACGTCATAGAAAAAAGAAAGATCTAATTTTTTTTCCTGAGCTAATATGCGCAAGAATTTTTTCCAAATTTTTTCAGCCAAAACAGTCGAATCAAAGGTATACCAATGACCTTCATATTGGTGTAGTTGCTTTTTTGTTTCCAAATAACCTAATTGTAAATTCAATGAATTACGCTGTCCATCAAAAATCAGAAATGTTCCCAGTGTCCAAAGTGAGCGACAATGCCATTCAACAAATCCTAATGGTTTTTTGACTCTTTTAGTAATCCCAGGTCCTTGGACATCTACCACAAAAGCTTCAGTTGCTCCTTGTTCTATCGCAACATCTACTGGCAGATTATTTTTATACCCCCCATCAATATACCGCTCTTTGTCAATTTTTTTATAGGCCATCGCTGGATAAAAAGAAGCAGAAGCAACGATCCAATCAGGAATTTGTTCTGGTGGCATCTTTTGAATAGGTACCACTTTCTCAATCATTTCAGGGATTTTAGTCGTAACTGTAAATAGTTGTGGTTTCGTTTTTTGAACGAGGTGATTTAAATCCAATGATTTTCTCAGCAATTTTTCTAATGGCATTGAAGAAATACCACGAGTCAAAACAGCCGTCTTAGTCATTTGACGAATATCGGTCAACAATTGTTGGCGCAAATCAGTTAAAGGTAAGTTTTCTGGCACAGCTAAAACCTGATTGGTCGATAAATTCGTCCATAAAAATTCGGCTTGATTCAAATCATCTTGTAACATCAAAATACCATTGATTGCACCGACTGACGTACCCGTAATGATCTCAATTGAAAAGCCAGCTTCTTGTAACGCTTTCCACACGCCAATTTGATACGCTCCGTGTGCCCCGCCTCCACCAAAAACCACAGCAAGATGTCCAGAAATTTTTTTCACCCATCGAGTTGCCGTAGTATCAACTTTTTGATACCCAAACTTGATAAAGAGTTCTGTCATTTGTGAAGAAACTGATTGTGAAAAAGAAAACTGACAAGCAGATTTCAAAAAGTAACGCGCGCAACTTTCCAGCAACGTAAATAGTTGACGCCATTGTTGAAAAGCTTCATTGACCAATACATTCGTTATAACTAAATGATCTGACTCACTTGCCTTTCCCGTTTTCTTTTCAAAGTAGAGGACTAGCTTACCGACTTTGACTCGCCATGCATTTTTCTTTTTTGTCGCTTGCCAAAAAGAGTCGCGACTTTTTGGTTGTTCATTGAAAAATGGAAATGGTTGCATCATTTTTTGACTTTCATTGTGTAGCCGTTGCCTTTCTGACCAATAAATCGGTTGGATATCCATTACTTTCTCCTTTTTCTTCAAGTATAGCAGTCTCTTGAAAAAAATTCTTGTTTGAACGAATGCATCTAAAATGGATAAAGATAGAATAATTCATTATTCTTTCCTAAAAAATAACTGACACCAAATTTAAAGCAATTTGAAAGCTACGATTATTTTCAATGAAAGCGTGACTTTGTAATGGAATTTTAAAATAAAAGAAACAAGCTTTTTTCTTACAATTGTTGTAAAATAAAATAGTTGAGAAATCAAGTGAGGAGGGGCATGATGACTGATTCAGTTTATGTACATATCGATACAACTAGTAACGCTGTTTTAACCAAAGGATTAACTGCGAATGATTTTTCAAACAGCATCGTGCATTATCCTCAAAACTTGCTACTGTTAGACCCTGCTGCTTCAGCAGGAGAATACGAGCCTCACACTGGCTTAAAAATTATTCGTGGGACAGAAAACATACAACATTTCTTTTCCTCACTTCGTAATCGTCACAACACAGACGACTTAAAGTGGATCGATTTTACAGATTTAACGATGCTAAAAGAATTATCCCCATTAGAAATTTCAGAATTATTGTATTTTGGGCATATGAAAACCCACCTGCACTCACCGTTTTTCTATAAATTACAAAATAATTTTGTCTATTTTGATTTAAGCGATCAGTTGAACCGTATTTATTATCGCTATCTAGACGAATTTTATCGAATTTTTGCGGACAAAATGAGCCAAATTCTTGCGGATAAAATCAACGAAAAGAAATCATTCTTTCGTCGTGGTATCACTGTTGAAAAAATCAATGGGGATTTACTAAAAGAAATGCGTTCATTGATGCAAGAAGGAATCATTTTTTCATTTGAACAAGCTGGTTTGATCAACGATGAGTATCGAATCCCTATCTATGTGATTGAAGACTACATTTGGAAGCTAAAAGGGACTCGCTATCGCGAAGAACCTGTAATTGGGACACTGGTTTACAATACACTTGACCGACGTTGGCGTTTAATCAGTGACGTTGATGACTTTGCTTACAGCACATTAAATTAAAAAGAGCTTTATTTGTGTGAAAGAACGTAGCATCTAGCTGTTACGTTCTTTTTTTGCAAAAAAGAGGTATGACAAAAATCTTGTCATACCTCTTTCTTTCGAATGAACGTTGTTCTCAAAACAACTTCTCGGCGTAGCTTGTCGGATCTGGGTGTTTTGCACCACAGTTTCATTTTAAGTTCTTATTTTTTTGTTTCAAAAAGTGGACTAACTGGTTTGTTTTCATGGATACGTTTAATTGCATCACCCATCAAACCACCAACACTAACTTCGTCGATTTTATCAATTTTGCGATCTTCTGGTAGATAAATTGAATCCGTTACAACTAAGCGCTCAATTGCTGAATCTTCAATTCTTTGCAAAGCTGGACCAGATAACACTGGATGCGTACAAGAAGCATAAACACTTGTTGCCCCTGCTTCTTTCAACGCATTAGCTGCTAATGTAATGGTACCTGCCGTATCAATCATGTCATCGATCAAGACACATGTTTTTCCTTCAACTTTACCGATGATATTCATTACTTCGGCAACGTTTGCTTTAGGACGTCGTTTGTCGATGATTGCAATTGGTGCTTTTAGGAACTCAGCCAACTTACGTGCACGAGTTACGCCACCATGATCAGGTGAAACAACAACAACATCGTCGCCTTTGATTCCTTTTTCTAAGAAATAATTAGCAATTAATGGTGCACCCATTAAATGGTCAACAGGAATATCAAAGAAACCTTGAATTTGAACAGCGTGAAGGTCTAGGGTCAACATTCTTGTTGCTCCTGCTTTTTGAATCATGTTTGCAACTAATTTAGCAGTAATTGGTTCCCGAGCACGTGCTTTACGGTCTTGACGTGCATAACCATAGTACGGCATAACTACATTAATTGTTTTTGCGCTAGCGCGTTTCAACGCATCGATCATAATCAACAATTCCATTAAATTGTCGTTTACTGGGCTACTTGTTGATTGGATAACATACACATGTGAACCACGGATACTTTCTTCAATGTTTACTTGAATCTCACCATCACTGAATTGAGTAACAGATGATTTCCCTAATTCCACACCAACAGCTGCTGCGATTTTCTCAGCTAACGGGCGATTTGAGTTTAACGCAAAAATCTTTAATCTTGGATCAAAATAATGATTTGACATGGGGACCTCCACTTTCTTTTTCACAACTCTGAAATTCTTCCTAGTAAATAGTAGACATATTTTTTAAATAAATCAAGTTATTTTACAAAAAACTAATTGAGATAAGGGAGTTTTTTCGCATATCCTTCTTTATTTACTTGACGCGCACGTGCGATTGCAAGTGCATATTCAGGAACATCATTTGTAATTGTTGAGCCAGCTGCAATCGAACTATTCTCTTCAATCGTCACAGGTGCAACAAGGTTTGAATTCGAGCCAATAAAACTATGTGCACCGACTTTTGTATGATGTTTTTGTTTGCCATCGTAGTTAACGAAAACAACGCCACAGCCAACATTGATATCTTCCCCTAGAGTTGCATCCCCAACGTAAGTCAAATGACCAACTTTTGTATGATTACCAATATCAGCATTTTTGACTTCAACAAAGTTCCCAATATGCGCACCTTCGCCAATTTCAGCTTTTGGGCGCAAATGAGCAAATGGACCAACATCTGCTGCTTTTTTCACATGGCTACTTTCAACCACAGAATTGGTAATTACAACGTTATCTTCAATTACACTATCTACGATTCGTGAATGTGCGCCAATCATGCAATCCATTCCAATGACCGTTTCGCCTTGCAATTGTACACCTGCTTCGATCACTGTATCTGAACCGATTAGGACACCCGCATCAATATAAGTTGACGCTGGATCAACAAAACTGACACCATTAGTCATGTGTGCTTCATTAATTCGTTTACGCATAATTTCATTTGCTTTTGTCAATGCGATACGATCGTTCACACCCATAGACTCTTCAAAATCTTCTGTTTGATAAGCAGCAACTGTATTTCCATCTTCTTTTAAGATTTCAATGATGTCGGTTAAATAATATTCACCTTGAGCATTATTCGTCCCAACTTTATTCAAGGCAGCAAATAAAGCTTCGTTATCAAAACAGTAAGTACCAGTATTGATTTCTTGCACACGAGCTTCTTCTGGTGAAGCATCTTTTTGTTCAACAATTTTTTCTACAATCCCAACATGATCACGAATGATTCGCCCGTAACCTGTAGGATTTTGTGCGTGCGCTGTCAAGATCGTTGCACTAGCATTTTTCCCTTGATGGTATTCAAATAAATTATTTAATGTTTCCGTCGTTAGTAAAGGCGTGTCACCACTGATGACTAAAGTCGTTCCTTTTTTGCCTTCTAGGAAAGAAGCTGCTTGTAAAACTGCGTGTCCAGTTCCTAATTGCTCCGCTTGTAAAGCATATTCACTACGTTCACCCAGTTGTGCTTTCACTTGTTCAGCACCATGACCTACGATTGTAATAATTTCGTCAGGGTTTGTTTCACTTACTCGACTGATGATGTGTTCAACCATTGGTTTTCCAGAAACTGGATGTAATACTTTATAGAGTTTTGACTTCATGCGGGTTCCTTTTCCCGCTGCCAAAATAATTGCATAACGTGCTTCCACTTACTTCACTCCTAGTTATTCATTTCCTGTGTTAAGTTTAGCCCAGTGTTCGCTTTTTTTCAACTAACGATTATTTTAAAAAATTCAATTAAAAACAAAAAAGTTGGGACAATTTTTTGTCCCAACCTCTTCTACACTTAGTTCGTTTCGCTGAAAATCTATTCTTCTGAGAAATAGTTTCCAGGAACAACAGTAATATTTTTCGTTTTAGTATCCACATCTTTCACATAAAGTAATGAAGTATAATCATCGATTGCACGATGTCCGTGGAATTTTGATTCGGCAAAAACAGTGATACCAACTAATTCAGATTCAAATTCTTCAATCAAACTCTTCATCCCATTCACTGTTCCGCCACCTTTCATAAAATCATCGACGACAAGAACTCTTGAACCGCGTTTCAAACTTCTTTTTGAAAGCTCCATTTTTTCAATTCGTTCTGATGAACCTGAAACATAATTTACGCTCACAGTTGATCCTTCTGTGATTTTTGAATCGCGTCGAACAATGACAAATGGTGCATTTAAATAATAAGAAACGGCTTGGGCAATTGGTACGCCTTTTGTCGCAACTGTCATCACCGCATCAATTTTTTCACCTAAATATTTTGATGCAATGATTTTTCCAACTTGTCTTAATAACTCAGGTTCTCCTAATAGATCTGATAGGTAAACATAACCACCTGGCAACAAGCGATCTTGCTCTGATAAACGTTCGGCTAAAGATTCAATATATTTTTTTGCTTCTTCGTAAGGAATCTCAGGAATAAACAAGACACCACCCGCCGCACCAGGAATTGTCTCTAGTGTGCCGTAACCTCTTTCTTTAAATGTTTTCTTGATAATCCCTAAGTCCTCACTGATGGAAGATTTAGCAGATTCATAACGTTCGGCAAAACTTGTTAACGAAATCAATTCATGTGGATGATCTAATAAATATTGAGTCATATCAACAAGACGCTCACTGCGACGTACTTTCACATATTCCAGCTCCCTTTTTTAAAATTGTCGTTCTTCATTATATAAGTTTTTTTTCAAAAATTCGAGCATTTTATAAAAAAAGAAGAAAATAGTTCGGTATTTCTGATTTATAAAAAAAGAAACAGCGGAAATATTTCGTTTCCACTGTTCCTCACAGACCATTTTATGCTCGATTTTTTCGTTTTACACCAATCGATAGTCGTTTGACTATATTAACGAGTAAGAATAAGGCAATAAAGACTAACGTAATTGTTGCTCCAGGTGGTGTATCCAAATAAAAGGAACTACCTAACCCAGAAAGCATCCCGATAAAGCCAACAAAAATACTAATCGCAATCACGACGTTAAAACTTCGGCCTAAACGCATACCGATTGCTGCAGGTAACACCATGATTGCAGAAATCAACAATGCACCTGCTATTGGGATCATCACTGCAATCGCGACACCAGTTATTACGTTGAACATCATTGACATCGCATGAATGGGTAATCCATCAACATGTGCCACATCTTCATCAAAAGTTAAGACATACATTGGACGTTTGAATAAAACAAACATGACACCAATGATCACAAATAAAATGCCCAAGAAAATAACTTGGTCCCATGTGATTGTCACGATTGAGCCAAATAAATAAGATTGGATACTCGTTGCAGAATTTCCACCACTTAAATTCATCAAAACTAACGCTAACGCTAATCCCCCGGCCATTAAAATTGCGATCGAAATCTCAGAGTATGTCCGATAAATCGTACGTAGATATTCTAAAACAATTGCAGCTAAGACTACAACAATCATTGTGGTAACTGTTGGATTCAAATTGAGAAAGAACCCCAACGCTACCCCTGCTAACGAAACATGAGAAAGTGTATCAGCCATCAACGACTGTCTTCTAATTACTAAGAAAACCCCCAACATCGGAGCAATCCCTGCAATAAAAATCGCAGCCAGAAAGGCTCTTCTCATGAATTCATATGAAAGCAACGCCATTGTGAGTCCTCCTTCCTTACCAAACGAATTTGTCGATCTGCATACTGTTTGATGTCTTCATGGTCGTGAGTGATCATCAAGACAGATTTTCCGTGAACATGTGCGCTATGTCGCAACAAACGATAAAATTCATTTCTAGATTCTTCGTCCATTCCTGTCGTTGGCTCATCTAAAATAAATAAATCTGGATCAGTTGCAAACAAACGTGCCAAACTAATTCGCTGTTTTTGTCCGCCTGATAACTCCCCAATTCGACGATGGCGCATATCCCACATTCCAACAGACTCTAAAGCAAGTTTTACATATTCGTGGTCCTTTTTAGTTAAACGTTTGAACCATTTTCCTCGCGGAAATCGCCCTGAACGAACTAATTCAATCACTGTGCTTGGAAATCCCGCGTTAAATGATGCCACTTGTTGGGGAATGTAACCAATCTTCAATTTTTTTCCTTCTTGATTTTCCGTGGCAATCGTGACAGTTCCCTTGGTCGGCTTTAATAAACCCAAAGTTGCTTTAATCAGCGTTGACTTTGCTGCTCCATTCTCTCCAGTTAAAATGACAAACTCTCCAGCATCGACATGATAAGATACGTCCTCTAACACTGGCTCTTCTTCATAATAAAAGGTCAAATCAGATACTTCGATATAATGCATCACTAGACCTCCTTCTAAACTTACTTGATACTTTCTTTCAATGCCGCTAAATTTTCTTCCATCACAGAAATATAATTCTCACCAGCAGCCATTTGTTTTTCCGTTAGGCTTTCCAGTGGATTTAACACTTCAAGCTTCACGCCCGTTTCAGCAGCTAGCGTTTCAGCCACTTTTGAAGAAGCATTTTCTTCAAAATAAATGACTTTTGTTTGATTTTCTTCAACAAATTCTTTCAGTTCTGCCAAACGACTTGGGGTCGGCTCTTGATCTGGTGAAATACCTGAAATCGATTTTTGAGTTAAATGATATTGATCCGCTAAATAGGCGAATGCAGCATGTTGCGTAACAAAAGTCCGATTTTTTGCGTCTTTTAGTTCTGTTACATATTTTTGATTTAACGCTTCTAATTTTTTGATGTAAGCTTCCGCATTTTCATCAAATGTTGCTTTCTTTTCAGGATATTTATCGCCCAATTCCTTCGCGATTGTTTGAACTTCTTGGATTGCTAGGACTGGATCTAACCATACATGAGGATCATATTCATGGTCATGCCCATCATGCTCCTCTTCATGATTTGCTTCGGCTTCGTGATCATGGTCTTCTGAGCCTTCTAAGCGTTCGATCCCCTTAGCTGCCTCAATCATTAATGTTTTTTCCTGATCAACTGATTTCTTCATTGAATCAACAAAAATTTCCATGTCTGAACTATTATACACGAAAACATCTGCATCCGAAATTTTCGCCATTTCTTTCGCACTCGGTTCAAAATCATGTGGTTCTGTTCCCGCAGGTATCAACAACTCAACGTTTCCTTCGTCACCAACAACTTCCTTCGTAAAATCATACATTGGATAAAAAGAAGTAATAATCGTTAATTCGTCTGTCTTTGACTCACTTTTCTTTTCAGTTTGTCCACAAGCAGCAAATAACAACATTCCTGCAACAGCTATCGTTGCCCATACATATTTTTTAATCATTGTTTACCCCTCTCTAAAATAGCAAATCGTAATTTTACGATTTATCAACGTGAACTAATGTATCAAAATAAAAAATTACAGTCAATAGAATTCTGAAATCTTCTGATTTACAACGGATATTTGAAGATAAACCGTAAAACATTTGAATGCTTCCTCATAGAAAAGACAAATTTTCTACAAACTAGACAAGCGTTCTCATATAGAATGGCGGTGAACTTCACGAAAGGGGTGATTCCATGAATTTTTATAATTGGATAAAGATCATGATCCCACCATTTCCCTGGAATGGATGTTTTTTTCCTCGATAAATAAATAATTAGGAGTTTTAACATTGGAAAAAACATCGAACAAAATAAAAAATAAATTTAGCCCTACTAATTTGCTTAGTTGGGTTTCCACAAATTAGTGAGACAGTCCATTGTTTCGTGCAACTTTTTTAATTTACTCGATTGCTCATTCATTAATTAGCGATTTATAGCTAATATAAATAAAAAAAGCACATAAGTTTAGTCGCAAAAGAAAACTAAACGTATATGCTTTTTAATTAATTTCCAGTTAGTCAATCGACTACAAAGAATCAGTTACTAAACCAGTTTAATGTTTAACGCAATGTGCGTACAAGATAAACTTCATCACAAAATCCCTTTAATCCATTATATACTCGTTGGGCTCTCGAATAATGCTGACATAAACCAAAAACAGTTGGTCCACTACCACTCATCAAAGCCACATCCGCTCCATACTTGATCATCCGCTCTTTGATCTGATGAATCACAGGATGCCTTTTACCCGTCACATCTTCTAAACTGTTGCCCATTTTTTGAATCATTCGTTGATAATCTTGCTGTTTGATTGCTTCTACTAATCCAGCAACATCCTGATGCTGAATGGTTTGCGTGTCAAGATCTCTGAATACCGTCCGCGTGGAAACACTCATTCTTGGTTTGACTAAAATGACCCAACATTGTGGCATAGATGGAATCAGTTTTACTTTCTCACCTTTACCACCAATAAATGCCGTATTCCCATATACACAGTAAGGAACATCTGTGCCAACTTCTAGTCCAATTTCTGCGAGTTCTTCTAAAGAACAACCCAAATCCCACAATTGATTGATTCCGCGTAAAGCTGCAGCACAATCGGTACTACCTCCACCTAAGCCAGCAGCCACTGGAATGTTTTTTTGAACAACGATTTTAACACCCTTTTTGATTTTAAATTTATTTTTTAATAATAGGGCTGCTTGATAGACATTATTTCGTTGATCTACAGGCAAGAAAGCTTTATTTGTTTCTACAATGATTTGATCTTCAGGTAATTCTTCAAAAATCAAATGGTCTGCTAAGTCCACACTCGACATAACCATTTCAAGTTCATGGTACCCATCTGGTCGCTTATATAGTACATCCAATCCTAAATTTATTTTGGCTGGTGCTTTTTCAATTAGTTCCATACCTCTCACCCATTCGAAAAGTCTAAGTCGAAAGTATTCTATCATAGGGGAAAATAAAAGTATAGCTAACTTCCGCCTTAAATTCCTATTTCAACTAATACAAAAAAGAAAAAGGAGAGGATAAGATGTCATTCATTCTTATCCTCTCCTTATATTTCATACTCATTTCATGTCTATAATTCAGTCAAAACTTCTTGAGCTAAGCTTGGATTTTTCCCTTTTCCTCGACCAATCAGAATAAATAATTGAAGCGTTGCGAATACAAAATTGCTCCCTTTCATATAAGCAAAGTAACGACCTTCCCAACGACTGACATACTTTGATTTTCTTTCATATGTTGTTTGAAAAGCATAGAAAAAATTCCCATAATTATAAATGACGTTCATCATTTTTTCTTGAATAAATGAAAAGTCTGTTTCTCCAACATTCGCCAAAGGTGCTAAACCAAGATTTGCTTCCAAGTAACCTTGTTTTTGATACTCAACAAACAAATTTGCTAACAAGTAATCACTCAATGCAACAGGTTCTCCCGGCGATACACGCAGCAAATCATACCCCGCTTGTACTTGTGTCATTGGTTGTGCTGTCACAAATCCAACTACTTGTTGCTCTTTTCGAACAACGCCCACACCACCGGTCTTCACGTACTCTGTGTCAAATCGTCCAACAGAAAAATGTTTCTCTGTTTCGCCATTCAGCCAAGCTTGCGACACCTCTCCTAACGTTGGAAGTAGCTCATCAGGAATTTCATCATACCAAGTAAAATGATAACCTTCATTGGTTAACCGTTGGTATTCTAATTGTTGATTTAACCAAGGAACATCTGCAACCGTTAAGTCAGCAATCCCAGCCTCTCCTACTTTGACAAAACGGAAGCCAACTTCATGCAACATCACGACATATTTTTCCGACACTTTATAAAAAGCCAGCTGATAACCTAAGCAATCAGCTTTTTTGAGGAAGCTTTTGGTTGCCTTTCGCCACATAACTGGATTGCCAATTGGATTTCCCAGTACAAAGCATTTATTTCCCTTTACCTGGTAACCAAAAACTACTTGATCCTTACCTCCTTCTTGATAATAAAAATATTTATAACCAGGCAGTTGCAAATAATGACTAGAAGCAGTTCCACCATATTGATCAATCAGTCGATTCAATCTTTCTGTTTCTAACTCCGTTCCAAGTTCATTCGTTGCCGTAGCTAAATATTGATATAATGCCACCAACGCTAACAATGAAATACCTAGACCAATCAGTCCAGAAAACCAGACTTCATCTGAAGGAAACAGAATAAAATTATTCGCAGTCATTCGTCCTACCCAAAATTGTCCACTATGATAACCTGCAATTGCATAAACAATAAACAAGAAACCAAACAAGCAAGCATCAAAAACGATTGCCCCCCAAGAATAGACAAACTTTTCGCGATAAAATTCCTTTCGTGCTAACCAAACCGCTAACAAAATGAGTACATAAACTAAAATCAATTCCCATGACAAGGTTCGAGTAATTGTATTCAAAATACCAAAAATCAACAAGATGATGGTTGGCAAATAAGCTTTTTTCACTTTCATTGCTAAACCACGAGCCAAACCTAACAGTAAAAATCCGACAAGCAAATTGAGTGTCTGATCTAAAAAATTAAATGAAAAAGGCAATAAAATTTGAAATAAGCGACTAATCGCAGATAAGTTTGTAATGGTTGATAATAAAACCATCATGATTCCCGCAAAATAAACAGCACTAACTAAAATAATATGTGCCACTTTTTGGAAAAACAAGCGTGGAATATTATCAAGAAATCGGTTTACTTTCACACCTGTATGCGTAATAAACAAAAGAATCCCCGTTAAAAACGGAACTACGTAATAAAATAAGCGATAATACAATAACCACACCACTGCAACATCTTGACGAACAGATAACTGACTCATGCCAAGAATCATCAACACATCAAATGTTCCCATACCGCCTGGTACCATCGTTAACATACCAATCAACGTTGCCACAATAAACATGGGATAAATCGAATGAAGTGATACGTCGATTCCCATCAGCTTGCCAATCAATAAAAACACGGTTAGCGCACCTGTCCACTGACCAAATGAAGCAAAAAATAAACCTACTAAGCCTTTGGGATAAAACTCTGAAAACAATGTTCTTCTTTTAAGATAAGCAAACAAGAAAATAACTGGTGCAACAAAACTGCCACCTAGTAGCCAAATCCAGTAACTTCGAAAAATACTTTCTGTTTGAATAAAAAAGACATCGATAAAAGTGAACAGTGACCAAACTGATAGACCCGTTATCATAAACACTGCCACTTTTGAAACGGTTGCTAGTACCTTTTTTCGATCTGCCTGCTTACCATAAAAATTAGCTCGCAAACTAGCGCCCACGACACCGCCAAATCCTGCCAAATTGTTGATTGTATTCGTGATCCAAGCTGCTAGAAAGAACTCTTGCCTTGGCATCTTGGGCTTTCCTTGCTTTTCCAATACTCTAAGGGTCACCCAATCATATAAAAGCATCGGCAACACGCCAAGCAACCCCAATAACGTCATCAAAACGATGGTTACATGATTTTGTTTCTCCATCGTTTCCCAAATATCTTGCCAGCTCATGCCATTTGCAATATTAGCAACCTGATTTGCGACAAAGACTAATACTGAACCAAAAAAAATCAACTTTAAAATCAGACTATGATTTTTCATCCATTGAAGGATCAATTGTATTTTATTTTTCACATTTTTACCTTCCATACTCTTGTACTTTCATTTCATAACACTAATGTTAGCTTATTTAATTATAATTTTCCACTTTTGCTTGACACGTTACTTGCGATTCCTAACAAACAAAGCTATTCTAAAATCAAAAGGGAGGAAGTAAAATGAATATTGGATTTATCGGAACAGGAAATATGGCTCAAGCAATCATTCGTGGTCTACTCGAAAAAGAAACCTTTTCAAAAGACGAGATTTTTGTTTCGAGTGGTCATTTTGAAAATGCGCAAGCTTTTGCTAAACAAACAGGAGTCACTGCTTGTCAAACAAATCAAGAAGTCGCTGAACAAGTAGACATTCTTTTACTCGCAGTAAAACCCAAAATTATTTCAACCGTACTTCGTGAATTACAAGACTACAGTCAAAAAATCCTTTTCATTTCCATTGCATCTGGTACAACTTTAAATGATCTTGAAGCAGCTTTAAATAGCTCGCAAGCTGCAATTGTTCGTGTCATGCCAAATGTGAATGTCAGTGTTGGTGCCGGAGTCTCTGCCATTTGTAAAAATTCTGTTGCTACAGAAGAACAGTTAACACAAGCAACACAGATTTTTGAAGCAATTGGTAGTGTGTATCCTTTACCTGAATCAGATTTCAGTACTTTCATTGGTTTAGCTGGAAGTTCTCCTGCATTTGTTTACATGCTCATTGATGCTATGGGAAGAGCCGGAGTGTTCAATGGATTACCAAAAAAAATAGCCACTGAAATCTCTGCCAAAGCAATTTTAGGTTCATGTGAAAAATTCCTTGAGAGCAATGAAAATCCTTGGGAATTAGTGGACCAAGTCTCTTCTCCGGGAGGAACGACAGTCGCCGGGGTCGTTGCACTCGAAGAAGCTGGATTTATTCCAGCAATCATCCAAGGCATCAATACTACCATTGAAAAAGATCAAGAAATGCTTGCACAAAAAGAACAAAAATAAAAAAAGACCAA
>NZ_JAFLWI010000011.1 GCF_017315945.1 Candidatus Enterococcus courvalinii
GGAACCAAAACGAACGAAAGTCATTCACGAATAGAAAAAATCCTAGGACTATCTCGTCCTAGGATTTTTTCTATTCGTTCACTATGAGCTTGTCTGGTAACAGATTCCTATTTTCACCCAAATCACTCATTTAAAAAGGTAGTGATTGCCGCTTGATTCATTTGATTATCAATAACCAAGACACTTCCTGCATACTCACTGTTCCCATAGTCCCATGATCCGTCAACAGGTACACTTAATCGATCAATACCTGTTACACCACGACCAATCGAAAGTAAATGAGTTGCTAAAAATGTTGCAGTAACATCTGTTGAAGTATACCCAATTGCTTTCCCAGCTGCATAAGGTGCTCGAAGCAGGTTGATTGGATTTTTTAATTGACTGAAAATCGCATTCATCACCTGTTGCTGACGTCTGACACGACCAAAGTCTCCCTCTTCATCCATTCGAAAACGAGCATATTGCAGTAAAACATGTCCGTCCATTTGTTGGACCCCTTTTTTGATATCGACACCGTCAAGATTCAGGTCTTTCTCAGCATCTAGTTTCACGCCAAACATAAATAACGCATCAATTACTTTTTCAAACGATTGGAAATCGACTTTTGCATAATATTGACACTCGATTCCAAAGTTTTCTGCTAACGTTTGCCGAACTAACTCTGCACCGCCATAGGCATAAGCAGAATTAATTTTGTTTTGGCCTACACCAGGAATGTTAACAAAGCTGTCCCGCATAAACGAAACAAGTTTAGGCTTGTGCGCTGGCCCTCGTAGCTGTAAAACCATGATCGTATCTGCTCGTCCAGCATCTTCACCCCTTGTGTCACTTCCCAAAATCAGAATATTTTTCGCGCCGTTTTCAGATTGAACACCATTGAAGGTCTCAACTGATGCATTGGCTAAGCTACTATCATGCTCAGCCATAAATTTTCCGGCAAAAAAAGAAATTCCTGAATAAAGTAGAATAAAAATGAAAAGACCAAGAAGTATTTTCTTCCATGAACGTTTTTTTCGTCCCTTTGGCGGTTGTTGTGATGATTTCTTTTTCCGGAAAAATTTCTTTTTTTCAGTTGTTTGTTGATTAAGTTGCTCGTATTCATTGTATTCATCAAACGCTCGATTCGATTGGTTGTTTGATGAATCAAAATCATTCGAAAATGACAGATTGTTTTGTTTTTGTCCTATAGGTTGATCTGATTCTCGCTGAATATCCTGTTTTCGTTGACGGCGAGCGAAGAGATTATCCGTATTGCTCTTTAAGGATTTTCCTTTGTTTTGTTTATTGTGACGGTCCATCCGACTCATCGTATTTCCTCCTAATTACCTAGTGATAGTTCAAGGATACGTTACCTCATGATAAAAAGCATGCTACTTAAGTCTAATTTAATAAAAAATAACGATTTTTTCTTTGAAATACTGCTTTTTCCAGTCAATTTCGTAAAAAAAGTAGAACAAAACAAGTCCTTGTTTTCCTCCACCTTTTTTACTGGATATTATTGGATTATCGATGATCATGCTGAAATTTTCACTTAACAGTGTGCTAAAATCTCTGACACGATTTCTTGTGGCAATTTGTCCGTAGTCTCAATTTGCAGTGTGGCGACTTCTTCATAAAATGCTTGCCTAGTCTGATAGAGCTCTGAGAATTCAGCAATTGTTTTCTGTCGTGCCAAAGGTCGCACATTTTTTTGGTCATGAATAACTCTTTGATATAGTTCAGCACTTGATGCTTCTAAAAAAATAACCATTCCACCATTTTTTAACAGTGCTCGATTTCTTTGATTTAAAACAATGCCACCACCAGTAGAAATCACTTGTGCTTTTGAAGCTGTCAATTGTTCTTGAAGTAGCTGTGTCTCAGCTTGACGAAAGCTTGCTTCGCCCTGCTTTTCAAAATATTGTGCAATCGTCATCGCATACTTTTGCTCGAACAATTCATCTAAGTCGACCAAAGAAACAGAAAGCTTTTCTGCTAGAAGTGTGCCAATCGTGGTTTTTCCCGAGCCCATAAAACCAACGAGCACAATTGAATTATTCATCTGACACACCTTGGGCTAACTTGGCTAAATCACTAAAGAACTGAGGATATGAAATAGCCACCGCTTCCGCTTCCGTTAGTTCAATTTCGCCATCTTCGACTAACAAAGCAGCAATTTGTAACATCATACCAATCCGGTGGTCTTTATGACTGGAAACTTGTTGATTTTTTGGGGGAATTTGGAGTGGTGTTGGCCCCTCAATAATTAGTCCATCTTCTGTCGTTTGGATTTTTGCACCCAATTTTGTTAATTCCGTCGCCACTGCGTCAATTCGATTCGTTTCTTTTACTTTTAATTCTTCGGCATCATAAATTCGGGTTGTTCCTTCTGCTTGGGTAGCAAGTAGCGCAATCACAGGCAGTTCGTCAATCAGTCGTGGAATGATTGCCCCTCCGATTTCGATGCCTTGAAGTTCAGATGTTTTCACCTGAATCGTTGCTGACTGATTAACAGAGTCTTCTTCCGTTAGCTTGATCTGACCATTCATTTGTTTAACTACATCTAAAATGCCCGTTCGAGTTGGATTAATTCCAACGTTTGTTAGTGTAATTTCACTATCTGGGCACAACAAACCCGCAACAATAAAAAACGCAGCCGAAGAAATATCACCAGGAATGATTACTTCACAGCCTGTTAATTTTTGTGGTCCAACAAGTGTGATTTCTTTCCCTGACTGCTGAATTCGCCCACCAAACTGTTGGATCATTTCTTCTGTATGATTTCTAGAAGGTGTTTTTTCAACAATCGTTGTCGTACCCTTTGCCTGTAAACTCCCAAATAAGATAGCAGATTTCACTTGAGCACTTGCAACAGGCATTTCATACGTGATTGGTATTAATTGATTGGTAGGTTCAATTTCCAGAGGTAATAAACCTTTCTCCGTCGTCCCAGTTATTCGAGCGTTCATCTGAGCCAGCGGATCAATGATTCGATTCATTGGTCGTTTACTTAATGAGGCATCTCCAATTAACGTTGATGCGAATGCCGCACCAACTAAAATTCCTGAAACAAGCCGAACCGTTGTTCCTGAATTTCCACAATCAAGCGGACTAGTACTTGGACGTAATCCTTCGATTCCTTTTCCGTTGATATGAATCGTTTGATTTGCTTCCTCAGTTATCTCGACCCCTAAGTTTCGAAATAGCTGTAACGTTGAAAGACAGTCTTGCGCTCGCAAAAAGTTATGAATAACGGTTTCTCCATAACTGATTGCACCAAACATAACACTTCGATGAGAAATTGATTTATCTGCAGGTACTTGTAAAGTCCCTCGAAGCTTCGTCTGATTTGTCAGTAACTTCATCTTTTGTTTCACTTCCTAACATAACTAAAATACTTGTTACCGTCAAAACTGAGCAATTCGTTCGCGATACAAGTCAACGGCTTCTTTTAATTCCGCACAAGTATCTGCAGAAAATTTTGTTAAAAATGCTTTCGCTAACTCTGTTGCTATGACACTTTCGCAAATAACACTGGCTGCGGGAACAGCTGTCGTGTCAGAACGCTCAATACTTGCACGGTATGCTTCTTTTGATTGGATATCAACACTTTGCAAGGGACGATACAATGTTGGTATTGGTTTCATTACACCTTGTACGATAATCGTTTCACCATTAGTCATACCGCCTTCGAAACCACCTAAGTTATCAGACTGGCGAGTAAAGCCACGTGTTTCATCCCAAGTGATTTCATCCATGACTTTTGATCCGGGTAAGTTTGCCATGTCAAAGCCTAAGCCAAACTGAACGCCTTTAAACGCATTGATACTCATCACTGCTTGGGCGATTTTCGCATCTAGTTTTTCATCCCAATGGACGTAGCTCCCTAACCCAGCTGGCACATTTGCCACTAGTACTTCAACCACGCCACCCAAAGTGTCTCCCGCTTTTTTCGTCTGATCAATTAACTCTTTCATCGCAGTTTCAACTTTTGGATCAGTTACGCGTAATTCCGAATTCTCTGAACGCTGTTTGATTTCTTTTACTGTCAAGTTATCAGGCAGCTCACAGACCAAACCTCCAAGTGCTAATACGTGTCCAGCAACCGAGACGTCTAGTTCCTGAAGTAATTGTTTACAAACGGCACCAATCGCTACTCGCATTGCTGTTTCCCGCGCAGATGAACGTTCCAAAACATTTCGTAAATCTCGATGTCCGTACTTCATTCCTCCCACAAGATCCGCATGTCCTGGTCGAGGCCGAGTCACTTGTCGAAGGGTTGCGTCCTTTTCGGCAACTTGTTCGGGCGACATCACAGTTTGCCAATTTTCCCAGTCTTTATTCTCAATAACTAATGTCACTGGAGAGCCTAATGTATACCCATGACGAACTCCTGAAGTAATTTTTACTCGATCCCTCTCGATTTTCATTCTTCCGCCACGACCATAACCAATCTGACGTCTTGCCAATTCAAGATTGATTTCATCAACAGATAAAGAAAGACCTGCTGGCAATCCTTCGATAATCGCGGTTAATTCTAGCCCATGCGATTCTCCGGCTGTCAAAAAGCGCATCTCATTTCTCCTCCTTCTTCAAATAATCCAGTAATTCATTTAAGGGTGTCGGTAAAATCGTTGCTTCACCAATTTTATTTAGTACAACTAATTTCACTAGATTTCCTCGTGCTTTTTTATCGTGAGTGATTGCTTCAAATAGCGCATGTTCTGACCATTCGGTTGTTTCTTCAGGAAGTTTAAATTTTCGTACCATTTTACGCAAACTTTCAGTTGTTCCTTTTTCTGTTAAGCCTTTTTTTTCCGCGATGCTGGTTAACTGAACCATTCCGATTGCAACAGCTTCTCCATGGGTGATTTTTCCATAACCGGCAGTTTTTTCAACAGCATGACCGATTGTATGACCGAAATTAAGGAGTAGTCGTTGTCCATTGTCAAATTCATCCGCTTCAACTACCTCTTTTTTAATCGCTAAACAAGCTTCAATTATTTGTTCAGATTGAGGAACTATTTCTTCTCGCCCATTTATATTCACTAAGGTTTCCCACAAATTTTCGTCCGCAATTGCGGCATATTTGATCACTTCTGCAAGTCCTTCACTGACTCTTCTTGGTGATAACGTCAATAACGTATCCGGATCAATCAATACCCCTTCAGGTTGCCAAAATGCACCAATAATGTTTTTAGCATACGAGGTATTCACCGCTGTCTTGCCACCAATACTACTATCTACTTGAGCAAGTAAAGTCGTTGGGATTTGTAAAAAATGAATTCCCCGCATAAACGTTGCTGCAACAAATCCTGCTAAATCACCAACTACACCACCGCCTAAAGCAATGATGCCATCGCTTCTAGTGAATTGTTTTTCCGTTAATAATTGAAATAGTTTTTCTGCTTGCTGTAATGATTTGCTTGCTTCACCAGGCTCGATTACAGCTTTACTCACCATGTAACCTGCGTTAGATAACTGTTCACTCACCGTCTGAGCATAAAGTGAATCAACGTTTTTATCCGTTATCAAGCAAATTTTTTGCGGTGACCACAAGGCGCTCACCCATTGATTGACTCTCGATAATGCTCCTTTTTCAATAACGATTTCATAAGAATGTTGTGGTAGCTCTACTTGGATACTCATGTTCACACCTGCATTTTCTTTGTCATAAGTTCTTTAATTCATGAATTTCTTTCATTGCTTTTTCTAAAATATGCACTTCGTCCATCATCTTCAGATACGTTTTTTCGTTCAAGGACTGCGGGCCATCTGACCACGCATTGACCGGATCGGGGTGAATTTCAACAATCATGCCATCCGCACCTGCAGCAACTCCTGCTCGAGCCATCGGCGGAACCAAATCCCAAACTCCGGTTCCATGACTTGGATCAACAATGATTGGAAAATGACTAAGTTTCTTAATCAAAGGAACAGCACTTAAGTCAAATGTATTCCGTGTTGCCGTTTCATACGTTCGAATACCTCTTTCGATAAAAATAATCTGGTTATTATTTTGGACAGCAATATATTCTGCTGCATTGAGCCATTCGTTAATAGTTCCAGAGATCCCTCGTTTTAATCCAATCGGCATCCCTGTTTTTCCAACAGCTTCAAGTAAACGAAAATTTTGCATATTTCTTGCGCCAATTTGTAAAATATCACTATAATGTGCCACCATATCAATATGAGCTTCGTCCATTACTTCAGTGATGACTTGCATATCAAATTCATCAGCCGCTTGGCGAATGTATTTCAACCCTTCCTCTTCTAACCCTTGGAACGCATAAGGAGAGGTTCTTGGTTTGAATGCACCACCACGCAAAATTTTTGCACCACCTGCTTTTGCCATCCGAGCTGTTTCCCGAATTTGATCTAGCCCTTCGATGGAACATGGGCCCGCCATGGTAACAAAAGAACCATCACCGATTTTGACACCATTCACATCCACAACTGTGTCTTGTGGGTGAAATTCACGTGAAGTTAATTTATACGTATTTGTAATGCGAACGATCTCTTCTACTCCATCATATCGCTGAAAGGCCACATCTTGAATTTTTCTAGTGTCACCCACTAACCCGACGATTGGTTGCTCATTTCCACGATTCATTTGAACAGCTAAGCCTTCTTCTTTCACACGATTCACGACTTGTGAAATTTGTTCATCTGTTGCATCTTGTTTCATAATAATAATCATTTCTTTTTCCCCTTTATTCAAATAAATCTTTCATGATATCAAGTGGCATTTCGTGATTCGTCCATAACTGAAAAGCCGTTGCACCTTGATATAATAGCATACCTAATCCATTAAAGGCAGGTACACCTATTTTTTCTGCTTCTTTTAATAATTGCGTTTTTTTTGGTGAATAAATTAAATCAATCACAAATAAATTTTCATGTAAAAAGCTAGCATTCGCTAAAGGTGATTGTCCTTCTTTTGCACCCATACCAATATCCGTTGCATTCACTAATAATTCACTTGTCTGTAAATCACGTTCGAGTTGTTCCTCATCAGCATAATCAACTACCCGCACGATTGCACTCGTCTGTTCGCCGATTTTTTCAAACTCCCGTTTAACCGTTAAAAATCGTTCATTGTTTCTTTTATATAAAACAACTTCTCTAGCACCTTCAAGAGCAACTTGTACCGTGATTGCTTTAGCCGCCCCACCAGCCCCTAGAATAGTTATTTTTTTGTCTTTTATCTTAACTTTTGCTGTTTCTTCCATTGCTTTCACAAAACCAATACCATCTGTATTATACCCAATCAATTGCCCATTTCGATTAACGATCGTGTTAATCGCACCAATCAGTTGTGCTTCTTGACTTAGTTCATCAACGTAAGCGATAGCTGCCGTTTTATTAGGCATCGATAAATTCACACCTAACATATCTAATGCGCGAATACTTTCAATTGCCTGTGCCAGATTTGTTTGGTTTACCTCAAACGCCAAGTACACCGCATCGACACCACAAGCTCGAAACCCACGATTATGCATGCGCGGTGATAAACTATGTTCCGCTGGATGTGCAAAAAGACCGACAAGTTTTGTTTTTCCAGAAATCACGCTGTATCCTCCTTGCTTTTTCAAATTACTACTTTATTTATCTCTATCATCCATAGTGAAATAAAAAAAGCCACTTAGTGTTTTCGTACTAAACAAAAAGTACAGTAAACGACTACGTGGCAAGATGCCTTGAACTATTCACAAAACGAAAAGCATCCCATGAAACTTATTTAATTTTCACTCAAAGTATAACCTCACGAAACGCCTAAACTGTCTTAGATTGTACTAAGTATAGGACGAATGAAAGGAGCTTGTCAATTCCTTTTTTATTCTGTCTCACTAGCTAAAAAGAGGTAAGGATAAATCGAACTCCTCCCCTCTTTCTTTTCATTCTATTTGGTTAAACTAGGATCAAAAGTACAAAACTTCAAAAAAATTCCCATGTTTTCGTAGACATTAATGAAGTGATTTATAAGCTTCTTGCACCTTTTTATGTTAAAAAATTTGATAGGATCTTTTTTTTAGTCAAGAACTTCCTCAAAGAATTGTAACAAATCACTCATTGATAAGTTTTGTTTTTCTTGTGCATTCAAATCTTGAACAATTCTTCCCTTTTGTAAAACGATCAACCGATTTCCATAATTTAACGCATCTTCCATTCGATGAGTAATCATCAAACAAGTTAACTTTTGTTCCGTGATTCGACGGTTGGTTAGTTCCATTAATGATTTCGCTGTTTTAGGATCTAAAGCCGCTGTGTGTTCATCTAACAGTAATAGTTCTGGTACTCGAATTGTTGCCATCAGTAAACTTAGCGCTTGGCGCTGTCCGCCAGAAAGTTCACCTGCTGGCGTATCTAAATGAGCTTCCAATCCATTTCCGACTTCTTGACATAAGTGATAGAAAAATTCTTTTTGTTTCTTTAAATTTCGTAGTTGTAACGGACGTTTTTGTCCGCGCTTTTGTGCTAACAATAAATTTTCGGCAACGGTCATTCGTGGTGCTGTTCCCATTTTAGGATCTTGAAACACACGTGCTAGAAACGCTGCACGTTTTTCTTCGGAATCTTTCGTAATCACTCGATCTTTAAACAAAATACTTCCTTGAGAAAGTTGTAGTGTTCCCGCAATCGTATTGAACAGGGTACTCTTTCCTGCTCCATTTCCACCTAAGACAGTAATAAAATCTCCTTCATTGATTGAGAGATTGATTTCTTCAAGTAAAACTTTATTTTCATTCAGTCCATTATTCACAACTTTTTTCCCATTTTTAATGGTTAAGATTGCTGTCATTTATTTTGCCTCCTTCTCAAAACCAGTTTTTAGATTCAATGCTTTTTTCACTTGTGGAATCATCAAACAAAACGCAAGGATGATTGCTGAAAATAGTTTTAAGTAAGTTGTATCAAAACCTAATTTAATAACGATCAAAATCAATAATTGATAAATAATACTACCAACAACAATCGCAATCAAACGTTCTGCCAATGTTAACTCTTGGAAAATCACTTCACCAATAATGATTGAAGCAAGACCTATAACGATTACGCCAATTCCCTTATTTACATCTGCATACCCATCATTTTGAGCAATTAACGCACCAGAAAGAGCAATCACCCCGTTGGATAATGTTAACCCCAAAATTTTCATACGATCTGTTTTAATTCCCAAAGAGCGTGCCATCGTTTCGTTGTCTCCTGTTGCAATATAGCCTTGACCTAAATCTGTATTGAAGAAAAACAGCAAAATAGAAATAATCACACCTAACGCAATCAAACCCAACAAAACTGTATCAAAATAATTTGGTAAGTGGAGTTTTTGGAAACTATCTTGTAAAATCGGACGATTCAACAAGGAGAGATTAGGAGTCTTCATCACATATAAAATCACTGAATTTAAACCAGACATCACTAGAATTCCAGCAAGGATAACAGGAATCTTTCCTTTTGTATAAAGCAAACCAGTGACCAAACCGGCTATCATCCCCGCTCCTACTCCCAAGAGTGTAGCAAAAATCGGTGCGATTCCATTCGTAATCGCGGTCACACAAACAGCTGCACCTAATGGAAATGACCCTTCTGTTGTCATATCAGGAAAATCAAGAATTCGATAAGTCATAAAAATGCCCAGACCCAAAATTGCCCAAAGCATGCCTTGTGAAATAGATGATACGATCATTTGTCTTCCTCCTTTGAGCTTTCAGTTGATTTCGTCGCTTCTTGCTTCACGTTTTTAGCTTTTTCTTTTACCTCTTCAGGGATCTTAACACCTAAGTGATCCGCTTGTTCTTGATTGATGATAATATCACCTTGATCAAAGGTATAAACAGGTGTCGTTGCTGCTTCACTTTTCCCTAATGCAAGTTTCGCTGCCATTTTGCCACTTTGAACACCTAATTGATATTGATTAATCCCAATGGTTGCCAAACCACCTTGTTCAACCATTGTATCAACTGATGGAATAACAGGGATTTGCTCTTTATCTGCTTCCTTGATCACCGTTTGCATCGCATTGGCAATCGTGTTATCCAAAGGAATATAGATAAAATCAACAGATTGACTCATGACTTGAACTGTTTGTGCAATCTCATTTGTTGAAGGTACCGCATATTTTGTCACTGTTAAACCAGCTTCTTTTGCAGCATCTTCAGCTTGCGCAACTTGATATTTAGAATTATCTTCCGATGACGCATAAAGAATTCCGATTCTTTTGGCTTGTGGTAGTAAGGTTGTTGCTAATTGGATTTGAGCACTGACAGGTGGCTGATCAGAAACACCGGTCACATTTTTTCCCGGTCTATCTAATGACTCAACTAAGCCTGCCCCAACTGGATCTGTTACCGCGCCCAGCACCACTGGAATATCACTTGTTGTATTCGCTAACGCTTGTGCTGCAGGAGTTGCGATTCCTATCAGTGCCGCTGGGTTTGCTTGAACAAGTTGTTGGCTCATCGTCGCCAATTTACTTTGATCGGCTTGACCATTTTGAAAGTTTATTTTAAGATTTTTTCCTTCAACCAAGCCTTCTTCTTTCAACCCATCCTTAATTCCGCGATAAATTTCATCTAATGCTGGATGACTGACATATTGTAAAACACCGATTTCTTTTACTTCCGTTGTTGTGGGCGTTGTACTCTTAGTTTCAGCCATTTTTTCGTAAACAAAACTACCAATCAAGTAGATTCCTAGTAGCGCTACGACCGCTATCAATCGTTTATTTTTCATTTTTTTCTCCTCTTTATAACTAGTTATTTTTGCTATGAACGATAACAATGTTTCGATAAATTGTTTTTTTATTAAGCAAACTCAACAAAAAAAGGACAATTCCTGTTACGGCATTGTCCTTAGTGCACAAAAAACCGCATAGAGTCTCTATGCGGTAGTCAAATTTCTTGTCTAGCATAGATACAAACTTTAGATTGTTCTCTAAAAAGTCGTATCTATGGGAAAGTTCGCCATCAATACAACTCATCTACGCCAGTTACGCCATGCATGATTGTTTCCTAGTAAAGCTTGGTTTGATAAGTTCATTGTGGTTCACCCTTTCGTCAAATAATTGATTTAAGTCTAATCGAAATTTTTTTATTCGTCAATAGAAATATTCACATTGTGCAAATTATTGTGTTGAGTCTGTTGTCATTTCAAGTTCAAGCTTTTTAATATTTGCTAATGGAAGACGATTCAATTCCGGTACTAATTCGTTTGAAATATCCGTAATGCCATTTGTGCCAATCACAACTCGATTCGTCTCCTTACCTCCATCAAAAAAGATAAATGTTATTTGTTCCCTATTGATCCCATACTCTTTTTCTTCTTTGGCTACATCATAGACGAGAGGATAAAAATAAATTTGGCGATTCAATTCTTCCATTTTTTTTGAGTCATTTAAAATAGTCAAGACTTGTTCATAGTTTTTGCCTTTTGGTACGCAAAACATGACTGATATTGCTTTGCTATCAGCAATTGTTTGCTTAGCATTACTGTAATCAAACCTTTTGACTTTATCAGAGGTAATCGCTGAATATACCAAACTATCTACTTGATCTGCCTTGATTTTCTCAGGCAAGAAAATCATTGATCCTGCTAACAATATTGCTAAAAAAAGCAAGCCACCTGCACGCCAAAAATATTTGATTGGATTTTCCGCAAACGCATCAGCAAATTCTATCCAGCTTTCTTGTATTTTTTCTTTTATTTCTCCCCAGATAACAAACACCTCGTTTCTTCTCCTTCGATGTTACTTGTTCCTTTTCTTTATTATACCTATAAAAAAGTAGTTTGACGAAAAAAATCGCATCTTTACTCCAAAGTTTTGCTACTTATACAAAATATAAGTTCTTTTTCACAAGTAAATCACTAAAAGTTTTTAGTAAAAAAGACGAAATCGTTACTAACACTATACCGCCATTGGTTTTTCTGATTGTTTTTCGTTATAATGAAACTAATTATGAAAAGAAAAGAGGAAGCATTATGTCCTTTGATGGTGTTTTTACCCACGCAATGGTTAGTGAGTTGCGTGATACCTTATTATCTGGTCGAATTTCTAAAATTCACCAACCTTATGAAAATGAAATCATTTTAGTTATTCGCTCTCGCGGAGCCAATCACCGCTTGCTATTATCTGCTCATCCTAGCTATGCACGAATTCAGATAACGCAAATTGATTATCAGAATCCTGATACGCCACCTAACTTTGTAATGATGTTAAGAAAACATCTTGATGGTGCTTTGTTAGAAACAATCGAACAGGTTGAAAATGACCGTGTCATTCATTTTCATTTTACAAAACGAGATGAACTAGGTGACTTACAAAATATTGTTTTGATTGTTGAACTGATGGGGCGCCATAGCACGATCGTATTAGTCAATCGTGAAACCGGGAAAATTTTAGATGCTATCAAACATATCGGAAGCTCTCAAAATACTTATCGTTCATTGATTCCTGGTGTCACTTACGTTGCTCCACCGAAACAAGAACAATTAAATCCATTTTCAGCAGAAAAAGAGAAAATCTTTCAACGTCTTTCTCAATTAGAACTAACACCAAAAATTTTACAGCAAAATTTTCAAGGACTTGGTTTTGATACAGCGCAAGAATTAGCAAGTCGTTTGACTGAACAACCCAATGAAAAAATGGCTGTTTGGGAAACCTTTTTCCAGCAGTTGGATGATAAGCTTTCCCCTACGCTTTATGAAGCAAAAAATAAAGATTTCTTCACACCTATTTCCTATCAATCAATTGAGACAACTGCTGATCAAGTAACAAACTATTCAACCTTGAGCGCTTTGCTTGATGGCTTTTATCATGATAAGGCAGAGAAAGACCGTGCCAAACAACAAGGTAGCGAATTGATTCGGAAAATGGAAAATGAACGTAAAAGAAATCAAAATAAATTAAAAAAACGTGAACAAACACTAAAAGATTCCGAAAATGCGGAAGATTTTCGTCGCAATGGCGAACTGTTGACCACCTTTATGACCCAAGTCCCACGGGGTGCAACAGAAGTAACCTTGCCGAATTACTACGAAGCAGATCAACCTTTGACCATTAAGCTTGATCCTGCACTAACACCTAATCAAAACGCACAAAAGTATTTCCATCGTTATCAAAAACTAAAGAATGCTGTTAAACTAATTGGTCAACAAATCCAAGAAGCTAAAGACGAAATTCAGTATCTCGATTCCGTTTTAGCTCAACTTGAAATTGCTGGTCCCATGGATATTGAAGCCATCAAAGAAGAGTTAACTGCTCAAGGATACGTTAAAAAGAAGTCTGCAAAAAAACAGAAGAAAAAGAAACCTTCTCAACCAGATGTCTATTTTGCTGAAGATGGTACTCAGATTCTTGTAGGAAAAAATAACTTACAAAATGATTTATTAACAATGAAAACTGCTAAAAAAACCGATTACTGGCTCCATGCGAAAAATATTCCAGGTTCACACGTGATCATCAAAAGTAGCGATCCTTCTGATGAAACAATTACCCAAGCGGCAGAATTAGCTGCTTACTTCTCAAAATATCGTCATTCAGCACAAGTTCCTGTAGACTTGGTTCAAGTGAAACATATCCGCAAACCAAACGGTTCCAAACCTGGATTCGTTATTTATGAAAATCAGAAAACGATTATCGTGACCCCTGTTGAAGAAACAATAGTAAAAATGAAAAAACAATAATAAAAAGCCGAGACGATGAATGGTCTCGGCTTTTTATTGGCTAAAATGTTAACTAAATTATTTTTTGTTCGTTCATTCATTCATCAACAAATCCGTTAATCTTTGAATGAAACGCTGTGCTTCTACACTCAGCGTACGTTTGCCAGAATGAATGACACAGAGTTGGTTTGGTTGACTATCTGCTAATGGGATAAGTTTTATTTGGTCTTTGATACCACCAATAACAATTCCTGATCCAGAAGCATAAGCATCTGTTTCTAGTACCAAGTTCATCAGCGTCCCACGATCACTGGTGTAAACAACTGATTCTTGTGCGGGAATCTCAATCAGATCTTCGTAAAAATAAGGAAAATTATTGCCGTCCTGAGTAAAGCGAACTTGAGGATATGCTAACAACTCTTTCTTATGGATTTCCGCTTGTTTTGCTAGTGGATGTCCTTGTCTCAAGAAAATATGCGTGGAGAACGTATGAATCGTTCTGGCAACTAGCTCCCCTTGCTGTAAATAGCGCATGATCCCAGCTTGATTCTTTTCGTTCATGTATAATACGCCTACTTCACTGTGCTGTTCTCTTACTTCTTCAATCACTTTTGCAGTAGTTGTTTCCATGATTCTGAATTGTTTGATTTCTTGATTGAATTCTGTCATCATTTTTGCAATCAATGGTCCCAAAAAGTCATAGTGTTGAGAAGCTACTGAAAACATTTCACGTGTTTCACTTGTTTGATAATAACTTTCAAGTGATTCTAATTGAACCAAAATTTTTTCAGCACGTTGTAAGAAATCTTGACCTGCATCAGTTAAGTATGCCCCTCGATTTGTGCGGGTAAACAAATTGATTCCTAATTCTGTCTCTAATTCTTTGATTCCTGTAGACAAGCTAGGTTGTGAAACAAATAACTTCTTAGCCGCTTCTCGAAAACTACCATTATTCGCAACAGCAATCACATACTTCATTTGTTGAATATTCATGTATTTGACCCCTCAAAATAGTCAATTTTACGATCATTAAGCGCTTGGAGCGGACGATTGTTAGGCTGTGCATACTGCCCTTCAAATGGCGTCAAGAATTCTTGATTTAATTGGCCAACTTGATCCATAACAAACCACTGGATAGGTCCTGCAGTTGGTGGTGTAGTTAATGAGCCAACATAATGATAGTGGCTTTTCTTTTCAGGGAAAAACACATCTGGATTCATCCAATGTTCATGTGCAGCTAAATCCCAGCGTTCTTCATGATTCCGATCATAAAACCAACCATCCTCGCTTCGCAACTCATACATAACTCCAACAACCAAGTTTTCTTGACGATGATTCGTGTGTACAAAATGAAATTCAATGTCTTCATGTTTCCCATTTATAATGTGCTCAGAAGGCAGATGGAAATGGATATCTGTCAAATAAAATTTTTCACCTTGATATTCGACATAACTGATTTGGTCAAATGGTACTAAGTGGATCGTGTTCTTAAATTCTTTATCTGTGAATTTTTGACATTGATAGTGGAAAGAAATCGTTTCTTTCACATCACTTACTTCTTGACAAGTAACAAGCGGAATGGGTGATTGCAAGGAAAACTCTGCTCCTTTTGCAAACCAATCGCATAAACTTGCCCAATTCTCTGGCCCTCGCTCGCCCGAGTAGCCCCATTCAACATCCATATTTTTTTTCAACACTTACGTCCTCCTGAGTCTTTTCATAAAAGTTAGTTCGTTCGTTTTTTTCTTTGTAAAGCGGCAGAAATATCTGCCAAAAACTCTTCTTTCCCAAAAAATTCTTGGTTCAACAATTCTGGAAAGATAAAATCAAAGAAATAGTTTACGCTTGGTCGATGATCGAATTCTTTAATTGTTAAGATCGATTCAATAAACATTTCGCGATAAACTTTTTCAGGATTATTCTTGCTGATTTCATCAAATGATTCATAAAGCAAATCCACTTTGTCCGCGATTGCGAGCAACTCTCCTTCAATCGTGTCATCTTTTCCTTCAAATAATCGGCGACGATAAATTTCTTGAAATTCTTCTGGGATCTCTTGATTGATAAATTCATCAGTCATTTTTTCTTCAACTGTGTGTAGCATCCCACGTAGTTCTTTATTTGCATATTTTACAGGTGTTTTGATGTCACCAATAAAACGTTCTGTATAATCATGATTCAATGATTTTTCATATAACAGTTTCCAATCAATCGCCTGTCCATTGGCTTCTTCGATATCACCTAAAACTTGTGCGATTGATGCTACTCGAAACGAATGTGCTGCTACTGTGTGTTCTGTGTGCTTGAAGAAGCCAGGCGCACGAATAATTTTTTCTAAATTATTTAATCCTAAAAGATATTCATTTAAGCCCATGTTGCCATCTCTCCTCCATACTTTTCCAACAATCATAGCATTTACTCTTCACATCATGCAATTACAAAGAACTAAAACTACCAGTTTTTAACTTTTATTTATCACAAATTTTACAAAGGATACTTATACCAATTTTTATTGATTTGTTTCGTTTTGATTGAGTTGTTTTCACTTTTCGGAATAAATATATCCATCTCTTTGGATAACAACTTTTTACTAGTTGTCATGTGCAGCGATCTTAATTGATCAAGATTGGGTGTTTTCGTACCCGTTTCTTTTTTGAACGCTTCAAAGGAACAAATAATCCACTCGATTTCTGCGTAACTACCTTGAGCAGATGCCATCAATGGTGTAGCAAACATTCGTTTCAAACCAATCTTTGTCAGAAATTTATTTCGCAATAAATTTTTCTGAATCTTTGGTACTTATTGGATGCCCATTTTCTTCTAAGACAGTAAATGCTTCTTTAAAAGCTAAAGCTGTTATAGAAAATATATGATTCATTTCTTGTTTATTTTTCATTTTTTGTCGATAAATAAGGTCTAAGCTGTTCAGCACCATAATCAATGCCGCATGACTTTTTAGCCAATCAAATAAAGTAGGGTCTGATTGCCATTGATAATTCGTTCGAGCAAAAATTTGATTTAAAAGTTGTGTCATTTGGGAATCATCGGGATCAAGGTAGACTTTCATTTTGCCTCCATTGAAACGTAAAATCGTAATTAAGTTCCCTTCCCTTGTTCCACCAGTGTTTTGAAAACCAAAAAAGACTTGTTTAGCTGGATCTTTTTGAACGATTTTTTCTTTTAAAATTTCTGGATTCATTTGATTACCAACAAAAATCACTCTTTGACTGTGATTCGCAGCAATTGGTTCAATCACAGAATCAAAATCATTGTATTTCATTGTGACAAAAATCAAATCATACTTATCTGTTGGCTCTAGTCTTGAGATTATTTTGATTGTATCTACTGTTCTTTTCTTCTGAATAACATGTTTTAACTCAAGTCCATTTGTTTCTAGCTGTTCCTTCGTCTTTCCTCTAGCAAGGATCGTTACTTCATTCTCTTTATTTTTAGTAAGAGTATGTGCAAGATAACTTCCTTGAATGCCTGCACCATAAATTAATAGTTTCATTTTTTCTCCTTTATGAACACCTGTTTATAAATCAACGAACATCCAGTATAATAAACAGACTGGCATCAGCAATCAATCATCAAAAATGATAATCTGTTGATTAACAAACACATCACTTAAAATGACAGGAGAATCACATGGATCGACGAGTACGTAAAACACAAACAGCTACTCAAACAGCTTTTTTTCAATTGCTAAAAAAGCAAGATATCGAACGAGTAAAAGTCAGCGAGATTTGTGAATTAGCAGACATCAATCGCGGGACATTCTACTTAAATTACTTAGATAAATATGATCTTTTAGAAAAAATGATCCAACAATCAATTCAAGAATTAATTACCTATTGCCAAACAGAAACAACGGAAACAGACGATCTGCTAATAAAAACTTTTCAATTCATTGTAGAGAACCAGGAAACGTATCGAATGTTGATTGCTTCTGATAAACAGGGTCTATTTACTGATTACCTAAAAAAACATATCCTGACTTTTACAGCCACAAACAACGGAAGCAATTTTTATTGCGAATGGAATCGTAGGTGTCCTGAATCATTATTTGTCTTCTCATGAAGCTTCGATTGAATCATTGTATGAAATCAAACCAATTATTGAACGATTTCAGTTAGCCACAGACTGAGCAAAACTCTAATATAAAAGACGACAACACTATGAAAATAGTTGTTATCGTCTTTTTATTAAGCATTCCAGTTTTCTGGATCTTTTTTCCAACTTTTTAGCAAATCCAATTCTTCTTCATTGATGTAATTTGCTTCACGTGCTGTTTCAATTAATGTTGAATAATTAGTTAATGTGACCAAAGGTATCTTTGCTTGGGAGAAGTTCGTCAATCCTTTGGGTAATTCATAAGTAAAGATTGCTGCTACACCTAGCACATTTGCACCTTCACGTGTTGCTGCTTCACAAGCTTCTAACACGCTACCACCTGTTGAAATCAAATCTTCAATGACAACCATTTTTTGACCTTCGAAAATTCGACCTTCGATTTGATTTCCTTTGCCATGATCTTTTGCTTTGCTGCGAATGTAAACCATTGGTAAATCAAGGATATCTGCAACCCAAGCAGCGTGCGGGATACCTGCTGTTGCTGTTCCAGCAATTACTTCGACTTCTGGAAATTCTGCTTTGATTTTTTTGGCTAAACCATTTGCAATTTCCTGGCGAACTTTAGGATAACTCATCGTGATACGATTATCACAATAAATTGGGCTTTTCAATCCACTTGCCCAAGTAAATGGTTGTGTTGGGTTCAAGAATACTGCTTCAATTTCTAGTAAGTCTTTTGCAATCAATGTTTCGACAGTCATTCGTGTTAGCTCCATTCGTTTTTTATTTTTTGGTAAGCTTCGTAAGGATTTTCTGCTTGTGTAATTGGACGCCCAACTACGATAAAGTTTGCGCCAATTTCTCGTGCCCGCTTTGGCGTCACCACTCGCGTTTGATCGCCAATATCTGCACCTTGTGGTCGGATACCTGGTGTCAAACAGACAAATTCAGCAGTTGTAGCATCTTTGATTTTAGTTACTTCTAGTGCGGAAGAAACGACACCATCTAATCCTGCTTCCTGTGCGCAAGTCGCGTAATGGATCACGCTCTCTTCTAAGGGTACTTCAATCAGTTGATCATGATGCATTTCTTCTTCACTTGTCGAAGTCAGCTGAGTGATTGCTAATAATAATGGCCGTTGTTTCCCTTCTGGTGTTCCTGATGCTAAACCACGCATCGCAGCTTCCATCATACGGATTCCTCCGGCGGCATGTACACAAGTGATATCAACGCCTAGCTTCGCTAAACCACGCATTGCTTTTTCAACTGTATTGGGAATATCATGTAATTTCAAATCTAAAAATACATCGTGTCCTAATTCTTTTAACCAACGGACAATCGCTGGCCCTTCTTGATAAAAGAGTTCCATTCCAATTTTAACAAATAGTTTTTCCTCCTCGGGAAATAATTGTAAAAATTGTTCTACTTCGTTTCGGTTTGAAAAATCTAAAGCAACAATCGGTCGCTGATTCATTGTTGGCGCTCCTCTCTAACTTCTTGAATAAGTTGTTCCAGTGATAAAATACCTAGTTCAGCCATTCGCTGAGGTAAAGCATCAATCAATTTTGGGCAAACATATGGATCTGTAAAATTAGCCGTTCCAACTGCGACTGCACTTGCACCCGCCATAATCATTTCTAACACATCATCAACCGTCTGAACACCACCCATACCAATAATCGGCAGTTTAGAAACACCTGCGACTTGATGAATCAAGCGAATAGCAACTGGTTTGATTGCTGGGCCAGAAAGACCGCCTGTTTGATTCGCTAAAATCGGTTTTCTTGTCTTTAAATCGATACGCATTCCTAAGAGTGTGTTAATCATGGTAAACCCATCTGCTCCACCTGCTTCAATCGCTAAAGCAATGGGGACAATATCAGTAACATTGGGCGATAATTTGACATAGATTGGAACCTTCGAAACTTTTTTTACCGCCTGTGTTAGCTGAAAAGCGACATCAGGATCTGTGCCAAACGCAATACCTCCGTGCTTTACGTTTGGGCAAGAAATGTTCAATTCGATTGCTTTCACATTAGGCGCGTCGCCAATTTTCTCACAGACTTCCACATAGTCTTCTTCGCACGCACCTGCCACGTTGGCAATAATTGGTAGATCAGGATATCTTTCTAATTCAGGCAATAGCTCATTCATCACGGTTTCTAGTCCGGGATTTTGTAAGCCGATTGCATTCAGCATACCTGAAGGGGTTTCAGCAACACGCGGTGTCGGGTTACCAAATCTGGCTTGAGGTGTCGTTGCTTTGACCATGATTGATCCTAATTGATTCAAATCATAGTACTGCCCATATTCTTTTCCAAAACCAAAACAACCACTGGCAGGCATGATTGGATTTTTCAGATCAAGTCCTGGTATTTTTACTGCTAATGATGGTAATGTCATAGAATCACCTCTCCTGCTTTGAAAATCGGACCTTCATCACAGACTTTCACACTTTTTGTTTCGTCTTCTGCCTTATGACACACACATGCATAGCAAGCACCGATTCCACACGCCATGCGTGATTCTAAAGAAAGTTGGACATTAGGGTGTGTATGGAAAAAATGCTCAACCGCTTTTAACATTCCGTTCGCACCACAAGCAAACACTGCGTTTGGTTCCTTATTTTCTTCCGCTAATAAAAGATTGCCAACATTTCCTTTGACGCCTGCTGAGCCATCATCTGTAGCGATTTTTGTTTCTCCCAGTTGCTGGAATTTTTCTGCGTAATACATGACATCCGCTGACGCAAAACCTAAAAAGTGTTTGACCGTGACACCTTTTTCTTTCAGTTGATGAGATAATTCATATAATGGCGGAATTCCGATACCACCGCCAATGATAAATGCACAGTCCCCAGCTTTTAATCCGGTTAAGTCAAACCCGTTTCCCAGCGGACCCATCACATCTAGCGTATCGCCTGCCGTCAACGTAGAAAATGATTTGGTTCCGTCACCTTCTACACGATAAATGATTCGACAAGTATTCGTGCTTGGATCGATTTTATTTAAACTAATTGGTCTGCGTAATAACAAGTCGGCTCTAGGAACACGGATATGAATAAATTGACCCGGACGCTTCATCTCTTGAACTAGCTCACCCTTTAGTGTCAGCTCGAAAATTCGTGGTGCTAACTGATTTTGTTGAATGATTTCCATAACTTCTTGTTTCATATCCACACTCCTATACTTATCGACTCTGTTAAAACTTATTGCTGAACTTCTTTGTACTAACCTTTTTCACAAAACAGCTCCTCAGAGCAACGCACAACTAGTCAGAAACGATCAAAATGATTCTATTAGTTGTCAATTACTTCATCGGAGCTAAGTGAATGTGGCGAACCTTTTTAAATTGCTTTTGTTGAGAACGCCCGTGACTCCATCACTCGGACGATTGCGTCTGCTGTATCAAGTGACGTAAAGAGTGGCACACCGTGTTCGACTGATTCGCGTCGGATAATAAAGCCATCTTTTGACGCATTCCCGCGGTCTTTATCAATCGTGTTCACAACTACTTGTGCTTTTCCTGTACGAATGATATCGACAACATTTTCTTCTGTTGTTGTTTCTGAAATTTTTGCTACTGTCGTAACGATTAACCCGTTGTTACGGAAAAATTCTGCTGTGTGTTTCGTACCTAATAAGCTGTAACCAATCTCTGCAAAGCGTTTGGCTAAGCCTAATGCTTCTTCTTTTGTTTCGTCTGCAATCGTAAAGAGGACTGCACCATAGTCTGGCAAATTTAAACCAGCTGCTCGGAAAGCTTTATACAAAGCTTTATCTAAGTTTCGATCAGATCCCATGACTTCACCAGTTGATTTCATTTCAGGTCCTAAGTATGTGTCGACCTTTTGTAACTTCGTGAATGAAAAGACAGGTGCTTTGACATGGACATCTTCGGTTTCTGGATAAAGGCCTGTTTCATAACCTAGTTCCCGCAAACTTTGACCCAAAATAGCTTTGGTCGCTACTTGCGCCATTGGAATCCCAGTTACTTTACTTAAAAATGGTACCGTACGGCTTGCGCGGGGATTGACTTCGATCACATAAACTTTTTCTTCATGAATAACAAATTGGATATTCATCATTCCAATGCAATTTAGCCCTAAAGCTAATCGTTTTGTGTAATCTTCAATTGTTGCCTTGATTTCTTCTGATAATGTTTGTGGTGGGTATACTGCCATTGAGTCACCTGAATGGACTCCAGCACGCTCAATATGTTCCATAATTCCAGGAATCAGGACAGTTTCTCCATCACAGATCGCATCAACTTCGCATTCCCCGCCTACTAAGTAACGATCAATCAAAACAGGATGCTCAGGCGAGGCTTTCACGGCATGTTCCATATAATCCTCTAAGTCACGTTGATTTTCTACAATCTCCATTGCCCGTCCACCAAGCACATAACTTGGACGAACTAAAACAGGATAACCAATCATCGTTGCAATTTTTACAGCTTCTTCCTTGCTTGTTGCTGTGTCTCCTAGCGGTTGCGGAATCTTTAGTTCTTGCAATGCTTGTTCAAATAAATCACGATTTTCTGCTCGATCCAAATCTTCAATCGTCGTTCCTAAAATTTTCACACCAGCTTTTGCTAACGGTTCACCTAAATTGATTGCCGTTTGTCCACCAAACTGAACGATAACGCCAATTGGTTGCTCCAACTCAATTACATTCATCACATCTTCAAAAGTCAGTGGTTCAAAATACAACTTGTCTGAAACAGAGAAATCTGTGGAAACTGTTTCTGGATTGCTATTCATAATAATGGCTTCATAACCTGCTTGTTGAATTGCTTTGACTGAATGAACCGTTGCATAGTCAAACTCCACCCCTTGACCAATCCGAATGGGACCAGATCCAAGTACCAAAACAGAAGGTTTTTCTGAGCGACTACTTTCATTTTCAAATTCGTACGAGCTATAAAAATAAGGCGTATTTGATTCAAATTCAGCTGCACAGGTATCGACCATTTTGTAGACGGGCAACAATTGATTTTCTTTTCGAAGTTCACGAATTTTTTCGGGTGTTGTTTGCCATAACTGTGCAATCTTTTTGTCTGTAAATCCGTTTTTCTTCGCTAATTTCAACAGTCTTAAATTAGAAGGTTCTTCTTGTAATTGTGCTTCAATTTCAATGATATGAAGTAGTTTATCTAAGAAAAAGAGATCAATCTTTGTTAACTCAGCGATTTCTTCGATTGGGTAACCTCGGCGTAAAGCTTCCGCAACATAAAACAGACGATCATCTTGTGCTCGAACCATTTTTTCAGTTAGCTGATCTTCCTTCACATCCACGAGTTCAGGAAGCTCAAGATGATGTGTGCCAATTTCAAGAGAACGAACGGCTTTGAGCAATGACTCTTCGATGTTACGACCAATTGCCATGACTTCACCCGTTGCTTTCATTTGTGTTCCCAATATGCGTTCGCCATTTTCAAATTTATCAAATGGCCAACGTGGGATTTTTGCAACCACATAGTCTAAAGCTGGTTCGAATTCTGCATAAGTTGTTCCAGTTACTGGATTTTTCATTTCATCTAAAGTCAAGCCCAATGCGATTTTTGCCGCTAATTTTGCAATAGGGTAGCCCGTTGCTTTACTTGCTAGTGCAGAAGATCGTGAAACACGTGGATTAACTTCGATTACATAATAATTGAAACTGTGAGGATCAAGAGCAAGCTGGACGTTACAACCGCCTTCGATTTTCAACGCGCGAATAATTGAAAGTGAAGCATCACGCAATGTTTGATATTCATGGTCAGATAGTGTTTGACTTGGTGCGAAAACAATGGAATCACCGGTGTGGATACCGACTGGATCAAAGTTTTCCATGTTACAAACAACGATTGCATTATCAGCTGAGTCACGCATGACTTCGTACTCGATTTCTTTATACCCAGCAATACTGCGCTCAATCAAGCATTGCGTAACTGGTGATAAACTCAAGCCATTTTCTGCAGTGACTCGCAGTTCTTCTTCGTTTTCACACATCCCACCACCTGTACCTCCGAGGGTGAACGCAGGTCGGACAATGATGGGATAGCCAATTTGATTCGCAAAAGCAACGGCATCCTCGACCGTTGTCACGATTTCTGATTCGGGAATTGGTTGATTTAAGTCTTCCATCAATTTTTTGAACAAATCTCGATCTTCTGCTTGGTCGATTGCAGAAAGCTTCGTACCCAGAAGTTCAATATGAAGTTCATCCAAAATTCCTGACTCAGCTAGTTCCATCGCCATGTTCAATCCTGTTTGACCACCTAAAGTTGGAAGCAGTGCATCTGGACGTTCTTTTCTTAAAATGCGTGAAACAAACTCTAAAGTTATCGGCTCAATGTAAACTTGATCCGCAATTTCTTGATCTGTCATAATCGTTGCAGGATTTGAGTTGACTAAAACAACTTCATAGCCTTCTTCTTTTAGTGCAAGACAAGCTTGCGTTCCAGCATAATCAAATTCGGCTGCTTGACCGATGATGATTGGTCCTGAGCCAATCACCATGATTTTTTTGATATCTGTCCGTTTTGGCATTCTTATCGCTCCCTTCCTGCATCCATCATTTCCATAAATTCATCAAATAAGTGTAGTGCATCGTGTGGTCCCGGTGCTGCATCAGGGTGAAATTGCACACTAAAAGCAGGGTAATCGCGATGGCGAATCCCTTCCACTGTTCCATCGTTCACTTCAATATGAGTGACCATTAGTTTATTCGGATCAATCGTGTTTTCATCAACAGCATATCCGTGGTTTTGCGAAGTAAAATCAATCCGCCCCGTCGCAACTTCTCGTACGGGATGATTTAATCCACGGTGGCCAAATTTCATTTTATATGTGTCTGCACCATTAGCTAGTGCAAACAATTGGTGACCTAAACAAATACCAAAAATCGGTACTTTCCCTTGAATTTCTTGAATCATCTTGATTGCTTCAGGCACATCTTTGGGATCTCCTGGTCCATTTGTCAGCATCACGCCATCAGGTGCAAGTTCAAGAATCGTTTTTGCTTCAGTGTTATAAGGCATGACTGTTAAATTACAATTTCGTTTACTTAATTCACGCAAGATACTATGTTTCAATCCAAAATCAATGACAACCACATTTCTGCCTGTCCCAGGACTTGGATAAGGTTTATTGGTTGACACTTGTTGAACTTGATTCGTTGCTAAAACAGTCGCTTTTAATTGGTCAAATGCGTGTTCAAAACTATCACCTGCATCAACAATACTTGCTTTCATCGTTCCAACTTCACGAATTTTTCGCGTTAAAGCTCTTGTATCGATTCCCGAGATTCCTGGGATACCTTTTTGTTTCAAAAATGTATCTAACGTCATTTGATTGCGCCAGTTTGAGGCCACTCGCGCATGTTCCTTCACTACAACACCCTTACAAGTCGGCGAAATCGACTCGTAATCATCTCGGTTCACGCCATAATTTCCGACCATTGGATAAGTGAAGGTGATGATTTGACCATTAAAACTTTGGTCTGTAATCGTTTCTTGATATCCAGTCATACTTGTCGTAAAAACAATTTCACCAAAAACATTTGCATCTGCTCCAAAGGCTTGTCCTTCAAATACAGTTCCATCTTCTAAAATCAGTAATCGATCCATACTGTTCCTAGACCTCCTTTTGCCAAGCAATTTTTCCGTCAACGAATGTCAACAAGGTTTCCCCTTTGACCGTCCAATCAACGAATGGTGTATTCTCACCTTTTGACAAGAAGTCTTCTTTCACAATTTTATACTCGTGTTCGATATCAAACACTGCAATATCTGCCGGCGCACCAATGGTTAGTGTACCAACGTTCAAGCTAAAAATTTCTGCCGGTTTAACCGCTAGCCATCCAATGACTTGTTCTAGTGTGAAAATACCAGTTTCAACAAAATGAGTATAAATCAACTGAAAGGCTATTTCGCTTCCAACGATTCCAAATGGCGATTTCAAGAAGCTTTGGCTCTTTTCCTCTAAACCATGCGGTGCATGGTCTGTGGCGATACAATCAATTGTTCCATCAAGTAATCCTTCAATCAACGCTTCGCGATCTTCACGCCCACGTAGAGGTGGATTCATTTTCCAAAAACCAAAATCTTCTGGAATATCTTCATCAATCAGAAGCAAATGGTGCGGCGAAACTTCAGCTGTTACATGAACACCTGCTTTTTTCGCATCGCGGATGATCCGAACACTTTCTTTGGTTGATACGTGACAGACGTGGTAATGGACACCTGTTTCTTCCGCTAAAATTAAATCTCTCGCAATTTGCGAAGATTCAGTTGCACTTAAAATTCCTGGTAAATCCAATTCTTTGGCTTTTTCGCCCGCATGCATGACGCCGCCAAATAGCAAGGACTCATCTTCAGTATGAGCAACCAGTGCTTTCTTATTTTTCGCAGCTTCTTTCATTGCTAGATACATCGTGCCTGCTGTCTGTACACCAACACCATCATTGGTGAACGCAAAGGCACCTGCGTCAATCAGCGCCTCTTGATCGACTAAAACTTCACTTCGTAGCTTTTCCGTAATTGGTGCATATTGCAAGACTTTCACCACTGCATCTCGCTTGATGATTTCATAAACTTGGCTTAGTTTTTCAGCTGTATCAGGGACAGGATCTAGGTTAGGCATTGCACACACTGTAGTAAATCCACCATGTGCTGCTGCTTTTGTTCCTGCTTCAATCGTTTCTTTATACGTAAAACCAGGCTCTCTTAAATGAACATGTACGTCTACAAGCCCCGGTGTGATGAGTTGTCCTTTCGCATCAAACACTTCATCAAATTCAGTCTCAGAAAATCCCGTACCAATTGCTTTGATTTTTCCTTCTTCAATCCAAATTTCTGCAGGTGTTGTTTCATTTTTTCGTGTAATGATTTGACCGTTTTTAATGAGTGTTTTCATGTCTTCGTCCTCCTACTTTTACGCTTTTCCGTTTAATACTGCCTCTAAAATTGCCATTCTGACAAATACACCATTGCTCATTTGTTGAACAATTCGTGACTGTAATCCCTCAACTAATGAATCGGCTAGTTCAACGTCACGATTGACGGGTGCTGGGTGCATGATGATTGCATGTTTTTGCATTTTCTTCGCACGCTCAACAGTTAAACCGTGTTCTTGGTGATAGCTTTCTTTTGAGAAACTTTCTTTTCCATCATGACGCTCATGCTGTACACGTAGCATCATCATGACATCTACTTGGTCGAGTAATTCATCCAATGGCAAGTAGTGCCCGTAAACTTCAAATTCATTGTCATACCATTCTTCTGGTCCAGAGAAGAAAACTTGTGCGCCTAGACGTTTCAACATTTGCATGTTTGATTTTGCGACACGTGAATGTGTGATGTCGCCAACGATGGCTACTTTCAATCCGTCAAAATGCCCAAATTCTTCATAAATCGTCATCAAATCTAGTAAGCATTGTGTTGGATGCTGACCACTACCATCCCCACCGTTGATAATCGAACATTGAATCGTTTTACTTTGAATCAAATCCTCATAATAGTTTTCATCTCCATGGCGGATGACTGCTACATCTACTCCTAATGCGGACATTGTCAAAACCGTATCGTAAAGTGTTTCTCCTTTTGAAACTGAGCTTGTGCTTGCTTCAAACTCGATTACTTCTAAACCAAGCTTTTTCTCAGCTACATCAAAACTTTTATGTGTTCTTGTACTATTTTCAAAAAATAAGTTAGTTGCAAAATATTGGCTCTTTTGTGGTGTCCATTTTGCCCCTTGTTTGAACTCTTGCCCGCGACGAATCAAGCCCATAACTTCTTGGTCTGTTAGTGCTTCAACGGTTAATAAATGTTTTAAACTGATACGTTCTGATTGGATGATCATGAATTTTCCTCCTAGTTTTCTTCGCTACGTGAAGTTTCTGGTAAGATAAGATTTAAAATGATACCAAGGACAGTTGCTAATGCCATTGCTGATAACGTGAATGTTCCTACTTGGAAGACTAAGCCTCCGATACCGACAACCAAGATGACTGCTGCAATCAATAAGTTTTTCTTTTTATCAAAATCTACTTTGTTTTCAATCAAGATTTTCATCCCACTAGCTGCGATAACTCCGAACAAGATAAAACTGATTCCTGAAATAACTGGCCCAGGGATGCTCAAGATCAAGGCACTCAGTTTTCCGACAAATCCTAAGATAACTGCGAAGAATGCTGCTCCGCCAATCACGAAGACGCTGTGCACTCGTGTGATGGCTAGTACGCCAATGTTTTCACCATAACTTGTAACTGGAGGGCCACCGACAAATGCCGCAACGATTTGCGCTAATCCGTCACCCATCAATGTTTTGTGTAAACCAGGCTCTTCAAAGAAGTTTCTGCGCGTTAATTTGTTCAGTACCATCAAGTGACCGATATGTTCTGTCATTGTTACAAATGCGATTGGCGCCATGGTTGTAATTGCGCCCAAATATAGTTTTGGTTCATACTGAACAAATGGAATTTCAAAGTTTGGTAAAGCAAACCATGCTGCATCTGCGATTGGTTGCGTGTCAACAATCCCAAAGAGTAAGGCAACAATGTAGCCACTTACGATTCCTAACAAGATTGGAATCAATCCAAGAAATCCACGTAAGAACATGTTGAAGAAAATCGTCAAACCTAACGTGATGAGCGCTACGGCAATGTATTTAAAATCGTAGTCGCCATTGTTGTACATTGCATTATTTGCGGCATTTGCTGCTAGCCCCAGCCCGATAACCATAATTACTGGCCCAACAACGATTGGTGGTAAGATTCGATCAAGCCATGCTGCACCGATTTTTTTGATAATCAAAGCAACAATCAGGTAAACTAACCCAGTGGTGATTGCTCCTTGCGCAATTGCTGGATAACCATCTGTTTTCATCAACATTTGCATCGCTGCAATGAAGGCGAAGCTACTTCCTAAGTAAGCTGGAATTTTCCCTTTCGTTGTAAACAAGTAAACCAATGTTCCTAACCCTGAACTGACTAACGCAATTCCCGGGTCGATTCCGACTAAAATCGGTACTAAAACTGTTGCACCAAACATCGTGAATAAATGCTGTAAACTTAAGCCAACCCAATGGCCTAATTTTGGACGGTCATGAATGTCTAATACGACACTATCATTATGAAATTCTTTTTTCTCTGACATATCTTTTCCCCTATTCTTCCTCTTTTAAAATCATGATGCGATCTTGTCCATCAAGCTCTTGCATCTCTACCAGAATTTCTTCTGCTTTTGATGTTGGAATATTTTTGCCGACATAGTCTGCGCGAATCGGTAGTTCGCGATGACCGCGATCAACCAGGACAGCTAATGAAATTTTTCTTGGACGACCTAAGTCCATAATGGCATCCATTGCTGCTCGAATCGTGCGACCGGTATAAAGTACGTCATCAATCAAGATAACTTCTTTTCCTTCTAAAGAAACTGGCACATCTGATGAATGTAATTCGGGTCCTTCTGCCAATTCTTTTTTGTCATCGCGATACAAAGTGATATCCAACTCACCAACTGGAACTTCGATGTCTTCCAATTGTTTTAATCGTTCGGCAATCCGAGCAGCAATATAAATCCCTCGTGTTTTGATTCCCACTAAAACGATATCTTCGATGCTGTGATTTCTTTCGATGATTTCATAAGTAATTCGTGTCAATGCTCGTTTCATTGTTACTTGATCGACTACTTCTTTGGTTTGCATGATGTTTCCCTCCATTTTTTTGCATAAAAAAACTCCTGCCCTAAGAGGACAGGAGGTATGTTTAGACTGATTGTACATGTTGGTACGTTCATAGATAGCTGATACAGTTACACTGTTAGCTATACTTTGTCATTGAGTATCTCTCATATAGCGCACCATATGGTCAATTACTCACACCCTTCTTAGCCTCACGGGACTAAACTTAAAGGACTATTATTTAATTTTCGTTTAAGCTTTTTCGTTGTTAATACTATACCGTTGCCAGCATAAAAAATCAATGACTTTTTCTTAATTTTTCTAAAGTTTTTTCAAACACTTCAGGAAGCGGTGCTTCAAAGACCATCTCTTGATCCGTAACAGGATGTGTGAACCCTAGCATTTGAGCATGGAGGAACTGACCATTTCCTGGTAAAGTTTTCTTCGGACCATATACAGGATCACCGGCCAAAGGAAAACCAATATATTGCATGTGCACACGAATTTGGTGTGTACGTCCTGTTTCTAATTTTAGCTCGACTAAAGTAAATCCTTCAAAGCGTTCCAGTACAGTAAAGTGAGTAACCGCAGATTTTCCATCTTCACGAACAGCTTGCATCTTACGATTAACTTTTGACCGACCAATCGGTGCATTGATTGTTCCCTTATCGTGTGAAATTTCACCATGAACCAACGCAACATACTTACGTAAAGAAGTTTTGTCTTTTAATTGTTTAGCCAAGGATTCATGTGCTTGGTCATTCTTAGCTACCATCAGCAAACCTGAAGTATCTTTGTCAATTCGATGGACGATCCCAGGACGAATCACACCGTTGATAGAAGACAAATCTTTGACATGATACATCAACGCATTCACCAAAGTTCCATGGCTGTGCCCAGCTGAAGGGTGGACCACCATACCTTGTGGTTTATTGATAACCGCCACATCTTCGTCCTCATAAACAATCGTTAACGGAATGTCTTCCGCGATGACATCTAACGTTTCTGGTTCAGGAATCGCTACAAAAAGTGCATCCTTTGCTTTCACCTTATAATTTGCTTTCACTGGTTGACCATTGACAGCAACCACACCTTCTTTTAACCAAAGTTGGATTTGAGAACGACTATAATCAGGAAATAATCCCGTTAAGACTTTGTCAATCCGTCCTGTTTCTTGTTCAATTGTTGCTCTTAATTCTGTCATTTTTTCACTTGATCCTTTTCATCTAAAATAATATATATCAATATGCAAATCACACCACAAACTAATGAAATATCTGCGACATTGAATATTGGAAAATTCATAAAATCTGTTTGGAACATATCTACTACATAACCTAAACGCACACGATCAATAAAGTTTCCAATCGCACCAGCTAAGATCAATGCCAAGCCAGTCATAAACCAACGGCTACCTGTCTGGCGATTTTTGATCATTAGATACATGATTGCTATAACAGCGACAATTGTCACCACAGTAAAGAACCACATCTTTCCTTCTAGCATACTCCACGCTGCTCCTGTATTCCGAATATGGTTCAGCGATAAAACACCAGGAATAAGTGATTGTGTCTCTCCTAATGCTAAGTTACTTGTAATCCACCATTTGACCCATTGATCTACCACAATCAAAACGCCACTAACTATCCAATATATAACTAACACACGATCAATCCTTTTCTACTTGTTTAAAAATATCTCTTGGTCGAATAATCCCTAATAGATTACCATCAGGGTTTCCATCTTTTGTAATCAATACTGCCTCTAGCGTTCCTTGCTCACGAAACATCAACTCGACTTCATAGATTTTCGTGTTCGCTGAAACAAATTGATAGTTCGTATATTTTCCATCGCCAATAATCAAATCTTTGGCTTGCTTCCGTGTTAAGTCAATCACACCTTGTTGACTTTCTTTGGCCAACCAAAATCCAATCGCTCGTAAAGTAATCAATGCTTCAAATTTTCCTTTATTATACAGTGGAAATTGTGAATAGCGTTTTTGAGCAATCGTCTCTAACAAATCAAGTAAAGGAATATTTTTATCAAAACCAGTCACTTTCTTCGCAAACTTTGGTAACACAGTAGCCGGACGGATCAATGCCTCCTCAATGACTTGAATCTTATCAACTGCCCAGTCATTTGGCTCTGCAATGACAAAATCTTCAGAAATTCTTTCGTGAACAATTGCGTTTCTTAATTGCGCCATTTGAAATAAATCTTCTTCATATTTACGCACCATCGACCCTTTTTTGCGAGCCAATCGGCGGACTAATTCGGTAAAGCCCATATTACGCGTGTTCCCCATTTCCTCACGCATCCATTTCTCAATACGATTGAAGCTACTTAAAAATACATCAGAGTTACTCATACTTACTAGTGTCCTCCTTGATGACATAAGCTTGGTTTTTAATGAAGAAAAAGAAGCCGATCATGCCAATCACAGCTACCAAGCTATAGAATAAATTACTGAAATAAATGGCACTCAAACTCGTGAAGAAAAAAAGTACCGGATACAACTGCAATAGAAGTAAGTTCATCGTAATAACATATGCATCTTTCGGCAATGCTATGTGATAAACTGGACTTTTTAACCAAAAAAACGAGGCTTGCATCGTTAGTGGAGCGGCTACCTCGACTTCCACACTGTCTTGCTGATTTAAGTAAATAGATTGTCCATTAATTTGTAGTCGAATGGCGCTTCCCATTCCATAAAAACCAGTTTTTCTGGTGAATTTTATTTTCATAATGCCCCTCCTATTATGCTTTAGTATAACTTAAAACACAACAATGAAAAAGAAAATACCTTAGATAAGGTTGTGGTTCCAAGCGTCTAGCTCCGACAAAATAATGAATAACTGACAAAAATAGCTTTCCATATTTTTAGACAGTTGTGAATTATTTCGAGGAGTTGCTTGGGAACACTGTGAATTAAGGTTGTGGTACAAAGCGTCTAGCTTCAAACAATAAGAATTCTTTTCTAAAAATAATCTCCTCATATTTTTATGTAAAGAGGACTTATTGTCGAAGAAGCTGCTTGGGGAACACCGTGAATAATGTAGGCGTTTATTTAGAGTAAGTTACTTCTTGAACACCAAGAATGCAAAAAGAAGGTATGACAAAACTTTTGTCATACCCCCCACTTTTTTGAATCATTCGTTGAATATTAAAACAAGCCGATGACTTCTCCTTGATTTGTTACGTCCATATTTAACGCTGCAGGTTTTTTTGGTAATCCCGGCATCGTCATCACATCACCCGTGAGTGCTACTAAAAAGCCAGCTCCCAATTTCGGAACAAATTCTCGAATCGTAATCGTAAAATCAGTTGGCGCTCCAAGCAACGTTGGATCATCTGAAAATGAATACTGCGTTTTTGCCATACAGACTGGTAAGTCACTCCACCCATTCTTTTCAAACTCTTCGATTTGTTTCTGTGCTTTTTTGCTAAATTGAACGCCTCGACCACCATAAATCTTTTTGACAATTATCTCCGCCTTTTCCGCAATCGTCGCAGTGGGTTGATACAACGGTTGATAGTCAGCTGTTTGTTCGGCAATTAGTTCTACTACGGCTTTCGCCAAATCCACACCACCAAGTGCTCCTTGTTCCCATACACTGACACGTTTAGCTAAGATACCTTGGTTTTCACATAACTCTTCTAGTAAAGTAAATTCCGCTTTCGTATCCGTAACAAACTCATTGATTGCCACAATCACAGGGATATCGTACAAACGCATATTTTCAATGTGGCGTTTCAAATTAACAAAACCAGCCTTCAAAGCAGATAAATCCTCTTCAAGTAATTCTGATTTTTTTCTGCCTCCGTGCATTTTTAACGCGCGAATCGTTGCAACAATTACAATTGCATCTGGTGCTTTCTTCAAATTAGGAACTTTGATATCAAGAAACTTCTCAGCCCCCAAATCAGCACCAAAGCCCGCTTCCGTAACCACATAATCAGCTAATTTTAAAGCTGTTTTAGTCGCTAAAATACTATTACATCCATGAGCAATATTGGCAAACGGCCCACCATGAATAAACGCAGGTGTTCCATAAATCGTTTGGACTAAGTTTGGTTTTAATGCATCTTTTAGAAGTAAAGCTAAGGCTCCTTCTACTTTTAAGTCACCTGCAGTGACAGGTTCCTTGTCAAAAGTATAACCAATAACGATACGCGCTAGTCGTGCTTTTAAGTCATCTAAGTCAGTTGCTAAACATAAGATCGCCATGATTTCACTAGCTACAGTAATATCAAAGCCATCTTCTCTCGGTACTCCTTGGATTGGTCCGCCTAAACCGACAATCACCTGACGCAACTCGCGATCATTTAAATCAACCACTCGTTTCCAAATCACACGTCTGGCATCAATCTGTAATTCATTTCCTTGATGGATATGGTTGTCTAAAAAGGCAGATAGTGCATTATTCGCACTTGTAATAGCGTGCATATCACCAGTAAAGTGTAGATTGATATCTTCCATTGGTAAAACTTGTGCGTAACCACCGCCAGCTGCCCCACCTTTAATCCCCATGACAGGTCCTAACGAAGGTTCTCTTAAAGCGATTGCTGCCTGTTTATTGATCTGATTTAATGCGTCTCCTAATCCAACTGTAACAGTTGACTTCCCTTCCCCCGCAGGAGTTGGATTAATTGACGTGACCAAAATTAGTTTGCCGTCCGGCTTTGTTTTTAGCTCCTCTATTGCCGAAAAATTTATTTTTGCTTTGTAATTTCCATACAACTCCAAGTCTTCATAGCCAAGATTCACTTTATCCGCTATCTCAACAATCGGTTTTAAGTCAGTTTCTTGTGAAATTTGTAAATCACTCTTCATCAAACTACCCCTTTATACGAACTTTAATTCAATTTGAACACTTTTTGTTAAGTTATTTTCATTATACACGTTTTCAATTGAAATAAAAAGATAGAATAGATATCTCTTTCATTTATTTGACGTACTTATAAATACTCTTTATAATGTGGCTATAGTAGATTTTAAGAAAGGTCGTGAGTGCTTTGACCCAAGGAATCGTGAAATGGTTTGACAATAAAAAAGGATACGGATTTATCAGTTATGATGAAACGGAGGAAATTTTTGTCCATTTTACCGCAATCGAGGAAGAAGGCTTTAAGAGTCTGGAAGAAAACCAAGCAGTGGAGTTTAAGATCATTGAAGGCAATCGCGGAACACAAGCAGCTCATGTTAAAAAATTAAGCTAATTGAAACCATTTATAAGTAAATCCACAAAATAAATGAATAACAAAGTCACAGTTGAGACATTTTTTGTCTCAACTTTTTTATTTTTTCAGCAAACTAAAAAGGAGTCGCAGACAAAAATCCTCAACTCCTTCTTCTCATTTGTTTATACGCACTATTTGATCCACTCTTCTATTTATCTTTTCGTGACTGCTTCACAAACACCTCTTGTGAAGTCCCCGTAAAATAATTACGAACGGACAATTGATCTTTTGCACGTAATAAATAGATTGTCGGCTCTAACTCATCTGCTAATTTTAATTCTAAACCATGATCATGTGGAGCTACCTTTTCGACTTGCTGTAACGTTAATTTTTTATCTTTCCAAAAAGCAGCATAGCGAATTTTGATTGAATTTTTTTCTAGTACAAATGAGCGACGCAACCCTAACAATAAAAACACAGCAAAAATGCCCATGACTACATTACTTTTCCAATACGGTCCCGTATTTTCAAGCGACAAAATCAAGCTGAAAAAGAAAATAATCAACGTCAATGACCAATAGATGATCGACTGTGCCAGTTCTGGCTGCCAGCGAATAATTTTTTTCATTGTCTAACCTCGCATGATAAGTAATAATGCTATAATCATATCATAACACTATTTTATTTTAAAAAGGAGAGATTCATGTTACGAGTATACATTGATGCCTCGACAAAAGGCAACCCTGGTCCAAGTGGTGGCGGCATCATAATTCTTGGAGAAAACCGCTATGAACAGCTAACTGTTCCTCTTTCTGATGGATCGAATCACGAAGCAGAATTCGAAGTCTTTTTAAAAACTTTAGAAATATTAAAGGAAAAGGCTTTGAACACTGAAACGATTTTTTGTTATTCAGATAGCAAAACCTTAGTTTCCACCATTGATAAAAATTTTACCACTAACGAATTATTTCAGCCCTACTTGTCAGCAATCCAAGCACTTCTTCCAGCATTCTCTTTGTTCCTTTTACAATGGATTCCTGAAAGTAAAAACAAAGGTGCCGATAACCTAGCGCGACAAGCATTGAAAAAACAGCTCAAACAAATAAAAAAATACACCGCAAACGATGAAGTTTAGTAAGCTTCATCGCTTGCGGTCTTTTAATAAACTTTTCATGTTTGCCAAAATAACTCCTCAAGCAACCTCTTCGGCAATACGTTTTACTTTATAGAAACAATGAAGCTATTTTTAGTTTTTACTCTCTTGCTTGCCGGAGTTAACCCCTTCTTTCATAACAAATAATTATGATCGAAAGTTATCTCAACCTGATATTTGCCAATTTTCTGCTTAACTTGCTCCCGAATGATTTCTTCCAATTTCTCATCAGAAAAATGGCATTGTTGAGGAACGACCACATCAAATTGCAAAATTTTCCCTTCTTTTATCACACGAAAATCATGGATTTTGAGTCCTTCTGCCGTAGTCGTAACGATTTCACGCAATGTTTGCAATACTGCCAAGTAACGTTCATTACTCACTGGAACAGGATCTAAATGACAAACCAAATCAACTGCTAAACGTTCTTTGAAATCCTTTTCGATTCGATCAACAATTCGATGTGCCTGATTCAAGTCTAAACTATCATCTACCTCAATATGAACAGATGCAAATCGTTTACTTGGACCATAGTTGTGTACTAACAAATCATGATACCCCAAAATTTGATCGTAATGATTTAGTGAATCTTCCATTTCTTCGATTTCCTCTGTTGTAGGTCGACTGCCCATCAATTCATAGACAAAGTCACGGACCATCATTCCACCGCTATACAGAATATATAATGCTAACGCAAACCCAATGTAGCCATCAATTCTCCACCCAGTCAACCACTCAACGCCTGCTGAAATCAAAACTGCTAACGTTGTGAATACGTCATTGTAACTATCTGTCGAAGTTGCACGCAAAGCATTCGAATCAATTTTTGCTGCAATTCGACTGTACATTTTTCCTTGAATGAACTTCAAACCAATTGAAAAAATCAAGACTAAAAAGACAACTGGAGTCAAAATAATATTTTCTGGATGAATAATTTTTTGAAAAGAAGACTCTAAAAACGTAAAGCCCACATAAGAAATAATAATTGACACAAATAAGCCACTAATATATTCAAACCGTTCATGGCCATACGGATGCTCTTTATCTGCTGGTTTAGCTGCAATCTTAAATCCAATCAAGGTCAGCACAGAGGAAGCTGTATCTGACAAACTGTTGATTGCATCTGCCATGATTGATACACTACCTGATAAGATTCCAATCATAAATTTAGAAACAAATAAAATCAAATTGGAAATCAAACCCAAAACGCCTGCTAAGATTCCTTGCTTCGTCCGTTCTTTACTCGTTGCTTTTTCTGTCGTTTGTTTTCTTGTCACACTCTTACTCCCTTATCTAAAAAGATATACTCTCAATTCAGCTTATTTATTCTGGTTTCAAAGGAGTTGCAGCAAAGAGTGCTTTAGCAAGCAGTGGCGTAATAACCCCTGCACCAATTGCTTCTGGAATACCATTAATTCCTGCAACTCCAATCAAAGTTTTAAATAAAAGTGATGTATCTACGCCATACGCATTGGCAGTCGCACTCGTATAAAAGATACCCATGAAACCTAAAACAAGTAAAGTATTCGTTAAGGAACCAAGTACTCCTGCAACAGCAGACCCCATTACCACAGATTGATTTTTGCGATAAATCCAATGAAAGACAACACCTGCTACCAAACCAACAAGCACCCGCGGCACCACTGAAATGATTGGATTCGTAAAGACTAACGTATCAAAGGGCGTTGTTGGCATGGCAAAAGCACGAACGATGGTTGCAATTCCCCAAAACAACCCAATCAGCATGCCATCTTTAGGCCCTAACACAACAGCTGCAACAATGACTGTAATATGAATGATTGTCAAACTGATAAACCCTAATGGAATAAAGCCCAGCCAAGGAACCATTGCTTGAACAATAATAATTGCCAATAAAACTGCGCGTAATACTAAACGGAATGTTTTATTTCTACTATTCATTTTAAACCCCACCTTTTTCTTCTCATCGTAAAAAGTTCTTGCGCATTCGTCAACTATTTACGTTTATCCTGAAATAGACACAAAAAAACAAGCGGACTTGGAATGACTATTTTCCAATAGCATCCCAAGTCTTGCTTATTTTTAAACGATAAATTTTAACAAATGATTATTGGTTAAGCAACCAATTTTTTGCTTCGGCTAATGCATCTGGAATACCTGCTGGATTCTTCCCTCCAGCTTGTGCCATGTCCGGACGTCCGCCGCCGCCACCGCCAACTTTTGGTGCGATTGCTTTGATCAGATCGCCAGCTTTTAGCCCAGCTTCATTTGCTTCTTTCGACATAGCAACTAATAAACTAACTTTTCCTTCTTGTTCATTTGCCAGAACAAGAATATCAGAGATTGCTTTTTGTTTCCATTGGTCTGCTAATTGACGTAATTGGTTCATATCTTTCACTTTTACTTGTGAAGCAATGAATGTCTTTCCAGCTACCGTTTCTGGATCTTTGAAAATGTCGCCAGCTTGTTGATTAGCTAGTTTACTTGCTAATTTTTCATTTTCTTTTTGTAATTCACGTAATTGTTGTTGTAATTGTTCTGCTTTTGCAACAACTTCTTTTAATTGAGGTGATTTGACAATTGCTGCGACTTCTTTTAATTGTTGTTCTTCACCTTCTAGTAGTTCGTAAGCTTCTTTACTTGTAACAGCTTCGATACGACGAACGCCTGCACCGATTCCTGATTCAGAAACAATTTTGAAAATACCAATGTCTTCTGTATTTGACACGTGTGTCCCACCACAAAGCTCGATTGACCATTCACCAATATTGACAACGCGGACTTCACGACCATATTTCTCACCGAACAAGGCCATTGCGCCCATATTTTTTGCTGTGTCAATATCTGTTTCGATTGTTTGAACTGGAATAGCTTCCCAAATTTTTTCATTAACGATTCGTTCCATTTGAGCTAGTTCATCTGCTGTGATTTGACCAAAATGAGTGAAGTCAAAACGCAAGTGTCCCGGTGCAACTAATGAACCTGCTTGGTTTGCATGTTCGCCTAAAGTTTCTTTCAACGCTTTATGCAATAAGTGAGTCGCTGTATGATTTTTAATGATTCGGTTACGCATTGGTTCGTTGATTGCTAAATGATAGATTGCGCCTTCTTGCATTGGTGATTTGACTGTTACTGTATGCATAAATTGACCATTTGGTGCTTTTTGAACATCTGTAACTGTTGCAACCACTTCTTGTGCATCATTTAAGATCCAACCTTGGTCAGCAACTTGTCCACCCATTTCTGCATAGAAAGGTGTTTCAGCAAAAATCATTTGAGCAACACCTTCTGTTACTTCACTTAATAATTCTTCGTCTTGAACGATTACCAGCAATTTGCTGTCTGCCTCAACTTCTGTATAACCAATAAATTTACTATCCACTTTGATATCTGTTAATAATGCGGATTGAACACCCATTGATTTTTCCGTGCTTCTTGCAGAACGGGCACGTTCTCTTTGTGCTTCCATTTCTTTTTCAAAACCAGCATGATCGACTTTCAACCCTTCATCTTCTGCTACTTCTTCTGTTAATTCTACTGGGAAGCCATAAGTATCATAAAGTTTAAAGATGTCTTTACCAGCTAAAGTCGTTCCGTTTGCTGCTTTTACCTCTTCAATCACTTGGTTTAAGATATCTAAACCTTCGTTGATTGTTTCATTAAAGCGTTCTTCTTCTGTACGAATTACTTTTTCAATAAATTCTTTTTGTTCTAAAACTTCTGGATAGTAGCTAACCATGATTTCCCCAACAACTGGAACTAATTTATACAAGAAAGCTTGATTGATTCCCAATTTTTTTCCATGCATAACAGCACGACGTAATAAACGACGTAAGACATAACCGCGTCCTTCATTTGAAGGTAGTGCACCATCACCAATTGCAAAAGATAATGCACGAATATGGTCAGCAATTACTTTATAAGAAATATCTGTTATTGGACTTTCACCATACTTCACTTGGTTACTTAATTTTTCAACAGCGTGAATAATTGGCATAAACAAATCTGTCTCAAAGTTAGTTGGTGCGTCTTGAACGATAGAAACCATACGTTCTAAGCCCATGCCCGTATCAATATTTTTATGTGGTAATGGTTCAAATGTGTTATCTGGTTTATGGTTAAATTCAGAAAATACCAAGTTCCAGATTTCTAAATAACGTTCATTTTCGCCACCAGGATAATTTTCTGGATCATCTTCGGCTAAATCGTTGTAAGATTCTCCACGGTCATAAAAGATTTCTGTATCGGGACCACAAGGACCGGCACCAATATCCCAGAAGTTATCTTCTACGTCGATGATGTGGTCCGTTGGTAAGCCTACTTCTTCGTGCCAAATACGTTTTGCTTCAGTATCTTTTGGATAGACCGTAACATATAACTTTTCAGGATCAAAAGCCATCCACTCAGGGCTTGTCAAAAATTCCCATGCCCAGTGGATTGCTTCTTCTTTGAAATAATCCCCGATAGAAAAGTTTCCTAGCATTTCAAACATCGTATGATGACGTGCAGTTTTTCCGACATTTTCAATATCATTTGTTCGAATTGATTTTTGTGCATTAGTGATTCTTGGATTTTCAGGAACAACTGAACCATCAAAATATTTTTTTAATGTCGCTACTCCTGAATTGATCCATAACAAAGTTGGATCGTTAACTGGTACTAATGAGGCACTTGGCTCGATCGTGTGTCCTTTTGATTGGAAAAAATCTAAAAACATTTGGCGAACTTGTGCGCTACTTAATTGTTTCATTCCATTACCTTCTCTCATTGTTTTTCAATACAAAAAAACACCATTACAGCCAAGGACGAAAACTCGCGGTACCACCTTGGTTGCAATGATGTTTGATCATTACCTCTTAAACTCGATAACGCTGAGTGGCGTTGATATTTCTATCAAAAGAAAAAAGGGAGCAATTTGATTGGCAACTATTCTTTTTTCAGCCTAGAAAGAATTTTCTGTGAGTCCCTAAAAACAAATCATGTCCTTTTTTGTACTTGTTAAGTATACGCACTTCACGATTGTCTGTCAATAAAGCTTTTCTATTTTGCCTCTTTTTGCTTTTCTTCGTTTGTGTTACGCTGAGTAAAAAAGTTGATTGAAGGAGAAACTTTACGCTTCGCTATGAAGTCTTTGTTTTAGAACAGAATATCCCACCTGAATGGGAATTTGATTTACTCGATACTAGTCAAAGAAATTATTTTTTACTTCTCGATGATCAAATCCCTGTTGCAACCTTACGTTATCAACTGAAAAACGAAACATGTTTTCAACCTGACCGTTTTTGTGTAGCAAAAGCCTACCGCAAACAAGGAATTGGACGCTCACTTTTGTTCAAAGCAGAACAAGTTGCCAAAAATAATGGCTGCCGTTTAAGCTATTTAGTCGCTGAGCTAACAGCACAGTCTTTTTATGAGGGTTGTGGGTATCGTTCCTGTACATCTCCTTTTGAAGAAGATGGCATTCTTTGTATCGGGATGGAAAAAATTTTATGATTAGCTAACTCAATAACAGTATAAACAAACTTAGACAAATCTAAAAAATCTGTTTGTCCTTAACGCTGATTTCAATATTAAAACCGCCTAAAATCAACGTTTTCAAAAAACGAATTTTAGACGGTTTTTTTCTTGAATATTTTTGTCCCAGAGACTCTTTTTTACGAATAAACGGTGTTCAAGAAGTAACTCCTTCCAAATAAGCCTAAATTTCACAAAAATTTGAGAAGTAATTTCTGAAAATTTATTCTTATTTATTGGAGTTGAACACTTCTTTCCCAACCTTTTTCTCGGTGTTCACAAAACAACTCCTCAAGATAGCTTGCATTCACTACAAAATATGAGAAGCTATTTCGAGTGTCTGCTCACTATCTAGTCGGAGCTGAGCGTTTTGAGCCACAACCTTTTTTCTCGGTGTTCCCCAAGCAACTTCTCGAAATAATTCATAACTGTCCAAAAACATAAATAGCTATTTTTGTCAGTTCTTCATTATTTTTTCGAAGCTGAACGCTTGGAGCCACAACCTTTTTATTTGTGTGAATTTTTTTTGTTTTTACGCGCTGTTCGTGACTGCTGACGACGTTCGATTTTACGTTCTTGTTTGTTCTTTTCAGCAATCGCCCAATCGATTTTCTTCTTGTATCCAGGTTTGATTTTTTTCTTTTTCTTTTTCACTAAACCAATCAAGGTTGGATCCAACGTGTCTTTTGATTTTTCACGTTTTGTTCGACGATTTCGGTCATAGGTTTTCACGATTTCACCGTCTTTGATTTCTTTTGGTTCAAATTTTACGCCTAAAGTTTCCAACATATCGATTGCTTGTTCATCACTTGGTGAATAAAGTGTGATTGCCGTTCCTTTAAGACCGTTTCTTCCTGTTCGACCGACGCGGTGAATGAAGAAATCTGTATCTTCAGGAATCTCTGCATTGATCACATGTGAGACCCCTTCAATGTCGATTCCACGTGCAGCAAGATCGGTTGCTACTACATATTGAAATTCTAGATCTTGCACTTGGCGCATGACACGTTTACGTTCACGAGGAGTAATACCACCATGGATTTTCGCAACTTTTAAGCCTTTTTTCTTCAAGTAATCTGCAATTTCATCAACATGTTGTTTCGTATTTGCAAATACAATCGCTAAATATGGATGACCAATTGTCAATAATTGATAGATCATTTTGTTTTTGTCTTTGCCTTTTGTCGACATCAACCAGTTTTCGATGTCTTCTGAAATAATTGCTTTTGGTTTGATCTCTTCGATAACAGGATTTTGCATATATTTACGTAAAAATGGGCGTAGTTTTTCTGGGATTGTTGCTGAGAATACTAAAAATTGAACTTTTTCAGGTAAACGACCTGCGATTTGATCGACTTCATTTAAGAATCCCATATCCAATGTCATATCTGCTTCATCTACAACAAATGCAAATGCTGTATGGATTTTTAACGCTTGCTCGTTCATCATATCTAGAATACGACCTGGTGTTCCAACCACGACATGCGGTTGTTGGTGACGTAAACGATCAAGTTGGCGTTGCTTATCCGTTCCACCAACAAAATTGCTGACACGAATTTCTGGCGCTGAAAACTGTGCAAGCTGATTAGCAGCTTTGTAAATTTGTGCAGCTAGCTCACGACTTGGGGCAGTAATGACTACTTGGACTTCTTCCTTTGTAGCATCAATTTTATTAAATAGTGGTAATAAAAATGTATGTGTTTTTCCAGAACCTGTTTGTGATTGACCAACAATATTTTTTCCTTTGGCAATCAGTGGAATCAATTTCTCTTGTACTTCCGTTGGTTGCACAAAGCCTTTTGCTGTCAATGCTTCGTTAATAAATGGTTGAAAGTTGAATTTATCAAAATTATTCATCTATGCACCTCTTCTCTTTAATTTTTCACGACTTTGGCATTATAACACAGCCCCATCATTTTTGCTCTCTTATTCTAAAACAAGCGACCGTTCTTTCTCTACCATCTTTTGTTAGAAATGCTTAGTTCATTTATTTTTGATCGTACTGATTGTATAGGTGTGGCTAGCTTTCTCATAAAACAAGACACTTTTTTTCCTGATGAATGAAAGCACAAGATTCAAGACGAAAATTCCTTGTGCAAACAACAAACCCATAAAAATAAAAACTGCAGTCATTTGTAATACACCCGTTGATTGATCCATAATTTGTTGTGAAAATTGGATTCCTCGACCTAATCCATAAAATAGGAAATAAAGATAGCCGTATCGAATCAACAATGCTTTGAACGAAATTCGTTCCTTTTGTTCTTCCACAACTTGAATACGTACAACTTTTTTTCCAAGTGTCTTGCCGTTAGTCACATACGTCAACACTATGAAGTACAAGAACACTTCTAAGAAAATCCACTCACCATTCGTTGTAACGACATCTTTTTTGAACATTAATTGTAGCAAAATGGAAATGACACTATCTACTATGCCCAAAAATACCCAATCAATCAAATAAGCAACCAATCTTCTTGTTAAGGAAACTTTCTGACCCTTCTCATAAGATACCTCATCCATTCTCGCTCTTGTTGGCAACATAAAGGTGAAGATTGGCGTCATAAGATAGCCCAGTGCTCCGCCTAACGTATTGTGAAGCAAATCATTGACATCAAACAAACGATAGGGTCTAGGGTAAATAAAATACAGTCCACTTAATTGTGTAAGCTCAAAAAACAAAGACAAACAAAAGCTAGCAATAATTGTTTTCACAAAAGATAATCTAAAATAATATCTGAGATAAATTCCAAAGGGTACGAGCAATAAAATGTTAAATACCGGCTCTAAAAAAACACTTTGTTTCATTGCAGCTAAGTAAGTGCTTGGATCATGAATGTTTAAAACCGTTTGACTCCAAAAATGGCGCCATGAAGCAAACAACTCTAACTCCATCTTAGGGCCTGTCATCTGCGCGACCGCTTCCCTTGCTGGTAACGGCAAAATAACTAAAAAGTACGCACACAATAGGTAAAATACAAAAGAATAGAGAATAATTCCTCGAGATAAGAGAAATGTGCCATATTTACGGTATTCATAAATAAAGAAGACCGAAGAAATTGCTAATGCTAAAAATGGAAATACTAATAACGCAAACCGAATTGGTTCAATATAACTTGCCATAACAGCCCACCACACTTTTTATAAATTTTCTTGATTTTCAATGTATATTTTATCAATCGCTTCAATACTTAAGCAAGTACGACGCTATTATTTCTCAATTCAACCAATTTGAAGTATCATAAATGGTATATGAGGAGGTGTCGAAGTGCTGAATTTCTACTTTGTCTTTGGAGTTCCGATTTTTTTATTCGCACTGTATTTAGGTTTTGCGTATCTACGCAAGAAAACCAAAATCCATTATCTAGGTTTTATTTTGTTGATTATTTCCGGCTTTATGTTCGTTTTCAACCTACAAACATGGCAACAAGCCGCCACCGAGATGCAGAACATTTCGTCACAAACACTTTCCGCACAAATTGGCTATCCAGTTTATCTAATCTGGGTACCGATCATTGTAGCTGGTTGCTTATTCCTCTTAAATCTGTTTCGTGGCTATCGTCGCTTAACAAGTTTTAAAAGGAAAAACACTTAGCTTTTTCCTAACATAAATACTACAACGACTGTTGTGGTATTTTGTTTTTACATACAAGTTTACATAATAAATAATTAGTTAACATTTTCCCGTTTGCTCAATGAGTCGCTTGTATTCTCCCACTCATGATAAAATTCTTTTAAAAAATCCCGCATAAATTGTTCACGACGTTGCGCTTCTGCTTTTCCATAAACAGTATTCATTTGCGCAGGCAATAAAAACAACTTTTCATAAAAATGATTGATAACGGTAGAACCTTTACGATAATCGGTTTTGTTCACATACGTTTGCGGCAGCATCTCAGGATCATGAATGGGGTGTCCATGTCCCCCTCCAAAATAGGCTGTTCGCAAAATCCCAATTGCGCCTAAAGCATCAAGCCGATCTGCATCTTGAACAATTTTTCCTTCAATCGTTAGTTCTTTCGCATTTTCTCCAAGACTTTTAGAAAAGGACATATTTTCAATAATAGCAAAAATTGCGGTGATTTGATGCTCGGTTAAATCAATTGCTTTTAAAAAAGTTACTAATTCTTTTTTCGCCTGTTCTTCATCAGACACGACCTTGTCATCAATCGTATCGTGAAGATAAGCTGCCGCCAAGGTGATTTCTCGATTAGCAGTTGGCTCCGTTGCTAAAATATCTGTTGCTAACTGAACAACTCGCTTCGTGTGATCTGCTCCATGACCTGTTTGATCGTTTTTCAATTGGTTAAAACTATATGCAGCTATCTTTTTTAATTTTTCGTCCATTGGTCTACTCCCTCACTTATTTTTCTCCTCATTTTTGACAAATTCATCCAACAGAAAAAGTCTGGAACAAATGAAGCAATGTTCCAGACTTCCAGTTTTAGTTTACTTGATATACATTGAAGTATAGGTCACGCATATATTCAATCAAATAATTAGGATTTAGTGATTCATTTGTAGCATCCTGAATCAACTGGTTTGGTTTTCTTGAAGCACCATATTGGTGAATATGTGTTTCCATCCACTTCTTGATTGGTGAATAATCATCTGAAGCTAAAACTTCATCAATCGACAACTCTTTTTCTAATGCATGTAATAGTTGCGCTGCATACATATATCCAAGAGCATATGAAGGAAAATAACCAAAGCTTGCACCTGACCAGTGAACATCTTGGAGAATTCCTTCGAGATCATTCGTTGGTCGTACACCTAAATATTCTTCGTATTTTTGATTCCAGACTTCTGGAAGTTCAGCAATTGCTAAATTTTCGTTGAAAATCATTTTTTCAATTTCGTAGCGAATAATAATATGCAGCGGATAAGTTAAGCTATCTGCTTCAATTCGGATCAAACTTGCTCGTGTACGCTTCAATGAACGATAAAAATCAGTAAATTCAATATCTGCAAATGTTCCTTCTGCACATTCTTGGAAGAAAGGATATTGTTTTTCCCAGAAGCTTCGATTGCTTCCGACAATAATTTCATTGAATAAAGATTGTGATTCATGGATGCCCATTGATGCACCTTGATACACGGGTGTATACGCATATTTATCGTCAATATCTTGTTCATACATTCCGTGGCCTGCTTCATGGATGACTCCAAAGACAGCCATTTGAAAATCATGTTCATTCCAACGAGTCGTGATTCGTGCATCGTTGGGATTGATTCCAGTCATAAATGGATGAATCGTATCATCTAAACGTCCTCGGCTAAAATCATAGCCTAATTGTTCAATAACACCCACAACGAAACGTTTTTGTTGTTCTTTCGTCATTTTTCGTGAAAGAAAACTGGTTTCAGGTTCTGTCCCTTTTTCACTGATTTCTTGACGAATAGACATGATTCCATCTTTTAATTGCGCAAATACTTTGTCTAGAATTTCAACAGTCATACCTGGTTCATACTGATTCAACAGCACATCATACGCCGTCTTTTCATCTTTCTGCCAATAAGGAATCAATTCTTTAGTCAACTCAATATTTTGTGTCAATGCCGATTCAAAATCAGCAAACTGTTTTGTTTCTCGTGATTTTTGCCATTGTCCATGTGCAGAAGAAATTGCTGCGCTATATTTTGTCATCAGTTCTTTAGGCACGTTATGTTCTAGTTCAAAGTCTTCTTTCACTTTTCGATACGCAGCTTGTCCTACTTCAGATAATTCATCTGGATGCTCGCCAAAATAAGCAAGTGCTTCCTCGATTTTAGGTCCTACTTTTTTTGCAAAGTAAAGACTGTACAAGTAACTATCAACAGCACTACGGTATTCACTGGCTTTTTCAGGCATCCCTGTCTGTGTATCCCAGTCCAAAATCCCTAATGCTTGTTGCAAGAGATTAATTTCTTTTAATTCTTGTAAAAATTCTGTTTCTTTCATCTGTCATTCCTCCAAAAATCCAAATTTAAAAACAAATCCTAGTCTTCTTTTTTCACACGTGGCGGACGTGTTCCCCAATACTGGAATAAATCGGTACGTAAAGCACCGTTATATAATTTACGTTTTTTCGTTGCTTTTTGTCCGTAATATTCTTCAAATGCTAAATCACTGGTCAAGATATATTTGCTCCACGTTTTCAGTGGTCTAAATACATCACCCATTTCTCGATACAGTTTACGAACTGTTTCTTCCTCACCTAACCGTTCTCCGTAGGGTGGATTAGCAACGATTACGCCATATTCCTTATCCGTTTTGAAATCTTTCAATGCTTGTTGCTTAAAGGTAATGGAATCTCCCAATCCAATTTCCTCGGCATTTGCTTTGGCGATTTCAATCATTCGTCCATTAATATCTGAACCAGTAATATCTAGTTCTACATCGTAATCAGCCTGTTCTTCTGCAGTAGCACGGACTTCTTCCATGATATTATTGTCAAACCATTCCCATGATTCACAAGCAAACTCACGATTAAATCCTGGTGCAATATTATGTCCAATCAAGGCTGCTTCGATACAAATAGTACCAGAACCGCACACAGGATCATAAAAAGGACGATCTTTACGCCAAGTTGTTAACGCTACTAATGCCGCAGCCATGTTTTCTTTTAATGGTGCGCCACCTTTTTCTAAACGATAACCGCGTTTAAATAGACTTGGTCCTGTTGTATCTAAAGTAATCAGCACATGGTCTTTCAACAAAGCAACTTCTAGTTGAAAATGAGCGCCTGTTTCCGTTAACGGCACAGAAGCTGGACGATGATAATACGTGCGCAAACGATCAACGATTGCTTTCTTAGTGATTGCTTGGCAATCTGGTGTACTATATAATTTTGATTTGATTGATTTTCCAGCAACTGGAAATTCTGCATCTAAAGGTAAAAAGTCCTCCCATGGCAAAGCTTTCACATTTTCAAATAATTCATCAAAGGTAAATGCGTCGAACTCCCCAACGACGATTTTGACACGGTCTGCTGTACGTAACCATAGGTTAGTTGTTGCGATTGTTTCCATTGTACCTTCAAAGCGAGCTCGCCCATTTTCTACTTGACAATCAATTCCCAAATCACGTAGTTCTTTTCCAACAAGAGCTTCTAAACCGCTTGCGGCAGTTGCTACAAGGTTAAATTTTCTATTTTTATCCATACTAGTCTCCTTATTTATAAAAAAAACCTTCACAACATCGTTGGAAGGTATTCCCTGATTATTGCGATTTTCTGTAAGCCATGTTTTGTCCTTTATTCCTCCAGGGAGAAGAAATAAAGGGGTAACCATCTATCTGCAGTTTACCTGCCCTTTTGCCTTGTTCTGATTCCTAGCAAAAAGCGCCCCTACCATTGTTTGGGTTGCTCGCTCGAGGGGTTTACCGCGTTCCACCGAATAAGTTTCCCGATTCGCTTCGTCACTGTGGCACTTTCAAGGATACTAAAGCATAGCCGAAGCCTTAGCTCGTTTTCCTGCCGTTACTCCTAAGAGTACCTTAGCTTATCTTTTCGCTAAGCACGAACACTACAGACATCACAGTCTGTGCGAGCATGGACTTTCCTCAGCCTGATCAAGTCAGACCGCGATTACCCGAAAACCGCAAAAAATTCATTAATTAAAATTGACGTGTTTTTTCGTTGTCATCACTTGCATCCGCATTTGTATAGTTGCCTGCATTAGGTTGTGCAGAAGCAGCTGGCGTTGCTTGGTCAAGTTTTTTTCCAAAAACCTCACGTTCAAGATTTGACAAACGTTTCAAGATATCAAAGTTTGTTACTGCCGTACTCTTAGGTGCTTCTGTTGGTTGCACACGAGTTTGTGTTCCTTGTGTTTTTGATAGCTGAGCAACTTTTGCACTCAAACGATCATTTTCTTCTTGTAAAGCAAGGAGTTCTTTGCTGTATGCTTCATAATCTTTAATGATATTGTCCAAAAATTCGTCAACTTCAATTGGATCATATCCACGCATTTTGGTTTTGAATTCTTGTTGTAAAATGTCTTTTGGACTATAAATCAAATTCGCCATATTTACACCTCTATTTAATTCTCGTTTACATTATAACTTTTCTACTTTTCCCATTGTATCGGAAAAATAACTATAAATCAAACACTATCTCCTTTTATTCCACAGAATTTTGTAAATCATCCATGCTAATCAAACGGATTTCATAAGGTTTATCTTCTTGAATTTTTTTTGCATCGCGCAAAAAATAATCTGTTTTCCCAATGTACTCTGGGTCATAGATCAACAAAGTCCCCTCTGTATGCGTAAGTAGAAATTGTGTATGATTTTTTAATTGATTAGGATTTTTATAAGGTAGATGACTGACCGACTCAATGTAGTCCGCTACTTGTTCCGCTAACATTTTCTTTTCTTGATTTGTTTCGTTCCAATTACTACCAAATTCAGCAAACGGATAAATAATTCCTAAATGTAATTCAGGATACTCTTGCTTCAACTCAGCTACAACTTCAGTCACCCATAATTCAACACCAAGGTTGCCACTGCTGATCACCCACTCTAATCCTTCTTCAACTAGTTGGCGAATTTCTTTTTTTAAAACATTTTTAATAACTTTGATTTTTGGATCCTTTTCCTGAAAAACACCCAGTTCAAAGCTTCGATAGCCTGAAACATAGATTACTTTCAATTGATTCACCGCCTGATTCCTTTTCTTTCTTTACTTTTTTTTGCTATAATGTGCGCAGGAGTGTGATTAAATATGGTCTTACGCTACCCTAATGGCCAACCTTATTCTAAGGATGCCTCTTCAAAACCAAAAATTCAAGGGAAAAAAACTTCTTCCACTGTTTTTGGTAACCGAGGTATGTCATTTGAAGAAGCTATCAACGAGAGCAACAGCTTTTATCTGTCAAAAAATTTGGCAGTCATACACAAGAAGCCAACCCCTATTCAAATCGTTAAAGTCGATTATCCTCGAAGAAGTGCCGCAGTGATTAAAGAAGCTTACTTTACTCAAGCTTCAACAACTGATTACAACGGTGTTTATCGAGGTTTCTATTTGGATTTTGAAGCAAAAGAAACGAAAAATAAAACATCTTTTCCATTCAATAATTTTCACGAGCATCAAATCAAACACATGGAGTCTTGCTTAAAGCAAGATGGTATCTGTTTTGTTTTATTATGGTTTTCTAGTCTAAAACGTTGTTTCTATTTAAGTAGTAACCATCTGATTGATTATTGGTATCAACAAAATGATGGTGGTAGAAAGTCTTTACCACTTTCATTAATTGAAGAACTTGGAATAGAAATCACACCTGGTTTCTTACCACGCGTCCCTTATCTTGATGCAGTCGATCAGTACCTATCATTATCAAAAGGAGAAAAGCACTAATGGCAAATGAACAAACGAGAGCATCGCGAAGAAAAACAAGTCCTCCACAGAAAAAAGGCACAAAATCAACTTCTAGCAATGGCTCTGGTAAGCAAAAGAACGGGAAAAATTTAATTGTCAAAATCTTACTCGGCATTGTTTTTATTGGCTGTATCTTGTTCTTATCTGGTGTCAGCCTATTTTGGTTTTATGCAAAAGACGCCCCTGCCTTAACGGATAAAAACTTAGATGCCACTGTTTCGTCAAAATTATATACTTCAACAGGAGAGCTATTTGAGGATCTCGGGGCAGAAAAACGCGAAAAGATCACTGCCAACGAACTACCACAACAATTGCAAGATGCCATCGTTTCCGTTGAGGATCGTCGTTTTTACAAACATATCGGTGTCGACCCTGTCCGCATTCTTGGTTCGGCGCTGTCAAACTTTACGTCTGGCGGACTGCAAGGTGGGAGTACTTTAACTCAGCAATTGATCAAACTTTCCTTCTTCTCAACAAAAGCAGAAGATCAAACGTTAAAAAGGAAAGCACAAGAAGCTTGGATGGCTGTCAAGCTAGAACAAGAAAAATCGAAAGAAGAAATTTTGACTTATTATGTTAATAAAGTCTATATGGCAAATGGCTTTTACGGCATGGAAACGGCCGCAGAAATGTACTTTGGAAAAAGATTACCTGAACTATCCTTAGCCCAAACTGCCCTTCTCGCTGGAATGCCTCAAGCACCTTCAGCTTATGATCCATATACTTATCCTGAACAAGCAAAAAAACGTCGCGATATCGTTCTTTATACCATGCTACAAAACGAAAAAATCACTCAAGCAGAATATGATCAGGCAGTAAATGTCCCTGTCACAGACGGTCTACAAGAATTATCTTCTGGTGATGATAATACCAAAATCGTCGATAACTATGTAAAAGAAGTCATTAACGAAATTGAAGAAAAAACAGACAAAAACGTCTACACCGATGGTCTTGATATTTACACAAACCTTGATTTAGATGCGCAAAAGCAACTATACAACATTGTCAATACCGACCAATATGTTGCTTACCCTGATGATCAAATGCAAGTTGCTTCCACGTTGATCGATACAAAAACAGGACAAGTCAAAGCACAAATCGGTGCTCGAAAAGTTGCCGAAGATGTGACACTTGGAAACAACTTAGCTGTCAATACGTCACGTGATTTTGGTTCAACGATGAAACCAATTACAGATTATGCACCTGCCTTTGAATATCTAAAATATTCTACTGGAAAAACGATTTCCGATGCTCCATATAACTACGAAGGAACGACCACGCCTGTTATGAACTGGGATAACCGCTACATGGGGACAATCACTTTACGACAGGCTCTATATGACTCACGGAATATACCTGCAGTTAAACTATTCAATGAAGTTGGTGCTGATAAAGTTGCTTCTTTCTTAAGTGGTGTTGGTATTGATTATCGTACGATTCATCAATCAAACGCCATTTCAAGTAATACAGAAGATCAGGACGGAACAAAATATGGTGCTTCTTCCTTAAAAATGGCGGCGGCTTACGCGGCTTTAGCGAATGGCGGCACTTACTACAAACCACAATATGTCAATAAAGTGATCTATCAGGATGGAACAGAAGAGACTTTTGAACCTGAAGGTACCAGAGCAATGTCTGAAGAAACTGCCTACATGGTGACGGATATTTTGAAAGACACCCTGACAAAAGGAACTGGGACTAATGCTCAGATTCCAGGTTTATATCAAGCAGGTAAAACTGGGACATCTAACTATACAGATGATGAATATGCAAAAATTGGCCTTTCTTCCGGTGTCTACCCCGACATTTTGTTTGCCGGCTATACGCCAAACTATGCAATTTCTGTTTGGACGGGCTACAATGAGAAAATGACACCAGTTACTGATGCATCAACGCATGTTGCTTCTGATGTCTATCGTGAATTGATGCAGTATGTTTCTGCAAATGTTTCAAATGATGATTGGACCATGCCGAACGATTTGATTCGAGTAAACAATGAACTTTATTATAAAGATCAGTATACTGTTCCAAGTTATAGTGCGCCAAGAAGATCGAACATTCCGACTCCTAGTTCAACGGTTGAGCCAGAGTCGAGTACTACTTCAACGACCACCGTTGAATCAAGTACAGAATCTTCTACTACAGTTGAAAGTAGCTCTTCTAGTTCTTCTAGCTCTTCAGAAGAACCAGTGCCTTCAACTTCAAGTAGTTCATCAACAGTTGAATCCGAGACACCACCAGAAACATCTTCAACTGCTCCCCCAACAAGCAATACTGAAAACGCCGCTCGCTCTGAAAAAGTTAGTTCGAGTTCATAAATTGCTACTGATAACTAATTGGGCAACTTAAAATACAAAAAGGTCAGGACATCATTTTGTCCTGACCTTTTCTTTCATTCGCATTTTTCCATCTTGGCACATCGGCAACAACGGACAAACTTCGCACTTTGGATTTCTCGCTGTGCAGTGATAACGACCAAAAAAGATCATGGTATGATGTGTTTTCACCCAAAGATTTTCTGGCACTTTTCGCATCAAAGTTTCTTCCACTTCGAGTACATTTGCGTTTAATTTACAAATTCGTAATCGTTTAGACACCCGCTCGACGTGTGTATCAACGGCAATAGCTGGAATTCCAAAAGCATCCCCTAAGACAACATCGGCTGTCTTACGTCCTACCCCAGGTAAAGACATCAGTTCTTCCCGTGTATTAGGGACTTCCCCATTGAAGCGTTCCAACAACTGTTCGGCACACGCTTTGATATTCTTTGCTTTGTTTCGGTATAAACCAATCGTTTTGATTTTCGGAATAATTTCTTCGACAGAAGCTTGCGCCAATGTTTCTGGATCAGGAAATGCTTCAAATAGTCCCGGCGTTGCTTTATTTACTGAAACATCTGTTGCTTGGGCACTCAAAATCACAGCAATCAATAATTCAAAAGGATTTTTATGAACGAGTTCCCCATGTGCATCTGGAAACATCTTATACATTTCTTCAATTGCTAGCATTGTGTTTTCTTTACTTAGCATCTTGTCTTCCTCATCATTTTCTACTTTGTTTCGTTTCTCAGTTCTTCTTCCAACCAATTTGTCAAAGAGACTTTAGGTAATTCTTCTGATTGTGCAGACTGTTCTACTTCTTTTTGCAACAGTTGCTGTTTACGTCGTTTTTGTTCTTCCTCAACTTGTTGCTTTGTTCGTAAATTTTTTCGTTCCCAAGACAACAAAATTCGATCGACATAGTTAAAGCTATATGCTTGATTCAATACCGCTTCACGCAAAGCAAGCTTTAGCACTTCCGGTTGATAGTGATCTTCCTCTAGCCATTGTCCAATCCGCTGGAATTCGATTGAAGACAACGGTCGACCAAATTCTTGTTCAAATAACCGATAAACCGATTGAATCTCTTGCTCTTGCTGATTTTCTTTGGCTTTTGATGCTTGACTATCTAAATACTTTTCAAGTCGTTCATACAACGGAAGTAAATTATATTGATCCGCTTTTTTACCATCAACAGTGATTGTTTCAATTACGAGAAAACCACCACTAACCAATCGATTTAAAATTTGATAAACTTGATCTGATTTCAAACCCATGTTGATCGCTATCAATTGTAAATCAGGAAAGAAGTCCCCTTCTTGTTGCTTCATGTGTAACTGCAAAATAAAAAGAAATTCTTCTGATTCCAGGCCCATTTTCCGATAATTTACGAATAACAAATTAGAAATAGTCGTCTGGCCTGATTGTAGATATTTGGTTAAACTTAGCATGTTCTTTTCCTCCGCTTCAAAATCAGTATACGGAAAAAGCCCAGGTGAAGCAAGTTTGCCTCATTGATTTTTGGTTTGACTTCTTCGGAAGCAGACGAAAGAAAGCACCAGAAATCTCAAGGTAAAGATTCCTAATGCTTTCCTTCTCTCAGTCATTTTTCATCACTTAACTAGGAGATTGATTCATGTTTTTACAGATTAATTGCCTCGCCACCAGTTACGCCATAAATTTGGGCTGTAACATAACTTGCTTTATTTGAGGCTAAAAACACATACACTGGAGCTAACTCAGCTGGCTGACCTGCACGTTCTAAAAGACTATCTTGTCCAAATTCTGGAATAGCTTCGCTTGGTTGCCCCTCGTCAAGTTGTAGAGGTGTCCAAATTGGTCCAGGAGCGACAGCATTCACCCGAATACCTTTCGGCGCTAACTGTTTTGCTAAGCCAATCGTAAAATTCGCAATAGCGGCTTTAGTAGCTGCGTAATCAAGTAAATGTTCACTTGGATTTGTCGCCTGTACAGAAGTTGTATTAACAATAGCTCCCCCAGCTGGAAGATGAGGTAACGCTTCTTTGACTAAAGAAAACATGGCAATGATATTTACCATAAAAGTATCTTTTACTTGTTGCATAGGCAATTCTTCAATGGATGAACAAGAAATTTGTTGTCCAGCATTTAGAATTAATGTATCAATGCCACCTAATTCAGCTACTGTTTGACGAATGATTTCCTTAGGTGCTTGCTCATCACGCAAATCAAAAGGCAACAGTACTACTTTCCGACCCGCGTTTTCAATCAACAGTGCTACTTCGTTCGCGTCCTCTTCTTCTCCTGGGAAAAATTGTAATGCGATATCTGCACCTTCTCTTGCAAAGGCAATCGCAGCAGCACGTCCAATACCAGAGTCCCCACCAGTAATCAATACACGCCGATTTTCTAATTGATTGGATCCTTCGTAAGTTTCCTCACCACAATCTGGTACAGGTTTCATATCTTGTTGTAGGGCTGGTGTATCTTGGTCTTGTTTTGGAAATTTTTCCGTATGGTATAATTTTCGCGGATCTACTAATTTTGGTTCAGTCATGCTATTCCTCCTCCTATTAAAACAAATTTTCTTTCAAAACAGCCACTCAAACTTAACTATTTCGTATAGTCTTTTCTCAGTAAATGTAGCGCTACAGCAGCAGTTGCTACAGCAGAACCAATAAGAACTAAGAAAAAACCTAACTCAGAACTCCTACCTGGCAAACCACCAGTATTCATACCCCAAATTCCAGCAATCATTGCTGGAACTGAAATCACTAACGTTGCAGAATCAAGATATTTCATTAAATGGTTCAAGTGATTGTCCATCATGCCACTAAAAAGATTTCCGATACTTTCAAGCAAATCCCGATAAATCGAAATCATTTTTTCAGTCTGTCTTTGCCTTAATTTGACGTCGTAAAGTAACTGATCATCAGCTAATTTCTCCGCAAAATCATTCACCTCCCACAATTCATCAAGTGTCTCTTTTTGATCTCTTAGTGTGTGATCAATGTAAACAATGGTTCGCTCTAGATCAGCTTGCTTGTAAAGTTCTTCATTTTCAGTTGTCCTACGTGCACCTTCATCTAACGAGTCGATTTCTTGCTTCATTTTCTGTAATTCTTTAACGAAATGGGTATAACTGTTCAAAATCGTATAGGCAATGATTTTCTCAAATGAATCAAGCTTTTTCTGATGTTTGTCAATCAGATTCTTAATAAAAATCGTTTCCGTTTCTACACAAGTAATCAAAAGATCGTCCGACACCACAAAAGAAATTGGTGTTAAACGTTCTTCGATTTTTGTACGATTACTGGAAAGATTTAACAATACAAGTGAAAATGCATTCTTCAACTTCGTACCAGGGAGATACTCGACTCTTGAAATCGCTTCAGGATAAGAAATACCAATAAAAATATCTTGCGGTAATTGATAATGTTGTGTGATTTTTTCAATCTCGTTTACATCTTTATTATTCACGATTATCCAATTACACTTTGTTTCATCTGAATCTGTCACCTGTTTTTCTTTATCAACAAAGTAATACGCTGGCATTCTTGTTCCTCCTTCCCATTCCACTCAACGCATCGCTCAAACTAAGCCGTTGCTTTTTAATCTTTTTTTCATCTATCTATCATTATAATAACTGTTTCACTTTTTTTATTCAAAGAATTCGATTAACTATAGTTTATCAATTAAAAGTCCCGTTGATTCATCAATCATTTCATTTTCCATTTAGAATCTTCTCCGTTATTCTTAAATTACAAGAACTTAGGTTTATTCCATTCATCTTTCGTTAAAAGGAGAATAAAAATGCTAGTTATTATCGATATGCAAAACCACATTCTTAATCCAACAAGTAAATTTTACGTTCCCAATGCGACTCACTTAGTTCACCCTATTACTCAAAGGTTAGAAAAAGCACGTAAAACGAACGAATACGTTTTATTTACGCGCGACATTCCTGTTGAAAAGAAAGGAAAAGCAGAGGAAACAAATGATCTTCAACTAATTTCCGCTTTAACACCTCTAGAAAAGGAACAAGTAATCAAAAAATATTATTTTACGATTCCTCCTGAAAAATTAGTCGAAATAAAGGATAATTTCTTTGCAAACAAACAGGAAGAAAAAAAAATCGAGGTCACGGGAGTAGAAACACATTTATGTATTCTAGCAAACGTACTTGCTTTACAAAGCGCGTTTCCAGAAGCTGAATTTACAATCAACCAACGCTTAGTTGCTAGTAAAGAACAACAAGCAGTAGCCTTTGATTTGCTAAAACATTTTAATGTTTCAATTGTCGAATAAAAGAGTTTTATCTTAGTAAAGTAAAAAGACCTCACGAAATAACTCACGAGGTCTTTTGTATTTATTGTTCAAATTATTCTTCCGTTTCTAAAACATATGGCTCACCTTCATACGTATAACTTGTATTCAAAGTACCATCATTTTCATCCGAATATACACGACGGCTAAAAGGGAAACAGTGACTCTGTCCATCCACGGCTTCTTCTTTTGACAAGGTGAAACGATCTGCTTGCGTTCGATTTAATTCTTCAATCACTTGATCTGCTAATTGATCAATCATCACATCATTTTGTTTGGCAAATTTTTGATAATCTTTTAAAAATGCTTCTTGCTGGTTAAAGTATTCTTTTTCCATCTGACATCCCTCCAATTTAAACTCCTAGTTTATTTTCACAAAAAACCGGCTAGATTACAACTAATTATACTTTTAAAGCGTATAAACTTTCACAAAATAAAAAGACACGCCAGCAGTCAGCTAACTTACTGTTGGCATGTCTTTTTATTTTTTATTTATTTTTTATTTATTTTCTGCAATCTCAGCTAAAGCTGCTTGTGCAAGTAAATTCAAGTAATTCCAAGGACGATCAAAGTGTGGTTGGAAGAAGAAATCAGATAGTGCTAGATCTTCCACTGTCATTTTATTTTGTACTGCAAGTGACAATGTATTCGCAGATTGCGTGATATCATATTTTGACATAAATTGTGCACCCACGATACGATTTGTTCCTTTTTCATATACTAATTCCATCAAGACTTTTTCAGTTGTTGGCATAAATTCTGGACGATAGTTATCTTCAAATAAGGTAGCTTGAACATCCAAATTGTTTAATGGTGCGCTTTCGGTTGTTACACCCGTTGAGCCAATAGTCCAACCAAATAAATACAAGCCTGATGTTCCTTGTGTTCCACGATAATGCATTTTGTTTTCAGTTAAGTTGTACCCAATTAATAATCCTTGGCGAACAGCATTTGTTGCTAACGGAATATAGTTTTGAGTATTTGAAGGGTTATAGTGGACAACTGCTGAGTCACCAGCTGCAAAAATATCAGGGTTGCTTGTTTGCATATATTCATTGACCTTGATTGCACCATTTGGTAATGTGTCAACTTTTCCAGCAACCAACTCTGTATTTGGTTTAAAACCAACGCACAAGATCACCATATCTGCATCAAATGTTTCGCTAGGTGTTTTGACTTGTTTTACTTTACCTGCTTCATCTGGGATAAACTCTGATACGTTTTCACCTAAAGCTAAAGTTACTCCACGATCCACCAATTCTTTTTCCAAAACATCTGTGAATGGTTTATCCAAATATTTATTTAAAATACGATCTAATCCATCAATCAAAGTGACTTGTTTTCCAGATTCAACAAAAGCTTCAACCAATTCGATCCCAATATAGCCTCCACCAACGATTACGACACGTTTTGCATCTTTGGCTTGTGCGATAATTTCATTGGCTTGGTTGTAGTTTTTACATAGTAAAATATTTTCAGATTCGATTCCTTTGATTGGCGGAATAATTGGCCATGAACCTGTTGTCATAACTAATTTATCATAAGAAACTGTTTCAACTTCACCAGTTTTTAAATTTTCCGCAGTTACAGTTTTATTTTCTGTATCAACATCTGTGACATTGTGTTCCATTTTAACTGTCGCACCTAACCCAGAAAGTTCATCTGGATTGGAGTAAAACAACCCAGCAGGATCTTTAACTACGCCTCCGACATACAAAGCAATCCCACATGATAAGAATGAGATATTGTCATTACGTTCATAAATTGTTACTTCTGCTTCTGGATGATTATTTAAAATACTTTTTACAGCTGCTGTTCCAGCATGGGTGCAGCCAATTACAACTACTTTCATGGTAATCCCTCTTCCTGCTAAACTTTTTGTCTTTTGACAATGCTAACTATAGCAAAAATAAAACGTATTCAGAAGTTTTATGCTTGTGAATTCACAAGTGAAAATCCGCTTACTTTTTAAAAGGAAACAGCAAGAAAACCTGTTAAAAAAAGCTTCATACAGTAGCCGTTTAGGCTTACGCAATAAAAGGATTGTGAAAGTGTGAAAAAATAAAAAACTATTTTACCCAAAATTGAGATAAAATAGTTTTTTATTGCTTTCTTTTTCACCAAGTATCACAAAATAAATTAGTGGCATTCCTTTTTTGTGATACATTTTTTAATTAAACAGACTCGCTTGCTCGTGTTTGTTGACACTCTGGGCACAAGCCATACAGTTCAAGACGATGTTCATTAATCTCAAAATCAGTCAAACGACTGGCAGCCATCTCAACATCTTCAAGACCAGGGTAATGAAAGTCCACGATTTTCCCACAGTTTTGACAAATCACATGGTAATGACGTGTCGAAGTAAAGTCAAAACGACTTGACGCATCTCCGTAATTCATTTCTTGTACAAAACCAATAGATGTAAATAACCGAAGATTATTATAAACTGTTGCGACACTCATATTTGGAAAACGGTGTTCTAACGCTTTATAGATTTCATCAGCTGTCGGATGAGAATGATGTTCGATTAAATACTCTAAAATTGCATATCTTTGAGGTGTGATCCGAATATTTTCATGCTTTAGTTTTTCGATTGCCTCGTCTACCAATTTGTTGCCCACATTGACACCTCCTACGTGATCATTCACGTATTATCATACTATTTTTATTTTTCAAAATCTACATTTCATAAAGATAAAATTAAAATTCATGTTTTTCTATGCAAAATGTTAAAGTTAACCTAAAGATTAGCAAAGTATATAAAAGAGGCCAAGACAACTTTTCGTCTCGGCCCCCTTGATATCGTTGATTCTAATCCTCTTGATACAACGCAGTTGATAGGTAACGTTCCCCATTATCTGGTACAATAACTAAAACTTTTTTCCCTTTACCCAATTCTTTCGCAATTTTTAAACCAGCTGCAATTGCAGCACCTGAAGAAATCCCAACCAAAAAGCCTTCTTGACGACCGACTTCTCTTGAAATTTCCATTGCTTCCTCACCAGTGATTGGCAAAACTTCATCATAAACTTTCGTATCCAGTGTATCCGGTATAAATCCTGTTCCAATCCCTTGAATTTTGTGTGGACCAGCTGGTTTTCCTTCTAAGACTGCTGACTCAGCAGGTTCAACACCGATAACTTTTATTTCAGGATAGACACGTTTTAATTCATGTCCAGCACCAGTGATCGTTCCCCCTGTTCCGATTCCTGAAACAAAAGCATCTAACCCAGCCACTCCAAAAGCAGCCTGAATTTCAGGACCAGTCGTCTTTTCATGAATTTCAGGATTGGCTGGATTTTCAAACTGGAGTGGTAAGAAATAATGATGTTCTTTGGCTAAGCGTTCTGCTTCTCTGATGGAACCAGAAATGCCGTCAGCTCCAGGTGTTAAAATTAATTCAGCACCGTAAGCCTTCATTAGCAAACGACGTTCCATACTCATTGTTTCAGGCATCACGATAATCACTCGATAGCCCTTAGCTGCGCCAACCATCGCTAAACCAATCCCTGTATTACCAGAAGTTGGTTCAATAATCGTGTCACCAGGTTTCAAACTTCCGTCTTGTTCTGCTTTTTCAATCATGCTTAAGGCAATCCGATCTTTCACACTGCCCCCTGGATTGAAAAATTCCAATTTAACATAAACTTCTGCAGAATCCTCTGGAACTATTTTGTTTAATTTAACGATTGGTGTTTCTCCAATCAAATCAGTAATCGCTTGATAGATTTGTGGCATGAAACTCTCTCCCTTCGACCTGTCTTTACTTCTTTATCATAATACAACCAGATACTATCTGGCGAATATTTCGTCTTAAAACATGCGACAAAAAAGTAGTTTAGATAAAAATATCTAAACTACTTTTTAAGGAATTTCATATCAAAACAATTAATAACTCAAACGATTAAACAGATAACTCTTGTCCAACCATTAATGAATAGTCACTTAATCCGTTCTTTGCCATCAAGTCATCAATAGACATACCAAATTTTTGTGCAATCCCCCATAGTGAATCACCAGAGACAACTGTATATGTTTGACCCGTGCCAGTTGACTGAGTATTTCCACTGTAAGTTGATTGCGTTGTGGATGAAGTCGTCGTTGTGGTTGTTGTCGTTGTCGTGCTTGTAACAGAGCCAGTTGATGGTGTATCAAAACGTGTTAAGTTGTATGTGCTGATCAATGAGTTTAGCTTCTCTCCATAAGTGGGATCAGTAGCATATCGGCCTGTCAAATAAGCCGTAGCATCATAAACACTGGTTGTATTACTTTTCCAAGCACCTGAGTAGTGATAATCACCAGTTGAAAAACTAGTCGAACGTAACACATTCGCATGGTCTTGGAAGGATTCCCAATAAGAAGAATATTTACGGAATGGTTCATTCATCGTCACCCATTGACCATTTAAATATTCTTTTGTTGGCATATAAACAACAGCACCATTATAACTTCCTTTAACACCAAAGAGATTATAGTTTGGTGCGCTTGCTAATCCAGATGTTCCATAAGCACTTTCAAGTAATGCTTGTGCAATCATCACAGAAGCATACAAATCATTGTTGGCGGCAACTTCTGATGCAGACCAACCAATTTGGTTAATAAAAGACTGAGGATCAGTTGTTGTTTGGTTTGTACCTTGTTCATCTGCATGTGCACTTTGTGGTGCTGCTGTAACCATCATTGGCCCAACCAAAAGACTTGTTCCCATTAATGGAGCAATGGCTTTTTTATTAATCACCATAGGTTTCTTCGCCTTATGATGACGGGCGCTACGGGTTTTCAGCTCTTGCATTCGTATTCCTCCTCAAAATAAAAAAACTTCAAATAAAAGTTTTCTCCTTAAAACAAACTTAATTAAATAAATTATACGTTTATTTTGACAAAATCTCAATTTAATCTGGATGTTTTCTGCTTATGTAACGAAATTGTAACACAAAAGAAATCAAACAGTAACTTTGTTTTCAATAAAACAAGCTGGGAACTTCTCCCAGCTTGTTCTTCTAATTAAATTATTCTGTTTTTATAATTCTTCGTAAGTTTTGACAACATTTTCAACTGTGAAACCAAATTCTTCAAGAATAATATTTCCTGGCGCTGATGCCCCAAAGTGATCAATGGTGATTGTTGTTCCTTCTGTCCCAACATAACGTTCCCAACCAAACGGTGCAGCCGCTTCGATTGCGACACGTTTAGTTACAGATTTTGGAAGAACACTTTCTTTGTATTCAGAAGATTGTGCTTCAAACAAGTCAAAACTTGGCATTGAAACAACAGAAACATCTTTGCCGTTTTCAGCTAAAACTTTTTGCGCTCTAACTGCTAAATCAACTTCAGAACCAGTTGCTATCAAGATACCTTCTGGTGTTTCACCTTGTGCAGGAGAAAGTACGTAAGCACCTTTTTTCACCATGTCATCGGCTTTTTCTTTTGTTGACGGAAGAACTGGTAAGTTTTGGCGACTTAACACTAAAATAGTTGGTGTTTCTGTTGATTCCATCGCAATTTTCCAAGCGGCACGCGTTTCATTGCCATCAGCTGGACGTACAACATGTACACCTGGCATGCAACGAACAGAAGCAAGTTGTTCGATTGGCTCATGCGTTGGACCATCTTCACCCACTGCGACTGAATCATGTGTTAATACATAGATAACTGGTGCTTTTTGAATGGAAGCAAGACGAATAGCTGGACGTAAGTAATCCGTGAATACAAAGAATGTTCCGCCATAAATACGTGTACCACCGTGTAATTGGATTCCGTTCATCGCTGTTGCCATGGCAAATTCGCGAACACCAAACCAGATGTTTCGGCCTTCATAATTGCCCGGTTCAAAATCAGTTTCAGCAGCAACCATTGTGTTGTTCGAGCCAGATAAATCAGCAGAACCACCCCATAAGCTAGGAACTGCTTTTGAAATTGCTTGGATCATATCCTTACTGGACACACGACTTGCTTGGCTGTGACCTTCATCATAACTTGGCATCTCAGCATCCCAATTTTCTGGTAATTTTCCAGCAAACGCATCTTCAAATTGTTGTGCTAAATCTGGATAAGCGTTTTTATAATTAGCAAATTTTTCATTCCATTGTGCTTCTGCTTTTTCGCCCTCTTCAACCATTTTTTCATGGAAACGAGTAGCCACTTCTTCAGGCACTGTGAAATCTGGGTAATCCCAACCATATACTTCTTTCGCCATCTTGATCCCGTCATCACCAATCGGTGCACCATGGACAGAAGATGTTCCTTCATTAGGTGAGCCATAACCGATAACTGTTTTCACTTCAATTAGTGTTGGTTTTTCAGTTTCACCTTTAGCTGCTTCAATCGCGTTAGAGATAGCTTCTAAATCATTTCCATCTTTCACTAAGATATGTTGCCAGCCATACGCTTCGTAGCGAGCGCCGACGTTTTCTGTGAAAGCTTTTGAAGTTGGGCCATCAAGTGAAATATCATTTGAATCGTATAAAACGATTAATTTTCCTAATTTCATGTGTCCAGCCATAGAACTTGCTTCTTGAGACACGCCTTCCATTAAATCGCCGTCACCACATAAAGCATAAGTATAATGATCAACAATATTAAAGTTTTCTTTATTGTAAGTTGCTGCAAGGTGCGCCTCTGCCATTGCCATACCAACAGCCATGCCGATTCCTTGACCTAGTGGACCAGTTGTTGCTTCAACGCCGTCTGTATGATGTACTTCTGGATGTCCTGGTGTTTTTGATCCCCATTGACGGAATTGTTTCAAGTCATCAATTGTTACTTGATAGCCAGATAAGTGAAGTAAACTGTACAACATGGCTGAACCATGCCCAGCAGAAAGTACAAAACGATCACGATCTGCCCAATTTCTTGAAGTAACAGGATTTACTTTCAAATGTTTTGTCCAAAGTGCATATGCCATCGGTGCAGCACCCATCGGTAAGCCTGGATGACCCGAATTTGCTTTTTGTACAGCTTCAATACTTAATGTACGGATTGTGTTAACGCCTAGTTGATCAATTTTGTCGAACAAAAGAACCCCTCCAATTTAGGTTTTTTTTACTGTAATTCATTTCATGCTCATTTTAGCGGATGCAGTTCAAAAAATCAATGCTTTTTTGGTATTTTTTACCAAAAACCACACTAACGGTCATGTAACCCTTTTTCTTTTTGAATTTCTTTTAATTTATCTGGTGTCACATCATTACCTTCTGGATCAACAATTTTCATTCCTTCAATATGATGTCTCATGCCAGAGCGAAAAGCTGTCAAATATTCTTCTCTTAATAAAATCTGTTCTTTTTCTTCTTCTTTTGAAAGACCTTCAGCTTTTTTCTTTTTGGCTAATTCATTAATACGTGCAATTTTTTCAGGTGATAACATTATCAGCCCTCCTTTTTTCTCTTCTTATATTATATAAAAAAACCAAAAAAAACAACTAGGTATCCACATTCACATGCGAACATTTGTTTGAAACAGCGCTTTTTATGTGGTATTATTTAATTATTAAGTGAAAGAAGGTGTACTTTGTGGCCCGACAAACTGAAACACGACAAATCGAAGTCTTACGTTATATCCACGAACAAGTGACCCGTAAAGGATACCCACCAACTGTTCGTGAGATTGGTGAAGCTGTTAACCTTTCTTCAACATCAACTGTCCATGGACATTTAGCACGATTAGAAAAAAAAGGATTCATTTTACGTGACCCGACAAAACCACGAGCAATCGAACTAACTGATTTAGGGTTAGATCAGATTGGGATCAAACCATCTACTATTCCAATGCTCGGAGTAGTTACCGCTGGTGAGCCGATTCTTGCAGTTGAAGATGCCTCCGACTTTTTTCCTGTTCCACCCAATTTAACTTCAGAAGAAGGCAGCTTATTCATGCTGACCATTCGAGGTGAAAGTATGATCAATGCGGGGATTTTAGACGGGGATAACGTCATCGTTCGGAAGCAAGAGAGTGCTAAAAACGGAGATATCGTCATCGCTATGACAACAGAAAATGAAGCGACTTGCAAAAGATTCTATAAAGAAAAAGATCATTTCCGCTTACAACCTGAAAATGACTTATTAGAACCAATCATTTTAGATGAGGTCGCTATCTTAGGTTTAGTAGTTGGTCTCTATCGTAGCCACATTTATTAATATAATTCAACCAAGGAATTGCAGTAAAACTTCTGCAATTCTTTTTTTATTGGTCTTACCCCTTTACAAACCGAACAAACATTCGTATAATGATTTTACGAACAAACGTTCGCATAAATAAATGAGGTGAGAATTCATGAAATCAATTAGACGTATTGGCTTGGTATTACTGGTTTTATTCTTAGGTATTTTGATTGGCAATTTTGGGATCCAACCGGCATTGATTATTTTTCTTCCGTTATTCACATTATGGTTTATGTTGTGGGACGAAAAAAAATATCGTCAAGCCGAACAGCGTAGGCTTCATGAAGAACATTTCTATCATGAACATTACTTACGCTCTCGGCAATCTTGAAAGAAAGATCAGGGTAAATAATCGTTCGTCATAATCATCTACTGGCTATTATACTGAAAGCAATTGCTTGTTCTTTACTTTGACTAATGCAAAGTATTCATTCAATAAGAATTATTATTTCTTTATCAAAAAAGACGATCAAAATTTTGATCGTCTTTTTGTATTTCTTAATTAGTTGACTATTTTTTTAATTCCCACGAAGCATCACTACCTGGCACAGATTGTGTCCACCATTTAGCGAGATATTGTTTGCCATTGTAATTTACAAGATCTCCCGCAACATATGTCCCACCTTGATAATAATCGACACTCCCATCCTCATTTTTTATTATTTCTTTTTCCCAAACTTGTGCGGATCCTGGAGTATCCCCTTTTGTCCACCATTTAGCCGTATAAGTTGCTCCTTGATAGGTAACTTTGTCTCCCTTCACGTAAATCGTTGTTGATGAATAGTTAGGTACATTTTCTTTTTCTTTGACTGTTATAGTAATTGTTTGCATTGTCTTTTCACCTTTACTGTCAGAAACTGTATATGTAAGATCATTCGCTCCAACTTTTGAAGTGTCGACATTTCCCGTCACAACTATTTTTGATGTTAAGTCGCCATCTTCTTGATCGTTCGCTGTTACACCAGCTAGTTTATCAAAGGTTGTACCAACTTCAATGGTTTGATCTTTCAAACCAGAAAAAATTGGTTTTGTATTTGCATTAGGATCAACTACTGTAATCGTCCGAATCTTTTCTGAATGGTTTTTTTGACTGTCTACCACAGAATAAGTTATTTGGTATTCACCAGCCTTTGAAGAATCCACCATTCCAGTAGTCGTGATCTTAGCCGTTAGATCTCCATCTTCCTGATCAGTCGCAGTCACGCCTGCTAAAACATCAAAGGAATCATTCAACTCAATTGTTTCATTTGTTGCGCCTTTAATTACTGGTGCTTGGTCTCTTATGCCTGCTTCTCCGTCAAACTCACCCATAATTTTTGAAAATTCATAGGTTTCTTGTTCGAGTCCAGTATTTTTTAAATCTTCATTCAAATCATTATCCCGATTCAACGACCAGAAAGAAAGCATGCCAATTTGTTTTTCATTTGCATACGCTAATAAGGCTTTAGCATCAGATTGAGTAAACGTTTCGTTTGCTTGACTTGATTTTCCTACCCACGGCGTTAAACCAATTTTGTGATAAATTTGGGAATCCGTTAAGGCTTGATCAGCATCATTATAAATTCGTTTTAATTGTCCGGCTAAACTCTCTGATGCTTGCTCGACATATGTATAGTATGTATCTGTAGCTCCTGTAACAAATGCTGGACCAAAACACATCGTCATGATATTTACACCATGAACATCAACCTTTTTTTGGACAGCATCTTGTAGTACGTTATACGCATCATTATCTGTTCCTTCACCTACTAAACCAGTTGGTAAAACGGGGAACGTGTACCAAACGTCAGGCGCTTCATCACCCAGCTTATCTTGCATGATTTTGATTGCATCATTATTTCTTTGCCAAGCTTCTTTGTCGCGGACATGGGCACCTTCAATATCAAAATCAATTGTTGTTAATCCATAATGCTCAACAATCTCAATGTATTTATCCGCAAGTTCTTCAGCATTATCATAGACATCTTGAAGTGGTGTGCCGTTTTCTCCACCAAATGAAACTAAAACATCTCCACCTTGTGCGCGAAATTCCTTGATTTGTTTAGCGAATGCTGTAACAACTGAACCATTTGTTCCGGTACCATCTACATTATAGTATCCGCCAAAAGAAGCCGTCTTAGGATTACTTGGATCTGATACAATAAAACCAATATTTGCGTAACTGATCTGTGATTTCTTCACTTCTTGACCAAGAGGATACAATCCTTGATAACCATTTTCTCCGTTATACCATAAACCGCCATCAATATATGGTGCAAAAACCTTTTCGCCCCACTTCACGCCCTGTCCTGCATCGACGCCTGCATAAGGAGTATCTGGATCAACATTCGGATCAATCGTCGGTTCAAATGGATTAGCCGTAATCCCTGTATTAAGAGTCACTGAACCGTCTGAAGCTATTGTTCCTACTTCTTCCCAACCAGTTGAAGTTGCTTCGCCTGATCCGGGCGCTACGTCCGTCTCTCCGTTTTTCCACCAAGTTGCTGCATAAATTTTACCATTGTGTTTGACTTGCTTTCCTGTTGTGTCTGAACTTCCAAATTCCGTTAACTTTGTGACTTCTGACCATTCCAACCAGGCCTCTTCTGTTAAACTTGTTGTTGCTTTTGAACTCGTTTTTTCTTCAGCACGAACTTGGATGATTGGCTGAATTGTTGATATAGCAAGACCACCTAACATCAGTCCACAAACAAGTGGTGATGCTACCTTTTTTAGCAACTGTTCTTTTTTCAACGATAATCATTTCCCTTCAATAAACTATTTTACAAATTATTTTCGATGAATGTTTACGCATACTTTGATCCCGGGTTTCAAAAAATGAGTGAAACAATATCTGTTGTGAATATTAATCGACTCCTTCATACCAAGCAACCCCCAAATAATGTCAGTAATTCGACATGTTCAGAGTGTTTTCGTTGCTCAAAACTGTTTTATTGGAAAGATTTCATTATTGTAAATGCTCTCTTTAAAGACAATTTTCAATAAATTAGTTCAATTATCATTCATTGAAGCGTTCTTCTAGTAATACGCTTGTTATCCCTTCAAAATAGTGAGTATTTAGCTGTTTTTTCACTATTTGTAGAAGCAAGTATCCTTCTTATTTAGAATTTAGCGTGAACTTATTAAGAAAAATTCTCAACAACTTTCATCTAGGATCACTTTTAACAAGTGTTTTTGACAGAAATCGAATAAAAAAAAAGAGAGATTCCTAGAAAAGTATCGTTATCATATACATGTTATTTATATACGGTAGAAAAATAGCTTAACAGCGTTTTTTAAACATTTACTCAATAAAAAAATCTCCAGAAAAGACCAGACACTGTGTCTTAGTCATTTCTGAAGATCCACTTGATTTTTCTTAGTATTCCATCAATGTGATGATGTCATAACCTTCAATTTTATCGCGACCATGTAAGTCCATCAATTCAATCAGGAATGCACAACCAACAACTACGCCACCTAATTTTTCAATTAGTTCAATCGTTGCTTTGATCGTACCACCAGTTGCTAACAAATCATCACAAATCAGTACACGTTGACCCGGTTGAATCGCATCTTTGTGCAAAGTCAATGTATCTGTACCATATTCTAGGTCATAAGTTACTTCGATTGTTTCACGAGGTAATTTCCCTTTTTTACGAACTGGTGCAAAACCCACGCCCAACTCATACGCTACTGGACAGCCTACAATGAATCCGCGTGCTTCAGGTCCAACCACCATGTCAATCCGTTTTTCCTTTGCATAATCGACAATTTGTTTTGTTGCTTCACGATACGCATCTCCATCTGCCATTAACGGTGAGATATCACGAAAAACGATTCCTTTTGACGGATAGTCCGGAATACTGGCAATATAATCTCTTAAATCCACTGTTTGTTTCCTCCTAGGTTGTTAGCCATCTCTTAATGGTAGGAATATCACTTAATAATAAGAATTCCTCAACTTTAATTTTCTTTAGTCGCTGTTGATACAGAGTGCTTTCAGTCAACGGGTGACTTTCTGGATGGGCGACTTTTTGTAAAACACCATCGTCTATTGTAACAAATTTCAATTCAAAAAACACCTGAATCATAAAAATTAATAATTTTTCTGGAATTTTCAAATACTGAGCGACTGCTTTTGTTTTATAACGAATATCAACCTTATCTTGTGTTTTAATAAACTGGAACAAACGAGCATATTGTTCTCTAGAGCCTACTCCATTCAGATAAGCTTCTTGTGAGGAGATACCCAATAAATAAACTCGACTAAAAGTTCCTGCATTAAAAACGGCTTTCAATTCATCAAGTTCAGTTGGGCAATCCACTAACACAAGTGATTCTGGTTGATTCGTTTCCAACCAATGTTTCATTTGATCCATCTCTTCAAAGAGAACTACTTGCTCACGAATACTTGGCGAAACTTGTTTTTTAACTGTTTCATCAAAGGCTAGATAACATGCCTTTTCCGGTAACACCTCGTGGTCCCGAAATCGTTTTGCACGCCAATCAAATACTTGCAGCCCTTTGACCTCAAAATCAGAAACCAACAGTTGTGCTTTTTTTCGACCATTCCATTCATTCACTGAGAGTTTCCCAACAATATCAAGTGAATCATTCAACAGTTCACTTTCCTGAGAGCCAAATCCAAAGGCAACTGCATCCAGCTGTTCACCCTCATCTGTTAAAACAAATTTCAAATGTTGTTGATTGGCACCAATCTTTTTCACTTGTCTTGCTGTCACTTGTTGAAATAAAAACTGTGGCACAGGATTATCTGTCCCAAAAGGTGCTAACAATTTCAACTCATCTAACAACGTCAAAGAAGCATCTTTAGGTGAAAGTACCTCATCAATTTGCATTGTTGGTCCCTTTGTTAGATCAATCTTATTTTCTTTCACATACGCATTCATTTTTTCTTGCAATACTTCAAGATTTTCTTGAGGCATAGTTAAACCAACAGCTGCATGATGTCCACCGAAATAAGTAAATAAATCTCTTGTTTGGTTCAACATTTCATAAAGATTCAAAGCTTCTACACTTCGGCCTGAACCTTTGGCAGTTCCATCTTCTTTTAAAGTCAGTACGATAGTTGGTTTACCTGTTTCATTCATGATTTTACCTGCAACGATCCCCAAAACACCTTCATGCCAACCACTATTCGCTAGTAAATGGATACTGTTAGCAGGATTTGCCATAGCTAACGCTTCCTGTGTGATTTCTTCAACAATACTTTTTCGCTCTTCATTGATTTCATTTAATTTTTTTGCTTGTGTTTGTGCAACTTCTTCGTCAAAGGTCGCCATCAGTTCAACAGCTGGATTAGGATCGCCCATTCGGCCAATTGCATTCAAGCGTGGTGCAATCGAAAAACCAATCGTCATTTCGTCAGCGTCTTTCATTTTCGCGCCACTTTCAGCAAACAATGCCTGTAACCCGATTCTTTCTGAATGACGAATTGCATCAATGCCTAGTGAGACCAAACTGCGATTTTCTCCAGTTAGCGATACTAAGTCAGCAACCGTTCCAATTGCAACTAAATCTAAAAATTCTGCTGGTGCTTCTTCCAACAAAGCTGTTGCTACTTTGAAAGCCACACCTACACCTGCTAAGTCTGTAAATGGATAGTTTCCATCTGGATGTCGTGGGTGAACGATGGCAAAAGCATCTGGTAAAACAGCTGGCATTTCATGATGATCGGTTACAATAACATCAACTCCAACACTTTGAGCATAAGCAATTGCTTCATTTCCAGCAACACCGTTATCAACAGTGACAATCAATTGTGTACCCTGGCTGATTTTTTCTTTGTAGACCTCTTGGTTTGGGCCGTAGCCATGTTCAAAACGATTAGGTAAAAAGGCTTCTACTTCGGCTCCTAGTAATTCAAGTGTTTCTTTCATAATTGTCGTACTTGTGATTCCATCGGCATCGTAATCGCCATAAACTAGAATTTTTTCGCCGCTAATAACTGCTTCTTGGATTCTATTGATTGCTTTATCCATGTCATGCATCAAGTAGGGATCATGTAATTCTTGTTCTTTTGGATGTAAAAACTGTTTGATTTCTTGTTCTTCCTGATATCCGCGCTGCCAAAGCATTCTGCCAATAAAAGGAGATAAGTTATGGTTATTGATTAGCTGAAAAAAAGCTTCAGAAGGTTCTCCGCTGCTTAATTTCCAATCATAATTTGCTTGCTTCACTGTCTCACTCCTAACTTAGTTATTATAGCAAACGAAAACGACAAAAAGAAGAGGGGGAAAAGAAGGTTGTAGTTCCAAGCGTCTAGCTTCGACAAAATAATGAATAACTGACAAAAATAGCTTTTCATATTTTTAGACAGTTGTAAATTATTTCGAGAAGTTGCTTGGGGAACACCGTGAAGAAGGTTGTGGTTCCAAGCGTCTGGCTTCGACAAAATAATGAGTAACTGACAAAAATAGCTTTCCATATTTTTAGACAGTTGTAAATTATTTCGAGAAGTTGCTTGGGGAACACCGTGAAGAAGGTTGTAGCTCCAATCGTTTAGCTCCAAGATATAAGTGAACAATCTTTCATTTATTTCTTGGAGAAATGGCTCTTTCCGCTACACACAGACAAAAGGAAAAGGAGTGCGACATCATCGCACTCCTTTTCTAGTTTACCGACTAATCAAAATAATTAAAGCTTTGTTGTGGCGATTGTGCGCCATCTTCTTTGGCATTGCCAGACTCTTCTAATTGGCTGATTTCCACCGTTTTTGCTTGTAGTTCTGCTTGATAAGCAGCTTCTAGTTCTGCTCGTTCGTTGCGAAACTCTCGTTGTTGTTCTTCTTTTGCTGCTTCAATTTTTTGTTGTAAATTTGTTTGATGCTCAGCAAGTTCTTGTGTCAAGTTTTTGATTTCTTTTTTTTGTTGCCACAAGCTAGCCGAAGCTGTTAAAAAGACGATCAAAGCACCAATCAGTGCTGAACCAATAATAACTAAAATCAATGGTGCTGAAAATGAAGCGAAGCCAAGACTCACTGGAACTTGTTCGATGTTAAATACTGCAAATAAAACGATCACTAATACTAAAATAAACCCTAAAATCACACTGCTTTGTTTTTTCATTTTTCCACCTACTTTTTATTAAAAATTCCCCCAGCTAAATAATCGCCAACATGCGGGAAAAGCGTATAGAATTTGGCTGCAATTTCCATAACAACGGGCTGGTTGATTTCACGTTTTGGATGACTCATATTCCGCACAATTTGTTTAGCTAACTTAGTCGGATCTAATACGATTTGTCCTAAGTTGGCTAAATATTCCCCACTTGGATCTGCTTTATCGAAAAATTCTGTAGCAATTGGTCCTGGATTAACAGTCGTTACTGAAACTCCAAATGGTTTTAATTCCAATCTCAATGCATTTGAAAAACCAATCACAGCAAATTTAGTTGCGGAGTAAATCGTTGATTTGGCTGTAGCCATTTTCCCTGCCATTGATGCTAGATTAATGATACGACCACTTTTTCTTTCTGCCATGTCGATTGCGAATTTTTGTGTCAAGACCATCATCCCTAACACATTGACCTCAAACATATCATAAGCTTTACCTAAATCAAATTGTAGAAAGTCTTCGAAGATGCCAAAGCCAGCATTATTGACCAAAACATCCACTCGTCCGACTTCCGTCATTACTTTTTCATACAAACTTTCAACACTTTCTGGATTGCTAACATCAACTTGGAAAGCATATGCTTCTTTTCCACTTAATTCTTGGCACTTTGCTTTTACTTCTCCAATCAATTGAATCCGTCGAGCACAAGTAATCACAATCGCTCCTTGTCTTGCCGCTTCGTAACAGATTTCTGCACCTAATCCCGCAGATCCGCCTGTTACGAGTACCACTTTATTTGCTAATTTCATGACAATTCCTCCTCGTCTCTAAATGGAATATCAATCACATCGAAATCTTTCATGATCGTTGTATTTGGGAAAATTTCTTGCGCTTCCTTTTCCAGCTCTAAGGCTGCTTTACCAACGTAGCGAGCGCTAATATGCGTCAACAATAATCGTGCTGTCTTCGCTTCTGTGGCAACTTCTGCTGCTTGATGAGAAGTTGAGTGAAAATAATTATGCGCCATTTTCGCTTCATTTTTGTTAAAGGTACTTTCATGAACCAATACATCACTATTTTTAGCAAGTTCAATAGCGCTAGCCGTCTTTCTTGTATCCCCTAAAATCGTGACAATTCGTCCTTTTTTATCTGGGCCGACAAATTCTTTGCCACTAATTGTTGTCCCATCTTCTAACTGAACTGTTTCGCCTCGTTTCAACTGACCATAAACCGGACCAGCAGGCACACCTAATTCTTTCAAGCGTTCTACTTGCAACTCACCCTTATGATCCTGTTCGACGACACGATATCCGTAGCTATCGATTCCATGATTTAATTTCTTTGTGTACACTGCAAACTGTTGATCTTTAAAAATAGGTTCATCCTCACGAACTTCAATAAATTTCAACGGATAACTTAAACGAGTTTGTGAAACAGATAGAGCCGTCTTAACAAACTGTTCTACCCCTTTGGGACCATAAATTTCCAATGGCGTATCTCCACCTTGGAATGAGCGACTACTAATCAAACCTGGCAAACCAAAAATATGATCACCATGTAAATGTGTAATAAAGATTTTTTCGATTTTTCTTGGACGAATATTTGTACGCAAAATTTGCATTTGTGTGCCTTCGCCACAATCAAATAACCAAATTTCATTGCGTTCATCTAATAATTTTAACGCGATACTTGTTACATTTCGCTGCTTCGCAGGTACCCCTGCACCTGTCCCTAAAAATTGTAATTCCATAATCTACCTGACTTTCTATGAGTTCCCTCTAATTTTAGGGGAAAATGAACGGATAAGCAACCGAAAAAGACAGAGAAACGTGCCTCAAATACACTTTTCTCTGCCAGAATTTACTTTTTTCATCAGAATTACTCAACTAAAAAAGAAAATAGAACTTATTCTTGTGAATTCCCCTTATCTATTGGTTGATTTTCAACTGGTGGATGTTTTTCACTCCAAGTTTTCTGTGCTGCTTCTTTCGTGCTACGTTCAACTTCTTTCGCATCAGCCACATCTTTTTCGACCTCATCATAATCTAATCGTGTGATTTCACCACCAAGTTCCATCATAACTAATTGGTTCAATGGACGATTATCTTCTTCTTCAGCAATCAAAATCAGACCAGTAGCACCTTCACCAATTTTATCTCCAACAAAGTCAAAAACGGTTTGCGCGTTTTGAATCTCTTTTGCATCTTGGGTTGCTCCAATCATTCCACCTGCAAACCAACCAAGTAAAATACCGAGCGGGCCGCCTAAAATACCAACGAGCATGCCAATCATGCCACCTTTTGAAGATTTATTACTTCCGGTAAAGTCGATAAAGTCTTCTACTTTAAATTGATGTGTGCCATTTGGATCATGACTGATGACAGCCATTTGTTCCCCCTTGATTTGTCGAGTAGCGTGAAGCTTTTTGATTTCTGAAAAGGCTTGATAAGCTTGACTCTCCACATCAAAATTTAAAATAATCACTCGTTTGTTCATTTGACTCACTCCTTACTTTTTGCGTTCATTTCATTTTACCTTTGATTTAGCCAGAAATAAAATAATAACCCCTAAATAAAAGTGTTTAGTTTGAAATAATTAAAAACAAAAAAAGAGAGGTAACAAAAATTTTGTCTCCTCTCTTTCCTAAGTAACGGTGTTTAAGACATAACTCTTCGATATAGCTTGCATGCTTATCCTGTCAGAGCTAAACGCTTGGCACCACAATTTTTTTAATTACCTGATCTTATTCAACAAATTCAAATTCAAATTCGCCAATGCGAACAATATCTCCGTCTTTCGCACCACGGGCACGTAACGCTTCATCAACACCCATTCCACGTAATTGACGTGCAAAACGCATGACTGTTTCATCGTGATCGAAATTCGTCATTTGGAATAATTTTTCGATTCTCTCACCAGTTAATACCCAAGTAGCATCTGGCTCACGATCAATTTTGAATTCTGGTCCTTCTGGTGTAAATCCATAATGAACTGTTTCTTCTTCGATTTCTTCATCGTAAAGTGGGAATTCTGGTGTTACTTCTAGTAAATCAGCAGTTGCATTCAATAATGCATCCAGTCCTTTACGAGTCACACCAGAAATTGGAAATACTGGAATATCATCTGCAAATTCATCTGCTTTTTCTTTATTCAATTGCTCTTTGAATTTCACCAAATTTTCTTCTGCATCTGGCATATCCATTTTATTCGCAACAATCAACTGCGGACGTTCTAACAAACGCAAATTATAAGTGGATAATTCATGATTGATTGCTAGATAATCTTCATAAGGATCGCGCCCTTCCATTCCGCTCATATCAATCACATGTAAAATAACACGGGTACGTTCAATATGACGTAAGAATTGCGTTCCTAGTCCAACACCTTGTGAAGCTCCTTCAATTAATCCTGGTAAGTCAGCGGCCGCAAAACTGCGACCATCAGTCGTTGTTACCATTCCAAGATTAGGAACTAATGTAGTAAAGTGATAGGCACCGATTTTTGGTCGTGCAGAAGAGATAACTGAAAGTAATGTAGATTTTCCAACTGAAGGGAAACCAACTAAACCAACATCTGCTAAGACTTTTAATTCCAATTCGATTTTACGTTCTTGTCCTGGCTCACCGTTTTCTGCGATTTCTGGTGCAGGATTTCGTGGTGAAGCAAAGCGGGTGTTTCCACGACCGCCACGTCCTCCTTTTGCAACTACTAAAGTTTGACCGTTTTCAATCAAATCACCTAGTAAAGCACCTGTTTCTGCATCACGTACAGTTGTTCCTTGAGGGACTTTAACGTATGTGTCGTCTGAACCGCGACCATGCATCCCCTTGCTCATTCCATTTTCACCTGGTTGTGCTTTGAAATGACGATTGAAACGAAAGTCCATCAATGTGCGCAAGCCTTCATCGACAACTAAAATAACATCGCCACCGTGACCACCATCACCACCAGCTGGTCCGCCGTCAGGAACATACTTTTCTCTACGAAAAGCAACCATTCCGTCGCCGCCCTTACCAGCTTTCACATCGATTGTTACTTGATCTAAAAACATGGACATATTCTCGTCCTCCTATTGTATTTATTTATTTAAATTTCTCGACTACCTGAATTTCCACAATAAACAAAAGTCCTATTTATTTTAGCGATGAAATCACGTTTTGTCTATCTTTTCAGCTAAAACTTTGCTATCTCTTACCATTTTTTGTGTTTTTAGCAAATCCGGTTGGAATTTTCGGAAAAATCAAGTGAAAAGATAAATTTTTTGACAAATTTTAATTTTAGTAGCAAACTTAAATCGTATTAAGAGAGGTTGCGGCACTTTCACAACCCTTAAATTAAAGGAGGAACTTTTGATTATGACAGTAAAAGTAGGTATTAATGGATTCGGACGTATTGGACGCTTAGCGTATCGTCGTATCAAAGAAGTATCTGATGACATCGAAGTAGTTGCAATCAACGACTTAACAAGTCCAACTATGTTAGCACAATTATTGCAATTCGATTCAACACATGGTACTTATCCTGGAACAGTTACTGCTACAGAAGACTCAATCGTGGTTGATGGTGAAGCAACTCGTGTTTATGCTGAACCTGATGCAAGTAAAATCCCTTGGGTAAAAGAAAACGGAGTAGACATTGTACTAGAATGTACTGGTTTTTATACTTCAGAAGAAAAAGCACAAGCTCACTTAGATGCAGGCGTTAAACGCGTTGTGATCTCTGCTCCAGCTGGCGCAATGAAAACAATCGTTTATAACGTAAACGATGACACTTTAGATGCAAATGATAAAATCATCTCTGCTGGATCATGTACAACAAACTGCTTGGCACCAATGGCTTATTTCTTAAATAACGAATTTGGTATCGAAGTTGGTACAATGACAACGGTTCATGCTTATACTTCAACACAAATGTTATTAGATGGACCAGTAAAAGGTGGAAACTTACGTGCTGCTCGTTCTGCTGCTGACAACACAATTCCTCACTCAACTGGTGCTGCAAAAGCAATCGGCTTAGTTATTCCTGAATTGAACGGCAAATTACAAGGCCATGCTCAACGTGTCCCTGTTGTTGATGGTTCATTAACAGAATTAGTATCAATCTTAAAAACAAAAGTAACTGCTGATGAAGTCAATGAAGCAATTAAAAAACATACAATTGACAATCCATCATTTGGTTATGATGATCGCGAAATCGTTTCTGGTGACGTAATCGGAACAACTCAAGGTTCAATCTTCGATCCAACACAAACAGAAGTAACTTCAGCTGGTGATTACCAACTTGTTAAAACTGTTGCTTGGTACGATAACGAATATGGCTTCACTTGCCAAATGATTCGTTTGTTAGAAAAATTTGCTAACTTATAAGAAATTTTTCAATAAAAATTTCTTACTTTACTAAAAAGAGCCGAGACAAATGTCTCGGCTCTTTTTTTATGTGGGCATAATGAAGTTCTTGGCTCACCGTCACTCGCTTAAAAGCTTAAAAATACTTCACTAGAAAGTCTTTTACTACTTGCTGGTATTTATCTGGGTCTAAAGAATAAGCTTTCGCATGTTCCGCGCCCTTTACGATATATTTTTCTTTTGGTGCGTTAGTTGCTTCATAAACTTCATTTAACATTTCAAAAGGAACAAATTTATCTTCATCACCATGAATAAAGAGCATTGGCGTCTCGTTTTTCTTCAATTGCTTGACTGCGCTTGCTTCGTTAAAGGAGTAACCTGCTCGAACTTTCGTCATTAAACTAGTAGCAGGCATCAACGGAAATGCGGGTAAATTGAACATGTCTGCTAATTGATACGAAAGTTCTTCATTTACAGAAGAATAGCCACAGTCCTCAATAATTGCTTTCACATTATCAGGTAGCTGCTCTCCACTGGTCATCATAACTGTTGCCCCACCCATGCTGATTCCATAAAGAGCAATTTCTTCTTGTTTGCCATTTGTTTCAAGCACTTTGTTGATCCACTTTACATAGTCCTTTCTTTCTGGCCAGCCAAATCCGATATAATTTCCTTCACTTTTGCCATGTCCTCGTGCATCTGGAAGTAAGACATTGTAGCCCAGATCATGGAAAATTTTAGCATAGTTTGCCATTGTTTCCGCATCTCCCATATAGCCATGCGCTGCAATGACTGTCTGATTACTTGGTTTAGCTGCAGGCAGATAAATGGCAGAAAGTTTTAGTTGATCCTCTGATTTAATTGTCCAATACGTGCGATTTTCTTTTGCTTTGAACCAGGTTTGCGTTGCATTTTCTTCCGCCGTTTTTGTAGTTCCAGGTGTATCTTCGCCGATAAAATCTTTTGGCGCTGGGACGATCGCATAATTATAAAAATAATTTGCAGCAAAAACTAACCCAATCGTTACTACTAGGATCACACCAATACTAATTTTTACCCAAAGTTTCATATTCTCCATCTTTCTCCTATCACTTAAATTAAAAATAACTCACGAAACGAACAAATTTAGTTCTAAGTATAATCAATGTCTGTGCCGGATGCAAATCGATTTGACAAACAAAAAGGACCAAGACAATTTCATGTCCTGATCCTTTTGGAAGTACGTAATGATAAAAAGTTATTTTGAAAGGCTGTTTGCTTCTTTTAATTTATTATTTGAAGTTTAACGCTTGGAACCACAACCTTTTCTACGGTGTTCCCAAAACAACTCCTCCATATAGCTTGCATCCACTTTAAAA
>NZ_JAFLWI010000012.1 GCF_017315945.1 Candidatus Enterococcus courvalinii
GATGCCGATGCCGACGCTGATGCCGACGCCGATGCGGATGCCGATGCGGATGCGGATGCCGACGCCGATGCGGATGCCGACGCGGATGCAGATGCCGATGCCGACGCCGATGCGGATGCCGATGCCGATGCAGATGCTGACGCAGATGCTGATTCCGACGCCGACGCCGATGCCGATTCCGACGCTGATGCGGATGCTGATTCCGACGCAGACGCGGATGATGATCCTACTCCAGTTAAACAAACAGGACCAACGCCAAAATTACCACTTCAACTAGGTAATGACCGTTATCCACCAAGTGGTAAAGGCGGGGCTGGAATTGGCACGACACCGAAGTCAAGTCCAAAAACTTATCCGAAAACATCTGATCAAACAAGTGCTTCAACCTCATTACTAGGAGCATTAACAGCGTTTATTTCTGGGCTAGGGATTTGGAAACTTCGCAAAGGAAAAAAGAATAAATAAAGCTAAGTAGCAAAATAAAATAGATTGATGAAGGGAGAATTCTCTTCATCAATCTTTCATGAGGTGAGGATATGTTTGTTCAGACGACCGAAAATAGTTTGGCTTCAATCAAAGAAATCATTGATCAAGTTGAAACAAACGTGACTAATAAACTGTTGATTGTTAGTACCGGTGATTTTAGTGAACGCGGACGAGTCATTGAATTTTACGGCAACAATTTCAAGACGATCTGGAACAACTTTTTATCCGCATATAAAATCAATCAATTCAATCAAGCTCCTTATTTAAGAATTGATATTTTGACAAAAGAAACGAAAATCGATTTTGCTCAGTTCCTAGCAGGTTTAAAAAAAGTTCGCCGAAATAACTACGTTGATTTTAATGTCAGGATCGATGGTTTACGAAAACGAAGCTTCTTAATGGAAGAACTTGTGGCTAATGCAATTTTGAAACCAAGTAAAGCGCATAAAGTGGGGAAAAATCTTCCAGATTTACAAATCGATGAACAAAATTATCGTGGCTATGTCAAACGAAAATACGGGAGAAATGAACAAGATTTAAGTTACTTACAACGCTCAGATTTTTATTTGTTTGAAACGAAGTCATATTACCTTGAAGAAGGGCAACTTTTACCGATTAAGGACTATGGAAATGGAAATCGAATACGAGAAATCTCTCGAGAAAATTTAGCACAAATGACAGATTTAGTTATTGATAAAGGGAGTAGTTATTTAGAAAATCAGTTAAGTTCTACTGGAAAATTTATTTATGGCTATTATCCCTGCTATGCCCAACCAATTAAAGGCTACAATTCAGTTCGACATTTTTCTTCCTTATATGCGTTAGCAGAAGCAGCAGAATACTTTTCTGATCAAAAGATGCTGGCATCAGTAAAAGACGGATTACTTTGGGGGCTGGAACACTTAACAGCTGAACTCGATGATTATCTCTTGGTCAAAGAGCAACTAGCGAAAGATGTGGAGTACAAGCTAGGTGCACAAGCAACGGCAATACTGGCTGTTGCCAAGTATGTCGAGTTGACGCAAGACGAGTTCTTTCATTCATTCTTACAAGAGCTGATCCGAGTAGTTGAAGATAAATTTTTGACAGCGGAAAAGAAAACCATTCACGTATTGGATGGTCAGTTACAAGTGAAAGAGCAGTTCCGAATCGTTTACTATGACGGTGAAATTTTATTTGCATTATTGCGTGCTTATGAAATTTTGAAACAGCAAGAAATTTTGACAATCTGCGAAGGTCTAATGACACAGTTCGTTGCCAATAATTATCAAAAATATCACGATCATTGGTTAAGTTATGCGACAAATGAATTACTGAAGTATCAACAGGAAAAGGAATATTACCAATTTGGGTTAAAAAATGCTCTGGAAAACATCAATTTCATTGATAAACGTGATACTGCTTATCCAACGATGCTGGAATTATTAGTTGCGGCATCAAAAATGATGGCTAAATTAGAAGTGAGTCCATTTAGAAAAGAAATCTTTCCATTAGATAAAGATTTTTTTCAAGCAAAAACAAGAATCAATCATGTGATGGAAAAGAGAGTGTTACATGAAATAACAATAGGTGTGATGTTCCCGGAATTTGCGCAATTTTTTAAACAGCCTGCGATTGTTTGTTACGGCTTCTTTGCCCGACATGACCGTTTTCGTATGCGGATTGACGATGCGGAGCATTTTCTGTCAGGTTTGATCAATTATCAGATGCATACCAATAAAGAGGAGGGATTCTAATGGTTGGAACGATTCGTTTCATTGCGTTATCTTTGATTGGTTTATCTTATTTCATTTTTAAGGTACGCCGGGAAAAAGAGCGGAAAGGTCAGCAGCCTCCAGCAGATCTAACTGGGTATGAGAAAGATGAAAATGGCTTGTATCCTTGGGAAAATGACCAGAATGATTCGCCTGAAAGAATCAAAAAAACAGCAACCAGATACGTGAACCAAGCACGTCCAAGACGTGGTCGTTGGTAATCGGTAAACGAAGAAGGTGGGGTGAAAAAATGACGACCATTCGAACATTGCTAACGGAAATCGAAGGGAATTATTTCAGAGAGTATGAAAATTTGGATCAAGAAATAACAGATTTAGAATATTTTTCAGGACACTTAAAGAAACACCTTGATTATTCTTCAACGATTTTTGTTTGTATCACGCCAGAAAGAAGAAACTATATTAATCGAAAACCAGTTAAATGGCTAGATGGTAATGAACAAATTGCTGGAAGAGAAGATGAATTTGGTTTGATTGTAACAGAACGTCCAATCACAGATGATTCAGTTCAGGTTCCACAGTTTATCGTTCCGAATAGCTGGGAATTTCTCTTAAACTTATCAGCTAAGCTTCGAGCAGATTTTACTAAACCTGTGATTGCTATTACTGGTTCTGCGGGAAAAACATCGACGCGAATGATGATTTCTCATTTATTTAAAGAAAAGAAAGTGTTAGAGAACCGAGGAAATCACAATGTACGTTTTGCAATCCCGCTGTATATGAGTAAGTTATTAACTGATCCAGAGATCTTTAATTTAGAAGTTTCAGTAAATGCGTTGAATTCCTATGATACTGGTTCTATGTCAAAGTTGATCGAACCAGATATTGCATTGGTAACCTCAATTGGTGAAGCACATCTTAGTTCATTGAAGGATACAAAAGGCGTGGCAATTCACAAAGCCAAGATTTTTGAAGGTTTAAAAAAAGGTGGAACGGCGATTATCAACAAAGATATGGGACGAGAAGAGTTCACTATGTTAGTTGATGCTGCCAGAAAAAGAGATGCGGAAATCTACACTTATTCATTACAAGATTCACTAGCAGATGTCTATGTCAAACAGTGGCAACAAAAGAGAGAATACTGTGAGTTAATAATTTCTTTTTTAGGCGAAGAGAGGGCTGTCAAACTAACTGTTTCTTCTGCTGGGATGATTTCCAATGCATTAGCAACGTTACTGGTGGTTCATGAGGTGGAAGGGACGGTCGAACCCTATCTTAGAAAATTTGAGACGTTTAGACCACTACACAAAATTTTAGAAAAATCATCAATAACGATTGCACCAGAAAAAACATTTACGTTTATTGATGATACCCACAACGCTTCATTACCGGCTATGAGAAACGCAATTGGTTACTTTAATGATGTACGTCCTTATTATTTAGGAAAAAGTTTTCTGATTTTAGGGCAAATTGCTGATTTAGGAGAGGCAGCGAAATCTATTCATCTTGCTATCAAAAAAGATATGGAAGATGCCGATGCTGATTACATCTTTGGCTATGGTGAGCAGTTCAAAGAAATCTTTGCTCTGGAGCAAAAAAATGATCCGAAATTTCACTGGTTTGCTACGTTAAAAGAATTATCAGAACAATTGGAAACGCTACTGAGTGATGATAGTTTGATTTTAGCTAAAGGCTCAGTGACAGGAAGCGATTTCCAGCAAATTGATCGGTATATCCGTAGCTTAGGAAGAAGTTTCAATAGTCAAAAGGTTCACTGATTAAGTTCATTAGGATGTGAGGGAGGGGGTTAGATGCGTTCTTTTCAAAGAAAAAAAGTTTGGCAAATATTTGGAATAACTTTCTGTTCGGTCTGGATTATTTTAAGCCAGACCCATGTGGTCCAGGCACTTTCTCTAGAATTATTTGGGACAACGACACTTTCAAATAACAGCCAAACCACTGCCGAAGAACCATTTTTACATGTGGAAAATACGCCAGTTACTTTTGTGCTCACGGGAGAAAATGGCGTAGGCGTCGGGGCGATTACAACGGGTGAAAAGTATGGAATACTTGAAATTCCGACGGAAATGGTTGGTTATGTTCAAGTTAATGGACCTGCAATTGTACAGACGACGGTGACTGTCCCTTTGAGTCAATCCCCTTTACAAGCGTTGATGCCGACAATCAGTTCAGTTATCTCTTTAATTGTTAATTCGCCACTGGTCTCCGCAGCAAATAAAACAGCTGTGAATCAAGCATTAACGGAATTAACCTCGGAAAATTTTGGTAGTCAAAACTTGTCTCTTGCGATTAACCCAAGAACGAATACGCAATTTGAAGTAGCGATTAGTCAAGGTTTATTGCCTATTTTAGCTACAACGTTAAAAAATCGTGTCCAAAATCTATTAACCGTTGTCACAGCCATTCCTCTAATTGGAACAGTTTTAGGTGTGTTATTGACACCCTTTACAACGGCGTTGAATCAATTAATCAATAATCTGAATTCACCAACTTCCACTGATAGTCGTGCCTTGGTAGCTGGCTCAATTTTAGGAAATACGCAAGCGTCATTTCCTTTTCTGATTTCTTCGCCTGCGATCACAAGTGATTATGTTGCAAATTTTTCAGGAATGTTTATTCAGACAGATGAAGTGCTGATCCAATTAGGGGAGTCTGTTGCGCAGACGACCATTTATTTTTCGGCAGGATCGTTGGATATGGAAACAGTATTGCTTCCAAGTGACTTAGATTTTGGGGAACATGTTATTCAAACGCAAATGGATGAGTTACTGATTGCTAAAGAAAATCAACAAGTAACGACAGGTGTTGTTCAAATCAGTGATACGCGATTGGTAGAAAAATTTTGGCAGTTAAAAGTGGAGCAGTTAACTTCATGGAACCAGGGTACGAATGAACTTTTGGCACAACTACAAATTAAAAATGCTGATCTGATTTCAACTTTTCCTGCAGGTTCAGTTAGTAGCACCGCCAATCAGATTGTTGGATTAAATGTTGGTGTCCAACAAACCCTTATCCAGTTAAATGGAACGACGCAACCAGGTGATGTTTTGTTAAATCTTAGTGAATTTCAATTATTTGTTCCGAAAGAAACTGTGAAATCGACGGGAACTTACCAAACCGTTTTAGAGTGGGTGTTGTCAGATACACCTAGTTAGATTGCTAAAGGAGGAGGAATTGTTATGAAAAAGGAAATATTTACAAGCTTAGCGATGTTAGGGCTGTGCTTACTCTCTAGTCAAATTGTTTTGGCAGACTCACAGACACAAGGAGAAGTGAATTATCTTCCGGGGGTATTGGAATTTGATTATACGAGTGAGATTCCAACTGAGTTAAATTTTGGTGAACATCCAATTCAAACCGTGACGGCAGAAAATTGGATTGCAACGACAACGGGTGAACAGACAGCACCAGCGACAACTGGAGCGGTTGACGTTCGAGATAACCGAGGAGATCTTACTGGAACTTGGTTAGTGAAAGTAGCACAAGTCGAACAATTTCAAACGAGTGACGAAGTGGAATTAACAGATGCAGTGTTAAGTTTATCGTTTGGTTCAGTTGCAAATAACTTATCTTTAAGCCCAACGAGCACTTATGAAAATGATGAATTAGCTATTCAGGTATTTAACCAAGAATTTACGGTGTTAAGTGCAACGGCTGGAGAGAATTCTGGAGATACTTCCTTGGCAATCGATCAGTTTTCTTTAGCAGTACCAGCTAATACGAATAAAGTTGCAGCAGAGTATACGACAACCTTGAATTGGATATTTTCTTCAACACCAGAACCATAAAAAGTTGAGTAGATGAAAAGAGGAGGGATAATTGTGAAATGGTTGATTGGAATATTGGGAATAGTAGGATTGAGTTTGGAATTTGTGGTGCCAGTTCAGGGAGAATCACTCCAAAGTTTTGATGCGCAAATTCAACCGAATCAAGAAATACCTTCCCAAAATGATGCCTATTTTGATTTACAACTAGCACCTGAACAAGAAGTACAGTTAAAAATAGTTGTGACGAATTTAAAAGAGTCGCCAGTCACGATTGTTCCTTCTTTTAATCGCGCAAGAACGAATCAACTAGGTGTTGTTGAGTATTCTGGAAAAAATCAGGATACAATACAAGCGTTACCAGCTGATATTGAACAAGTGGTCCAATTGTCACAAAAGGAATTTCCTTTAAAAGGACAGGAGCAAAAAATTCTTGAGTTAACTGTCAAGATGCCAAATAAACCATTTGAAGGTGTGCTTGCTGGCGGAATTTATCTTCAAGAAAAGCCACGGGAAAAAGCAGAAGGTAACATTCAAAATGTCTTTTCTCGAGAAATAGCTGTTTTGCTACAAAATGAACGAGAAAAAATGGAACCCGTTCTGGAAATGAAGGAAGTTTCCCCAACTCAAGTTAATGGCAGAAATGCTGTAAAAGTAGGGTTACAAAATACGAAGGCAACGTATTTATCAACAGCTGATATTCAGTATGAGTTATTTAAAGAAAAAGAAGAATCTCCTCAATTAAGTGGAAATCAAGCGATTGGATTTGCTCCTAATAGTGGGATGGCTTACTTGATCTTTTTAGAGGGGCAAAAGTTCGAGGAGGGAACATACCGTTTAAAGACAACGGTTAGTAAAGAAGATTTTCAGTGGAGTGAGGAAACGTTATTTAAGGTGACTAAGAAGACATCTGACTCTTATAATAGAAAAGATGTTTCGATCGAAGAACCTGAAAAGCTGTTTCCATGGTTGATTTGGCTAGGGATTGGGATAATTTTGGGACTGATGGCAGTAATTGTCTGGTTGTTAAACAAGTTACGAAAAAACAAACAAAATAAATGAGTTTGAATCAGAAAGCTGGGACAGTGTGGTGTTCCAGCTTGTTTTGTGTGATAACGCGCCTTTAGTTGGAACTGATTACTTGGCGCCACAATCTTTATTCAAAAAAAAGCATAAATTTTTCATTTTATGCCAATTTATCACTCATTTATGCACAATTCTGTCTTTTCTCTAAAGTAGTGCTATGGTATGATAATGAAGAATTTTGAAAATTTACATAATTTCTGCACTGTTTTTTAAAGTTTTATTATGATTAAAGTGGGGAATTGCTGAATAAATTGTTGTATGAGAAAATATTTTAGAAAATGTGAAACAGAGGTGTACTATGAAGCGGTGGCAAAAAGTAGTTTTAGCTTTTCTCGGAGTTTTTGTTCTTTTGATTGTCGGACTTTCGGCATATGGAATCAAATTTATGGGTGAAGCAAATCAAACAGTCAACAAAATTTCAAAGAATTTAAATCGAGTTTCAACTAAACGATCGGACAAAGTCAGTATTGACGATCGAGAACCATTTTCCGTTTTATTACTCGGACTAGACACTGGTGGTTTGGGACGGACAGAGCAAGGTCGTTCAGACACCATGATGGTTGTAACAGTTAATCCAGAAAAGAAAACTTCAACAATTGTCAGCTTGGATCGTGATATTTATACGAACATCGTTGGCTATGGAACAGTTGACAAATTAAATCACGCCTACGCATTTGGCGGGGTTGAAATGGCAATGGACTCAATTGAACAATTGTTGGATATACCACTCGATCATTATGTGACAATCAACTTGGATGGAATGAAAGATTTGATTGATGCGGTCGGTGGGATTGAAGTCAATAATAAAATTGACTTTACGCTTGATGGTGTCCACGTACCTGTCGGCAAACAAAAGCTAGATGGTGAAACAGGATTAGCTTATGCCAGAATGCGTCATGAGGATCCAGAAGGGGATATTGGTCGTCAACGTCGTCAACGTGAAGTTGTCACGAAAATCGTCAACAAAGTTCTAAGTCTAGATGGTGTGAGCAATTATCAAAAGATTTTAAAAGCAGTTGAAAACAATGTGAAGACAGACTTGGAATGGGACGATATGTTAGATGTTGCAACGAATTACACTGCAGCATTCAATAAAATCGATCAAGGACAACTACAAGGGGAAAGCACAACAATTAATGAAATTTATTATCAAATTCTTGGTCAAAATGAGTTATTGAAAGTTCAAAACAAATTGAAAAAACAATTAGATTTGAAAACAAGTAGCACATTGCCTAATTTGGAAAATGATAATGCGTATCAAATGTTTTATGATGATTCAGAAGATGGAACGGGTCTAACTTCAGGTAGCACTGTCACCGATGGTAATGACTATTCCAACAGTTATTCAGATGATTATTCATCAACCTACTCAGATGGTAATGGGAATTATAATCAAGACTACAATCAAGACAATGGGTATGGTACTGAAAACAACTATGATCAAAATAATAACCAAGAAAATTATGAACAATATACACCGGAAGATACAAATCAATACAATTATAATGGAAATTATTAAATAAAAATGAATCGCCCTACTAAAAGTCGTCAGTCGATTTTTAGTAGGGCGATTTTTATTAATAGATCGTAAATGAGCTATTCTTTTTATCTATTTATTTTTTAGTTAATTTGACAACGACTTCACAGCGAGCAGTTTGTGGAAACATGTCGACCGATTGCAAATAGTCGACTTGGTAACATTTGGTTAATTCAACTAAGTCGCGAGCCAAGGTCGAAACGTTACAAGAAATATAAACCAGTTTTTTGGCTGGATGTTTCAATAAAGCTTGAGTTAATTTAGCGTCCAAACCAGTTCGAGGTGGATCAACGATGATTCCATCTGGTTGGAATCCTTCTTCGAGCCACTTAGGCAAAAGTTCTTCTGCCGTTCCGACTTCATAACGAGTATTATCGTAGCCTAAACGTGTTGCATTTTTTTTCGCATCATTAATTGCTTGAGGAACAATATCCATTCCGCGAACTTCTTTGGCATATTTTGCAACACTCAACCCAATTGTTCCAACACCACAATACGCATCTACAACTGTTTCATCTTTTTCAATGGCTAATGCTTTGATTCCTTCTTGATAAAGAATTTTTGTTTGTTCTGGATTCAGTTGGAAAAAGGCGCGTGGTGATAAATCAAAAGTGACTTCGTTGATTCGTTCTTCGATTGCTTCTTTTCCCCAAAGATGAATCGTTTCGTCACCCATTACCAAAGAAGTTTTTTGGGGTTGAACATTTTGCATAATGGAAACTACTTCAGGTAACCGTTCGTTGATTTCACGAATCAGTGCATTTTTTTGTGGGAATTTTTGACTTCGAGTAATAAAAACGACTTGCAGTTCTCCCGTTTGAATCCCAACACGAACCATGATTGTCCGAAAAATACCGCTATTTGTTCGTTCATCATAAATAGGTAGATCATATTTATTTAACAAGCGAACGACTGTATTCATCACTTTTTGTGTTCGAGGTTCTTGAACCAAGCAATCAGTCAGTGGAACTAAATTGTGTGAATTCGCTTGATATAAACCAGCTTCGATTTGGTTGGTTTTTTTGTTTTTTCTTAACTGAAATTGGGCTTTATTACGATAGCGCCAAGGATCTTCCATGCCAATCGTTGGTAATAGAGAAAAATGACGGAAGCCAGTAGGTTTGAATTTTTCAAGTGCTTGTAAGAGCAAATCTTTTTTGAAATCGAGTTGTGCATGGTAGGCTAAATGTTGTAATTGACAACCACCGCACTCGTAATAAACAGGACAAGGAGCGACAACGCGTTGGCTACTTGGTTTTTTTACTTTCACAAGTTCTGCTTCTGCGTAGCGAGGTGTCGCCTTGGTGATTTTCACAAGGACTTCTTCTTTTGGTAAAGCATAGGGAACAAAAATAATCAATCGTTTGAAGTAGCCAATGCCTTCACCATTGATACCAAGTCGTTTAATTTTTAAAGGAACTGTTTGTCCGGTTTTGACAATTGTTTCTGCCATAGGTATCTCCTTTTTTCGTTTGATGTGGGTCTATTCTATCACAAAATCGCTGTCGGCGGGGAGTTTCTATGATATGATAGAGAATATATGTTCGAGGAGGAGTTTCATGATAACAGTGACGAGGATCAGTAAAGGCAAGGGCCCTTTTTACCAAGTCGATTTATCTGCTGGCGAGCCACTGCGCGTGTCAGAAGATGTTTTAATTCGTTATCGTTTACTAAAAGGACGAGAGTTAGATGAAGAACTAATCAAAGAAATCAAAAAAAGTAGTGGAGAAGACTTTGGTTTTCAGCAAGCATTGAATTATTTGAGTTACCAATTACGTTCAGAAAAAGAAATTCGTACCTATTTAAAAGAAAAAGAAATCGTTCAAGAAGATCGAAATAAAATCGTTGCACGATTGAAAGAATTAGATTTGATCAATGATCTTGTTTATGGGGAAAGCTACGTCCGAACGCAGATGCGTCTGAGTGACAAAGGCCCCAGAAAGTTGAACCAGCAACTACAACAAAAAGGGCTAAAACCAGAAATCATCGAGCAAGCATTGAGCCAATATCTTTTTGAAGACCAAGTGGAAGTTGCTAGTATCGCAGCACAAAAAGCATACAAAAAAAATCATGGAAAAAGCCAGAAAGAACTCTTACGAAAAATCCAACAAAATTTAATGACCAAAGGCTTCAACTCGGAAGTTATCCAGCAGGCAATTGCCCAATTACCACAAGAAGTGGATGAGGAAGCAGAGTATGAATTGTTGGTAAACCAAGGCGAAAAATTATGGCGAAAGAATGCACGTTTTGATTTAACAAAACGTAGAATGAAAGTCAAACAGAGTCTTTATCAAAAAGGATTTAATCTGGATTTGATTCAACGATTTATTTCAGAAAAGGAAGCAGAAATCAGTGAATAAAGAGTGGAAAAACTGGTCAACAGAACAGACAAAAGAATTTCAGAAAAAATTTGTTGAGTGGTATGAAAGAGAAAAAAGAAATTTACCTTGGCGCTATAATCGCGACCCTTACCGTATCTGGATCTCAGAGATTATGCTACAGCAAACGCGCGTCGATACAGTTATCGACTATTTTTATCGGTTTATGGAGTGGTTTCCAACAATCGAAGCGCTAGCTAATGCACCAGAAGAAAAATTACTGAAAGCTTGGGAAGGACTAGGCTATTACTCCCGTGCTCGAAATATCCAAGCAGCAGCGAAACAAATCATGAATGAATTTGGTGGGAAAATGCCTCAAACAGTTGCTGAGATCAGCTCATTAAAAGGAATTGGTCCTTATACAACGGGAGCTATTGCTAGTATTGCCTTCGATTTGCCTGAGCCCGCAATTGATGGAAATGTGATGCGGGTTGTGAGTCGTTTGTTTTGTATTGAAGAAGATATTGCGAAGGCGTCTAGTAGAAAAGTTTTTGATGAAGCAGTTCGAAGCATTATTGATGAAGAACATCCGGGAGAATTCAATCAGGCATTCATGGATTTAGGTTCAGCTATTTGTACACCAACTTCTCCAAAATGTGAGAGTTGTCCCATCCAATCTTTTTGCTTAGCAAATAAGCGCGGAATTCAAACAGATTTTCCTGTTAAAACCAAAAAAGCAAAACCTAAAGACGTATATTATGTGGCAGCAGCTATCCAAAATCAAGCAGGCAGCTTTTATTTAGAAAAACGGACAAGCCAAAAGTTATTGGCAGATATGTGGACGTTTCCGTTAGTTGAAGTCACGCTTGAACAGTATCAGGAACTTCTGCAGAAGTGGGTATCTGTCACTGACAATCAGCCTAATTTATTTGATGAGTTGCTAGTTGCAGATGAACAGGTAGCTTTACCATTTGCTCACCAAGAAACAGTTATTTGGCAAAAGCGTCATTTGGGTGAGGTGGTTCACGTGTTCAGTCATTTAAAATGGCATGTTCTTTTGTTTTATGGGCGAGCAACAAACGGGACTACTCAACTGTTACCAGAATCCGAAGCCACTTTGTGGATCGAGGAAGCAAAGTTTGCTCAATTTGTTTTTCCGAAAGTTCAAATGAAATTGGTAGACCAACTTGAGAAAAATAGAAACAATAGTAATCCTTCCTAGGCAAAGAGAAAGTTTATTGATATAATAATTACGATGTCGGTGTAATGAACACCCAAACACAAAGCACGAGATGCTGCTTAAGGAAGGGTTGCTATGGGAGTTCCAAAAGAAGGAGAGTTTGTCACGATCCAAAGTTACAAACACGACGGCAAATTGCATCGAACGTGGCGTGATACCATGGTATTAAAAACAAGCGAACACTCAATGATCGGCGTGAACGATCACACTTTAGTTACCGAGTCTGACGGTCGCCGTTGGGTAACGCGAGAACCAGCGATTGTGTATTTCCACAAAAAATACTGGTTTAATGTAATAGCAATGATTCGTGAAAAGGGGGTTTCCTATTATTGTAATCTAGCTTCACCTTTTTTATTAGACGATGAAGCCTTGAAGTATATCGACTATGATTTGGATATCAAGGTATTTCCTGATGGAGAAAAACGTTTGTTAGATGTTGATGAATATGAAATGCACAGTAAAATCATGCATTATCCTAATGACATCGACTTCATTTTAAAAGAGAATGTGAAGATTTTAGTTGACTGGATCAATAATGAACAAGGACCTTTTTCTGAAGGCTATATTGATATTTGGTATGATCGTTATAAGCAATTGTCGCGAAAGTAAAACAAAAAAAGAACAGCGGACTAGAGAAAAAATTTCTTGAGCCCGCTGTTTTTTTATTGCTGTGACATTTTCTTTCGCATATGTAGATGAGGCATTCCCGCATCTTCAAACGGTTCGCCATAAATTTCATAGCCTAGCTTGGAATAAAAGTTCACAGCAGTTTCTTGAGCACCTAAAAGAATAGTGTTGTAGCCTTGATTTTTGGTGAATTCTTCAGCTTCCTTCACTAAGTGATTTCCTAAACCTTGTTGGCGGAAATTTTGAAGGATCGCCATTCGTTGCAATTTCATTTTGCCATTGTCTAATGGCAGTAAACGAACTGTCCCACATGGTTCTTTTTTTTCAGAATAAAGGACAAAATGAATACATCTAGCTTCATCTTTATCAATTTCTCGTTCAAGCGGAACGCCTTGCTCAACGACAAATACCTGATGTCGAATGCGAATAGCATCTAAATAAATCCCACTTAACGTATCTCTTGTTTGTACGATTTTCATTCTACAATCACCTCTCATTATTTTTTAGTATACTGGAAAGCTTCTTAAATGAAAAGTCGTGATAATCATTCCAGAAAAAAGAAAAGTTAGAGAAGAATTTTCAAACCAGATGCGCTATACTATAAAAAAGAGAAAAGGAGGAAATCGATTGTTTGAAAAACTGCGAAATTCCAAATTGATGTTTTGGTCTTTTGAATTATTGATCTTGGCTACATTGATTTTGGTTTCTTCAAAAATCAATTTTATATTTGAACCCATTGGGACATTTTTTTCAACCTTATTTGCGCCAGTTTTAATTGCTGGATTCTTGTATTATATTTTGAATCCTATTGTTAAGCTGCTGATGCGAACAAAAATCAAACGAACTTGGGCAGTTGTTCTTGTATTGCTGATGCTACTGACGGCAATTATTTGGATTTTACTGAGTGTGATCCCAAATCTGGTACAACAAATTTCTTCATTGGCTTCAAACATGCCCGACTTCATCAAACAAGTTGAAAGTTGGTTAAGAGAAATGGCAGAGTTACCAATCTTTAAAGAAGTGAATATCAGCAAATATTTAGACCAGTTAGATATTTCTTATGGTCGAATCATTCAACAATTTTTAAGCGGGATCTCTTCTAGTTTGGGCTCGATTGTCGGGACAATCGCTTCTGCAACGATTGTGATTGTGACGGCACCATTTATTTTGTTCTATATGCTAAAAGACGGCGAAAAACTGGTACCCAATATTGAACGCTTTTTCCCAGAAAAAAGAAGAAGTCAAATCGTCGAGTTACTAGGTCAATTGAACCAGACATTAGCTAACTATATTAGTGGTCAAGCAATTGAATGTTTATTTGTTGGTACGTTTACCTTCCTAGGATATTTTATTCTGGGTATTGATTATGCCTTTTTATTCGGAGTGATTGCAGGTTTGACCAATTTGATTCCTTACTTGGGCCCTTATTTAGGGTTAGCTCCGGCCTTCTTAGTGACGGTTTTCAATGAACCATTTAAAGCATTGCTTTGCTGTATTGTTGTGCTCGTCGTTCAACAACTAGATGGAAATATCATTTATCCAAATGTGATTGGAAAATCATTGAAGATCCATCCATTGACAATTATTATCGTCTTATTAGTTGCTGGAAATATTGCTGGACTACTAGGAATCTTCTTAGGTGTACCTTTTTATGCGATTTGTAAAACAATTATTTCTTATGTTATCAAAATCGTTAAGGAAGATCAGCGAAACGAAAGTACGAAGAAAATCGCAACGACACCTTAAGACCTGCACCGCTGTTTTTATTGCAAAGAAAATTGCTTTGTGATACCATTTTAACGTGGCTACCTAGCCACGTTTTTTTCTATCGTAAACTAAAAAAATTTAACTTAACAAGGAGAGAATGCGATTATGAATGCTGACCCTGAGAGTCAGTCGCTGTTAGCGCAGATTTTATTATTGATCGTTTTGACATTGATCAATGCTTTTTTAGCTGCTTCAGAGATTGCGGTTGTATCTATCAATAAAAACCGGGTTGAACAAAAAGCTGAAGAAGGAGATACAAAATCACAAAAACTTTTGAAAATATTGCAAGACCCTACCAACTTTTTATCTACGATCCAAGTTGGGATCACATTGGTCAACATTTTATCTGGTGCTTCTTTGGCCAATACGTTGTCTGAGAAACTTGCGCCAGTACTAGGTGGAAGTGCGGCAGCAAAAAATCTTGCTAGTGTGATTGTTTTGGCAATTTTAACTTATGTATCGATTGTTTTTGGGGAACTTTATCCAAAACGAATCGCTTTGAATAAATCTGAAGAAGTTGCACAATTAACTTCTGGTTTTATCCGAGCAATTGGTGTGGTAGCAAAACCTTTTGTGTGGTTGTTGTCTGCCTCAACTAGTTTGTTAGCCCGAATCACTCCGATGACATTTGACGACGAAGACTCAAAGATGACTCGAGACGAAATGCGTTATATGTTGGAAACAGAAGGTGTCTTGGATAATGAAGAACTAGAAATGCTACAAGGTGTTTTTTCTTTAGATACGAAAGTTGCGCGAGAAGTGATGGTACCTCGAACGGATGCTTTTATGATCGACATCAATGATTCCGTTGAAGATAATATCAATGAAGTTTTATCCGAAAACTATTCTCGAATACCTGTCTATAATGAAGATAAGGATAAAGTAATCGGGATTCTTCATACGAAAAACTTATTAAAAGCTGCTCATAAATTTGGCTTTGCTAACTTAGAAATTCGTAAAATCATGCAAGAACCATTGTTTGTTCCTGAAACGATTTTTATTGATGATTTGTTATATGAATTGAAGAAAACACAAAACCAAATGGCCATTTTACTTGATGAGTATGGTGGTGTAGTAGGTTTAGCAACTTTAGAAGACTTGCTAGAAGAAATCGTCGGTGAAATCGATGATGAATCAGATGAAGTCGAAAGCCTTTATGAAAAAGTAGGAGAACATGAATATATCATTCAAGGGCGGATGCTGATCGATGAATTCAATGAAGCATTTGATACAGATCTTCATATGAGCGATGTCGACACGATGGCTGGTTACTTGATTACAGCATTAGGATTGATCCCTGATGAAGGCGAAAAGCTTTCATTTGATGTTGATAACGTAACGTTGATTTCAGAGGAAATGGAAGGATCCAGAATTTTAAAAATTCGTGTGCAATTCCATGATCCAGAAGAAGTCGAAGTAGAGCCAGAAGAGGAACGTCGTTATTTTAGAAAAGAGTTCGAAGATGACGAGCTCAGAAGATAAAAAGAAGAGAAGCTGTGATGAAAGTCACGGCTTCTTTTTGAATTTATCCACTCACTGACTGTTTCATTGAAGAAATACATGATATACTAATCTAGTTGTAAGACGAGACTATTAGGTATTCGCAGAAACAGTAAATAAATGATGAAGAAACGGAGTTAATCTATGAACAAGGAATTAAAACAACAAGTTGATAATCGCCGAACATTTGCGATTATTTCCCATCCGGATGCTGGGAAAACAACGATTACTGAACAATTACTTTTATTTGGCGGTGCAATTCGCCAAGCCGGTACGGTCAAAGGGAAAAAAACAGGGAACTTTGCTAAATCTGACTGGATGGAAATCGAAAAACAACGTGGGATCTCAGTTACCAGTTCAGTAATGCAACTGGATTACAAAGGAAAACGTGTCAATATTTTGGATACACCAGGACACGAAGACTTCTCTGAAGATACGTATCGAACATTGATGGCTGTCGATAGTGCAGTGATGGTAATTGATAGTGCGAAGGGGATTGAAGCACAAACAAAAAAATTATTTAAAGTTGTCAAAAAACGTGGTATTCCGATTTTTACTTTTATCAACAAACTCGATCGTGATGGTCGCGAACCACTTGAATTACTTGAAGAACTAGAAGAATTATTAGATATCGAGTCTTACCCAATGAACTGGCCAATTGGGATGGGAAAGGGATTGGAAGGTTTATATGATATCTACCATAATCGTGTAGAATTTTACCGTCCTGAAAACTATAACGATGAGCGTTTAGTTGAACTAGATGAAGATGGCTTATTACCAAACAATCATCCATTGACTCAAAATTCAATCTATTCACAAGTATTAGAAGAAGTGGAGTTAGTTAAAGAAGCTGGCGATGCTTTCAATGCGGAAAAAATTGCACGTGGTGATCAAACGCCTGTCTTCTTTGGTTCAGCGTTAACGAACTTTGGTGTGCAGACATTTTTGGAAACATTTGTAGACTTGGCACCATCACCACATGGCCATAAAACTCGAGACGAGCAAGTTATTAGTCCTTATGAAGAAGAGTTTTCAGGGTTTGTCTTTAAAATTCAAGCAAATATGAATCCTGCACATCGTGACAGAATTGCTTTTGTACGAATTTGTTCAGGAACATTTGAACGTGGGATGGACGTGTCTTTAGAACGTACAAGTAAAAAATTGAAACTAAGCAATGTGACCCAGTTTATGGCAGATGCACGTGAAAACGTCGAAAATGCAGTAGCGGGAGATATCATTGGAGTCTACGATACCGGAAATTACCAAATTGGTGATACTTTATATGAAGGAAAATTGAAAGTTGCTTATGAAGAGCTACCTTCATTTACACCAGAATTGTTTATGAAAGTCACAGCGAAAAACGTGATGAAACAAAAATCTTTCCACAAAGGAATCCAACAATTGGTTCAAGAAGGTGCAATCCAGTTGTACAAAACTTATTTGACTGAAGAGTATATTATTGGGGCTGTAGGGCAACTTCAATTTGAGGTTTTCCAATACCGAATGATGAATGAATACAATTCAGAAGTTATCATGACACCTATGGGGAACAAAATTGCTCGTTGGATCAACCCTGAAGATTTGGATGAAAAGATGAGCTCCAGTCGAAATATTTTAGCACGTGATCGTTTTGATCAACCGTTATTCCTGTTTGAAAATCAATTTGCGATGCGTTGGTTCAGTGACAAGTATCCTGATGTTGAATTAAAAAGTTTACTATAAAAAAATTGCTTGTAAATCAGCTGTAAAAAATAAAAATGCTATATTTATAAAAAGTCCTTCTTTGTCAAAACTTGATGGAGAAGGGCTTTTTTGTTTGAACTAACCGAAATATCCCTGTGCTATAATGAAATAAATAATCAAAACATAAAAGAACTGTATTTTGATTGGATACATAGAATAAAAATGTATGAGGTGCTGAAATATGTTTCGGAAAATAGATCAATTTGTTAAGAAGTCACCAATTTATAGAATGATCGTAGTGATTACACTAGTCGCAGTAGGCGAAGTTTTGTTCAACCTGATTAATCATCGCTTTTTATTTAGTAACATGCAAACAACATATACGTTTCTATTGCTCTATGGAGGGATGTTGCTTGTTTCGAAACTCCGTTTGCCAAGTTGGCTACTGTTCGTCTTGGTCTATTTGATTTTCTTTAGTATGTTTAGTGTTGAAATGTTTTTGGATCATAGTTATGTTGACTATACTTCTTTTATTGTCATTGGTGGGATCACTCTGTTGATAGCAACAATCGTAACGATTGGTGCAGTGGAAATCAAAAAGCGGGGGCACCGCTAATATAAGTGAGTGAAAAAGTACTAACTGAATGGTTCAAAAGAAATGTTTAGCTAGAAAATTTTTATAAAAAAGACCAATTTTGAGAGACTTTTTTCGTGGAATTGAAATGGCAACACGCAATCTTTTTCTAAGAACATAAAAATGAGTAGATGAAAAGCATGTATTTCTTATAATTGACCTTTTGTAATTGACGGCTAAAAGAAATTCTAGTATCATCGATATGAACGTTGTTCATGTTAAGGGGGAAGGGTAATGAATAATGCTGTTAGCTCAAAAGAAGCACTGGTTAGCTATTGCAAAGAAATTGTGAAAGAGCAAGGAATTCAGGCGGTCAATATTCGTTCTTTAGCAAAAAAAAGCGGCATCTCTGTTGGCGCTGTTTATAATTATTTTCCTTCAAAAAGTCATTTGCTGTCTGCAACAATTGGAAGTATTTGGACAGAAATCTTTCATTTGTCTGAAACATCTTTCGACTTTGATAACTTTCTTGACTGTTTGGTAGCTTTGTTAAAAAGTATCGAAGAAGGAAAAAAACTGTATCCTAATTTTTTTACAGCACATGCATTAGTTATGCCTGCGGAAGATCAAGCAATGGGTTCAGAATTGATGGAAACTTATTGGAACCATATCAAGCAAGGCATGCTCAAGGCGTTACAAAAAGATCCACAGGTTCGAGACAATGTGTTTAATCATCAATTATCGATGGAGGGATATGTTGATTATATATTTGAGTTATTTCTTTATACGATGATTAGCGAAAAACAACACGAAAACTTATTACAACTCGTCCGTAACTCAATCTATTAGTAAAAAATTTAAAGCAAAATGAACATTGTTCATAAGGGGTACTTATGGTAAAAAAATTACAATTATTATTAGTTGCAAGTTTAGTTTGGCTATTTGCAGGTTTTAATGTCGCAAAAATTGGAATAGATGCATATCGAAGTTATCTTGGAATATTGAATATAGTTCTATCCATTTTGGTTTTTTTGATCTTTTGGTTCATGATATTTGGACCTTTGGTGAAAAAACATACCCAAAGAATCAGTGAACTGAACGAAGAAATGCAGTTCTTTTTAAATTTTTTTGATGGCAAATCATTTAGTATCATGGCAATCATGATTCTTGGAGGTCTTGGTATCCGAAAGTTTCAGCTATTACCTGAGCAATTTATTGCTATTTTTTATAGTGGTCTGGGAATTGCGTTGTTTTTGGCAGGTATCGTTTTTGGGTATAACTACTTTAATACAAATAGAAAGTGAGCAGAAAATATGAAAAAAGTGATGAATACAGCGATTGTTTATTTTGTTCTAGCAATGAGTAGTGGTGTTTTTTATCGAGAAATTACTAAGTTAAATGATTTTATGGGGCAAACGGTTTTGGCGGTTGTCCATACTCATTTATTTGCTTTGGGAACAGGACTATTTTTATTGATGGCAGTTCTTTTTAAACTGACACATCTAGAAGAAAATAAACTGTATAAAAAGTTCTATCTATTATATAACATTTCTTTTCCTTTGATGATTGTAATGATGGTTGTTAGGGGGATGATCCAAGTTCAGCAACGAGCGATTTCTACGAGTATGGATGCAATGATTTCTGGGATTGCAGGTTTATCGCATATTGGAGTTGCAGTGGCATTGTTGATGGTGTTATTAGCAATAAAAAAAGAAATGCTTAATGAAATGTAGGAAGAAGGAGAAGTGTAGATGTCAACTTTATTAATTGCAGCAATTAGTTGTATGGTTTTAGCTTTAACGTTTTATACGATTGGAGTATTTGCCGAAAGAAAAACAGGTTTATTGTTGAACTGGCACGCACTGGTTTTCTGGTGTGGTTTTGTCTTTGATACTGCTGGAACAACGATTATGAGTAAAATTTCTGGTCATGGTTTTACCTTTAATTTGCATAGCGTAACAGGATTAGTTGCGTTACTATTAATGGCTTTCCATGCAATTTGGGCAACAATTATTTTGATCAAAAAAGACGACAAAGCTAAGCAGACATTTCATCGATTTAGTTTATTTGTCTGGATTGCATGGTTAGTTCCTTTTGTTTTAGGTATTTTTATTGGGATGAATCAATAAGAATTTTTGTCTAAAAAGTGTAAGAAATAAAAAACAGTATTAGAGGAGGAGATAAAATAAAATCTCCTCCTCTTTTTCTATTCTTTAGAGGTTGGATTTATTAGTTGACAAGCGACAAATAGCACATTTTTTTGTTATGATTTTATCAAGAATAGACTTCAAGGAGTGATTAATAATGGCAAGGCCGAAAAAGAAGACGGATCTGATGTTCCTTGCAGAGGAACAATTTGTTGCATTGATGGAGTTGGTAAATACGTTGACCGAAGAGGAACAGAAGACGCCATTTACGTTTGATGAAGCATTTTTGTCCAAGAAAAAAGAAAAACATTGGCGTCGAGATAAAAATATCCGAGACGTTTTTATTCATTTATATGAATGGCATCAATTACTCTTACATTGGGTGAAAGAAAATCAAGTTGGCAAAGAAGTTTCATTTCTACCATCACCTTATAACTGGCGAACGTATGGCGAAATGAATGAGGCGTTTGTTGAAAAGCACCAAGTAACTTCTTTGGAGCAAGCAAAAGACCTGTTGAAGCAAAGTCATCATGAAGTGATGAGGGTAATTAATTCTTTTACAAATGAAGAATTATTTGTAAAAAACCAGTTAAGCTGGACAGGAAATTCGACATTGGGTAGTTATTGTATCTCTTCGACTTCTAGTCACTATGAGTGGGCAATTAAAAAAATCAAGCAACATATCAAAAATAAGAAATAAAATTGATATTCAAAGGGACCAAACTGTGTTACTACATTCATGAAAAATCGACTAAAAATGTCTAGCTAAAATCAAGTATAGTCACTGACAAAAGGTTAACCTGTTAATGAAGTTAGGAGGAAAAGATGATTCAAGACTTAAACAAACTAATTGATTATATCGAAGAAAACTTAACAGGCGAACTTTCGTTGACTGAAATTGCTCAACAAATGGGAATTTCTGACTATCATTTAAAACGAACTTTTTCATTTGTTGCTGGTATGACTTTAGCGGAATATGTCAAAAATCGAAGACTGGCATTAGCAAATCAAGATTTGATTTCAGGAGAAAAAGTTACTGAAGTCGCATTTCGTTATGGGTATCAGACAGTCGAAGGCTTTTCAAGAGCTTTTCGAGAATGGAGTGGTTACTTGCCTTCAGAGATTAGAAAAATAAGAATCCAAAAATCTTTTCCTAAACTTTCATTTTATATTGAAATAAGAGGAGGAATTTCTATGGAATTCAAAATTGAAAAAAAGGCGGCATTTCAACTGGTAGGTGTGTCTAAGCGTGTACCAATCAAGTTTGAGGGAAAAAACCAAAGAATTGTTGAATTGGCACAATCAATCACCGAAAAACAGCGGGAAGAAATGTATCAGTTAGGTGACTTATATCCCCACCAAGTAGTAAATGCTTCTTATCATTTTGATGAGGGAAGATTAGTAGAAACAGGAAGCTTGACCCATATGATTGGTTTTTTAACTAGTAAAGAAAATGTGTTTAGTGATTTGGAACAGATAACTGTTCCAGAACATACATGGGCTATTTTTCCTAACCGTGGAAAGTTTCCCGAAGTACTACAAGAAACAATGGCACGGATTTTCTCTGAGTGGTTACCTTCATCAGAGTATCAATTGGTAGAGGCACCAGAAATTTCTTTTACTAATTGGACAAAAGATCAAGAGAATCTGACTAGTGAAATCTGGCTAGCAGTTACCAAAAAATAAACAATGGTTATTAAGTGTCAAGTTGGTTTCAGAAATACAAAGAAATTCAGACTAATGACAGTAAAACTTTGCTACACAAGGTTGGGATGAATTTAAATTCCAGCCTTTTTTATTTTGGTTCAATCGAACAAACTGGAGAGATAGAATTAATTGCTATAAAATAAGTTGGAACTCGCACAATAGTAAAAAATATTTCTTGCTTTTTTACTAGCAAATAGGAGGACTGTTTTTTTACACGATTTCTCAAAAAAATTTAAAAAGAAAAAAATTTTTTTCGTTTTTGCGTATATAAACTTAAAAAAGGAAAGCGAGGTGGAAAATAATGGAGACAGAGTGGCAAAAACGAGAACGAAAATTGAGGAAAAAAACGGAGATGTTAAGACTGTGCCGACTATTGGATATTGAAGATTGGGATCAAAATCAGGCAATTAGTAGCGAAATCAAAAAAATAGTTAGCAGAGTGACTCGAAAACCAGAAGTTAGCAATAAAAAGGATATGAAAAGTCAAAAGGAACAAAGCTACAAAGAAACAAAAAAGTTAAGAGACAAGCCGAGTGTTGCAAAAGAAAATCAGTGAGAAAAGAATTAACCAGCTACTACTATACGTATTATATGTATGCATGAATTGTAATATAGAAAAAACATGATTATCTCAATATTAAGAAAAACAGAGAAAAAAAGCCTGATCAACATGAATTGATGAACAATTCAAGTAAATCAGGTTTTTTTTAATTATATGCTAATTCTTGTCCCAATGGTTGTTTTGGAATAGAAATTTCAACCATACCTTCAAGTTCGATAACTGTGATGTCTTCTTTGCGATAGTCTGCGTCATGGAGTTTATTCAAGAAGTATTTTTGTACTTCTTGAATTTCATTTTGGCGGATATTTCGCTTATGATTCACTAGCAAAATTTCATTGTGTTCAGGTGCTTCAGTATAGACAACTGTGGTATTTCCCATGCTATAAACTTTGACCATATGTGCGTCAGTATTTTCTAATTGATTTAATACAAGGCGTGAATGGCTATTCGTCACGTTTACTAATTTCATGGCGCTCACCTCTCTTCTTTACGCATAAGTACATAAGTAACAGAATTATTTACCTAATTATAATTTTTTTCTCATAAAATGAAAAGTAATTTGCATTGATATTTGAAAATAAACAAAGAAGAAAAGCCGAACTTTCTAAGAAATTTGTAAAACAAATTGAAGAAAGCACGACTTCTCTTTCGAGTGAACACTGCAAAAATTTTTAGTTACTAACTATTCGGCAGTTTCAGAGCTTGATTCTTTTGCCAAACGTTCAGGTTTTGATGTAATAACGATTCGGTTTTCTTTATCTAGTTTTGCTTTCAAGTCATGAATTGTTGGATGATCTAGATAAAATTCCGCGATTCCGTCTTCAATTTGTTCTTGGATTGTTCGACGAAGTGGACGTGCACCCATGGATGGATCATATCCTAAATCAACTAATTTTTCTTTGACATTTTCTGGTACTTCAATATGAAGTTGTTGTACTGCTAACATATCATTTACATCGTTCAACATTAAAGTAACGATTGACATCAAATCTTCTTTTGATAAAGCACTGAATTCAATGATGCCGTCAAAACGGTTCAAGAATTCTGGTGTGAAATAATTGTTTAATTGATTCAAGACGGAACGAGTAACGCCTTCTCTCGCTGCACCGAAACCAACATTGGCTTCCACTTTACCTGTGCCAGCGTTACTTGTCATAATGATAATCGTATCTTTGAAGCTGACCGTCCGACCTTGTGCATCTGTCAAGCGACCATCATCCAAAATTTGCAAGAACATGTGTAAGACATCTGGATGTGCCTTTTCAACTTCATCAAGCAAGATTAGACTGTATGGATTACGGCGGACTTTTTCAGTTAATTGTCCAGCTTCTTCATAACCAACATAGCCAGGAGGGGAACCAATCAATTTTGATACGCTGTGTTTTTCCATGTATTCAGACATGTCGAAACGAATCATTGAATCCTCAGAACCAAACAACTCGAAAGCTAACTGTTTAGCAAGTTCTGTTTTCCCAACACCAGTAGGTCCAACAAATAAGAATGAACCAATAGGACGGTCTTTTTTACTTAAGCCGACACGGTTACGGCGAATGGCTTTTGCAACGCGTTCAACAGCGTTGTCTTGACCGATGACGTGTGCTTTCAAATCCGTTGCAAGATTTTTAAGCTGTGTTTGCTCTTTTTCTTTTAATTCGCCAACGGGAATGCCTGTGCGTTGTTCAACAATTTGTTCCATATCTTTTTCTGTGATGACTGGTGTTTCTTCATCAGTAATTTGTTTTTCTTTCATTTTTTGCAGTTTATTGATTTGGTCACGGTAATAAGCCGCTTTTTCAAAGTCTTCTTCGTTGGAAGCCTGTGTTTTTTGTGTTTCAGCTTCTTGTAATTTTTTATCAATCGTTTTTGGATCAACGATTTGAATGGTTAAGTTTTTCTTTGAACCAGTTTCATCTAATAAATCAATTGCTTTATCAGGTAAAAAGCGGTCTTGCACGTAACGATTAGATAAAACAGCAGCAGCTTTGATTGCTTCATCAGTATATTTTACATGATGATAATCTTCATAACGTTTTTGTAGACCTTTTAAAATACTGATTGTTTCATCAACAGTTGGTTCATCGACGCGGACAGGTTGCATCCGACGTTCGAGTGCAGCATCTTTTTCAATAATTCGATATTCATTCAAAGTCGTAGCACCAACCATTTGAAGCTCCCCACGAGCCAAAGCAGGTTTTAAAATGTTTCCGGCGTCCATGTTTCCATCGCCAGCAGCACCTGCACCAACGATCTCATGAACTTCATCAATGAATAAGATGACATTTTCTGCTTGTGTGATCTCTTCAATCAATTTTTGCATACGTTCTTCAAATTGACCGCGAATTCCAGTTCCTTGAACTAAAGAAACAACATCCAGACGAATGACTTCTTTGTCCATCAGTTTTTGAGGAACATCGCCATCAACGATTTTTTGTGCTAACCCCTCAACAACTGCTGTTTTACCAACACCGGGTTCACCAATTAAAACAGGATTATTTTTTGTTCGGCGGTTGAGGATCTCAACCACGCGTTTAATTTCTTCATCCCGACCGATGACTGGATCGATGTCACCTTGGCGAGCTTGCTCGGTAATATTAATGCCGTACTCTCCAAGTAAGCCTTCAGCATTTCCTTGGGGTGGTTGTCCACCGTTGAAATTATTTCCGCCACCGAATTGAGTAGGTGGTGTTTGTTCATAACCATTTCCTTGTTGTTGCATTTGATTAGACATTGAACGGAATAGATCGTCAAGACTACCAAATCCAAATGGATCGTTTTGGGCCATATTTGTCAGACCTCCATTTTTTTGATTTTTGATTTTTTGATAACAGCTCTGGCAATAATCTAATTGCGCTCGATGTCCGTTAACTGTTGCGTATAAATGAATTGTTGCTTCATTTTTGCCACAATTTTGACAAAGCATGTGTTGTTCACGTCCTTTCACAAAATGGGTTGCATCTTTATTTTACAACGCATATTTCAAGAGGTAAAAAGAAAACCCTTATCTTTCTTCCGTTTATTAGTTAGGCGAGAAGGTGAAAAAAGTCTATTGACCATTTCTGACCTTTGAATTTATTATACTAAAAAAAAGAAGAGAATCAACTATTTTAACTCGAATCAATTCTGCATTTAAAATAGCGCAATAAAGGCACATCTAGTAGAAAGAATGTTTGAAACTACATAACAAATTTTTGTTCTTTTTATTAAGAAAGTAGGGAGAAAAAAATTCGTATGATTTGTCCAAAAAAGAAGATAAAATAATGGGTAATTGTTGGAAACGCAATCAATGAAAGAATGCGAAAGAGTAAATCCAATAACGAAAAGAAAAGAAGTTTAAATAAAATACTTTTCACTGAATTTGAATGAAAACTGTTGTATCTGTCGAGAAAAAATGGTAATCTTTACAAATGAAAGGGTAAAGCTTTATTAGAAATCTTCTGGATTGCTAAAAAAGAAAACCCTCACATAAAAAACAACACTCACTTAAAGGAGACCGATCAATATGGAAAAGAAAGAATTTCACGTAGTAGCAGAAACTGGGATCCACGCACGTCCAGCTACATTATTAGTACAAACAGCAAGCAAATTTAACTCTGATGTAAACTTAGAGTATAAAGGTAAATCAGTAAACTTGAAATCTATCATGGGCGTTATGTCTTTAGGTGTAGGTCAAGGTTCTGACGTTACAATTACAGCTGAAGGTGCTGACGAAGCAGACGCTATGGCAGCTATCGTAGAAACAATGAAGAAAGAAGGCTTATCTGAATAATGGTTGAAATGCTAAAAGGGATTGCCGCTAGTGACGGTGTAGCCGTTGCAAAAGCTTACCTGCTAGTTCAACCGGATTTATCATTCAGTAAGACAACAGTAGAAGATACAGCTGCTGAAGAAACTCGTTTAGATGCTGCATTATCAAAATCTACTGAAGAATTGCAACAAATTCGTGAAAAAGCAGCGCAAAGCTTAGGTGAAGCAGAAGCGCAAGTATTTGATGCTCATTTGATGGTTCTATCAGACCCAGAGATGATTGGTCAAATCAAGCAAAATATTAAAGATAACAGTGTGAATGCTGAATCAGCTCTTAAAGAAGTAACTGATATGTATATTGGCATGTTTGAAGCTATGGATGACAACGCTTATATGCAAGAACGTGCTGCTGACATTCGTGACGTTGCAAAACGTATTTTAGCGCATCTATTAGGCGTGAACTTGCCAAATCCTTCAATGATCAACGAAGAAGTTGTCGTTGTTGCCCATGATTTGACACCAAGTGACACAGCTCAATTAGATCGTACATTCGTTAAAGCTTTTGTGACTGATATTGGCGGACGTACTTCTCACTCTGCAATTATGGCTCGTTCTTTAGAAATTCCAGCAATCGTTGGAACAAAAGAAATCACTGCTAAAGTAAAAGAAGGTCAAATGTTGGCTGTTAATGGTATCGAAGGTGACGTTATCATCGAACCAACGGACGAACAAAAGGCTGAATTTATTAAAGCAGGTGAATCTTACGCTGCACAAAAAGCAGAATGGGAAAAATTAAAAAATGCTGAAACAGTTACGGCTGATGGCAAGCATTTTGAATTGGCTGCAAATATCGGAACGCCAAAAGATTTAGTTGGTGTTCATAACAACGGCGGAGAAGCTGTTGGTCTTTATCGTACAGAATTCTTATACATGGATTCTCCAGACTTCCCTACAGAAGATGACCAATATGAAGCTTATAAAGCTGTTTTAGAAGGTATGGAAGGTAAACCTGTTGTTGTTCGTACAATGGACATCGGTGGGGACAAAGAATTACCTTACTTACAATTACCACACGAAATGAACCCATTCTTGGGTTATCGTGCACTACGTATCAGCTTGTCTGAACAAGGTGATGACATGTTCCGCACACAAATGCGTGCATTGTTACGCGCCTCTGTTCATGGTAACTTGCGTATCATGTTCCCAATGGTAGCTACTTTGAAAGAATTCCGTGCAGCAAAAGGAATCTTTGAAGATGAAAAACAAAAATTAATCAGTGAAGGCGTGGAAGTATCTGATACGATCCAAGTCGGAATTATGATTGAAATTCCTGCCGCAGCTGTCATTGCTGACAAGTTTGCTAAGGAAGTTGACTTCTTCTCAGTAGGTACAAACGACTTGATTCAATATACTATGGCTGCTGACCGCATGAACGAACGTGTTTCATATCTATATCAACCTTACAATCCATCAATCTTACGTTTAATTAAAAACGTAATTGACGCAGCGCATGCTGAAGGCAAGTGGGCTGGAATGTGTGGAGAAATGGCTGGGGATCAAACAGCTGTGCCTCTATTAGTTGGTATGGGCTTAGATGAGTTCTCAATGAGTGCAACATCTATCCTTAAAACACGTAGCTTGATGAAACGTTTAGATACAACGAAAATGGCTGAACTTGCTGATCGCGCGTTGAAAGACTGCGATACAATGGAAGAAGTCGTTGAACTTGTAAATGAATACGTAAAATAAGCTTGATTATTGAGTGTTAGAATTTTCGCTAACTTAGTGAGATTTCTAACACTTTTTTTGTTTCCTCAAAATCGGATTAGTTCTTTCAATTGAATCGCTTACTTTTAAAGTTGTTGAAAAATAGGGCTTAAGTTTGAGTGACAGTTTCATGGCTATGTTATACTATATAGGAGAAGGGGGACGTAAGGTGAAAGTATTATTATATTTTGAAAGTGAAAAAATACTTGCAAAATCTGGGATTGGACGTGCGCTTGATCATCAAAAGCGTGCTTTGTCAGATGTAGGGATTCCCTATACCTTAGATACCAATGATGACTATGACATTTTGCACATCAATACTTATGGTATCAATAGTCATAATATGGTTAACAAAGCGCGAAGAGATGGCAAAAAGGTTGTTTATCATGCACATTCGACAGAAGAAGACTTTCGCAATTCGTTCATTGGCTCTAACCAATTATCTCCTGTCGTCAAAAAATATCTAGTGAGTTTGTATCAAAAGGCAGACTATTTGATTACACCTACGCCATATTCTAAAAGGTTACTGGAAAGCTACGGAATCGAAGTGCCCATTCGTGCGATTTCCAATGGGATTGATTTAGATAAATACCAACCGGATCTTACGAAAGAACAAAAATTTAGAGAATATTTTGATTTATCTCCAAATCAAAAAGTAGTGATTTGTGTTGGTTTGTTTTTTGAACGAAAGGGAATCATTGACTTCGTTGAAATTGCTAGAAAAATGCCTGAGTACACATTTATTTGGTTTGGTCATGTGCCGATGTACTCGATACCTAAAAATATTCGAAAAATCGTCAAAGAAGATCATCCAAAAAATGTCATATTTCCTGGTTATATTCGTGGAGATGTTATTGAAGGGGCTTATTCGGGTGCGGACTTGTTTTTCTTTCCTTCCTATGAAGAAACTGAAGGAATCGTTGTTTTAGAGGCGTTAGCAAGCCGACAAAATGTCTTAGTTAGAGATATTCCAGTTTATGAAGGCTGGTTACAAGATGGTAAAAACTGTTACATGGGACGAACGAATCAAGAATTTATTGAGAAAATCAGACAAATAACTGAAAAAGAGATCCCAAGTTTGGTGCACGCCGGCTATAAAACAGCTGAGGAACGAAGCATCGAACGAATTGGCCAAGAACTTCAAGAAGTTTATGAAACGGTGTTGGAGGAACAAGAAACACCTTTAGAGGTAAGAAAAAGTAAATCAATGAAAAGGTAGTTTGGAGGCAAAAAAACATGAAAGTTGGCTTTTTTACCGATACCTATTTTCCGCAAGTTAGCGGAGTTTCTACATCAATCAAGACATTAAAAGATGAGCTTGAAAAAAATGGTCATGAAGTCTATATTTTCACTACAACAGATCCGAATGCGGATAAATTAGAAAAAGATGTTATTAGGATGCCAAGTGTCCCGTTTGTTTCTTTCAAAGATCGACGAATCGTTGTAAGAGGCATGTGGTATGCTTATTTAGTTGCCAAGGAGTTGGAGCTGGATTTGATCCATACGCATACTGAGTTTGGAGCGGGAATTTTGGGGAAAATGGTAGCCAGAAAATTGAAAATTCCAGTTATTCATACGTACCATACAATGTATGAAGATTATCTTCATTATATTGCAAATGGTAAAGTGATCAGACAGTCACACGTCAAATATTTTTCGCGTATTTTTGCTAACCATACGACAGGCGTTGTCTGTCCAAGTGAACGAGTGATTGACACACTGCGCGGGTATGGTGTAGTTGCGCCTTTACGAGTGATTCCAACGGGGATTGATATCGAAAAATTTAAGCGAGCAGATATTACCACTCAGGAAATCAGTACATTACGGTCGTCATTAGGATTAACTGATGACCAATTGATGGTGCTTTCGCTTAGTCGGCTCTCTTATGAGAAAAATATTCAAGCAATTATTCAAGGCTTTCCAGAAGTCATTGCGTCTTATCCAAACGCACGCTTAGTGATTGTGGGAAAAGGGCCTTATATGGAAGAATTACAGGATTTAATAGAAGAATTGGACTTACAAGAAGTTGTTCAGTTTACCGGTGAAGTTGATAACAATGCAGTTGCTCTTTATTATAAAGCAGCAGATTATTTTGTCAGCGCGTCCACTTCTGAAACACAAGGGCTCACGTATACAGAAGCTATGGCGGCTGGTACACCGTGTGTGGTTGAAGGTAACGCTTATTTGAATCGCCTGTTCGATCATGCATCCTTAGGGAAGACTTTTGAAACAGACGAAGATTTTGCACAAGCACTTATTCAATATATAGTAGATGATATTCCTGGTGATGAAGCAGTTCTAGCCGCAAAACTTTATGAAATTTCGTCTACGCATTTTGGTGAAGCAATGATTGAATTTTACCAAGATATGATTGTTTATCATGAAGAAGAAACGCGTCGAAAAGAAGAAGAAGCTTCCATCGAGCGAATCAAAATTAAATTAAATTCATTTAAACGATAAATAAAGCAATTTATTCTTAACAAACCTTGATTCTAGCGTATACTAGAGTCAAGGTTTTTTTTAGGAGGTTAGAACATGAAACTCGGATTTATTGGAACAGGTGTAATGGGTAGTTCTATTGTTGAACACTTATTACGAGCAGGATATGAAGTGGTCGTTTATAATCGGACAAAAGCAAAAGCAGATTCTTTAGTTGCTAAGGGAGCTGTTTGGGCAGATACACCACAATTAGTGGCTGAACAAAGTCAAGTGATTTTTACAATGGTCGGTTATCCAACGGATGTTGAAGAAATTTATTATGGACAAAATGGCATTTTTTCAGCAGATGTTTCAGGAAAAATTGTGGTTGATTTAACAACTAGTACACCAACTTTGGCAGAGAAAATTGCTCAGACAGCTTCTGAAAAAGGAGCAGCTGCATTAGATGCTCCTGTATCAGGTGGTGATTTGGGGGCAAAAAATGCTACATTAACAATTATGGTTGGTGGACGAGAAGATATTTATGAAAAAGTTTTGCCGATTTTTAGAGAGTTTGGCTCAACTTTCACGTTACATGGTGGCGCAGGAAAGGGACAGCATACTAAGATGGCTAATCAAATCATGATTGCTGGGACAATGACAGGAATGACCGAAATGTTAGCTTACGCAGAAAAAAATCAACTTGATTTGAAAAAAGTGATTGAAACGCTTTCTGGTGGTAGTGCAGCAAACTGGTCGTTGAGCAATTATGCACCACGTATTTTACGTGAAGACTATTCTCCTGGATTTTTTGTTAAACATTTTATCAAAGATTTAAAAATTGCATTAGATGAAGCAGAAAATCAATCACTTGAATTGCCTGCTACTAAACAAGCACTTATTTTGTACGAACAGTTGGCTGGTAAAGGGTTTGAAAACGATGGCACACAAGCGTTGATTAAACTTTGGTGGCCGAATGGAAATGTCCCAGAAAAAAAATCATAAAAAACTGGTTTTTTTCGCGAAAATCAATGCAAGACAGCCATGACTTTGTTACAATATAACAGAAATAAGAAAAGGAGGACCTCCTATGACACATTCACAATTAGTCGCAATTATTAAACGACTGGAGGCTATGGTCGAATCAGCAGACAACGAGTTGCAAGTTCGTCGCTTTGAAAAAGAAGGCGTTGAAAAATGTACAGTAACTTATGATAAAGCAACTGCTACATTTGAATTAACTGAAACAGATACACATCAACAATACGAGTTTGATAATATTGATATCGTTGCGATGGAAATCTACGACTTAATCCAATAGTTTGGCTAATTTAGCGTAAGCTTGTACACAACATAAAAAGACCGAGATGATTATTCGTCTCGGTCTTTTTATGTTGTACTTTTGAGTGGCTATTAGAAGTTACTCATTGATTATTTATTTGTGGTGGTTCTTTACTAAGCTTCCGCTGGTAGCTGAGCAAAATTTGAACAGGATCAACTTCCGCCTTTGTCAATTGTTGTTTTTTTGCTAAAGTATCGCTTCCGGCGGTGGAATGAAAATCAGGTGGGATATCATTAGCCAGTTTAGATGTCGCTACTAATTGACCGTAGCAAACTAGATAATATTTTGTTAGCTGTGGATTTGCCGCAACGGGTAAAGCCAAAGTAAGATAAGGTGTTTGCAAAAATGCGTTTTGGTTTCTAATTTGTCGAATGAAGGAAGTCATTAGTTCGATCTCATTTTGGATACTACTTGCACGTTCAAAATTGAGAAGTTCAATAAAATGTTCTTGTCGTTGTTTAAGATAAGACAAAATTTTTTTATTTCGACCTTGTAGAAGTCCGTAGATTTCTTTTTTCTTTTGTTGAAAGGATAATTGACTGATTGTTGGAAGCTGTGTTCGCAAAGCTAGTAGACTAATTTCTTTTAACCAAGGCATTTGGTAAGTTTCTTCTAAAATGCGTAAGATAGTAGGCATTTTTTTATAAGAGCGAAAAGGACCAAAACTTTGAGAAGTTGGATCATCCGACAGAATAAAACCACTGTCAGTTAATTGCAGATAATTATAATTAGTAAAGTAGTTCATTTGTCGATTATAAATGGGGTGATAGTGTTGAATTAGTTCGCATTCTAAGAGTAGCGCGTCTAGTTCGGTATCTACAACGACAAAATCAAAATCGACAATTGTATGTATCATTCTTAGTACTTTATTTGAATGTTGCTTGTTTTGTTGAAAGTAACTACTTACACGATTTTTTAACTGTTTAGCTTTACCAACATAAATCACCGAGCCGTGTTTATCTTTCATTAAATAAACCCCAGGAAGAAGAGGTATATTTTTGACTTTTTCTTTAAGCATAACTCCTCCTTTTGTCTTTCAATCAAAAAGACTATAACAAATTTGAAAAAAACAAACAAGAAAACTTGTTTTTTAGAAAATAAATAAACAAAAAAGCTTTGATAATCAAAATATTTTTTCAGAATAAATTTTTAATCTATCATTGTTGAATATTTGTTTTATCAACATTTATAAATGAGTTTTTTCTTAAAATAAACTGAGAATCAAAAAAAATCACTGAATATGGTTGATTTTTGAAAAAAGTTAAGATATAGTTTGAACATCAAAAGATTTGATAATCAAACTAATTAGTGGATGGTGGAACATGGAACCAGATTTGAAAACAGTTAATGATTATCTCGTAAGTGTGTTCAATGATATTTTGACGATCGAAGAGTCTGAATTGAAAAAATCACAATTCAACGATCTATCAATTACTGAGATGCATACGATCGAGGCAATCGGTATGTATAAGAAAAAAACAACTTCAGAAGTAGCAAAGGAGTTATCGATCACTGTTGGGACCTTGACCACTGCCATCAACAAATTAGTGAAAAAAGGGTATGTTGAGCGTATTCGCAGTGAAGATGATCGGCGTGTGGTAAAACTAGGCTTAACGAAAAAGGGTAAGCTATTATATCGCGTACACCAACATTTTCATCGAGAGATGGTCAAAAATATTCTGGACGGAATGGGCGACCAAGAACAACATGCTTTGTTAAATGCACTGAAAAACTTGCATGATTTCTTGCGAGAGTATAAGTGAGGAACGCTAATGGAACAATTTGGAACAATTACGGCAACTGCAAGTGTACTTCCTGAAAGAATCGTGACCAACGATGAACTTTCACAGATGATGGAAACATCCGATGAATGGATCAGTTCACGAACTGGGATTAGAGAAAGACGTTGTGTAACAAATCAAACAACATCAGATCTTTGTTTCCTAGTTGCGCAAAAATTACTAGAAAAGCAAAAAATGCAGCCAGAAGAACTAGATTTCATCGTAGTTGCTACGATTTCTCCTGATTATGCGATGCCTTCAGTGGCTGCGCAAGTCCAAGGACGATTGGGAGCAACCAAAGCAATTGCTTTTGATTTGAGTGCTGCTTGTACTGGTTTTGTGTATGCACTAAGTATTGCTGAAAAAATGATTCGCTGCGGCTCAAAAAAAGGGCTTGTGATTGGTGGAGAAACGCTGTCTAAGTTACTTGACTGGACAGACCGCTCGACAGCTGTATTATTCGGTGATGGAGCAGGTGGTGTGTTATTAGAAGCTGGCGCGACACAAAAATTATTAGTGGAGCATTTGGCAACAGATGGCACAAGAGGTTCTTCATTAACAGCAGGATATTATGAAAATCAAAGTCCATTTTATTCTGAAAAGTCAGAAGGTTCTTACTACTTACAAATGGTTGGACGTGATATTTTTGACTTTGCAGTCCGTGATGTCGCGAAGAATCTAAAAGAAATAACGCAAGAAAATTCAGTTGATTATCTACTTTTGCACCAAGCAAATCAACGAATTATTGAGAAAATCGCTCGGAAAGTCAAAATTCCACAAGAGCAGTTTCTAGCAAACATGGATAAGTATGGTAATACTTCTGCTGCAAGTATTCCTATTTTATTAGACGAGGCAGTTTCCGCTGGGACGCTTCAATTAGGCAGTAATCAAAAAGTGGTATTTACAGGTTATGGCGGAGGTTTAACATGGGGAAGTATCCTCATGGAGCTATAAACTGATAAATGATAAAAATAAAACTATAAAATTGTAAACAATATCGGAGGAATATATCGTATGGTATTCGAAAAAATTCAAGAAATTATTGCAGAAGAATTAGGGAAAGAAACAGAAGAAATTAAATTAACAACAGATATTCAAGAAGATTTAGAAGCTGATAGCTTGGACTTATTCCAAATCATCAACGAAATCGAAGATGAATTTGATGTGAAAATTGAAACAGAAGATGGCATTAAAACTGTACAAGATTTAGTTACTTACGTTGAAAAACAAACTGCATAATCATGTAATAAGGTTGGGGGCTGGGACATTTCCGATATGAAATGTCTTGGCCTTTTTGAATAAATGGATACTTAATCGTCTATCCTAAATTATTGGAGAATATAATGAAGACAGCATTTTTATTTAGTGGGCAAGGTGCTCAATATCAAGGCATGGGTCAAGATTTATATCATGAACCTGTAGTAAAGCAAACATTTGAGGAAGCAAGCCAAATTCTTGGTTATGACATGGCAGACTTATGTTTTACTGAGAATCAGCAGCTAAATCAGACAACTTATACACAGCCGGCGATTTTAACGGTAAGTGTTGCCTATTATCGTTTATTACAAGAACAAGGAATCACTCCTGACGCAGCATTAGGGCTTAGCTTAGGAGAGTATTCGGCATTGGTGGCAAGTGAAGCGCTATCGTTTGGGGAAGCAGTAGCATTAGTGGCGAAACGCGGTGCTTATATGACTGAGGCGGCGCCAACCGGAAGCGGAAAAATGGTCGCTGTTATGAATACACCGATTGAAGTGATTGAAGCTTGTTGCCAAGAAGCAAGTCAGTTTGGCATTGTTTCACCTGCAAATTATAATACACCACAACAAATCGTTATTGGTGGAGAAGTAGCAGCTGTTGAGGCGGCGATGACCTTGTTACAAGAACAAGGTGCCAAACGAATGATTCCATTAAATGTTAGTGGCCCATTTCATACAGGCATCCTAGCGCCAGCAGCGCAAAAACTAGCAAAGGAATTAAAATCAATCTCATTCAACGAACCAAAGATTCCAGTGATTAGCAATACCACCACTGAGATCATGACAAAAGAGACAATTCCTAACTTGTTAGAGCGTCAAGTAAAGTCGCCTGTTCGTTTTTATGAAAGTATTGAAAAATTAAAATCATTGGGAATTGACCAAATGATTGAAGTCGGACCAGGGAAAGTCTTGAGTGGTTTTATGAAAAAAATCGATAAAACGATTCCTGTTTACCGTGTTGAGAATCAACAAACATTTGAAGAAACTTATCAACGATTATCAGGGAGGTAATTATGGACGTTAGAGGAAAAAACGTTTTTGTCACAGGAAGTACAAGAGGCATCGGGGAAGCAATCGCAATTGCGTTTGCTAAAGCAGGTGCCAATATTGTCTTAAATGGTCGCAGCGCGATTTCTTCAGAAAAATTGGCTGAAATTTCAGCTTTAGGTGTTACCTGTATTGGGGTATCTGGTGATATCTCTGATTTTACTAAAGCAGGTGACATGATCAGGGAAGCGCAAGAGAAGTTAGGTTCTGTTGATATTTTAGTCAATAATGCTGGAATCACGAATGACAAATTATTACTTCGTATGGACGCTGAAGATTTCAAAAAATGTTTGGATATCAATTTGACTGGTACATTCAACATGACCCAACATGTTCTAAAACAAATGATGAAGAAACGTGAAGGTGCAATCATCAATTTGGCAAGCGTTTCTGGCTTAATCGGAAATGTCGGACAAGCAAACTATGCAGCTAGTAAAGCTGGAGTTGTTGGCTTAACAAAATCAGTTGCCCGAGAAGTAGCGACGCGTGGAATCACATGTAATGCCATTGCGCCAGGCTTTATTGCAACAGATATGACGGATGTTCTATCTGAAAAGGTGAAAGAACAAGTTACAAAACAAATTCCATTGCAACGCTTTGGTAATGTGGAAGATATTGCCAAAGCTGCAGTTTTCTTAGCAGAAAATGCGTACATCACAGGTCAAGTGATCAATGTTGATGGCGGTTTGGTCATGCACGGATAATAGAAAGGAAGATGATTGATGAATCGAGTAGTAATTACAGGCTATGGTGTTACTTCGCCAATCGGAAACGATGGAGATAGCTTTTTAGATAGTTTAAAAAATGGAACGAACGGAATTGCACCAATTACAAAATTTGATGCAACTGAAACAGGGATTACGCTCGCTGGTGAAGTAAAAGATTTCCCTTATGATAAATACTTTGTTAAAAAAGACAGCAAACGTATGGACATGTTTTCGATTTATGGAATCTATGCCGCTCTTGAAGCAATTGAAATGAGTGGATTAGAAAAAGAAAAAATCGATCAAGACCGTTTCGGCGTTATCGTTGGCTCAGGAATTGGTGGTTTACCAACAATTGAAAATCAAGTGATTCGTTTGCATGAAAAAGGTGCTAAGCGCGTATCACCAATGTTTGTTCCTATGTCGATCGCTAACATGGCTGCTGGAAATATTGCCTTGCGGGTAGGTGCTAAGGGAATCTGTACATCAATCGTTACAGCTTGTGCTAGTGGAACGAACTCGATTGGTGAAGCTTACCGTAACATCAAACATGGCTATTCAGATGTTATCTTAGCTGGCGGAACAGAAGCGACAATTTGTGAAATGGGAATCGCAGGTTTTGCTGCGTTGACAGCTTTATCAACTGCTACAGATCCAACACGTGGTTCCATTCCATTTGATGAAGAGCGTAATGGTTTTGTTATGGGAGAAGGCGCTGGAATCTTAGTGATTGAGTCCTTGGAACATGCAAAAGCACGTGGTGCAAAAATCTATGGTGAAATCGTTGGTTATGGTTCAAATTGTGATGCCTATCATATGACAGCACCAACACCAGACGGATCAGGCGCTTCAAAAGCAATGAAATTGGCAATGGACGAAGCAGGAATCCAACCAGAAGAAGTGGGTTATATCAATGCGCATGGAACAAGCACACCTGCAAATGATCAAGCAGAAGCAAAAGCAATTCAATTAGCACTTGGTGAAAACTTCCGAGAAACCTATGTCAGCAGTACGAAATCAATGACAGGTCATTTACTAGGCGCTGCTGGGGGAATCGAAGCTTTAGCAACGTTGTTAGCGTTAGAGCACCAATTTGTACCACCAACAATCAACGTAATGAATCAAGATCCAGAAATTGATTTAACAGTCGTAAAAAATGACAGTAAACCTGCTGAAATTACTTATGCAATGAGTAACTCACTAGGTTTCGGTGGACACAATGCGGTCCTTTGTATGAAACGCTGGGAGGAATAAGTTTGAATATCAGTGAAATTAAAGAACTAGTAACGCAATTTGATCAATCTTCTTTGACTGAATTTGATTTGCGCGAAGGTCAATTTGAACTTTATATGAATAAAAATAATACAAGCCGTGGAGCAGCAACAGCGCCCCAAACGATGGAAGCACCTGCAGTTCAACCTGTATCAGCTAAACCAGAAATCAAACCAGATGAACCGGTCAAGGAACAGTCTGTCGTAGCAGATACGAAGCAAGAAATTGAGGGTATCGAAGTAAAATCACCAATTGTTGGTGTTGTATATTTACAACCATCACCGGATAAACCAGCTTACAAAAAAGTTGGTGACCAAGTAGCAAAAGGTGAAATCATCTGTATTATTGAAGCGATGAAACTAATGAATGAGATTACCAGTGAATTTGACGGAGAAATTGTTGAAATTCTGGTTGAAAATGAAGAAGTTGTTGAATTTGGTCAACCACTCGTTAAAATTCAGCCAAAATAAGAAAGAGGTAGAAGATGAATATTCAAGAAATCAAAGAAATCATTCCACATCGTTACCCAATGTTGCTGATTGATCGAGTGGAAGAAATGGTTGCAGGCGAAAGAGTTATCGCTAAGAAAAATGTCACAATCAATGAACCTTTTTTTCAAGGACATTTTCCGGAAGAACCAGTTATGCCAGGTGTGCTGATTGTTGAAGCAATGGCACAAGCTGGGGCAGTTGCCTTATTGTCTTTAGAACAATTTAAAGGAAAGACAGCTTATTTTGGCGGATTGGATAAAGCAAAATTCCGTCGCAAAGTGACACCAGGAGATACTTTGTACTTGGAAGTTGAAATTATCAAAGTAAAATCTTCCGCAGGAATCGGGAAGGGTGTCGCAAAAGTGGATGGCAAAAAAGTTGCCGAAGCTGAATTAACCTTTATGATTGGATAGGTGAAATATGTTTTCAAAAGTTTTGATAGCTAACCGCGGTGAAATTGCCGTGCGGATTATTCGTGCCTGTCGTGAATTAGGTATTCAAACAGTTGCTGTATATTCAGAAGCAGATGCTGACGCACTGCATACCCAATTAGCAGATGAAGCGATTTGCATTGGACCAGCTAAAGCTGTTGATTCCTATTTGAACGTTCAACAGGTTTTAAGTGCGGCAATCGTTACTAAGGCAGAAGCGATTCATCCAGGTTTTGGTTTTTTATCTGAAAATAGTCGTTTTGCATCAATGTGTGAAGAGTGCAATATTGTTTTTATTGGGCCTAAAAGTGAAACAATTGATGCGATGGGGAATAAAATTAATGCCCGTCGCTTGATGCAAGAAGCGAAAGTTCCGGTGATTCCGGGAAGTAAAGGCGTACTTTCTACTGTAGAAGAAGCTTTGTCTGTTGCGGATAAGATTGGTTACCCAGTTATGCTAAAGGCCGCGGCTGGTGGTGGTGGTAAAGGAATTCGGAAGGTGATGACCAAAGAAGACCTACCACAACACTTTGCTTCAGCACAACAAGAAGCTGCTGCTGCGTTTGGAAATGACGAAATGTATTTGGAAAAAATCATTTATCCAGCAAGACATATTGAAGTTCAGATATTGGGTGACCATTATGGGAATGTCATTCATTTGGGTGAGCGTGATTGTTCGTTACAAAGAAATAATCAAAAAGTTCTTGAAGAATCCCCATCTGTTGTGATTTCTGCTGCAAAACGTGCAGATTTAGGCGCTGCGGCTGTTCGTGCAGCGAAAGCTGTGGATTACGAAAATGCTGGAACCATTGAATTTCTGATGGATGAATCTGGTGCCTTTTACTTTATGGAAATGAATACGCGAATTCAAGTAGAACATCCAGTGACAGAAATGGTAACGAATGTTGACTTAGTGAAAAAGCAAATTGAAATCGCAGCAGGCGAACCATTGGGGTTAGAACAAAGCGACATCAAGTTTCAAGGTCATGCGATTGAATGTCGAATCAATGCGGAAAATCCAGCTTTTCATTTTGCCCCTTCACCTGGAACCATTGAAAACTTATTACTTCCTGCTGGAGGAATGGGTTTACGTGTCGATAGTGCAGTTTATTCAGGCTATAAAATACCTCCATACTATGATTCAATGATTGCTAAAGTCATTGTTCACGGCGATACTCGCTTTGAGGCGTTGATGAAAATGCAACGTGCCTTAAGTGAAATCGTGACAGATGGTGTTGTGACAAATGCCGAATTTCAAATGGACTTGATTAGTCATCCAGCAGTGATTGCTGGTGATTACACGACGGCATTTTTACAAGAAGAATTTTTACCAAATTGGACACCTGAAACGGAGATTGGAGGCGAGTAGATGGCTCTGTTTAAGAAGAAAAAATATATTCGCATTAACCCAAATCGAGGAGCTCAGCCTACAAGTCCACCAACTGTTCCTGACAACATGTGGGCAAAGTGTCCGAATTGTAAACACATCATTTATACAAAAGATATTGGTGAAGAACGCGTTTGTCCGAATTGTGGTTACACGTTTCGTATCAGTGCTTGGCAGCGATTAGCGTTAACGATTGATGAAAAAAGTTTTGAAGAATGGGATACTGAATTAGCAACAGAAGATCCTTTGAACTTTCCTGGATACCAAGAAAAAATTGAAACAATGCAAGAAAAAACTGGCTTGCATGAAGCTGTTTTGACTGGTAAAGCAACGATCAATGACATTCCTTTGGCAATTGGCGTGATGGATTCAAACTTTATTATGGGGAGCATGGGAACGATTGTTGGCGAAAAAATAACTAGATTATTTGAACGAGCGTTAACAGCTAAATTACCCGTGGTGTTGTTTACTGCCTCTGGTGGTGCCAGAATGCAAGAAGGTATTTTTTCTTTAATGCAAATGGCAAAAATTTCCGCCGCGGTAAAACGTCACAGCAATGCAGGACTTTTTTATTTAACAATTTTGACTGATCCAACAACTGGTGGTGTAACTGCTAGTTTTGCGATGGAAGGGGACGTGATTTTAGCTGAACCACAAAGTCTGATTGGTTTTGCTGGCCGTCGGGTAATTGAACAAACGATTAAACAGGAATTACCAGAAGACTTTCAAAAGGCAGAATTTTTGTTAGCGCATGGTTTTGTTGATCAGATCGTTCCACGCACAGACTTGAAGCAGACCATTCATCAGTTGCTTGAGTTGCATACACAGAAAGGTTGGTTGGATCATGAATAAAACGGCTCATGAGGTTGTTCAACTAGCTAGAGCAAAAGAACGTTGGACGAGTTTAGATTTTTTTGAAGAAATTTTTGATGGATTTCAGGAGTTTCATGGTGATCGTTTGTTTGGTGATGATGAAGCAATCGTTGGTGGTGTTGCTCGCTTAGCTGGCAAACCAGTCACAGTGATTGGCATCCAAAAGGGTCGAGATCTACAAGAAAACATCCAACGAAACTTCGGTTCACCACATCCAGAGGGGTACCGCAAAGCTTTGAGGTTGATGAAACAGGCAGAAAAATTTAAACGACCAGTCATCACGCTGATTAATACTGCCGGAGCTTATTGTGGGGTCGGAGCAGAAGAACGTGGTGAAGGAGAAGCAATCGCTAAAAATCTTTTAGAAATGTCTGATTTAAAAGTACCAATTATAGCAATCATCATTGGTGAAGGCGGTAGTGGTGGGGCACTTGCGCTAGGCGTTGCTGATGAAGTTTGGATGCTTGAGCAAACGATTTATGCGATTCTTTCGCCAGAAGGTTTTGCATCTATTTTATGGAAAGATGGAAGCCGAGCGGCTGAAGCGGCGGAGTTGATGAAAATTACTGCGCCTGAATTACATGAGCTGGGGATTGTGGACAAGGTGATTCCAGAAACCTTTAATGGGGAACCAATTCCTTGGGCTAAAGTAGCATACATGATGAAAAAATCAATGATTGAAAAATTAACTGAATTATCGCAAACGGATGTAACAACTTTACTTGAAAAGCGTTATGAAAGATTCCGTAAGTACTAAGCGATTGATGATAAGAGGTTGGGATTTCTCCCAGCCTCTTTTTGTTGTATTGAAAAAGACAAAGCAATTTGCTTTTCTTTGATTCAATCTGACTTTTCAGTGGCTTGGAATCGTTTGGGATGAAGTTGTAGGAGTATATTTTTAGTCGAAAACGAAGAAAAATTCACAATAAATGGAATTTTCGCATGTTTTTTCAAAAATTACTCTTGAAATGAATAAAAAATCTGATATTATGTATAATAACTCATTAACTTAATGTTGAGTGTATAAATATTAGAGGAGAGTATCGATGAAAAAAATAATTTGGTTTGCGATGGTTTCAATGGTAGTACTTTTAGGCGCATGTAGCTCAGGAGGAAAAGAAACAAGTAATGATTCAAAAAAAGAAGTGATTCAAAGCATCCAAGATTCTGGAAAATTAGTGGTGGGAACTTCTGCAGATTTTGCTCCGTTTGAATTTCATACGATGATTGATGGAAAGGATAAAATCGTCGGTGTGGATATTGATTTGGCGAATGAAATCGCAAAAGAACTGGGTGTCAAAGTCGAGTTGATGGATATGGAATTCAATGCGGTATTAGCAGCCTTACAACAAGGAAAAGTCAATTTAGCGATTTCTGGTATTTCGGCAACAGAAGAACGTCAACAAACATTTGATTTCTCAGATAATTATTTTGCTCCGCCTCAAAAAATGGTGATTAACAAAGAAAACGCAAATGAATTAACTAGTCTCAAAAGTTTTGCAAAGAAAAAAGTGGGCGCACAAAAAGGATCAGTTCAAGAAGATGTGGTGAAAGAACAAGTGGCTGATGCGCAATTAGTTTCTGTAGCTAAAGTGCCTAATCTGATTATTGAATTAAAACAAGGATCAATTGATGGATTGGTTTTAGAAGAAACCGTTGCAAACTCCTATATTGAAAATAATCCAGAATTGATGTTAGCAGATGTTGATTTAGTTTCGAGCGACGAAGAAGCCTATGCAATTGCATTACCAAAAGGGGAAGAAGAATTACAAAAGAAAGTCAATCAAGTCATCCAAGAATTACAAAGCTCAGGAAAAATGGATGAATTTATCCAAAAAAATACAGAGTTAGCTAAAAAAGCAGAAGAATAAAGGAGTTTGATTACGTGAATTTTTCATTTCTATCGGTATACTATCCCTATTTCCTGTCAGGTGCATTAATTACATTAATTATTTCCGTTATTACGATTGTTTTTGGAACAGTAATTGGTGTCATTATGGCATTGTTGAAACTTTCAAAGATTCGCCCGTTACGGTGGTTTGCCAATGCTTATATTGAAGTATTACGTGGGACGCCAATGCTGATCCAAATTTTGATTGGTTTCGGATTGTTACAAGGCGTGGTTCATGCACCGACAGTTACTCTAGGTGTGTTAGATGTTGATTTTAGTCGGCTAATACCAGGGATGATCGTTTTATCAATGAATTCGGGTGCTTATGTCGCTGAAATCGTTCGTGGTGGTATCATGGCTGTCAATTTTGGGCAAGAAGAGGCGGCTAGCTCGTTGGGACTTAGACCAATGCAGACGATGCGCTATGTGATTTTACCACAAGCCTTGAGAAATATTTTACCTCCAATGGGTAATGAATTTATCACGTTGATCAAAGATTCTTCCCTACTTTCAACGATTGGAATCTACGAGTTATTAAATAGTGCTCAAATCGTTATCTCGAATTCTTATCTCCCTTTAGAACCTCTCTATGTAGCCGCAATTATTTATTTTGTTCTAACCTTTTTGATGTCGAGATTGCTGCATGTTTGGGAAATCAAATTAGGTAAAGGATACCGATGAAAGGAAGGGCATCAATGGAAGCACTTATTCAAGTGAATCACTTAACCAAAACGTTTGGACAAAAAGAAATTTTAAAAGGTATCACATTAGAAATCTCTCAAGGAGAGGTCGCGGTTGTGATTGGGCCGTCGGGCTCTGGAAAAAGTACGTTTTTACGTTGCTTGAATCTGCTAGAAGAGCCGACCAGTGGAATAATCTTATTTGATGGTCAAGAAATCACCAATAAAAAAACAGATATTTACCAAATGAGGGAACAGATGGGAATGGTTTTTCAACAATTTAATTTATTTCCAAATCTAACAGTGTTAGAAAATATTTTGTTGGCACCGACGAAAGTAAAAAAAATCAGTCGCGCAGAGGCAGAAGAAAAAGCGTTAGTCCTTCTTGATAAAGTCGGCTTGGTAGCAAAAGCAAATGAATATCCGCAAGCATTGTCAGGCGGACAACAGCAAAGAATCGTAATTGCTAGAGCTCTTGCGATGGAACCCAAAGTAATGTTGTTTGATGAACCAACGTCCGCATTAGATCCAGAAATGGTGGGAGAAGTTCTATCAGTAATGCAGGAGTTAGCAAAGGAAGGTATGACTATGGTAATCGTGACCCATGAAATGGGGTTCGCGCGAGAAGTTGGGGATCGTGTTTTGTTCATGGATGATGGAAGGATGATTGAAGAAGGGACACCAAAAGAACTTTTCGAGGAAACAAAGAAAGAGCGAACACGTCAGTTTCTTGAAAAAGTTTTATAAAAGGAAAACGATTGCCAATGGGGTGATCGTTTTTTTTTCGAAAGAGTGAGATACAAAATAAAACAAGCAGTTGTGAACGGATACAAAAATGTGTGAAATGGATTGAATGGTAAAGGTAGTTTTTTTTTAGATTATGCAGTATAATTAGGGGCTGAGGAGTACCTGGTGTGCTCCTTCATTTTTTGCAAATGAGGAGACAAGATGTTTTCAAACTATAAACCAACATGGATGGTAGAAGCCATCTATCAAATTACCCCTGCACAGTTGAAAAATTTAGGTATCAAAGCCGTGTTAACTGATTTGGATAACACATTGATTGCTTGGAATAATCCAGATGGAACAGAAGAATTGTTGAATTGGATTTTAGAGATGAAAAATGCTGACATTCCTGTTGTAGTTGTTTCAAATAATAACTCGAAGCGAATTGAACGAGCTATCGAAAAGTTTGATTTGCTTTATATTGCTCGTGCAATGAAACCATTTGCTGTAGGAATCAATCAAGCAAAGAAAAAGTTGAACCTTGCTGATGATGAACTCGTAATGATTGGTGATCAAATCATGACGGATATCCGTGGCGCAAATCGCGCAGGGATTCGTAGTATTTTGGTCAAACCAATTATCGAGACGGATAGCTGGAAAACACAAATCAATCGTTTTTTTGAAAAAAGAATCATGGCTCATTTATTAGTAAATAATCCTGATATGGGCTGGCGAGGTGGAATTGAATGAGTGAAGAATTACACTGTATCGGGTGCGGCTCGATTATTCAAACAGATAGACCAGGAGAACTAGGATATACACCGCAATCTGCCTTAGAAAAAGGGTTGGAATCAGGTGAAGTTTATTGTCAACGTTGCTTCAGACTACGACATTACAATGAAATCCAAGATGTTTCGTTAACAGATGATGATTTTTTACGTTTGTTAAATGAATTAGGTCAAAAGGATGCATTGATCGTTAACGTTGTCGATATTTTTGATTTCAATGGTTCATTGATTCCGGGATTACATCGTTTTGTTGGCGATAATCCAGTGTTATTAGTAGGTAATAAAGTCGATATCTTACCAAAATCACTGAAGAAACCTAAAATGATCCAATGGATGACGGAGCGTGCGCATGAAGCTGGGCTCAGACCTGTCGAAGTACTACTGACAAGTGCCAAAAAAGCACATGAAATGGAAGATTTATTGGCTAAAATCGAAGAATATCGTGAAGGTAGAGATGTCTATGTCGTTGGTGTGACGAATGTCGGTAAATCTACACTGATCAATCAAATCATCAAGAATACTGCGGGTGTTCAAGATGTGATTACTACCTCACAATTTCCCGGAACGACTTTAGATAAGATTGAAATTCCTCTAGATGACGGTCAAGCGCTAATTGACACACCGGGAATTATTCACCGCCATCAAATGGCGCATTATTTAGGCAAAAAAGATTTACGTATTATTGCACCAACAAAAGAAATCAAACCGAAAGTTTATCAATTGAATGATGGTCAAACACTCTTTTTAGGTGGATTGGCACGTTTTGATTTTGTAAATGGTGAACGTGGCTCATTTATTGCGTATGTTTCAAATGATGTGAATATCCATCGAACAAAACTCGAAAAAGCAGATGAATTTTACGCAAAACATGTGGGTGGACTTTTACAGCCACCACGTCCTGACGAGGTAGCAGAGTTCCCTGAATTAGTTCGTTTTGAATTTTCAGTGAAAGAAAAAACGGACATCGTTTTTGCCGGACTTGGATGGATCACTGTGTCACAGCCAGCTGTTGTTGCTGGATGGGCGCCTAAAGGTGTCGATGTAATCAAGCGTAAAGCTTTAATTTAAGGAAGAAGGAAAAAAATGGAATTAAGAGGAAAACAAAAACGTTTTTTACGTAGTCAAGCACATCACTTGCAGCCTATTTTTCAAATTGGAAAAGGCGGAATCAACTCAGCGATGCTTGTTCAAATCAATGAAGCATTAGAAAAACGTGAACTAATCAAAGTTACTTTGTTACAAAACACGGATGAAATCGCTGAAGATGTTGCACGAATTTTAGAAGAAGAAGTTCAATGTGAGATTGTTCAAATCATTGGACGTGTATTGGTGTTATACAAACCATCAAGTAAAGAAAAATATCAACGCATTTCACGAGAAGTAAAAGCAATCTAAGGAGTGGTCGTTAATGAGTACGCAGGCTAATCTATTTGTTCGTTCACGAGTTTTTCCAAAAGAAATGCCACAAGTTTTTGAAAAAAAACGGCAAGTTGGAATCTTGGGCGGAACATTTAACCCTGTCCATCTGGCACATCTAGTTATGGCTGAACAAGTTGGACAGAATTTAGGACTGGATCGCGTATTTTTAATGCCATCCTATCAACCACCACATATTGATGAGAAAAAAACGATTCCGGCAGCGCATCGTTTGAATATGCTTGAGCTCGCAATCGAAGACAATCCATTTTTGGCAATTGAAACCGTGGAATTAAGTCGTGGTGGTAAAAGTTATACTTATGACACAATGAAAGCCTTGACGCAGAATAATCCAGATACAGATTATTATTTCATCATTGGCGGAGATATGGTTGAGTATCTACCGAAATGGTACAAAATCGACGAATTAGTCCAACTTGTCCACTTTGTGGGTATCAAGCGTGCTGGTTATGGAGTCGAAACACCGTATCCGGTAATCTGGGTCGATGTGCCTGAAATTGACATTAGTTCGACCAAGATTCGTCAAAAAGTTCGTCAAGGTTGCTCGATTCGCTACTTAGTTCCTGACAAAGTAGTTGATTACATTCAGAAAGAAGGCTTGTATCAATATGGATTATAGTAGTCATTATACTGCGGATACTCGCGAAACATTGATGCAAAAAGTCCAAATGCGAATGAGTGAGCGTCGTTTTCAACATGTCTTAGGTGTAGAGAAAATGGCGATAGCATTGGCTGAAAAGTATGGTTGTTCGCCAGAAAAAGCTAGTATTGCCGCGCTGACTCATGATTATGCAAAAGAACGTCCAGATGATGAGTTTATGCTAGTCATCAAACGTGATGGATTTGATCCTGATTTGCTAAATTATGGCAATGCGATTTGGCACGGACTTGTAGGTGCTTCATTTGTTGAACGTGAATTGGGCATTACAGATCCTGAGATTCTAAATGCTATTCGAGTGCATACAACTGGGGCAGCAAAAATGACCTTACTGGATAAAATCATTTATGTCGCTGATTATATCGAACCAGGCAGAAATTTTCCTGGGGTAGAAGATGCGCGAGAAATCGCATTAGTTGACTTAGATGAAGCAGTTGCTTTTGAGACCAAGCACACACTAGCTCATTTAATTGAGCAAGAACAACAAATTTATCCAAAAACAATCGAAACATACAATCATTGGGTGGCGAAAAAATAAATTTGTCATCAAATGTTAAGGAGGAAATTATCATAGATAGCAAAGAACAATTACAAATTGCGGTAAAAGCAGCAGATTCAAAGCGTGCAGAAGATATTTTAGCACTTGACGTGAGAGAAGTTTCTTTATTGGCAGATTATTTTATGATTTGCTCAGCAAACAGTGAACGTCAAATGAACGCAATTACAGAAGAAATTATTGACAAAGAAGAAGAAAATAACTACGAAGTGAAACGCATTGAAGGAAAAGAAGGTGGAAAATGGATCCTGATTGACCTTGGTGATTTGATTGTCCATGTCTTCCACGCACCTGAAAGAGAATTTTATAATTTAGAAAAATTATGGTCAGATGCACCACTTGTAAACATTTCTGAATGGTTGGATTAATATGGCTTACGAAACATTCGCTTTTATTTATGATGAAGTAATGGATGAAACGCTCTATCAACAATGGTTAGCATTTTCAAAGAGACACTTACCTGAGCAAACAAAGAACATTTTAGAGCTTGCTTGTGGTACGGGCGCATTAGCTGTGGAATTTGCAAAAGCTGGGTACAATGTGACTGGACTTGATTTGTCAGAAGATATGTTGATGATGGCAAGTCAGCGCGCTTTTGAGCAAGAAACAGCGATCCAATTTGTTGAGGGAAACATGTTAGATCTTTCAGAAGTAGGACAATACGAAGCGATTACTTGTTATTCAGATTCATTATGTTACATGGAGAATGGGCAAGAAGTTCAACAAGTTTTTGATGAAGTCTATCAAGCTTTAGAAGAAAATGGACGCTTTTTATTTGATGTACATTCTGTTTATCAAGTAGATACGGTTTTTCCAGAATATAGCTATCACTATCAAAGTGAAAAATTTGCTTTTTTATGGGACAGTTATCCAGGAAAAGAACCACACAGTATTGAGCATTTCTTAACCTTTTTTGTAGAGGATTTGGATCAGCCTGAAAAATTTATCCGCGAAGACGAGCTTCATCAAGAACGCACGTATTCAATGGAAAGCTATTTACGTATGTTAGAAAATAGTGGTTTTTCAAAAGTAGAGGCTTATGGTGATTTTACAGATGAAACGCCAACCGAAGAAACGAAACGCTGGTTCTTTGTAGCCTATAAAGAATGAACTTAAAAAGAGCCGTGACAAATTGTCGCTGCTCTTTTTTCTTGTTTTGCTTGGAAAAGACAAAGGAGGGATCTGATGAGAAGTTGTGGTTTAATCGTAGAATATAATCCATTTCACAATGGTCATCGCTATCATGCAGAAATGGCGAGAAAACAGACAGGTGCGGAAGTTGTCATTGCTGTAATGAGTGGCAATTTTTTGCAACGAGGCGAACCAGCTATTCTTGACAAATGGCAACGTGCAAATGAAGCATTACAAAATGGCGTGGATCTAGTTATTGAATTACCTGTTGAATGGGCAGTCCAATCTGCCGATTATTTTGCAAAAGGTGCGGTGAGACTATTGCAAGATTTGGGCTGTGATTCATTATGTTTTGGAACAGAAAACACGACGCAGTTTGACTATGAGTCATTTGGAAAATTTGTTCGGAACAACCAACGTGAAATTGATCAGGCATTTCAAAATTTAGCCGATCAAAAAATCAGCTACCCACAAAAAATGACAGAGGTTTTTCGTACACTACTGCAAGATGACCAACTTGATTTTGCTTCGCCCAACCATATTTTAGGCTTGAGCTATGCCAAAGAAAATGCAAAGTATGAACGACCGATGGCCCTTCATCCAATCAAAAGGAAAAGTGCTGGGTATCACGAGAAAGAAATTTCTGATGAGACGATTGCAAGTGCCACTGCTATTCGGGAAGCTGTTGCTAAGCAAGATGAAGTCCAACACGTTGTCCCAGAAGTAACAGCTCACGATTTACTAACGAAACCAACTCAAACCTGGGATGAACTATGGCCATATCTACGTTATAAATTATTATCGACGAATGCAACACAACTGCAGGAAATTTATCAAATGACGGAAGGGTTAGAAGTTCGGTTACAAGAAGCAGCGAAGCAGGCTACGAATTTTCATTCTTTTGTATCTCTGGTTAAGACTAAGCGTTATACTTGGACAAGAATTCAACGATTGGCTTGCTACGTGTTATTAAACATAACGGAGTCTGAAATTTTAGCGCAGCAAGAAAAAAACTATCTTCACGTATTGGGATTTACTAACGTGGGAAGACAGTTTCTGAAAGAAAAAAAACAGGAAACTAGTCATGTGTATTCACGAATAGGTAAAAAAGAAGCCACGGAGGCGCAGCTATTAATTCGCAGCGATCAGATTTATTGTTTAGCGAACAGTCAGTTGACTGAACAAAATTTTGGCCGAATGCCCATTCGGATCAAGAAGAAGTGAAAATAAATTGTTGATTGTTTGATAAAATAGGAATAATGAAAAAAAGCTTCACAGAACTTGGATTCACAAGTATAATGAAACAGGACGTTTTTGCGTTACGGAACTAGAAAAAGAGAAAGCGAAGTGAAAATATGGGTCGTAAATGGGCTAATATTGTGGCAAAGAAAACTGCTAAAGATGCAAACAACAGTCGAATTTATGCAAAATTCGGGATTGAAATTTATGCGGCAGCGAAATCAGGTGAACCTGACCCACACGCTAACCAAAAGTTACATTTCGTTATTGATCGTGCGAAAACCTATAATGTGCCTAAACATATTATTGACCGCGCCATTGAAAAAGCAAAAGGTTCAGGAGATGAAACATATTCTGAATTGCGCTATGAAGGATTTGGACCAAATGGCTCAATGGTGATTGTTGATACATTGACAAACAATGTGAACCGAACTGCTGCAGATGTTCGTGCAGCCTTTGGTAAGAACGGTGGAAACATGGGTGTCTCTGGTGCCGTTTCTTATATGTTTGATAACACAGCTATTTTTGGTTTTGCTGGCGACGATGCGGATGAAATTCTTGAATATTTAATGGAAAAAGATATCGATGTTCGTGATGTCATCGAAGAAGAAGGACAAATTATCGTGTATGGTGAAGTTCCTGATTTCCACGCTATCCAAGAAGCATTGAAAGAAAAAGGCATTACAGAGTTTTCTATTGCAGAAATTCAAATGTTACCACAAACTGAAATCACTTTAGCGGGTGATGATTTAGTACAATTTGAAAAAATGATCGATGCATTAGATGAGCTTGAAGATGTTCAAAACATTTTCCATAATGTGGAGTTGGACGACTAGCATTTCTTCTAGTCTGTTTAAACTTTTCAAATCAAAGAAGTATGGCAGGGTGATGCCATGCTTCTTTTTTGATAAAAGAAAGATTTTACTAGTTTATTTTTGTTTTTTATTCCATTTCACCTGTGGTATCATAGGGTTACAGGTATTATTTTGGAATGATACAGAGTATATTGGAATTTGGGCGAGGAATAATGATGGAAGCAAAAATAATTTTGGAACCTTTCGATAGAATATTAAGCGGTTACGAAAAAGTAGAAGAATTAGCGGTAAATATTGCTGATTGTTCAACTATTGCACATAAGTATGCACGATTTGGTGTAGAAGGCTATCGTTTAGGAAACTATACTGGGATAGGTTATTTGAATCGTTATTTGGAATGTGCGATTGATCGAGTACCCATGCTCATTTATCAAAAGAATTATTTGATTCCACTCTTGTTTAAGAATGCTGAAACATCTTTCCAGCTGTTTAACGATGCATACCGAATGGAAGCTTTCTTTTTGCTGTTAGAATGGAGTTTGAAACATCAACCAGAAAAGATTTTGATTGAACAAGATCCAACTGTTACTTCATCTAAAAAGAAAATCATCGACAGTGCCTATCTCGTGTTTCGTTTGACCGAAATTTTGGACAGCGGAGGATATCCAATCAGTCATTTTCAAACAATTGAACAATTTATTGACTGGAATCGAATTTATCGTTTGATTGACAATGGTGGGGTGGGACGTCATAGTAAAGTATTTGATCCTGAATTCCCAGAAAACATTGAAGAATTACGTATGATCGTGTCTTTAGTTAGTTTGAAGTATCCGGAAACAGATTTGCAGATACCTGAATAAATACAAAAATTTTCGTTGCAGATACTATGTGCATAGGTAATCTGTACAGCATAAAAAGATTATGGTGCAAAACGTTTAGCGCCAAAAAAGAGGTGTGACCAAATTAGTCACACCTCTTTTTTTATAAAATAACTTATATCACTTCATTGCTATAAGTCAGCGGCTCAATCGCATTCAATAATGGACTCTTATTGAATGAAGTAAACAGTGTCAATTCATGCATGGCACGTGTACACATCGTATATAAAATGAGTTTGTCTTGTTCTGTGTGGAATTGTTCTTCGTTAATATTCCATAAGAAGACGCGATCAAATTCAAGTCCTTTTGCCAAGAAGGCAGGTAATAGAATAATTGAACGTTTCATGAAGTCTTCCTCATCAAGAATCAACTGAACTTGTCGTTTCAAACTTTCAGGGAATTGCTCATATAACTGTTCACATTCCTCTTGCGTTTTAGCAATGATTGCTGTCCGCCAATGTTTCGCTTTGACTTGAGTTTGTTCAAGTGTTTCTTCAAACCAATGAAGTTGTTTTTCAGCGGTTGAAGCTTCAATGATGACTGGCTTATCTCCTTTTCGAGCAGTTGTTTCGACACGGTCTTCTTTTGATAAGAAATGGTTCGCAAAATCAGTGATTTCTTTAGTTGAACGGTAACTAGTTGTTAATTGGAAACGTGTGACCTCTTGGCTTTCAAAGAGCTGTGGGAGAGAACCGACAATAGTCTCGTTACCAAAGACATTTTGATTGAGATCGCCACAGAAAGTTAAGTTTGCTTTTGGATAAAGTGCTTGAAGTAGAGCAACCTGAGATGGTGCAAAATCTTGCATTTCATCAATAAAAACATAGCGTGCTTTTTGAGTGATTGTTACTGGAAATGTGCGACGCATAAGCAAGAAGAATAAAACAGCATCTTCTTGTTTCATTTGTTTTTGACGGAAATTCAGACGAATCTCTGCAATTTGCTGTGTCCATTGTTCATTAGAAATCCCATGAGAAACAAGTGTGTTTTCTGGAACACTTTGTAAAAAGTGCAGGTATTGTTTAGGCATATTCACAAATTGATAGTTCGTAATACCGCGATGAACACGGCGAAATTTTTTACGTACGATTTGGTTTGCCAGTTTTTTGCGTAAGGATTTCTCTTTTTGTTCTGTGTACTCAAGGTTGGGATCAGTTGCGTATAATTCTTGTAATTGTTCCTCAGCCAAATCTTTGACCCATTGCTGACGTGTTTCGTCCTTTTGCAAACCACCTAGTTTTTTAAGTAGTTTTGTTTGAAGTAAAGAGAGACGTTGGTGCAATGGTAACAAATTATTCGTTTCTTGGTACCATTTTCGAATAGCATCTTTTGCAAGAATCGTTCGTCCATTGATTTTCATATCACGGAATAAAGGACCATAATTTGTGATTGCTTTTACATAGGTGTGGATGTGATCAACTAGTGTTAGGCCGTTCTTTAAGTCGTGGATTGGGTCATTCTTTCCATATAAAAATCCATGTTCTTGTTGGTCTTCTTCAACTAGTGCATAGTCTTGTAACAGTTCTTGCATATAGTTTCTAAATGTCTTGGTCGGAACGCCGCTTTCCCCAAGAGAAGGTAAGACAGTTGAAATATAGTCCGAGAATAAATGGTTGGGTGAAAATAGCAATACGTGTTCCGCATCTAACCATTTTCGATTATGGTAAAGTAAAAACGCAATTCGTTGAAGTAACGCAGAGGTTTTTCCGCTTCCTGCAATTCCTTCAATCAGCATTACCTTGCTAGTTGTGTCGCGAATGATTGCATTTTGTGCCTTTTGGATCGTCGAAACGATGTTTTTCATATGAGTACTTGATGCTTCATCTAAAATTTCAAGTAAGAAGTCATCATTGATTACTTCAGAAGTATCTACCATTGAGAGAATCTCGCCGTCTTGGATTTTGAATTGGCGTTTAAGTAATAACTCAACGGTCATACGTTCGACATCCGTTTCATAGTAGGCAGGTCCGATTTCGCCTTCATAATAAAGATTGGCGATTGGTGCACGCCAGTCGATGACAATTGTTTCTTCGGTCAAATCACGTAAAGAAGCAATCCCTAAATAAAGCGTTTCTGCTTCATTTTCTTCTTTAAAATCAATACGGGCAAAATAGGGATTTCCTTGCATGACATCTAGCGTTTGCAAACGATGTTGTTGTGCATCGAGAGTATGATATTTTAATAGTAATTCTTGTTCATGTTGGCGGTATTCAACAGCAGACTCGTAAAATGCCTCGTTAGAACCAGCACGGATGCGGTGATTCGCTGTTTCTTTTGTCGAGGTATTCATTTCTTGGGTCAATTCTTGTTGCTTACTGTTTAATAATTTTTGTTCAAGCTGGATCAATTGAATGGTTTCATCCACATGTGCTTGTTCCATTTGTCTTTCATTCATGGCTTATTTGCTCCTTCCGCCTTAAATAACGAACTAAAAGTATAGCACAATTACGGGAAAAAAGGTATTTTTTAAAAGTTAGTAAAAAAGTTTGACGATAGGTTAGTCAAAATACTTTTAAAAAAAACGGAAGAATAAACAAGAATGATAGTTGTTTTCATTTAGCACGTATCAGTTTAAAAACGAGAAAAGAACGCCTATGCTTGAAAATGAAAGAAGGTTGGGAAAATGACACATTTTAGAAAATTTCTTTTAACATTATTGATTGGTGGAGTAGCGTTGAACAGCGAGTTTGTTTTTCATCAGTCTCAACTAGCATTCTTTTTAATCGCAACAACTGGTGGTATTCTCGCCTTTTTGATGTTTCTTGAAATGATCAAAACGTTACGTTCTGGGAAATATGGCGTGGATGTTTTAGCAATTACAGCGATTGTAGCAACACTAATAGTGAAAGAATATTGGGCGAGCTTGATGATTTTGATCATGTTAACTGGTGGCGACAGCCTAGAGGATTATGCCAATCAAAAGGCAAGCAAAGAGTTACAAGCGCTGCTTGATAATACACCCCAAACAGCACATAAGTGGAACAATGGAAACTGGGAAGAGTTACCAGTCGATCAAATCGAAGTCAACGACAGATTAGTTGTTAAACCTGGTGAAACAGTCCCTGTGGATGGACGGGTGACCAAAGGAAGTTCGGAAATAGATGAATCTTCATTAACAGGTGAATCACAACCAATTACTAAGAATATTGGTGATACGTTATTGTCTGGTTCCATCAATGGTGATCGCTCATTAGAAATGCGGGTCGAAAAACGGGCAGCAGATAGCCAATATCAATTGATTCTTAATCTGGTTCAAGAATCGAAAGAAAAACCAGCAAAGTTTGTCCGAATGGCAGATCGCTACGCAGTTCCATTTACGTTGGTAGCTTATCTCATTGGTGGAATTGCTTGGTGGCTTTCAGGTGACCCACACCGTTTTGTCGAAGTCTTAGTTGTCGCTTCGCCTTGCCCCTTGATTTTGGCAGCGCCAGTCGCACTTGTTGCTGGAATGAGTCGTTCTAGTAAAAATGGGATCGTTGTTAAAAATGGCACTACGCTTGAAAAGCTAGCAGTGACTAAAACCATTGCTTTTGATAAAACCGGCACGATAACCAAAGGACAATTGGAAGTGACAGCAGTTCGACCAATTGGGAAATGGTCAAAAGAAGAACTACTAGTGTATGCAGCTAGTGCCGAACAAGAATCAAGTCATATTTTAGCCCGTTCATTAGTTAGTTACGCAAAAAATCAAAAACTGCTGCCAACTTCAGAATTAAAAGAAATTGTTGGCCAAGGAATTGAAGCAATGATTGATAATCACTTTATCCAAGTGGGCAGAGCAAAATGGTTGGGCGTAACAGAAATTGCCTCTGCAGAAACCATTATTTATGTTGCTTTTGATCGAAAATTTGTTGGCACGATCCACTTTGCAGATGTGATTCGTCCTGAGGCAACGAATGCTATCAATCAATTGAAAGATTTTCATTTGGAACAGGTGATGATGCTCACTGGCGATAACCAAACGGTGGCGCAAACAATTGCCAAAAAAGTCGGAATCATGACAGTCCATGCGCAATGTTTACCTCAAGACAAATGGCAAATTTTAGCGGATGTTCCTAAGAAGCAAAGACCAGTGACGATGGTTGGCGACGGTGTGAACGATGCACCTGCGTTAAGTGCAGCAGATGTTGGCATTGCGATGGGGGCACATGGGGCAACAGCTGCGAGTGAAAGTGCAGATGTGGTCATTTTAAAAGATGATTTGACACGGGTTCCTGAAGCTGTTCTGATTGCCAAAGAAACGATGCACATCGCACGTCAATCAGTCATGTTGGGCATTTTTATTTGTATTGTACTAATGCTGATCGCAAGCTTTGGCGTAATTCCCGCACTATTAGGAGCTATGTTACAAGAAGTGGTTGATACAGTTTCGATTTTAAGTGCGCTACGTGCAAAAAAATAGTTGAACTCAAATGAAGGCAGTAATCCTGATTGTGAGAAGTGATTATTGGTGATTCAGGATATTTTTTTAAGTGAGTAAGGATTTCATTTTTGTTAGGGATTGCCAACTTTGAAAATGGGTAGGAACAATATAAGAAAATAAACGAGGATTAGTTAGGTGGTAGCCAGCTAATCCTTTTTTTACTTAGCAAGTGTAGAGAATAAGGGTGTTATAATTAGTGAAAAAGAGAAACCAACACATCAAACGAAAAGTGATTATGTTTGTAGAAATGAATGGTGAGGAGGCTACAGTTGATGCAGTATAAGTTGGAGCAGTTTATTGAGAACAGTGAATTTCCAGCTATCTTTATTATCCAAAAGGCCGAAGAAACACAAATTTTGCGTCATTGGCATAAAGAGATTGAGATAACTTATGTCGCTAAAGGAAAGGTTGATAGTTACTTTATCGAAGGAAAAAATTATACAGTTAATGAAGGTGAAGCAGTATTTGTCAATCCATTTGAAATACATGGTATACGAAATATCAAGGAAACTTCTTATCCGGATAGTGTACTTACAATTATTTTTCCAACACCGTGGATTGAAAAATATTTTCCAGATATAGCAAAATTTAGGATAAATCAATCAAAAATTTCTCAAGAGAGTGTTACCAAGAAACAGTATGCCATGTTTATTTCAGAGCTTGACTCGCTGTTTGAGTTAGTCAAGAAACCAGTTGATAGAATAAACAATGTCATGATTACTGCCAGTTTATTGAAACTCTTGGGAATGTATGTCAAAGAATTTGCTATTGAACAAGCAGAAAATTCAAGCCATCTGTTGGATGAGAAAATCTACAAAATATTAGACTATATACACAAAAATTCTGATCAACGCTTGAAAATTTCAATGATTGCTGATGAATTTTATTTATCAGAAGGGTACCTTTCTCGCTACTTTAACAGTAAAGTTGGTGTTTCAATCATTAGCTATTTAGAATTGATTAGAAGCTATCAGGCTATACAGTTGATCCGCGAAACAGATCGAACGATTGAAGAAATTGCTTTAGAAACAGGGTTTGCTAGTACAAAGTCTTTAAATAAAACACTAAAAAAACATTATAATCAGACGGCAAAATTCTTTCGCTGAGTACCCAAAGGTCAGGATATGCCCTAATAGTAAGCAGGAAAGCCTCTTATTTTATTTAATCGCGTGAGCTAATATTCAATTATAGAAAGCGCTATCTAAATGAAATGGAGGTTTTTTAGTATGAGTAAGAATAACCCATTATTCAAATTTGCTATTTTGTCGATATCCCTAATCTGTATGGTTGCGCCAGCTGTATCAGCGACTGTGCCAGATATCTTATCAGTGTTTCCAAACAGAAGTGCTGGTTCAATTGAACTATTAATGTCAGTCCCCAATTTTGGTATTTTTCTATTTGTTTTTATTGCTCCAATGATTACTCGAAAAATTGGTGACAAAACGACTGTATTGCTAGGGTTAACGATTGCCCTTTTAGCAGGAGTCACACCAGCTTTTACAACAAACTATACTCTTTTATTGATTTCACGCTTCTTGCTTGGTTGCGGAATAGGTTTATTCAATGCATTAGCATATTCTTTAATTACCAAATATTACAGTGGCGAGGAAAGAAATCGTTTATTAGGATACCAAGGAGCGCTAACAGCTTTAGGTAGTACCATTTTTAGCCTGATTGCAGGATGGTTATTACAATTCAACTGGCATTTAAGCTATCTTGTGTATTTCATTGCGATTATTCCAATCATTTTATTTGGATTTATCGTACCGAATGGCCAACAAGACTTAGAAGAAAATGCGTCAGATAAAAAAGTAACAATAGAAAGAGCAGTTATTTTTTATTCAGTTTATCTATTTTTTGTTTATGCTTTCTTTATGACTGCAATTTTCAAACTGGCTTCTTTATTTATCGAAATGGGGATTGGGACACCAGCACAAGCCAGCTTGAGTTTAGCCATTTTAACTGCATGTGGATTTTTTAGTGGAATTGTTTTTGGAAAAGTAAAACAAGGATTGAAGTCATTTACTGGTCCGGTTGCTGTTGCATGTCTTGGTGTTTCACTTGTAAGTCTCAGTTTAGCGAATCACTTGGTGCTAGTTACTGTATTAGTGATTGCTATTGGGTTTTTCCAGGGATTAATTAACCCAACGGTCTTTAGTGAAGTGGCAGAAGTCAGCAACGCTGCTTCTCAAAATATTGCTTCCACCTGTCTGTTAGTTGGAATTAATCTGGGCGTGTTTTTAAATCCTACAATTATATCAGGTTTCAGTAAGTTGGCTGGAATCACTACGACATCAACAACCTTTTTGTTGTCAGGTGCTTTGTTGATTATTAGTGCAGTAATCTATCAGCTATTTATTCAAGCACAAAATAAAAAAGTAAAGAAGGTAATGGAACAATGAACATTGAAAGAAAAAACTTAGTTGGAAAATTAACTTCTGGGAGTAGAGCGGAGCTAATGCCATCGTCAGGACAATCGAATACAGAAAGCACACCACAAACGATTGTTCAAATGAGAGATGGTATGGGGTGGCCGGCTAAAGATATCACAACGCATAACCTGCTAATTGAGGACGCGGTACTTAAAGGACATATCCCCGTAAGAGTGTATCGCAAGGAAAAACTTAAAGGGAAAGTATTACCCGTTTTAGTTTATTATCATGGCGGTGGCTTCTTTGGTGGCTCAATCCAAAATGTAGAGCAAATTTGTAGAATATTTGCTGATAGAGCAGATTTAGCAGTAGTCTCTGTTGGCTATCGCTTAAGTCCAGAAAATCCTTTTCCTGCTGGATTGCTAGATTGTTATAAAGTGGTTGAAGTTTTGGCAACAGAAGGTCATTTATTCCATATTTCATCAGACAAAATTTTTGTTGCTGGTGATTCAGCAGGCGGGAATTTAGCAATCAGCGTAGCTATTTTAGATGCGTCAATTATGACCACTGGTTATGTAAAAAAAATAGTTTCTTACTATCCTGTTGTTGACCTGACATCAAAAGGAAAAGGAGAATTTTGGGATACGCGTGCTATCAAAACGCAAAGCGAAGAAGAAAAAGAACTCGTTACGGAGTATATTAATGGGTTCTCGTCCTTGGAAGCACAGGTTGAAGATTGGTATTGTGGGGCTTCAATCAATCGTTCAAATGAGTTGATTTCACCACTATTCGCTTCGGATAAGGTCTTGTCCCAATTACCACCGTTAAAAATCATCGTCGGTGAATTTGATCCGTTAAGACAACAAGTAGAATCATTTGCTGAAAAGTTGCTAGCTGCAAAGACAGAAGGCTCAATGACCGTATATCCAGGAGTCATTCATGCATTTATGGATAAAATCGGTATTTATGATGAAGCAGAAGAGGGGGTTTTGGAAGGAATTACTTTTTTGAAAGGGGATAATTAGTATGAAATGGAATAAAAAAATGGACTTGTTTGTTTCGTCATTACTTTAGTAGGTGTAGCTGGTATTGCCACAGGCGTTAAACATGTTAAACATCCCGTGTATGCTAGTTCTAAATCCTATGAAAGTGAACTTGAATTTAAAGAGCTAAATCAGGACATTGTTGAAAATAGTTTATGGGTGTATCCAGACGAAAACTTGATTAGCCAAAAGAAAGAAATTGTTTTGCTAGTCAATGGTAAAGACAATACTGGTTTTGGTGCATGGTCGTGGTCGTATGGTGCCCAGTTACCAGAAGATGAATTTATTCCAGCGACAATTACTTTACCAAAGAGGAATACGACAGACTTACAATACTCTGGGAAATTCGTTGCAGCTGCTGTTTGGTTGCTGAAAGAAAAATACCCAGATCATAAACTCTCGATTGTTGCTCATAGTATGGGAAACTTAGCAACAGCATGGGCATTACATTATCGCCCTACATTCATGTCTCAAAATGTCGAAACGTATGTAGCTTTAGGAGCACCATTCCAAGGGTTACCAGAAATTCCAGATTTTATTCCTTTTGTTCCAGCAATTAGACAAGCAACACGGGAATCAGATTTCTTAACTCGAATTAATTCTGCCGCTTTTCCTGACGGCATAAATTATCTATCAATTATTTCAAAAAATGATGAACTAACAACACCAGCTGATGTGAAGCATCTTGCCTCATTTCCTAATGGAACAATTGGGGAAACAATTGTTCCTCAAGAATTTTATCATAAACCTGATCAAGTGATTTCTCATGTCGGTGAGATGGCAGATAATGGCATTTATGAATTGGTCAAAACATTTTTACGTGATGGAACAACAAATAATGTAGATCTGAATGCTGCAAATAAAAAGTACTATCCTGCATTAGAAGTTCAGGGGTTAGAGTTAACTGAAAAATATGGAACAAAACCTGCTCATGCTGGTGATGCAAAAATAGAAGCAAATGAGCCAGATGATAGTCAAGATGTTGTAAAATAAAAGTAAGGTTGTGGCGCAAAGCGTTTAGCTTCAAGCAAAAAGGAAACTTTTCTAAAAAAGTTTCCCATGTTTTTATGAAAAGAGGACTTACTGCCGAATGAGCTGTGAGAACATCGCTTATTCGGCAAAAGGAGGTATGACAAAATTTTTGTCATACCTCCTTTGTTTAAAAAAGAAATTAAACGAGTAGAACTAAACTGGAATATAAAAAGATGAAAGGAATAAAAATAAATGAGCAAAACGATTCATTTGACGACAGCTAAAAGTAAGGTAAAGAAAAGGCTTTATTTATTTCAACTCATTTTTGTTTTACTGATGTTGCTTTGTTTGTATACAACCCATTATTTTTTTGCTTTCAATTTCGGTATGATAGCTAGTCTATTTTACTTTTTTCAAAAGATAAGCAAAAATTGATGACCATTCAGTATGGCTGTATTTTTATTTTCTAACATAAGTTTATTCCGAAAAGTGAAAAGAAATCCAATGTACCTAGCTTGCTTTTTTAAGTTTAGAAAGTTTTATCTGTTACATAGAAATGTCTCGAAACAATTAAAATCTATCCTGTTTTTGTGCTAATATAAAGTACGAAAAGAACAACGTCAGCTAGTTAAAAAAATGGTGTTTGCGTTGGAAATCAAATGTAGATGATTCATAAGCTGTATCACGTCTATTTTTGTTTTTGTCTTAAAAAAGAAAAAACTATCTCGAAAGGGGGTGAAGGAGATGCCGTTTGTTCATGTTGAATTAGTCGAAGGCCGTAGCCCGGAACAACTAGAAAATATGATGAAAGATATCACTGAAGCTGTTCATAAAAATACAGATGCACCAAAAGAGCATATCCATGTCATTATCAATGAAATGAAAAAAGGTACTTATGGTGTAAATGGAGAATGGAAAAAATAAGTCTGATTTCACACTTGCTTTTTCTAAATATTAGTGGTTAAATAAACACATAATTGATTGATGAGAAAGACAACTGAATTTGAGAGTCTTCTATTAGAGAGGAAAAGCTAGGCTGAAACTTTTCCAGAAGAAAACCAAAGGATGACCACTTTCGAAACCCTTGTTGAAACAAAGGCGGTCGGACCGTTAACACGCTCGAGGAACACATTTTTTGTGTTCAAAATTAGGTGGAACCACGAAATTTTCGTCCTAGTATCTGTTTGGATACTAGGACTTTTTTTGTCGAATCGAGTCAGTCAAAATTCAAAGGAGGAATTTCTATGTTAAAAATTACTTTTCCAGATGGCGCAGTCAAAGAGTTCGAGGCTGGAATCACAACCTTGGCAATTGCTGAAAGCATCTCAAAAAGTTTAGCTAAAAAAGCATTAGCAGGTAAAGTGAACGGTCAATTAGTTGATTTAGATCGTCCAATTGAAGAAGATGCAACAATTGAAATTGTGACCCCTGATCACGAAGACGCACTTGGATTAGTTCGTCATTCTGCTGCTCATTTGATGGCTCAAGCAATGCGTCGTTTATATCCTAGTATCCATTTTGGTGTAGGACCAGCAATTGAATCAGGTTTTTACTACGATACTGATAATGGTGAAAATCCGGTTACAGCGGAAGATTTACCAGCAATTGAAGCTGAAATGATGAAAATCGTTAAAGAAAACTTGCCAATTGAACGCCGTGTGCTATCCAAACAAGAAGCACTAGAAATTTTTGCAAGTGATCCTTATAAAGTAGAATTGATCACTGAATTGCCAGATGATGAAGTGATTACTGCTTATCAACAAGGAGAATTCATTGATTTATGCCGTGGCCCACACGTTCCGTCAACAGGACGTATCCAAGTATTCAAGTTATTATCAGTAGCAGGTGCTTACTGGCGCGGAAATTCAGACAATCATATGATGCAACGTGTCTATGGAACAGCATTCTTCGACAAAAAAGAATTGAAAGAATTTATTCGCTTGCGTGAAGAAGCAAAAGAAAGAGATCACCGTAAATTAGGAAAAGAACTTGGTTTATTTATGGTTTCACCTGAAGTTGGTTCAGGTTTACCATTCTGGTTACCAAAAGGTGCAACAATCAGACGTACGATTGAACGTTATATTGTAGACAAAGAAATTAGTTTAGGTTATCAACATGTGTACACACCGATTATGGGTGATGTGGAACTTTATAAAACATCTGGACACTGGGATCACTATCAAGAAGACATGTTCCCACCAATGGATATGGGTGATGGCGAAATGTTAGTATTACGTCCGATGAACTGCCCTCATCACATGATGGTTTATAAAAACAATATCCATTCTTATCGCGAATTACCAATTCGTATTGCTGAATTAGGAATGATGCACCGCTATGAAAAATCTGGAGCACTTTCAGGATTACAACGTGTACGTGAAATGACTTTGAATGATGGTCATACTTTTGTACGTCCCGATCAAATCAAAGATGAATTCAAACGCACACTTGAATTGATGGTTGCTGTCTATGCGGACTTTAACATCACAGACTATCGTTTCCGTCTAAGCTATCGCGATCCAAACAATACAGATAAATATTTTGATGACGATGCAATGTGGGAAAAAGCACAAGACATGTTAAAAGCTGCAATGGATGAATTAGAACTTGACTATTTTGAAGCAGAAGGCGAAGCAGCATTCTACGGACCAAAACTAGATGTTCAAGTAAAAACAGCTTTGGGAACAGAAGAAACATTGTCAACTATTCAATTAGACTTCTTGTTACCAGAACGTTTTGATTTAACTTACGTAGGTGAAGATGGTGAAAATACACACCGCCCAGTAGTTATTCACCGCGGAATCGTATCAACGATGGAACGTTTTGTTGCTTATTTAACAGAAGTATACAAAGGAGCATTCCCAACTTGGTTAGCACCAATCCAAGCAACAATTATCCCTGTTTCTGTTGAAGCACATGGGGATTATGCGTATGAAATTAAAGAACGTCTTCAAATGAAAGGCTTGCGCGTGGAAGTTGATGATCGTAATGAAAAAATGGGCTACAAGATTCGTGCTTCACAAACACAAAAAATTCCTTATCAATTAGTTGTTGGGGACAAAGAAATGGATGATGCAACTGTCAATGTTCGTCGCTATGGAAGTAAAGAAACTTCTGTCGAAGACTTAAATATCTTTGTTGATGCAATGGCTGCTGAAGTGAAAAACTACAGTCGTGAAGGCTAAATAATTTTTTCTAAGGTAGGCTAGGATGCGTAAGTGTCCTAGCTTTTTTATTTTGATTTTTATGAATAAATTAACCAATTTTTTCTTGCTGGAATCAAATGAAAAAATTTTTCGTATGTTATACTAAAGTGACTCTAATTAAATGGATGGTGACTTATGAGCGTAATTAGTCGTATCGAAAGTATGATGGAAGAATATTCTTCTGCAGAAAGAAAACTGGCCAATTATATTATCGATCATGTAGAAAAAGTTCCGACGATGACTGCGAATGATTTAGCAGAAGCAGCTGGATCAAGTGCACCGACAGTTGTCCGTTTTTCCAAAAAAATCGGCTTTCAAAGTCTAACAGATTTCAAAATCACTGTTTCAACAGAATTACAAACAGGACTAGTTGAAGGCTTTAGTGATATTGAACCAAACGAATCTTTTTATTCAATCAAAAATAAACTTGGGAATAATGCACAAGTGGCGATCAAAGAAACAGTCGACATTTTGGAAGAAGAGACCATTCGGACAGTTGTCCAGAGTTTAGAAGAGGCAGAAACTGTTTTTCTTTATGGCGTCGGCGCTTCTTCTTTGGTTGTCGAAGACATTTTACAAAAGTGGTCGCGAGTGGGAAAACCAATTATCTTTGAAAAAGATATCCATGTGTTACTGCCTCAATTAGTCAGCAACGAACAAAAAAAAGTCCTTTGGCTCGTTTCAAATTCGGGAAAAAGTGCGGATGTTGTTGCTCTGGGTGAACTAGCCAAATCATTGAACATCGAAGTAATCGTCTTAACTCAATTTGGAAACAATCCATTAAGCAAATTAGCAGATGTGACTGTTCAAACTTCTCGGCCCAAAGAAATCACGAATCGAAGTGCAGCTACAAACTCACTGTTAGCACAGTTTGCGACAGTTGATATCATTTTTTATTTTTACATGGCAAAAAATGAGTATTTAAGCGAAAAAGTAGCTCAAACACGAGAAGCCATTCAGCAGTATTTTAAATAGTTCATGCAAAAAATTGAGTTTTTTCGTGAAAAAGAAAACTTGTGTAGAGAAAGTTTTCCACAGTATTGATTTTTTCGGAGATGTTTCACAAGAATGGGAAACGTTGTTTTCAAAAAAACACTTAAAATTATAAGTTTTTGGTCAAGGTTTCTTAACCTTATTCCACCTGCTGTGAAACAAAAAAATTCTGTTATCTTGAATTTCGTTAAAGAATTTCATCATCTGATGATTTTTTCTTTGTTATTCATACTTTTTTGGGTATAATTTTTCGTGAGTGTAAGTATGCGGGAAGGATAGGAAATAATGAAAGATTTTATGAAAAAAATAAAAGATAATTCTTGGTTTGACAAGTTAAAAAAGGGAACACAAGAACCGAGGAATAAACCTTATCGGCGTTCCCATGTCCCTTTTCGTTTAAATGTTCTTTTCTTTATTATATTTACGTTATTCGTAGCATTGATTGCTAGATTGGGTTATTTACAAATCGTTGATGGTGAAACAATGGAAGCTAAAGTTAAATCATCTTCAACAATTACTGTTCAAGAAAGTTCACCTCGTGGCATGATTTATGATGCAACTGGCAAAGCCTTAGTCAAAAATCAAGCGAATCAGGCAATTACCTTTACACGAGGCTCACAGATGACGTCCACGGACTTATTGAAATTAACAAAAAAATTGAATGAACTAATTGATGTTCCAGCTGATGACTCACTGACGGCTCGTGACAAAAAAGACTTTTGGCTAGCAGACGCTGATCATTTAGCAGAAGCAACAAAACGTCTTTCTTCTGCTGAAAAGCAACTAGATAATAGCAAACAATATGCAGCAACAGTAGAGAAAGTAACTGATGAAGAAATCAATTTCGACGAAGAGCAATTGAAGATGGCAACTATCTTTAAGCGGATGAACAGCGCGTACGAGTTAAATACAGTTTATATCAAAAATTCTGGTGTAACAGATCGTGAATTAGCAGTTGTTGCCGAAAATGCTTCAGAATTACCTGGAGTTTCAACGGGTGTCGATTGGACGCGTGAATACTTAGCTGCCGATTCAATGAAAAGTATTTTAGGTAGTGTAACAACAGAGAAACAAGGGCTCCCTGCCGACGATATCGATGCTTATTTAGCAAAAGGCTATTCACGAAATGATCGTGTTGGTCAAAGTTATTTAGAAAAACAATATGAAGATGTGTTACAAGGAACAAAAACACAATATGAAGTAAAATTAGATAATGAAGGAAATGTTTCAAGTCAAAAAGAAATTTTTGCTGGCGAAAAAGGTTCCAATTTAAAATTATCGATTGATGCAGAATTTCAGAATAAAGTCGATGAAATTTTAAAACGAAACTTCCAAGCGTTAGTTGATAATGGTAAAGCCAAATATTCTCCAGGGGCATACGCCGTTGCAATGAATCCGCAAACTGGGGAAGTATTAGCATTAGCTGGATTTAGCCATGAAGAAAGTTCAGGAGAAATCACCGAGAATGCACTAGGAACGATCACCAACGCATTTACTCCGGGATCTGTGGTCAAAGCAGGAACATTGGCAGCTGGTTGGAAAACAGGTGTAATTAGTGGAAACCAAGTCTTAATCGACGAACCAATTCAATTACAAGGTTCGGCTGAAAAAAGTTCTGTCTTTAATCGAAGTGGTCAAATCGCACTAAATGCAGTAAAAGCACTAGAGTTGTCATCAAATACGTATATGATCAAAGTAGCTTTAAAAATGTTAGGATTGGAATATACACCAAATATGGGACTTCCTGGTCTTGACGAAGAAGCAAAAGCTTACGATGAATTACGAACTTCATTTAAAGAATTTGGATTGGGAACAACTACAGGGATTGATTTGCCAAATGAGTCAGCTGGGATTTCTCGTTCGGTTGACTTCATGAAAAAATTCAACAAAGATAATGATGGTGAGTGGTATACTTCTGGTAACTTTACCGATTTAGCATTTGGTCAGTTTGATACGTATACACCAATCCAATTAGCACAATATGCTTCAACTGTTGCCAACGGTGGGAAAAGAATCCAGCCTCATATCGTTTCTGGAATTTACGGAAATGATGAGAATGGGAACTTAGGCGAACAAAAGAAAAAAATCGAAACAACTGTTAAGAATGAAGTCACTATTTCACCAGAAAATATGGCAATTCTTCGCGAAGGTTTCCATCAAGTAGTCCATGGAACAGATGGTTACACAACTGCAAAACCATTGGCTGGTGCAAAAATGGATCTATCAGCAAAAACTGGTACGGCAGAAACGATTGCAGAAGGTCATCCTGACATCACTACTGTCAATAGTAATATCGTAGCTTATGGCCCAACGGATAATCCGGAAATCGCAATCAGCGTGGTTTTACCGAACTTAACGGATGAAAAGGACCACATGAATTTAACGATTGCTAAAGAAATCACAGACGCATACTATGATATGTATCTAGCAAAATAACTTATTTTGGAAACAGTCAAATCAGTTTCAAACTGGTTTGGCTTTTTCTTTTTGAATAGTTTTTTCAAGTGAAACTACTTGTCAAAATAAAAAAATGACTGAAATAAACTGGATTTAATCAATGAATAATAGTTGAAATGAAAAAACGTCAAGTAAAACTACTTAACAAATTGTCGTAAAAGGGTAGATTTCTCATAACAATCATGGTAAAATTATCAAGTCTGAGAGTCATCTTAGAGGATTCTAGTAGTATGGGAGGGAAAATCATGCGCGTAAACATCACATTAGAATGTACTTCTTGTAAAGAACGTAACTACCTAACAAGCAAAAACAAACGTAACAATCCAGATCGTTTGGAAAAACAAAAATATTGCCCACGCGAACGCAAAGTTACTTTGCACCGCGAAACAAAATAAGTTTGATTAAGAAGTTACAAGAAACATTTCGATGTTTGTTGTAACTTTTTTAGTGGCTTTTTTTAGAATCAGTGAGATTGACGAAAAAGGAAAAATCAGTGATAATACATAGATGGTTATCAATGTATATAATTTAATAGTGCTTGGATAGAGTGATTGTTAGCAAAGGAGAAAAGCAAATGAATCATGAGCAAATGTCAAAAATGTTTAAAGCGCTAGCTGAACCCAATCGCATCAAAATTATTGAACTACTTTCAACGGGACCAATGTGTGCATGTGAAGTCCTAGATCATTTTGATTTTACACAACCAACTCTTTCGCATCATATGAAAGTTTTAGAGTCTGTAGGAATCGTTTCAGTTGAAAGGGATCGTAAGTGGCATTATTATTTTTTGAAAAAAGAAGAGACTTCAGAGTTATTAAAAGCAATGCAGGACCTCTTTCCTGACTAACGCATAAATAGGTGCGTAATCATAGCAAGCTGAAATGATTTTGTTCGCTGGCTGTGCTTGTCTGATCCAACTGAACAAAACAATCATCGAATCATATGACTACTTTTGAGAGAAGAAAATTCAATTTACAAGGAGAAAATTCATGGCTTATGCGTTAGAAATAAACAAATTAAAAAAAGTATATGCAACAGGTGTTGAAGCGTTAAAAGGTATCGACTTAGCTGTAGAAGAAGGCGATTTTTATGCGCTGCTGGGGCCAAATGGGGCCGGGAAGTCTACAACCATTGGTATTATTACTTCATTAGTTAATAAAACTTCTGGAAAAGTGAGTGTTTTCGATTATGATCTTGATACTGACTTGGTGCGCGCCAAACAACAAATAGGATTAGTTCCTCAAGAGTTTAATTTCAATCCGTTTGAAACGGTGCAACAAATCGTTGTCAATCAAGCAGGGTACTATGGCGTTTCACGGCAAGAAGCCTTGAAACGAAGTGAAAAATATTTAAAACAATCAAACCTATGGGAAAAACGAAATGTTCGCGCGCGGATGCTTTCTGGAGGAATGAAACGTCGATTGATGATCGCACGCGCATTGATGCATGAACCTCGTTTACTTATCCTTGATGAGCCAACAGCTGGAGTTGACATTGAACTAAGACGAGAAATGTGGACATTTTTGCGAGAATTAAATGAACATGGAACGACAATTATCTTGACGACCCATTATCTGGAAGAAGCAGAAATGCTTTGCCGAAATATTGGAATCATTCAAGCGGGAGAATTGATTGAAAATACTAGTATGAAGAGTTTGTTATCAAAATTACAATATGAGACGTTTATTTTTGATTTAGAACCACATACCAATTCATTTGAATTGCTAGGTTACAAGCATTTTTGGGAAGATGATCAAACACTTGCAGTTGAGGTCGAGCGTAATCAAGGGGTAAATGGCATTTTTGAACAATTGACGGAAAAAGGGATCAAGGTACTCTCAATGCGGAATAAATCCAATCGTCTAGAAGAATTGTTCTTGAAAATTACAGAAGAAAAGGGTCACGTGGAGGAAAAAAATGCTTAATTTATATTTAACTGCGCTTAAAAGTTTAGCAGTGAAAGAGACAAATCGCTATTTGCGTATCTGGGTTCAGACGTTAGTACCACCAGTTATCACGACTTCTTTATATTTTATTATTTTTGGGAAAATGATTGGTGGACGAATTGGTGAGATGGGTGGATTTTCTTACATGGAATTCATTGTTCCAGGTCTGATCATGATGTCTGCAATCACTAGTTCTTACGCGAATGTTTCTTCTTCTTTCTTTTCGCAAAAGTTCCAAAAAAATATTGAGGAATTATTAGTAGCGCCTGTGCCCACACATGTGATTATCTGGGGATTTGTCATTGGTGGTTTGGGTCGAAGTGTTTTAGTTGGAACATTGGTAACAATTATTTCGCTCTTTTTTGTTCCATTACATGTTTATTCATGGTCAATGGTCGTACTCACATTATTGATGACAGCTATTTTGTTTTCATTGGCTGGTTTACTTAATGGTATTTTTGCTAAGTCTTATGATGATGTTTCAATCGTACCGACGTTTGTGTTGCAACCCTTGACTTATCTTGGTGGTGTTTTTTATTCGATTTCGATGTTACCGCCTGTTTGGCAAGCTGTTTCAAAAATCAATCCGATTGTGTATATGATATCAGGATTTCGTTACGGATTTCTTGGAACAATTGACGTGCCAATTATCTTTTCAATTTTTATTTTGATTGTGTTTATTGTAGTACTCTATAGTGTTTGCTGGTATTTAATCGAAAAGGGTCGAGGATTACGAAGCTAAAGAAAATAGTTGAAAAAGCAACAAGAAAAGGTCG
>NZ_JAFLWI010000013.1 GCF_017315945.1 Candidatus Enterococcus courvalinii
ACCACAACAGATTCAAGCAGTACAACGGATACGACAAGTAGTACGACAGAATCAAGCAGTACAACGGATACAACAAGTACTAACACAACAGATTCAAGCAGTACAACGGATACGACAAGTAGTACGACAGAATCAAGCAGTACAACGGATACAACAAGTACTAACACAACAGACTCAAGTAGCACGACAGATTCAAGCAGTACGACGGATACAACAAGTACTAACACAACAGATTCGAGCAGTACAACGGATACGACAAGAAACACCACAGATACAACAAACAGTACGATAGATTCAAGCAGTACCCCAGATATAAGCAGTACTACGTTTTACTCGAATACTACGACAGGTAGCAATAATGGGAATTCTGATACAAGCCGTTCGGTAGAAAAAGAGAATCGTTTGGGAGTTAACACGAGTCGTTCGTCTAATTCAACAACAGGCAGTTTTGAAGAGTCTAAAAAGAAACTCCCCAAAACAAATGATGCGTCTAAACCTTTGATTGCGTGGGCGGGAGTTGGTACGATTGTGCTTGTCTTACTTACTTTCTGGTACCGCAAAAATAAAAAAACGAATCAGTAAAATTCTGATCCGTTGAAAGCAGATTATGAAAAAAAGTCTGAGATGATTTTATCTCAGACTTTTTTGTTTTGGTTAAAACCAGAGCGGAAGTAGCATGGCGGCAACAGCAGTACCTTGATAAATTTCTGCGTCATGTTTTAGTTGATAATATAGTTTGATAACTGCTTCCGGAAGTTGTTGCTTATTTTCAAGATAGTTAAGTGTGATTGCATGGCAAAGTTTTGTAGCCACTAGTTTCGTATTTTCCGTTTTTTCTAATTCTTGTGCAGCATCAAAAATCATTTCTTTGATTTTTGGCATCTTGGTGACTTCTTCATCTGAATAAGCAGAACTTAATTGATCCATCATGAGTGTGAATTTTTTTTCAGACATTGAATCATCTCCTTGTGATTAGCGTAGCACTTTTCCCTAATGAACTCAAAAGAAAAATCCTTAAATAAGAGGAATAGTTTCTTCCGTTTTTGTTGATTCTGCTACTTAAGAGCTGTCCTCGTAAAATAAATGATAAAAAAACAATTATTTAAAAATCAAATAATTAGTTTTTATATTTTTATTAGTTTGTATGTGTGATTTTTTAATCATAATGTCATTTTAGTGGTTAATCTATAGTTACTTTGCTTAAAGTTGTTTTTCAACCGTATTTTTTTGTTATCGAGTAACTATATCCCTCTTTTTTTATCTATAATTTATTATTTTAGTTTGATGAAAAGTATATTATAAAAGAGTTTTTGTTGACATTTTTATTTTTCTAAGTTATTTTAATATTACGTGATGAAAGCGCGAACACATAGTATTTTATACAGTGTCATTACGGTTTTTAGACTGAGTTTGTTCAAAAATACATATTTATAACCGGTGTTTTTTATTAGAAAAAATATTTATTTATTAGAAAAGGTGAGTGGAAAATTAGTTTGTTTCGTTTTAAGGATAAAAATATGACTTGAAACTAAGTAAAAATTTTTCCAACGAATTGCGTTCCTATGTCTAGGTAAAATTTGAATGGAATTTATCTGTGTTCGTTTGCTAATATAATTTGTGTTCCAAGGCGTACTACGCAAAAAAGACAAATTTCTTTGGAACAAAGCGTTATGTTTGAAAATAATACTATTCTTTTTATGACGACTACATAACCAAATTTAGGTAACCTCGTGTAGGTAAGACTAGAAGTAAAGTGTTTTACCTTATCTGAATTTGACTTGGAAGTATTCATTTGAAAAATAGTTTTATTGAAAAAAATAAAAAAAGGGAGATACAAAAATGGTAAAAAAATTACTAGTTAGTACATTAATTTTAGGTGGGGTTGTTTTGGCTCCAATTACGGCAAGTGCGTGGGAAGCAGGAGAAGTAGATCCGAATACACCAAGTGAAACAGTTAAAGGCCAAGATGGTAAAGAAGTGACAGTCAATGGTTGGATTGGTGCTTGGGACTCTACTGATCCAGAATCACCAGATCCAACTGATCCAGAAGATCCAACAGTCATCGACATCACAGTTCCAACAACTGTTTTATATGCAAATAGTGTAGATGACGCTGGGAAGCCAACATCTACAATTATTTCACCAACATACAAATTAACCAATAATTCAACATCAAATGATGTAAAAGTTTCTGTTGATAGTTTTTCAGCAAAAGGTGTTGATGTCAAACAAGACTTGTCAGTTGTTGCAGAAGGTGAAGCGGCAATTGCTTTACAAACAAAAGCAGGTCAAATGCTAAATGCACGAAGAACCTTAGTAACTGTTCCTAAAGATGGAGTGAAAAACTTCGAGTTCACAGGGAATATTGATCAAAGCGCATTTCCAACTGGGGACGGAGCAGCAGCTTTGAGACCTACATATTCAATGAATCTACACTTTACAGCAGTAAAATAAGCAAATAAAGAGCTTTAGAGTAAAGGAGGGAGATTGATTAATCTTTCTCCTTTTCTGGGTTTTGACATAGGGGGATATCAAGAATGGTGGAACAAAAAGCAAATAAGAAGAAAAAAAGACGATTATTGATTTTATTACTGTTGTTGCTTATTGCATTAGGATCATTTTTTTCATTTTACTTTTTCAGAGAAACGCCGAAAGTTATCAGCGGATTGCCAGACGTTGAACAAAATTTAGAAAAAATGACAGATGAAGAAATGTTAAAGTTCATGCAAACAGAAGTCGACAAAGACAACTTTAATATCAATTTGAAACATGAGATCGCAGTTTCAAAAGAAACGAATGTTGCTCAAATCTCGGTGAAAAACAAACCAACAAATGCCTACAGTATCCAAGTAGCCTATTTGTTGAAAGAAGGAAATGAACAGGTTTACAAATCTGGATTGATTCCTGCAAATCGCCAATTAATGGAAGCCAAGCTAGCAAAAGATTTATCAGAGGGTAGTCATGAAGTAACGATTGTTTATACGATCTATGATGAAGAAAAGGAAATCAATCAATCGACAATCGACGGTGTTTTATATGTTAGTTAATGAAGGAGGCGCTGTATGATGAAAAAAGGATGGTGGAAGAAGACAGAAGGAAAAAGGATGAGCCGGAAATGAAAAATAAACAAAAGATAATCATTTGGCTGATGTTACTGGCTTTATTATTTGCAGAAGTCGCTCAATTAGTCAGTGTGGGGAGTCAGATTGCGTGGGCGCAAGAAACAAGCGAAAGCCTCGAAACAACTAAAAATCAAGAGAATTCGGCATCAACACAACTACAGTCTGGAGAAACAACCGAAACAAGTCAAACTCAAGCGCAAACTAGTTCTCAGCAAGAAGAAAATGAAGGTTCATCAAAAACAAGAATATCTACTGAGGAAACGGTGGCTGAAAGTTCAACAAAAGAGGAAGCTGCGTCACAGACATTGAAAACGAGCATCCAGACACAGGCGGGAAACGTTGACGATAACCCTGGTGCAAGCGTAGCTTTTGGGGAAGCAAAAAATTATTGGCTGAATGAAATAACAAATAGATTTGCAACAGCAAAACTTGGTAATTATGTAGGAGCCAAAGTCAATGTTAGATTTTACTTGCCTTGCGACAATGCACCCGTGACAAAATTATATTCAGATAGTCGTACCTATTACTGGCTATACAAGTCAAATGTTTACTTTACTGGGGTTGACTTTGACGGAGGTGGTGATGGTATTACCATCACTGGAAATACTTCCTTGGCAACCTTAGATGGTGTAACATACAACTACTTTAATTTTTTTATAGAACGAAAAAAAGCTGGAAAAGTTACTTTTCCCAGTCTAACTTTTATGTGTTCTGGAGATGTCCAAGCAGATGAATATGCTTGGACAAATGAGTGGTCATGGAATAAAGTTGATTACTACGAGAAGGCTAGTAAGGATGTAACTTTGACTGGGTTAACCTGTGACCTTGAAAGTGGAGACATGCCTAGTCAATATTCTTGGATTTATGATAAGTGGCGAAAAGCATCCATTCAAACAATAGCAAATAATTTATCCAATGCCTTGAAATCCAATTATCGTAAGTTAGGAAAAAATGTGAATGATACTGTGAATTTTACGGTTGAAAGTAAAGCAAGCGAAAGCATTCAAGATACAGTTACTTTTTCTGGGGACTATGTCTCTGACTTGTCTCAATTTCAAGTTAACTTATCCAGTAACTTTTCTAACTATGTTCAACTTGAAAAGACTGGGTCTACTGGAACACAAATAAATTATCGAATGAAGCGAATCAAAGCAGGAGACGTGACAGGCAACTGTTCGTTAACGTTGAATACACGTCATGATGCTGAGGGACGTACTATGTCGATTTATGATGGCTCTTTATTTTATTGGGCATTACCGATAACTAATATTCCATTAGACTCAATTTCAGTAGATTTTACAGATGATCAACAAATTTGGGCAGACCCACTGGAACAAACGATAGTACTTGGAGCTGGAGTATTCTTAAGCGAAATACCAGATGTTTCAAAGATGATTACAAACGTACGTTTAGAAGATGGCACCCCCCTCAATGCTTCCGAGTACACAGCGCAGATTGTATCGTGTCCCACTTTTGATAACATGGCTATTACTGAAAAGATTGTAGTGGAGTTAACACGTAAAACAACTGGTGTAGTAAGTACAGTAAATGTGCCGGTCAAAATGTCGTGGGGGAATACGATCCAGCTTCGTGGAGTTGGTAATCATACGACAGGTGCCTATACATTACATAAAGCAGGTGGCTCTTACTACGTCCGTTCAAGTTATGGAGAAAATAAAGGCTACGTAACGTCGGGTATCCACAACTATTTTACTGGCACCCCTTATCAATCGATTACTTTGCTAAGAGGAACTGGCAGAATCGATCAACTAAATAGCACGTACTATAAAGAATTCAATGGGGAAGTCACTACGAATGAGGTAGTAAATAGTTTTAGCGCACAACAAGAAGTTCAAATTGGCGATGTTGTTAAAATTTGGCATAAGGAACAACATCGTAATACTTTTTCCCATAATGGTAGTTATAACATAAAGTATGCAGATGAAGGCGAAGGTGAAACTTACTTTGCGGTTACTGATGGGGGCTTTGTCCCTTATCGCTTGAATAAATTAGAACCAAAAGAAATGACGATTTCTACAACTACATCAAATAGTGAACTGGATCAGAAGAAAGGCGACATGATCGATTTTAAAGGGATGAGTGGAAACGGTTTGAAAGTTTCTAAGATCACTGAGTATCCTGATCGTTCTAATATGGGAACGTCAAAAGGAAAAGTCTTAGTGGAAGAAACGATTTCAAATGTGACACATACCTATGAATACGAGGTGTCTTTCAAAGTTACAGATGATCGGCAAATCTGGGCAGATCCAGTGGAACAAACAATTGAATTAGGGACATGGACAGGTGAACTAGCTGTAGATAAAATGGTTACCAATGTTCGCTTAGATGATGGCACAGTCCTAGATTCAAGCGAATATACAGCCAAAGTAGCTTGGGCGCCTAATCTTGATAATTTGACAGTAACCGATAAAATCGAAGTCGAATTAACAAGAAATGCGACACAAGCAGTTACCAAAGTCCAAGTTCCAGTTAAAGTAACGTGGGGAAATACGATCCAACTACGCGGAGTAAGCAACAAAACAACAGGAGCCTATACATTGCATAAAATAGGTGACTCCTACTATATACGTTCAAGTTATGGAGAAAATAAAAACTATGCACCAGCTGGGATTCATAACAGTTTTGTTGGGACACCCTATCAGTCGATTACCTTGTTAAGAGGAACTGGCAGAATCGATCAATTAGCTAGTACGTATGATCAAAAATTCAATGGGGACGAGACCACTGATGATATTGTGAATAACTTTGGAACAAATAAACAGCAATTAGTTCAAGTTGGTGATGTTGTTAAAATTTGGCATAAGGAACAGTGGCGGAATACCTATGTCAAAAATGGAGCAGAAATCAATTATTTACCAAAAGATGAAGCAGTTGCTTATTTTGCCGTCACTGAGAAGGGGTTTGAACCGTACCGCTTAAATCAGTTGGAGCCGAAAGAGATGACGATTCTGTCCACGATGACAGATGAAGAATTGGATAAACAAGCTGGCGACATGATCGATTTCAAAGGGATGAATGGAAATGGGTTGAAAGTTTCTAAGATCACTGAATATCCAGATCGATCCAAAACAGGAACGTCAAAAGGAAAAGTCCTAGTGGAAGAGACGATTGCTAATGTGACCCGCACCTATGAATACGAAGTGACATTTCACGTTTTAGCAGATTTAAATGTTTCAGCAAAACAAATAGCAGATATTCCTTTAGGCACAACATTATCAAATGATGCAAAAGAATATGTCACAGTTACTTCTACTCCAGAAGATGAAGGGCAATTAACTTTTGAATGGGTAAGTGATCCAATTAGTGGGATGGCTGTCGGTACTCATCAAGCAACAGTTCGCGTGACGAGTCCAACATATCAAATATCTAAAGAGATAACTATCGACTACAAGGTCTTGTATGGGAACACAATCGTGATGGGAAATAATTCAACGATTGCATTAAGTTTGTTAACGAATGGGGGCGCACCCAAATTAGTTGCGTCATCTAGTTCAACTGAATCAAAATTGAGCCTACGTCCATCTATTGGCATTTACCGAAATTCATTGGTAAATTCACTAACTTCGCTTAAGACAGATACAGTTTACCAGAAACCCGAACAGTTAGCAGAAACTTGGAATAGTTCGATGGCTAATCAGAACTATTCTTATGGTGATGTTTTAGTTGCTTCAGCTTTTAATAGAGATGATACAAGCTGGTCTTTACGTGGAGCAGAAACTTATGTTAGCCGAAATGAAATGCTTGTCAAAGAATCAGAAGGTTATGATGACGCATTTTATGAATTAACACCAACTGGTTACTCATTGTTGCATATCAATCGTTTGACATCAAAACTCCAAGAAATTGAGCAAGGAACAACGGAGGAAGAACTAGATAAGCGAGTAAGTGAGTTTCTTTCAACCGAAAATTATGACAACATTCAAGTCAAAGGATTTTCAATGTATCCAGACACATCAAAAGTAGGTGGAAGCACATCGATTATTACTGTTTCAGAAACACTAAAAAGCGGTGGTACTTTTGACTATGAATATCCAGTATCATTTCTGATCAAAGCACCAAACTTGACCTTAACAACGAACTTATCAGTTACGAATCTGTCTAGGACAGAAGAGGAAACAAAAGTTGGCGATGAGTTGCTTTATGTATACACATTAACGAATGACAGTCCAATAGGTTTGCTAAAAGCAGGAAACTTGTCTGTTGCATTACCTGAAGGATTGGAAACAGAAACACCTTCAGACTTAACTGTTCCTTTAACAGAGTTAGCGGTGGGAGAAACAGTTACTCATCAGTTCAAAGTGAAAGTAACAGAAAAAGCTCTTGATCAAAATCCAGTCGTCAAAGTGACGGGAAAAGCAACCAATGAAAGTACAGTCGAGCAAGAAATACCTGAAACAACGGTCGAAGTACCTGGGAGCTTAGTTAGTGGGTTCGATCCATCTGAGATCAATCTGACTATTCCGACCAAAATGAACTTTGGCGCAGAGAAAGATCAAATCATTTCTCCTGTATATAAGATGGAGAATAATTCAACGACACCTGTTGAAGTAATGGTCGATCAATTTACACCTGATCAAAATCTGAAAGGGAAAAATCTTTTATTAAATGTAACCTCTGAAGGACAGTCTGTTACTTTATATGAAAACGAACAAGGTATCAATCAACTTCAATTCTTGTTGACGCTTGGTTCAGAAGAAATCAAACAACTTTCATTTAGTGGCTCTGTTAATCAACAGACAGAAGTATCAAAATCTTCTTCCACACTGAGGTTAAGATTTAAGACCATAAAATAATATGTAAAAAGGTGGCTACAATCTTAGAACGTAGTCACCTTTTTTTGTTTCAAAATGACTGAGGGTTTATGGAAATGAGGAATTAGTGAAAAAATGTACAAAACTATTGAAAACGGTTGATTTAACTGTAAAGTAGTAAAAGGAATAGAAAAGTTAAAGGAGAGATTTTTGTGTATTCACCAAGTGAAATTTTAGCAATCAGTATTGAGAACGGTCAAAAAAAAATTGAAAAGACTTGGGTAGCCAAATGGATTCTGGGTTTCATTGGAGGCGCGATGATTTCTTTAGGTTATCTAGCATATATTCGGGTATCTGCTTCGATCCCTGCAGATTTAGCTAGCGTTCAGGCATTAGTTGGCGCCTCTGTTTTCCCAATCGGTTTAATCGTGATTTTATTAGCCGGCGGAGAATTGATTACAGGAAATATGATGGCTGTGAGTACAGCTTGGATGGCGAAGAAAGTTTCTTTTAATGATCTTGTTATCAATTGGTTAACAATCACATTAGCCAATCTAGTGGGAGCCTTGTTTGTAGCATTTGCATTTGGTCATGTTTTAGGTTTGACTCATAGCGGTGTGTATTTAGATCAGGTGCTTTCATTAGCAGAACACAAAGTAAATGTTTCTTGGGAACAAGCAGTCATTTCTGGAATTGGCTGTAACTGGTTTGTTGGACTGGCTTTATGGTTGTGTTATGGTGCGAAAGATGCAGCTGGGAAAATTTTAGGCATTTGGTTTCCGGTGATGATTTTCGTGGCAATTGGTTTTCAGCATAGTGTGGCAAATGCATTTGTTATCCCTGCCGCTATTTTTGAGGGTTCGTTAAGCTGGACAGAATTTTTTAGGAATTTCATATTAGTCTACTTAGGAAACATTGTAGGCGGAGGGATATTTGTTTCAGGATTTTATTATTTAAGTTATAAAGGTCACTAAGAAAAGTAAGAGAAAAACCTTTCAATAAACCGTCCATTTATAAAATGGGCGGTTTATTTTTGTCTGCTTATTTGTTTTTTTTAATAAGCATAACTGTTGCAAAAAAAAACAGAAAGTAATAATCTGGAATTAAGATAGATTAGAAAAGCATAACAAAACAGCGCTTCAATTATGAGTGAATTGTCATGTGTTTGTTGTTTTACTCTCTTAATTGATCTGTCTTATTTAATAAATGATTGGCAAATTGCCGTTGTTTAAAAAAGTTTTAGGAGGTGGAAAATGAATAAAGGGGTTAAAGTGATTGGAATCATTGGAAGTTTGGTCATCCTTTCGGTCTCATTAACGGCTGCATTGCTCTATTCGGTGTATCAGTTACCAAGGTTTTTAGAAGAGATCCGATATTTTGTTGTAACTAACTTTTATTTTCAACAATATATCTTTTGGGTAGCCGTGGTATTTAGTATTCTTGTTGCCATACTTATTCTATTCATCCTTTTTTATCCAAAAACCAAGACGACTTTTGTCTTGAAACGTGAACATGGAACTTTAGCTGTCGATAAAAAAGCGATTGAGGGATTAGTTCGAACGAAGTTAAGGGCAGAAGAATTTATTCATTCCCCTAGAATTGTGGTTCGTGCAACAAAAAATCGAATCAAGATCAAAATTAAGGGTGAGTTGAAGCGAACTTCTTCTTTAATTGGTCAAACCGATCAGTTGATGAAAGAAATCGAAGCAGAAGTCAAACGTTTGTTGGGGGTAGATGAACCTGTTCAAGTGACAGTCACTTATCAGCAATTTCAAAAAACAACAAAAGAAAACAAGCACTCTCGAGTAGAGTAGGAGGGCAAAAAATGAATCAATTCTTTTCAACATACAAGCTCCCTATTATCTTTGGGGGTCTTGGGCTAATTTTAGCGATTTTGTGGTTAACGGTAGGATTTTTCAAAACCTTACTCATTTTGATTCTAACTGCAATCGGTGTCGCAATTGGCCTTTATCTTAAAGAAACACATCTTTTAGATGATTATTTTAAATTTTAGGAGGAATAGAGAATGGAAAACAACGAATTTAAACCTGTAACACAACCAAACAACAAAAAAGGGACTGATCAAATGAATGGTGAACTAACTTTTGAGGACAAAGTAATCCAAAAAATTATCGGAATTGCTTTAGAAGATGTTGACGGATTACTAACTGTTGATGGCGGATTTTTCTCAAATATTGCTGAAAAATTAGTCAATACAGATAACGTAACAGCAGGAATCGACACTGAAGTAGGTAAAAAACAAGTAGCAGTCGATATGGATGTTGTTGTTGAATATGGCAAAGATATCGAAGAAATTTACAAACAAATGAAAGAACTAATTGGACGTGAAGTGAAGAATATGACTCACTTAGATGTGATTGAAGTCAATGTAAATGTCGTTGATATCAAAACACGTGAAGAATACGCAAAAGAAAGCGAAACAGTTCAAGATAAAGTAACGGATGCAGCAAAATCAACAGGCGAATTTGCTTCAAAACAAACTTCTAAAGCAAAAAAAGCTGTGGATAAAGGTACACAACGTGTGAAAGAAAACACTGAACCTCGTGTGGAATAATACTATCATTTAAAATTGTAAAAATTGAAAAGGAGTGAGTGACATGGGCTTTATTTGGTCATTAATTGTTGGTGGTATCATCGGAGCTGTGGCAGGTGCAATTACGAAGAAAGGTTCTTCAATGGGGATTATTGCTAATATTGCTGCAGGATTAGTTGGTTCCGCATTAGGACAATGGCTACTAGGAAGTTGGGGACCAAGTTTGGCAGGAATGGCAATCATTCCGTCAATTGTTGGTGCAGTGATCTTAGTGCTAATCGTATCATTCTTTGTCCGTAAAATGGATTAAGTTTGGTTGGAGTCTTTTGTTTCTAATATAATTGGACAAAAAATAAAAGGTCTGGAAGAATTCTTCCAGACCTTTTTTAATTGAACTAGTTAAGTTTTATCTTAGTACCAACCGTTTGCTAACCAGAATGATTGAGCAGCTTCCCAAGAACCATAACGTGAAGACACATAAGCGTCTGCCACACGTTCTTGATTGGCAGCTGAGTAGTCACCGTTTAAGTAAGATGAATCTAATTGGTAACGTCCGATGTAGCGACCGTTTGTTGCTGAATAAGAACCACTTGATTCTTTTTGTGCAATCCATTCTTTCGCAGAGTTAGAAGTAGTAGCAACTGCTTCAGTTGTTTCTACTGCTGGAGTTGCTTGAACTGTTTCTTGAACAGGTGCTTGAGCCACTTCTTGTGTTGTTTCTTGTTGAACAGGTTCAGCTTGAACTGCTTCTGTTTGAGGAGCAACATAAGTTGTTGCTGCTTGCTCAGCAGTTGGGATCGTTAAAGTTTGACCTGCAAAAATCAGATTGATATCTGAAATTGAATTTGATTGAGCAATTTGGTTAATCAAGGAGTTATCGCCAACATATTTTTGTGAAATAGTTGATAATGAATCGCCTGATTGAACAGTGTACGCTTCGTCTGCGTGTGTTGTTGTTCCCATAAATAATGCAGCGCCGGCAGCCAGAGTTGTTCCTAGTAATACAGTTTTAAGTGATTTCATATAATATATATTCTCCTTCGAATCATAAAAGTTTTTGTTAAGTGTTTTTCAACATGGACATACTTTATCATGTGAAAAGATTTCATAGGTAAAAGATTGATGACACTTTGTAACAGAATTGGGTTTTTTGTAACAAAAATATTATCAAAAAATGTGGGTAAAATGAAAAAAAGCACATAAAGCAACCACAGCAATACTTCTAAAGAGAGAAAAATGAGAAAGTATGTTCTGGTTTTCGTGCGTAAAAAATAAAAAAATTTTGTTTTTAAAGGAATTTTTGAGGAAATAGTGTATATATTTTTGAAATTAAGTAGGTGATGATACAATAAAAGAAAAGGGAGGCGGTTTCAATGACTATCAATTACCAAAACATTTTAGTTGCTGTTGACGGATCGAAGCAATCAGAGAAAGCTTTTTCTGAAGCACTGTCAATTGCCAAACAAAATCATGCAAGTTTATCTATTGTTTCGATTATCAATGAAGTTGAATTAACACATAGTGCTTACGCATTCTCAAAAATTTATGCAGAAGAAAAAGAAGCAATTGAATTAGAAATGTTGAAAAAAATCAACGATGCAAAAGAGTATGGGATTGATTCGATCCATGCAGTGGTTGAAACAGGTGACCCTCGCGAACTGATTGGAACAGATATTCCGAATAAAGAACAAATCGATTTGATTGTGATGGGTGCGACTGGCAAAGGAGCGATTCAACAAGCATTAGTTGGTTCGACAACTTCTTATGTTGTGACACATGCGCCATGTAGTGTTTTAGTAGTTAAATAAGGAAAGCTGGTGTATAAAATGGTTCAACCACAAGATGTGAAGGCTCCTAAAGAAAAAATCAAAGTTTTATCGATCATTGAAGATGGAACGAAGACGAAAAAAGGTTACTCAACAGCATTTGTAAAATGGAAGGACAAGAAAACGATTGCTGTTCGATGGGATGGGGATAATCGTTTGGATAAAGGATTTCCGGTAACTACGAATGGTTATCATCCATCTTGGTTTATTTTACCTGAGAGATTAGCAGCACTTTATAGTCAGGATTTCGTTCATACACAGCAAGCTTTAGATGAACTGGAAGAATTTTTACAAAAAAGGGTAGGAGAAGACTTGAATGTTTAAATACTCTTTTTCTTCTATATTAATAGAAGAAAAGTGAAAACGTGAGTTGTGCGAAACAACTCACGTTTTTTTGTATACAAAAAACCAGCTAAGCAAAATTAGCTGGTCAGGCAATCAGGCAAGATTTAAAAGGAACGTTCAACAAGCGGAATTTTTGCGCGTTATAACGTTAATTTTTTTTATTGTATAGGATAAACAACCACACAATCAGTAAAATAACTGAAATCGTAAGCCCCAAGACATACTTGCTTAACAAAGAAGAAGTCTCCCAATGGCGAATAGAAAAAATTTGGTAAGTGAAATAAGCGCTAGGAAGAGAAACAATCACCGCGGAAATTTTTTTTCTTGTCCAGCGGGTATAATAGCAAGTAATCAAAACCATAGTAAAAAAAGGAATGTAAAAGAATAGTTGACCCAAGATCAGCATGGTAAGCCTCCTCTATCGAAATAAGCCCATGTTACAAAATAACATGTTAAGTTGAATGGTGCAAGCTTATTTGTGAAAAGTACACAATAAATTCTCTCTTTGATTTTGATTGTCTCGTAAATTCCTGATATAATCGAACTTGGAAGAGAGGATGAAAATTTTCATGGACCATGTGATATTAGAAATTGACTTACATTTAGTGAATAATATACGAGTGATTTATTATGTTGTCAGCAACAGTGTAGAAAAACGAGTGTTGACAAATAAAATCAATGGTATTTTAAGTAAAAAAGAGGTTCATCGCTTTAATAATGGCGAGAAAGAATTTTATAGTATTCCGGTTGAAAAAATCATCTACACAACAGTGAAAGTCAGAAAAGATTTGGATACGAAAAAAAGCTATGAACCAATTTTTACTACGTATTAATGATGGAGGAAGAAAAAATGAATCCATATGATGAACAAATCCAAGCATTGATTGCTGGAGAAATTGAAAAAATCGAAGTCAAGCGTGAGGAGGTAATGATCTTTCGCGATGCTTGGCTAAAGTTGGAAGATCGCAAATATGTGGTTGGAAAAGCAGCTTTGAATGGGAATGTTACCTATCATTATGATCCAACACGCTTATACTAACAAAATGATAAAAAAACTAGACTAAAAGTGTTTACTAGGCGAAAATAATCCTTGTGAATTAAATTTATAACGAGATTATTTAGCCTTTTTGTATGCAGTTTTCAACTAAAAACGTTTATTCTATACCTAATTTAGCAATCATCTTGGTAAAAAAAATCAATCGTTCGTGTTACAATACGGCTATTATGGTGGGGGGAATCATATGGAAACATCGATCTCTAAGGCTACAATCAGAAATTGGCAAAGACTGTCGACTGAAAAAGATACTAGACTGAAGTCTCGTGCAAATAAAACTTTATCTGAAAAGTACATTGTTCCTGTTGAGTATTATCAACGTCCGAAAAATAAATATTTTTCATCAGAAATCGTAGATATGATGAAGACGGAGCAATTAACGATAGCGAGTGTTGTTTATCAAATAGCTTGTGAGTTACTATCGAATGCTGGAATCTTAAAACATCAACATGTAAAGAAGGTTTTAGATGAGTTCAAAAAGAACAACGAAATATCAGAGGTAACCTTTCCGCTCACTATTCCAGATGATGAACGAGATATTCTAGGAATCACTTATCAGAGTTTATTGGTAGAAGGCGAAAAAAATAAAAAAGGATCCTATTATACACCTGAAAATGTCGTTGAGGAAATGACCAAAAAAATTGATCTCAAAGAAAAGGTTATTCTAGATCCTTGTTGTGGGAGTGGCTCTTTTTTGTTGAGCATCCCTTGTGAAGACCCACGGCAATTAGTAGGATTTGATAATGATGAAATCGCTGTTTTTATCACAAAAATCAATCTGTTATTGAAATTTAACAATTTAGAGTTTGAGCCACAAGTATATGTACGTGATTTTTTAAATGACCAGCTTTCAGATTTTGCAAATAAATTTGACTACATCATCACCAATCCTCCCTGGGGAGCATTGCCCAAAGGATTTAAGAATACTGAAATCAATTCAAAAGAAACGTTCTCTCATTTCCTTGTCCATTCAAAAAAATTCCTCAAAAAAAATGGTTGTTTGATCTATCTATTGCCAGAGTCATTTTTGAATGTCAAAACGCATAAAGATTTGAGACGCTATGTTTTGGATAACTATGAAATCAAGAATATCCATGTGTATGACAAACTTTTTGCAGGCGTGACAACGAAGTATATTAGCATTCAACTAGAGTTGGGGAAACAGCATGATCTGATCGAGGTATATCGTGGAGAGCTCTCTTGGAAAGTCTTGATTGACGCATTTTATCAAACAGAAAATTACAATTACAATTTAATAGCTGTAGAAGATTATCACTTGATTGAAAAAATAAAAGAAAAGAAAAGATTTGATTTGAAAGATAGTGAATGGGCCTTAGGAATTGTAACAGGGGATAACAAAAATAAATTAAAAAATAACATGGATTCTGGTTTGGAGCCAATTTATACAGGAAAAGAAATTACAGCGTATCAATTATTAGCTCCTAAAAAATTTATACGTTATGATCGAGAAAACTTCCAGCAAGTAGCAAAAGACGAAATCTATCGAGCAAAAGAAAAATTAGTCTATAAATTTATTTCTAAAAAACTTGTATTTGCCTATGACAAAGATGGTTCATTATTCTTAAATAGTGCAAATATCTTAATTCCAAATACGAAAAATGCTTCAATCAAAACGATTATGGCTCTTTTGAATTCAACACTCTATGCATACATTTATACTTGTTTGTTTGGGGAAATTAAAATTTTGCGAGGAAATTTAGAAGAACTCCCATTTCCTAAAATCAGTATGAAACAAGATAATGAAATCAGTGATCTTGTAGCGAACTATTTAGAAAAGCAAGATCCAATGATATTGAGAAAACTTGATAAGGTAATTTATCAGTTATTTGATTTAACACCAAAAGAGATCCAGTTAGTTGAAAAAACATTCGCGTAAAAAAGACCACCAATTTTTTTGGTGGTCTTTTTTTGATGTAAACAGATGCTTTTATCTAGCAACTATATTTGATAAAAAATCTCATAGAGTTCTTCATAAGTAAGCCAACGAACGAAATGATTTTTAAAATGATAATCCATCGTACCTTGATTGATATGGAACTGACCCTCACCGATATTTCCACGATGCTGTTTATTGGAATAGTTTTGAATCATTTGGATATGGTCTGTTTTCGCCTCGAAAATAGCAATTTGATCTTCAAAAAAGAGACCATAAATCAAGTAATGAAATTCATTAGGTTTTACTTGTTGGATATTACAATCGAATAGTGCACCATTGAGAACGTCTTGAAAGCTGATCATTCTCCGTTCGATTGTCGCATTCAAAATTTCTTTGATGATGTTTTGAGGTGTGATTTTTTGTTTGTTTTGGGAAAGAACAGTTGAAAACTTTACTTCATAGTTGATCTTGTCTTTGCATAGATCATAATTGAGTGCAGTGGACATGTCCAAAGCATAAATATTTTTGATCATTAGTTCTGCAACCGTACCAAATCGCCGAGTCTTAAGCGAAAAAATACCATCTCTAAAATCCTCAATGTGCTTTTCCATAAGTTTGTTCCTTTCAAAATCAATTCTATTCTAGCAAAATAAATAATAGATTTATCAAATTGTTTAGGTTTACTTGCTATCTGATGCAGTAAAATAGCTTCTTTTGGTAATCTATGCCAGAACAATCTTCATTAGGTGTGCGTTATTTGTGGGAGAACTATTTGAGCCACAACCTTATCCACGGTGTTCCCAAAGCAGCTTCTCGAAATAACACACAACTGTTCAAAAATATGAAAAGCTATTTTTTACCAGTGGTTCTTTATTTTTTTGAAGCTAAACGCTTTGAGCCACGACCTTATTCACGGTGTTCCCAAAGCAACTCCTTGATATAGCTTACATTCATCTCAAAATATGAGAACCTATTTTGAATGCTTGCTCGCTATCTAGTCGGAGCTAAACGCTTTGAGCCACAACCTTTATTTAAACAAACTTTTGATTTTATCAGTGATTCCATCAACATCGATATCTTTCAAAAGGTGTTTTGCTTGCTCAACATAGCTACCAAGTTCATCTTTATGGTCTTCGACAAATTGTTTTGCTTCGTCTAAATTTCCTTCATTAACCATTTCTTTTACTTTTGTAATTAATTCGTCTTTATTCATTTTGACCCATCCTTTATAGTTATTAAAAAGTAACGAATAACAATATAAAATACTTTTAATATCATGTTCAGATTACTTTTACACTATTAGTTTATCAGATAATGAGGTTTTTTTGCATAATAGTTGTTATGAAATTTGACTGCATTGCTAAAGTATGAGGGAAAACTCATTCCTAGGTCGGAGGTTTCTATTTTCTGTTTCTAGTTATAATAAATGCAATAGCATAGGAGGTAGGAAAATGAAAGTAGTTAAATTTTTTGTAGGAATTATTCTGATTGGCGGGTTAAGTTTGTTTGGATTAAAAATGTATACGGCAAACCAACATGGTGAATTTGCTGGTATAGCGGATCAACTGAATCCTTTGGTAACAGAAGGAGAAGTTTATGTAAAAACGAAAAAACCAGACTCTGTTAATAGTTACGGAACAGCAACGTATGTTCAGGAAGCAGCAGATGAAAACGGGAAAAAACGAATAGTTGAATTCAATGGAATTGGTGTATTAAAAGAAGAGCGTTATTTGAAGTTGAAAAATAAAGGAGCACATGTCGAAACATATGAAGAAGTCGACAAAAACGAAGTACCTGAAAAAGCATTAGCACTTATTGGATAATAGATATAAAAACAGATAAAAAAAGGAGTTGCGATGTTTATCGCAACTCCTTTTTTTAAATGATCAGAAAACATGAACCCAGAATTGGGATGGTAGGGTTCGAACCTGCAATTGCTTGATTCAGAGTCAAGTGCCTTACCAGTTTGGCTACATCCCAATGACTCAACGCAAATTTATGTTAGCACTTATCAAGAAAAACGCAACTAATTTAACTTATCCGCTACTTGTTTTTCTTGATTCGTTCGATTCGGCGTTCGATTTTTCTAACTAAACTAGATGGGAGGCCTGTTATTTCAGCCACAGAAATAGTCGAAGAAAGAAGTTTTAATTCAAGTGATAGTTCATTTTTCAAATGGTAGATATTTGCTAAACGCTCAACATATTCAAAGTGCGTGTATTCAGTTTGTAAAATCAAAAATTTTAGGATATCAATTGCTTTTTCAAAATCTTGTTCGGCATAATAGGCCAAAGCTTGACGATATAATTTGATTTCCAATTGATTCAAAGATGAAGGGCGGTGACGGTTTGTCCATTCATTGACGGAAATTTTTCCCTGAACATTCCCAGAATCATCACGTACAAAAATGATTGGAATTTCATTTGGATTCGGTTTTTTTTGATTGAATCTTTCCATGATGACGCCTCCTCTTTCAAACTAGAATCTTCTTGTCTAAAGTATATGTCATTCTTTGAAAGAACGCTAGTTACTTTTTTCCAAGGTTAACATTTGTCCACCCATTGCTTCAAAGATTTCAGTAAAATCTTCGATTGGAACTGCTCGATTTTTTTCACCATAGGGATCGTTCACGTAAATCGTTTCCTCATCATAGCCTGTTACAACACAAGCGTGAATGAGGGGAGTAACAGAAACTTCTCCATTTTGGGTGATCCAAGTCATAAAATCATTGTCATCGGGGACCTCAAACTCAATGGTGACACTAGTCCAAACGGGTTTATCCTCATTCAATGCTTCTTTGATATCAGTAAGTGACGCTTCTTTTTTTGCTTGAGCGTGATAGCTGGTTTGGACTACTTCTTGTGCGAGTGCAGCAATTGGTGCGACATAGACACCCATTGCCCAGTCTCCACCAGAAATATCACCAACAAATCCTTCATTTGGATCACCATGGGTGCCGTCTTCATTGAATACAGGTACATAGGTAAGCTCGTTTGCTAATTGATTTTTGTTCGTATCAAAGCCATAGTAATTTAAGAGCATAGAAAGGGCAGTTACTTCACAGCCATTTTCTAAAGCTGGTTCGTCAAACTGATTAGCAAGTGGGACATCTAAAATGATTTCGTTTGCTTCATTTGAATTTTTTTTAGCTGGAGGTTTCTGATTCTCTTGTTTTTGCTGTGGTGTTTCGTTTGAGTTGGGAGTGGTTAACCAATAAATTGAGCCAGCAGCAAGTAAGCTGATACTAACAATTCCTGTTAATTTTTTTGCAACTTTCTTTTTCATAAGGACCTCCAATTATTCCACAGGGGAATATCTTACATTCTTGCTATTATAATGTTTTTTTTGAGAATGTAAAATACTTTTTCACTAATTATTGGTGAGAAAGTTTACATAAAAAAATTAACAGCTAGTAATAATTTTTTCAACTATTTCAACTTAACTATTGAGAGAAAGAAAAAATGAATAATTCCGTTCTTTTTTATGAATTTTCAACGAAACTTTCGTGTTTAGAAGGGGTTTTATTTGTGAAAACGAAACCAGTAGGCTATAATGCCAATATGGTTTGTTCAAAAAGTTGTTAGCAAGCGTTAACCGGCAATGACAATGAACATTCGACCTGAATAAAGTACTTCAGGAAAGAAAATGGGGCAGCAGTGTAGGAGGATTTTGATGACGGAAGAAATGATAAATTTAGGAGAAAAGTATTCTTGTAAGCCAATTGGATTCACACAACCAGTTGTTGGAGAAGTTGTATCAAAAATGACGAATTGTGCCGTAGTCAAAGTTGCTCAGTGTGCTGACGAAGACCAAGAGTTATTGGAAGAGAAGTCCAGCATGGTTGTTGCAAAATATGATACATTTGAATAAAAAATAAAAAGGACAAGTAGCTCAAACGCGAAAAGTGTTGCTGCGTGTCCTTTTTGCTGTTTTTTCAAAAGTTCTATATACTTAGTAGAAAGAGAAAAGTTTTCTTGAGATGAGAGAAGAGAGGTGATGTACAATGATAACGACTTTTACTTTGTTATTGTTTGCATTTGTTTTTGTCATGTTCTTATTTTTATGGTTTGTCCGTAGAGAAATTGTTTATAAAGCAGTCCGAAATCGTTGGGTTTATCTGGTAGTCCCATTTCTAGTGGTCCTAGTGATCTGGTTTACTGTCATTAGTCAGCCAACACTAGACGACTTAGCGAAGGCTGTTTTATCAGCAATGATATTCATCAGTTTTTTATTGGATAGCCGTGGAATCACAGAAGATGGCTTGGTTTTAAATAGCTTTGATAAACGAGGTGTTCCTTTTTCTGAGATCAATCGAATCGTTTTATATCAACCACAAGGTTCAAATGAAGTAAAAATGAACTTTTTCCGTAAGGGTTGGCGTGGGCCAATGCTAAAATTTTCTACTTCTTTAGAGGAATTGGTGCCATTTTTAGCGCAGCGGTTAAATGATGATGCACAAATTGATATTATGATTGATGAAGAGTAAAGAATGTGGTGCAAAGCGTTAAGCACCGATTTTGTTTTCTATAAAAATGATTGTTTTAAACTAAAAAAGGACACGCTTAGGTTTATCCTAAACGTGTCCTTTTTTTCTTGTACGTAGCTTAGCTAAATACGCGGAAACGATCTTCGTCGTTCATGTATTCTTTTTCGCCAGCAGGTGATTCAACAGAACCGAAGACTAATTGAGAACGTAGTTTCCAGTTTGCAGGAATGTTCCATTCTTTTGCAACAGCTTCGTCAATTACTGGATTGTAATGTTGTAAGTTTGCGCCAAGTCCTTGATCAACTAATGAAACCCAAGTATTTGCTGTTGCAATACCATTTGATTGTTCTGACCAATCTGGGAAGTTATCCGCATAAAGTTCAAATTGTTCTTGCAATCCTTTAACGATGTCAGTGTCTTTAAAGAATAAAACAGTTCCGTAACCATTTTTGAAACCAGCTAATTTTTGTTGTGTGTTAGGAAAAGCTTCAGCAGGTGTTAATGGGCGAAGTGCTTCTTCTGTGATTTCCCATAATTTTTCGTGAGCATCACCGAAAAGAATAACAGCGCGTGTTGATTGTGCATTGAAAGCAGTTGGACTTTCTTTGATTGCTTCTTTGATAAGTGCTTCTAATTCTGTGTTTGATAATGAAACGTTGCGTCCCAAATGATAGATAGAACGGCGGTTTTTTAAAGTATTTGTAAATGTAGTCATAATATAATCTCCCTTTGAATGTTGTTTTTTAACTTACTTTTTGTAATTGAATACAAAATGAAGTATATCACCTTACAAAAAGTAAGTAAATAGAAATGCTCAAAAAATTTTAACTTTTTTTTGAAGAAAAATTTAATGAGAAAGCAAAAAGAGTGATAGCGGTTACTTGGTTGCTTTAGCGACTTTTTCCACTTTGTCTATGGAGTGGTACTATATAATTATTAAATGTGTGTTTTTTTATTCTTATTATTTTGTCATTGAATTTTACTTATTTTTATAGAAAAGAAGTATATATTTCTTAAATAAGTTTTTCAGTTAAATTTTTCGGTGAATATGTTTATTATTTTCTGAAAATTTAAAGAATTGGGGTATGGATTATGGAAAATCAACAAGATAAAGGCTTCTTTGGCCAGCCGAAGGGGTTATCAACATTGTTCTTCACAGAGATGTGGGAACGATTCAGTTATTATGGGATGCGCGCATTACTTCTTTATTATATGTATGACGCAGTTTCAAATGGTGGTCTTGGATTACCACGTACTACAGCCTTAGCAATCATGTCGATTTATGGTTCACTTGTATTTATGTCAAGTATTGTTGGTGGTTGGATTTCTGACCGTTTACTTGGAGCAAAGCGAACAGTATTTTTTGGTGGAGTATTCATCATGTTTGGTCACATTGTTTTAGCAACCCCATTTGGAGTAGGAGCTTTATTTATTTCAATGGCATTGATCATTATGGGGACAGCTTTACTGAAACCAAATGTATCTGGAATGGTGGGCCATCTTTATTCAAAAACGGATTTACGTCGTGACGCAGGTTTCTCAATCTTTTATATGGGTGTGAACTTGGGCGCGTTATTAGCACCACTGATCGTTGGGACTTTGGGTCAAGAATATAACTATCATTTAGGGTTCTCACTAGCAGCGTTTGGGATGTTCTTTGGTTTATTGCAATATATCATTCAAGGACGTAAAACATTAGACGGTGTTGGAACAAAAGCACCAAACCCATTAACACCAGAAGAACGTAAAGGTTTTATTCGTAACTTTGTTCTTGCAATTGTCGTAATCATTGCTATTTTTGGTGGTGCACAATTAACTGGTCATCTTTCTATTGATTTCTTTGTTAATTCGATTAGCGTACTTGGAATTGTGTTGCCTGTTTTCTATTTTGTAAAAATGTTAACGTCAAAAGATGTTTCTGCAGAAGAAAAACCACGCGTGTTAGCATATATTCCCTTGTTTTTAGCAGCAATTATTTTCTGGTCATTACAAGAGCAAGGCTCATCTATTCTTGCATTGTTTGCCAGTGAACGAACACAATCAACTTTATTTGGTGTAACGATCCAAGCAAGTTGGTTCCAATCATTAAATCCGATTTTCATTTTTGTTTTGACACCTGTCTTCGTTACTTTATGGACAAAACTAGGACAAAAACAACCATCTACTGTTGTGAAATTTGCGCTTGGTTTATTATTTGCTGGACTTTCTTACTTATTATTGATGTTACCAGGTTTATTATATGGAACAGCTGGAAAAGTAAGCCCAATGTGGTTGGTGGGTAGCTTCTTCATCATCGTAATTGCGGAATTGTGTTTATCACCAGTTGGTCTTTCAGTAACAACTAAACTAGCACCGCGCGCGTTTGAATCACAAACCATTGCTATTTGGTTCTTAGCAGATGCCTCATCACAAGCAATTAACGCACAAATCGCTCGTTTTTATACACCGGCAACTGAATCAGCATATTTTGGAATCATTGGGGTTGTTGCAATAGTCGGCGGGATTTTATTGTTCACAATCAAAGAACCAATTAAGAAACTGATGGGTTCAATTCATTAAAAATTCTTAGTGCCTTGGGCAATTGATGCCCTAGGCTTTTTTTTGTGGAAAAATAGTTTAGATATAAGATCAATTCAAAAAAATTTGTAGCTGACTATTTTCTTGTCGCAAAGTTATTTGAGATGTTCTTAAAGCAACTTTTTCATATAGTTACATTTACTTCAAAATAGAAGAAATTATTTTGTGCAATTGCGTATGATATTGTTGAAGGGGGATGATTTGTGATAGTTTTTTCCTCCGAGTGCCCCAAGGAACTCCTCGTAATAACGCTCAACTAATCAAAATTATGAAAAGCTATTTTAAGTGCTTGCGCGCTCTCTGGTGGGAGTTAGGTGTTTTGCGCCACAACCTTATCCACGGTGTTCTCAAAGCAACTTCTCGAAATAATTCGTAACTGACCAAAAATATGGAAAGCTATTTTTGTCAGTTGCTCATTATTTTGTCGAAGCTGACCGCTTTGCACCACAACCTTTTTTTAAAAGTTATTTCTTTTCACCAAAAACCTTGATAAGTAGAACGAATGTTCAGTTTTTTTGTTATAATAGAGGAGCATCAAAAAGTAAAGGAGGAGTAAAATGTCTTTACAATTTATTCTCGGCTCAGGTAAAAAAGATCATCGAACAGCATTAATTGATGAGGCGACGGCTTGGTTAGAAGCAGCTCCTCAAAACCAAGTCTTTTTCCTTGTCCCTAATTACAATAAATTTGAACAAGAACAAGAATTATTAGCAATGTTACGTCAGCGCAAAGGAACAAAAACTTTTAGTACAACAAATGTCCAAGTTTTCAGTTTTTATCGACTCGCATGGTACATTTTGCAACAGACAACTTTGCTTTCAGGGAATAGCATCACCGAAACTGGCTCAGCAATGATTCTGCGTCAGATTTTAGAAAAAAATCGTGAAAAGTTGACTATTTTTCGTGGAGAAGTCAACAAAAAAGGATTTATCAAGCAACTCCAAGAATTGTATGAAGAAATGCGCACAGGAAATGTTCAGCCCAGTGATTTAACGGCTAGCTTAATGAGGGAAAGTCCAAAAGAAGCAGATCAACAATTGAAAATGCAAGATTTGCGGTTGATTTTTTCTGCGTATGAAGAAGAATTATTTGAACGCATGTTACAAGCTGAAGATGCTTTGGCGATTTTGAGTGAATATCTCTACCAACATGATTTTCAACATGTGAAATTTTTGATGACGGGCTTTTCTCGAATCAATGCGCAGGAGTATCAGCTGTTGAGCGCAATGATGGCAAAAGGAAATCTGGTTGTCGATTTATTACTTGACAGACCTTATCCTAATGAAGTACCTGAACCTTTAAATTTATTTCACGAAACAGGTAAGTTATATTTTCGCCTGTTGAATGGAGCAAGAAAACAGCGTGCGCCGATTTTAGTTGATCAATATGCACCAGCAAAAGAAGTACCAGAGGCGTTAGCTGCATTACAAGATATGTGGGAAGAAACAAGTAGTCAAAAGCAAAATCGTTCGCGAAAAATCGGTGCACAAAAGACGATTCATTTGTGGGAGGCGGAGACACCGACAGAAGAAGTCCAACAGCTTGCTGTAGAAATTCGTCGTTTGGTAAGTGAGGGAGAATGTCGGTATCGTGATATCCAAGTATTGACGAAAGATATGCTTCTTTATGGCAATTTACTAAAACCGATTTTTCAAGAAATGGCGATTCCATTTTATCTTGATGAAGAACAATTAATGGAAAATCATCCCTTGATTGAATGGATTAATAGTTTGTTTGCTTTGGATCGTTACGCGTATCGGTTGAGTGATATTATGCGATTTTTCAAAACGGAGTTATTGATTGCTCCAGAAAATCCCGAATTAGAACAAGAAGACTGGCAAGTTATAAGAGATGACTTTCGTAAGAAACTGGACCTCACAGAAAATGTTGCTTTGGCTTATAATTATCAAGGAAATTATTGGACCCGTGCAAAGGATTGGACGTTTGTTTCTTACAACTTTGAATCAGAAGAGCTGGAAGATGTCCAAGAACTACAAGAGCAATCAAATGAAATTCGACGCTTATTCCAGAGTAATATCCCAATTTTCTTTAAAAAAATCAAAAATTGTGAAAATGGACAAGAAGCCGCTAATGTTTTTTATCAGTTTTTAGTAACGAGTGGTGTCCGTCAACAGCTTTTATTTTGGCGAAACCAAGAAGTGGCTCGCGGAAACTTAGCTCAAGCAAGAAATCATGAGCAAACATGGGGTGCGTTGATTGACTTATTGGACGAGTTTGCATTGATATATGGAGAAACCAGTTTCGAATGGGGAATCTTCCAAGAGATTATCAGCAGTGGATTAGAAAACCTAAGTTATGGTAAGATCCCTACAGCAATTGATCAAGTTCAAGTGAATCGCTTAGAATTGGTTCGGCCAAATCAAGCAAAAATCACTTTTGCTTTGGGCTTGAATGATCAGACTTTTCCAGCTCGTCAAGAAACAAAAGGATTGTTGTCTAGTGAAGAACGAGAACAGTTGAATCAAGCATTGGCTGAAGACCAGTATTTGTTTGATCCTGCAACGGAAAGTATGTCTTCTGAGCCTTTTCAAGCTTATTTGGTCTTTCTTTCAGGGACAGAGCGACTTTATTTAAGCTATGCGCAAAGTTATGATACGGATCGAAGTTTGAAAATTTCTCCTTATTTACAACGAATCAATCGTTACTTGGCAATTCCAATCGAGAAAAAGACACGGTTGATGGTAACTAGTGATCCAGCAAATTATATTGGCACGTATCGGAGTGCTATTGATGCATTGAATCGAATGTTTCGTTTGGCAGCGGATGAGAAACAACAATTAGCGAAAGTTTGGACCGAATTAAGAGAAGTTGTACTTCATTCTCCTTGGCGAAATTTTGCTTTGCGTGTATTTGAAAGTCAGTCTCATTTGAATGTTCCAGTTTCATTACCAACAGAATTAGCAGAACAGTTATACGGAAAAGAAATCTATACATCTATTTCTCGGATGGAAAATTTCTACAATTGTGAATATAAATACTTTGTTCAATTTGGCTTGAAGTTGAAAGAACGTATGATCTATGGGTTGACACCCGCAGCAACAGGGGACTTTTATCATGAGTCACTAGATCGTTTCTTCAAATTATTATTTTCAAATCAACTTTCACTTGTTAGTATGACAGAAAAAGAACGTCAAGACTTCACTGAAAAAGTTCTCCAAGACGTGTTTGGTGAATTACGCTTTGAAATTTTAGATAGCTCTGCACGGATGAACTATATTCGCTATCAATTGAGTCAAACAATCCAAAAAGTTGCATGGGCGTTACAAAAGCAAAGTAAAAATACGGGGCTACATCCATTACAAACAGAGATTTTATTTGGACAAATTGCTGGGGCAAAAGGAATCCCTGGTTTGGAATTACCTTTGCAAAATGGCGGAAAACTTCATGTTCGAGGTAAAATCGACCGTATCGATACGGCAACGGAGCAAGAGGAAACATGGTTAAGTGTCGTGGACTATAAATCAAGTGGGCGAACATTTGATGTTACGGAGGCCTACTATGGAATGGCTATGCAACTGCTGACTTACTTAGATGTCGCTTTGATGGACGCAGTACGCTTAACCGGACAAGCTACAGTCAAGCCTGCTGGTTCCTACTATTTACATGTCCATAATCCTGTATTAACAGAAAATGAAGAAATTGAAAAGAATACGTTGAAAAAATTTAGTTATGATGGCGTTTTTGTTGACGATCCGGGATTGTTGGAAGTTCTTGATCATTCGCTAGAAGCGAAAGAACAATCTTTGATCTATCCAGTGAAAAAAAATGCGAAAGATGAGTATCAAAAAGGCAGCTACAGTAAAGAAAAATTCTTTACAGAGGAAGAATTGCATCAGTTTATGGCACATAATCGTAAAAATATGCGTTTAGCTGGTGAAGCAATCACTTCGGGAGAAATCAAACTGAATCCAGCGTATAAAGATAAGCAGCGTATTGCTTGTCAATTTTGTCCATTTCGAAGTGTCTGTACTTTCGATGTAATGTTAAAAGAAAATAATTATCATCGTTTAGAAAAATTGGACAAGGATGAAGCATTACGCAGAATTTTGAAACGAGGTGAAGAAGAGTGAGTCAGATTCCGTTAAAACCCCAAAATGAACGTTTTACAGATGAACAATGGCAAGCTATTTTTGACCGTGGGGACAATTTACTTGTCTCCGCTTCAGCAGGATCTGGGAAAACGACGGTTCTTGTTCGTCGTGTGATTGAAAAACTTAAAATGGGCGTAAATATTGATGAACTCTTGATTGTTACGTTTACTGAAGCTGCTGCACGTGAAATGAAAGAAAGAATCCAAGAAGCTTTGCAGTCGGCAATCAATGAGGAAACAGATACACAACATCAACAACATTTTACGAAGCAATTGATGTTGCTACCTACTGCTAATATTTCGACACTACATGCATTTTGTTTAACTGTCATTCGTCGTTTTTATTACTTGATTGATATCGATCCGGTTTTTCGAATGTTAACTGATGAAACAGAAACTTTGTTGATGAAAGAAGATGTGTGGGACGAATTACGTGAACACCTTTACGGAGAAAAAAATGAACGGTTTTTCCAATTAACGACAAACTTTTCAAATGATCGGTCAGATGAAGGATTGACTGATTTGGTCTTTTCTCTTTATGAATTTGCGCGTGCTAATCCAGATCCAGCTAATTGGCTTAAAGGTTTGAGTGATGCTTATCGCTTAGAAGGCTCACTTGGCGAATCGGCACTATATCAAGAGCAACTACGCCCGTTGATTTTGGCAGATGTTTTTCAATGTATACAAGCTTACGAAGAAATGGTTCGCTTAGCGCAGACGGAAGGTTTGGAAAAAATGTATGACCAGGTTTCCGAGGAGCATGAAAGAATCAACGCAATCTATGAGGCATTTATACAAGACCAACTAGATGTTGCTTATCAAGGATTAGAGAATTTAACCTTTTCAACATTTAAAAGCAGTAGGAAAGCAGAGTTGAAAGAGTTATCAGCAGAAATAAAAGCTCTTCGAGATCGATCGAAAAAAACGATTCAAGAAATTAGTAAGAATTATTTTGTTGTTTCACCAGCGCAAATGGAAGCCATTATGGCACAAACTCTTCCTTTAGTGGAAGAGATGTGTCAAGTAACGCAAGCATTTATGACCGGTTTTAGTGAAAAGAAACGTGAAAAAGGTGTATTAGATTTTAATGACCTAGAGCATTTAGCACTGATGATTTTGACCAAAAGAACGGCGAACAGTTGGGCAGCAAGTGAAGCCTCGAACTATTATCGAGAGAAATTTAAAGAAGTAATGGTTGATGAGTATCAGGACGTCAATCAACTGCAAGAGGCAATTTTATACTGGTTAAGAGAACCAGACCCAACGAACGGGAATCTTTTCATGGTTGGGGATGTCAAGCAATCCATTTACTCTTTCCGTTTAGCTGATCCAAGTTTATTTATCAAAAAATATCAAGATTTTTCAAAAGCAGAAGGCGGTAGAAGAATCGTTCTGGCAGAAAATTTTCGTTCACGAGAAGAAGTATTAAGATTCACTAATCTGATTTTTAGTCAGATTATGGATGAGCAAGTTGGTCAGATTACTTATGATGAAGCAGCAAAATTAGCGCTAGGGTTTCCTGATTTTCCTAAAAGTACGCAGTTTGATCCAGAAATTTTGATTTATGAAAAAGAACAGGAAGAAACCACGGAAGAGTTACCTTCGGATGATTTTCTTGAAGATAAAACAGAAGGCGAATTATTGATGACAGGGTTGAAAATTCGTGAATTAGTTGATAGTAAGTGGGAAATCTATGATAAAAAATTGAAAGTGAATCGACCAGTTGAATATGGCGATATTGTTCTGCTAACACCGACGAAAAAAAATAATTTAACGATCTTAGATGTGTTTAAGACATTAGATATTCCATTGGAAATGAACGACGCCCAAAACTATTTCCAAGCAACGGAGATTCGGACAATGATTTCATTACTACAAATCATTGATAATCCTTATCAAGATATTCCTTTGGTAGCTATTTTACGTTCGCCAATCGTTGGCTTGATTGAACCTGAATTGGCACAGATTCGCTTAGCAGATCGAAACCATACATTCTTTGATGCGTTTTTGACTTATGAAAAATTGAATCAAGATCACTTGAGTGTTAAGCTCTCTGATTTTAAAGAATTATTGGATAAGTGGCGTGAACTTGCACGGCGCTCTTCAATTGCAGACTTGCTTTGGGCTATTTACTACGAAACAGGTTACTTAGAATATGTGGTAGGATTACCGGCTGGTGTCCAGCGACAAGCAAACTTATATGCGCTAGTGGATCGTGCGAAAGCTTATGAGCAAAGTTCGTTTCGAGGGCTGTATCAGTTTGTTCGTTTTATCGAAAAAATGCAAGAAAAGGACAAAGATTTGGCAGAACCTGTCATTGCGGTGGAAGACAATGCAGTGCGGGTGATGACGATTCACGCGAGTAAAGGACTAGAGTTTCCCGTTGTCTTTTTGCTGGACATGACGAAAGAATTCAATTTACAAGATCTACGAAAACGTTATGTATTTGAAGAAAAATTAGGTGCAGGAATCCGCTATATGGATCCGCAAACTCGCGTGTTGTTTGATACATTACCTTTTCAAGCAATCAAATTAGCTAGACAAAACAAATTATTATCGGAGGAAATGCGTAAGTTATATGTCGGATTGACTCGGGCGGAACAAAAACTGTTTATTGTTGGCTCCTATAAGAGTCGCGAACAAACGATTAAAACGTGGAGCGAAGCGCGAAATACAGCGGAACTTGTTCTGGATCCAGCGCTCCGTTTAAAAGGTCGAGGGAGCTTAATGAATTGGATTGGCTATAGCTTGATTCGTCATCCTCGAATGTCCGAATATTTGGAGGACGAGTCAACAATGACTTTAGCTGATGCGAAAGATTCCTTTAGCGTTTTATGGATGGATCAACAAGCGTTAGTCGAAAAGCGTCACCAGCTTGCACAGCGTGGACCTTCTTTAATTAAATCGGAAGAAAACCAAATTGGCTTATCAGAAACTCTGCGTCAACGTTTAGCATATGTTTATCCTTATCAGGCTGCCACTCAAACGACCAGTTACCAATCAGTTTCGGAAATCAAGCGATTATTTGAGGATCCAGATGATAGTCAGGCAACAAAGTTAAGTTGGGAAGACAATCAAACAAAAGCAAAAAATCAACAATTTCGTTATACACAAGAACAGTTGGCTGAGCCTAAATTTTTACAAAAAGGGGTATCGGCAAGTGCAATTGGAACAGTCACACATACATTGTTGCAATTATTACCGTTGGTGCCACCAACAGAAGAATCAATCCAAACTTTATTAGCAGAGCTAGTCAAAAAAAGATTAGTAGATCAACAAGTGGCAAAAAAAGTCGACATTTCTGCGATTCTTTGGTTTTTTGAAACAGAGCTTGGAAAGCAGTTATTGGAGAACGCCACAAAAGTGAAGAGAGAGCAACCATTTGCGATGTTGATGACAGCAGAAGAAGTGTTTGAAAATTATCCAGATGAAAGCGATGAGTTACTTATTCACGGAATCGTTGACGGTTATATTGAATTTGTAGATGAAATTTATCTTTATGATTTCAAAACAGATTTTCTTATGAATCCAGATAATCCAGCTGAGATTGATAAAGTTGTCCAAAAATATTTAGGACAACTCCGACTTTACCAACAAGCATTGGCAGATTCTTTAGGGAAACCTGTAACGAATACCTTTTTAGTTTTATTACGTGGTAAAAAAATCATAAATGTTAACAAAAGATTATGAATAAGCATAAGTTGCTTACACTTTGTAAGTATTATGCTATACTCTTCAAAAAGAGGTGAGTAAGATGGAGCTTACACAGACAGACTTTGTTCTATGTCCGAAGTTTGAGAAAACTTTCTCGATTTTGGGGAAAAAATGGAACGGGTTAATTATTGATGTACTACTAGAAAATGGTCCGCAACGCTTTGTTGATCTTGCTGCAAAGATTCCGATGGTTAGCGATCGAGTATTAGTCGAGCGTCTAAAAGAGTTAGAAAAAGAAGGAATTGTTACTCGAAATATTTCCTGTAATGAATCTAATCGTTCTGAGTATCTTTTGACTGAAAAAGGAGCAGATCTACAAAACTCAATCAAACAGTTACAAGTTTGGAGTGAAAAGTGGGTCACTGAGGAAGAATGCAGTTGATTTCAGGACAAAATTCTTGTAGAATTGATTTTGTAAATTGTAAATAAACAAAGAACCATGACGAAAAAGAGTAGTTTGGCTAAACCAGATCAGGGAGATTTGTCATAGACTGAGAGCAAATCCTGTGTTTGAAAAATGAAGTTCACTTTCTGAGTTCGCCTAGTTTTTTCTACTAGGCCGGCAATTGTCGTTAATCAAGTAAGTGTGTGAGTAGCTATTCGCTTTACTCACAAATTAGGATGGTATCGCGAAGACCTCGTTCCTTGATAGGAATGAGGTCTTTTTTTGTATTTGAATTTGAAGGAGGAAATCAGCAATGTCTTTACAAGCACAACTCGAAAGCTTGAAAGAAGCAACGATTGTTAAAATTACTGCCGCACAGGATTTGAAAGAATTGAATCAAATCCGCGTGGAAACGTTAGGGAAAAAAGGCCCGATTACCGAAGTTCTTCGTGGAATGAAAGACCTTAGTCCAGAAGAAAGACCAAAAGTAGGTAGCTTTGCGAATGAAATTCGTGATTTATTAACAGCAGAAATTGAACGTAAAAAAGAAGTTCTTGAAGAAGAAGCACTGAATGCTGCTTTAGCAAAAGAAACACTTGATGTGACTTTACCTGGTCGTCAAGTAAAACAAGGGACACGCCATATCTTGACACAAATCATGGAAGAAATCGAAGATATTTTTGTGGGAATGGGTTATCAAATCGTTGAAGGTTACGAAGTGGAGTCAGATCACTACAACTTTGAACGAATGAATTTGCCAAAAGACCATCCTGCGCGAGACATGCAAGATACGTTTTATATTTCCGAAGATATTTTGATTCGTACACATACTTCCCCTGTTCAAGCACGAACAATGGAAAAACATGATTTCTCAAAAGGTGCACTACGAATGATCTCACCTGGGAAAGTTTTCCGTCGGGACACAGATGATGCTACTCATAGCCATCAATTCCATCAAATTGAAGGTCTTGTGATTGATAAAAATGTAACAATGGGAGACTTGAAAGGGACACTAGAAGTTGTGATGAAGAAAATGTTTGGAGCAGATCGCAAAATTCGTTTGCGTCCAAGTTATTTCCCATTCACTGAACCGTCTGTTGAAGTAGATGTTAGCTGTTTCAAATGTGGAGGCAAGGGTTGTAATGTCTGCAAATATACTGGTTGGATTGAAATTTTAGGTGCTGGAATGGTTCATCCAAATGTTTTAGAGATGTCAGGAATCGATCCAAATGAATATTCGGGATTTGCTTTTGGACTTGGACCAGATCGCGTAGCAATGTTACGTTACGGTGTTAATGATATCCGTAATTTTTATCAAAATGACTTGCGTTTCTTAAGTCAGTTCAAGGGGGAGTAAAAAAGGATGTTAGTTTCATATAAATGGTTAAACCAATATGTTGATTTATCAGCAGTGACACCACAAGAATTAGCAGATAAAATGTCTGTTACTGGTATCGAGGTCGAAGGGATCGAAGTACCAGAAGAAGGTTTGAAAAAAATTGTCGTCGGTGAAGTAAAAGAATGTGTACCGCATCCTGATTCTGATCACTTATCCATTTGCCAAGTAGATATTGGGGAAGATGAATTATCTCAAATTGTTTGTGGCGCACCGAATGTTAAAGTGGGTATTAAAGTCATCGTTGCTTTACCCAATTCACGGATTGCTGGCAATGTGAAAATCAAAAAAGGAAAAATGCGCGGTGAAGTATCCAATGGGATGATCTGTGCGCTACAAGAAATTGGTTTTTCTGATAGCGTCGTGCCAAAAGAATATGCAGAAGGGATCTATTATCTTCCTGCTGATGCTGTGAATGGTGAGCCAGTATTTTCATACCTTGGGATGGATGATTCAATTATTGAATTATCGATCACACCGAACCGCGCTGATGCATTATCCATGCGTGGTGTTGCCTATGAGGTTGGCGCAATTTATCGCCAAACACCAACATTCAATGATGAAAAATTAATCGAAGTTGATCGTTTAGCTAGTGAAAAAATCGCTGTGACTGTAGAAGATAAAGAACTTGTTCCAGCGTATCAAATTCGGGTAATTGAAGGGGTTAAAATCCAACCAAGTCCACAATGGTTACAAAACCTTTTAATGAACGAAGGAATTCGTCCAATCAACAATGTAGTTGATGTAACAAATTATATCCTGTTATTGTTTGGTCAACCATTACATGCATTTGACTATGACAAACTTGGCTCGAAAGAAATTGTTGTCCGTCATGCCAAAGAAGCAGAAGAATTAGTGACACTTGACGGTGAAACGCGTGAATTGACACCAGAAAACTTAGTGATTACTAATGGCTCGGTTCCTGTTGCTTTAGCAGGTGTTATGGGTGGTTTGGATTCAGAAATCACTGAAACAACAACAACTGTAGCATTAGAAGCAGCATTATTTGATCCTGTTTCGATTCGTCGAACAGCCAAACAATTCAATTTACGTAGTGAATCTTCTGCACGTTTTGAAAAAGGAATCAATCATGCAACAATTGCTGAAGCAAATGACGTTGCGGCAGCTATGATTGTCGCGCTTGCTGGAGGCGAAGTCCTAACTGGTGCAGTAGCTGGCGCGGAAGTAACAGTCGAAGATGTAACAGTTCCAATCACACTACAACGAATTAACCAATATTTAGGTACAAACTTGACTAGGGCAGAAGTGAACGAGATTTTTGAAGCACTTGGTTTTGATTATCAAGAAACCACTGAAACATACGCTGTCGTTGTTCCACCAAGACGTTGGGATATTCAAATTGAAGCAGACATCATTGAAGAAGTTGCTCGTATCTATGGTTATGATCGTTTGCCATCTACACTACCAAGTGGAGAAACAGTTGCTGGAAGTCTAACAGCAGAACAAGCAGGCACCCGAACCATTCGTACATTGCTTGAAGGTAGTGGATTGAGTGAAGCAATTAGTTATGCGTTGACGACCGAAGAAAAATCTCGTCAATTCGCAATGAAAGAAACGAATATCACTCGTTTAGACTGGCCAATGAGCGAGGAGCGTTCAGTTCTTCGGATGAACTTGATTAGTGGGTTATTGGACAATGTTAATTACAATGTGGCTCGTAAAAATACTGATGTTGGTTTCTATGAAGTAGGACGTGTGTTCTATCAAGAAAATGATCCTTTGACTCATTTGCCACAAGAAGTAAAACATCTTGCGTTAGCTATTTCTGGTACATGGCAAGAAAAAGATTGGCAAACAAAAGCAGAACCAGTTGATTTCTTTACAATCAAAGGATTGTTAGAAAACATTTTTGCCCAATTATCCATTACTGAACAAATGAGTTATCAAGCAACTACCATGCCAGAAATGCATCCAGGTCGGACGGCTGCTATCTATCTTGGGGAACAATACCTTGGATTTGTTGGTCAAGTTCATCCAACAATTGCCAAAGCGTATGACATTCCAGAAACGTATGTTGCAGAATTAGATTTAGTTTCACTGATTGAAGCAGCACAAGCTGGCATTACCTATCATGCTGTGACAAAATTCCCAGCAGTTAGTCGAGACATTGCTTTGTTAGTTAAAGAAGAAGTAACAAACCAAGAATTAGAGACAGTGATTAAAGCATCTGCTGGTAAATTCCTAACAGAAATTCAATTATTTGATGTTTATCAAGGTGACAATATTGAAGCAGGAAACAAATCAATGGCGTATAGCTTGACATTTGCAAATCCTGACGCAACATTAACTGATGAAGAAATCAATAAAGCTATGGATAAAGTAACAAATGCGTTAACAGAAAACTTGCACGCAAGTATTCGTTAATTCTTTACTTATTCAGAAAAACCCAGCCACAAGTTAGACTTTCTCGTCTAACTTGTGGCTGGGTTATATTTAGTCAAAAAGTGAGGACCAAAATGAAAAATATTTTGGTCCTCACTTTTTGATTTTGATAGTTAGTTAAAATAGTTGATTCCCATCGCAGATTTTACTTCTGCTAATGTTTCTGCTGCTACTTCTTTTGCAGCTAAACTGCCTTGACGTAACATTTCCATAACAGCTGCTGGATCTTTTTCAAACTCTTCACGGCGTGCACGAATTGGTGCAAATTCAGCTTCTAAAACGTCGATCAAGTAGCGCTTGATTTTAACGTCACCAAGCCCACCACGACGATAATGTGCTTTCATATCTTCGATTGTTTCTTTGTCTGTTCCGAAGACATCCAGATAAGTGAAGACCATGTTTCCTTCTACTTGACCAGGATCTTCCACATGAATGTGATTTGGATCTGTGTACATACTCATGACTTTTTTCTGAACAACATCAGCCGGGTCAGCAATATAGATACCATTGCCCAGTGACTTACTCATTTTCCCATTGCCATCGATTCCAGGTAAACGTCCCATTCCTTTTGGAGGGAAGACACCTTTTGGTTCAACAAGAACTTGACCATACGTATGGTTGAAGCTTTGCACGATTTCTTGTGTTTGTTCCAACATTGGTTTTTGATCTTCACCAACAGGAACTAAATTTGCTTTGAAAGCTGTGATGTCAGCAGCTTGTGAAATCGGATAAACAAAGAAACCCGTTGGGATACTTTCGCCAAATTTCTTTTGTTCGATTTCTGATTTCACTGTTGGATTTCTTTTCACACGCCCAACACTGACCAAGTTCATGTAATACATGGCTAACTCAGATAACTCAGGAATTTGTGATTGGATAAATAAAGTTGATTTTTTCGGATCAAGACCAACAGCCAAGTAATCCAATGCGACTTGTAACACATTAGAAGAAACTTTTTCAGGATTTTTTGCATTATCTGTTAAAGCTTGCATGTCAGCAATCATGACAAACAATTGATTCTTTTCGTCAGCTTGCATTTCCACCCGCGTTTTTAAAGAACCGACATAATGGCCAAGATGCAATCTTCCCGTTGGACGGTCTCCAGTCAATATAATATTTTTCAAAAAAGACACCTCTTTACGATTTGTAAGACTAGCACTTTATATCTTACCGTTTTTTTTTGGAAGAAACAACTAGTCAAATGAAAAAACGCGGAAAGGATACAAAGGAAAATGAAAGGAAATGAACATTCAAAAACAAAATATATTTGTAGAAAATAACGTAGAAACTTTACATTTGCCTTTATTATCAGATATAATATGTTTTATTAAGTATCTTTAAAAGAAATCTTACTAAATAATAATGGGAGTGTAATGATATGGCAATGATTGAATTTAAGAACGTGGAAAAGTACTATGGGAAATTCCATGCTTTGAAGAATATTAACCTCGAATTTGCGAAGGGGGAAGTAGTTGTTGTCATCGGGCCTTCAGGTTCTGGGAAAAGTACAATGCTACGTTGCATCAATGGCTTAGAAACCATTTCTTCAGGACAACTACTGATAAATAACAAAGATTTAAGAGATAAACAGACAAAATTAACAGAAGTACGTAAAAATATCGGGATGGTTTTTCAACATTTTAATTTATACCCCAATAAAACCGTATTAGAAAACATCACACTAGCACCAATTAAAGTATTGAAGCAAGATCAAGCAACAGCAGTCAAAAATGCTGAAAAATTTTTAGATACAGTTAACATGTTAGACAAAAAAGATTCTTATCCATCAATGCTATCTGGTGGACAACAACAGCGTGTTGCGATTGCCAGAGGTCTAGCCATGAATCCAGAGATGCTACTATTTGATGAACCAACTTCAGCGCTTGACCCAGAAATGATTGGGGATGTACTAGACGTTATGAAGAAGTTAGCTAGAGAAGGAATGTCAATGATTGTGGTCACTCATGAAATGGGATTTGCCAAAGAAGTAGCAGATCGAGTAATTTTTATGGCTGAAGGAGAAGTTTTAGAAGATAGTCGCGATGTAAAAGGATTCTTTGACAATCCACAAGAAGAGCGCGCACAACAATTTATTAGTAAAGTAATCAACCATTAAAAATTTAGGAGGAATTGTATGAAAAAGCATAAAAGCTTTCGTCTACTCTTTCTGCTAAGTATCGTGTTACTTGCACTGGTTGGCTGTAAAGGGGCAAGCGTAGCGGACGAGAATATCGCAGAAAGAATCAAAGAAACAAAGGAGATTACTTGGGGTGTCAAATATGATACTCGTTTATTTGGAATGATGGACATCAAGTCTGGCGAAGTTCAAGGCTTCGATATCGATATTGCAAAAGCAATCACTAAGAAAATACTTGGTAAAGAAGGACAAGCAAATTTTGTTGAAGTGACGTCGAAAACTAGGATTCCGTTGTTAAAAAATGGAAATATCGATGCGATCATCGCGACGATGACGATTACAGATGAACGAAAAAAACAAGTGGATTTTTCAGACGTTTATTTTGATGCTGGACAATCTTTGTTAGTCAAAAAAGGAAGCAGTATCCAAAGTGTGACTGATTTAGATGCTTCGACAACAGTTTTGGCTGTCAAAGGTTCGACTTCAGCAGCGAATATTCGTGAACATGCACCCGATGCAAATATCTTAGAACTAGAGAATTATGCAGAGGCGTTTACGGCGCTTCAGTCGGGTCAAGGAGATGCAATGACGACTGATAATGCGATCCTTTTAGGAATGGCGGATGAAAATCCAGCCTATACGTTGGCAGGAGGTACATTTACTAACGAACCTTATGGAATTGCCATCAATAAAGGACAGGAAGAATTTTTGGACAAAGTCAATCAAGCATTAGCAGAAATGATTGCTGACGGCACATATGATGAAATTTATCAACACTGGTTTCCAAATGAAACAGATGGCAAAGTTGATTAAGGAGGGGCAATATGAGTGAATTGATACAAACTTATGGAGCGACCTTTGCAGAAGGATTCAAAATTACAATCTTTTCCAGTATTTTGGCGCTCATAGCTAGTTTAGTTATTGGAACATTGATGGCAATTTTTCAGTTGTCAAAAAATAAATTGATCAATGGTTTAGCAAAAGCTTATGTTGAGTTTTTCCGGAATATTCCGTTGCTAATCATTGTCATGTTTTTCTACGTAGTTGTACCAATGTATTGGATGCAATTAGACGGGTTTCAAGCTGGAACGATCGGCTTAACGATTTATACTTCCGCATTCATTGCAGAAACGGTTCGTTCAGGAATCCAAACAGTTCCTAGTGGACAAATGGAAGCCGGCATGTCTTCTGGTTTTACTTACTCAGAAACGATGCGCTATATCGTCTTGCCCCAAGCGTTTAAGATAGTTATTCCACCGTTAGGAAATCAGTTCATCAATCTAGTGAAAAACTCATCTATTTTAGCAATGGTTGCAGGATTAGATTTGATGTATCAAGGTGACTTGATTGCTAGTGAAACATTCAATACATTTGATACCTATATTATTGTTGGTCTATTTTATTTGATTATTACATTGCCCCTTTCTTATTTGATGGTTCATCTTGAGAAAAAATGGGCAGTTCGTTCATAGAAGGAGGAAGTTGAATGGATTTTAGTGGTGCTTTTTCATGGATGAATATCCGTTTTTTACTAGAAGGATTGAAAGTGACTGTCGAAGTTTCTTTGGTCTCGATCATCTTTAGTTTTTTGATTGGTGGTTTAACTGGCGTGATTCGTTTTGCGAATATTCCTTATTTATCCAAAATCGTTGGCTTGGTGATTGATGTCATTCGAAATCTGCCATTGTTACTAATCATTTTCTTCACATATTTTGCTTTACCACAAGTGGGTATTCAAATGAATATCTTTTGGTCTGCCGTTGCTGCGTTGACGATTTTTGAATCAGCTATGCTATCAGAAATATTCCGCGCAGGCTTGAATGCCGTACCAAAAGGGCAAATGGAAGCAGGTTTATCAACAGGATTGACTTACATCGAAACGATGCGGAAAATCGTCATGCCGCAAGCGTTTAAGTCGATGATTCCTGCAATCGTCAGTCAATTGATTTCGCTAATTAAAGATACGTCATTAGCCGTAATTATTTCTTTACCAGAATTGACGCACCAAGCCCGAATCATTTATGGGCAAAATACAAATTATGTTTTGCCGATGTTTGTCGCGATGACTTTGATGTACTTTGTCATTTGTTACGCATTATCATTATTATCTGGATTTTTAGAACGACGGAAGTACAGTTATTAAGAAAGAAAAAATCTCAAATTCTTTGTTGAAAATGAGCCGACCCCCGAAAGTTAGACCTGAAAATCTAACTTTTGGAGGTTTTTTTCTTTGGAAAAAGAGCGTGCTAAGCAATCCATTCAAAAAGTTCAAGACTTGAAAAATTGCCTCAAAAAGTCCACAATAGACAAATAGAATGAAATCAAAAAAAAGGATGGGTTCCATTGTCAGATAATCGCCCAATAGGCTTTATTGATTCAGGTGTTGGCGGACTTACAGTTGTCAAAGAAGCACTGAAACAATTGCCAAATGAAAATATTTTATATGTAGGAGATACCGCGCGTTGTCCATACGGCCCACGACCAGCAGAACAAGTGATTCAATTTACGTGGGAAATGACCAATTATTTGGTTGATCAAGGCATCAAAATGCTTGTGATTGCTTGTAATACGGCAACGTCAGTAGCTCTAGATGAAATCAAAGCAGCGTTACCTATTCCTGTGATTGGCGTCATCCTTCCAGGAACGCGCGCGGCTTTAAAAGCAACGAAAAATAAACAAGTAGGAGTGATTGCCACATTAGGCACGGTGAAAAGTGGCGCCTATGAATCAGCACTCAAAGAAAAAGCACCAGAGTTGACTGTTAGTAGCTTACCTTGTCCAAAGTTTGTTTCGGTGGTAGAAAGCAATGAGTATCACTCCTCTGTTGCAAAGAAAATCGTAGCAGAAACTTTAGCACCATTATTAACCAAAAAATTAGATACACTTATTTTAGGCTGTACCCACTATCCATTATTACGCCCGATTATTCAAAACGTGATGGGAGAAAATGTGACTTTGATCGACTCGGGTGCGGAGACTGTCGGAGAAGTTTCTATGCTCCTTGATTATTTTGAAATTAGTAACAATCCTATTCCAGGAAGAACAATCAGCAAATTTTATACAACCGGCTCGCCAAAGTTGTTCAAAGAAATTGCGCAAGACTGGTTACCACTTGATGAGTTAGAAGTTGAACATATCGAATTAGGAGGAAATTAACGCATGCGTCATGATGGAAGAAAAGCACAAGAATTAAGAAAAATCGATATTCGTACCAATGTATTCAAACACCCTGAGGGGTCAGTGGTCATTAGTTTTGGTGACACAGAAGTGATTTGTTCTGCAACAATTGAAGAATCTGTTCCACCATTTTTACGCGGAACGGGTACAGGTTGGGTTACGGCAGAATACAGCATGCTTCCTCGAGCAACAAATACCAGAAACCGTCGTGAAAGCAGCAAAGGAAAATTAACCGGTCGAACAATGGAAATCCAACGATTGATTGGGCGCTCTTTACGCGCAGTCGTCGATTTGGAAAAGTTAGGTGAAAGAAGCATTATTGTTGATTGTGATGTGGTCCAAGCTGATGGTGGAACACGTACAGCAAGTATTACAGGTGCGTTTGTCGCTTTAACATTAGCAATTGAAAAACTAGTCAGAGAAAAAGAAGTGACAGAAGATCCATTGAAAGAACACTTGGCTGCCATTAGTGTAGGAATTTTACCTGATGGTCAATGTGTAACAGATTTGGATTATGAAGAAGATTCTGCAGCATTAGTTGATATGAATTTAGTGATGACTGAATCTGGAAAATTTGTAGAGATTCAAGGAACAGGCGAAGAAGCAACCTTTGATGGCGAACAATTGAACGATATGCTTTTTTATGGAAAGTCAGCAATCGAACAGCTGATTGCAGAACAAAAGCATGCGTTGTTGACTGAACTTTCTGCTAAAGAAAGTCAACTAGAAGATGGAACAAAAACAATTGTCATTGCAACAAAAAATCCTGGGAAAGCGGAAGAGTTCCGCCAAATGTTTGGCAAAGAAGGATATGCAGTTAAAACCTTGTTTGACTACCCAGAAATACCAGACGTGGAAGAAACGGGGAAAACATTTGAAGAAAATGCGCGCTTAAAGGCTGAAACAATTGCACAAATCTTGAAACAGCCTGTACTGGCCGATGATTCCGGCTTAAAAGTCGATGCACTAGGTGGGATGCCCGGCGTTTATTCTGCACGTTTTGCCGGTGAACCAAAAAGTGATGCAGGAAACAATGCAAAATTATTGCACGAGTTAACAGATGTCCCGAATGAACAACGAACAGCGCAATTTCATTGCACGTTAGTCTTTGCAGCGCCTGATAAAGATAGTTTAGTAGTAGAAGCTGAATGGCCAGGAAAAATTGCTAGAATTCCTGAAGGGGACAATGGGTTTGGTTATGATCCGCTATTCATTCCAGATGGTTCAACACATACAGCTGCGGAAATGTCTGGTGAGGAAAAAAATCAAGTGAGCCATCGTGGACAAGCAATGAAAAAATTGAGCCAAAAATGGCAACAGTGGTTGGAAGGAGCAAAATAAATGCGCTATTTAGTTGTAAGTGATAATCATGGTGACCGTGATATTTTGGTGGACTTAGTCAAACGTTATCGTTCGGACGTTGATTTTTTCTTTCATTGTGGGGATTCAGAGTTACCTGCAGATGATGCATTGTGGGAAAACTTTCAAGTTGTTCAGGGAAATTGTGATTACGGCCCGGGGTTTGAAGCAAAAAAAGTCATCAATACTGGTCGTGACACCATTTATCTTACCCATGGACATCTATCGAATGTTCGTTTTGATTTGACTCAGTTAGCTTTAGAAGCACAATCAGTCGAAGCCAATATGGCACTTTTTGGTCACACACATCAAATCGGTTGTGAGATGGAAAATGGTATTTTATTTTTAAATCCTGGTAGTGTTTCACAACCACGCGGCCCCATTCAAATCCCGTCGTATGCAATCATTGAAAGTTTAGCTGATGAAATCAATGTTCAATATTATAATCGTGCACATCAACCAGTAGAGGAATTAGTATTTCACTTTTCTCGCTGATTTTATGGACGAATTTCTAATTTTTGCTAAAAGTTCATCATTTCTTTATGAATTTTGCATCCGTTTTCGGTAAAATAAACTTGTTGAACAAACAAGAATGGAGGCCACTCGATGATTGGACCTGTAGTAAGAGAATTGCTGTTGGAAAATCAAGACACATTTTTGATTCCAGCAGAGAATGTAGCAAATGTTCTTTACCAAAATCCGCTTTCTCACGGCTTGCTTGTTTTGTCGAAAGTCGGATATTCAAAAATCCCGGTCTTAGACAAAAACGATCGCTTTGTTGGATTAATTAGTTTATCTGATGTTGTGAATAAAATGCTGGATTTGCAAAATATCAGCATGGAACCATTAGAAGGATTGACAGTCGCAGATGTAATGGAAGTGGATGTCACAACGGTTGACGAAAACTGGGAGCTAGAAGATGTATTGCATTTGTTAGTTAACTCACCCTTTTTACCAGTTGTGACAGAAGACAAAGTTTTTAAAGGAATCATCACGCGAAAAGAATTATTAAAAGCGGTAAATTTCATGGTTCACGAATTAGAGAGACGAAATATTTTGACTTCTAAAACAGAAGGACTAAAAGAAACAATCAATCTGTTAAATTAAAAAAACAATCATTTTATTTTATCGGTTATTTTAAACGTGAAATAGTTGATTAAAAGCAGACAGAGCAATGGTTTTGCTTCTGTCTGTTTTTTTTGTTGTGCAACTTAATAACCAAACGGTCAAGCATATTTATTTCCAAAACGAAAGTAAGCGGTTACAATGTAGCTATCAAATTATAGGAGGTTCATTTATGAAAAAGCTTGGTAAAGTCTTATTGTTGGTTTTGGTTGGAGTTGGCTTGTTTGGTTTTAGTCTTCCTGGATTTGCACATGGCTATGTAACACAACCTGGTAGTCGTGCCTATTTTGGAACGGCAGCTGCAGGGAACTTGAATCAAAATGTTGGTCGTGCACAGTGGGAACCACAAAGTATTGAAGCATTGAAAAATACATTTATTGACGGAAAAATTGCAAGTGCAGGCGTAACTGGTTTTGAACCTTTAGACGAACAAACAGCGACGCGTTGGCATAAGAGTCAAATCAATACTGGCTCATTAAATGTTTCTTGGACACTAACTGCCCAACACCGCACAAGTACTTGGGATTACTACATGACAAAACCAGGTTGGAATCCTAACCAGCCATTAAAATTTAGCGATTTTGAACGAATTGGTCAAGTAAATGACAATGCAACAGTACCACCAAAATTGGTGAACCATACCATCTCTGTTCCGCAAGATCGCAAGGGTTATCACATTATTTTAGCCGTTTGGAATATTAGTGATACGGTGAATGCCTTCTATCAAGTTATGGACGTGAATGTTCAATAAAAAGTGAAGATAAAAAAGAGTGGCAGATCATGCCAACCTCCAAAGCCTAGTTTTTGGGGGGAGGGCACATGAGATATAATTATTTTTTGCCATTTAAGAGTCCGAAACGTTTATATTTCGGTCTCTTTTTTGTTGATATATTTGCAATTCGTTAGTATCAAAAACGGATATTCAGAAAGCTTGTTGAAATTGTGGCGAGTGAAAATTATTCAAGAGTAATTACCACTAGCCAAACCCACAAGCATAGATTCAAAAAATAGAAAATATTCAAGAAGAAAAAACTTCAGCCAAAATAAAATAAAGCAAAAAGAAAGGACAAAAGAATTGGAAAAATTACCTCTCGCCGTAAAAAAGGAAATACAGTCTGAGACACTCAGATGGTGCCACTGACAAGGTGCGTAGGGAAAGCTGACTTTCTTCTTTTATTAGTTAGAAAAAGGAGAACAGAGCGCATACTCTTGTTCTCCTTTTTTGCTGTTTCCACAAGAGTAAGTGTTACTCGCGTGATAATCTGAGAGACATGCCGCGTAAAAACAACATAGTATAGTGGAAAATCAAATGACAGGATTATCATTCTGGAAATGAAATGATCACTCTTTTTTATAGAAAAAGTTTGTAAACTATAACAGGGTATGTCTGATCTTTTATTTTTTGACAAAGTTTTTCTTCATTTTATACAACGGGCCCAACTGGTGTATTTGGGATCGTAAATCCAGCTTTTGTCAAAGCTTGGACATACGCGCTAAGAAATTCTTCCTTTAAGACATGTTGTTTACCATTTAATGCATAGCAGATGGTTCGGATCGCAAAGTTACTATTTCCTAGATCAACGAGACCAAAAATAGTTGGCTCAGTTTGTAATTCATTTTGATATTTTTCTGCTAGATGTTGATTGACTTGTTGAATCACTGCCTGAATTTTATCATACCCTTCTTCAGGGACGATTCGAATATCTAAGCGAACTAACATATTTGCTCGAGATAAGTTACTGATAGTTGTGATATTTCGATTGGGAATATAGTGTACGGTTCCGTCAGTTGCTTTTAGCTGTAATGTACGAATCCCTACAGAAACAACCGTACCTTCAATGGACAAATTTGCCAATTGGACATAGTCTCCAACATCCATTTGTTGCTCCATGATAATAAAAAAACCGGTAATCATGTCATTCATGAAGCCTTGTGCACCTAAACCAATAGCGACCCCAGCAATTCCGGCACCTGCTAATAAGGAACCTATCGGCACACCAATGACAGAAAGCAATGCATAGATAAAGAAGAAGCCAAGCGTATAATGAAAAATCGTATGAAGTAAACTGTGTAAGGTTTTTAAACGACTTTCGTTCAAACTAGCTTTTTTGGAATATTGACTAAATGATTTATCAAGTAAATATTTCCCGATTTTGCTCAGGACACTAAAAAGAATGACTAGAAAAATCAAATAAAGTGTTTTTTCAATAAAAGTTGCAAGAATCGCATCCCAATCGATCTCATTCCAAAATCGTTGGAAGGCATTGACTTGTTGGACAGCTTGATCGGTAATTGTTTCACTTGATGATGTTTTTGTTGCTACTATTTGTGTTAAATACATAGAATCCTCTTTTCTTTCACTCGTTCTTTGTAACATTGTATCAAGAAGTAGAAAAAAAGAAAATGGATGAGAAAGGGTGTTTTTCAAAATAAAAATGACAAACAACTAAGCCAATGGTAAAATATGGAGAAAAACATGAAGGGGACACGAACATGCAAATAGATTGGAATAATCTTGGGTTTTCATATATCAAAACACCTTGGCGCTACATTGCTAAATGGAAAGATGGAGAATGGAGCAAAGGTGAGTTAACAGAAGATAACTATTTAACGATTCACGAAGGATCACCTGCGTTACATTATGGACAACAATGTTTCGAAGGATTAAAAGCATATCGTCGGAAAGATGGGAAAATCAATCTATTTCGTCCTGAACAAAATAGTCGCCGAATGAACCAAAGCGCGCGTCGTTTGTTGATGCCAATGGTTCCAGAAGAAATGTTTGTTGATGCAGTCAAAGAGGTTGTCAAAGCAAATGCAGAATTTGTACCACCTTATGGAACTGGTGCAACGCTTTATCTAAGACCCTTATTGATTGGTGTAGGAGAAAACATCGGTGTGCATCCAGCACCGGAATATTTATTTGTTGTTTTCTGTACGCCAGTTGGTGCTTATTTTAAGGGCGGATTAAAACCAACGAACTTTATCGTTTCAGATTATGACCGTGCTGCACCAAAAGGAACAGGAGCAGCTAAGGTAGGCGGTAACTATGCAGCCAGCTTATTACCAGGAACACAAGCACATGAACTAGATTATTCTGATTGTGTTTATTTAGATCCAGCAACGCATACAAAGATTGAAGAGGTTGGTGCGGCAAACTTCTTTGGCATCACGAAAGATGGAAAATTCATCACACCACAATCACCATCTATTTTACCAAGTATCACCAAATATTCGTTGCTGCAGCTTGCTGAAGAACGTTTAGGGATGGATGCCATCGAAGGAGATGTCTTTATTGACAAGCTTGATGAATTTGCTGAAGCAGGTGCATGTGGGACTGCAGCAGTTATCTCACCAATTGGCGGAATTTATCATGATAATCAACTCCATGTGTTCTACAGTGAAACAGAAGTGGGTCCTGTAACCAAACGTTTATATGACGAATTAACTGGAATTCAATTTGGTGACGTAGAAGCACCTGAGGGTTGGATCCAAGTAGTGGAATAGCACAAGGAAAATCACTTTTCAATAAAGTTAAAAATACAAAGAAGCTGGAAAATAACTTTCCAGCTTTTTTTGTTGTTACTCAATCAAATAGTAGACGCAAAAAAGCGGATGACGCATTTGTCAGCCGCTTTTTTATCAGTTGTTTCTAAGGAATACTAAAGATTTTTATGATAAGTGGACACCTTTGTCAACATAAACGATGTCACCAATCATACCGCTTGAAAGGGGGCTAATCAGGAACGCACACGCATTGCCGACTTCTTCAATTGTGACACCTTGTTGATCTGGTGTACGTGATTCTGATAATTGAATTAATTTTTGGTAATCTTTGACGCCTGTCACAGCGAGAGTTTTAATTGCACCAGCAGAGATTCCGTTAACGCGGATACCTTTTGGTGAAAGTTCTGCCGCTAAGTAACGAATAGCTGCTTCAAGTGACGCTTTAGCGATTCCCATCATGTTGTAGTTTGGAATGGCACGCTCTGATCCAAGATAAGACATGCTGACGATCCCGCTGTTTTGTGCTAAATACTTTTGTGCATATTTTGTTACAGCGATTAGGGAATAGCTACTGATATCTTGGGCCAGTTGATAACCATCTCTTGAGATATCTGAAACATTACCTGATAATTCTTCTTTATTTGCATAAGCGATTGCGTGAACAAGTCCGTGAATCTCACCAGCGTAAGCGCCGATAGCATCCATTGCTTGCTCGATGCTTTCATCACTAGCGACATCACACTCAACAGTAAAAGCATCTTCACCAACTAATTTTAATAAAGATTTTTTCATGCGTTCATTTTGATAAGTATAGATGATTTCTGCCCCTTGTTTTTGCATAGCTTCGGCACAGCCCCACGCAATACTTTTTTTGTTTGCGACGCCCATAATGACGATTTTTTTTCCTTTTAAAAATGACATATTGACTCTCCTTTGTTTCGCAAAAAATTTCGTTGTCTAGTAAAAAAGTAAAATAAAAAGATAAGTGCTTAAAAGAAAATAACTTCCTTGATTTCTTATTATTAGGCAAAATGCTTTGATTGTCAAACTATTTTTTTGATAATAAAAAAAAGATTGCTAAATAATTAGGAATATGATACTTTGATAATCAAAGTAATAAATGAATTGGCATTTGCCTGAAACGAAAGAAGGAGCATGTATATGTCTTATGTTTTATCTGCTACAGAAGTAATGGATTTGATTCCTAATCGCTACCCGATTTGCTATATTGACTATGTGGACACATTAGAACCAGGAAAGAAAATTATTGCAACTAAAAATGTGACGATTAACGAAGATTTTTTCCAAGGACATTTTCCAGATAATCCAGTGATGCCGGGAGCTTTGATTTTAGAAACTTTGGCGCAAGCTGGTTCCATTTTAATTTTGAAATCAGAAGAATTTTTAGGAAAACGTGCCTATATTGGGGGAATCAATAAAGCAAAATTCCGTCAAAAAGTTGTACCAGGTGATGTAATGAAATGTCACTTTGAAATCACAAAATTAAAAGGAGCTGTGGGCACCGCACTATCAGCTGCTTACGTCGATGACAAAAAAGTCTGCGAATGTGAATTCACTTTTATCGTAAACCAAGATGCCTAATGCACTACTTTTTTAATGTATCAAAGCAAAAGAGGAGAAGACTTATTCGAAAAGTCTTCTCCTCTTTTTGCGTGCTTATTTTGTTTCAGCTTCTTGTAAAACTTTGATACTTTCGATTTTTACATCTGCTGTTGGTTTGTCATTGCTATCTGTTTCAACTTGAGCAATTTTATCCACAACGTCCATGCCTTCGATGACTTGACCGAAAACAGTATAGCTACCATCTAAACTTGGATAACCACCTTTTTTATACGCATCGATAATTGCGCGAGGGTAGTCATCTTTTAGTAAGCCGTCATGGACGTCATCTGAATTTTGGACGATAAAGAATTGACTGCCGTTACTGTTTGGATTTTGAGAGCGTGCCATTGAAAGTGCGCCACGGATGTTGTACAACTGATTCGAAATTTCTGTTTCAAATCCTTCGCCCCAAATACTTTCACCACCCGTGCCATCACCTTTTGGATCGCCACCTTGAATCATGAAGTCTTTGATTACTCGATGGAAAGTTAAACCATCATAATAGCCATCTTTGGCGTGCGTCAAAAAGTTTTCAACTGCTTTTGGTGCTAATTCAGGGAACAATTTGATTTTGATCGTGCCTTCGCTAGTGGTCATTTCGACCAATGCTTCATTTGTAGCAACTTCGTTCGTTAATTGAGGTAATTCTAAAGCGTTCAAGTCAACGCTACTTTCAGTCGTGCTTTCTGCAGTGCTTGCTTTCGTGCTTGAAGTAGTTGTTTGATTTGTTGAACAACCCGCAACAGCTAGTAGAGCTGCAGCCAATCCAAGTGTTAACAATATTTTTTTCTTTTTCATATCTGAATCCTTTCTTCTTTAAAAATAGTCTACATTTATGATAGCAAACTCTTGAGCAAAAACCTAATGAAAATTAGCAAGCGATTTTTCTTTTTGAAGCCTTGATAAAAGGTGTAGACCATTTGTGTCAGGTTTGCTATAATGTAAGTGGATACAAAAAAGCAAACCGCTAGGAGGCAATAGGATTATGGGAAAACTTGGAGTTTCGATTTACCCAGAACGCTCAACATTTGAAAAGGATAAAGCATATTTAGATCTAGCACATAAATATGGATTTAAACGCGTATTTACAAGCTTGTTGCAAGTGAACGATGACAAAGAGCAAGTATTAGCCGGATTTACAAAAGTAGTCGACTATGCGAATAGCTTAGGAATGGAAGTAATGGTAGATATTAATCCTGCCTTATTTGAACAACTTGAGATTTCTTATGATGACTTATCATTTTTTGATGAAATGGGCGCTTATGGCGTTCGTTTAGATATTGGTTTTACGGGTGCAGAAGAAGCAAAGATGACGCGTAACCCATATGGTATCAAAATTGAAATCAATATGAGCTCTGGAACAAACTACGTGGATAACATCATGAGTTATTCACCAAACACAAATAATTTATTGGGGTCACATAACTTTTATCCACATCGCTATTCTGGTCTAAGTTACGATCACTTTGTTTATTGCTCAGAAAAATTCAGAAAATATAATTTGAATACAATGGCTTTTGTGAATTCACAAGTTGCAACATTTGGTCCATGGCCAACACAGGATGGTTTGTGTTCATTAGAAGACCATCGTGACTTAGAGATTTCAACACAAGTAAAACATTTGATGTTAACTGGTTTGATTGATGATATTTCTGTTGGGAACGCCTATGCAAGTGAAGAAGAGTTAAAAGCAATGGCGGAAGCCTTCAACGCAGATTACCCAACGCTAAAAGTCGATGTAGAAGAAGGAATTACAGAAGACGAACGTATTTGTTTGTTTGATAACTTACACAGTTACCGAGGAGATCGTTCAGAATATATTTTACGTTCGACAATGACACGTGTTTATTACAAAGATAAACCTTTCCCAGCTCATAATACTCGTGATATGACTCACGGGGACGTTTTGATTGATAATGTTGGCTACGGTCAATACAAAGGTGAGACACAAATTGCTCTGAAAGAAATGAAAAATGATGGACGAGTGAATGTGGTCGGCCGAATTTCAGAAGATGAATTATTCTTGCTCGATTTCTTGAAACCATGGTCAAGCTTTAAATTGATTGAAAACGTGAAATAAGGTTGTGGTGCAAAACGATTAGCTCCGACGAGATAGCGAGC
>NZ_JAFLWI010000014.1 GCF_017315945.1 Candidatus Enterococcus courvalinii
ATTTTGAGGAGTTTTTTTTTGACGGATAATAAATCAAAAGCTTCTTCCACCACCGCCAAAAGTTCCACCACCACTTGAGTGGGTCGTGCTTCCGCCACCACCGCCGCCACTTCCTGGCGGTGGGCTTTTAGGAATTCGTCTAGTAGTGACGAAAGAATTTGTTAAGCGATCGGTTTTATCCGTTAATTTGATGCTTGAATTTTCACGATAAGGATATTTGTAGGAGCCAAATTTTAGTTGATATTTAGAAACTGTTACAAAGTAAAAGACAAGGCTTAATACCAAAGCAACAATGAGAGCAAGTGTAATCTCGACAGGAGTCAAGACTTTGTAACGAGTGATTTTTCCAGTTTCTTCATCCACTCGATAGTGACCACCTGGAACACCTGCTTTGACATAATCGGCAACCTTAGTGAGATAAGCAGTCGCAGCTTGATAGTAATTTTGATCGGACATGCCATTATAAACTTCGTCAAGCGTTGATTCAATCCGATTATCATCTAAATAATCAATCATGTTACCTGAGGTCGAAATGTAAATTTCTCTTTGTCCCATATCTAACAATAGAACAGAACCATTTTCATTATTACCAACAGCCTCTCTCAAGTAATCATCTGCAAAGTCTCGTGGCTCATCAGAGTTATTTGTTGTTGTGACGATTAAGACTTCGCCTTTGATTTTTTCATTGATTGGCTTCGCTTGATTTTCTAATGTTTGAATTTGTTCTGCTGTAAACAAGCCAGCTTCATCGTTGACCGTTGGGGTTGCAGCATGAGCAACGAGTGGGAAAAAACAGCCAATTAAAACGAAAAAGAAAATCGAAAGTTGTTTTTTCATATCAAATACCCCACAATCATCAACAAAATAGCAGTAATAGTGAAGATGCCAAGTGATGTAAGGCCCAGTTTCTTTTTGCTAACAGGTAGGACACCACTAACTTTCCCAGTTTGACCATTCATTGCATAATAGTAAACTTTTTTTGAATCACGACTACGATAGGTCACCAACCAGACCGGAAGTAACAAATAATTATTTTTCTGATCGTTGATTGCAACAGAACTACGAACGCCAGTTAAAGTTGTGTAACCAGAGGCTGTTTCGCGTAAAAGTTTTTCGGAATACTCTTTTAACTCTGCTTCGACTTCTGAGCGAATCGTTTGATATTCGATATCTCGTTTTTCTGCTTGAAAGCCAGCAAGATATTGATTTTTAAAGTCGATTGCTTTATTTAGTGGGAAAGGCTGGACACCTTCGACCATTTTTTGTTGAGTATTTTTAGATAAAGCATTCTTGACTAATTCTTTAAAGGAAAGTGTTCCTTCACGATGGACAGCAAATTGTTTTGTCTCGGTATACTCAATATCGCCGACACGCCAGACTCGTAAGACAGTTCCATTTGCTTGAAAATCTCCTTCTAACTCAGCATCCGTTGACCAGTAGGGAAAATAAACGCCAGTTAGCTTGTCGATTTGTTCAGAATTAAAGAACGCTTTAGGAATAAACCATTTTTTCTTTGTCCATGCTAAAAATTGTTTGGTTGCTTCCTCTTTTTCGATTGCAAAAGGAAGGACTTTATTTGGTAAAAACTCACCACTCAAGCGGCCTGACAAAACAACTGGATTATGGCAATAGTAGCAATACGTCGCGGCGGTTGTTGCATCAGTCACGATTTCAGCCCCGCAGCTTGGACAAAGAAATAGTTCCATAGCGGGAGCTTTTTCATTTGTTTCTTGATCGATTGCTTCGGTAGTGCCAACGGCTTCGTCATAAGCTTGACGTTCAGTATCATCCATTTTATCTAGTTGTTCTTGTGCTGTGAAGGTAAAGTCATCAGTTGTATTTTTTGGTTCATCAGCTGTATCAGATGATGAATCAATAGCGCGAGCTTCTTTTTGCTGTTGTTCGTAGAGGCTCACTTCTTCTTCTGTAAATATACTCAGGCAGTAGTCACAATGAAATTTTTGGTCTTTAGGATCAAAAGTTAAAGGACCGCCGCAGTTTGGACATTTATGTGTAATGACATCCATTGGCTACACCCTTTCTTTTAGTCCAAAGGTACTCCTTTAAATGGTTTGCCACAATGTGGACAGAATTTTGGAATACCATTGGAAAGATCAACAATTTCACCACATTCACTGCATTTCATTTCTAGCTTTGGTTGTGCAGCGGGGGCAGGTTTAGCTGCACCACAGTTAGAACAGAACTTTCCAGTATTTTCCGTACCGCAAACAGGGCAAGTCCAAGTATCAGCATTTCCCGTTGCAGCTTGTTGGTTTTGTTTTTCTGCTTGCTGTTGCTTCAATTGTTCTTGATTATTTTGTGCAGCTTGAGCAAGGTAAGCACTGTTAGCATTCATTCCCATACCAACACCCATAAAACCAGTCATTGCGCCACCTTCGTTTTTCCCGGCAGCTTCCATTCCGCGAGCAATCGAACCTTGAACGTAGCCTTCGCGAACACTTGGATCCCCAAGCATAGCACCTTCATTTCGCATGTTGATTAGTTTGACAGAATCATCTGTGTAGGAAATACTTGCAACTGCTACAGAAACGATTTCCATTCCACGTAGTTCACGCCATGAATCATCTAAAGCAGAAGCCATATATTTACTTAATTCCAAACTTTTTGATGGTACGTAAGAAATTCGTTGACCATCTGCTGACATTTGGTTGATCGCCGATTGTAAAGCAGTTAAAAACTCTGCTAAATATTGTTCATTGATATCGGCAATTTCAACTTGCGTTTTATTTTTTGGAATAGCATTTGTGTAAAATAAAATTGGATCTGTGATGTGGATAGAGTAAGCACCATGCGCACGTAAAAATAATTCTGCATTATAAAAATTATCAAAATAATTTAATGGTGAAGTTGTCCCAAATTTGATTCCTTTTAGCTCTTGTAAATTAATATAGAAGACTTGTTGTTTTTGTGGTGTGACGCCACCAAATTTAAAACGACTGAATGTTTCACTGATTGCATCTTTTAATGAGCCATTAAACATAGAAGGTGCAGCATCATTTTTGATAGTGTAGTAACCTTCTTCAGCTGTGTAATCAATAATTTTTCCACCGTCAACAAGGAGCATCATCATATTTGGATAGACATGAACAACTGTTCCATCTGTTAAAACATCTTCTGTTCCTTTACGATTTGAACCACGTTTGTCATCTTTACGAACTTTGACACCTTTTGTCATAACAGTTGTGTCACTCATATTATCTGGTTCGATGACTTCAAGCCATTGGTCAGCTAATCCACCACCAACCGTACTCGTTGCCGCTTTAATTAATCCCATAAAAAATTCCTCCTTAGATAAATAGCCTAAAGAAACAGCTTAAATTATTTTCTTTATTATACCATAGGGAAATGAAAATGCTGTCAGTCAAAAGTCTTAAAGAACTTTTGTGTGAATGAATGTTTTCTCTTGGAAAAAGCCGAGGAGCAGAGTAGTTTTTTTTAATAAAATCACGTATAATAAATAATAGTGAATTTTTTTAAGAGGGGGATCTATATGGCATATCAAGCACTTTACCGTGTCTGGCGTTCACAACGCTTCGATGACATTGTAGGCCAAAAAGCTGTTACACAGACATTGAAAAATGCTATCGTTTCCCATAAAACATCTCATGCGTATTTATTTACTGGGCCTCGTGGAACTGGTAAGACAAGTGCAGCAAAAATTTTTGCCAAAGCAATCAATTGCCCGAACAGTCGAGATGGTGAACCTTGTAATGAATGTGAGATGTGTCGATCAATTACAGCTGGAACACAAGAAGATGTAATTGAAATCGATGCTGCAAGTAATAATGGTGTGGAAGAAATCCGTTTCATTCGGGATCGCGCCAATTATGCACCCACGAAGGCAACTTATAAAGTTTATATTATTGATGAAGTCCACATGCTTTCGACAGGGGCTTTTAATGCGTTACTAAAAACACTGGAAGAACCAAAAGAAAGTGTCATTTTTATTTTGGCAACGACAGAACCACATAAAATCCCTGCAACGATTATTTCTCGTACACAACGATTTGACTTTAAGCGGATCAATGCATCTGATATCGTTGAGCATCTGGAATTTATTTTAAATGAATCAAATATTTCTTATGAAGAGCAAGCATTAGGTGTCATCGCACGCTCTGCTGAGGGTGGGATGCGTGATGCCTTAAGCATTTTAGACCAAGCAATCTCCTTTAGTGAAGGGACGATTACGCTAAACGATGCGATGCAAGTAACTGGTAGTTTGACTTATGAAATGATGGATGATTATTTAAGTGCTTGTATCGAACAAAATGTCGCGCAAGCATTGAAAGCTTTGGAACAGATGTTAGCAGCAGGAAAAGAAGCCCGTCGTTTTTTAGAGGATCTATTGCAATATTGTCGTGATTTGTTGATGTATCAGCAAGCACCTCAACTAGTGACAGAGAAAACAAGCCAGTTAACTACAACTTTTGTTCGTCTTTCACAAGAAATGAAAGCAGAACAGCTTTTCCAAATGATTAAAATATTAAGTGAAACACAAAATGAAATTCGTTTTACCAATAGTGCGACGATTTATTTGGAAGTTGCAACCGTTAAGTTAGCGCAAAAAGGACCAGCAACAAGCCTGAAAGCATTGCCTCAGGGAGAACCAGCTGAAAGCCAAGCAGTCGAAAAGCTTCAGCAAGAAGTTTCCGAGTTGAAAAAAGAAGTAAAAGAACTCAAAAAGAATCATGGTACAGCCAATAATAGTCAACCTGTGCCACAAGCAGTGCATAAAAAACAAGCAAGTTCTTATCGTGTACCGACTGAACGGGTGTATCAAGTATTGAAAGAAGCAACGCGTCAAGATCTGAATCAGGTCAAAGAAGTTTGGGATGATTTATTGATGAGTTTGTCGGTTACACAACGAGCAATGTTGAAAGCAAGCGAACCAGTGGCTGCTGGACCAAAAAGTATGGTCATCGCTTTTGACTACGAAATCGTTTGTCAACGAGCAACAAATGACGATGAGTTGCAACTAGCAATCCACAATAACTTGAGTCGAATGATTCACGATTATGCACCAGATACTGTGTATATCACACGAGAAAGCTGGCCGGAATTGCGTAAAAATTATTTGATCCAGAGTAAAGACAATGGTCAAATGAATTCTTTTGTTCCAGAAACAGCTGAAGAAGAAATCGAATTAATCCCACAAGAACCAGAAACAACGGAAGCTGTGGTGGCAAAAGCAGAGGAGCTTTTTGGAACAGACTCAGTAACAATTATTGATGATTAAAATTCAAAGGAGAGATGTACAATGATGCGTGGAATGGGAAATATGCAAGGCATGATGAAACAAGTACAAAAGATGCAAAAAGAAATGGTTCAGGCACAAGATGCGTTGAATGAAAAAGAATTTACAGGAGTGGCTACAAATGAATTAGTTAAAGTCGCTTTCACTGGGGATCGTCGTATGAAAGACGTTGAAATCAAGCCAGAAATCCTTGACCCAGAAGATCCAGAAATGTTGCAAGACTTGGTAGTGATGGCTGTCAATGATGCCTTAACGAAAATTGACACAGAAACTGAAAAAACAATGGGTAAATATACCAAAGGAATGCCTGGATTCTAATTTTTCGTGAAGGAGTAATGATTATGCAATATCCAGAACCAATTGCCAAACTGATCGACAGCTATATGAAACTTCCTGGGATTGGTCAAAAAACAGCTACACGTTTAGCCTTTTTTACAATCGATATGAAAGATGAAGTAGTCAATGAATTTGCCAAATCGTTGTTAAGTGTCAAACGTGATTTGCATTTTTGTAGCATTTGCGGAAACATTACTGAAGAAGACCCTTGCGAAATTTGTAAAGATCCGTCACGCGACCGTAGTATTATTTTAGTAGTCGAAGAACCAAAAGATGTGATGGCAATGGAAAAAATGCGCGAGTATCATGGTTTATATCATGTTCTTCATGGGGTGTTATCGCCAACTGAAGGAACTGGACCAGAAGACATCAATATTTCTTCTTTATTGCAACGCTTGCATAACGATGAGGTAAAAGAAGTCATCATAGCAACAAACGCAACAACGGAAGGTGAAGCAACGGCGATGTATCTATCTCGTTTGATCAAACCTGCTGGCATCAAAGTTACTCGACTAGCACATGGGTTATCTGTTGGTTCAGATATCGAGTATGCGGATGAAGTTACGTTGTTAAAAGCAGTCGAAGGACGGCGCGAGCTGTAATTTTTTGAAATAATTTAAATTTCAGCTACAATAAAGATGTAGTGCGAGAGATGGAGGCAAAAATGTGAACGGACTATTTATTACAATTGAGGGGCCAGATGGTGCTGGGAAAACGAGTATCTTGAAGGAATTGTTTCCTCTATTGAAAAAAGTCGCAAAAACAGAAATGATTCAAACAAGAGAACCTGGTGGCATTCCGATTGCGGAAGAAATTCGCCAAGTTATTCTTGATCCTAAAAACGAACGAATGGATGAACGAACAGAAGCACTTCTTTATGCAGCGGCTAGAAGACAACATCTAGTTGAAAAGATTTTACCAGCATTAGAAGAAGGAAACATTGTTCTTTGTGATCGTTTTGTGGATAGTTCACTTGCCTATCAAGGTGCTGGACGACGTATTGGCATGCGCGAAATTGCTCGCTTGAATGAGTTCGCGACTGAAGGGTTGACGCCTGATTTTACTCTATATCTGGATGTTGATTCTGATACAGGATTGCGCCGTATCCAAAAAAATCGTCAGAATCAAATTGATCGATTAGATTCTGAGGGACTTGAGTTTCATCAACGAGTTCGTCATGCATATCTAAAGCTTGCAGAAGAATACCCAGAACGTATTCATAAAATTGATGCAAGGTTAAGTTTTGAAGAAGTTCTTCAGGCTAGTTATTATGCCATTATTGAGAAATATCCACAATTTTTTGAAAATTAGGAAGGTGACTGTGTATGAAAATTATTTTAGCTATTATCCAAGATAAAGATAGTAACCGTTTATCGAATGAACTGATTGATGCCAATATTCGCGCAACAAAATTATCTTCAACTGGTGGCTTTTTAAAAGCTGGCAATAGTACATTTATTGTAGGGATTGAGGATGAACGAGTAGACGAAGCACTTGAAATTATCAAAAAAACTTGTGAATCTCGTAAACAATTTGTTTCAACACCAGTTACATTGGATATTTCTATGGATGGTGGTGTTCCTTATCCAGTAGAGGTGGAAGTTGGAGGAGCAACAGTCTTTGTTTTACCTGTCGAAGGATTCCATCACTTTTAGGAGGAGCTATGAAACAAGAAGAGTTAGTAAAACTGGCTCAAATGCAACATTTCGTTTATCATCAGCTTCAACGAAGTTTTGAGCATGGGCGCCTCGCTCATGCTTATCTTTTTGAGGGCGAAAAAGGAACGGGTAAACATGAAATGGGTATTTGGTTGGCCCAACATCTATTTTGTACACACTTATCAGATAACCAGCCTTGTGGTGTTTGCAATAACTGCCAGCGGATTCAAAATAACGAACATCCAGACGTATTAGTGGTCGAACCTGAAGGACAAACAATCAAGGTAGATCAAATCCGTCGGTTACAAACAGAATTTAGTCGAAGCGGTTATGAATCAAAAAAGAAAGTTTTCTTAATCAAGGAAGCAGAGAAAATGAATGTTAGCGCGGCAAATAGTCTACTTAAATTTTTAGAAGAGCCACCGGGTGATTTTCTAGCAATTTTAGAAACGGATGCGATTGGCCGAATCTTACCAACGATTCAATCACGTTGCCAAGTTTTACATTTTCAAGAACTTTCAAAAGAAGTTTTAATCCACAAATTACAAGAAGAACAAATTCCATTGGAAAAAGCGAAACTTTTAGCATTCTTAACCAACAGTTTGCGAAAAGCAGTTGAAATCTCAGAAGATGAATGGTTTAATGAGGCTAAGGACTCGATTTATCAGTGGTTCACTTATCTACAAAAGCAAGACCCTCAAGCATTTATCTATGTCCAAAAGAAATTGACTAAAGTATTTAAGGAAAAAAATCAACAGTTCATGGCACTTTCAATTCTGTTATTTTATTTCCAAGAAGCACAAAAGCAAGCAATTGTTACTGAAGAATCAAGCAAGACAAAAAAAGCCAATCAAATCATTGAACGCATTTTAGTTGCTGAACAAAAATTACGTAGTAACGTGAGTTTTCAAGCAGTAGCTGAACAGTTCGTTTTACAAACGATTTTTAATTATAGCTGAGTAACCAAGGAGGTTGGAAATGGTAGAAGTAGTAGGCGTCCGTTATAGAGATGCTGGGCATATCTATTATTTTGCGCCAGGGGATTCTGAATATTTTTATAATGATAAGGTGTTAGTCGAATCTCAACAAACCTTACATATTGCAACAGTTGCCATTCCCAAACGAGAACTTGATTCCCAAGATTTACCAGAAGAAGTCAAACCCATTTTGCATAAAGCTTCGGCTACCGAGCTAGCAAAAGAACAAAAAAATCAACAAGATGCTACCGAAGCGCTGAAAATCGCCAAACAAAAAGCGCGTGAACACGAACTAGAAATGAAAATCGTGAAGGTGGAGTATACTTTTGATCGCAGCAAAATGATTTTTTCTTTTACAGCTGATGGACGAATTGACTTTCGGGAGTTGGTGAAAGAGTTAGCAAGTATTTTTCGGACTAGGATCGAATTACGTCAAATTGGCGTCCGTGATGAGGCAAAAATTATTGGTGGGATTGGCCCTTGTGGTCGACCATTATGCTGTTCGACATTTTTAGGAGATTTTGTACCGGTTTCAATCAAGATGGCTAAAGATCAAGGTCTTTCTTTGAATCCAACAAAAATTTCTGGCTTATGTGGACGTTTGATGTGTTGTCTGCAGTATGAGAGCGCAGAGTACGAGGCAGCAAAAAAAGAACTCCCTGACTTTGGAAAAATGATTGAAACACCTGATGGTAAAGGGAAAGTCGTAGGATTAAATCTACTTAGCCGAGTTGTAAAAGTTCGGTTGACGGGACGAGAAAATCCAGTGGAGTATGAATGGGATGAACTAAAAGACTTCATTCAAGTAGGTGAGATGAATGGATAAGCGATCTTTATATGACGGTTTAAACCAGCTAGAATCAGAATTACGAAATACCTTAACTGAATTAGTAGAAATGAAGCATGCACTTCATGAAATCGTCGAAAAAAATACCACGCTTGAGATGGAAAACCAACGTCTGCGTGAACATTTGCGTGAGCTGAATCAAGTAGCCGAAGCACCCGCTGAGAATGTTAAACAAGAACTATCGAAATCCCGAATGAATTTAGAAAAAATTTATGAAGAAGGTTTTCATGTTTGTTATGACCTATACGGTTCACGCCGCGAAAATGATGAGCCGTGTGCGTTTTGCTTGGAAGTTATTTATCGTGAAAGTGGACGCTAATACTTAAAATTTATCTATGTTAGGGGCAAAGATGTGAGTCGGTCGACTTGTATCTTCGCTCTTTTTTATTAAGGAGGCAGGAAATGTATAACCAAAAAAGTTTTAAGGATCACTCAGGTATAGGAACTTTATATCTTGTCCCTACACCGATTGGTAACCTTGAAGATATGACTTACCGAAGTGTTCGTCTGTTACATGAAGCAGATTTGATAGCAAGTGAAGATACACGTAATACACAAAAATTATTAAATCATTTTGAGATAGAAACACCACAAAAAAGTTTGCATGAACATAACTACAAAGAAAGAATTCCCTACTTACTTGAACAATTAAAAGCAGGACAAAGCATTGCCCAAGTGAGTGACGCGGGAATGCCTTCTATTAGTGACCCTGGTCATGAATTAGTTGTTGCATGTATTGCAGAAGGAATCCCAGTCGTATCAGTACCCGGTCCTACAGCAGGTATTACCGCTTTGATTGCTTCAGGTCTTGTACCACAACCTTTTTTATTTTATGGATTTTTACCAAGAAAAAAGAAAGAACAAAAAGAAATTTTGGCGCAATTAAAGCCTCAAACAGCAACACTTATTTTTTATGAATCACCTTACCGTGTGAGTGCTACACTTGAAAATATGCGTGTGGTGCTTGGAAATCGTCAAGTGGTGCTATGTCGAGAACTAACTAAGATTCATGAAGAATATCTACGTGGAGATGTAGACGAACTGTTAATGTATCTAAAAGAAAATCAAATCAAAGGAGAATGTTGCTTGATGGTTGCTGGCGATGATGGTAGCCTGGTCGAAGCAGAGGAAGTCATTCAAATTTCTTTGAGAGAACAAGTAGAAGCCTTGATTGCAACTGGTGAGAAGCCAAATGTCGCCATTAAGAAAGTGGCTGCGACAAACCATCTGAAAAAGCAAGAGGTCTATCGACAATTTCATGAATTGGATGAATAGTAGCAAATTCAACCACCAATACAGAAAAGCTTAAGGAGCAAAACAAATCTATGTTTTGCTCCTTTTTTGAATGTTGCTTTGGTATACATATAAAAAAACGATTTGTGCAGAAGAAATTCAATTTGAAAAATAGATATTTTTTCCGTGAAGTAAAATACCTGAATGAGTTTTTGCTGAGTAAGTCGAACTATTTTTTGATTACGCAAAAAGAAATGGTTTCGCTGGTTGTCAATGATCCTACATGTTTTAAACCCTCAAAGTTAAATCATATTAGCTTGATAGGGAACAAAAGTTCGACTATAATAACAATGAGAATAAGGGTGAGGTGAATAACTATGGAACTACAGTTTCCTTTACATAATGATACATCAAGAAAGATCATCCATATCGACATGGATGCTTTTTTCGCCTCGGTTGAAGAACGCGATCATCCAGAATTTAGAGGGCATCCATTAGTTATTGCTCGTCATCCCAGCGACACTGGCGGTCGAGGTGTCGTGACAACGGCAAATTACGAAGCGAGACAATATGGGATTCACTCAGCGATGAGCGCACAAAAAGCATTTGAATTGTGTCCAACAGCCATTTTTAAACCTGGTGATCATCAAAAATATTCGGAAGTATCTCAAGTTGTTCGTGAAGTTTTTCGAAGATACACCGAAGTCATCGAGCCAGTTAGTATCGATGAAGCATATCTAGATGTGACAGAAAACAAAGTGAATTGTAAATCAGCAATTAAAATTGCCCGAATGATTCAAGCGGATATCTGGGAAGCAGTTCATCTAACTTGTTCGGCAGGAGTCAGCTACAATAAATTTCTGGCAAAACTGGCTTCTGATTATCAAAAACCAAGAGGAATTACTGTGGTGACACCTCAAGAGGCTGTTTCTTTTCTAAAAAAATTACCAATCGAAAAGTTTCATGGTGTTGGAAAAAAAACAGTGCCAAAAATGAATGAGCTAGGGATTTTTACAGGTGCAGATTTATATGAGATGAGTGAAATGCAATTGATTCAAAATTTTGGGAAAATGGGCTATTCCCTTTATCGAAAGGTCCGTGGGATTCATGATTCGCCTGTAAATGTCACACGAGAGCGAAAATCAGTTGGTAAAGAACATACCTATGGTCAGCCGCTGCAAACAGAAGAAGCTGTTTTGGCACAGCTTCGACAGCTAGCAGAGAAAGTAGAAGAAGCACTACGAAAAGTCCAAAAACATGGGAAAACAGTTGTATTAAAAGTTCGCTATACTGATTATTCAACAATTACGAAACGAATAACCTTACCAGAATATATTTATAAAAAAGAGGCACTCTATTACCAAGCCAGTTTGATTTGGGAAGAAGTTCTTGGTGTCGAGAAAGGCGTTCGACTATTAGGAATAACACTTACTAACTTAGATCCTATGACCTATGAAAATATAGTTTTACCTTTATGGGAATTGAATGATTGATTATATAAATAAGAGAAAGCACATATCTGACAGTGTGCTTTCTCTTATTTTAGTTATTCTAATATGTTAGTATTTGGCGTTTATTTAATTATAAGATGAAAATAAATGAAATTGACGTATTGACAAAGCTTAAACGGGCGAATATAATGCAAGTATCAAATTAACTGATATATCAGTTTAGGAGGGATTCTGTGATTGACTTAAAAGATTGGCAAAAATCATTAACGGAATTAAAACAAGTTGGAATCGCTATTCCTACTTATGATGTTGCTGAAGTCAAGAAAAAAGGGAAAAAATCGCCCGTGTGGCTTCATTTTGGTGGTGGAAATTTATATCGTGGATTTCACGCAGAAATTGCACAGCGGTTAGCTGATACAAAAGAATTAACTGCTGGTATTGTTGTTTGTGAAACTTTTGACAAACAAGTAATTGATAAGGCTTACAAACCGTTTCACAGTGATGTGATAGAAGTCATCATGCATGATGATGGAATCTTAGATAAAAAGCTTTTAGCTGCGACAGCAGATGCTTTCTTTTGTCATCCTAGTGAGAAAGAAAGTTTTACGCAAGTTGTTCGTTATTTTGAAAATCCAGCCCTACAGTTTACGACCTTTACGATTACCGAAAAAGGTTATCACTTGAAAGATGCTGCTGGGAAATTTTTTCCAGTAGTAGAAGCGGATATTCAAAATGGCCTTAAAGCTCCACAACATACGATAAGTATTGTGACGGCCTTACTACACAAACGATTTTTAGCTGGGGAATTACCAATTGCCATGATTTCCACTGATAATTTTTCACAAAATGGAAAGCGATTCCAAAAAAGTGTGCTGACAATTGCACAAGGCTGGCGAGAAAGAGGCTTTGTATCTCAAGCATTTATCGAGTATTTAACTGATTCTGAAAAAGTAGCTTTTCCTTGGAGCATGATTGATCGTATTACGCCAAACCCTGCAAAAGTCGTGCAGACGGAACTTGAGAAACTCGGTTTTGTTGATATGGAAATGATCCATACAGAAAAGCATACGAATATTGCACCGTTTGTGAATACCGAAGTTGTCCATTATTTAGTGCTCGAAGACCACTTTCCGAATGGACGTCCTGCTTTAGAAAAGGCGGGTGTTATCCTTGCGAGTCAAGAGATTGTTGATAAAGCAGATGTGATGAAAGTCACCACTTGCTTGAATCCACTTCATACAGCTATGGCCATCACTGGTTGTTTACTTGGTTATCAATCGATTGCAGCTGAGATGGAAGATGAAGAAATTGTGGGATTGATCAAAGCAATTGGGTATCAAGAAGGCTTACCAGTAGTAGAAGATCCAAAAATAATTGATCCCAAAGAATTTATTGATGAGGTGATTGAAAAACGATTGCCTAATCCCAATATTCCAGATACACCACAACGAATTGCAAGTGATACTTCTCAAAAAGTAGCGATTCGGTTTGGGGAAACGATTAAAAAGTATGCAGAAAGATCAGCTACACAATCACTTGTATTTATTCCAGTAGCGATTGCCGCTTGGCTGCGTTATTTGTTAGCAATTGATGATGAAGGAAATACCTTTGTACCAAGTCCTGACCCACTGTTAACTGAATTACAGGAGCAACTAAGAAGGCTTCATTTAGGTGAACAATCAGCGGAAGTGATTCATCACAGTGTTGCCAATATTTTAGCCAATGAAACTATTTTTGGGTCAAATTTATATAAAGTTGGACTTGGTGAAAAAATCGAACAAATAGTAGGAGAAATGTTAGTAGGTCCTGGAGCAGTGAGAAAAACGATTCGTACCTACTTAACAAATTTCGGAGGAAAATAATCATGGAAATGACTTTTAGATGGTATGGTTCACAAGAAGAAAAAATTACATTAGAAGAGATTCGCCAAATTCCAGCGATGAAAGGTATCGTGGGAACGCTTATGGATATCCCAGTTGGAGAAGTATGGCCGAAAGAACGAATCAAAGCATTAAAAGAAGAAATTGAAGCAGCAGGGTTAACGTTAAAGGTAATTGAAAGTGTGAATGTTCATGATGATATCAAGATTGGTTTACCAAGTAGAGATCAATATATTGCAAATTACCAACAAACGATTCGTAATTTAGCTGAATTCGGCATTGAAGTAATCTGCTATAATTTCATGCCGGTTTTTGACTGGGTAAAATCAGATCTTGATTATCGCTTGCCAGATGGCTCTTCAACGTTGGCATATATCGCAGCAGACGTTCCAGAAGATCCTGAGGAAATCATTAAAAAAGTGGAAAATTCAAGCAATGATTTTGAATTGCCAGGCTGGGAACCGGAACGATTGGCACAGGTAAAAGAATTGCTGCAAGCTTATAAAGAGATAGATGAAGCAAAATTACGTGAAAACTTTGCCTATTTCTTGAAAGCAATTATCCCAACTTGTGAAGAAGTTGGAATAAAAATGGCTGTTCATCCAGATGATCCACCTTATTCGATTTTTGGCTTACCACGAATCGTGAGAAATCGGGAGGACTTGGACTGGATTTGTCGGGCAGTGGATAGCCCAGCAAATGGAATTACGTTGTGTACAGGCAGCATTGCAGAAGATCCAGCAAATAATGTTTATGAAATCATGGCAGAGTTTTGTCAACGAGATCGAATTCCGTTCGCACATGTACGTAATATTAAATTTATTCAAGGAAAAGATTTCTATGAAGCGCCACACAAGTCAGAATACGGTTCATTAGATATGTATCAAATTTTAAAAGCAATGTATGATAACGGGTTCACTGGCTATATTCGTCCTGACCATGGACGCATGATCTGGGGAGAAACAGGACGGCCAGGTTATGGCTTATACGATCGGGCACTTGGAGCAATGTATTTGAATGGCCTTTGGGAAGCGTTAGAAAAAGAGCAACAGCAATAATTTAAAACGATACATTTTAACATCAGTAATGCAAGAGGCTGAGCAATTTTCAAGTTCAGCCTCTAAATAAAAAACGAAAAGAAGGAAGCGCTTAACTATGTTTTTAGATGAAAATTTTTTATTAACAAATGAAGTAGGAAGTAAGTTATTTCATCAGTATGCCAAAGAGGAACCAATTATTGATTATCACTGCCATTTAGAGCCAAAAGCCATTTTTGAAAATCAACAGTATGAAAATTTAACTCAAGCCTGGCTCAATGACAAAGGAGCAGGCGATCATTATAAATGGCGCTTGATGCGAGCAAATGGTGTGGCTGAAGAACTGATTAGTGGCGACGGTGATGATTATGAAAAGTTTTTGGCCTTTGTTAAAACAATTGAGAAGGCACCCGGTAATCCGATTTACGAATGGTCTCATTTAGAATTACGTCGATATTTTTCGATTGATTTGATCATTAATCAAAAGAACGCATCAGAGATTTGGCGACAAGCAAATGAAAAAATCCAAACAGACGCGTATCGACCAAAAGAATTGTTGGAAATGATGAAAGTCAAGGCAATCTGCACAACGGATGATCCTGCTGACGATTTGAAGTATCATGCAAAATTAGCACAAGAACATAATTCTTTTAAAGTATTGCCAACTTTTCGTCCTGACAACACTTGGGCAATTACTACAAAAGAATATCGTGAATACTTAGATAAATTAGGTGCAAGTGCTCAAACACCCATTCACACATTTTCAGATTTAACAACTGCTTTATCAAGAAGAATCGCCTTTTTCCATAAAATGGGCGGGCGTCTAGCAGATCAAGGCTTAAATACGTTTGTGTACGCACTAGCAACAACTGAAGAATTAGATGCCATTTTAGCACGCGCATTAACTGGAGAAACCAACTTTACAAGAACTGAAGTAACTCAATTTACAACAGCAATCCAAAAACATTTGATGGGTGAATACTATCAACGTCAATGGACGATGCAAATGCACATGAATGCCTTTCGAAACGACTCAACGAAAATGAAACGAGAAATCGGAATCAATGTTGGTGGTGACTCGATGGGCGATCAAAATGGACTGACAAAAAATATCGTAAAATTATTTGCAGAAGTTGAAGAAGCAAACCAGCTACCAAAAACGATTTTATATTCATTGAATCCAAATGACTGGTTACCATTAGCAACTGCTATGCAAAGTTTCCAAGGGGAAATCGTTCAAAAACTTCAACTTGGTTGTGCGTGGTGGTTTAACGATACTTGTGAAGGAATGCGCAATCAACTAACCATCTTGGCGCAACAAAGTTTATTGGCTAATTTTACTGGAATGTTGACTGATTCTCGCAGCTTCTTGAGTTATCCACGCCATGAATATTTCCGCCGCGTGTTATGTCAGCTCTTAGGAGAGTGGATCGATCAAGGTCGTTTACCTGAGGATGATGAGTATTTGGGACAAATTGTCAAAGATATTTGTTATGGCAATGCACATGAATATTTTGGTTTTTTTGAAAGCTGACGAAAGGTGGATGAAGAGAAATGGATAAGAAAAAACAGTGGGTTTATCAACCTAAAAAGATTACAATTGGACGTGGAGTGGCTTATGGATTGACTGATTTGATGGGCGGCGGTTGGAATAATATCGTTTCAGGAGTTATTTTTGCTTTCGTATTGAGCCAAGGAATCAATCCGGCGTTTGCTGGAGCAATCACAGGGATTGGTCGAATCATTGATGCCGTGTTCTCCTTATTCTTTGGCGCAATCACAGATGGCTTTTATCGAACAAAATTAGGTCAACACTTTGGACGACGTCATTTCTTTATTCTGCTAGGCGGAATTTTATTTACAGTTTTATTTCCATTATTCTGGGTTCAAGCAGATAGCTGGGTTTATTATCTAGTGATTTATGTGGCCATCGAACTTGCAATTGCTATGATTTTGATCCCATGGGAAACCTTGCCAACAGAAATGACCGCTGATTATAACCTTCGTACGATTTTATCTAGTTCACGAATGTTTATTTCTGCCACTGGGACAGCGCTTGTTTTCTTAGTGTTAGCAGCGTTGCAACATATGGAAAATCCGAATGCCTATCTTATTACAGGGATCATTTGGACAGTGATTTTTGTTATCGCTATCTTCGTTTCTTATCGAACCACTTGGGAACGTCCGTTGACACCAGAATTTTTAGCAGAGTTAGAGAGCCAGCCAAAATTATCTTTAGGCGAATTCATGAAAAAAACAGTCAAAGATTATTTTTCAACCTTTAAAAATCGCGCATTTCGCCAACATCTAGGTATTTATTTATTATCATTTACTGGAAAAGATTTTTATTCTACTTTGCTGCCAACTTTTATTATTTGTTGTATTCATGGTGTGAAAGAAGATACACCTTGGACACTCCAAGCACTTTCTATTTTTGGTATCGTTGCAACATTAGTGGCTGCACGATTGATGTTGACACGTGGACCTCGTTATTTGTTTACACTTAGCTACATCACAATCATCATTACTATGGTTGGTTATTTCTTGACATGGGCTCTTCATATTCAAAATGCTTTTTGGGTCTTAGTAATCATTTCAGTTTTTTATCAATGTGCGCGTGCCATTTTAGAATTTACACCATGGAATGTTTTTCCATTTATTCCAGATGTTGACCGCATGATGACACGAGGCGATCGCGCGGGCATCTATGCAGCAGTGATGACATTCTTTAGAAAATCAACAGGTGCATTCGCTTCTTGGATTGCCGGAATTTTATTAGCAGAAATTGGCTTTGATTCAAAAACAATGACGAATTTTACAAATACACCACATCCTATTCAAACGGGAATTGCATTGATTTTCTTTATTGCCCCTGTTGTATTGATTTCTTGCGCATTAGTGATGGCACTGACATTCAAATTGAATCGTGAAACACATGAAGTATTGAAACAAGAAATCGATCGCTTAGAAGAAGGTGGATTGAAAGAAACAGTCACACCAGAAGCAAAAAATGTCGTAGAAGAATTAACTGGTCATCCTTATCAAGAGGCGTGGCCAAAGCAACCAATTATTTAAACTGTAAATAAATTTTATCTTAAAAAACAAGTGATTTTTCAATAGAGAAGATTGCTTGTTTTTTTGTCGTGCTTTATCTATTTTTGTCGAAAAATAGATAAGTAAAAAATAATTTTCCATGCTAGTTCCCTTTATACTTTCATAAAAAGGGGGGAGTACAAGTGGAAGTCATTGATCTCCAGTGTTTTATGACAGAAATTGAAGGGTATAACAAATATATTTTGTTTGATACGCGGACAGCGTTTGGAAATGTTACGACGTATTTAAATGACGAGATCGAAATTGTTTTTAAAAATAAAGGACAACTAGCAGCCTACAAATTTAGTCATAAATTTGATACGATCATGGATCTTGAAGACTATACCATGGCAAAAACACAATCAATTGAAAATCAAACCTCTTATTTTTTGAAAGATGTCACGATTTATCGGGTGAAAGTAAAAAGAGCAAGCACGCAAGAAGAATTTTATAAAAAAGTTGCTTTACCGCGAAGCTATTCAACAAGTGAAATGATCTGCCAGCATCTGACTGAGTTTTTTCAGGAAAGTTGTTTTGAATGGATTGATTTTCAAGAACTGGTTCATTTTGATGAATTGATTATCTAAAAAATCTGTATAGAAAAAGAGGAAAGTCAAGTGCAAAAATTAAGAGTAGGATGAGTCATCTTGTTAGTAGCATCTGGGCTCTCTATTACCAATATAAAAAGTAAGAGAAAGTCCAATGATTTATTTTTTTTTGTTGTGATATTTGATGAATTAAAATAATTATCAAAAAAAAATGAAGATAAAATATGTGTTATCACAAGGAAAGAAGGTAAAAAATGAAAAACTTTAAGAATGTAAAAAGGAAGGCATTGATTGCTGGTTTACTATTTTCAGCGTTGATTCTTCCAACGACAGCCAACGCAAAAGAAAATAGTGACTTGCCTCAAACCAATTCGGCTGTTTCAAGCGATAATCTGTTTGAAGCTACGCCACGTATTAGTATTGGAACAGGATATAAGAATCACATCAAAGATACTACGATTATTAGCGGCGGTACACTAAAAATCCAAACAAATTCTGAAGCACTTTTACAGGTTGGTATGGGAACACAAACGAAGACAGTGATCAAAATTGATCCTGAGATTGCATCCGAATTTTTCAGTACACCTAATTATAAGAAATATATTCATGGAAAAATAGTGGCAAATCCAACAAGTGGAGTTGGTAAACATCGTCGCAATATTGAAGATATCTGGGATAAAAAACCTAGTATTATTAATGGATTGAGTCAAGAAACGGTCTTTTATGATGAGAGCTTACATGCCATTGTGTTTAAAACAGAAAAAGCGTTAGCAAGTGTATCAGCGTATCAAAATATTGATTTGGAAATTGATTTAGGAAAATGGCATACCGATACAGGAAAAGTCATTGAACGAAAAACATCTTATAGTTTCTCTGTTAATTCAGCTTCTGCCGACTGGGGAATTGGTTGGAATTGGGGTGGTTCAGAAACTTCTCTAAATGAGTGGGGATTGTGGAGTACAGGTGCACCATTTGAGTTTGGTTCTTGGATTGAAGACCCAATCAAGCCTACCTCGTTAAAAACAGAAGATGATGAACACTTTTCTGGTACTTGGAAACAAGATCATAAAGATGAAAGTAATGAACATGAAACAACATATAGTGTTACCTTGAAAAAAGGAAGCTCTACTATCAAATCAAACATTCCAATGGATGATGAAGGGAACTGGAGTGCGGACTTATCTGGGTTTGGATTGAAAGGCGGAGATACAATCTCGGCTTATGTTGTTGGAATCGAAACACAGCCAAATGCAAATGGCATTAGAGATCGAAAAGAATCAATCGCTACTCGTTATACAATTGGTAAAGATTCTATTCCTTGGGACCAATGGAAAGTTGTAGCACCAACCATCAATGATGCATATGATGAAGAAACACTGATTAGCGGCTTGATGCCTAACCAAAACTTACAAAAAGATCGTTCATACACGTTGAAAGTATTAGTAGATGGAAAAGAAGTTTATTCCCAAGATTATGACGGTGAAAGCATGGAGTATCATGCACCTATTTTTGGTGAGGAATCAGCATTAGTCAAAGGTCAAACAATCGAGGCATATATTAGTGGAAAAGAGCCGATTCCTGGAAGCGAAGGTGTGACATTACCTGACAAAGAAAGTACGCATGTGAAAACAGTTATCAAAGAAAACCAAGAAGAAGAAAACACTTGGGAAAATTGGCAAGTGAATGCACCAGAAATTGACCGAGAAACAAGCGAAGGTGATACTTCTGTTGCAGTAGAAGTTCCTGCACAAAACCGTTTCAATGGCCGGACTTATGAAATGGAATTTGCATTGAATGGAGAAGTTGTTGACACAAAAGAAATTTCTACATCAGGTGCTCAAATCAATCTTTCATTAGAAAAACCGTTAAAAGAAAACGATGTTCTGACAGCCAAAGTTATTGGCCATGAAGAGAGTGAAAAAGATAAAGAAAGTCAAGTTGATGAATGGAAGATCGTTGACAATACGAACTGGTCAGATTGGCAAGTCAATGGCCCAACGTTAAACGAAGTCAAAACAACAGATACACAATTGACAGGGAATGTGAACGAACAAGATGTTGAAGCCGGTCGCACATATGAACTAAAAGCGACACTAAACGACAAAGAAATCGGCACAATCAAAGTTGAAGCAGGTAAAAAATTCAGTATGGATTTACCTGAAGGGACAACGCTAAAAGAAGGTGACAAAGTAGCAGTTCAAGTGATTGGTCATCAAGCAGGTAAAGAAGACAAAGTCAGTGAACAAGCAAAACAAGTTGTAGTTGACGGAACCAACTGGTCAGACTGGCAAGTCAATGGCCCAACGTTAAACGAAGTCAAAACAACAGATACACAATTGACAGGAAATGTGAACGAACAAGATGTTGAAGCCGGTCGCACATATGAACTAAAAGCGACACTGAACGACAAAGAAATCGGCACAATCAAAGTTGAAGCGGGGAAAGAATTCAGTATGGACTTACCTGAAGGGACAACGCTAAAAGAAGGTGACAAAGTAGCAGTTCAAGTGATTGGTCATCAAGCAGGTAAAGAAGACAAAGTCAGTGAACAAGCAAAACAAGTTGTAGTTGACGGAACCAACTGGTCAGACTGGCAAGTCAATGGCCCAACGTTAAACGAAGTCAAAACAACAGATACACAATTGACAGGAAATGTGAACGAACAAGATGTTGAAGCCGGACGCACATATGAACTAAAAACAACACAAAAA
>NZ_JAFLWI010000015.1 GCF_017315945.1 Candidatus Enterococcus courvalinii
CGACCTTTTCTTGTTGCTTTTGCTATATAATAAAAAAGAAGGATCCACAAAGATCCATTTCTCAGCGATGCAGGTGATGGGACTCGAACCCACACGAGCGAACGCTCATACGACCCTCAATCGTACTTGTCTGCCAATTCCAACACACCTGCCTAAGATAGAAATGCAAGACTACTAACGGTAAACGGCATGTCTGCCGTTCCATCACGTCTGCAAAATAAATAACAAAATAATCATAGCGATGATTGCATCAGATGTCAAGATAGAAAGTAGTGGAAAGCAAATGAAAAAATATGATGGTGAGTTTTCTGGACTAGGAATGATAGCCGGACTTTTAATTGGGCTAGCAAAAGGAAATCTTTTATTTGGCTTAATGCTTGGAGTTGTTTGTGGTGTGGCAATGGATTGGGGTGCTAATTTGTGGAATGATTATCAGCAAAATAAAAAGAAAGATGAGTAAAAGAATCAAAGTTTATAAAGTAGATTTCTTGAAATTTGCTGGTATATTTATACGTGATAGAGTATGATATTGGATAACTTGGTAAATAACTATCGATGATATAGTCAGAAGTTTCTAACTTTTTGAAATGAGGGATCGAAGAAGATGAGAGAATTTGAAAAGTCCAACAAATTAGAAGGTGTCAGCTATGATGTACGTGGCCCAGTTCTTGAAGAAGCAGACCGCATGCAAGAAGAAGGAATCAGCATCTTGAAATTGAATACGGGAAATCCTGCGCCATTTGGTTTTGAAGCACCCAATGAAGTAATTCGTGACTTGATTATGAATGTGCGTGAATCAGAAGGGTATTCTGATTCAAAAGGAATTTTTTCTGCAAGAAAAGCGATTCAACAATATTGTCAATTAAAAAAATTTCCTAATGTCACGATTAATGACATTTATACAGGTAATGGTGTTAGCGAATTGATTTCTATGTGTATGCAAGGACTGTTAGATAATGGTGACGAAGTGTTAGTACCAATGCCAGATTATCCTTTGTGGACAGCATCCATTGCACTTGCAGGAGGAAATCCAGTTCATTATATTTGTGATGAAGAAGCGGAATGGTATCCAGATATTGCAGACATCAAAGCCAAGATCACTAGCCGCACGAAAGCAATCGTAATTATCAATCCAAACAACCCAACAGGTGCTCTTTATCCTAAAGAGCTATTAGAAGAGATTGTTGAGATTGCTCGTCAAAATGATTTAATCATTTATTCAGATGAAATTTACGATCGTTTAGTAATGGATGGGTTAGAACATATCTCCATTGCGACTTTAGCGCCAGACTTATTTGTTGTGACGCTAAATGGTCTTTCAAAATCTCATCGAGTAGCAGGTTTCCGCGTAGGGTGGATGGTACTTAGCGGAGACAAGTCGCGAGTTCAAGGATATATTGAAGGCTTAAATATGTTGTCTTCAATGCGCTTGTGTTCCAATGTTTTGTCCCAGCAAATCGTTCAAACTGCTTTGGGTGGTTATCAAAGCGTAGATGAATTATTGCTACCTGGTGGTCGGATTTACGAACAAAGAGAATATGTCTACAATGCAATCAATGATATTCCGGGATTATCAGCAGTGAAACCTAAAGCAGCATTTTATATTTTTCCCAAAATTGATACAAAACGTTTTAATATTTTTGATGATGAAAAGTTTGTACTTGATTTCTTGCATGAGCACCATATTTTGCTTGTTCACGGTGGCGGATTCAATTGGCATCAACCTGACCATTTCCGAATCGTTTATTTACCAAAATTAGATGATTTGAAGGTCATGGCTGGGAAAATGCGAGAATTTTTGACGACTTATCAACAAAAATAATGACAATTCTTAGTGAATTGTTTTGCTAGCCAAACAGTTTAGAAAAGTCTGTGGCATTGAAAATGTCGCAGCTTTTTCTTTGTTGTGAAAAAAGTTAGCAAAAAATAAGTGAGTAATTTTCTTTCCCAAGAAAAGATGAAACAGCCCTTTTCTTGAAGTTTACTCATTCGTAAAGTAAAATACTGATATCATGCGAGTGCGCATATTTTTGGGAGGATACATAATGGAAACGTTTGTCGATTCCTTTGGGACAATTATCAAGACAATACGAAAAGAACGAAACATGACACAAAAAATGCTTTCTCAAGGTATTTGTTCTCAAAGTGTTTTAAGCAGAATTGAAAATAATGAAGAATTGCCAAATGTTCTGGTAATGGCACAAATTTGTCAACGGTTGGGTGTGACCATTGATCATGTGATGACACTGTCACATGGAGATATTCGTAAAAATTTACAACAGTTAGACTTATTGGATTTTTACTTTCAAAGGCGTGACTATCGCAAATTAGCACAGCTTTTGAAAAATAATGAAGTCAAAAGTAGTCTTTACTCAGACGCTGATTACCAACGTTACTATTACTATCTAGGTGTATGTGAATTTTATCTAGAAAAAAATATTTCCCAAGCAGTCTGCTACTTAAAAGAAGCATTGACTTATTCGAGTCATAGTGACCATGTGCATGTTTCTGATACGGAAGTTCAGTTGATTAGTGCAATTGGTAAGATCTATGGGGTTGCAGGAAGACCAACGGAAGCACGCTATTATTTGAGTAAAAGTATCCAACTTTTTCAACAATCAGTTGAGACACGCGTCAAAAGTGAATTGTCACAAATCTTTTATAACTATGGCACATTTTTATTTCAACAAGGAGAAATTGATGTGGCACTTGAGCATGTTAATCGAGGTATTCGTTGGACACAAGAAAAAAACAGTTATTACTTTTTAAATGATTTGTTTGCACTAAAAAGTTTGATTTATAAAAAGAAAGATGAACCACAAAAAGCAGCTTTTTATGAAGAATTGGCGCAAGCTGTTCGAAAGATTTCAAAAAACTCATAAATGGTGTAGACCATTATTGACTTTTGATAGAAATAAGAGTACCTTAAGGGTAGAAAATCAAAGGAGCGAGTTAGAATGAGAACTTTTATTTATGCTGACAAATTCTTTTTATCGTCAGGTGTAAAAAATGCCGGTTACCTAGAAATTACGGATGGACTATTTGGTGTGTATTCACAAGAATTACCAGATGGAGAAGCAAAAGTAATTGATCAAAGTGGTAAATGGATTGCACCTGGTTTAGTTGATACACACATTCATGGGTACATGAATCACGACGTAATGGATAATGATGCTGAAGGTATCAAAGTTATGTCTGAAGGATTATTATCTTGTGGAGTAACTTCTTTCTTACCAACAACCTTGACTTCAAGTAAAGAACGCTTGAAAGATGTAGCAGAAACAATCGGAAAAATGTACCAAGAAGCTCCAGGAGCAAAAATCAAAGGAATTTACTTTGAAGGACCTTTCTTTACAGAAGAACATAAAGGTGCCCAAAACCCTAGTTACTTTGGTGATCCAGACTTGAATACTTTCCATGAATGGCAAGAAGCTTCAGGTGGATTAATTAAAAAAATCGCTTTAGCGCCTGAACGTCATGGTGTAGAAGATTTCGTTAAACAAGTAACAGATGAAGGTGTTGTTGTCTCATTAGGACACAGTAACGCAACAATTGACGAAGCTCAAAAAGCAGTGGAAGCAGGAGCTAGTGTCTTCGTTCATGCTTACAACGGAATGCGCGGATTGAATCATCGTGAACCAGGTATGGTTGGTGCATTGTTATCATTAGAACATGTCTTCTCAGAACTAATTTGTGATGGGCATCATGTGCATCCGAATGCTGCTGAAATTTTGATGGAAAAAGCAGGTCACGACCATGTTGCGTTGATTACTGACTGTATGATGGCAGGCGGAATGCCAGATGGAAATTACAATCTAGGAGAATTCCCCGTAGTTGTGGCAGAAGGAACAGCTCGTTTAGAATCAGGTAACCTAGCTGGTAGTATTTTACGACTAAAAGAAGCAATCAAAAACGTTGTTGACTGGGGAATCGCAACACCAGAACAAGCAGTTATGATGGCTAGTTTAGTACCAGCAATCAGCTGTAAGATTGATGATTCTTGTGGGAAAATCGCTCAAGGACGCGATGCAGACTTTATCGTATTGAATCCTGATATGTCACTTGAAGCAACTTATTTAGATGGTGTGGAACGTTACCACGCATAAAAATCTTTTAAGAAAAAAAGGTGAAACAAAACGTACATGCGTTTTGTTTCACCTTTTTTGTTTTTATTTGGAATATTTATTTTTTGAAAAAAGTTTCAATCGAATTTTTAGAATTTGCATACTTTATTATGAGAGAAGAAAATGTGTTGTCATAATACAAAATATCTTCTTTGACATGAGAATGAGGAATCATGATTACCTCTTGCTCACTTGCTAAGAGATAGTCACCATCAATTGTGCGAGCAACTAATTCGTAATGGTCGAGCATCTGCTGATACTCAGTGGGAGTTATCGTTAAAACAGATGGCGTTGCGGCTAGACTTTTTTGCAGATAGTCTGTAGATGGGAAAAGCACTAATTCGCCAATCGTTTCGACTTTTTCTTCTTGAAGCCATGCGATCGTTTTAGTTAATGTTTGGTTACGCAGAATTTCAAACATAGAATCACCTACTTCTGATTTGGAATTTCAACTTTGAAGTTGATCGTTGTATTTGGACTCAGTCCTTGGGCTTCGAGCGTTACACTTTCTGGAATCAATTCATTTTTTGTGTAGTTTGGTGTGACACGATAGCGAATGGTTTCACCTTTGTTAAGTGCTTGTCGAATTTCTAATTCATAATAATTCATGTACGGATCATTAACTGGAAATTGATAAAGGGTGACTAAGTTCTTTTTTTCATCACCACTTCCACCAAACTGTTTAGCAATCAAGTGACCTCTTGAATGATCATATTTTGGACCAGAAACAAAACCCGGTGGACGAATTTCTCGGTTGGCACCAGTACCAGTATTGATCATTTTTTTCTTGATTAGTGCGTCCGCACCTGTAGGACGGTTAAGACGATCAAGAGAGTGGTAGGTAATCCAACCATTCTGGTTGTCTTTTAACTCATCTGCTGAAAAAGTCGCATGACCTAATTCTTTTGGACCAGAATTATTTCCAGTAGGAGCTAGATCTTCTTTAGTTGGTAATTCATTTTGTGTATGCTGTTGGGTTACCTGCTCTTGCGTAGCAGAAGAAGGTGTTGATGGATCATTTGAAGAAGTTAGATCCAATCCCAGCCAGCTAGCAACTCCTACGATCAATAAGGTAAGTAGTGTACCTAAAAGTTTGTTCATATTTTTCATTTTTTCACCTCGCTTTTCAGTATAGGTGAAATAGATTGTTTAGAACAGTAAAATTTATTACTAGTGACAGTGAAAAGTCGTAAAGTGCTGTCTTGAAGTCATAAAGTACCGATTTTCAGTCACAAAATATGGTGTACACACTTATTGATAATTGGTATGATAGGAGATAAAAGGAGGCGCTTTATGTTTGGGGGGATCGCATTAGAAACGATTTATTGGTATACGCTACTTATTTGTGCCGGAATCGCAGTTCTTTTAGTTGTTTTTGGCGATATTTTTGATTTTGATGGCCCGCTAGATCCAATGCTGTTAGTACCTTGGTTAGCATTTACAAGTCTATTTGGTTATTTAGGCGAAAGCTTAACTGAATGGTCGTCAGTTTTGATTTTTGTGATTAGTGCTGCCATTTCAAGCGTATTGGTATTTTTACTAAATTTTTATATTTTGATGCCAATGAAGAATGCAGAAGCAACATTATCTTCGTCCGAAAAAACATTAGAGGGACAAGTTGCACAAGTTGTTACACCAATTCCAATCACAGGAATGGGCGAAATACAAATTCAAAGTGTAACAGGGTCAATCAATCGACCAGCTTGTTTTTATACAGAACAGGAAACAATGGCTCAAAGAGGAACAAAAGTGTTGATTATCGAAGTGAAAGACAGAGTATGTTACGTCATACCTTATGACGGAATGCTAAAATCTTAAGGGAGTGTGTTGAATGGTTATATCAGGAGCTTTTTTATCAGTTGCAATTGTTATCTTTATTCTATTGATGCTTTTAATCGTTTTCGTATCAAAGTATCAGACAGCAAAACCCGATGAAGCGTTAATTATCAGTGGTAGCTATTTAGGAAAGAAAAATGTCCATACTGACGAAAGTAATAATAAAATCAAAATAGTCCGTGGTGGTGGGGCATTTGTTCTACCTGTTTTCCAACGTTCTAACCGAATTAGTTTACTTTCTAGTAAGTTGGATGTCTCTACACCAGAAGTATACACAGAACAAGGTGTACCTGTTATGTGTGATGGAACATCGATCATTAAAATCGGTTCATCTGTGGAGGAAATTGCCACAGCAGCAGAACAATTTTTAGGAAAAACAACCGACGAACTAGAAAATGAAGCGAGAGAAGTTCTTGAAGGTCATTTACGTTCAATCTTGGGTTCGATGACAGTAGAAGAAATTTATCAAAATCGTGACAAATTCAGTCAAAGTGTTCAAGAAGTTGCTTCTGTTGATTTAGCAAAAATGGGTCTGATCATTGTGTCATTTACGATCAAAGAAGTTCGCGACAAGAACGGCTATCTTGATTCATTAGGGAAGCCAAGAATTGCTCAAGTGAAGCGAGATGCAGAAATCGCAGAAGCCGAAGCATTGAAAGAAACACGAATCAAAAAAGCACAAGCTGAAAAAGAATCACAAGCTGCAGAATTACAACGACAAACAGAAATCGCTGAATCAGTAAAAGAAAAAGAATTAAAATTAGCAACCTACAAACAAGAACAAGATGTTGCTAAAGCGAAAGCAGACCAAGCATATAACTTAGAAAGTGCCCGTGCACAACAACAAGTTATTGAGCAAGAAATGCAAATGAAAGTTGTTGAAAGACAAAAACAAATTGAATTAGAAGAAAAAGAAATCATACGTCGAGAAAAACAATACGATTCTGAAGTGAAGAAAAAAGCAGACGCAGACCGTTATGCGAAGGAACAAGAAGCACAAGCACAGAAAGTAAAAGAAGTAACGGAAGCAGAGGCGGAACGCTTTAGAGTGGAAGCTTTAGCAGAGGCGCAAGCAAGTCAAACTCGTTTGGCTGGTCAAGCCGAAGCCGAAGCAATCTTAGCAAAAGGGAAAGCTGAAGCCGAAGCAAAACAAAAAATTGCTGATGCCTTTAAAGAATACGGTGAAGCTGCCGTGTTAAGCATGGTGATCGAAATGTTACCACAATTGATGCGTGAAGCAGCACAACCACTAGGAAATATTGAAAAAATTTCTGTTGTTGACACAGGAAGTGGATCTGGTGAAAATGGTGGAGCGAATCGAGTAACAGGATATGCAACAAACTTATTAGCATCCACGCAAGAAACATTGAAAGCAACAACAGGTTTGGATTTAAAAGAAATTATTGAAAACCTTTCAACAAAAGGGACTTCAAGTCAAGTAAATTTGTATGAAGGCGACTCAAAACCAACAAATAGTGACGAAATATAGTTAATTAATCAAAGGACCACTGCAAAATGTTCAATCATTTTACAGTGGTCTTTTTGTGGACGAGTGTTTATTTTTTTTGTTTCTCGATTTGTTTTTCAATTTCTACTAAGTTTTTTCGTAAAGTACGCTCCTTTTTTTGTAACTCGACTAAGTCTTCAGCCAATTCCTTTTTCTTCTCATCTTCTGGTGGTCGGAGAATAAAATTGATTCCTAGAGCGATAAAGGTTCCGATAAAGGTATCGAATACTCGTTGTAATGCGTAGAGCGTGGATTCACCTTGTGGAATACTTAAAGAAATCATTAACAAAGTAGAAATAGCCGAAATGATTCCAGAATTGTTGTCAATACCATCTGAAACGACAATGGTTACGATGACCAACACAGGTAACAAGAATAATTCAACTAAAAAATCATTGTGAAAGTAGTGTTTAATGAAGAAAAAGATGATAGCTAAAACACCGCCAATGGAATTCCCAATGACCCGAGAGCGGCCAAATGAAACAGTAGATGTTAAATCTTGACGTAAAGAAAAAACGGCTGACAGCGCAGCAATCAAAGGATTGCCTCGCTGAAAGAAGTGAAAAACTAACATACAGATGAAAACAGCTAGTGCACTTTTTATAGTCCGCATACCGAGGCGGAAACGACCGATTTGCATAACTTTTTCTCCTTTAATCCCTTTTTTTAATCATAACGAATCTTCTGCGTGTTTGCTAGTTTTTAGCGTAGAGGTTTAGTATAATTGGATGAAAAAAGGGGGAAATGTATGCGGATTGGTATGCGAACGATAAAAACGGTAATTAGTGCAACACTCGCGATGCTGCTTGCCAGCAGCTTGCCTTTACTTTATTGGCCTTCAGCCGGGATTATCGCCGTTTTGAGTGTTGGCAATACGAGAAGGTCGACGATAATGACGGGTGTCGATCGTTTCATTGCTTTCATTTTAGCGACGGTCGTTGCTTTTTTTAGCTTTAAGTTCCTTGGTTTTTCTCCAATTGGGTTCGGCTTATTTTTGCTTCTTTTTATTCCGCTAGCAGTTCAATTTAAGTTAACTGAGGGAATCGTAGTGAACTCTGTTTTGGTTACGCAGTATCTAGTTGAGCGAAGCATGGCGATACCACTAATTATAAATGCATTAGGATTGATGGTGATTGGCGTAGGCTTAGCTTTAATAGCAAATATTTACATGCCTAATGCCGAAAAGCGGCTCCAAGAAAATCAATTAGTGATTGAGGTTGAATTTCGCCAGCTGTTACAAGAAATGGCTGATTCATTATTAAAAGAAAAGAAAGAACGACATATCGAAGAAGATTGCCAACAATTATTAGCGTTTATTCGAACAAGTCAGTTAGAGGCTCGAAATCATCATGAAAATGATTGGGTCAGACAAGAAGGGTATTATGAAACGTATTTTTCAATGAGACGAGCACAATTGAATGTGCTAAATAATATGATCCAGAATTTAGAGCGAATTGAGTCACCAAATCCATATAGTGAGCAAATTTATGGCCTACTAATTTACACAGCTGAAACATTCGCTGAAGAAAACGATGGTACGCTCATTATGAAAAGAATCCATGAAGTCTATGCTGAATATCGACAAATGCCTTTACCACAAAAACGAGCAGAATTTGAGAACCGTGCAGAGCTATTTCAGTTTTTACAATCATTTAAAAGTTTTATTGAAATCAAAGCAGAATTTGCCCAGCAAAACCAACAAAGTAACATATAAAAAGGTCAAGACAACTCTGTCTTGACCTTTTTGAATTGTTAAGCTTTTTGCCAATGCATTTGCATTTGATCCAAAATGTCAATGACATCTTTGGTTAAATAAAGTGAGCGATTAGGTAATTCACCTTCGATCATCTGTATCATGTTGGCAATTTCATAATTTAAAGCTTGTGAAGTGCTGCCACTTTCGATAAATTCTTTTGTACCATCGACATAAGTGATTTCGGCACGATCTGCACGTGGATAATCTGTAATTGTAATGTAGCCATTTTCATAAGCCACGATCCCAACTTTAGGCATTTTTGCTCTGAAAGTTAGGCTAACAGTTGCTAATTCGTCCTGATCATTTCGTAAAATCGTAACGGATTGTTCATCAACACCTGTTTCAAAAGGAATCATAGTCGAAGCAATTACTTCTGGTTGAGCGGTTAAAAAGAAGCGTGCAAACGAAACCGCGTAAGTGCCAATATCAAGCAAAGCACCTCCGGCCAGATCTGGATTGAAAAAACGATTAGTAGGATCTGGTTCTTTTGCACTACCAAAAGGAGCCTGGATCATTTTTAACTTACCTAATTTTTTGCTATCTACTAGTGAATGAAGACGTTGATAAAGAGGCATGTTAAAGATGGTCATTGCTTCAGCAAGAATTAATCCTTTTTCCTCTGCTAGCTTCATTGCTTCAGATAACTCTGCAGTATTCATTGTAATTGCTTTTTCGCATAAAACATGTTTTCCTGCTTCTAACGCTGCTAAAATATGTGAAATGTGTTGACGATTTGGCACCGCTATATAGATGATATCAATCTCGTCATCTGCCAGAAGATCTTGATAACTTCCATAAGCTTTTTCAATCCCATAATCTGTTGCAAATGCTTGCGCTTTGGCTAGTGAACGAGAAGCAACTGCAGTTAATTTGCTTGAATTTTGATTAAAATTTTCAGCGAATTCTTTTGCAATCGTTCCTAAGCCGATAATTCCCCATTGATATTTTTTCATGAGAGATATCTCCTTTTTCGATAGTTAAATAGGTGCAGCTTACTTATTAAGTATAGCAAAGTTTGCTTTGATGTTAAGAAAAAGTGTTTAATCGATAAAAAAAGTTGAAGGCGCAGTGAAAAAGATGATTTTTTTTCTGAATTTAAGTAAAATAAAATGAGGAGGGGATTCGGATGCATCAAGTATATATTGACCTTATTATAAGTGTGTTATTAGAACAATTTGAATCAGAGCAATTTTTCTTAGACGAGTACCTACTAATCGATAAAAAAGAATGGGACGCATGGAAAAAAGGTGAAAAGAATTTACCATCTGAAGCGATGCAAAAAGTAAAAAACCTTTTTACGGATTATGAATGGATGTTGACTCAAAAAATTTTAAGACAAACAATTATTTTTCCAGAAAAAAGAACGATTGCTGTTGCAGAGTACAAACAAATCAAGACACGAATTGCCCAGAAGTGGTTACACAGTGGTGTTGCTGACGTTGAATTGATCCCGTTAAAAAATGAACAACATCCTAGCAGATACCTTGACTTGAAAGTGAGTATTCACTATGATGAATGGGGCTATGACGATATTTTGAATTTCCGATTGCCAGCGGATATTCAACAACAAATCGAAGGCGAGAAAGTGGAACTTTTAGACTGGGTGAATGAAAATCTTGAAGAAACCTATGTCCACGAAGGAAACGCTGAGTATTAAGGGGAATGAAAGGATTTTTTAAGTGAAGAAAATTTTAGGTTTTGCTTCAGTCATTATTATGATTGGCGCGATGGGCTACATTTTTATGTCAGACCATAATGCTGGCGAAGTTGAGGCGACAAGACAAACAGAAGTAAAAAAAGCTGCTAAAAGTCCTAAAAAAGGGCTTGCCAGTATTACCGATACGACTGAAAGTTCATCAACAACGGAAAAAAGTAAACAAAAGACAAAGACAAAGACGACAGCAGAATTACCTGATGTTAGTCCGGATGACTGGAAGTTAGTATTGGTTGGACCAGAAAATAAGTTGGAAACCGAAGTCGATGAATCAAGTCAATTAACAGCATTATCAAATGGTTATTTGATTGACAAGAGAATTGAATCTGATTATCAAGAATTTGCCCAGGCAGCTCAAGATGCTGGTTATCCACTTGTTATGGTTTCAGCATTTCGTTCAGTAACATCACAAGAGCAAGTATTCGCGCAACATGTCCAAGAAGTAATGGCACAACAAGGAATTACTGAAGACGCAGCAACAAAAATCACGAAACAAACGATTACTGAGCCAGGTTATAGTGAACACCACACGGGTTTAGCTGTCGACGTAGTGGATGAGGATTGGTACAACAATTATCCTTCAACTGTTTTGGAAGCAAGTTATGGTGATCAACCAGGAGCAAAATGGATTGCAGAAAATTGTGCTAAATATGGCTTTATTGTTCGATACCCAAAAAATCGTGAGGATATTACAAAAATCACTTATGAACCTTGGCACCTTCGTTATGTAGGGAAAGAAAGTGCTGAATATATCACGAAAAATCAGTTGACGTTAGAAGAATATTTGAACGAATTAAATGAAAAGTAGGAACATAGATGGCAATTAAAAAATTCAAAAGTCGTCGACGGAAAAAAGCACGCTTCATCGTTTTATTGGCAGGTAGTTTGCTCATCTTATTTGCCTTTTTTGCTTCTTTAAGAGGATTAATGACGCCCCTTGTCGATCATTCGGCCGAGCAAGAAGCACAATCTCATCAGGAATTTGTCCAACAACTTGTTCCTCATGCACAAGAATTACAAAATGCTTACGGGATCTTGCCAAGTATTATTCTAGGACAAGCGATTCTGGAATCGAATTGGGGAAAAAGTACGTTAGCGAGCGAATACAAAAATTTATTTGGAATCAAAGCATACGGTGATCAAAAAAAAGTTAGTCTTGAAACGAAAGAATATGTCAATGAAGCATGGATTACGATTCAAGGTGAATTCCGTGTATATGATACATGGGAAGAATCCATGGACGATCATACGCAACTGTTTGTCCAAGGAGTTGATTGGAATCCAGCTTTGTACGAAAAAGTGATCACAGCAAGTAATTACCAAGAAGCTTCGCAAGCCTTACAAGATGCGGGATATGCAACAGATCCTACCTATGCACAAAAGATTATTCAAGTAATTGAGACTTATCATCTTGATCAATATGATCGTAGATAACGATAACGCGGAGAGGAAGTGGCAGGATGGCAGAATTTGTTCCTGAAATCATGACAGAATTAAGGAAAGATATTGTTCGTGTACCAGAAGTTATTTTACAAGCAAGTGGAATTAAAGTTTTTGGTAAAAAAATTCGATCAATTATTTTTACAACGGATATTGCGATTATTAGAAACACGAATGCGAATGCAGTAATCGCCGTTTATCCTTTTACACCGCACCCAGCAATAACAAAAAGTATTATTGAAGCTGCGGACATTCCGGTATTTTCTGGTGTGGGTGGCGGTTTGACGCAAGGAGCTCGTTCTGCTTATATGAGTATGTTTGCTGAAGCGCAAGGTTCTTTAGGAGTTGTCTTAAACGGACCAACACCATTAGAAACGGTTCAAGAAGTTTGTCGAATCGTTGATATTCCTGTGGTCAGCACGGTGACCTCTAAATATACAGAGCTTGATGAAAAGTTAGAAGCAGGCATTTCAATCATCAACATTAGTGCTGGTAAGGAAACTGCAGAAACTGTTCGTTATTTCCGAGAAAAGTATCCAGAACTACCAATTATTGCAACAGGTGGTCCCACAGAAGAAAGTATCTTGGAAACAATCGAGGCTGGAGCGAACGCTATCACTTATACACCACCAACTAACGGTGAATTATTCAGTGCGAAAATGGATAAGTATCGTCAGCTTGAAAAAGAAAATCATCAAGAATAAAAGAAAACTTGTAAAACGCGTAGCAAATAAAATTGTTTCGCGTTTTTCTTTTTTTTTTAGATGAAAGTGACTAAAAAGACGAACAAACCATGAAAATGATGAAAAAAGATTAGATTTTAGAAAATTTTTATTGAAAGCACATTGTCAGTTTCAGTAAGTAGTGTTAGACTATTTTCAATCTTTAATCAATCGAATTTTGTTTAAAAGGAAAACTTTTAGAAAAAAATGATTGATTTACCTGAGGAACCTGTTAAAAAAACAACTCCTCTGGCTTCAAACATCTTATCAAGCTATTGTATATTACTGACTTGTCAGTTCTACATACCTACTTATATATCGTCATAATATGGATGACAGTTTCTAGCCAATACCGTAAAAATTGGACTATAAGTAAAAGAGTGGACAACACACCCTTTTTTGCTTATTTTAAAAAGTAGAAGGGTGTTTTTCTATATCAGAATTTTTTATGATAGAAGTGTGGATGAAGAAGCTATTAATTGAACAAAAAATTAAGGAAAAGGGGCAAAAAAAGTGAAAGAATTAGTTGAACGCATCAAAAATGATGGGCGTGTATTGGGTGAAGGTGTGTTAAAAGTTGATAGCTTTGTGACTCACCAAGTAGATCCAGTTTTGATGGAACAAATGGGTCAACGTTTTGCAGAAGTATTTAAAGACCAAGGAATTACTAAGGTGGTAACGATTGAAGCTTCTGGAATTGCTCCTGCTTTATATGCTGCAAAAGAATTGGGCGTACCAATGATTTTTGCTAGAAAAGCAAAAAGTTTAACAATGGACGAGGAACTCTTAACAGCTTCTGTCTATTCTTTCACCAAACAAGTAACAAGTACGATTTCAATTTCACGAAAATTTTTATCAGAAAATGATAAAGTCTTGATTATCGATGATTTCTTGGCGAATGGACAAGCTGCCAAAGGATTGATTGAGTTATGTCAACAAGCTGGAGCAGAAGTTGAAGGAATCGGAATTGTCATTGAAAAATCTTTCCAAGATGGACGAGAATTACTTGAACAAATGGGCTTGCGTGTTGTTTCATTAGCACGTATCGCTTCCTTATCAGATGGTCAAGTTGAGTTTCTTGAGGAGGATGCATAACATTGGAAAAAGAAACGCAAAATGGGAAAGCAGCAGTCTTAGGGTTACAGCATCTATTAGCGATGTATGCAGGAGCAGTTGCTGTACCATTACTGATAGGAACAGGTCTTGGCTTTAATCAAGAGCAAATGACTTACTTGATTTCAATTGATATTTTTATGTGTGGGTTAGCTACTTTACTGCAATTGACTGTCAATCGTTTCTTTGGAATTGGTCTGCCCGTTGTTTTAGGTTGTGCAATTCAAGCAGTAGCTCCATTGATTTTGATTGGCACGGACAAAGGTGTTGGTGCAATTTATGGTTCGATCATCGCATCTGGAATTTTTGTGGTTTTAGCTGCAGGGTTCTTTTCTAAAATCAAAAAGTTATTTCCACCACTTGTAACGGGAACAGTCATTACAGTCATTGGCTTGACTTTGATCCCTGTAGCCATTGAAAAAATGGGTGGCGGTAGCGCTGCGGCTACAAATTTTGGTGATAAAACCAATTTATTGTTGGCCTTTGTAACGATTGGCTTGATCGTTGGTGTCCAAATGCTTGGTAAAGGATTTATTCGCTCTATTGCTGTATTGATTGGCTTAGTTGGCGGGAGTTTATTAGCTGGCTTGATGGGAATGATTAACTTAGACGCAATTGGTCAAGCACCGTTGTTCCATGTACCACAACCATTTTATTTTGGAAAACCAACCTTTGATATCTGGTCAATTTTGTTAATGATTATTATCTCGATCGTAAGTATGGTTGAGTCAACAGGTGTTTATTTTGCACTTGGTGATATTACTGGCAAAAAAGTTGGTGAAGAAGAGCTGAAAAAAGGTTATCGTGCTGAAGGATTAGCAGTTATTTTAGGCGGGATCTTCAATACATTTCCTTATACTGGTTTTTCTCAAAATGTTGGGTTAGTTCAACTATCTGGAATCAAAACAAGAAAACCAATTTACTTTTCAGCTGCATTCTTAATTATCTTAGGTCTGTTTCCAAAAATTGGTGCGATTGCTCAAATCATTCCTGAACCTGTACTTGGTGGTGGGATGTTAGTAATGTTTGGAATGGTAGCGGTGCAAGGGATTCGTATGTTATTAGATGTCGATTTTGACAATGATAAGAATTTATTGATTGTTGCTGTTTCAATTGGTTTTGGATTAGGTTTCAACATCATGCCTTCTTTATTCGGACAGCTTCCTGAAACAATCCAAATGTTCACTGGTAACGGAATTGTTATGAGCAGTGTTACAGCGATTGTTTTGAATTTGGTTTTTAATGGTATTAAAAAAGATGAAGCAATTATTGAAGAGGCATTCGAAAAATAAAAATAAAAATAAAAGTAGCAAAAAAATTAGTTTTTGTTGCTTTTATTTTTTTACCTAAAAACAAACACGAACGTTTAATGTTTATACTTCTATAATATTCGATTTTTGTTTGACGTTAGAAAAGTCAGTTGTTAAAATATGAATGTATTGTAGCAGAGAGGGGAAAAAAATCGTGGAAGTTTCAGTCATTATGGGAAGTATTTCAGATTGGGAAACAATGAAATTTGCTTGTGATATGTTAGATGAATTTGGTGTTTCATATGAAAAAAAAGTTGTATCAGCCCACCGTACGCCAGATTTAATGTTTCAATTTGCGAAAGAAGCAAGAGGAAGAGGAGTTAAAGTAATTATTGCAGGTGCAGGAGGTGCAGCCCATCTACCAGGAATGGTTGCCTCACAGACGACATTACCAGTCATTGGTGTACCTGTCCAATCACGAACATTAAATGGCTTGGACTCGTTATTATCTATTGTTCAGATGCCAGGTGGTGTACCAGTAGCGACGACAGCAATTGGAAAAGCTGGCGCAATTAACGCTGGACTACTTGCGATACAGATGCTTTCAATGTATGATTTAGAATTGGAAGCTAAATTGGCTGAAAGACGTTCAATGATGGCTGAAACTGTTATAGAAAGTAGTGATCAACTTGGTTAAACCATTACTGCCTGGATCAACAATCGGGATTGTCGGCGGCGGTCAATTAGGTCGAATGATGACAATTAGTGCAAAAGAAATGGGCTTTAAAGTAGGCGTATTAGATCCTGTGAGTGGTTGCCCAGCAGCTCAGGTAGCTGATTGGCATATCGAAAGTTCCTATGATGATACTTTTGCGTTAGAAGAACTTGCTAGACGAACAGATGTCATTACCTATGAATTCGAGAATGTAAGTGTGGAAGCACTTAATGCTATTTTACCAAAATCATTTATTCCTCAAGGAACGGACTTGTTGGCAATTACTCAAGACCGACTCTTAGAAAAATCATTTTTAGAAACAAATAATATTGTGATCGCACCTTATGCAACAATTGTGAGCCCAACAGATATTCAAGATGCAATCGACGGGATTGGTTATCCTTGTGTCTTGAAAACAACGCGCGGTGGGTATGATGGAAAAGGTCAATGTGTATTGTATAGTCGTGCTGACTTAGCACCAGCAATGGATCTATTACGAAAAGGAACGTGTGTGTTGGAAGCGTGGATTCCTTTTGAAAAAGAAATTTCTGTTATGGTGGCTGGTAATGGTCAAGGAGAGTATACAACATTTCCTGTGGTGGAAAATGTCCACCGAAATAATATCTTGCATGAGACAATTGCGCCAGCTCGTGTGCCTGCTGAAGTAGTGGAGGAAGCTGAGCGAATCGCAAAAGTAGTTGCAAAAGCAGTGAATTTATCTGGTGTTTTAGGTGTCGAAATGTTTTTGACTAAGACTGGTGGCTTATATGTCAATGAGCTAGCGCCAAGGCCACATAATTCTGGACACTATTCAATTGAAGCTTGTTCAATGAGTCAATTTGATGCACACATTCGTGGTATTTGTGGTTGGCCATTAAGTAAGATTCGCTTACTAAGCGACGCTGTCATGGTCAATGTGTTGGGCGAACAGCTGTTAGAAAGTTATCGTTTGATTGAGAAAAAGCCAGATTGGCAATTTCATTTTTATGGAAAAAGCCAAGCGCAAAAAGGACGGAAAATGGGTCATATCACCATTTTGACTGAAGATACGCATGAAACGCTAGAAGAAATCTATCAAACCAACATTTGGGACTAAAGGAGAAAGTTAAATGTTAGAACGTTATACACGACCTGAGATGGGAAATATCTGGACAGAAACAAATAAATATCAAGCTTGGTTGGAGGTTGAGATTTTAGCAGATGAAGCTTGGGCTGAACTTGGGGATATTCCTAAAGAAGATGTGAAAAAAATTCGTGAACATGCTTCATTTGATATCAATCGAATTTTAGAGATTGAAAAATCAACACGTCATGATGTTGTAGCTTTCACGCGTGCAGTATCTGAAACACTTGGTGAAGAACGTAAATGGGTACATTATGGCTTAACAAGTACAGACGTTGTTGACACTGCTTATGGTTATTTAATCAAACAGGCAAATGATATTTTGCGAGAAGATTTGAAACGTTTTACGGCGATTATTGGTGAAAAAGCAAAAGAACATAAATACACAGTCATGATGGGCCGAACACATGGTGTTCATGCTGAACCAACAACATTTGGCTTAAAACTAGCTACTTGGTATTCTGAAATGAAACGGAATATTGAACGGTTTGAACATGCAGCTAAAGGTGTAGAAGCTGGTAAAATCTCTGGTGCAGTAGGAACATTTGCGAATATTCCACCATTTATTGAAGAGTACGTTTGCGAGAACTTAGGCATTCGCCCACAAGAAATCTCAACGCAAGTTTTACCACGCGATTTACACGCTGAATACTTTGCAACAATGGCATTGATTGCGACAAGTATTGAACGTTTCGCAACAGAAATTCGTGGGTTACAAAAATCAGAAACGCGTGAAGTGGAAGAATTTTTTGCTAAAGGGCAAAAAGGATCTTCTGCAATGCCACACAAACGCAATCCAATTGGGTCAGAAAATATGTCTGGTTTGGCGAGAGTAATTCGTGGTCATATGGTTACTGCGTACGAAAATGTTTCTTTATGGCATGAAAGAGATATTTCTCATTCATCTGCTGAACGAATCATTTTACCTGATACAACGATTCTTTTAGATTACATGTTGAATCGTTTTGGAAACATCGTGAAGAATCTGACGGTCTTCCCAGAAAATATGAAACGTAATATGGATGCCACATTTGGCCTGATTTATAGTCAACGAGTATTGTTGAAATTAATTGATAAAGGAATGACTCGCGAAGAAGCGTATGATTTAGTTCAACCAAAAACTGCGCAAGCGTGGGATGAACAAACAGCATTCCGTCCTTTATTAGAAAATGATTCGAAAATCACTTCTGTTTTATCCGCAGAAGACATTGAAGATGCGTTTGACTATCACTATCACTTAAAAAATGTGGACACGATTTTTGAACGTGTTGGTTTAGCTTGAGATGATGAAATGCTGTAGCAAAAAAATGCTGCAGCATTTTTTTGTGCAAAGAAAAAAGAGGTCTGCCACTAGTCTGGCAAACCTCTTTTGTTTTTTTTGTTAGTAGAACATATGCAGACTACTTACGCAAGTGCTTGTGCATTTGTAAAGTGAAGTGAGTGAAGCAAGTTGAGTAAATAATCAATGAAATCATAATTGTATTCCTGAGTGTTGAAAACGACTTGGATACGATATTGATTTTTGAAAACTTTTTGTTCATGTATTTGATTGATCAACAATTCGTGATTGGAATTCGTTTGATAGTGTGCAGTTTTTTTTCGACATTCAGCATGACGTTTTGTTGCACGGCGAATTTTTCGGAAAGTATAAAAGCTTGTGTCTTTATTACACAGATAAACGTCTTTGATACCTAATAAATCATTGTATAAGCGAGCACGTTCTTCTGGTGTTAGTTCAGTTAGGAATTGTTGTGCAGTATAAGTTGAATCTTCCATATGCTAGTGCCTCCTTGAATAAACATGCGTGATAATTACACATTTACTATACCATTAAGTTTTTTTGATGTAAACGTTTCGATTAATGGCATTTTATCCAGCAATCATCTAAAAACGAACATTAGATGATTCTAATGCTTATAATGTACAGTAGTTGGTTGATTTACATAAAAAGTGTTGTTAAAATCAAAAGTGAAAAGACGAACAAAAACGACAGTTTGTTAATCGAATGTAAGTTTATAAGGGGAGAGACTTGTGAGAAAAGCGGGATTGTTATATGAAGGAAAAGCAAAAAAAATGTTTGCAACAGTGGATGAACAAGTGGTTTGGGTCGAATATCTTGACCAAGCAACAGCATTGAATGGGATTATGAAAGATCAAATTCAAGGAAAAGGCGAATTAAATAATCAGATCACTAGCCGAATTTTCCAATACTTAACAAAAAAAGGAATTGACAATCATTTTATTGATATTTTATCAAAAAACGAACAATTGGTAAAAAAGGTTGAAGTGATTCCTTTAGAAGTGGTTGTTAGAAATTTTGCAGCAGGCAGCTTTTCTAAGCGACTAGCAGTACCCGAAGGAACCATTTTACCTGAACCAATCATTGAATTTTATTATAAAGATGATTCGCTAGATGACCCGTTTATCAATGAAGCGCACATTTCATTCTTACAGCTTGCAACACCAGCTGAAATTCAAGAAATCAAATCAATGGCATTACAAGTCAACCATGCTTTACAGGTATTATTTACAGAAATTGACTTGCAATTGATTGATTTTAAACTAGAGTTTGGTCGATTAGCAGATGGACAAATCTTACTTGCTGATGAGATTTCTCCTGATACCTGTCGTTTATGGGATAGTGAATCTCATGAACACATGGATAAAGATGTGTACCGTCGAAAAATTGGCAACCTGGTTCCAGTCTATCAAGAAGTGTTGGCTCGTTTGAACAATTATTCATTCTAATAATCATTGCTACTTAAAAAACTTACTTTTAAAGGAGAAAATCAAATGTATTTTGTAAAAGTTTATGTGACGTATAAAGATTCTGTTTTAGATCCACAAGGAGAAGCTGTAAAACATGCAGTGCATCGTATGGGCTATGAAGAGATTGCAGAAATCCGTATGGGAAAATACTTTGAAATTCAAGTTGCGCCATCACAGGCACCTGTTGAAGAAACAATTGAACAAATTTGCGACAAATTATTAGCGAATGTCAACATGGAAACATATCGTTACGAAATTGAGGAAATGGAGGAAGTTTAGCATGAAGTTTGCAGTGATTGTTTTTCCTGGCTCAAACTGTGATGCAGATATGCTATGGGCTGTGCAAGAAATTATGGGCGTGGAAGCCGCATATGTTCGTTACGATGAAGATTCTCTTTCAGGATTTGATGGTGTGCTACTTCCTGGTGGTTTTTCTTACGGTGATTATCTTCGTTGTGGCGCAATTGCTCGCTTCTCGACCATTATGCAAGAGGTGATTCGCTTTGCTGAAGAAGGTAAACCAGTATTTGGAACATGTAATGGGTTCCAAATTTTAACTGAAGCTGGCTTGCTCCCTGGTGTTTTACGTAGAAATGAGTCTTTACAATTTATTTGTAAGACAGTTCCGTTACGAGTTGTGAATAATCAAACTGCGTTTACCTCAGAATATCGTGAAGATGAAGTGATTCAGTTGCCCGTCGCTCATGGTGAAGGCAATTATTTTTGTGATGAAGAAACGTTGCGGGAGCTAAAGGAAAATAATCAAATTGTTTTTACGTATGAAGACGAAAATATTAATGGCAGTGTGGAACGCATTGCAGGAATTACGAATCAAGCTGGAAATGTTCTGGGAATGATGCCCCATCCTGAACGTGCGATGGAACAGTTATTAGGTTCAGAAGACGGAAAACGTTTCTTTCAATCAATGATCAAAAATTTCGGGAAGGTGACTGTTTAGATGAAAACAATGATGGAGCCAACAGCACAAGAAATCAAAGAACAGAAAATCTACAGTGAATGGGGTTTGTCTGATGAAGAATACCGTATGATCGAAGAAGATATCTTGGGTAGGATGCCTAATTATACTGAAACTGGGCTGTTTTCTGTTATGTGGAGTGAACATTGTTCTTATAAGAACTCCAAACCTGTTTTACGAAAATTCCCAATTACTGGACCAAATGTTTTGCAGGGGCCTGGTGAAGGAGCGGGAATTGTGGATATCGGTGATGGGCAAGCAGTCGTTTTTAAAGCAGAAAGTCATAATCATCCTTCTGCTTTAGAACCGTATGAAGGCGCAGCGACTGGAGTTGGCGGGATTATTCGTGATATTTTCAGTATGGGTGCACGACCAATTGCGTTGTTGGATTCTTTACGCTTTGGTGAGTTGGATAATTCTCGCACAAAATATTTACTTGATGAAGTAGTTGCTGGAATTGGAGGCTATGGTAATTGTATCGGTATACCAACAGTTGGTGGCGAGATTGCTTTTGATGCTTGTTATGAAGGAAATCCATTAGTAAATGCGATGTGTGTTGGATTGATCGACCATAAAGATATTCAAAAAGGTCAGGCATCAGGTGTTGGCAATTCCATTATGTATGTTGGAGCTAAAACAGGTCGTGATGGTATTCATGGTGCAACGTTTGCTTCGGAGGAATTTAGTCAAGAAGAAGAACAACAACGTTCTGCTGTTCAAGTTGGCGATCCTTTCATGGAAAAATTGTTGTTAGAAGCTTGCCTTGAGTTGATCCTGAACCATGCAGAAATTTTAGTAGGTATTCAAGACATGGGTGCTGCGGGATTGGTGTCATCAAGTTCAGAAATGGCTTCTAAAGCAGGATCAGGTTTGATTTTAACACTAGATGAGGTACCTCAACGAGAAACAGGTATGTCTCCTTATGAAATGATGTTATCTGAATCTCAAGAACGTATGTTAATTTGTGTCAAAGCTGGCGCAGAGGAAGAAGTAAAAGCGTTATTCAAAAAATATGATTTAGATGCTGTAACAATTGGTAAGGTAACAGATGATGGTCAATATCGTTTGTATCATCACGGAAATGAAGTGGCTAACTTGCCAGTTGATGCTTTGGCAGAAGATGCACCAGTTTACGATAAGCCAAGAAAAGAACCAGCGAGACTGGCGGAGTTTCGAGAAATGCCCGCATATTTACCTGTTATTGGGGAGCCAAATAAAACATTTTTAGCGTTACTAGCGCAGCCAACGATTGCTTCAAAGAAATCCATTTACGAAACGTACGACTCTCAAGTTCAGACAAATACCGTTGTTCGTCCGGGAAGTGATGCAGCTGTTTTACGAATCCGTGGAACGAAAAAAGCTTTAGCAATGACAACTGATTGTAATGCAAGATACCTTTATTTAAATCCAGAAATCGGTGGACAGATCGCAGTTGCTGAAGCAGCGCGAAATATTGTCGCTAGCGGTGGAAAACCTTTAGCAATTACCGATTGTTTGAACTATGGTTCACCAGATAAACCTGAAGTTTTTTGGGAACTTTGGCATTCAGCAGAGGGCATAGCAGAAGCTTGCCGTACCTTTGAAACACCAGTGATTTCTGGAAATGTGTCACTTTACAATGAAACAGATGGCAAGGCAATCTATCCAACTCCGATGATTGGGATGGTAGGTTTGATTGAATCCCATGAACAGATTACTACACAAGAATTTAAGCAAGCAGGCGATCAAATTTATGTCATTGGTCAAACAGACAATGATTTTAATGGGAGTGAGCTTCAAAAACTTTTGACGGGAACAATTCAAGGTCAGTTAACTAATTTTGATTTAGCCGTTGAAAAGAAAAATCAAGATTTAATGTTAACTGCTATTCAGCAAGGCTTAGTCGCTAGTTCTCATGATTGTTCTGAAGGTGGCTTGGCGGTTGCCATTGCAGAGGCTGCATTTACAAATGAGTTAGGTGTCAACATTCAGACTGAGTTAACTATTGCAGAACTTTTCTCGGAAACACAATCACGATTTGTGGTCTCAATCAATCCAGAAAAACAGGCAGCTTTTGAACAACTGGCAGGAGAACAGGCCTATTTTCTGGGTGAAGTAACAGCTGATTCTCAGTTTCGAATGCAAGCAGTTGATGGCGAAATCAATCTAGCAACTCAAAAGGCTAAAGCAAGCTGGGAGGAAGCTATTCCATGTCTTGTGAAGTAAAAAGTTTAAATGAAGAGTGTGGGATTTTTGGTGTCTGGGGGCATCAGGATGCAGCAAGTGTTACTTATTTTGGTTTGCATAGCCTACAACATCGTGGGCAAGAAGGTGCAGGGATTGTTTCGAATGACGAGGGCAAGCTAAATGGACATCGCGATCTTGGGTTATTATCAGAAGTATTCAAAGATCAACGGAAATTAACTCAATTAACAGGAAATGCAGCAATTGGTCATGTGCGTTACGCGACTGCAGGAAATGGAAGTGTCGATAATATTCAGCCGTTTTTATTCAAATTTTATGATGTTTCGGTTGGTTTAGCGCACAATGGTAATTTAACTAATGCTCGCTCTTTAAGAAGAGAATTAGAGCAAGATGGCGCAATTTTTCATTCAAATTCGGATACAGAAATTTTAATGCATTTGATACGCCGAAGCGATGAAGAAACATTTCTAGCAAAATTAAAAGCTTCTTTGAACAAGGTAAAAGGCGGTTTTGCGTATTTACTAATGACAGAAGATGCAATGATTGCGGCGCTTGATCCGAATGGGTTCCGCCCGCTAGCGATTGGACAGATGAAAAATGGCGCTTATGTCGTTACTTCTGAAACCTGTGCTTTAGAAGTAGTTGGTGCAGAATTTCTCCGTGATGTGCATCCCGGAGAAGTAGTGATAATCAACGATGAAGGGTTGAAAATTGAAACGTACACACAAGATACACAGCTAGCAATCTGCTCAATGGAGTATATTTATTTTGCACGACCAGATTCAAACATCAATGGGGTCAATGTTCACACCGCTCGAAAAAATATGGGGAAAAATCTAGCCAAAGAGGCGCCGATTGAGGCAGATATGGTGGTAGGGGTTCCTAATTCTTCTTTGTCAGCTGCTAGTGGGTATGCCGAGGCAAGTGGAATTCCTTATGAAATTGGTTTGGTGAAAAATCAATATATTGCGCGGACATTCATTCAACCCACACCAGAGTTGCGTGAACAAGGGGTGCGTATGAAATTATCGGCTGTTCGTGGAGTAGTAGAAGGTAAAAAAATCGTGATGGTAGATGACTCCATTGTCCGAGGTACGACAAGTCGGCGAATCGTCCGGTTATTAAAAGAAGCTGGTGCAAAAGAAGTACATGTGCGGATCGCTTCGCCACCTCTAAAATATCCTTGTTTTTACGGAATTGACATTCAAACGAGAAAAGAATTGATTGCTGCTAATCATAGTATTGAGGAAATTCGGCAATGTATTGGAGCAGACTCTTTAGAATTCCTTAGTGAGGAAGGTCTGATTACTGCCATTGGGTTACAAGAAGAGGTGCCTTATTCAGGACTATGTATGGCTTATTTTAATGGTGACTATCCAACTCCTTTATATGATTATGAGGAGAAATACCAAGCATCTCTAAAAGAAAAAGTTTCGTTTTTCTAATAATAAAGGAGTGAATCATCGCATGAAAAATGCATATGCAAAAGCTGGCGTGGATGTGGAAGCTGGTTATGAAGTTGTTGAACGAATCAAAAAACATGTTAAAAAAACGGAACGTCTTGGTGTAATGGGTGCGCTAGGAGGTTTTGGTGGTTGTTTTGATCTTTCTTTGTTTGATGTAAAAGAACCTGTTTTAGTTTCGGGAACGGATGGCGTTGGGACAAAATTAGCGGTAGCAATTGAAGCAGATCAACATGATACGATTGGGATTGATTGTGTTGCAATGTGTGTGAATGATATTTTAGCCCAAGGTGCAGAGCCTCTTTATTTCTTAGATTACTTAGCTACTGGAAAGAACCAACCGGAAAAATTAGAACAAGTAGTTGCAGGTGTAGCAAATGGTTGTGTTCAAGCGAATATGGCGCTGATTGGCGGAGAAACTGCTGAGATGCCAGGAATGTATCAAGGTGATGACTATGACTTAGCCGGCTTTGCCGTTGGAATTGCCGAAAAGTCACAACTGATTACTGGAGAGTCGATTGAACCAGGAGATATTTTATTAGGATTGCCTTCAAGTGGGATTCATTCCAATGGGTATTCACTAGTAAGAAAAATTTTCTTTGAAGAACATCAACTGACAACTGATAGTATTTTGCCAGAGTTAAATGAGACATTAGCTGATAGTCTATTAGTTCCAACGAGAATTTATGTTGCAAGTCTTTTACCATTGATCAGAAAAAATCAATTGAAAGGCTGTGCGCATATCACAGGTGGCGGTTTTGTAGAGAACATTCCTAGGATGCTACCCGCTGGAGTCAGTGCAAATATCCAATTAGGAAGCTGGCCGATTTTACCAATTTTTGATTGTCTACAAAGCTATGGAAAGTTATCTTCGGCAGAAATGTATGAAATTTTTAATATGGGTATCGGAATGGTCGTGGTGGTTTCGCCAGAACAAGTAGCTGAAGTCACGGCTAATTTTGCAGAGCAAGGAGATGCTATCTACCAAATCGGTGAAATCGTAGCAGAAGACACACAGAAAATTATTTTTACTGGAGAAATGGCATGAGATTAGCCATTTTTGCTTCGGGTAATGGGAGTAACTTCCAAGCTTTGGTAACGAATTTAAGAGAAAAAAAGCTAGCTGTTACAGTTGACTGGTTATTTTGTGATCAGCCAGAAGCGTACGTGTTACAAAGAGCAGAAGAATTGGAAGTTCCTGCTAGTCAGTTTTCACCAAAAGATTTTGCAAATAAAGTAGCGTATGAACAGGAGATACTACGACAGTTACATGAACGGAAAATTGATTTAGTCATTTTGGCTGGCTATATGCGAATTGTGGGACCAACGTTGCTCACCGCATTTGAAAATAAAATGGTGAATATCCACCCATCGTTATTGCCGGATTTTCCAGGATTGCACGGGATTCGTGATGCGTATGAAGCGGGAGTAGCAACCACAGGTGTGACCGTTCATTTAATTGATGCAGGTGTCGATACAGGTCCTATCATTCGTCAAGAAAAAGTCGAGATTGAACCAACAGATACATTGGAAATCCTTGAACAAAAAATCCATGCAGTTGAGCATCGAATTTATCCAGAAATCGTCGAAGAAATGATCAAAAATGGAGGCTATTTAAAATGACAAGAGCGTTGATTAGTGTATCAGACAAAACAGGAATCGTTGACTTTGCTAAAGGCTTGATTGCTAAGAATATCGAAATTGTTTCAACAGGTGGAACAAAAAAAGCATTGGATCAAGCAGGTATTAAAACGATTTCTATTGATGAGGTCACTGGTTTTCCAGAAATGATGGATGGCAGAGTAAAAACCTTACACCCGAAGATTCACGGGGGACTTTTAGGGCGTCGAGATGTCGTTGAACATATGGAGGACATGGAGCGCGGTGAGATCTTGCCAATTGATTTTGTTTGTGTGAATCTTTATCCATTTAAGGAAACCATTTTAAAACCAGAAGTAACGGAGCAAGAGGCGATTGAAAATATTGATATTGGTGGCCTAAGTATGTTGCGAAGTGGTGCTAAAAACCACGAATTTGTCACAGTAATCGTTGATCCCTCAGATTATTCATTAGTCCTCCAAGAGTTAGAAGACCACGGGGAAACACAGTTAACAACTCGAAAACATCTAGCAGCGAAAGTCTTTCGTCATACGGCCGCTTATGATGCGTTAATTGCTCAATATTTGACAGAGATGGTGGGTGAAAAAGAACCAGAAAAATTAACGTTGACTTACGAGCGAAAACAAGATTTGCGTTACGGTGAAAATAGTCATCAAGAAGCAGCCTTTTATCAAGCTGCTTTGCCGGAAGACTATTCGATTGCTGCAGCAAAACAACTACACGGAAAAGAACTTTCATTCAATAACATTCGGGATGCAGATGCAGCGCTAAGAATTGCCCGAGAATATGAGGAACCAACAGTCGTTGCATTGAAACATATGAATCCGTGTGGGATTGGAACGGCACCAACGATTTTTGAAGCTTGGAATTACGCGTTTGAAGCAGATCCAGTCTCGATTTTTGGTGGAATTATTGTTTTGAATCGTGAAGTGGATGTGGCTACTGCTGAAAAAATGCATGAACTATTTTTAGAAATCATTATTGCTCCAGGATTCACTGAAGCTGCATTAGAAGTTTTGAAGAAAAAGAAAAATCTGCGTATTTTAACGATCAGTTTTGAACAAAAAACAGCCAGTATAGCGGATGAAACAGTTTCTGTTTTAGGTGGTTTATTAGTTCAAAGTCAAGATCTTGCAATGGAACACGAAGAAGACTGGACTGTAGTAACCGAGAAGCAACCAACAGCAGAACAAACAGCGGCGTTAGCATTTGCTTGGAAAGCCGTGAAACATGTTAAATCCAATGCTATTGTTGTGGCGAATGAACATCAAACTGTTGGTGTAGGGGCCGGGCAGATGAATCGCGTGGGTTCCGTCAAGATAGCGATTGAACAAGCCGGCGAAAAGCTGGAAGGCACAGTACTGGCGAGTGACGCGTTTTTCCCAATGGATGATTCAGTTGAATACGCTGCTACGCATGGAATCAAGGCAATCATTCAGCCAGGTGGCAGTATCAAAGACCAGGCTTCCATTGATATGGCTAATCGTCATGGCATTGCGATGGTCTTTACGAATGTACGTCATTTTAGACATTAATCTTCAGTGGAAAAGGAGTAACGCATGAAAATTTTGATTATTGGTGCAGGCGGTCGAGAACACGCAATTGGGAAAAAACTGGTTGATAGTCCGCTGGTTGAAGCAGTTTACTGTGCGCCGGGAAACCCTGGAATGAAAAAAGATGGCATTCAACCAGTCGCAATTGCAGATACAGATCATGAGGCACTCATTTTATTTGCAAGAGAAAAATGTATTTCTTGGACATTTGTTGGCCCAGAAATTCCTTTGTTAAATGGAATTGTCGATGATTTTGTAGCAGCAGATTTGAAAATTTTTGGACCAACAAAGCGTGCAGCGTTGATTGAGGGGTCCAAAAGTTTTGCTAAACAATTGATGAGAGAGTGCCAGATTCCGACAGCTGAATCACAAACATTTGATGATTATGAGATGGCTATAGCTTATATCCGAGAAAAAGGTGCGCCAATCGTTGTGAAAGCAGATGGATTAGCTGCTGGTAAAGGCGTTGTCGTTGCAATGACGATTGGAGAAGCAATACAGGCTGCCAAAGACATGTTAAAGAGTCATCGATTTGGTGAAAGCGGAAATCAAATTGTTGTTGAAGAGTTTTTGGCTGGAGAAGAATTTTCGCTATTAGCATTTGTTCGTGGCACAGAAGTTTATCCAATGGTGATTTCACAAGATCATAAACGAGCATATGACTTAGACAAAGGACCAAATACTGGGGGAATGGGTGCTTATTCGCCAGTCCCACAAATTTCGCAAGGGATGGTTGATGAAGCGATTGAAATGATTTTGAAACCAGCAGCGCAAGGCATGGTTGAACAAGGACGTTCCTTCACAGGAATCTTGTACGCTGGATTGATTGCAACTGTTGACGGCCCAAAAGTGATTGAATTCAATGCTCGATTTGGTGACCCAGAAACACAAGTTGTTTTACCAAGATTAGTGAATGATTTTGCTCAAGTGATAGATGATTTACTAGGAAATCGTTCAATTGAATTAGAATGGTCACAAGATGAGTTTCATGTGGGGGTTGTTGTCGCTGCTGAAGGTTACCCGGCAACGTATGAAACAGAAATGATGTTGCCGGATTTTTCTGATGAACCACATGTTCAAGTGTATTATGCAGGTGTGGCAGAAAAAGAAGGACGTTTAGTTGGAAACGGTGGACGGGTCTATTTAGTCGAAGCCAAAGCGGAAACGTTAGAGCAAGCACAAAAATTGATTTATGAAGTTCTTGAAAGGAAAGACACGACCAAAACATTTTATCGTCATGATATTGGAAACAAGGCGTTGGAAGCAGTCGAAGGAAAAGTATTGTCTAAAAGATAAAATATTTGAGATTTGATAAAGCCTTTTCATAAAAATTGTGCTACACTTTTATTGTGTAAAAAAGGAGGAATTTTTTATGAAACAGGTTCAATTTGGAACAGTAAATCACGCAGTTTCCGCAGTCATTCTTGGCTGTATGCGCATCAATAGTGCGAAAGATCCAGTTAAGGCAATCGAAACTGCTTATGACAATGGTATCAATTTCTTTGATCATGCAGATATCTATGGAAATGGTGAGTGCGAATCAATTTTTGCAGATGCCTTGGCAAAGACTTCTTTAAAGCGTGAAGATTTATTTATTCAGACAAAATGTGGGATCGTTCCAGGAGTGATGTTTGATTTTTCAAAAGAACATATTATTGCATCTGTCGAAGGCAGTTTACAACGCTTAAAAATGGATTATGTAGATGCTTTATTGCTACATCGACCAGATACATTAGTCGAACCTGACGAGGTTGCTGCAGCTTTTGATGAATTAGAAAAAGCGGGGAAAGTCCGTTATTTTGGTGTAAGTAATCAAAAACCAATGCAAATTGAATTATTGAAAAAATCGGTGCGTCAACCTTTAGCGGCTAACCAATTACAGTTTGGCTTGAAGCATTCAGAAATGGTTGATCAAGGAATTCATGTGAATATGACAGATGATGCTAGTATCGATCATGATGGCAGTGTACTAGATTATTCAAGATTGCATGATATGACAATTCAAGCGTGGTCTCCTTATCAATATGGATTCTTTGAAGGTGTCTTTATCGGCAATGAAAAATTCCCAGAATTAAATCAAAAACTGAACGAAATGGCTGAAAAATACAATACAACGCCAACTGGTTTAGCTTCAGCCTGGATCTTACGTCATCCAGCAAACATGCAAGTGATTGCTGGAACGATGAACCTTAGCCGGATTGAAGAAATTGCAAAAGCTTCTGAAATTATGTTAACAAGAGAAGATTGGTATGATTTATACATGGCTGCAGGAAATATTTTGCCATAGAACTTGGCGAACGGTATCAGCTATCTGACAGTAAAAAACAGGGATTGCTACTTTTGTAGCAATCCCTGTTTTTTACCTTTTTCCGAACATTCCTCTTTTTAATGGAGTAGTTTATTGAAAAAAGAATAAGAAAACGAATTATTCGTAAAATGTTCATGGTTTTGGCTTGATTTTTTTATTTAGTTGAGTTAAATTACATAGGGCGCTAAAAAATGCCTGAATAAAACGAAAAATGTTCGTGTTTTGCTGAACTGAACATTAGGAGGACAATTTGATGAAAGTATTTGATTACGAAGATATCCAACTAATTCCGAATAAATGTATCGTAAATAGCCGATCAGAGTGTGACACAACAGTGACTTTAGGTAAGCACTCATTTAAAATGCCAGTAGTACCTGCAAATATGCAAACAATTATTGATGAGTCGATTGCAGAATTTTTAGCAAAAAATGGTTATTTTTATATTATGCATCGTTTTGATGAAGAAGCACGTATCCCGTTCGTTAAAAAAATGAAACAAGAAGGATATATCTCATCAATCAGCGTTGGCGTAAAAGAAAACGAATATGCTTTCGTTGAAGAATTAGCACAAAAAAATCTAGTACCAGATTACATCACAATTGATATTGCTCACGGGCATTCCAATTCAGTAATTAACATGATTCAACATATAAAAAAACATCTTCCCGAAACATTTGTGATCGCGGGAAATGTTGGAACGCCTGAAGCTGTTCGTGAATTGGAAAATGCTGGGGCTGATGCAACAAAGGTTGGCATCGGACCAGGAAAAGTTTGTATCACGAAAATCAAAACAGGTTTCGGAACAGGCGGCTGGCAGTTAGCTGCGTTAAGATGGTGTGCAAAAGCTGCTCGTAAACCAATTATTGCAGATGGTGGGATTCGAACACATGGCGATGTGGCCAAATCAGTTCGTTTTGGTGCAACAATGGTTATGATTGGTTCATTATTTGCTGGACATGAAGAATCACCAGGTGAAACGAAAGTTGAAAACGGAGTTGTTTATAAAGAATATTTTGGCTCCGCTTCAGAATTCCAAAAAGGTGAAAAGAAAAATGTTGAAGGAAAGAAAATTTGGATTCAACATAAAGGCTCACTAAAAGATACATTAGTTGAAATGCAACAAGATTTACAATCTTCGATTTCTTATGCAGGCGGTCGTGACTTAGAAGCGATTCGTAAAGTCGATTATGTAATTGTGAAAAACTCTATTTTTAATGGAGATACTATTTAAAATAGCAGAGTGTTTTCACTCTCAAATAGTAGTAGGAAGAGTGTCAGATGGATCTTTGTCTGGTGCTCTTTTTTATTGGACAAGAAAATAGACTATGCAAAAACTTGTTATTTTTATTTCTTTTTTGTCAAAAATTCAGCTACAATAGAAGACGGAATGAAAAGGAGACTTGAAGTTATGAAAAAAATAAAAGTTTTATCCGTTTTTGGTACTAGACCAGAAGCGATTAAAATGGCACCATTAGTTAAAGCCCTTGCAAAAGATGAACGCTTTATTGGAAAAGTTGCCGTTACGGCGCAACATCGTGAAATGCTTGATCAAGTGTTAGAAGTATTTGAAATCACTCCTGATTATGATTTGAATTTGATGAAAGGTGGACAAACTTTAGCAGGAATTACTTCAAGAATTCTTGATGACTTAACCCCTGTTTTATTGGAAGAACAACCAGACATCGTTTTAGTGCATGGAGATACGACAACGACTTATGCGAGCGCAACAGCAGCTTTCTATCAACAAATCAAAGTTGGTCACGTGGAAGCAGGTTTGCGAACTTGGAATAAGTGGTCGCCATTTCCTGAAGAGATGAATCGCCAATTAACAGATGTCTTAAGTGATATTTATTTTGCACCAACAAGTCAAAGTAAAGAAAACTTAGAAAAAGAAAATCATCCAACAGACGCTATTTTTGTAACTGGGAATACCGCAATTGATGCAATGGGATACACTGTTGATGAAGAGTATCAAAGTGAACATCTACCAGTATCAAAAGAGGAAAAAATGGTCTTGGTGACAATGCACCGTCGCGAAAATATTGGTCAACCAATGCGCCAAGTATTCCAAGCAATTGCGCGTGTTGCTAATGAACATCCTGAAGTGAAATTTGTTTTTCCAATGCATCGCAATCCAAAAGTACGTGAAGAAGCAATGGATATTCTAGGAAATTTAGCTAATGTATCATTGATTGAGCCTTTAGATGTTGTTGATTTCCATAATTTTGCAGCACGTAGTTATTTGATTTTGACGGATTCTGGTGGTGTTCAAGAAGAAGCGCCATCACTTGGAGTACCAGTACTTGTCTTGCGTGATACAACAGAACGTCCAGAAGGTGTTAAGGCAGGTACTTTGAAAATGGTCGGGACAGACGAAGAAACTGTCTATGACGAAACAACTCGTTTGCTTGAAAACAAAGAAGCTCATCAGGAAATGGCGCATGCTTCAAATCCTTATGGAGATGGTCAAGCGAGCCATCGTATTTTAGACGCAATGGCGTATTACTTTAATATAGAAGAAACCCGACCAACTGATTTTGAATAAAGTTTATTTTTTCGTAAGTTTATCTATTCTTTTTTAAAAGATAAAAAGTAAGTGAGGAGATCTCATGTGGCAAAAAATAGATAAGGCACAAGGACCTGCATATCGACAAATGATGGATCAAATCGTGCAGAAAATCGAGCGAGGAGAATTAAATCCAGGTGAAAGACTTGCCTCGGAACGAAAGTTAGCAGAAGCTTTTGGGGTGAATCGTTCCACCGTAGTTCACGCATTGGAAGAGTTACGCGCGCTTGGAGTTCTAACAAGCAAACAAGGTAGTGGTCGCTATGTCAATCAAATGGAATGGGGCAAGTTTTCCATTCCAAGAATTGATTGGCGTCAATTGATTGCTCACCGGTATGAGCAATCAATCAATCATTATGAAGAAAAAATCAATCGTGGAAAAAGGCAAATGAGTGTATTTCTTGATTTATACTCGAGTGAAATGCCGAATGAGTTATTACCTGATTTTCAATTTCCCTCTTATTCATTAGCAGATATCTTAATGGAAGAAAAGAGGATGAATCGCTATGGCTACTTGCCTTTGAAAGAAAAAATCACGGGATACTTGAAAGAAGAACTTCAATTGACCTTTTCTGCGGACCAGCTTTTAGTCACTGGTGGTGGTCAGCAAGCTATTTTTTTGATTTTACAAACCATTTTATCATCAGGAGATGCAATTGCGGTTGAATCGCCGTCCTTTTTCTATCGTCTTCCTTTGTTTAAAGCAGCGGGAATTCGCCTTTTTGGAGTGACAATGGATGAGGAAGGGATCGATTTAAAACAGCTAGAAGCATCGATTTTAAAAAATCAGGTGAAAGCCGTCTTAGTCAATCCTAATTTTCAGAATCCAACAGGGAAAGTTATGAGCCAGAAAAGACGTGAAGCGCTTGTACAATTATGTCGTCGCTACCAATTACCAATTATTGAAGATGATGTTTTTACTGATTTTTCTTTTTCAGAGATGAATGAGATCCAACCGCTCCGCTTGCTTGATCCAGACAATGTCTTATATATTGGTTCCTTGTCACGTGTTTTGGGTCGAACAACAAAAATTGGTTGGGTATTAGGACCAAAAACTTTAATTGCTCGATTGGCCAATGCACAAGAAATGATGGAGTTTTCATTAAGTATTGTTTCACAAATGTTAGCAACAAGTGTGTTTGATGAAGCTTTTCTTTCAAAAATGTCCTTGGTGCGAAAACAATTAGCTCAGCGAAGCCAACAATTAGTTGATTGGTCGAAGCAACAATCTTTTTTTGAGTTGCATCCAATTAGAGGTGGCTATTATGCTTGGTTGACTTGGGAAGGCAAGCAATTATCAACGGAAATAGCAGATGAATTAATTGCGCGGGGATTGGGAATTGCTCCGGCACAATTATTTGGCGAAGAAGTAAACGGGCTGCGTTTGAATTTTAGCCGGTTATCCGAAGAAGAATTACCTAAATTTAGTGAATTGATGAACCAAGCCGCAGAAATGTTAAAAAAATAAAGAAAATTGTAACAGCATAGAAATTTTTCTATGCTGTTTTTTTGTTGATGAAATTTTTTACAGAAGTTCGGTATAACAGCTTCATTAGTTGTTTGTAAAATTGTGCACGAGCCTAGAATGTGTCAAGAATAAACTTTTATAAAAGTTGTAACAACAAGGTTTGTAAATAGAAACAGTTCGATGTTTTGCTGTTAAAATACGGAGGGTTTTTTCAAGTAAAATGTAAACCGCTTTCTTGTTTGTGATTTAATTCACTATCGTTGATGTAGCAAGGATTATTTTTATAAAAAATTATCGTGAATTTATGGGCTTATAACTTGTATTTCTCCATGATACATGATAATTTATGTATGAAGCCGGTTAAATAGTGATACAGATTCTATTACTGTTTCAATCGTAGCTAGAAGAGAATTTCTTATAGACGAGAGAGGAATGTGTGACAAATGGCAAACAAAAAAGCACCAATCGACTTCCAGGCTTTACTTGATGAAGTCAATTCAGATTTTCCAGTTTATCAAGCACTTGATCAAGATGGAAAAGTTGTAAATGAAGATTTGATCCCTGATTTATCAGATGATGAATTAGTTGAATTAATGACAAAAATGGTTTGGTCACGTGTCTTGGATCAACGTTCAACAGCATTGAACCGTCAAGGACGTCTTGGATTCTTTGCGCCTACAGCTGGGCAAGAAGCAAGCCAACTTGCAAGTGCATTTGCTTTTGATAAAGAAGATGTTTTATTACCTGGTTATCGTGATGTTCCCCAACTTGTTCAACACGGCTTACCATTAACGCAAGCGTTTTTATGGTCTCGTGGACACGTTGCTGGTAATTTATATCCGGAAGAATTGAAAGCTCTACCACCACAAATTATTATTGGTGCACAGTACGTTCAAGCTGCTGGTGTAGCACTAGGACTGAAAAAACGTAACAAGAAAAATGTTGTCTTCACTTATACTGGTGATGGTGGTTCTTCACAAGGTGATTTCTACGAAGCAATTAACTTTGCGGGTGCTTACCATGCAAATGCTGTTTTCTATATTCAAAATAACGGTTTTGCGATCTCCACACCTCGTGAAAAACAAACAGCTGCTAAAACATTAGCACAAAAAGCTGTTGCGGCTGGAATACCTGGTATCCAAGTTGATGGAATGGATCCATTAGCTGTCTACACTGTTTCAAAAATGGCTCGTGATTGGGCAATTAGCGGAAAAGGTCCTGTATTGATTGAAACATTGACTTATCGTTATGGTCCACATACTTTATCAGGGGATGATCCAACACGTTATCGTTCAAAAGAGATGGACGGCGAGTGGCAAAAGAAAGATCCATTGATTCGTTTCCGCAACTATCTAGTTGAAAAAGGATTATGGTCTGAAGAAAAAGAAGAACAAGTTATTGAACAAACAAAAGAAGAAATCAAAGCAGCAATTGCAGAAGCTGATAAAGTACCAAAACAAAAAGTTTCAGATTTCTTGAAGAATATGTTTGAAGAAGCACCACAAACAATCAAAGAACAAATTGCAATCTATGAAGCGAAGGAGTCGAAATAATCATGGCACAAAAAACAATGATTCAAGCAATCACTGATGCTTTAGCACTTGAACTAGAACATGATGAAAATGTCGTCATTTTTGGTGAAGATGTTGGTAAAAACGGAGGGGTTTTCCGTGCAACAGAAGGATTGCAAGAAAAATTTGGTGAAGATCGTGTGTTCGATACGCCTTTAGCAGAATCAGGGATTGCAGGTCTTGGATTTGGTTTAGCTTTAGAAGGTTTCCGTCCAGTTCCCGAAATTCAATTCTTTGGTTTTATTTTTGAAGCGATGGACGAAGTTGTTGCGCAAATGGCGCGTACTCGTTACCGTATGGGTGGAACAAGAAACTTACCAATCACAATTCGTTCCCCATTTGGTGGCGGTGTGCATACACCAGAATTACACTCAGATAATTTGGAAGGATTGATTGCGCAATCACCTGGTATTCGTGTAGTAATTCCATCAAATCCTTATGATGCAAAAGGTTTATTGATTTCTTCCATCAGAAGTAACGATCCAGTTGTTTTCTTAGAGCATATGAAACTTTATCGTTCTTTCCGTGAGGAAGTGCCAGATGAAGCGTATGAAGTACCTTTGGATAAAGCAGCAGTAACTCGTGAAGGCTCAGATGTTTCAATCATCACTTATGGTGCGATGGTTCGTGAAGCAATCAAAGCTGCGGATAAATTAGCGCAAGAAAATATTTCGGTTGAAATTATCGATTTACGGACAGTTGCTCCTCTTGACATTGAAACAATCATTCAATCTGTCGAAAAAACAGGTCGTGTAGTTGTTGTTCAAGAAGCACAAAGACAAGCAGGCGTTGCCGCGCAAGTTGTTTCTGAAATTTCAGAACGCGCGATTCTTTCTTTAGAAGCACCAATCGGACGTGTTTCTGCACCGGATACTGTCTTCCCATTTGGTCAAGCAGAAAATGCTTGGTTACCAAACGCTTCGGACATTGAAGCAAAAGTCAAAGAAATCGCAGAATTCTAAGAAAAGAAGGGGAAAATTCATGGCTTATCAATTTAAATTACCGGATATCGGTGAAGGAATTGCAGAAGGCGAAATCGTAAAATGGTTCGTTAAAGCAGGCGACACGATCAATGAAGACGATACACTATTAGAAGTTCAAAATGACAAATCAGTTGAAGAAATCCCATCTCCTATTACAGGGACGGTTAAAAATGTATTAGTTCCAGAAGGTACTGTAGCAAACGTTGGTGATGTTTTAGTAGAAATCGATGCACCTGGTTATGAAGATGACTCGCCAGCTGCACCAGCTAAAGAACAAACGCCTGAATCACCTGCTGCAATTCCAACAGCAGAAGGTTCTGGGGAAGGTGTTTTTGAATTTAAATTACCAGATATCGGTGAAGGGATCGCAGAAGGCGAAATCGTAAAATGGTTCGTTAAAGCGGGCGATACAATCAACGAAGATGACACATTATTAGAAGTTCAAAATGACAAATCAGTTGAAGAAATTCCGTCACCTGTTACTGGAACAGTCAAAAACGTATTAGTTCCAGAAGGTACTGTAGCAAATGTTGGCGATGTTTTGGTAGAAATCGATGCACCAGGACATAACACAAGTCAATCTTCAGCACCAAGTGCACAAGCGCAAGTTGCGGCAGCTCCTCAAGAAACAAAAACGGCTACGTCAACGGTTGTTGCTACAGCCGATGAATCTAAACGCATTCTTGCAATGCCTTCTGTTCGCCAATATGCTCGCGAAAAAGATGTAGATATCTCACAAGTAACTGCTACTGGCAAAGGTGGCCGTATCACGAAAGAAGATATTGATCAATTTGCTTCGGGTGGCGCGCCTGTTCAAGCAACTGCACCAGAAGCAGCGCCAACAGCTGCAAAAGCAACGCCAGAAACACCAGCTGCTGCACCAAAAGCAGAACCAGCTGCATTCAAGTCTGGTCAAGCAGAACGTGAAACTCGTGAAGCATTAACGCCAACACGTAAAGCAATTGCAAAAGCGATGGTTAATAGCAAACACACAGCACCACATGTTACTTTACATGATGATGTTGAGGTTTCGAAACTTTGGGATCACCGTAAGAAGTTTAAAGATGTTGCTGCTGAAAACGGCACAAAATTAACTTTCTTACCATATGTTGTCAAAGCATTGACAGCAACTGCGAAGAAATTCCCAGTATTGAATGCGTCAATTGATGACAAAACACAAGAAATCGTGTATAAACATTACTACAATATCGGTATTGCAACTGATACGGATCACGGGTTGTATGTACCGAATATCAAAGATGCAAACATGAAGAGTATGTTTGCGATTGCTGATGAAATCAATGAAAAAGCAGCATTAGCGCATGATGGTAAACTTTCTGCCCAAGATATGCGTGACGGCTCCATTACAATCAGTAATATTGGTTCTGTTGGTGGTGGCTGGTTCACACCTGTTATCAATTATCCTGAAGTAGCTATTTTAGGTGTTGGTACAATTGCACAACAACCAGTCGTGAATAGCGAAGGTGAAATCGTTGTTGGTCGCGTGATGAAATTATCATTAAGCTTTGATCATCGAATCGTTGACGGTGCAACTGCACAGAAAGCAATGAATAACATCAAACGTTTATTAGCAGATCCAGAATTATTATTGATGGAAGGATGAGTGGAAAATGGTAGTAGGAGATTTCGCCATTGAGTTGGATACAGTTGTAATCGGTGCTGGACCTGGCGGCTATGTAGCTGCCATCCGTGCCGCAGAAATGGGACAAAAAGTTGCCATTATTGAGCGTGAGTATATCGGTGGAGTGTGTTTGAATGTAGGATGTATTCCTTCTAAAGCTTTGATTTCTGCCGGACATCACTATCAAGAGTCATTAGATTCATCTTTATTTGGTGTGACAAGTAAAGATGTGGAGTTAGACTTTACGAAAACACAAGATTGGAAAGACAATCAAGTTGTTAAAAGTTTGACAAGTGGTGTGGGTATGTTGCTTAAAAAACATAAAGTAGAAATCATCGAAGGAGAAGCTTTCTTTGTAGATGACCACACATTACGTGTTATTCATCCCGATTCTGCTCAAACATACTCATTTAATAATGCAATCGTTGCAACTGGTTCTCGTCCAATCGAAATTCCAGGATTTAAGTTTGGTGGACGTGTGTTAGATTCAACAGGTGGGTTAAACTTGAAAGAAGTTCCTAAGAAATTTGTGATTATCGGTGGCGGTGTCATCGGTGCTGAACTAGGTGGGGCGTATGCAAACCTTGGATCAGAAGTCACAATTTTGGAAGGTTCACCTTCCATTTTACCAACGTATGAAAAAGACATGGTTAAATTAGTTACCGATGATTTCAAAAAGAAAAATGTTACAGTGGTCACTTCAGCAATGGCGAAAGAAGCAATTGACAATGGCGATAGTGTAACAGTGAAATATGAAGTAGATGGCAAAGAACAATCAGTTGAAGCGGACTTTGTTATGGTTACAGTTGGTCGTCGTCCAAATACGGATGATCTTGGTTTGGAACAAGCTGGTGTTGAAATTGGCGAACGCGGGTTGATCCCAGTTGACAAACAAGGCCGAACAAATGTTGCAAATATTTTTGCAATTGGTGATATTGTTCCCGGTGCAGCACTTGCTCACAAAGCAAGCTATGAAGCGAAAATTGCTGCGGAAGCTATTTCTGGTAAAAAAGTAGCTGTTGATTACAAAGCAATGCCTGCTGTTGCATTTACTGATCCTGAACTTGCAAGTGTTGGGATGACGATTGCAGAAGCAAAAGAGGCTGGGATTGAAGCTAAATCGTTCAAATTCCCATTTGCAGGTAATGGACGTGCTATTTCACTAGGCAAAACAGAAGGATTCTTGCGTCTAGTAACAACAATCGAAGATCATGTGATTATTGGTGCGCAAATTGGTGGTGTAGGAGCAAGTGATATGGTTTCTGAACTTGCTTTAGCAATTGAATCAGGCATGAATGCTGAAGACATTGCTTTAACAATCCATCCACATCCATCTCTTGGTGAAATTACAATGGATACAGCGGAATTAGCCTTAGGTTTACCAATTCATATCTAAAAAATTGATTCATGAATTTTAAGATGTACGACATCAACTGTCGTACATCTTTTTTGTTGTAGAAGGAAATTAGAGAGTTTTGTTATACATAACGCTTTTTTTATCGTAGAATGAAGAAAGATTATAGTAAACGGAGCGATTGAAATGTTGAAAGAAGAACGTTGGAATGCGATTGTAGCTTTAGTAGATCAAAAAGGCACGATTAAAGTGAGTGAAATTGTCGAACGTCTCTCGGTTTCTGACATGACTGTCCGCCGAGATTTGACAGAATTGGAAGAAGCTGGACGTCTCAAACGTGTTCATGGTGGCGCGCGAAGTCTAAATGTTTATCAGCATGCGGAGCTTTCGCATCGTGACAAACAAATTATTAATAGTGAAGAGAAAAAGGAAATTGCGAAAAAGGCTGTGCAACTAATTAAAGAAGAGGAAACGATTTTTCTAGGACCTGGGACGACTATTGAGTTATTAGCGGAAATTATGGAATTTGAACGTTTACGGGTGGTAACGAATTGTTTGCCGGTATTCAACACGTTGAGTAAAAAAGAAGGAAATTTAAAAGTGTACTTAGTTGGTGGCGAAATGCGGGAGTTGACCAAATCATTTTTTGGCGAAATTTCCAACAAAACGTTACAAGATATGCATTTTCATAAGGCGTTTTTTAGTAGCAATGCAGTGAAAGATGATGAAGTGATGACTGCGACAATCGAAGAAGGACAAACCCAAGCGATCGCTCTAGATAATTCGATCGAGCGCTACTTATTGATTGATTCATCCAAGGTGGGCAAACAAGATTTTTATTCTTATTATCGATTAAAAGATATTACAGCAGTTGTGATGAATAAGGATGATTATGATACGTATCAAAAACTGGAAAAAGAAGTTCAGGTGATTATTTAATTTTTTGTGTAAAATTTTTTTGCTAGATGAAAGATAAAGAGATTGTTATTAAGTTGTTAAACATCATAAAAGGAGAAGAACTCAACATTGAGTTCTTCTCCTTTTTGTATTATCTGTCTTTTACATAGCAGCTTTTTCAGCAGCGTAAACAGCATTTCTCTTTTTCATTTGGCGCGCATACCAAACAAAAATCAATAGATAAGCGACAAGTGCTAGAATCGCATAGAGAATAAATTCGATTTGACCTTGAGAAGCGTTACCGACTAGATAGCCTAAGAATTTTTCTACGGGGCCTTCCATCGTAGTGTGGGAAATCAATGAATCAGCGCTTAAGCCAGCGGGGAATGCGCCAACTTTTTTGGCAGTTTCGGTAACAAATGGAGCAATCAAGGTACCTGACCATAGGAATAGAGGTAATTCGATTGCACCAATGACGATCATACGAATCAATTTCCCGCGTGTCACAACTAATAAAGCTGGAGTAACTCCCATAGCGATAATACCACCTAAAGGTAATAATTTATTTCCTGGCAAGACAATTGCTTCAAGTAGCATGATTGGAGCTAACACATTAGCAGCTGCCCAAATTTCTGCGCGACCAGCAATAAAAGGCCAGTCTAAACCAATATTGATGGTGCGACCTTTTAATTTGTTAGAAGCAAAGTCGGTAATTCCTTGTGATAAAGGCTCAACAGCGGCAATGAACCATGCGCCAATCAATGAAAATAGTTCTAAACAGACTGCAGCAGTGAATGCGAGTGAGAAGATTTCAGTTGGTGTTTGCCCAGCTAGTAAGCCAACGAAGATACCTAAGTAAATCCCGATAGCGAATTTTGATCCCCAAAAACCGATTTTACTATTTAATTTAGCAGCATCGAAATCGTATTTATCTAACCATGGGAAGACTTTATCAAAAATCTTATCGAAAACCATGATGATTGGATTCATCATATAGTTCATATGTGTGGTTGTCATTGGGTTTGTATCAGGTGCATTCAACAAATCATTGAAGGTTGGTTTCATCAAATCAGAATTGATGATTTTTAAGACACCGATAAAGATAACTAATAATGTAGCAATCAACAGATTTGCTCCACAGAAAATGGCGAATAGACCGACAATTGATAAATGCCAAATATCAAAAATATCAACATCTAATGTGTTTGTCTTATTTAAAAACAACATAACGACATTGACAATAACCATAATCAATAAGAAATATAAAGTGTAAGGGGAGCCCCAAGTAATAGTTGCTAGAGGAGCCCAACCGACATCTGTGATATTCAATGAAATTCCGGTACGTTCGACAAAATCAGTCATCGCACCTGAAAATGCGGTGGTCAAAATCCCGATGATTGCACCAATCCCTGTCAAGGCAATCCCTAATTTTAATCCACCTTCAAGTGCGCGAGTGGGCTTGACTTTAAAGCATAGCGCAATCAGTGTCAAAACAATGGTCATCAAAGGTGCAGCCCCTAAATTGATTAGAGGCTGGAAAATCGTATTTGCGATATCAATAATTGCATTCATTCTCTTTTCTCCTTTATATCAAGTTGAAACTCTTTTTTACGTATCATTTTTGAATAGATTGGATTGCTTGTTCCATTTGTGAATAAACAGGTTCAGCCATTGCAGGAATGCGATATAAAATTGCGCCTGCGTCGACAACTGGGATGTTGACTGGGAAGCCAAGGTCGGTATTTGCGATTTGGGCAAAAATATCATAATGAGACAACATTTCTTGATTGATATCTTTGATCATAACAGCGTCACAAGAGACTTGATAACCGCGTTTGCTTAGTTCATTTTCTAAAGCAGATTTGATTTGGTGACTTGAATTAACACCAGCACCACAAGCAGCTAAAATCTTAATCATTTGAAATTCCTCTTTTCTTATTTTTGGATAGATTGGATTGCTTGTTCCATTTGTGAATAAACAGGTTCAGCCATTGCAGGGATACGATATAAAATTGCGCCTGCATCGACAACTGGAATGTTGACTGGGAAGCCAAGGTCGGTATTTGCGATTTGGGCAAAAATATCATAATGAGACAACATTTCTTGATTGATATCTTTGATCATAACAGCGTCACAAGAGACTTGATAACCGCGTTTGCCTAGTTCATTTTCTAAAGCAGATTTGATTTGGTGACTTGAATTAACACCAGCACCACAAGCAGCTAAAATTTTTACCATTTCAAAACACTCCTCTAATTAAAATTCTTTTCTAAAAAAGTATAGATTTCTTTTGGTTCCTCGCATGAGAAAAATTTTTTTAACTCTTTTTTATCAACGGAATTGATAAAGTCCATGATGTCCGCTAACATCCCTGCTTGTTCAGCGCCATTTTCATTTAAGATCATAAATAAAAAGGAAGCGTCCAAAGTGTCTGATGGACGAATCATATGATGAAATAAAATTGGATGCGTTAATTTAATCGGGACGATTCGAGTTGTTTTGACGAATTCACTCTCGGTATGGGGGATTGCGATATCCGGCAAAGATGAATCGATGGGTGATAAGTCTAATCCCGTTGGATAATTGGCCTCTCTTTCTATTAAATTATCGAAAAAGTCTTCAGTGACTAATCCTTTTTCTACTAAATCTAGATAAATTTCCTCGAACACTTCTGTTTGAGTTTGTTTATTTGAAACATAAATTGTTTCGGGGAAAAAGAATGTAGTAGTTGTTGACATATTTCCTCCTCCTTTGTTTAAAAATGTTTGAATAACTCAATTACACCTACAGTATAACCGCTTACATAAGAAAGTCAAGCGTCTTTTTAAAAGAAAATAAACATTTTTTTGCTTTTTTGTGTTGATATTTGTTTGTAAATGTTTTATTATGTCGTTGGAAAGGTGGTGCCTATGTTGAAAAGTGAACGGCAACGTTCTATTTTAGAATTGTGTGAGCAGTTTGGTGTCATTACGGTGAAAATGATCCAAAAAAATTTACCAGTATCAGAAATGACGATTCGCCGTGATTTAGATGAGCTTGCCCAGCAAGGAAAAATCGAACGTGTGCATGGTGGTGCACAGAGTAAGGGATATGCCGAATCTGCGATAACGATAAAAGAACAGCCACTGACAGGGATCGAGTTATCCCATACTGAGAAAAAAGCAATCAGTATAGAAGAAAAAAAGTATATAGCCAAAAATGCTGCCAAAAAAATTTCGGCAGGGGATACGATTTTTTTAGGATCTGGGACAACAATCGAATTGATGACCCGATTTATTCAAGAAGGTCCATTACGAATTGTTACCAACAGCTTGCCAGTTTTTAATTTGTTAGAGAAAAAAGAAGATCTCGAGTTGTATTTAGTAGGTGGTTCTTTTCGAAAGAAAACAGGTGCATTTGTTGGTTCCATGGCAAACGAGACCATTCAAAAATTAAGTATTGAAAAAGCGTTTGTCGGCGTAAATGGAATTTTGGATGAGCACGTCTATACTTTCAGCATTGAGGAAGGTAAATTCCAGCAGTTAGTCTTGGAAAAAGCGCACAAAAAATATTTAGTAGGAGATGCGCATAAATTTGGTCATAGCGACTTTTATAATTTTTATTCGCTAAATGAAGTGGATGGTTTTTTTACGGATTACACGATCCCAGAGACAATAAAAACACAATATGAACAGTATACTCAAATTTTTAATTGATTAGAGGAGGAGTAAAAATGAAGATCATTATTGGATCAGATAAACAAGGAATGAAATTGAAAGAGCCGATCAAAGAATACTTACTTAAAGAAGGTTTTGAAGTAGTTGATAAAAGTGAAACTGCTTCGACTGATTTTATTGAGTCAACATTGGCTGTAGCAACGGAAGTTTTAGCCGAAGAAGGAAGCCTTGGGATTGCATTTGATGGCTATGGTGCAGGAAGTTTCATGACGGCGACGAAAGTCAAAGGCATGGTAGCAGCGGAAGTATCCGATGAACGTTCAGCTTACATGACTCGAGAACATAATAACGCGCGAATGATTACGATTGGCTCAGAAATCGTTGGTGAAGGATTAGCCAAAAATATTGTCAAAGAATTTTTAGCAGCTGGTTATGATGGTGGACGCCACCAAATCCGCGTGGATATGTTAAATAAAATGGCTTAAAAAAGAAAAGGATGGTAAGTACTCATGAAAATAGCTATTGGTTGTGATCACATTGTTACGGATGTAAAAATTGCCGTTTCAGATTTTTTAAAAGAAAAAGGACACGAAGTCATTGATATGGGAACCTATGATTTTACACGGACACATTACCCGATTTATGGCAAAAAAGTTGGTGAGGCAGTTGTTAGTCATGAAGCAGATTTAGGCGTGTGTATATGTGGAACTGGTGTGGGGATCAATAATGCAGTCAATAAAGTTCCAGGCGTTCGTTCCGCTTTAGTTCGAGATATGACAAGTGCGATTTATGCGAAAGAAGAATTGAATGCGAATGTGATTGGTTTTGGCGGAAAAATTACCGGAGAATTTTTGATATGTGATATCATTGAAGCTTTTATTCAAGCAGAATACCAAGAAACACCTGAGAACAAACGCTTAATTGCAAAAATCGATCACGTTGAAAAAAATCACCCGGAACAAGCAGACGAACATTTCTTTGATGAATTTTTAGAAAAATGGGATCGTGGTGAGTATCACGATTAATGTGGAGGTGAAAAAATGATTGTCACGATCACGATGAATCCCTCGATTGATATCTCTTATCCATTGGAACATTTTCAACTAGATACAGTCAATCGTGTCTCGAAAGTGCGAAAGACAGCTGGTGGAAAAGGATTGAATGTCACGCGAGTTTTAGAACAATTAGGCGCTGATGTCTTAGCAAGTGGTTTATTGGGTGGAGAACTAGGTGAGGCCATCCAACATGAATTGACTGACGCGAGAATCAAACACGCGTTTTCACCGATTAGTGGTAAGACGCGAAATTGTATTGCCATTTTGCATGAAGGGAAACAAACAGAAATTTTAGAACAAGGACCGGTCATCTCAGCTTCAGAAGCAGAAGACTTTTTAGTTCATTTTGAACAGTTAGTAGAAGATGCGACTATTCTGAGTTTCTCTGGAAGTTTACCAGCAGGATTACCCGTTGATTTTTATCGTGAAATGTTGTCGATTTGTCAGCAAAAGAACAAACCAGTCGTGTTGGATTGCTCAGGGAAAGCTTTGCAAGCTGTTTTGGAAAGCGAGTCAAAACCGACAGTGATCAAACCGAATCTGGAAGAGTTATCAGAGCTATTAGCATTGGACGTGACCAACGAGCCAATGATTTTAAAAGAAGCATTGAGTAATGAACGGTTCGCTGGAATCGAATGGATCATTGTTTCTCTGGGCGCACAAGGCGCTTTTGCCAAGCATGGAAATACTTTTTATCAGGTAAGTATTCCTAAAATCGACGTTGTGAATCCAGTTGGTTCGGGAGATGCGACCGTTGCTGGCATCACTTATGCATTACAACAGGGAAAAAATGCAGAAGAATTATTAAAAATAGCTAACGTTTTAGGGATGTTAAATGCGCAAGAAGCAGTAACTGGTCAAGTGAACTTAGTGAATTTCCCTCATTTATATAATCAAATCAAAGTCTCGAAAGTTTAACTACTTATTTTGATAAAACACAGCAGACATAAAGTGTTTGCTGATGAAACTTAACAAGGATGGTGCAAAATCAATGATCGAAACTAAAGGAAAACAAGCATATATCGCACAACTAATGGACAAACACAGAGTTATTAGTGCATTAGCCATTGACCAACGTGGTGCGTTGAAAAAAATGATTGCCAAATATCAAGAAATACCTGCAACAGATGAACAAATCGAAGACTTTAAAAAAATCGTTTCGGAAGAATTGACTCCGTATGCTTCTGCTATTTTGCTGGATCCTGAATATGGTTTGCCAGCAGCTCAAGCACGTGCAGAAAGTGCTGGGTTACTCTTGGCTTATGAAAAAACAGGCTATGATGCTTCAACTCCGGGACGATTACCAGACCTCTTAGCAGATTGGTCAGTCAAAAGGTTAAAAGAACAAGGTGCGGATGCATGTAAATTTTTATTGTATTATGACGTGGATGAAGCTGCCGAGATCAATCAACGAAAACAAGCATTTATCGAACGAATTGGATCAGAATGTGAAGCAGAAGAATTGCCATTTTTCTTAGAATTAGTTTCTTATGATGCTGAGAACGCAGATAGTGCATCTATGGAGTATGCCAAGGTCAAACCACATAAAGTAATTGAGATGATGAAGGAATTTTCTCGTGAACGTTATCAAGTGGATGTCTTGAAAGTAGAAGTCCCAGTTAATATGAATTACGTCGAAGGATATGCAACTGGAGAAGTCGTTTATACGCAGACAGAAGCAGCAACTTATTTCAAAGAGCAGACAGAAGCAACCTCGTTACCTTTTATCTTTTTGAGTGCAGGAGTCTCTGCTGAGTTGTTTCAAGAAACATTACGCTTTGCCAAAACAGCAGGATCAACGTTTAATGGTGTCCTATGTGGTCGAGCAACATGGGCGAATGGTGTGGAACCTTTCATTACTGAGGGGGAAGCGGCCGCACGTGAATGGTTAAAACAAACTGGTCGAGAAAATATCGAAGCATTGAATACCGTATTAAAAGAAACAGCTACGCCAGTCTCATTATAGGTAGCGTTTGACAATCAAAGTATTTGTAAAATTTTATCAAAAAACTGTAGGGATGACGACTGAGTGATCTGCTACAGTTTTTTATTTTTTGAAGTAACTTCTTTATGACAAAAATTTCCGTTATTTCGGAATCAATTTGTCCTTAATAAAAAGAAACCGTTTTTATATACTAAGTGAGTAGAAAGAAAGGTGGAAGAAAGATGAAAAAAATTGTTGCAATCACATCTTGTCCAGTTGGAATTGCCCATACATATATGGCTGCTGAAAATTTAGAAAAAGCTGGGAAAGAACTTGGTGTGGAAGTAAAAGTCGAAACACATGGGTCGATTGGTGTGGAGAATGAACTTACAGCAAGTGACATCAAAGAAGCAGCGGGTGTCATTATTGCTGCGGATACAAAAGTGGACAAATCACGTTTTGGTGGTAAACCACTAATCAATGTCGGCGTTCAAGATGGTATCCATCATGCGAATACATTAGTTGAAGATATCTTAACAGGAAAAGCGCCTATTTTTGAAAGCGCTCTGACAGATGTTTCTGCTGAAAACACCGGCGAAACAGAAGGATTAGGGAAAAAAGTTTATAAAAGTTTGATGAATGGTGTTTCTTATATGGTACCGTTCGTCGTGACCGGTGGGTTGTTGATTGCAATTTCATTGACTTTAGGTGGAACAGCAACGCCAGAAGGAATCAAAATTCCAGAAGGCACAATCTGGGCGACAATGAATAGTATTGGCGGAATCGCTATGGGATTGATGGTTCCTATTTTATCAGCGTTTATTGCTCAGAGTATCGCGGATCGTCCGGGCTTAGTCCCAGGGTTTGTTGGCGGAATGTTGGCAGCTAATGGCGCATTATATGGAAGTGATGCAAATGCTGGTTTCTTAGGCGGAATCATCACAGGATTTTTGGCTGGATTTATTGCGTTAGGAATCAAAAAAATTCCTGTGCCAAAAGCCTTACAATCTATTATGCCGATTATCGTCATTCCGATTTTAGGTTCGTTGGCAGTTGGTTTTGTCTTCATCTATGTTATTGGTGAACCAGTTGCACTTTTATTTAATTCATTGACACAATTCTTAGCAGGTATGCAAGGTGGTAGTGAAGTTGTTTTAGCTATGATTCTTGGTGCAATGATTGCTTTTGATATGGGTGGACCATTTAACAAGGTTGCGTTCTTATTTGGCTCAGGCTTGATTGCTGAAGGAAACTATTCAATCATGGGACCAATTGCAGTTGCGATTTGTATTCCTCCTTTAGCGTTAGGTTTAGCTTCATTGATCTTGAAAACGAAATTTACAAAAACTGAACGTGAAGCAGGAAAAGCTTCGTTAGCAATGGGGTTATTTGGTATCACAGAAGGTGCGATTCCATTTGCTTCAACAGACCCACTACGTGTTATTCCAAGTATTGTAGTCGGCGCGATGACGGGTAGTGTAATTGCAATGCTTTCAGGTGTAACTGACCATGTTGCACATGGTGGACCAATCGTGGCTGTGTTAGGTGCAGTTGATCATGTGGCAATGTTCTTTGCGGCAGTAATTGCTGGAATCGCAGTAACTGTTTTAATGTTAAGAATTTTGAAACCAACTTTACAAGCAACACCAGTTGTTGCGACACCAAATGGCGCAATGCGCCTGGACGAAGTAGAAGGCGAAGAAATGAAAACGCCAGTTGCTTCAACAAACTTTGATTCAATCACAGAAATTATGACAGATGAAACGATTGTTTTAGACACAACTGAAACAACAAAAGATACCGTTATTGAAGATCTGGTCCAACGTCTAGGTAAAACAGGTCACATGACAGATGCAGCTGGGTTTAAACAAGCAATCTATACTCGGGAAAATGAAAGCACAACTGGAATTGGGATGGGTATCGCGATCCCTCATGGTAAATCAGCCTATGTTACAAAACCAACACTTGCTTTTGCGAGAAGTCAGCAAGGAATCGATTGGCAATCGCTTGATGGGGAACCGGCACATTTGATTTTCATGATCGCTGTTCCGGAAAATAGCCAAGGAGATATGCACCTAAAAATTCTCCAACGTCTTTCACGTAAACTAATGGATGACGACTTCCGTCAAGCGCTAATGGAAGCACCAAATAAAGCGACTGTTAATCAATTATTAAGCGAAATGTAACATAAGATGAAAAATCGACTGTGATGAGACATAATAGATGTGTTATCATAGTCGATTTTTTTATTCAGGAAGGAGCTCCTTTTCTTAATGAATCAACGCCAGCAATCTTTAATTTACCAATTAATAAAAAGTAATAGTTATTTAACAACCAAAGAATTAGCAACGTGCTTCCAAGTTTCTGAGCGCACGATCCATAGTGATTTAAATAAAATCGAAGACTGGCTGAATGCACATCAGTTACCTTTGATTATTGAAAGAAAAAAGGGAACAGGTATTTTACTGGTTGGCTTACCTCATGAAAAAGATCAAGTCAAACGTCTGTTGAACGAAAATGATGAAACTGAGTTGGAAAGAAGTCAGTTACGCCAATTATTGATTTTTCATTTGCTAGTTGCAAAAGATGGTCTAAGTCTTGAAGAATTAGCGGAAAAGTTATTCGTTGGTCGCCGTACAATTAGAAAAGAATTAACAGATTTGCAAAGTTTTTTCCAACAGCATCATTTGTCCTTAGTGTCAAAAACTAAACTAGGTACATTTATCACGGGGGACGAGCAAGAAAAAAGACAATTACTGGTAAAAAACTTGCGTAATATGCAAAAGACAGATCCACAAAGTCCATCCTTAAAGGAATTTTTTGCGAAGGATACACTAAAAGTAATCCAACACACGTTGCGGGATGTTTTCTATGAAAATCAGTTAGAGGAACCCGCAGGCTTGTCTACGGTTGAGATCCATATTTACTTTATGTTGGAACGCATGAAGCAACTGCAAAAAGTCAAATTGAGTGAAGATGAAAATGAAGCAGTCAATCATACGCAAGCGCAAAAAATCAGTAGCCAAGTCTTAGCCAAGCTAGCAAACGTGTATCCCATTGAATTTTCACCGGATGAAATCAACTATTTAGCGTTAAGAATTGCTAATTTATTTTCTAAGTCGCAGTCTGCTGCACGTTTTCAAGGTGAAGCAGATGAACTAGCCATTCATTTAATTGATCAAGTGGAACAATTTTTAGATTATTCATTGAAAGAAGATCAACTTTTAGCACAAAATTTGAGTTCTCACTTATCTTCTACTTATTTTCGGTTGAATTATGGATTAACGATTTCCAATCCTTTAACGAAAAATGTTTTTAGCACGTATACGCAATTATTTTTAGTTCTTCAATTGATTTTGGAAGATTATTTTGATAAAGAACCTTTTTATGTGCCACAAGATGAGATTGCTTATTTGACGATCCATTTCCAAGCGGCAATTGAGCGTCACCAACATCAAAAAAGTCGGAGATATCAAACGATTTTAGTTAGTGAATATTCAAAAGCAATGGCAACTTTTCTTGAGGCAAGGCTGGATCGTGAACTTCCTGAATTGACGATTCTGGATTTAATTGAATATAGTCCTGAGCTGAAGCTTGAAGAATTTCCACCGGTTGATTTTATTTTGACAACATTACCTTTTCAACATGAAAGCATTCCGGTAATTGAAATCTCACCGATGATTACGGAAACCGATTTATCGAGATTAGCAAAATATATGTTAGAACATGTACCAAACAAACGAACAAAAACATTTGATTTGGCAAGCTTTACGAATCCGTTTTTGATTTTCTCGCATTTGGATCTGACAGATCCAACAGAAATCTTGTCCTTTATGGGAAATGTTCTAGTTGAAAATCAATATGTTTACCCGGAATTCATTGAATCTGTTTTAGAACGTGATCGGCATTCAAGTACAAGGGTTGCTTCGCTGGTAACACTTCCTCATGGCAATCCATTTTATGTCAAGCATTCAACGATTTCAATTGCGACGATGAAGCAGCCCATTACTTGGCACGGGGAACAGATTTGTGTTGTTCTGCTGTTGGCAGTCAAGAAAAATGATTTGAAACATCCAGAATTCAAAAAATTATTCTCTGTCATCCATTATTTGGAAAAACAACCTGAACGTATGAATCAACTATTGCAAACAGATCATCCGTTAGAAATCTTAACACTGTTGTCTAGTTATGAGTAAAAGGTAAGCAAAGTTAAGAATGATTGAACATATTTTTTGAAATAGTAGATGTTTTTTTATCGTTGGATTTGTTTCATCTGTTTCTTTTAGAAATATTCTGCTACTTCATTGACAAAATATTTGTATTATAAAAGAAGTATGGTATCATTAAGTTAGTTCGAATTATTAGATTTTCTTAAGGTAACACTGCCCGTTAGTGAAGTTTCAGGCAGTGTTACTTTTTTTGTTTATTTATGAAATAAAGTTAGTTAAAATGTTATTATAAGAATAACGATGTGTTTTTTTAGTAAAGAGTTCTTTTCTTAGTTACGGCAATCATTTTAACAAAAGGAATATGTTAAAACAGTCAAAACAGAGCTGGATGTTATTGTATCCATAAATAAGAAATAAATTTGGAAAAGTTAAGGAATATGGGTGAATAGAATGAACCATTTAGTTGACGGGATGTTTGAAATCTTATTTTTTGAATCAAACAGTCGAAATAAACTTCATTTATTTAAGTATTTGGTCATGCAAGAACAAAAAATTTCATTAAAAGATATAGCAAAACAATTTAGTATTTTCACAGATATGGAAGAAATGGTGGTTGGCAATCACACAATTGCACCATTAGATAAAAATGGAATTGGTTATTTAGTTGTGAAATAATTAATTGAATAAATGCTTAGAAAGCCACACACTCTTTTGTGAAAAGGAATGTGTGGCTTCTTTTTTGAGTGACAGGATTCTGTTGCAAACGCATGAGCTGTGATAAACTAGGGTGGAGTAGAAAAATGGAGGAATGAGTAAATGCAAGATTACCAATATCCAATTGATTTAGATTGGACAACGGATGAAATGGTGACCGTAATGAATATGTGGGAAGCCCTAGAAAAAGCAAACGAAGCTGGTATTAATAATGAAAATTTTTTAGCTGCTTATCAGCAGTTTAAGACAGTAGTGAAATCCATTGGAGAAGAAAAACGATTAGGTCGAGAGTTTGAAAAGGTATCGGGTTATTCGCTTTATCGAACAGTCCAAATGGCAAAAAAAAATCAGAAAAAAACTTTGAAGATGAATGGGTGAACCAAATGGAACCAATAATTCACGAAATCAAAAGTTGGTTGCTTGAAGCAGGCGAAAAAATCAAAGCGAGTGAAAGGCAACAACTAACAGTCTTTGAAAAAACAAATCGAAAAGACTTAGTCACGAATATGGATCAAAAAATTCAACAATTTTTAGTTCAAAAAATCATGGCATTTGATCCAGAAGCAAAAGTATTAGCTGAAGAAGATGGCTACAATGAATTAACTGATTTAACTGGACGGGTATTTATTATTGACCCCATTGACGGAACACTTAATTTTGTGATGGAAGGCGAAAATTTTTGTATCATGCTAGCTATGTATGAAAATGGCGTAGGGCTATTAGGATTTATTTACGACGTGATGCGAGATGAGTTGTATTGGGGCGGACATGGAATAGGCGTTTATCAAAATGATTTGCAACTTCTTAAGCCTGAAGATAAAACGTTAGAGGTTGGATTGTTAGGAATGAATGGCTATTTATTTGCCCATAATAAGTTTAATATTCGAACGATTGGCGAAGAAAGTATGGGTGTCAGAATCACTGGGTGTGCGGGTTTGGAAATGATTGCAATGCTCAAAGGAAATCATATTGGCTATTTGTCAAACTTGAGTCCATGGGATTATGCAGCTGGTTGTGTTTTGCTAAAGGAATTCGATTTCTTCTATAGTAATATGAGCGGAGAGCAGTTAGCTTTTCATGGACGCGAATTGTTTGTCGCAGCAACGCCTAAAGCGTTCCAGCAAATCCACTCATTATTAGAGATGTGACTAGTGGCAAATGAAACTTACAAACTGGAAAGTGGGATTTTTCGTGATGAAAATGAAAAAAAGTTGATAGTTTATTAAGTTTCGCGAAAAAATGAAAACATTTCACTATATTTCATGAAAAAAGTTTGCTATAATAAGCAGTCGAGTAAATTGCCCTGTCAGAAATAAACTGATAAAAGAAGGAGTTAGTTACATTGAATTATAGAAACGATATCCGTAACGTAGCAATTATTGCCCACGTCGATCACGGAAAAACAACATTAGTTGATGAGTTATTGAAACAATCAGATACATTAGACGCACATACACAATTACAAGAACGTGCGATGGATTCAAATGCTTTAGAAAAAGAACGTGGAATCACAATCTTAGCTAAAAATACAGCTGTTGATTATAAAGGTATCCGCGTAAACATCATGGATACACCTGGACACGCGGACTTCGGTGGAGAAGTTGAACGTATCATGAAAATGGTTGATGGCGTAGTTTTAGTTGTTGATGCTTACGAAGGTACAATGCCTCAAACACGTTTTGTTTTGAAAAAAGCTTTAGAACAACATATTACACCAATCGTTGTTGTGAACAAAATTGACAAACCATCTGCTCGCCCTGAACACGTTGTTGATGAAGTGCTTGAACTATTCATCGAATTAGGTGCGGATGATGACCAATTAGATTTCCCAGTTATTTATGCATCTGCATTAAACGGAACTTCAAGCTTGTCTGATGATCCTGCAGATCAAGAAGAAACAATGGCGCCAATTTTTGATACAATTGTTGAAAAAATTCCGGCACCAGTTGATAATAGTGACGAACCATTACAATTCCAAGTCTCATTGCTTGATTACAATGATTACGTTGGACGTATCGGTATTGGTCGTGTATTCCGTGGAACCATCAAGGTTGGTGACCAAGTAGCTTTGATGAAACTTGATGGAACAGTTAAAAAATTCCGTGTAACAAAATTATTTGGTTTCTTTGGACTAAAACGTTTAGAAATCGAAGAAGCAAAAGCTGGAGATTTGATTGCTGTATCTGGTATGGAAGATATCTTCGTTGGAGAAACTGTTACACCAGTTGACCATCAAGATGCTTTACCAATTTTACACATTGATGAACCAACTTTACAAATGACATTCTTAGTTAATAATTCACCATTCGCAGGTCGTGAAGGTAAATATGTAACAGCTAGAAAAATCGAAGAACGTCTAATGGCTGAATTGCAAACAGACGTGTCTCTACGTGTTGACCCAACAAATTCACCTGACGCTTGGACTGTTTCAGGACGTGGGGAATTACATTTGTCAATCTTGATTGAAACAATGCGTCGTGAAGGCTATGAATTACAAGTGTCACGTCCAGAAGTTATCGAAAAAGAAATCGATGGCGTGAAATGTGAACCTTTTGAACGTGTACAAATCGACACACCAGAAGAATACATGGGTAGCGTGATTGAATCATTAAGCTTGCGTAAAGGTGAAATGCAAGATATGGTTCATACTGGAAATGGCCAAATTCGTTTGACTTTCTTAACACCAGCACGTGGCTTGATTGGTTACTCAACAGAATTCCTTTCAATGACTCGTGGATATGGTATCATGAACCACACATTCGACCAATATTTACCAATGTTAGCTGGTCAAATTGGTGGACGTCACCAAGGTGCATTGGTTTCTATTGATACTGGTAAAGCAACTACTTACTCAATCATGAGTATTGAAGAACGCGGAACAGTCTTTGTAGAACCAGGTACAGATGTTTATGAAGGTATGATCATTGGCGAAAATAGCCGTGATAATGACTTAACAGTTAACATTACCAAAGCAAAACAAATGACTAATGTTCGTTCTGCTAATAAGGATCAAACTTCTGTCATCAAAAAGCCTAAGCAATTAACACTTGAAGAATCACTTGAATTCTTGAATGATGATGAGTACTGTGAAGTAACGCCAGAATCAATTCGTTTGAGAAAACATATCTTAAACAAAAATGCTCGTGAAAAAGCATCTAAAAAGAAAAAATAATTCATTGATGAATGAATAATCTTAAGGCCAGCTCGTTCAAAATGAGCTGGTCTTTTTTCATCTGTGGAGAAGTGAAAAAGAAAAAGAAGGAAAGTCTCGTTAAAACAGATAAGAACTTTTAAAAGTTCTTTAAAAGTTTCGAAATACGCACAAAAATGTTTCATATAGTTGGTTTGTTTCATGATAGACACTTGTACTGTATTGCATCTCGAAGTAAACTAAAAAAGAAAGGAGTCATAATATGTATGAAGTATTAAAAAAATATTTTGGCTATGAACAATTTCGTCCTGGGCAGCAAGAAATCATTCAAAAAATTTTTGATCAACAAGATGTATTAGGCATCATGCCGACTGGTAGTGGGAAATCAATTTGTTATCAGCTACCAGCAATTATGATGGATGGACTAACAATCGTTGTGTCACCTTTGATTTCCTTGATGAAAGATCAAGTCGACGCAGCAAACCAGCTAGGTATTCCTGCGACATTTATCAACAGTTCTTTAACAGGAAAAGAGACAGCTGAAAGATTTCATTTATTGAATCACAATCAATGTAAATTACTCTATGTTGCACCGGAACGTTTTATTATGCCTGATTTTCAGCAGGTAATGAGCGATTGGAAAGTTGAATTGATTGCAATCGATGAAGCACATTGTATTTCACAATGGGGGCACGATTTTCGTCCAAGCTATTTGCAAATGGCTGAAGTTTTGACCCAGTTACCGAGTCGTCCAGTCATCGTAGCATTGACAGCTACAGCAACTACTCAAGTGGCTACAGATATCAAAAGACTTTTAAAAATCCCTGACAACAATCATATTCAAACCGGTTTTGCTCGAGAAAATTTAACCTTTCAAGTAATCAAAGATCAAAAAAAGGAACAATACTTAATTGAATATTTAAAAATAAATAAAAATCAATCTGGAATTATTTATGCGGCAACACGAAAAGAAGTGGATCGTGTGTATCATTTGTTACAAAAGTTTGAGTTTTCAGTTGGACGCTATCATGGTGGATTAAATGAACGGGAGCGAACTGAAATGCAAGAAGCATTTTTATTTGACCGTATTCAGTTGATTGTAGCAACTAATGCTTTTGGTATGGGGATCAATAAAAGCAACGTTCGCTTCGTGATCCATTATCAAATTCCTGGATCGTTAGAAGCCTACTATCAAGAAGCAGGACGAGCAGGACGAGATGGATTGCCAAGTGAAGCAATTTTGTTGTTTGCTGCTCAAGATATTCAAGTCCAAAAATTTTTTATCCAACAATCACAGCGTGACGAAGGGCAAAAACAAAAAGAATACGAGAAATTAAAAGCAATGACTGAATATGCATATATTGAGTCATGTTTGCAACAATATATCTTAGCTTATTTTGGCGAAAAAAGTACGCCTTGTAATCGATGTGGGAACTGTCTAGATGATCGTGAGCTAATTGAAGTAACGACTGAAGCGCAAATGGTTCTGTCTTGTCTTAAAAGAATGGGCGAAGCTTACGGGAAACAGCTTTTGATGAAAGTCTTGGCGGGTTCTAAAGAACAGAAAGTAAAAACGTTAGGATTTCAACAGTTGTCGACCTATGGACTATTGAAGAAGCAATCTCAAAAAGATATTTTACAACTCATTGAATATTTGATTTCAAGTGGTTATCTGTTATCTGTGACAGGTGAGTTTCCAGTACTTAAAGTAACGGATAAAGGCATCCAAGTGTTGAAAAATGAACAGAAAGTTTATCGAAAAGAGGCGAAAAAAGTTCGGCAATTAGCAGAGAATGATACCTTGTTTGAACAGCTTCGTGAGTTACGAACAGACTTGGCTGCCGATGCTGGAGTGCCACCTTATGTCGTTTTCTCTGATTCAACATTGAAAGAATTAAGTCAAGTACGTCCAACAAATCGACTAGAAATGTTACAAATCAAAGGTGTTGGACAAAGCAAATTAGATAAATATGGTGAAGCATTTCTAAAAATTTTGAATGAAACGATGTAAAAAGAACATAGGATGATTTGTTTGATAAAACTGATTTTTATTTTTGAAAAAAGTTTGTAAGCTGAAAAAAATCTGTGTCTATTTAAGAAAAAAATGGATAAAAAAAGCGAGGAATCCCTTGATTTTACTATTCGTTAAAAAATCAAGTATGTTATAATGAGTAAATTAGAATAGGGGGTAGACATAGATGGATTCTCTAACCAAAGAATTCGCTGTTCACGTGTTAAAAGAAGATGCAAATCGGATTAAACGATTGATTCGTAATCAAAAAAACAGTCTGTGTATTTCACAATGTAAAGCATTTGAGGAAGTGGTTGATACGCAGATGTATGGTTTTTCTCAGCAAGTTAGCTTTGCTATTCGTGTAGGAATCATTGAAAAAGACGAAGGACAGTTAATTTTGAGTGAACTAGAGCGTGAACTGAATCAGTTATATAATGATGTTTATCAGGAAAACTATGAAAAAAATGAAAGTGGCAGGGAGGAATAAACTTGCCTAAAAAAGTAAAAAAACGGCATTTAATGGACTATACGATTTTAATTCCCTATTTGATTTTGTGCGCACTAGGCTTAATTATGGTCTATAGTTCTACTTCATATTTATTATTAGAAAATGGTCAAAATCCCATGTCGTCAGTGATCAACCAGAGCGTCTTTTGGGTATTGAGTTTAGTGGCAATTGCACTTTTATATAAGATGAAGACCGATGTTTTGAAAAATCAGCGTCTTATTATGATTGCTTTCGTTGTTTTAGGTCTCTTGTTAATCATCGTGCTATTTTTTGGGAAAGAAGTAAATGGAGCCAAAGGTTGGCTAACAATTGCAGGCTTTTCCATTCAGCCAGCTGAGTATTTAAAAATCATTGCCATTTGGTATTTGTCATTGACGTTGGCAAATCGTCAAAATGGTGTGCAAAAAGATTTTGTTGGCTCAATCAAACGACCTTTAGCATTGGTTCTTGGTCTGACAGTGATTGTCGCAATCTTACCTGACTTTGGGAATGCAACAGTTATCTTCTTGATTGTTCTAGTTATGCTTTTAGCAAGCGGTGTGAACTATTACTATACTTGGATTGTGGGAATTGGTGGAATCGGCTTAAGTATCTTCGTTATTTGGCTGATGAATGTCACCCATGGGAAAATTTTACCAGCACGTTTGCAATATATTTATAGTCGGTTCTCGATTTTTCAAAATCCATTTGCTGATGAACTTGATAAAGGACATCAGATGGTCAATGGTTACTATGCGATTTTCAACGGCGGTTTATTTGGCCGAGGTTTAGGGAATAGTATTCAGAAAAAAGGATTCTTACAAGAAGCGCAAACAGACTTTATTTTTGCTATCGTTGTAGAAGAACTTGGGTTGATTATGGCAGTCTTGATTTTAGCTTTGCTCTTTTTCATGATTGCGCGCATTATTCTAGTTGGAATTCGCTCAAGTGATCCATTTAACTCATTGTTATGTATTGGAATTGGTGGAATGTTTTTAATCCAAGTATTTATCAATTTGGGTGGAATTACTGGTGTTATTCCTTTAACTGGGATTACTTTCCCATTTTTAAGTCAGGGAGGATCAAGTTTATTGATGCTCTCGGTGTGTGTCGGATTTGTACTTAATATTAGTGCAGATGAAAAACGGAAGAGTCTAGGATTATACTAAAAAAGATGTAGGAGTGGTTCGATGAAAAAGGTTTTAGTTGCTAACCGTGGAGAGATTGCCGTGCGAGTATTTCGTGCTTGTACAGAATTAGGAATTAAAACTGTTGGGATCTACGCACAAGAAGATGAATATTCTGTCCATCGCTTTAAAGCAGATGAAGCTTATTTAGTTGGTAAAGGAAAAAAACCAATTGATGCGTATCTTGATATTGAAGGAATCATTGAAATTGCGAAAGAATGTGGTGCGGATGCCATTCATCCTGGGTATGGCTTGTTATCGGAAAATTTGAGTTTTGCTCGACGCTGTGAAGAAGAGGGCATTATTTTTGTGGGCCCTAAGCTTCATCATTTAGATATTTTTGGTGACAAGATAAAAGCGAAAACAGCCGCAATCGAAGCAGGGATTGCTTCAATCCCTGGAACTGATGGACCAGTCGCAACTGTTGAAGAGGCGTTACGATTTGCAGACACTTATGGTTATCCAATCATGATTAAAGCTGCTCTTGGTGGTGGTGGACGTGGCATGCGCGTGGCTTATGATGAAAAAAGTGCTCGTGAAGGCTATGAACGTGCCAAAAGTGAAGCAAAAGCTGCTTTTGGTAGTGATGAGGTTTACGCAGAAAAATATATTGGTAATCCCAAACATATTGAAGTTCAAATTTTAGGGGACACTCATGGAAATGTGATTCATCTTTTTGAACGTGATTGCTCTGTTCAACGCCGTCATCAAAAAGTCGTTGAAGTTGCTCCATGTGTATCTTTAAGCGAAGAACAGCGCCAAAAAATTTGTGAAGCAGCCGTTCAGTTAATGAAACATGTTGGATATGTAAATGCAGGAACTGTTGAGTTTTTAGTAGAGGGAGATAACTTCTACTTTATTGAAGTCAATCCACGTGTCCAAGTGGAACACACGATTACCGAAATGATTACTGACGTAGATATTGTGACTACCCAGCTGTTGATTGCACAAGGAAAAGATCTCCATAAAGAAATTGGGCTGCCACAACAAAAAGATCTTCAATTGAATGGTTCAGCTATCCAGTGCCGAATCACAACGGAAGATCCGTTAAACCACTTTTTACCAGATACAGGAAAGATTGATACCTATCGGTCACCGGGTGGATTTGGTGTTCGTTTAGATGTCGGTAACGCGTATGCTGGTTATGTGGTGACACCTTACTTCGATTCATTGCTAGTAAAAGTGTGTACCCATGCGGCGGATTTTGATACAGCAATCCAAAAAATGGAACGTTGTCTGAAAGAATTTAGAATTCGCGGGGTTAAAACGAATATTCCATTTATGCTGAATGTGATTACTCACCCTGAATTTCAATCAGGTCATGCAAAAACGACGTTCATTGATAATACACCTCAGTTATTTGAATTTCCACGTTTACGTGACAGAGGAAATAAAACTATGAAATATATTGGCGAAATCACCATAAATGGATTCCCCGGAATCGAAAAACTGGAAAAACCATTTTATGATGAACCAAGAATACCAACTTCATTGGACCTACGTGAAAACTACGTGACAGCCAAAAATGTTTTAGATGACAAAGGTGCGGATGCTCTAGTTGATTGGATCACGAATCAAGAGAACCTTCTGTTAACAGATACAACGTTTAGGGATGCTCATCAAAGTTTGTTAGCTACGCGTGTAAGAACCCAAGAATTCAAGAAAATTGCTCGCTTAACTGGTGAGGCGCTACCTGAATTATTCTCAAGTGAGATGTGGGGTGGTGCAACCTTTGATGTTGCTTATCGTTTCTTAAACGAAGATCCATGGCAACGACTTAGAAAAATCCGTGCATTGATGCCCAATACGTTGTTACAAATGCTTTTTAGAGGATCAAATGCAGTTGGTTATTCTAACTATCCTGATAACGTTCTAGTGGAGTTTGTCCAAGAAGCAGCAGCACAAGGGATTGATGTTTTCCGTATTTTTGATAGCTTGAACTGGACACCACAAATGGAAAAAAGCATCCAAGCAGTTCGTGATGCAGGAAAAGTGGCTGAGGCAGCGATTTGTTATACTGGTGATATCAATGATCCAAGTCGTGCAAAATATAACGTGCAATACTACAAAGACATGGCGAAAGAGTTAGAGCAACTAGGTGCTCATATTATTGCAATCAAAGATATGGCGGGGTTGTTAAAACCGCAAGCAGCTTATCGCTTAATTAGTGAATTAAAAGCAACAACAGACTTACCAATCCATTTGCATACACATGATACTAGCGGAAACGGCATCATTACTTATTCTGCTGCTTCAAAAGCAGGTGTGGACATCGTGGATGTGGCAATGAGTGCAATGAGTGGTAACACGAGTCAACCAAGCATGAGTAGTTTGTATTATGCTTTGGTAAACGGTCCGCGTTTACCAGAAATCAACATTGAACATGCCCAAGAATTGAATCACTATTGGGAAGATGTCAGAATGTACTATAAACCTTTTGAGAATGGATTGAATGCTCCTGAAACAGAGGTTTATATGCATGAAATGCCGGGTGGACAATATTCAAATCTTCAACAACAAGCAAAAGCTGTTGGTCTTGGTCATCGTTGGGATGAAATCAAGAAAATGTATCATACAGTTAACTTGATGTTTGGTGACATCGTAAAAGTGACTCCTTCTTCTAAAGTAGTAGGAGACATGGCATTATTTATGGTTCAAAATGATTTAACGGAAGAAGCTATTTATGAAAATGGTGAAAACTTAAGTTTCCCTGAGTCAGTCGTAACATTCTTCCAAGGAGAACTTGGCCAACCGGTTGGTGGATTCCCAGAGAAATTGCAAGCAATCATCTTGAAAGGTCGTCCGGCATTTACGAAGCGTCCAGGATTATTAGCTGAACCAATTGATTTCGAAAAAGTAAAAGCAGAGTTGGCAGAAAAAATCGGGTATACTCCTCGTAAAGATGAAGTGTTGAGCTACTTGATGTATCCACAAGTCTTTTTAGATTATCAAACGTCTTACAACCAATTTGGGGATGTTACATTGTTGGATACACCGACATTCTTCCAAGGTATTCGATTGGGCGAAACAGTGAATGTTCAAATTGAGCGTGGAAAAATTTTGATTATTCGTCTCGATGAAATTGGTGAACCTGATATTGATGGAAACCGAGTATTGTTCTTCAACTTGAATGGACAACGTCGTGAGATTCTAGTCAAAGACAATTCAATTGTCAGTTCAGTTCAAACGAAACGTCGTGCTGAACCAACGAATAAAGAGCAAATCGGGGCAACGATGTCTGGATCAGTTTTAGAAGTGTTGGTGAAAAAAGGAGACGTAGTCAAAAAAGGTGATACGTTATTGATTACAGAAGCAATGAAGATGGAAACAACGATTGAAGCACGCTTTGACGGTAAAGTCGAACATGTTTACGTAAGTGCTGGTGAAGTCATCAATTCAGGTGATTTATTAATCGAAGTGACCGAAAAATAAATTTGGCGAAGGGTGGAACTAAAAAAGTGAAAAGAGTAGGATTGTTTACTGCCATCTTTTTTCTGGTAGTTGTGGCATTTTACATGGAACCTGTTTTCTTTCCACCTAAGACAGAAATCAAAAATGATCGAACCCAACAAATAGAAGAAAATCAAATGACAACGTGGAAATATCAGGAGCTTCAAGCAACCGGTTTTTCCACGTACATAGACCAACCGGTTAGCAAACTTGAAGCGGATTTTGGCCGTGCATATGATCGACTAGCCAGTGGATTTGGTTTTGAAATCAGATATTATCAAGATGCCAAAAGACAGCTTCTCTTGGAAGCGAATGTTCAAGAGGACAAGGTGAAAACTATTAAAGTGCTAAATAGTGCAAACGAACAGATTGCGCCATTTTCTTTCGGAATGACGATGCAAGATTTAACAGCTTTTACAACTATTTATACGAATTTTACATTTGATTATCAAAAAGAAGAAATCGGGATCGAATTGATGGAAGAAGACATGAACTATCGCCCCTTGATTGCCTTTGATAATGATACTTTTGCGATTATGTTTTTTGATCAAACAACAAATGGTCTGTTTGCAGTAACTTATTTGGATAAAGAAAGCTTGCTGAAGCTACTTCCTTATCAAGTTTTTGGTGACAATTTACCAACCTATCAACTAGATAAAGAAGCAGACTGGGATAAAATCAATCGGGTAAAAGAACAAAAGGGAGTAGATTTGCTTAATCAATTAAGAGAAGAAGATTATTTACCTGCTTACCAGCAGAAATCACTTTTCGAAGAGAAAGCAAAACATGTTTTATCAAGTTTCTTGACTAAACCAGAAGATTATTTAGCACAAGAACGGTTGGAGGAATGGCAAACAGCAGCAGCTTCTTCTAAAATAATGAAACGCTTCTCTTTGACTAGCGATGAATTGATCGATATTTTAGAAAAAAATCAGTTGAAACAAACGACTGGCTTGTTTACACACCCGATGATTGACCCGACATTTTCTTTTTTGCAGTGGTACAGTGATCCCTACACGCATGAACGTTTTATGAGTGAATCTGCTGATACGTTAGCGATTGCCTTTTCAAAAGAAAATGTGTTAGTCTTATTGCAAGAAGAGCAGGAAGAAAGTAGTGATAGCAGTGATCATTAATGAAGAGTTATTTTGCTTAGAAGATCAGTGTAACCAATTGGTTCAGCGCATTCGTGAAAGTGAAACATTTCGTGCATATCTTACAAGCAAACAAGACATGAATCACTCTGACGAAGTCAAGGAGCTAAAAAAAGATTTTTTAGCGAAAAAAGCTAGCTTTGAACAAATTGCTGATTATGGGAAATACGCACCTGATTTTCGAGAAAAGCAACGTGCAGTTAGAGCGGCAAAAAGAAAACTAGACTTAACGGATGAAGTATCAGAATTTCGGGTAAATGAAACGCAATTACAAGGAATCTTGGATGAGATAGGACAACATCTTGCAAGTGGGATTTCCAGTGAAATCAAAATTGATGCAGGTAGTCCGTTTTTTGAAACAAGTAAACATGCTGGATGTGGAGGAAACTGTCATGCAAGTTGATAAAACGAACTTTGAAATAACTAAACGTCGTGGAATAATTGTTTGGGTATATAGCTTGAAACAATTAAAAAACCTGAAAAAATTTGGGTTACTGCACTATGTTTCAAGAAGAATGAAATATGTTGTTCTTTACTTAAATGAAGAAACATTTGAACAAACACAAGAAAGAATCCAAAAACTTCATTTTGTTCGACGAGTCGAACCTTCTTATCGTCCAGATATCGAAATGAATTTTGCAGAAAAGATTGGTTCAAAAGACGCAATCAAAGAGGACGGCTTTGAAATCGAAGAACTAAGTACAGAAATTCGTTTAGCTGAAAATATTTAAGCTATACATTCACAAAAAAAGAGTGAAGACTGTAAGTTACTAAGAAATTGTTTGGTGACTTACAGTCCTTTTTTTGTCAGGTTTTGGTATACTAATAAAAGCGAGAAACAAGGAGTGAGTATATGCGAGTTATTTCAGGAGAATACGGCGGACGCCGATTAAAGAGTTTACCTGGTGCAAATACCAGACCGACAACTGATAAAGTCAAAGAATCCATTTTTAATATGATTGGTCCATACTTTGATGGTGAACGAGTATTAGATTTATTTGCTGGTAGTGGCGGTTTGGCAATCGAAGCGATTTCGCGAGGTTGTTCACACGCTGTTTGTGTGGATAAAAATTATCAAGCGTTGAAAATCATCAAAGAAAATATTGCTATCACCAAAGAACCAGAAAAATTTACTACATTGAAACTGGATGCTGATCGTGCAATCGAACAATTAGCAAACCAAAAGGAACAATTTGATTTTCTTTTTTTAGATCCTCCTTATGCAAAACAAAAAATTGTGGATCAAATCGAGAAAATGCTACAACTTCATTTGCTCAAACCAGATGCGATCATTGTATGTGAAACGGATAAAACGGTTGAACTTCCCGAAACGATTGAAAGTTTAACTCAAATCAGACAGCAAAATTATGGAATTACTGCTGTAACTATTTATCGAAATGAGGCGAAAGCATGACACGTGCATTATTTCCTGGAAGTTTTGATCCATTGACTATGGGACATCTTGATACAATCGAACGAGGCGCTGAACTATTTGATGAAGTCGTTGTTGGCGTATTTGTTAACACCTCAAAGAAAAGTTTATTTTCGGCAGAAGAACGAGTGGAGTTGATTACGAAAGCTGTCGCGCATCTGCCGAATGTTCGCGTGATTCACCAAGAACATCAGTTAACGGCAGAAACTGCAAAGGAGTTAGGCGTCAAAGCATTGCTTCGGGGAATTAGAAGTGTGAAAGATTTTGAGTATGAGCGAGGTATTGCTCAAATGAACCAACACTTGAATAGTGACTTAGAAACAGTGTTTCTTTTAGCAAAACCAGAGTATAGCCACATTAGTTCAAATTTATTAAAAGAAGTCCTTTATTTTAATGGTGATGTAAGTATTTACTTACCACCCGTAATCAATGAAGCTTTAGCTAGAAAGCAGGATCAAAATGAAGCTTAAACCATGGATCAAAAGTGTTCTTATCATACTAATTGGGCTAGCAGTGGCAGCCTTTGTAATAGTCCCATTGCCATTTTATATTGAAGCACCAGGGGCAACAATCAATTTAAAAGAACTGATTACAGTTAATGGAAAAGCAGATGAGTCATCAGGTTCGTTTTCTTTAACCTCTGTAGGGATTCGTCAAGCAACAGGGCTATTAGCAGTCAAAGCAAAATTCACTGATTTTGAAGATATCATTAGTAAAGAAGAATTAACGGGCGGAGCAACGAGTGAAGAGTACAATCAGATGCAAAAGTATTATATGGAGTCTTCACAAAATGCGGCAATCGAGCAAGCACTTAAATTGGCAAACCAATCGTATACGATGAAGTTTGAAGGTGTGTATGTGATGGGGGTCGAAAAAAATTCGAATTTTTATGGTAAATTAGCTGTTGGAGATACCGTAACAAAAGTTGATGGCCAAACATTTAAAAGCTCTGAAGAATTTATGAAGTACATCAAAAGTCAAGAAGTTGGGCAAAGTGTAACGGTGACTTTCTTACATGGCGGAGAAGAAAAAGAAGCGACTGGTGACTTGATTAAGTTATCTACAGATAAAAAGCCAGGAATTGGGATTACTCTGACAGACCATACAGAAATTTCATCTGATACAAAAGTGAAGATTAATGCGGGCTCAATTGGCGGACCCTCAGCAGGACTGATGTTTACCTTAGAAATCTACGATCAAGTGACAGGAAGCAATCTTCGACAAGGAAAAGCAATTGCTGGAACGGGTACAATCAATAGTTCTGGAGAAGTCGGGCGAATTGGCGGAATTGATAAAAAGGTTGCCAGTGCAAATCAAGCCGGCATGGATATTTTCTTTGCACCAGATGATACGATTGATCCTGCAATTAAGAAAAAATACCCAGAGCTAAAATCGAATTATCAAGAAGCGAAAGCTGCTGCCGAAAAGCTGGACAGTAAGATGAAAATCGTTCCTGTTAAAACGGTACAAGATGCGTTAGATTATCTAAAAAAGATGAGCTGATTTAGACACTAGACGAAAAGTTCGGACAACTTGTTCCGGACTTTTCGTTTTTTTTTAAATTTATGAAGAACGATGAGAGTGGATAAAAAAATTGCGAAATAAAAAAATAGATTCTCATTTCGACGTAAATAATTGTGAACGACGAAATATCCCATGGAAAAAGGCAAAATAAAACAGTGGAAAGGAGCGACTTCTAAATGTTGGCACAAGTAGTTGCATCGTTGAAAGCACAATTGGCACAAATCTATCATAAATTGGTCGAATCACCTAAACAAGTAATCAGTCTTTTTTTCGGATTGATAGTGCTTTGTTTGGGTGGAGGAATCTATTTTTTTCAAGCAAATACAGCAAAAACACCTCCGTCAGCAACGATAGATCAAACAATTCTAACAACTGAGACGACAGCCGAAGAACAGAGTAGCGCAGTTGAACGAATATATGTGGATATCAAAGGAAGTGTGAAGTATCCCGGTGTTTATTCTGTGGCGCAAAGCCAACGCGTACAAGATTTACTAACTAAAGCTGGCGGATTGACAGAAGATGCAGATACTAGTCAACTTAATTTTGCTGCGAAGTTAGTGGATCAACAATTGATTTATGTTCCGAAAATCGGTGAGACTCGTTCGGATCAGTCACAGAACCAAACACCAACCGTTACAGAGTCAAAAATCAATATCAATACGGCAGATATTTCGGAATTGCAAGAATTATCAGGGATAGGAGCAAAGAAGGCACAAGACATCATTAATTATCGTGAAGAGAATGGGCATTTCAAATCAGTAGAAGAACTACAAGAAATATCGGGAATTGGGGAAAAGACGGTTGAAAAACTAAGAAACTTAGTTACAATAACAATAGACTAACTCACAGAGGTGAAGAAAATGAGCAATGATCGAATTCCTTGGGACCAGTATTTTATGGCCCAATCTGTATTATTATCTTTGCGCAGTACGTGTACGCGATTAGAAGTCGGAGCGACTTTGGTTAGAGAAAAACGCATCATTGCTGGTGGATACAATGGCGCTGTAAGCGGTGATGTTCACTGTATTGATGAAGGATGTTACATTGTTGATGGACATTGTCTACGAACGATTCATGCAGAGATGAATGCTTTACTTCAATGTGCAAAGCTAGGAATCCCCACAGAAGGTTCCGAGATTTACGTCACCCATTTCCCATGTTTGGCTTGTACAAAAGCATTATTACAAGCTGGTATTACTAAAATCAATTATCTACATGATTACCGAAATGATGCTTATGCACTTTCATTGATTGATCAAATGGGTGCATCGATCCACCAAGTATCACTGGATTCAGCCTATTTCTCTAAATTACAAAAAGAGCTATCGGGTGAACACGTTTAGTTTAAAATTTTGTCTTGTCCAAAATCGCTTGATTTTTCCTGCAGTGAGTTCTGGCTTGATTAGTTTAAGTTACTATACAGAAAGCTGGCAATATCGTTTGATTTTTGTCAGCCTTTTTTTCTGGATTTGTCTAAAAGAAGATCGTTCGATTTTGTATTTAAGCTTAGTTGGTGGCACGCTAGTTTTTTCTTCCTGTTTATTTTTAGAAAAACCAACGATTCAATCAAGCGAATCGCCTTCCAGTAGCTTCATGATCAATACCGACACAATGCGTGAATCAGGTGATTTTATTACATTTATTGGAACTTTGATGGATGAAAAACAGCAAAAAATTCAGTTGAGTTATCGAGTACAGTCTGAAGAGGAACTGATCAAGATTCAAAATCTTAGAGGCAAAGCATTTATTTTATGGGCAAGTGGTGAGTTCGAAGAGCCTGAACGAGCGCGAAATCCTTATAATTTTGACCAAATGACTTATTTTAAAAGCCAACGAATAATGGGAAAATTTACAATTCAAAAAATAAAGAAAATTCAAGGACATCATACTTGGCGGAATTTTTTACAACGAAAAAGAGCGACGGGAATTCGGTATGTCAAACAGCATTTTCCAGAAAAATTAGGGGTATATGTCAATGCTTTACTATTTGGCTACAAAGATGCGACTTTTAATGACTCCCAAGAAGTATACCAAGATACAGGTTTGCTCCATTTATTTAGTTTGTCGGGACTACATATTCAAGTTTATTTAGGCTGGGTGTATTATATTGTTAGACGACTGGGAGGGACGGTTCAAGAAAATACGTGTTTCATGTTTGTTGTCACACTATGTTATGTTGTACTAGCTGGAAGCTCAGTCTCTATTTTTCGTGCGAGTTTCTTGTTTTTACTTCGTTTAGTAGGGAAGTGTTTTGGGTTAAAATTGTCTGCGATGGATAGTTTCGCAGTTGTTATGTGGCTATTGTTGTTACTTGAACCTCTGACACTTTATCAAATTGGTGGTCAGTTAAGTCTTTGGTTTAGTTTTTTGTTTATTGTTTTGCCGTTATATGAAAGAAAGCAAAGCATCTTCCAGTATTTGATGAAGTTGACTATCTTTAGCATAGTCATGATGCCATTAACCAGTTGGCATTTTTTTCAATGGCCAATTTTGGGGATGTTCCTGACACTACTTTTTTTACCGTTGTTTGAATACTTATTATTGCCACTTGTGGTTAGTATTTTCTTTTTACATAATTATCTACCAAGCAGTTTTTTATTTGTTTTAGATGAAGGGCTAGGCTATTTGGAGCAATTGACGAAGCAACTGACCTTTGGAAATTTGATCATTGGACGCCCGGCTAGTGTGGTCTTGTGGTTAGCTATTGGCTATCTTTTATTTCTTCACACTATTTCCTTTCGAAAATCTGATTTGTTTAAGCGAATGATCCTTTCGTTTTTTGTACCATTTGCTTTGTATCACGGGACAAAATTTGATTTGACAACGTCAGTAACTTTTATTGATGTTGGTCAGGGAGATAGTATTCTTTTAAAGGCACCTAATGGACGAGAAAATGTTTTGATTGATACAGGAGGTAAGTTATCTTTTAAGAAAGAGAAATGGCGAGAGCGTCCAAAGCGAGCTTATTCTGATTATAATCTCGTACCGTTCTTAAAAGGACAAGGTATCAGAACAATCCATCAATTGATTTTGACCCATGATGATACGGATCATGTAGGCGAACTTGCTAATTTAGCAGAACATTTTACCATTGAAACTATTTTTATTGGTAAAGGGGCTGGGGAGACGAAAGAGGTTAAGAGCCAACTGAATCGACTAAAGAAGCAAGGGATAACTGTTCAAGAAATAGGTGCGGGACAAGAAATCACTGGTTATTTTGAACTGCATGTATTAGCACCTTTACAGCAAGGAAAGGGAAAAAATGAGGACTCCGTTGTTCTTTTAACAGAAATCAATCATCAGAAATTTTTGCTTTTGGGGGATTTAGATCAAATGACAGAGGAAAAATTGGCGAAGCGATACCCTTTCTTAAAAGCGGATGTCGTTAAATTAGGGCACCATGGCAGCAAAACTTCAACTAGCCTTTTATTGATGGCACAACTGCAAGCAAAATTAGCAATCATTTCTTGTGGAGAAAACAATTTATATGGGCATCCACATCAAGAAGTCCTAACAAATTTAACGAAACAGCACATTGCCTACCGTAGAACAGATGAAGAAGGAATGATTCGTTTTCTTTGGAAACCATTTGATGCAACAGAGGAAATTCAAACGATGGAAGGCTGGTAATTCAATTCTTGAAATGGTAGGATAAGTTTTGAAAGTGGTGAATAATTTGAGCGTGCAAGCAGACTTACAAAAAATTCGCAAAGAAAATTTACAACCTTGTTACCTAGTTTTAGGAACAGAAAAATTTTTACAAGATCAAGTGCGAGAAGAAATTTTGAAAAAAATACAAGTTGATAGTAAAGATGACTTGAACTTTTTGAGTTTTGATATGGAAAATACTAGTTTGGATGAAGTAGTCGCAGAGGCAGAAACTCTACCATTTTTTGGAGAACAACGATTAGTATTCGTAGAGAATCCTTATTTTTTAACTGGTGAGAAAGTGAATAATGGGATTGAGCAAAATACAGATTTATTAGTCGATTATTTAAAGGCACCTTTAGAATCAACTGTGTTGGTTTTCTTTGCACCGTACGAAAAACTAGATGAACGAAAAAAAGTAACAAAGCAGTTGAAAAAGACCGCAATCACCATTGATGTGAAGCAACTGAATGAAAAAGAAGTTCGTCAATATTTGACCAACACGCTAAATAACTCAGAAATCGAGATGGATCGTTACGCCATTGATTTGTTTTTACGATTGACGGATCTGGATTTATCAAAGCTGATGCGAGAATTGCAAAAATTAATGCTTTTTGCACAAGATCAAAAGAAAATCACGACCAAAGAAGTGGAACAGCTTGTGCCTAAAACATTGGAGCATAATCTTTTCGATATGACACAATATGTGCTGACTGGAAATACAGAACAAGCATTACGTTTGTATGAAGATCTCGTCTTGCAAGGCGAGGAGACAATCAAAATCAATGCTATTTTATTGGCGCAATTGCGATTATTATTGCAGACAAAATTCTTGATCAAAATCGGCTACCAGCAAGCAAATATTGCAGAAACGTTGAAGGTTCATCCTTATCGAGTCAAACTAGCGATGCAAGAAGTTCGTCGTTTTGATGAAGGCTTATTGGTACGACTATTTGATCAATTGGTGGAATTAGATTATCAGATCAAAACGGGGCAGATTGATAAAGAATTAAGTTTCCAACTGTTCGTTTTGCAAGCGGGACAACTAGTTAGGCAATAGACAAGAGCTTGACTTAACATAACAAGGTGTGCGAAGTAAAAAGTGTGTGAAAAGCTGTGCTTTTTGTCCTCTTCAACAAGTAAAAGAGGCAAAGAAACAGGGGTAGGACAAAACATTTTTGTTTTGTCCTACCCCTGTTTGTCAAATCAACAAATAAAAAAATCGGCCTCAGCCGATTCTTTTATTATTTAGCGATTTTTTTGCTTAAACGAGATTTGTCGCGGTTAGCTTTGTTTTTGTGGATTAGACCTTTTGACTCAGCCATGTCGATTGCTTTAACAGCTTCTTTATATAACGCATCTACGTTTTCAGCACCTGAAGCAACAGCGTCTTCGAATTTCTTGACAGCAGTACGCATAGCGCTTGTTTGAGATGAATTCTTTACATTAGCGTTTTCGCTTGTGCGAACGCGTTTAATTGCAGATTCAATGTTTGGCATTAGTTTCACCTCCGATAATTTAAGTTCTTACGCGAGTTACCGCATAATTCAACATTCATTATTATACCTAAAGGAAGCTAGCTTTGCAATATGAACATGACAAGTTTTTTTCCTTAACAGTAAAAGAACGAAATTTTTTAGTTGATTATCAATAAATGAATAAAAAAAGGATTAGATAGTGAACGAAAAAAATGGGATAACAAAAAAACGCTATTGTGGGAGACAATAGCGTTAACCAAACTAGATTAGATCTATATTTTAAAACAAAATTTGAATGGGAATGTTTGGTACATGGATATTATATAACAAGTGCTACCGTTTGCAAAGAGTTTTTTGAAAAGGGATTACATTCTTGATTTAATAAATGTTTATGATTGAAAATAATAGTTATTTTATAACTTTGAAAATATCATGAAAACAGTTACTCAGGTGTGCCAACGATTTTGATATATTCATCAATATTTTTGATGATCATCTTTTTGATGACTAATTGATTTCTGCGATTCCATTTTCCTGAAACTTCTAGAATATACTTGTTCAATGGTAGGCGTAAAATATATTTAGCTAAATAACGGTCTTTTAACAAACCATTAATTACGCGGTCTTCAAGCTGAAGATTGATGCCAGTTAGCATCATTGGCTGTTCTTGTAGTACATAAGTATCTATTAAAAGACCTTCAAAGGTTTCCATGAGCGTCTTCCTTTCTAATTGTTGTTGCAATCTGACATCATTCATTGATGTTCTTAATACCTAGTATAGCAAAAAAAGTGCGTTTGAGCCAAAAAAGAAAAGAGTTGCCACCAGAAGCCTTTCGACTGGATAACAACTCTTGAGCGACCACAAGATTGATAAAAATCAATCGTGATGATTTAAAATTCAAATTGGAAAACATTTTGGATTAAGTCAGGAAAGAGAACATATGCTAAGCCTAAAATCAATAGAATAGCCAAGACAAACCAGCCGATAGTCCCAAAGAAATATTTTATTTTTTCAAACATTGTATTCACCTCCCTATCAGTATACCATGGATCTTGCACAATCATTTATTAAGAAACAGCAAAATATCAATGTTCTTATCGAAAAGTGGAGTGCATTACGCGAAATTATTCGTTACAATATGAAAGAAAAGGAGTGGTTCGATGTTTATTTGGTTTGTTCGTTTGTTGACAGCAACAGCTATGGTTGTCACATTCATTCCAGATACGCCATTAGTTTTTTTACCAGTCAACACGTTTCTTGCCTATCTTCCTATAGAACTATCCTACCAGATATTACGAAATAAGACCAAAAAGAGTAGTTATGCATTGATGCCGATTTGGCTACTCTTTTTTCCAAATATTCCGTACTTAATAACAGATTTTGTTCACGTAAAAAGGTTGCACATTTATGCACCAGCTAAGTTAGCAGGGATACCAGATGTTAGACATTGGACATTATTCATTATTTTGGCATTATTGGTTTTTACGTACGTCTTGTTAGGATTTGTTTTAGCTGAAAAAATAATTGAAACGTTCCCGTTGTTTGGGCAAACAAGAATGTTGAAAAATGGTTCTTTGATGATTTTTTCGTTTTTATCTTCATTAGGTGTGTATGTAGGAAGATTTCCACCAAGAATTCATTCGATTTATTTGTTCAAAGAGCCTTTACGTGTCATTCAAATTGTCTTTTTTGAGTGGAGTTTTGAAAAGCTGTTGATTATTTTGTTATTTACTATTTTTCATCTCTGGCTATTTTTTATGTTTTGGTTTATAAAAAAAATTGTCATTGAAACAGAAGGTATCAAATAAATAGAAAAAAGCTTACCTTAGTGTGACTGAATCGTCGAAAACACGATCGATTTTGAGTACGCCAAAGGTAAGCTTTTTTTATTTTCCGATTGAAATAAGTTGTAAGATACAATAGGCGATGCCGGATGCAATAACTGGTCCAGCAGCGATTCCTTTTAGGAAAACAACACCAAGAATTGTACCAAAAACTAAAGCTACGGTAATCTGAGGATCAGAAGCAATCAGACCAACTCCTTTTGAGGAAAGGACTGCAACTAAACCACCACAGAAAATAGCAACCCAGCCCATCGGTGATTTAAAGGCTTCTAATAAATCTTTTAAACCAATTTCACCGGTGGCAATTGGAATTAAAATCGTTGCAGTAATAATCGTGACCCCGATATTGATTCCCTTTCCTTGAAGCCAAGGATAGATATTTTTTGAGAGGGGGACTAATTTAAGCAAAAGTACAAAACCTGTAGCAATTAGTAAGCTTTGGTTTTTTGCAATAAATGCAATCAATAAAATAAGACCGAGAAATAACCAGCTTTCCATTTAAGAGACCTCCTTTATCTAGATGTTAATCATACCATTTCAATTACCCAAACAAAAGTCGAGAATTCTTGAAGCAATGAGAGGATCATAAGATAGTGGATTTACAAAAAAGGCTGTGAATACTTGTTTGTACTTTAAGAAACTAGAAAATAATTTCTATTTCATAAAGGCAAACCGTATTTCACAACCATTTCATTTTTAATGAGTAATCGCCGCTTGATACAACGGACAAGGCGTACATCGATCAGAGTTGTTGCTTTTCAAAGGAGCTAGTGGCTGCAACATTCTTAGTCCATTAAGAATCACTAAAATAGTACTCCCTTCATGACCAATTACACCAAAGGGCAAGTTTAGGAATTGAAGGAAGTTTGAAAGAATCAATAAGATGATGACACCAATGGAAAAAACAATATTTTGTTTGATGATTCGCTTTAATTTTAAGGAAAGACGATGACTGTAGACTAATTTATCTAAGTCACTATTCATTAAAACAAGATCGGCCACGTCAATTGCAATATCAGTTCCTTTCCCCATAGCTACACCAAGAGTAGCAGTGGCTAAAGCCGGTGCATCATTCACACCATCACCAACCATAGCGTTCGTTTGATAGATTGTTTGTTCTTGCTTGATAATTGCTGTTTTTTCTTCAGGTGTACAGCCGGCGTGAAAAGCAGAAAGACCAACTTGGGTAGCAATTGCTTTAGCAGTACCAAGATTATCACCAGTAATCATGCTGGTATGAATGGCAGAGTCATTGAAATAGTGGACTGCAGTCGCTGCATTTGTCTTAGGGACGTCCAACAAACCGAGAATCGCTAGTAGTTCATTCTCTCTTGAAAAGAAAATAACAGTTTTGCCTTGTCTTTCTAGTTCTTCGACAAGAGTTGCTAGTTTTTCATCCTTTTTGATCTCAGCTAGTGAGTAAGCGTGTTTTCCCACATGCCATTGTTTCCCTTGATAATTCGTGGTGAGGCCAAAACCAGTGATTTCTTCAACCGTCAACTGCTGAAGTTCCTTTGTTAATTGAAGCTCATAATGATTGATAATTGCTTCAGCTAGTGGATGTGTCGTTTGGCTTTCCATAGCAACCAAAACGTTTTTACTGATTGGATCATCTGTTAAGAAGAAGGAGTCGGTTACGATTGGTTTTCCCCGCGTTAGTGTTCCAGTTTTATCGAAAGCGATTGCTTTTAATTCAGCCAGCTGTTCCAAATGAATGCCACCTTTGATCAAGATCCCATTTTTAGCAGCGTTGGATAAAGCAGCTAAGGTTGCTGGTGTCGCGGACGCAACGAGGGCGCAAGGTGAAGCGACAACGAGCAAGACCATTCCTCGGTAAAAGCTTTCTTCCCATGTCCATCCAACCAAAAAGTGAGGGAGAAGAATCATCAGCGGAACGCTGAGTAGTACGAATTTGACATACGTGTTTTCGATTCGTTCGATAAAGGAAGCCGTTTTTGTTGGGGTATTTTGTGCTTCCTCAACAAGTTGGATAATTTTAGCAAAAACTGTATCAGAGCTAAGTTTTGTTACAGTCATCGTAAAGGGATTTCCCTGATTTAACGTTCCTGCGAAGACTGGATCATGCTGTTGCTTTTCCACTGGTACAGATTCACCGCTGATCGCTGCTTCGTCAATTGTTGCTACTGCACTCATCAATTGACCATCGATCGGAATCGCCGCACCTTTAGGAACAAAGACTTGATCGTTGATTGTTAATTCAGTTACATCAACTTCTTTTGTTTCACCAGTCTCAAAAAATTTTAAGGCACGTTGTGGTTGTAAGTTCATTAAAGCAGTAATTTCTTTTTGACTTTTATTTGTCGTATATTCTTCTAGCGCACCACTTAAACAAAAAATAAATGTCAGCATGGCACCTTCAAAATAATTTCCAATCAAGCATGCACCGATAGCAGCGAGAGCCATAAGCAAATCGACATTTAACGTGTGGTCGAAAAATAGTTCAGTCAAGCCTTCCTTTGTTTGCTTAAAACCACCAATTCCAATTGCCAAAAGATACAAGAAAGGGGCAAAGGGGAGGGCAAGTTTAGTAAAAATAAAGCCTAAACTCATAAACACAAAACAAAAAATCGTAGAAATAAATGCTTTTCTTTTTAAAAATTCCATTGGGCATTCCTCCTTGTCAAAATTACTATAGCATAGTCAAAATCTAATTGATAATAAAATACGCTAAGTGAGAATGATAATGATTATCAGTTATTTTGGAGGATTTTATTTATTTTACAGATAATAATTATTATCAATAAAAACAGTAAAAAAAGAAGCTAGGATCGATTGACCCTAGCTTCTTTTTACTTTCTACATACTAATGAACCAATAACCGATTAAAATAATTCCTAGAATGATTCGGTACCAACCAAAAGCAGTAAAGTCGTTCTTCTTCAAGTAACTTAATAAGAACTTGATGGCTAAAATAGAAACAATAAATGAAACAAGTGTACCGACTAGTAAAACGACGATTTCTTCAGTTCCAAAAGTATTACCTTCCATCAAATACTTCACGATTTTCAATCCGCTAGCTCCAAACATAACTGGAATGCCTAAGAAGAATGAAAATTCAGTTGCAACAAAACGTGAAGCGCCAATGATGATTGCACCTAAAATAGTTGCACCAGAACGAGAAGTACCAGGAACAAGTGCTAACACTTGGAATAAACCAACCATTAAAGCTGCTTGATAAGTAAAATCGTTTAAGGATTCCCAACGAGGTTTTCTTGTTTTGTTTCTTTTTTCAACAATGATAAATGCGATTCCATAAATAATCAAAACAATAGCGACTGATAAAAAGTTATGGAAATGTTCCTCCAACCAATCATCAAGTGGTAAACCAATGATTACAGCTGGTAAACAAGCAACCACCACTTTGAACCATAATGACCAAGTATCTTTCTTCTCAATTGCGGTTTTACTAGGTGAGAATGGATTTAGCTTATGAAAATAAAGAACAACGACGGCTAAGATTGCACCTAATTGGATGACCACATTGAACATGGACATGAATTGTGTGCTGGCATCAAGTTTGATGAACTCGTCAGCTAAAATCAAATGACCAGTGCTACTAATAGGTAACCACTCGGTAATGCCTTCGATGATTCCCAAGATAACTGCTTTAATAACATTTGCAAAAAACATAAATTCCTTCCTTTCCAAACAAAATACATGTTATAGTATACCGTTCTTTTTTTTGAAAACCAAACTGTTTTGAAATATTAAGAAAAAATTTCTAAAGTTCCTTTCAACATACAAAAAAACAACTGCGTCAAAGATGTTCACGCAGTTGTTTTTATTTATTCTTTATTATAGGAAAGAATCACGAGTAAGTTCTTTTCCTTTTTCAATATAGCTTACATCGTTAATTCCTAAAATCGCAAATTTTCCATCTTGATAAGAAACTTTTGTCACGCTACCATTTTTTAAACCAGCACGTACAGGTTGTTTTTCATCGATCAAGTTCAGTAAGAAGGCAATCGTTAGACCGTGTGAAACGACTAAAACATTTCCGCCACCATGTTTCTCGCAATGATGTGCGATGTCTTCAAAACCATTCCAGACGCGTTCTCTCAATGTTTGATAAGTCTCAGCCCACCCAGCAGTATCGAGATCGTAGACAGCATTTGCAATTTGTTCAAAGGTTACATCAGTTGTAAACATTTCATCAGGTGTTTTAAAATTTAAGACACGGGGAATGACACCCCACATCTCTTTGTCATAACCACCTTCAAGTGAGCCAAAACACCATTCACGAATTCGTGGATCGATTGAATATGGGATTTCTTTTCCCTTTAAATGTTCACCTAAAACAGTACGAGCAGTTTCAATTGCACGCCCACTATCACTTGAATGAGCAAAAGCAAATTCAATTTCTCGTAACCCACGTCCTAGATGGCGAATGCCTTCTTTTCCTTCACGAGTAAGCGGTGTATCACACCAACCTTGAACACGCTCGATCGTATTAAACATTGTTTTCCCATGTCTGACAATATAAAGAGTGGTTTCAGTCATTTAAACATTCCTCCTAAAATAAATTATGCATTGAAAAATGGATTTGTTTGTTTTTCATGTTCGATTGTAGTCGCGTCACCATGACCTGGATAGACAGCGAATTCGTTTGGCAAAATAAATAGCTGTGTTTTGATACTGTGCAACAATTGTTCTAAATTGCCAGTATACAAGTCTGTTCGTCCGATACTTCCTCGGAATAATGCGTCACCAGAAACGACGAAATCATCAAAAATAAAACTGACGCTTCCGATTGAATGCCCAGGAGTGGGTACGACCCGAAAATGAATGTCACCGAGTGTATATTCTTTCATTTCGAATTCATATTCAGCAGGGGCAACAATAATATTGTTGATATCATCGTGACGACCAAGTCCTGAAAGGTTAAGGATGGGATCACCTAACCAAGATTGTTCAAGTGGGCTGACATAAACAGGAATGTCATAAAACTGACGTAGTTCTTCAACGGCGCCGATATGATCATAATGTGTGTGCGTCAACAAAATAGCCACAGGTTGTTGAGTTGTTTTGGTGATTTGTTGACGAATCAAATCAGCGTCTTCTCCTGGGTCAATAATTAGTAGCGCTTCATCGTTGTAAACTAAGTAACAATTTTCCTCAATTGGCCCAGTTTTTAGACGTTCAATGTGCATAAGAATTCCTCCAATATATTTTCAAGCAAGTCGAATGACTTATTAATCCTTACTATATTATAACGTATTCATCCTAATCGAACAAAAAAGCCCACTTATCTGAATTATCAGACTATATGAAAAGTATTTACATATTTTAAACGGAAGGATAGTGAGTTTTCATCACATTTTAATTTGTCCTTGTTATATTTAACTCATCCAAAAATCCAAATTCTATATCCTATATCCCTGCCCATCCAGCAGGGTATTTTTTTGCCCAAAAAAGAAAAATAGTTCGTTTATTGTATTTCATCCTTTGCGAATGAGCTTTTTTCAGGTAATCTTATAGACGAAAGAAGGAGGCGGATGTGGTGAAACAATCAAAAATCTCTGTGCGAAATCTTGTTGAATTTATTTTAAAAAGAGGAAGCATTGATAATCGCAAAAAGAGTAACCATACCGCATTAGAAGGCGCAAAAATTCACCGGAAGTTGCAAAAGCAAGGCGGAGAAAGCTATGAAAAAGAAGTGTTTCTTAAAAAGACGGTAGATTTAGATGGTTACCAATTAACGGTTGAAGGCAGAGCAGATGGAATCTTTCAAAAAGAGGGCATTTATTATATCGACGAAATCAAGACTTCTGAACCACGATTTGAAGATTTAGAACAAGAGCAAGTTGAGTTGTTCTTTCATCAAGCACGAGTGTATGCTTATATCTATAGTCATGAGCATGACTTGTCAGAAATCAATTTACAATTAACTTATTTCCAAACAACAGAAGAAATTATTACTCGAAAAATCGAGCACCAAACGATTGAAGAGTTAGATACTTTTTTTACAAAATTAGTTGAGGATTATCAGGAATGGCTGATTTTTTCTGAGAATTGGCGGGCTGTTCGGAATGCGTCGTTGATGGCATTGAAATTCCCTTACGAACAGTATCGCAAAGGTCAACGTGAGCTTGCTGTTGCAGCTTATAAAACGATTCGGACAAAGCAAAAACTTTTTGTCGAAGCACCTACAGGGACAGGAAAAACAATCTCTACGTTGTTCCCAGCGTTAAAAGCAATTGGCGAGGGTGAAGGAGAACGACTTTTTTATTTGACAGCCAAAACAATCACACGACAAGTCGCCGAAGATGCTCTAATCGCATTGAAAGATGTTGGAGCGCAAACAAAAAGTGTCACGATTACTGCAAAAGATAAAATCTGTTTTTTAACAGAAACAACTTGCAACCCAGATCAGTGCCCTTATGCTAATGGATATTATAATCGAATCAATGAAGGGTTATGGGATCTATTGAATCACGAAAATCAACTGACCAGAGAAGTGATTGAAAAATATGCAAAAAAACATACGTTGTGTCCGTTTGAATTATCTTTAGACGCAAGTCTTTGGTGTGACGTGATTATTGGTGATTACAATTATTTGTTCGATCCAACTGTTTATTTGCGACGATTTTTTGAAGAAGAAAAGAATGAAGAAAATCTTTTTCTGATTGACGAAGCACATAACCTGGTAGGGCGTTCAAGAGAGATGTATTCAGCAGAGATTTCTTATGCAAAAACAAAAAAAATAAAAAAAGAGATTCCAAAAGAATATACAAAATTACGACGACGCTTTACAAAAGTAGAAAAGGAATTCAAACAAATTGAACAAGCGCTAGAAACCAAAACATATCACCACCAAAAAGCTTCCGCAGATTCATTGACAAACTCATTGTATCAAGTTAGTGAATATATCAAAGAATGGCTAGCTGAATACCCAGATCATCCAGTACAAGAGCAGTTATTGTCTTATTACTTTGAGGTGTTGCACTTTTTGAAAATCAGTGAATTTTACGACGATCATTATGAAACAACAATTGAGAAGAACTTGTATGATTTGGTAGTGAAAGAATTTTGTATCGACCCGAGTTATTTTCTTGAGCAATCACTAGAAAAGGGACGAAGTAGTCTGTTATTTTCTGCTAGTTTTTCTCCATTATCTTACTATCAAGAAACATTGGGTGGAAAAGATAGCTTGGCCTATCGTTTACCAAGTCCATTTCCAGAGGAAAACCAGCAAGTGATTGTTGCAAGTTATCTTGAAACCACTTATCGAAAACGAGAAACGAGCTTACCTACATTGGTTGAAACGATTGCGCATTTCACGCAAGCAAAAACAGGAAATTATTTTGTTTTCTTTCCTTCTTATAGCTATCTGGATCAAGTGGTGACGATCTTTAAAGAACAGTATCCTGAGATGAAAGTACTGATTCAAGAAACGAAGATGGATGAGAGTGAGCGCGAAACATTTTTATTGAACTTCCAGGAAAATCCTCAAGAAACATTGATCGCATTTTGTGTATTGGGTGGTATTTTCTCAGAGGGCATTGATTTAAAGGGAACTCGCTTGATTGGTAGTATGATCGTTGGTGTTGGGCTACCTCAAATGAATCACGAACAAGAATTGATTAAAGAATACTATGATGAAAAAGAGCAACTGGGATTTGCTTACGCGTATCAATTGCCGGGAATGAATAAAGTATTGCAAGCTGCCGGTCGAGTAATTCGGGATATGACTGATCAAGGAATTATTGTATTAGCAGATCGCCGTTTTGCTAATCCAGTGTATAGTCAGCTGTTTCCTAAACATTGGCAAAATGCTGCAAAGGTCCAAACATTAAGTGGGCTTGATGAAACGATAAATAAATTTTGGCAACAAACGACAAAATAAATACCAAAGAAGGAGCCGACAATCGATAATGTCGGCTCCTTCTTTGGTATAGAGAAGTAGTTCTTGCGTTTGTACCCTCGAAAAAAGTAGGCTTAAGTTATTTTCTTGGCCAAACGAATAAATCTTTCAAATGGTGAGCAAGGCGTGGATTTAGATTCGCCATTTTGTCTGTCTGTTTGCTGTTTTGTCAGAGCGGAATGTTTTGATTTGAAAGCGTTGTCGATGGTACCCAAGAAGCAACTCCTTCCAAATAAATCTCAATCACTCAAAAATTTGAGGAACAATTTCTAGTAATTTATTATTACTTATCAGAGTTACCCACTTTATCCCAGAACCTTTTCTTGATGTTCCCAAAGTAACTTCTTCGGTAATAGAAATCTTTTCATAAAAAGATGAGAAGCTATTTTTAGAAAAGATTCCAAATTACTTGAAGCTACCTTTTTTGCAGCACAACTTTTAACGGTAGTTAGTAAATTGCAATTCAATCGGCAAATCAAGTTTTCTTAATAAAGAAATCACTTCTTGTAAATCATCACGGCTTTTACCCGTTACCCGAATTTGATCTTCTTGAATTTGTGCCTTCACTTTTAACTTGGCATTCTTAATTGTTGTTGTGATTTTTTTCGCATTTTCTCGATCTATTCCACTAACTAAATCAGCGTTTTGTTTAGCCTTTCCACCCAGTGCATGTTCAGAGTCGGAAAAATGAATGTTTTTAATTGGAACACCTCGCTTAATCAATTTACCTAGTAAAACATCTTTGATTTGTTCTAATTTAAAATCATCATCGCCTAAAACGACTAAACGATTTTGCTCTAATTTGATTTCAACTGTAGATCCTTTGAAATCGAAACGATTGGTTAATTCTTTTGTTGTTTGCTGAATTGCATTTTTTACTTCCTCCATATTTACCTCTGAAACGATATCGAAACTTGCATCTTTTGCCATGAATGATCCTCCTCATTTATAAAGTAGCGTTTGTTAAAATTCTTCTCATTTATCTAACAGGTGTTTTATTTTAATTAAGAAACTGTTATTCTTACATTTGAAATAAGGTGTAGAGGAGAGGTGCTTGTGAGCAAAGTGATGACTGTCTATCAAAAAAATGAAATGCTGAAGAAATTAGTGGTGATTTTGATAACCGGAGTAACAGCAGCGGTTGCTTTGAATTATTTTTTGATCCCAGCAAATGTTTTCTCTGCGGGGATGAACGGGATTGCACAAATCATCGCTTCTTTGTTGTATGAGTGGTTCCATATCCAAGCTGATACCGGAATCTTTATCTTCATATTAAATATTCCTGTCTTTATCTTAGGTTTTTTAAAGGTTGGTAAAGGATCGACCATTTTAAGTTTTATCAATGTTCTAGGTGTATCGTTGATGACAACGATTATGCCAGTAGGACATGTGACAGATAATATTTTGATGAATGCTTTAGTTGGTGGTGTTTTGCTAGGAATCGGCGCAGGCTTGTCTCTTAAAATGGGCTTTACAACAGGTGGTATGGATATCATTTCGTTAGTTCTATCGCAAACAACTGGGAAGACAGTTGGTAATTACATGTTTATCTTAAATGGTATCATTGTTGTTATTGCTGGTTTCTTTTTCAACTGGGAAAGTGCATTATATACAATTATTTCGATTTACGCTTTGACACAGGTAGTCGATGCAATCCATACAAGTCACCAGAAAGTAACAGCAATGATCGTAACGGTCAAACCAGACCAAGTAACGGAAGAATTAATGAAAAACATGGTACGTGGACTTACTTTATTACCTTCAGTTGGGGGCTATTCAAAAAAAGAAGGCAAAATGATCATGATGGTCATTACGCGTTATGAGTTGTATGATTTAGATCAAATTGTGCATGAAGTTGATGAAGATGCTTTTATTAATATTTTGCCAACACAATCTGTTTTCGGTCGTTTTGCAAATGAACAAGAACAAAAAACGTATCGCTCGACAGGTGTCTTACCTGAACCTAAAAATAAACAAAACCGTAAAAAAAGATAAACAGTTAATAATAACTTTAATATAAACCCTTAGTAGATAAAAAAAGGCAGAGGTAAACGAGAACGGAACGTTATAATTCTCATTTACAAATCAGTAAAAAGAGAGTATGATAAACAAAATTAGATGAAGGAGTGTCGACTATGACAGAAGCAAACCAAGACTGGTCTGCACAAGAAACAGAAGCAATTAAAGAACGAATTCTTTCTGCATTAGAAACAGTAATCGATCCCGAACTAGGAATCGATATCGTTAACTTGGGCTTGATTTACGATATTGAATTCAATCCAGAAGATGGCGACACGGTAATCAAAATGACTTTAACAACCATGGGCTGCCCACTAGCAGATATCTTAACAGAGTCTATCCACGATGCTTTACGTGAAGTCGAAGAAGTGAAAAAAGTCGAAGTGAAACTTGTTTGGTATCCAGCATGGACAACTGATAAGATGAGCCGTTATGCTCGAATTGCTTTGGGGATCAGATAAAGAATCCACACTTTTTAAATAAAACAGAAAACTGCTCCTTTATTAGCTTAGATGCTGGTGAAGGAGCTTTTTTGCTCTGTTTTTAGTTATGAATTGTTGGTTTTGGTGATGCCGATGATAATGGCTATTTAGATTGGTCGTATGTTCATCGAAATCATCTAAGAGAAGGGATCGTATCTGTAATTTGTGCGCAGAAAAATAAGTAAGTGGAAACATAACTACGTATGCTTTGATAACAGCAAAGCAATTTAAAAAAGTCTTCGTGTAGTTCAGAAACAGCAAGTTAGGCATCAAGGAATTCTATTGAGAAATTTTTTATGAAGAAACAAAAGAAAGAAAACTCTAGCTTATTTTGTATGGGAAAAATTTGTAAGAAATTAGACTATTAATAGAAATATTTCGTTAGTTATTTTATAAAAAAGTCACGAAAACGTTATATGAGAGGGAATATGAGACAAAAAAAGTATTTCACATTATCGTAAGTAATCGATTAGAATAATGGTCTATACCTTGAAACCTTTCGCTAATGTAGGTACTCTTGAGAGCAGAAAAGAGGCTTTGTATATGAAAATAAGTAGTTTATTGTTTGCATCATCATTATTAATCAGTCCGTTAGTAAATCTCGGGGAAGTTTTTTATCAACCAACTCAATCAGAAATGGCGAACAGTCAAGTTTCTAGCTGGACACAGTCAACATATGGGAATGTCAATAATATCAAATTTACTGGAGATTTTTCAGACTATAATTCCGGTGTGAAAAAATTGGCCGTGGGGGAAACAATCAATATTAGCGCATCAATTAGTTTTTCTGGTGATAAGGAAGCGATCGAACAAGCAATAGTTGCTTTTGAAAATGTAGATCCTAATCTGACGATTAATTATCATGATGACTTAGAAATCAATGGAAATAATGGAGTATTTAGTTTTTCCGTCACGTTAAACGCTTATTCTAACAATCCTTGTTTATTTACTATTAAAATTAAAGACGGGGTGGAAGGTGATAGCAATCACTTGACCCCATACTCTCAAACTGAAATGATTTTAGCTGGAGAAAACTCAGATTCAAGTAGTACAACGGATACAACAAGTAGTACGACAGATTCAAGTAGTACAACGGATACAACAAGTACTAACACAACAGATTCAAGCAGTACAACGGATACAACAAGTACTAACACAACAGATTCAAGTAGTACGACGGATACGACAAGTAGTACGACAGATTCAAGTAGTACGACAGATTCAAGTAGCACGACAGATTCAAGTAGTACAACGGATACAACAAGTACTAACACGACAGATTCAAGTAGTACAACGGATACAACAAGTACTAACACAACAGATTCAAGCAGTACAACGGATACAACAAGTACTAACACG
>NZ_JAFLWI010000016.1 GCF_017315945.1 Candidatus Enterococcus courvalinii
GTTATTTGTCAAGAACTTTTTTGAAGTTTTTCTTGATAAGATCAAGCTTCATGAGTAGTTCTTTTTAAACGACTTAGTTATCTTATCATGTGACAACTCACAAGTCAACAACTATTTTTCATGTTATTTACGAAAGTTTCATGAATGTTACTTTCGCAACAACGGGAATAAATATATCATGTAATTTTTTACCTGTCAATAAGTATCAATATATTTTTTTAACCAATGATAAAGATCTTGATATACCACCTCTTGATTGATTTCATTAAGTAATTCGTGGCGTGCTTCCTCATATAGTAAAAGCGTTAATTGACTAGTAGTATATTCTCTCATTGCTTGAACGAAGGTTCGAACACCCCGGCCATTCGCACCTACTGGATCTTTCGCTCCCGAAACAACTAGCATTGGAAGTGAATCTGGAATTTGCTTTACTTCATCAAGACTACAAGCTTGTCGAACTAACCGGAATAATTCTTTATATGAAGCAGCTGTAAAAATAAATTGTGTTCTTGGGTCCAACAGATACTTATCCACCTCTGTTTGATTACGCGTAAGCCAATCTTTTGAAGTTCTTGCTGGTTCAAATTGTCGATTAAAACCGCCAAATGCTAATTGATCTAGAAATTTTGAACGATATTTCGCTCCATGAACAGAAACGATTGTAGAAGCGATTGCTTCAGCAGCTCTCATTTCTTTAGGATTGTGCCATCCCGTTCCCATAATAATTACACCAGAAAAATCTGTCTCAAACTGCGCCAAATAATTTCTTACTAAAAAAGAACCCATACTATGCCCCAAGATAAAATGCGGAAGTGCTGGATATTGTTCCTTGATTTTTTCGTTCACTGTATGAATATCTGAAAGTAAAAACTCTGAACCATTTTTATCTGCAAAATGACCAAAATATTCCTTAGATTGGATAGAATGTCCGTGTCCTAAATGATCATGTCCCATCACAATGATTCCTTTTTGATTGAGATAGTCAGCAAATAAATCATACCGCTCGATAAACTCAACCATCCCATGGACAATCTGCACGGTTGCCACCGGCTGTTGTTGAGGATACCAGCAACTTACTTCCACCATCGTCTTTTCGTCAGCAGATAGAAACTGTACTTGTCTTTTCATATAAAGAGTTCCTCACTTTTGTTTTATTCTATATGATGTTAATTATCGTTCATCGCAATCATCATAGTTAACTAATCAACAGTTAACTATAATGATTCCTTAAAGCGATTGCAAGTATCGTTCTTTACTTCTATACATTATTTTTAAAATGTTAGAAACAATAAAAAAGCAGAGACGGTTACACTCTGCTCTTTACTCAATCTTATTCATGAACGACTAGTTGCTCTAACAATTGTTCATCATATCCAATAAATAAAACATCATCAATAATAATCAATGGACGTCTCAAGATTTCTGCATGTTCTCTACAAAGTGACATTAGCTGAGAATCTTGTAAATTTGATAAATCCACTTGCATTTTAAGAAATGCTTCAGACCAAGTAGCAAATAGCTGTGTTGCTTGAACTTCTTTAAAGCTACATAGCTCTTTAGCATCTTGTACGCTTAATGTTGTTTTTTCTAAGTCAATGAATTGATAAGCTAAATGATGATTTTCTAACCACTTTTTAGCTTTCAAACAAGTTAAACAATCTTTCGATCCAAATACTTTTATTTTCACAGGACCTCCCTCTTTCTTTTAGTTGGCTATGAGTTTACCGTGCCATAGTTTTGCAAATAAATCAGGTTTCGTTCAACACAGCGGATTTCTCTAGGAACGAATGAGCGAATTTCATCCTCATTAAAACCGATCAGAATTCTCTTTTCATCAATTAGAATAGGACGACGAATCAGCGAAGGATACTCTTTAAACAATACAATCATTTGCTTGAGTGTCAGTTCATTGAAATCCAAACACAATTTTTCATAAATTTTTGACCGAGTGGAAATAATATCCTCAACCCCGCCTTCAGTTGCTGCTAGAATTTCTTTGATTTCTTCTTCAAGTAACGGATCGACAAAAATGTTTTTTTCTTCAAAATCAAGTTGATTCGTTTGTAACCATGCTCTAGCTTTACGACAAGAAGTACAACTAGGTGAGGTATATACTTTTATCATTTTCTCACTCCTCTTTAATTATAATCCCATTTTAACTGAATTATTAAAAAAAGACCAATCATTCGCTAGCCAAACTAAAAAAACTATGACACAAGTATCAGTTGTGTCATAGTTTTTTTAGTTATTTTCTTAGTTGAATACCAGATTCTTTAATAAAACGAGAAGGCTTTAACTGCCTAGTTCCTTTCAATTGCGGCACACACAAATACAGCCGATTTCGAGCCCGAGTCATCGCTACATAAAATAATCGACGTTCTTCCTCAATCGTCGTCACAGGCTCCACTTTGATCTCCTCTGATGAAACGGCTCCTTTTTCTGCTGCACCATTATGTGGCAGTGCGCCTTCATTACAACCAATCAAGAAAACATTTCTATAACTCAACCCTTTACTTTTATGGATACTCTGAATACACAACGCATCTAACTTTCCTTGTCGGTAGGCAATCAAACGGGTTTTTAATTGTTTTGCTTGAGATTGAATCGATTTTTCTAAGTCAATTAATTGCGGTAAAGTTGGTTGTTTTTTGATTTCTTCTAGTAACCAATCACGCTCTCCTTGCTCGAGTTCTTTTTTTACTCGTGGAAGATTGATAAATAGTTGCCAAAACAGGTACATGTTTTTTCTTGGTCGCTGAGTGAAATCTTGCAATTCTTTTACTAATTGTTGAAGTTCCTTTTGCCGTGATTTTAAAGAGGATTTTGCTTGAACAATGTACGTAATGAGATCATTATCTGAGTGTTTTTGAGAGAAGAAGCGGTCGCATTCTGATTTTTTTAAATAGCAACTAATCATGATTTGTCTCAAAATTTGCTGGTAGTTTTGTTCTCTTTTCGGACTGGTTGTTGCTCTTTGCCAGTCAAGAAGTCTTCTATATAATTGTTGAAAGTTTCGTACACCAAAAATCCCTTCATATGGTGCATCTGCCTCAAGAACAAATGGAATGTCTGTTTGTAAAAGATTTTGTACTAATTTTTGTGTTTGCGAAAGCGAACGGTACAAAATAATAGACTCTTTGTATTTGCCTTTTTGTCTGATAAACGTTTGAACTTGACGAATCACCCATTGACTTTCTGCTTGTGGATCCTTAAAAGAAACGGCCTCCATAACACCCTCTTCTTTTTGTGCAGGAATCATAGCTTTTGGAATGCGATCGCCCTTATTGTAACTAATCAACCGGTTTGCTCCTTGAACAATCGCGGCACGAGAACGATAATTTGTTAATAAAAAGAGTGTTTCAGTCGGATATTCTTGTTCAAACTCCTTGATGTAGGCTGGCTCTGATCCACGGAACCCATAAATACTTTGATCGTCATCGCCAACTACAACAAGCTTGATGTTTGTTCCTTTAGTAATCAATTTTACGACCGCCCATTGCAGAGGATTTGTATCTTGAAACTCGTCAATAAATAAAAAGTCATACTTCTTACCAACGAACTGTCGAACATTTTCATTAACTAAGGCTTCTTTTAAGTTTTGCAAAATATCATTAAAGTCAGCTAGATGTTGCTGCTGTTTTAACTCTTTCAACTCCCTCATCAACAGACCAATACGCTCAGAAAGTGGTTGATTTGTATTCTTTTCTGTTCCATCAAACTTTTCCTTTACCAAATGGATAATTTCTTCTACAGAAAGATTCATATTCTGCCAATAATCCAAGCGTGCCGACAAATTTTTCTCACCATATTGGTCAAAAGAATAAAGATTATATTTACGAATCAGGTGTTGTAGAATTGCTCCAATTTTTTGACTAGAATCTTTGGAAAAATCTCCATGGATACCTTGCATTGCAATGTCTGGAAATTCCTTACAAATTTCATTGTAAAGACGAAAGAAAATACTATGGAATGTTCCGATATGTACCGCTGTTTTATGTTGACTAAAATTATCCACTCTTTTTTTCAATTCATTCGCTGCATTTCGAGTAAATGTAATCATCAAAATTCGTTGTTCAGCAACTTGTTTTTGAGTCATCAAATAGACTGCTTTTGCACAAATCGTTTGCGTCTTGCCACTACCAGCACCAGCAATAATACGAAGATTTTTTTTCATATCGTACGTGATTGCAGCTTTTTGCTCTAGGTTAAACTGATTATAAGATCGTTTTTCCATCATTTTAAAAAACGAATCATTCACTATATCAGCTGGCTGTTCTTCTTCAATCAATCCAGGTGCTTCCCCGTAAGCAGCCTCATAACTAGCAATTATCTCTTCTTGTAGTCGAAAGATTTGTTGAAGTTTATGATATCTGCTCTTCCAAGATTTCAGCTCATCTTTTAACCGTAACATTTCTTTTTCATTTAGCTGAGTAATCAGTGCCACCAACTTTCTTTTTCAAAATTTTCTTATTTATCTTGCCATTCTTGTTTTCTTTATACTACCAGACCTTTATTGAAAATGAAACGCCGTTATTCAATCACTTTGTTTCAGAAAATTTATCATTTTTTTCGGAAAATTATGCTAAGATAGAGGCAGTTAAATTAAGTAAAATAATAATTGAAGGTGGAGAAATCATGCGTACTTCGTTTCACGAGGATCGTACTATCGGACTGTTACTAACTTTTATTGGTGGTGCAATGGATAGTTATACTTATATTCATTATGATGCTTTTGCTTCTGCGCAAACTGGTAATATTATTCTTGCAATTATTCAAGCCTTCGACGGGGAATGGATTAGTTTTGGAAAAAAGGTGTTATCAACGCTTTTCTTTTTCATAGGTATTTTATTAACTAAGTTTTTGATTGATTATTTTCAAAAACGTGAAAAACATTTTTGGCGGTTATTTGTTCTTTATTATGAAGCACTGATTTTTTTCATCGTTAGCTTAAAAATAGTCAATATCCATCCCTCACTTGTAACAATTTTAATTGCCTTTACAGCTGCAATCCAATGGGTGTCATTCGACAAAATCAATGGACGTGCCTATACGAATCTTTTTACAACCGGAAATTTAAAGGGTGTGGCAACCAACCTTTATGATTTTTTGATTTCGAAAGAAAAATCTGATTTTGATCAATTTTTTCACTTTCTCACAGTTGTATTAGCTTTCATTTTAGGAGCAGTCGTTTCCGTTTTTTGTTATCATCTATTCGGTGCACAAGCTATTTTATTAGTGTCATTTCTCTTTTTGGTAATGGCCCTCAGCCAAACATTTCAACTTTGGCGCTTTTTCAGAACCAATCAATACCCACTTTAAACGATTTGAATATAGGGATTAATTCAAAAAGGCACAACAAAGTAGAAACATCTTTGTCGTGCCTTTTTCTTATTTATTTTTCTTAAGAAAAAATTCCTTTTGCTTCTGGAACTAAAGTTGTATACCGAATTTTTTTGTTCGTTGCTATCTTGCTCATCTCTTTAGCTTGGGCTTTAATCGACTGAACAATTTGTTCACCACATTCCGGTTCTGCTACAAAATCATAACGATCTCCATCTATCACTAGTTTGGGACAGACATCAAACGCATCAAACCATTCTTCATAACGGCGATTTAATTCTTGATAATAAGAAAACAACTCAGGGTTTTGCTCAATTTGCTCATATTCTCGTCCACGCTTTTTGATGCGCTCTAACATTGTTTCAAAAGAAACCCGAATATAAACTAATAAATCCGGCTTTTTTTGGGGCGCAATATCTTCTAATTCATTCAGCATCGTTTCAAGTAATCCTTGATATTGCTCAACTTCTACTTTTGATACCCTTCCTAAATCTGCATTCAAATGAAAAAGCAAACTGTCTTCGTAGATAGAGCGATCCAATACATTATCGTCATGACCAAACGCATCTTTGATTGCTAAAAATCGTTTATTTAAAAAGAAAATTTGTAATAAAAAAGTATACTTTTCTGGATTTGAGTAGAACAAAGGCAAGACCTCGTTATCCTCAACATTTTCATAAAATGGCTTAGTATCTAAATTTTGTGCTAACATTTCAGTTAGTGTACTTTTTCCAGCTCCGATAGTTCCCGCAACAATAATCACAATTATCGGCATCCTTCCTTTTATAAATTCTGCTCCCTATTTTACCACAAAAAAAGACCAAACTTTTCACTAGCTAATAACAATTTTTCTGCTATTTTTTGAAAAGTTAGTCTTTTTAATTACAAAATTGAACTATTTGAAAACAACTAGTTCCTGTTTACTTAGTTATTTTCAATTAAAGCGTTCGATTTGCGAACAATCAGCTGCCATTGTAGATTATCGGCTGTTTCTGTTTCATCTGTCGCACATTTCATTACGCGAATCATTACACTATTTTCATATATTTTTTCGATTTTCCCTTTGACTGGTGATTCAAACAAATCCGAATGAAATTCGTAAGTTTCGCCTACTTCAAATAATTGTTCATTTTCCATAAGAATACCTCCATCACCTTTTATCAGGTTAGTACTTTTTTAACATAGAAATAAAAAATTAGTTCACACGCTCAAAAAAAGCCTTTCTAACATCAAAACTGTGAAATTTTTTCACAAAATTCACAAGAATCGTCCATTTTGCCTAACAATTAAGTGAAATCCCACAGTTATGAGCTGAAACACATATTTTATGAGTGAACCGTTTTTGTTCTCTTTTTTTTATTACACTTTTAACTAAGAGTTTTTAGCTATTTTGTATAACGTGGGGAAAATCTTTGATTAGCAATGATTCTTAAAAATTTAGATGCACGTCTTCTCGCGCTAAACATTAAACTCCAATGGCAAGTTAACGCTCAGATTTTTAACTAATCAAAATATGAACATAACGAAAAATACAGATCATTTACTGAAACATGTTTGATACATAGCCAATTTATTTTAAGTAAAGGAGTATTGATATGATCCCAATTTACATTTGCGAGAAAAATCCACGGCAATTAGAAATTATCACAACTGTCATAAAAAATCAGATCACTCTTGAAGATCTCAATAGTTACGTTGCTGTTTCTTCAACTGATCCAATTGAACTTCTTGAAATTGCCCGTCATCGAACTACTGATTTTGGTATTTATTTTTTGGATACAGAGATTCAAAATCATGAATTGACTGGTATTGCGCTTGGGAAAGACATTCGTCGGATGGACCCGTTAGGTAAAATCATTTATGTGACAGCTAATCCTGACTTCTCTTTAGAAATTCTAAAAAATCGTATTGAACCAACCGATTATATTTCGAAGGAAGATGTCTTTGAGTTAAAAGATCGTTTAGAACATATCTTAAGTAAGATCTTTCTTAACTTTCATAATTCTCAACCTCAAAAGGATATCTTTAAGCTAGAATTCAACGGAGAAATCAAGTTTCTTCCACTAAATGAAATTCAATATTTTTCTACGTCAGCAATTACACCTCATAAACTTGAAGTACACATGACACATGCCCATCTACAGTTTTATGATAAAATCAAAGACATTGAGAAAAGAAACAGTTATTTTATTCGTTGCCACAAGTCGTATGTTATTAATAAACTCAATATTCGGACTATTGATAAGAAAAAAAGAGAAGTCACTTTAGCAAACGGTGAAACAGTCCCCATCTCGATTCGTGGTTTAAAAAAAATCATCTCATAACAAACTTACTCCTCAACTTGTCAGCTTCTTGCTAATTAGTTGAGGAGTTTTTCAAAAAATAAGATTTCTTCCGCATTTAGTTTGTTTCATTTTCTTTTTCGTTTAACTTCTGACTATAATAAAAACAAAAGAGAGAAAAGGAGGAAAAAAATTGAACAAAAAATCGAACTCTCGACTGATTCAATTTTTAGGGGGAAAAACTTCGTATTACGTACTAGGTTTATTAGTCATGCTTGCCTTAGTCATTTACGTGTTTTGGCAAGTTGCCTTTATCTTTAAACCCTTAGGAGTTATTTTTGCAGCATCATTACCACCTGTACTATTTGCACTTATTTTATATTATTTACTAGATCCACTCATTCGGCGTCTAAGTAAACGAATGTCACGTAACATTGCCGTCATTTTGGTATATGTCTTGATTTTTGCTGTAATTGGTTTAGGGAGCGTCTGGTTTGCACCTTTCTTGCAACAGCAAGCAACCGAATTATTTAATAGCTTACCGAACTTATTCAATGATTTTCAAGAAGGCGTTAGAAATATTTTAGAACACACACCTTTTGCCGATAAGTTCAATGAATTCTTCTCTTCCATTGATAATTTTACAGATCAAGCAACATCTTTCATCGGTAATTACTGGGAAAGTGGGGCACAAAGTATCAGTAATCTGTTTTCTGCCGTAACAACTACTTTTATTACTCTATTTACTGGTCCTATTGTTGCCTTTTTCTTACTTCAAAATCCACATGGGTTCTACCAATCAGTCTTAAAAATCGTACCCCCAGCATTTCGTAAGGATTTCCAAGAATTGACTAAAATTGCTAACCAACAATTGGGTGCATTTTTGAAAGGACAAATTATTTCTTCGTTTATTTTAGGAGCCATTTACTGGGTCACATTTTTACTCATTGGTATTGATTTTGCTAGTATCCTAGCTATCGCCGCTGGTGTGCTATGTATCATTCCTTATATTGGGCCATTCATTGCCTTCTTTCCTGGACTTTTTATCGCCTTCCAAGATTCAACATTTATGGTCGTAAAATTTGTCCTTGTTTGGTTCATTGTCCAGTTGCTCCATGGTGATTTAGTCATTCCGCGTGTGATTGGGAACCGACTACAAGTTCATCCTATAACGATTTTGATTGTGCTGCTTGTTATGGGTGACTTACTTGGAATCATGGGCGTGATCTTTGGTATACCAATTTATACTTTACTAAAATTACTGGTTGTCTTTGCTTTTAGAAAATTCAAGCAACGTTACAATAAGTATTACGGTGATAAAGGAGAATACGAAGAAGCAGATTTTTCAGAAGACGATTACTTTGATTGATGTTTATCTGACAATAAAAAAAAGAATTCCTACTCAATTATTCGCTGAGTAGGAATTGTTTTTTATTTCACAAGTAATGCAATCGCTTGGTATGGTTTTAGCGTCAATTCTTTACTTATCACTGTATCAGAATAGTTATCAATCAGTCTTTTGCCTTCAACAAATTCTTCTGGAAGATCAATTTTAGTTGTCTTTTCATAAAAATTTGTTAGAACGAGTAATTTTTCATCTCTATAAGATCGTAAGAAGGCATACACTTGTGGATGTTCTGGTGCATAGGCTTGATAATCACCTTCAGAAATCACCAGATGGGTTTTGCGTAGCTGAATTAAACGCTGATAATAGGCAAAAATTGATTGTTCTTTCTCATTTTTTGCTGCCTCCACGTTGATTTCAGGATAACTGGCGCTCACTTTCAACCATGGTGTTCCTTCAGTAAAACCAGCATGTTTTTCGTTAGTCCACTGCATCGGTGTTCGTGAATTATCACGAGATTTAGCTTGGATTCTACGAAAGGCTTCTTGCTCTGATAGACCTTTTTCTACTAACATTTGATAAGCATTTTTACTTTCAATATCGACATAATCATTCATAGATGTAAACGCCGGGTCAATCATCCCGATTTCTTCCCCCATATAAATATAGGGTGTGCCCCGATTCAGATGAATCAAAGTCGCTAACATTTCTGCCCCTTGTTTTCGATAATTTTCTACTGAAACAAAACGGTTCAAAGCTCGTGGTTGATCGTGGTTATTTAAAAACCAAGCATTCCAACCATTACCTTTACTCATTTCTTCTCCCCACGTATGGAACAAACGTTTTAATTCTTCAAAATCAAAAGCTGGAGTTGTCCACTTATCTCCATTTTCATAATCAACTTTCAAATGATGAAAGTTGAAAGTCATTGTCAGTTCATGGCGGTTGGGTTCAGTGTATAAAATACAATTTTCAACAGTAGTTGCACTCATTTCGCCAACTGTGATAATCTCTGGATCACGTCCAAAAGTTTCTTGATTCAACCATTTTAAATAATCATGAGTGATTGGCTTATCCGTATACTCAGGTTTCCCATCATCCACTGGATTATCTTTCAACACTTCATCTTTCCCAATAACATTGATGACATCAAAACGAAATCCTTTCACACCTTTTTCCATCCAGAAACGCACAACTTTAAACAGTTCTTCGCGAACTACTGGATTACGCCAATTCAAATCCGCTTGTGTAATATCGTATAGATGCAAATAATATTTTCCTGTTTCTCCAAAGGGTGCCCATGCATTTCCACCAAATTTTGAAACCCAATCAGTTGGTTCATCACGTATATAGAAAAAATCTTGATAGTATTTATCACCTGCTAGTGCTTTTTGAAACCATTCATGTTCAATCGATACATGATTCAAAACCATATCAAGCATAAATTCGATTTGATACTCTTTTCCTTCTTTGATTAATGCTTCAAACTCTTCCATCGTCCCAAACAATGGATCAATCGCTAAATAATCTGAAATATCATAACCATTATCTTTTTGTGGACTAGGATAAACCGGATTTAACCAAACCATATCTATACCTAACTCACGTAAATAAGGTAATTTCTCTCGGATCCCATTCAAGTCGCCAATTCCATCATGATCTGTATCATTAAATGATTTTGGATAAATTTGATAAATGACTTTTTCTTTAAATGACATATACTCTCCTCCATTAAATTAGTCGCCCTCGAACTTATATATACAAGTTGCTCAAAAATTATTATAACTGAAAAGGAAGCGTTTGTAAAACTTACTCGACTACGCTCGATCAGATAACCGATTCTTTTTAGTTCCAAAATTTTTCTTTTTTTTAAATCATTCTTAGTTTCCTCTTATCAAATGATTTCGTTTACTTCTTTAACATTTCATGGGAAAATAACCACAAGATTTAGTTAGGAGTATAAAAAGTTATGGTGAAAAAAAAAGTAACGATTAAAGATGTCGCACATCGATCCAGTGTCTCGATTGCCACTGTTTCGCAAATCCTAAATGGGAACCAAGATAAATTTAGTTCAAAGACAGTCGAAAAAGTCCTAGCTGCCAAAAATGAACTTGGTTATCAAGCCGATTATTTTGCGCGTCAAATGATTACGAAAGAGACAAAAACGATTGGCGTACTTGTTCCTGATATTACGAACCCTTTTTTCAATCTACTCATGCGAGGGATCGAAGAAATTTTGTATCAACAGCATTTCGTGACCATTCTTTGTAATGCCGACTCTAATCAGCAAAAGGAAGTCCAGTACCTTTCAGAACTAACTCGCCGTGGCGTAGATGGTTTTATCATTGCTTCTTCTGCCATCTCTACTCAGGCAATCAAGGAGGACTTACAACAACAGAGTCGCCCATTTATCGTCTTGGATCAAAAAAAAGCAGAAGATTTTAGCGACTCCGTGCGCACGGATGATTTTCGCGGAGGCTACTTAGCTGGCACGCACCTGTTCTCTTTAGGACATCGACAAGTTGCCCTCGTTTACCCAGAGAATCCACCAGCAAATGTCCAAGAACGTATCGAAGGTTTTAAATCAGCAGCAGATGCTTATCAAATTGACTACAGTCAACTGCTTCTCATTCCAACAGCTTTTTCAAAACAAGGTGGCTACCAAACAACCCACGAAATTGTTGGCTCTAAAACAACCGCCATTTTTGCATTGAACGATGAATTAGCATTTGGCTTGTACCGTGGACTAGAGGAGTTAGACAAAAAAATACCTGAGGACTATAGCATTATTGGTTATGATAATGTAGATATGTCTGAGTATGTAAAACCTAAACTTACAACGATTGCACAGCCAATCTTCGAACTAGGTCAAGAAGCAGCGAAACTTTTATTAGAACGTATTCAGCATCCTGAAAAAACGCCGGAAGAAAAACTGCTTCCAGTTCACTTAGAAAAAAGATTTTCAACAGCACCCTTGAAATAGCTTTCAAGGTGTGCTATATTTTAGCCAAGTTATTAAAACGTTTTAATAAAACGTTTTAATTCATTTTCTTGCAAGGAAAAATTTCATCAACTTTTTGGAGGTTCGAAAAATGAACACGGTTACAGTTATCGGCAGTATCAATATGGATACAACTTTACGTTTAAAAAAAATGCCTAAGCCAGGCGAAACTATGCACACAAGCAACATCTTCCATTCAGGCGGAGGAAAAGGTGCCAATCAGGCCGTTGCTGCAAAGCGTTCTGGTGCAAACACGGCTTTTATCGGTGCAGTTGGCGCTGACAGCGAAGGCGCTACTTTACTTGAGTTATTGGCAAAGGAACAAATCAACATCTCAGGTATCTCTACAATCGCTGACACCGCAACTGGTCAAGCAATGATCATGGTTGATGATGCTGGCGAAAATAGTATTTTGATCCATGCTGGTGCAAATAATGCTTTTCATGAAGCAGAAGTTCAGCAACAAAAAGCGTTGATTGAAAAGAGCGACTTCCTAATTGCACAATTTGAAAGTAGTTTAGATGCGACGTTGGCTGCATTTAAACTTGCTAAAAAAGCTGGGAAAAAAACAATCTTAAATCCTGCACCCGCTCTTGAAACAATTCCAGCAGAGCTACTGGCACAAACTGATGTCATTATTCCAAATGAAACTGAAACTGAAATTATTACTGGGATTGAAGTGATAGATGAAGCAAGTTTATTGCAAGCTGCAACTGCTTTTCACCAACTTGGAATTGAGACAGTGATTATTACTTTAGGAAGTAAAGGTGCCTTCTATCATACTGCGACTGAACATGGTATCGTCCCTGCTTTCAAAGTAAACGCAGTTGATACTACCGCTGCAGGTGATACGTTCATTGGTGCTTTAAGTAGTCAATTGGATCCAGATTTTAACAATTTACCAGAAGCCATTCGTTATGGAAACCTTGCTTCTTCTGTTGCTGTCCAAAGTTATGGTGCTCAACCATCAATTCCTTATCGTACAGACTTAACATTTGAATAACAGACCACAAACATTTAATGAAAAAGGATGGATCTTGATATGAAAAAAAGTAAAGTTATTAATTCAGATATTTCTAGAGTTATTTCACAAATGGGACACTTTGACAAATTAAGTATTGGTGACGCTGGTATGCCTGTACCTTTTGGAACTGAAAAAATTGATCTTGCTGTCACAAATGGCGTACCCAGCTTTATGACTGTCTTAGAAAATGTCCTAGAAGAACTAGAAGTTCAATCAATTGAACTAGCAGAAGAAATAAAGACAATGAATCCTGATGTACTAGAGCAAATCAAACAATTGATGCCTGAAACGCCTATCGCATTTATTCCTCACGAGGAAATGAAACAAGACCTAACTCATTGCCATGCTTTTATCCGCACTGGTGAAATGACGCCTTATGCAAATATTATTTTGGTGAGTGGAGTGGTTTTCTAATGGAAAAAATCATTCAACCAGAACAACTTTTATTGTCGGAACAAGTTCAACTTTTGCTTACTCAGTTAGGCGGGAAAAATAATATTGAATCCATCACACCTTGCGCCACTCGATTACGCATTCAACTAAAGAAACAACCAACAGCGGAATCGAAAGAAATTATTCAACAAATTCCCGATGTAAAATATTTCATTCTTTTAGATAAGTATGCAGAAGTCATTATGGAACAAGGTTTAAATGAAACATATGAAGCCTTAAGCCAACAACTGGATCAATCAGCAACCAAGGAAAAATTGAATCCCATCGAAAAATTATTTGGCTTGATTTCTGAGATTTTTACGCCAATCATCCCACTTTTTGCTGGTTCAGGAATTTTAAAAGGATTAGTCGTGTTAGCAACGACGCTTGGTTGGTTAAGTGAAACTAGCGGAACTTACCATATCTTAGCCGCTGCTTCCAACGCTGTCTTTTATTTCTTACCTATTTTCCTAGCCTTTTCTGCAGCCAAGACATTTAAAGTCAATGGCTATATTGCTGGTGTCATTGCAGCTGCTTTGATTGAGCCAAATTTGACCAGTCTTTTGACTAACGGAGGGAAAGCTTCGACTGATTTTCTAGGTATCCCCGTGGTACTAATGCAATATACTTCCACGGTGATGCCAGCTATTTTAGGAATTTTCTTTTACTCTTTTGTTGAAAAATTTCTAAAAAAATATATTCGTGAAAGTATGCAATTAGTTTTTGTTCCCTTGTTGTCATTAGTGATTACAGTGCCATTGACCTTGATGGTATTTGGTCCTGCAGGTGTGTACTTGGGTGAAGGATTAGCCGCTGTTATCACTTGGATGATGGATATTAATGGACCAATTAGTGGCGCAATCATTGCTGGTGGTTGGAATATCTTAGTGATTTTTGGTATCCAATGGGCTGTCAATCCAGTCATGATTAGCAACATCTCAAGTTTTGGCTTTGATCGCATCGTTCCATTAACTGGGGCAGCAAACTTTGGGATGGCTGGAGCAGCTTTGGGTGTATTTCTAAAAAGTAAACAGTCAAGAACACGCTCAATATCTGGCTCGGCATTTGCTTCCATTTTATTAGCTGGCGTCACCGAACCAACTGTTTATGGCATTGCCATTCCTTTGAAGAAACCTTTTGTAGCTGCTTGTATCGGTGCTGCAGCTGGTGGCGCAGTCATGGGATTTGCAAAAGTAAAAGCAATTGCTTTTGTTTTTGGTAGCTTGACCACCCTTCCCGCATTTATTTCAAGTACTTTTTGGTGGTACGTCATCGGTCTTGCTGTCAGCCTGGTAGTTGCAATGATTACCACTTTAGTTAGCGGGTTCGATGAAACTTTGATGCCTCAAGAATAACTTTCTCCTCCAAACAATGAGTTTTCTCACTGTTTGGAGTTTTTTTATTTTTTACGTCCCTTTATTTCACTAATTTTTTGTCGAAATGTTCATCTTCTGGTACAATTGGATAGAGTATGCGTATCTTATTTTGAACCACACCTTTTCCCCAACAAAGTAAGAACGATACCCAAAAATTTAAGCCAGACAACTTTTACTCGTAACTATGCCAGCTACTCTGTCAGAAAAGTTGGTTCTTTCATTGAAAATGAAGAGTCACTTTACCAGTTAAAGAGTATTTTATGAACTACTTGGATATGAGCAAAAAAAAACGAAAAGGACTAGATGACTATGAAGAATAACAAGGCAATTCGCCTGTTAGCGGCTACGTGGCTCATTGCTCCGACTGTCTTATCTACTCAGTCCGTTTTTGCAACAGAAGAACAGCCAGTTGCAACGACCGAAAGTTCAGTCGTAGCCTCAGAACAACCTGAGACTAGCACGTCAGACGCGACAACTTCTACTGATTCTTCCTCTCAGCCGGAGAGCGAAACACCAGCAGAAGCTACTTACACAGCAACAATTAATCCCGCATTGATTGGTAAGATCACTATCACAACAATGGATGGGCAACCTTTATCAATTAATGAAGGTGGTGTCTTAACTGGGTTAACAGAAGGGACACAACTGAACTACACGATTACACCAAGTGCTGGAGAACAACTTGCATCTGTTCAAATTGATGGTGTTCAAACAGTTGATTACACAAATCAAACATTTGTTGTTGGCACAGCCAACTTAGTAATCAATGCAACCTTTGAAGCTATTCCTGAGTCTTCAACAGAAGACCCAACAGAGCCTTCGACTGATCCAAGTGAAGGTACAGGGAATACTTCAGATAGCACTACTGAAAACACTTCGGACAGCTCAACAACTCCTACAGAAGAAAGTACCACTCCTGATTCAAGCACTACAGAAAGCAGTAGTACAACAGACTCTTCTGATAAAGGGAATACATCAAATCCAAGCAATAATAAACCATCAAAGCCTGCTGGATCAACGAATAGTTCACAAAAGGGTTCCTCTAAACCAAACACTGGGAACAGCTCTTCAACGAACAATCAGCGGCCTTCAACAAACGTAACAAAACCAAAGACAGAAAGTCCTTCTGCTTCAACTTCTGACTTTGTTACAAAAACACCAACGGATGCCGTTTTACCAGCGAATACTACAAGTGTTCAACAGGCCATCGTCAAAGAAGCATACAAATATCTTGGAAGTCCTTATGTTTGGGGAGCAAAAGGTGCTTCAACTTTTGATTGTTCTGGACTAGCTTATTATGTATACATGCAAGCCACTGGTCATTATATTGGTGGCTGGACAGGTGAACAACAATACGCTGGTACTCAAATTCCAGTTAGCCAAGCACAACCAGGTGATTTGTTATTCTGGGGACCATCTTCTGGTGTGACACATCACGTAGCAATCTACATTGGTAATGGGCAATACATTCATGCTCCTCAACCGGGTGATCATGTTCGTATCACTTCCATTGCTGATTACACGCCTGACTTTGCTGTTCGGGTGAACTTAGCTGGTTTGCCAGTAGCCTCTGGTTCATTAGCTAATTCTATTGGTTCCTCTGCTTTAGATAATCTAGGTGATTTTTCATTTTCTAAAAATCAATCAACCGATGATTTTTTAAAGGAAATTGCTGATTTTGCTCAAGAGATTGGACAAAAAGAAGGAATCTATGCTTCAGTAATGATGGCACAAGCCATTTTAGAAAGTGGTTCAGGAAATAGCTTATTATCTAGCGAACCAAATTATAATCTTTTTGGAATCAAAGGTGATTTTGAAGGTTCAAGTGTTTCCTTTAATACACTTGAGCAAGACGAAGCTGGTCAAAGCTACCAAATCAAAGCCCAGTTCCGCAAATACCCTTCTTACAAAGAAAGCTTGGAAGACTATGCTGATTTAATCAAAAATGGTTTATCTGGAAATAAGGATTTCTATAAACCAATTTGGAAATCTGAAGCTAAATCTTACGAGGATGCTACAAAATATCTTGAAGGTCGCTATGCAACAGATAAACAATATTCGAAAAAATTAAATGCGATCATCAAAGCATATGATTTAACAAAATATGATGAAGCTAAAGAAGAACCAATTAAAACACAAACAAAATCAACCAAACAACTTCTGACTGTACCAACTGTTTGGAAAAAGAATCATTTAACGTTTAGTGACGTATTAGATCTACCTATCGTCAAATCTAACATCAATTCGCCAGCTTTCCTTTCTGAATTGAAAGTCGCAAATGTTTGGGAATTATGGTATCACTTTACTGTGAACCAGATTCCAGAAACACAAACGTTAACAGTTCGATCAAATGAATTACCAATGGTTAGTTTTTTAAGTTTAAACAAATCATTTTGGTTAGACTTTCCACTTTTTAAATAAAGTAAAAGAGCTTCAGACAAATTTTGTCTGAAGCTCTTTTTTATATCTTCTTTCACTTATTTGATTTTCTGTGCGCCATCCCCAATATGAGCAACATAGAAATCAGGCGCATAACCAATTTTTTCTAGATAAGTTTCTTTAACGTTATCTTCAAATACTGGAATCGCCTCTTCTTTCACTAAAGCAATCGCACATCCACCAAATCCTGCCCCTGTCATCCTGGCACCCAATACTCCTGTTTGTGCTTGCGCTGCTTGAACTAAAGTATCCAACTCAATGCCGGTCACTTCATAGTCGTGCTGCAACGAATCATGAGAGGCATTCAATAGTTGGCCAAATAAAACTAAATCACCTGCTACTAAAGCATCTTTTGCTTTCAATGTCCGCTGATTTTCTGTCACTGCGTGTTTTGCACGCTTTGTTAAAATAGCATCTTCAATAACTTCGCTGTAACGTTGGAATGTCTCTTCATCTAATTCTCCTAATGATTGGATATCGACAACTTTTTGTAGACGTTTCAATGCTTCCTCACACTCACCACGACGTTCATTATATTTGGAGTCTGCTAGTTCGCGACGTTTATTCGTATTCATGATGACAATTGCGTAGTCTCCTAGTTCAGTCGGTACCATTTCATAAACTAATGTATTTGTATCTAATAAAATAGCTTGTTCTTTTTGGCCAAAACCAATTGCAAATTGATCCATGATTCCTGAATTAACTCCAATAAATTCATTTTCAACTTTTTGACCGATTTTAACTAATTCCAAACGACTAATTGGTAAATCATACAATTCCTCCAACATGACGCCTACTAGTAGTTCTAATGAAGCACTACTTGATAAACCAGCACCATTAGGGATCGTTCCTTCAATCACAAGTTCAAATCCGTGAGTAATCGGATAGCCTGCTTCTTGGACTTTTAAAATGAACCCTTTTACATAGTTTGCCCAATTATCTTCTTTTGTATAGTTTAAGTTATCCAAAGAAAAAGTAATCACGCCAACTTCTTCAAAATTTAGGGAATAAACTTTTACTTGATTGTCTTCTCGTGGCGCAGCTACACCATAAGTTCCATACGTAATGGATGCTGGAAACACATGTCCACCATTATAATCTGTATGTTCTCCAATCAAATTGATCCGACCTGGAGCAAAGAATGAACTGGTTGCTTTTTCTCCAAATAATTTATGAAATACTGCTGTTACTTCAGCTATTTTTTCCATCTGTATCCCTCATTCATCTATTTTTTTATTTGATATTCCGTCACAAATACACGTGCCTGATTAGGTACAAGCGTAATATCGCCAAAGCTTTCGAATCGTTCTGATCCAGGAGCTTCTTGCGTTTCAAAAGTGATTCCACCATGGTTCACTAATTTATCTCCGCGCATAACTGGTGCATCATCGCCAAAATTAGCAGTAAACAAAACGATACTTCCTGCATTGGTCGCTATTTGAATCGCGACCTTTTTATCAGGACTAGTTAATTTTGCTACTCGATTCATTTGCCCCGTTTTCTGTAAGAAAAATGGATGATCCATTCCACCAACCATTTTGGCTTGAGGAAAGTCACTAATAAAAACATCTGAAAGTGCTTTTGGCGTTGTAAAATCAAATGCTGTCCCTTTAACTGGTGCTACTTCTCCTTTTGGAATCAAATCTTTTTGTAAAGGAGCAAAAAAACGACTTGCTAACCACAATTCGTGCTGATCGATTGGTTCCGTTACATCCCCAGTTAGATTAAAGTACACATGATTGGTTGGGTTAAATAAAGTCAATTGATCGCTAATCCCACGAATACTTATCCGCCAAACGTCATCATTTGTCAAAGTATAGCGTGCTTCTATGTCTAAATTACCAGGAAAACCATTTTCTTGATCAGGACTTGTTAAATAAAAAATAACAGAAATTTCATTTTCACCTTTAATAATCGTATACGGCCAATTTTTCGTTTCAAAGCTAGGATCTCCGCCGTGTAAACAATGGCCTGTTTCTTCACTGATTTTCGCCTGATACTCTTGATTGTTTAGATAAAATTTTCCTTTAGCAATTCGACCAGCTGTTCGACCGATTGTTGCACCGATATATGCGTCTTTCGTAAGATATTCTTCTGCGTGATCAAATCCTAGAATCAATTCCCGTTTTGTTCCATCAATTAACGTCTGTAAATGAACGATTCGTGCGCCAAAATCCGTAACGGCCAATTCTGTTTTTTGATCATTGATCAATGTGATCAGGTGAGAATCATTTCCAAATTCTTGTTCTTTGACTTGCATACTGTCGCCCTCTTTCCATTCCATAGTTGATTACTTCATGTTTATTATAGCAAGTAATCGCTTTCTTTTTATTGCTATCATGTGATACAAATTTAACTTTTTGTTGCATTTTTTTTTGAGAAAGCGTACCTTGAAGAAAAGGAGCTGAGCAGATGGAACAAACTGTATTTTTACGAAAAGAACATCATTTTTTATCAAGTGAACTTTACTTTAACTTTTGCGGATTTTCTAAAACAATGCCTTTCCACTCTTTTGGCCCAGCTATCCGGCAACACTTTGTCCTCCACATCATCTTGGAGGGTGAAGGCGTATATTCGGTCAACCAGCAACGATATCATTTAAAAAAGGGAGATTTATTTCTTATTCGCCCTGGCGATCAAACTTTTTATCGTTCCGATGTGACCAATCCTTGGGTCTACGCCTGGCTTTCCTTTGGTGGAAAAGAAGCTGAGGAATTAATTAAACACTCACCTTTTAAAGAAGATGAGTATACTTTTCGTTCAAATCAGTTAGTTGACTATAGTCAGTTGATTTTAACTTGTTTTGATTATGCGCCAGATACACTGCTGAACGAAATCAAATTGAATGAGTTATTGTATCGTTTTTTTGAAAAATTGCTAGTGGATGGTGGAAAGAATCACTTAAGTACACCTCAAAACATCTCGCGTTTGACGATTGAAGCCATCGAATATATCCAAGCTCATGCAACAGAGGAACTCACTATTCAAGAAATTGCTGACGCATTATCTGTCAATCGCAGTCACCTCTCTCGCACCTTCCATGAAAATATCGGCGTAAGTGTCAAGGAATGGTTACTGGGTATCAGAATCAATCGAGCTGCTTTTTTATTGCTGATGTCAGATGATTCAGTTGAAAATATTGCTTTTCAGTCAGGCTTTCATAGCTTAGTTGTCTTTAGTCGGACTTTTAAAAAGAAGACTGGCGAAACACCAACAGCTTATCGAAAACGAGCTAGCCAAAAAAAACATAACAATCTTTCTTTAGAGTCCGTTATGGAGTTATTAGAACATCAAGCAATCGTGGGCCGAGCCACTTAAGTTTCGTACTAAAAATCAGACGCAAAAGAACCCTCAAAAATGAAATGGCTAGTATACTTTGATTTTTACTTGCACAATACCAAAAAGAAAGAGGCTGGGATCATGAACCTTCCCAACCTCTTTCTTTTTGAGTTTCGATTAAAGAAACGGTAAAACAAAACTTGTCAATTTGAAAACATTCCAACGTTCAGACGGAAATTCAGAACTTTAGTCTGTTTTTTGACATTAACATTCTTCTGCTTCAACCACTTCTAACTCATTTATTTATACTTGTTTCTTTAAAACGATTCCTGTATACAACCATGTCGTTATTACATAATAAATGAAGTATAAGACAAAGAAAATTGTAAATGGAATCCATAAGTTATCATAAGGGTCACTCATCAATAACTTGAACATTTGTAAGCCGAACAAGACATGAACAACACCTAAAATACCAGGTGCTAAGAACAAGACACCAATTTCTCTACGAATCGATTGTTTTAATAAACCTTGGCGTGTTCCAATCTTTTGTAGCATTTCATAACGCACTTGGTCACTCTTACTTCCTGAAAGGATCTTGAACATCAAGCAACTTGCTAACATCGTCAAGAAGGCTAAACCTAAAAAGAATCCCATGAATTCAAATCCAGAAAATGCACCATTGAATGTGTTGTACACATCTGCTTTTTGAGTAAAGCTATAATTCACATCTTGAAGTGCTGGATTGTTTGTTTTATTTGTTGCCACCAATTTTTCAATGTTACTTAATTGTTTTTCAAAGTCAGTTACTTGAACTAATTGTAGCGACGTTTCTGGCAAATTCAATTGAGCAAATTCTGCTTGCGAAATTAATTTGATTTCTTTTGGTTGTTGTTCAGGCAACTCGTAATCTCTTAAGCTATCTTGAAACTTCAGTTCGTTTGCTAATTGTTCGGCAGTGATTTCTTTATCTTTCGGTTCAACTGCTCGATCTGTACTTGTTTCTTTAATCAAAAACGGTGTTTGTTCAAACTCTTCCGTCACATAATACATCGTTTGCTCATCTTCTTTTTGTGTGTAAGAAGCATTTAATTTTGGTGCTAATTTCGTTACCTCTTGTTGGTCAACTTTTTGTGCATTGTTCAACACAAGATCATAAACAGTAAAGCTATTTGTTACTTTTGAAATTTCATTTCTAAATCCTAATCCGACAGTCAGAGCCCCTAGTGCTAGAGCAAATAGCATTGCTACCATTGAAAGCATTTGTGTATACTCACGAATACGGAAACTTAGTTGTGAAAAAGTAAAATTGTTTAATTTTCTTAACGCGATACTATCTGCCTTTTTCAATAGTGATAAACAGAAGATGATCACGGAATGGAAGATGAAGTATGTTCCCAAAACGATGGTAACTAATGCTACTCCAATTCCAAGTAACTGGAATTTCACTAAGTTTTGCATCATGTAATAGCCACATGTCAAGCAGGCAATTCCCAATACTACTTCAAGAAAGAAGAGAAATTTGTGTTGTTTCATTTGTGTAGGTGTTTGATCTGCACGAATCAAAGTTAAAATTGGTTTTTTTACGATTGAAAAAGCATTAACAATAGCTGCTAATAAAAATAAAATAGAGAAAAACGCAATTGTAATCAATAATCCATGTATACTAAATGGTGAAAAATTTGAAATTTGAACATTCAATTGTTGAACTAATAGGTGATTGACCACACTCGTTAAACCAATGCCGACAACTGAGCCAACCAATGTTGCTAAAATCCCCACAATAAACGTTTCTGAAAAAATCATTTGTGCGATTTTTCGTCCTTTCGCACCTAGCATCATAAACATCGCATAATCTTTTTGACGCATCGTCATTAAAAATGAATTGGCATAAAGAATATACACGAAGGTGATGAGTCCTAACAAGACAGACCCTAAGCGAAAAATGATTACCGTTGATGCAATCGTCGAATTACTTTTCAGAAAAGCTTCATTACTTGCCATCGACTCAAACATATAAAAAATTGCTGACGCCATGACTAATCCTGAAAACAAGACTAGATAGTCACGCAAGCGGCTTTTGATTCCAGTAAGTGATAGTTTCCAAAGCATATTTTTCTCCCCCTTACTGTTCCAAATTTCCTAGAATAGTTAAAATTTGACGATAGAATGATTCACGACTTTGATCGCCTCGTTTAACTTCTTGATGGATTCCGCCATCTTTGATAAATAAGATTCGTTGGCAATAACTTGCTGAAAAAGGATCATGTGTTACTAATAAAATAGAAACGTTATCTTTTTGGTTCAATTCATCCATCGTGTCCAATAGATCGCGCGCACTCTTAGAGTCAAGTGCTCCAGTTGGTTCGTCACCTAGTAAAATCGTTGGTTGAGTAATCAATGCTCTAGCAGCTGCGACACGTTGCTTTTGTCCACCAGAAATAGCTGAAGGATAGCTGTCTAAAATATGACTAATTGATAAACGTTCTGCAATTTGCTTGACTCTTTGTTTGATTTCTTTTGGACGAACCCCTTGTAAAGATAATGGTACGGCGATATTTTCTTGCGCTGTTAAGTTTTCCAATAAATTGAAGTCTTGGAAAATGAACCCAATTTCTTTCGCACGGAAATCTGCCAGTTGGTTTCCTTTTAAAGCTGTTACATCTTTTTGATTGATCCGAATACGACCATCTGTTGGTTTATCTAAGGTAGATAAAATATTCAACAAAGTTGATTTACCAGAACCGGATGCCCCCATGATTCCAATAAATTCACCTTTTTCCACTGAAAATGAAATGCCATCTAAAGCTATCGTTTTCTTTTCATTATTTTTACCATACACTTTTGTTACGTCTTGGATTTCAACAATTTTTTCCATTTTTTACGCCTACCCTTTAGTTAATTTTTCTTGTGCAGCTTTAGGTATTGCTGATTTTTCAACTTCTTCATAACCAGTTACACCTTTATTTTTATTCCAGACTACTTTGAGATACGCATTTTTTCGTAATGGGCGTGCTTGCATCCCTTGAAATTCTAGCTCTTTTTCAGCGCCTTCTTTATTAAATCCAGATAAATTATATTGGTAAGTAATCACATCTTGATTTTGATCATCTTTTTGAACGAGTTTTTCACCGTTTGTTGTGATTTGTACATAGTAATCATCTCCGCCCATAATAACAGCATCTGCTATTTTTAAACCAGCGACTCCGATACCCACGACAACCAATAATCCAATCAGAAATTTTTTCATGGTCTATACCTCTCTTTTAACTTGATGAACTTAGTATAGAAAAAAAAGAACGAACATGCCTTAGATTCTTCTGTCAGTCATCTTTCAATATTGTTAGCTCTTATCCAAGAATAGGGTGCAACCTGATAGTGGACTTATTCAATGAAAAAAGAGTGAAGCAAACTTGCTTCACCCCTTTATTTTTACTTTCAATCGTGATTTATTTTCGATCAGTTAAATCTCCCGTGTTAATCACCGGCTGCGTTCCCTTATCTGTAATAATCGATACTAATAAGTTGTTGATTAGTTGAACTTTTCGATCATCTGTAAAGTTGATTTCTTGACCCGATTCAATCTGTTCCAGCGCCATTTGTGTCATTGTGACCGCGCCTTCAACGATTGTCTGACGTGCAGAGAGAATTGCCTTTGCCTGCTGTCTTTGCAACATGGCACTCGCAATTTCAGTTGCGTAAGCCAAATGATTCAATCGTGCCTCGATGACTTCAACTCCCGCAACAGCCAGTCGTTCTTGAAGCTCTGTTGCTAATTTATCCGAAACCTCGGTCGTATTTCCGCGTAAAGTAATATCAGTGTCATTGAAAGTATCATAAGGATATTGACTTGCAATGTGACGAACAGCAGTCTCACTTTGGATTTCTACAAAGTCTTGATAATAAGCAACATCGAACAATGCTTTCGCCGTATCCACCACTCTGAAAACAACAACAGCAGAAATTTCAATAGGATTCCCATCTAAATCGTTTACTTTTAGAACAGAACTATTGAAATTTCGAACTTTAAGTGACACGTTGATTTTATTAGTTAACGGAACGGTTAAAAAAAAGCCATTTTCTTTGATTGTTCCTAAATAGTTACCAAAAAACAAAATAGCTTTTGATTGATTTGGACTGACCACTGTTGCTGAGCTAACTAATAAACAAGCAACTCCCCACAAAACGATGCTTAGAATGATGAATGTTGGGCTAGTTGCTACTGTGCCAAAATAAAACAAGATGGCACCTGCGATTGCTAAAACAACGACGCCAACTAATCCAATATACCCATTGATATAGAGCGCTTTTTTCTCATTCATTTTCAATATCTTTCCTCCTCTTACACAATAGCCTCAACTTTCTTTCCTGACTACTCAGTTATTCTCAGTCTTGCTAAAGCACCTTCTAATTCTAAATCTTTATCTTCGCTAATGTACCATCCAGTTGAGTGCGTTCCCCCCGCAGCTTTTGGTAAATACTCTAATCGGGTTCTGACCCAGTGTTTTTGTTCTGTAAAGTAATCTTCAACTAAAATTTCCAAATCCATTCCCGCATTGAGAATGATATTTTTTCGGACAGACTTAAAAATAAAACGTTCTTTACTTGGATCATATTGTAAAACACCCGTGTCCATGATTGGCAAAGAGTAATAATCCATCTCCTTTTTTACTTTCATTAAATGGCGAAACATTTCATTATGTACTTGTTCTAACTGACGTCCTTCTGAATTTTTGGGATACTCAATCGTTACTTTTTCATTATCATCATCATAATATAATTCGTTCAATGACTTTAATTGCGCATGTAGCTCAAGCATTTTTTCTCGTAGTTGTTCTCGCTGAACATCTTCTGTTTTCATTTTCCCCACCCTAATTCTTTTACTAAGTTTCAACTTCTCATTTGTCTATACCTATCTTACTATAAGAAAACAACTTAAGCGAAACAAAAAATGATATTGAAACAAAAAAATGTCTCAATATCATTTTTACGAAATTTTATTCAGTTTCATCTTCCATATGGTTGTCCATGTGATCCATCTGTTGCTCCATATGATCACTCATGTCTTCCATCATGTCTTCCATATCGTCGTCCATTTGCTCACTCATCGAATGTTCTTGCTCATCGTCCATCCATTCAATAAAGGTATCCTTTCCTTCAACAGTCAATCCTTTTTTCGTATTTCCTTTTTCAAAGGATAAACCTGCTTGTACTTCATTGTTCATTTGGAAAGTCGAATCTCCTGTCAATGTTAGTTGATAGCCAGGAACATCTAAATCTGTCAACTGAACAGAACCATTTTTAGCAACAATCGTGCTTGACTCTGTTAACGCACTATCATAAAAATAAAAATTACTTCCCTCACCAGTAAAGTTTCCTTTTTTCGTCTTCAAACGACTAAAATCAAGTGAACCAAATTGATCTTTGGCTGTCACTGAGTCCGTCGTTAAGCCAATAAAACTCAACCAACTATTTGCATAAGCGTCAACAGTTAGATTTTTTGTTGCAATATCTGTCATCGTTAGTCGACTATTGCTGCTTTCAATCGTAACATCACTGAGAGACATTTCTTTTGGTACTGTAATCGTTACCTGTGGCTGATTTTCTTCCAAACTAAGCTGAATTGGATGTTCCGGCTGACCTTGCGCTTGAATAGCTAATGTTTGATTCTTTAAATCAATTTTTGGTGCATCTGACTTTTCATAACGAGTCGTGACTTCAAAATCAATTCCTTGTCTGATTTTGATTTCTTGGTTTTCTGCCTGAATCACTAATTTTTTGATCTCGTTTGCTTTAAATTTTTCTGTATGCTCTTGCATTTCTAATAACTTAGGACCGTTTTCCCAAACGATTGTCTTTTGTGCGCCTGCCGTGTATGTTCCTGCTGCCAAAATTCCGCCAAAAATCATCAAGCTACTACCAATCAATAAAAATTGTTTTAGTTTCATTTCACTCACCTCTCCGTTCCATCATGTGTTGGATGAAGACCACGTTTAGTAACAAAGCGGCGGCCGACCCATTTCACAAAACGCATCATCAACTGGGCTAACCATTTTGTCAATCTCACTAAAATCGGAGTAAAAAAGATGGCCGCACCAGTCGCAAACAGACCTAAGCCAACGAAGAATAAGCCACTGACAACTGATTGTCCTAAAACCATCAGTCCTGCTAGTGTCATAACCACACCTACGCCTAAAATCACAATGCAAACAACATAGATACTAAAAATAACCGCAAATAATGCGATGACTGAACCAACCAACACAGCAATAAATAGCAACGCTAAAGGAATTAAGATTGGCGATGCAAATAAGCCAAGCAAAATCAACCAAATCAAACGCATTTGTCTTTTCGGACTATTTTGATGGATCTCTTCTTGACCTAAGTCATCTGCTTCAGAAAAATAATTGATCTTCAACTTCAACGCAAACTGTTTAGGCGTGCCATATTCTTCTAAAATTTCATCGACAGTCTTGCCTGAATCCAAAAAATACTCTTCGTAATATTGGATCAAATCAAAGCGGTCAGCTTCAGGAATTTCTTGAAGCTCGTCTAAGACTTCACTTAAATATTCATTCATGTCTATTATCCTCCAATAACCGATCTAAAGAGTCTCGAAAAACAATCCATTCATCAATAATTTCTTCCAAATGTGTATGTCCGATTGGTGTTAAGCGATAATATCTTCGATTTCGACCTTCGAATGGTTCATCATAGGTTTCTAAATACCCTTCTTGTTTCAATCTTCTTAATACGGGATACATGGTAGATTCACTAATTGATAAACTTTCTTGCACAATTTTTGTTAGTGCATATCCATACATATCTTCTCGACTCAATGCTGCTAACACAGTTCCATCAAGAAGAACCGTTGGAATTTGAATATGCATAGCGCCACCTTCTTTTACAATATTTTTAATTTCACTATATTATATCAGATATAATATAGTTTGAGCAACACATTCTGGTTTTTATTTGAGTAAATAAAAAAAGAGAAAGTCTTTACACCTTCTCGTCAATTAAATATAGTAGTCATTTTGATTCATTAGCAACTGATTTTTCTTGAATCATTCCTCATATAAGTTGATCCAACTGGTAAAAAAGCTTTTTACTTATCTGAATCATGGAAGTACGCACCTCTTACTTCTCCTCACTTTCGACTGGATAGCCACAAACCACACTGTCATCTCGCCTGCTAGTCTAGCATGGGTGGAAATGAAAATACTTTACTTTAAAATAATATTGTTTTGTTATAACTCTGTTGTCTTATAAAATTTTTTCTTATTTATTCTGGCTTTTATAATAGAGGCAAAATGATTGTCGTCCACAACCAACTAAAAGGCATTACTACAACCATCGCCGGAATCATATCCGCAACCGGAAACATTTTGACATGAATCATTCGAAAACCAGTTGCAAGCATCAAAAAGCCACCACAAGCTTTGAAATCTAGAATCATTGCTGGCGTTGTCATTGGAAAAATGAATTTTGCTAATAAAAACAAAGCATAAAAAATAATAAATTGCGGTATCGCTATGACGGAAACTACAAATCCTAAGTTACAAGCAAAAATTGTTGCTGTAAAAAAATCTAAAACAGATTTTGAAATCAAAATCGTGTTATCTCCTGTCATTCCTGAATCAATACTTCCGTAAATCCCCATCCCACTCGCACAAAATAACACAATCACTGTGACTAGGGTATTAATGAACTCTTCATGGGATAAATCTAGCTTTTCACTAGGAAATAATTTTGAAATTGGCTTTTGCATCAAGTTTGCACCTTGATCAATCCGCTCTCCTAGATGAATGACTAGCCCAATCACTGTCCCAACCACTAAAGCAAAAATGACAGGCGGCATATTTTTCATCGGGCCCATCGAATAAATCCCCATCCCCATTGAACAAACACCAAACACCATCATTAATTGTGTTTTAAATCGATTACTTAACTTCTCTCCTAAAAAACCTCCAAACAGCCCTCCAAAAAAAACCGTTCCGACGTTGATTAATATTCCAGTTGGCATAAAAAAAACTCCCTTCGACCTTAACGCGCTCCATTTACTCTTTCAACGCGTTCCTTTTCGCTGCATTTTTTAGTCTATCAAAGTTTTTTCATTCAACCAATTCAAATTTCATGTTAAAGTATTCATAAACGGAATAGTTAGGAGAGGATTCCTTGAATATTCAAAAACTTGTTGTCTTTCTTGATCTAGCAAAGACGTTAAGCTTTACTAAAACAGCGGAACATCTTTTCATGACGCAAGGAACGATTTCCAAACAAATCATTGCTTTAGAAAAAGAACTAGACACTCAATTATTTGACCGTACGCATCGAAAAATCGAGTTAACAGAAACGGCGCAACTCATTCTTCCCTATGCGAAAAAAATTGTCGAACAATACCAAGGCATGACAGATGTCCTAGAAATGCATACAAAAAAACAAAATCTCTCTTTAAGTATTTTAACGATTCCTACTATGACCCACTATGCTGGATTTCGTCATATTACCCAATTTTTGAAACTTCATCCAGAATTTTCCATTCAGCTCAAAGAAGTTGAAAGTGCGGAAGTCCCCTATTATTCAACTGAACAAATTGACTCAATTATTTTTGGCCGAAATTTTCATGAGCCACCGACAAACTTTGAATGGCTTCCCACTGAAAAAGATTATTTTGTTGCAGTACTCCCAGCTCATCATCCTTTAGCACGTGAAAAAAAAATAAATTTACGTGAACTAAAAGATGAAGCCTTTTTATTACTTGGACAGCAAACCAATCTTTATCAACCAGTGATTGATCTTTGCCACGAAGTCGGGTTTGAACCTAACATTGTCTATAACGGGTCTCGAATGGACTTGATTCTCAACATGATTGCAAACGATATGGGTATCTCAATTGTGATGGAAAAAACAGTTAATTATCTATTAAAAGAAGATACGGTACTCGTTCCCATCACACCAAACAGAGAAAGTTTTCTGGCATTCGCTAGAAAGCAAGGTGAACATTCTTTAGCCTCAAATACGTTTTGGAAATACTTAAAACAAAATATACAGCTTCTTAAAAGTTAACTTTCTTGTTCAACCTCTAAGAAACTGTATAAAATAGTTTGTTCTATTCGCTTCTCTGATGTCAAAATCATGAGGAGTTTTTTGTTAGTTATTTTGTGTGCTCGCAATCTGTTCGGAGCTAAACATTTTGTGCCACAACCTCTTTCTCGGTGTTCCCAAAATAGCTCCTCGATATAGCTTGCATACAATTCAAAACATGAAGGCTGTTTTGAATGAATGCGCGCTATCTGTTCGAAGCTAAACATTTTGTGCCACAACCTCTTCTTCCACATTTCTCAAACGTATCATCACTGTCGTCCCCACACCTTCAATACTACTGTAGTCAATACGTCCCTCATGCAACTCCAAAATTTTCTTCACTAACGAAAGCCCCAAACCATTCCCCGCAATTTGATGGCTCGTATCACCTTGATAGAATTTATCAAAAATTTTTGCCATAGTTTCCTCATCCATACCGATACCGGAATCTGTCACTTCCAACACGATTTCGCCCTTTTTCTGCGTGAGTTTTACCGCAATTTTACCAGTAGGACGATTGTATTTGATGGCATTATCCATAATATTCAACCAAACTTGGTACAAGAGTTCTTCATTTCCAAAATACTTTACTTTTTCCAATTGGATATCCAACTGTAACTGTTCTTTTTCCCATTTCGGTTGTAAAAATAAAATCACTTCTCGTATTTGTTCATCTAAACGAAATTCCTTTTTCTCCATTAGCATATGTTGATTTTCTAACTTATTCAATTTCAACACATTTTCCGTTAATTGAGAAAGTTGCGTGATTCCTTCAATGATTCGTTGCAAAAATACCTGTCGTTCTTCGTCAGAAAGGTCGGGATTTTGTAATAATTGAACGTATCCCTGAATAGTTGCTAACGGTGTTTTGAATTCATGCGAAACATTTGAGACGAAGTCATTGCGCAAAGTTTCGATGCTATTCAACTCTTGAACCATTACATTGAAATCTTGATACAATTGCTGAACTTCTGCTACTTTTTGTTGTTCATTCATCTGGATTGTAAAATCACCCTTTGCTACTTGGCTCATATTTTTTCGTAGTTCACTAATCGGATACAAGATCCCTCTACCAACAAATGCAGAGATTCCTGTGCCAACAACTGCACTAAATCCTGCTAAAATCATGATTGGATACAGTGTCGGCCGCTCTGTTGGTGTCCAAGAACGTTGATTTGCCAACAAATAGACCAATCCTACAAAACAAGCTAGTGTTACTATAATGCACAAAAAGACAATCAGTGCAAAATAGATCCAGAGCTGTGAAAATATTTTTTTCTTCATTTTTTGATAACCGCCTTATATCCGAGTCCACGAATCGTTACAATTTGAAAATCTTGGTTGTTCTCAAAACGCGTACGTAAACGTTTCACATGAACATCGATCGTTCGTTCCTCCGTATTCGTATCCATTCCCCAAATCTCATCCATTAATTGTTGGCGCGTGAATATTTTATTAGGATAGGAGAGCAACTTATACAATAATAGAAATTCCTTCTGCGGTAAAACCATTGTCTCCTCTTTACACGTCACCTCATAGGTTTCTTGGTCTAAACAAGTCTCACCGATTTTCAGACGTTGACTATGATTGATTTTTGCTCGGCGTAACAAAGCCTCTACTCGCAAGACCATTTCGTTGACGTCTACTGGCTTCGTCATGTAGTCATCTGCCCCTAGATGAAAGCCCCGTTTCTTGTCCTCAAAGTCATGCTTCGCAGTAATGATCAATACGGGTGTCTCAATCTTACTCCCTCGTAAAGTCTCCAACAGTGTGTAACCATCCATTGCTGGCATCATCACATCAGTTATAATCAAATCAACATGATTATTTTCAAGTTTTTTCAGTGCATCTTCACCATTAAAGGCGAGAATAATGGAAAAACCAGCTCGTTTTAACACAGATTGATACAATAATTGTAGATTCTCATCGTCTTCAACAACTAAAAGTCGGTTCATTGCACTTTTCCTCATTTTTCTAAAAAATTTCTTGAATGTTTCACTCAGTTCATATTCAGTTAACATTCATTCGTTATACTTTCACTATCATTCTGTTATAGTTGTTATTATACAGAATATTTTTAATGAGAGAAGGATGAAGATGCTACAACTAAAAGATATTAAAAAGTATTATAAAGTTGGCGAAACAACAACTAAAGCATTAGATGGCGTTTCCGTTGCTTTTAGACAAAAAGAATTCGTCGCGATTCTCGGTCCAAGTGGTTCTGGAAAAACGACTATGCTAAACGTTATCGGCGGGTTAGATAACTATGATTCAGGCGATATGGTCATCAACGGAAAATCAACAAAAGATTTTAAAGATAGCGACTGGGATGCCTACCGTAACAATTCGATTGGCTTTGTTTTCCAAAGCTACAACTTGATTGGACATTTAGGAATTATTGAAAATGTTGAACTTGGAATGACTTTAAGTGGGGTTCCTAAAGAAGAAAAACGAAAAAAAGCAGAAGAAGCTTTGACTCGTGTTGGACTTTCTGCCCATATGCACAAAAAACCAAATCAACTTTCTGGTGGTCAAATGCAACGTGTCGCAATTGCCCGTGCTTTAGCAAACAATCCAGATATTCTATTATGTGACGAACCAACTGGGGCATTAGATACCGAAACAAGTATTCAAATTATGGAATTGATCCGAGAACTTTCTAAAGAGAAATTAGTTATCATGGTCACACATAATCCTGAATTAGCTAATCAATATGCTGATCGAATTATTGAATTTTCAGACGGAAAAATTTTAGCAGATTCTCATCCACATATTGAGCGACCAAAAAATGATCAGTTCAATTTACGCCGTACGAAAATGAGTTTTTGGACAGCTCTAAAACTTTCTTTCAATAATATTCGAACAAAAAAAGGGCGAACGTTCTTGACCTCTTTTGCATCAAGTATCGGAATTATCGGGATTGCGATTGTCTTAGCTTTGTCTACTGGGTTCCAAAAACAAATTGATAGTACACAATCAGAAACAATGTCAAAATTTCCAATCACAATTTCAAAAGTGACAACTAGTCAAACAAATAACTCTGCCGCACTTGGCGCAAGTAAAGCGGACTATCCAAACAAAAAAACAATCACCGCAAAAACTAGTGATGAAGATAAGGCACAACACACAAACAAAATTGATCAAAAATATGTCGATTATGTAAATGATATTGATCCTGATTTAAGTAATAATATTGGTTTTACTCGATCAACAGGAATTAATTTGCTTCGTGAAATTGATGGAAAAGCTCAACCAGTAAGCTTCTCCAATGCGAACCCTGATAACGATGCTCTTTCTTTTTCAAGTACGATGGCTTCCATGACTGGTGTCGGTGTCTCAACTTTCCCAACACAATTAGCAGCTGATAAAGGAAACTTTTTAAAAGACAACTATTCACTACTTGCTGGCAGTTATCCAAGTGCAACAACTGATGTCGTTCTGATTGTCGATGGAAACAATAATACGAATATCAATGCCCTTAAAAATCTTGGTTTTGATGTAAAAGAAGATCAAAAATTTGATTTTGATCAAATTATTGGCACTACGTTAAAACTAGTGAACAATAATGACTATTACTCTCAATTGCCAACTGGAACATTTATTCCAAATTCTGACTACGACAAAATGTATAATGACTCGACTGAAGAGTTAAAAATAGCAGGCATTTTGCGTGTGAAATCATCTTCAACAATGAATCTTTTATCTCCAGGTATTGCTTACAGCGACCAGTTAACAACACAAATTGTTAACAACAACAAGGACTCTGAAATCGTTAAGGCACAAAGAGATAGCGATACAAATGTGATGACCACTGAAAAACTAGATGCTTCTGCCAAAGAAACATTTATTAGTTACCTTGGTGGCGATAGCCTACCTTCAAGTATTATGATTTATCCAAATAATTTTGAAGACAAAGATAAAGTTCTTGATTATCTGGATGATTATAACAAAGGCAAATCAGAAGAAGATAAAATCATTTATTCTGACCTCGCAGGTACAATGACTGAATTAACTGGTGGATTGATGGATGCCATTACTTACGTATTAGTCGCTTTTGCAGGTATTTCATTGGTGACAAGTATGATCATGATTAGTATCATCACCTATACTTCAGTAATTGAACGAACAAAAGAAATTGGTGTATTGAAAGCTTTGGGTGCTCGTAAAAAAGATATTACTCGCGTTTTTGATGCCGAAACCTGCATTTTAGGGATTTCTTCCGGTATTTTAGGGATCTTGATTGCTTGGTTAGCTACCTTCCCAATCAACAGTATCTTATACAGTATGACTGACTTGAAAAATGTCGCTCAATTAAACCCCGTTCACGCATTGATTTTAGTAGTAGTTTCAACCATTTTAACAATGCTTGGTGGACACATTCCAGCTCGCATGGCAGCGAAAAAAGATGCCGCTATTGCTTTACGCGCTGAATAACCAACTTATGTTTATGAACAAAAAAGCAACTGAAATCACTAATGATTTCAGCTGCTTTTTTATTTACTTCTCAGTTATTTACAGCTTTGGAATACTATCTTGTCCCTTATGCCAAAGTTCTTCTGAAGTATATCGATCGGTTTCATTCAGCACGACCGTTCCATCTGATTCAATTTCAGTTTTGCTACCAATCCACATGTTTGTTGGCATTCCTAAAAGATTTTTGCGTGCTCCTTTGCTGTTTAATTTGAAAGCATCTCCGAGATCTTCAACCCAGTGTGATTTCAGGTATTTTGTCTGACCATTATCAAAATCTACTTTCAAAATATTGGCTACATTTTCTACTTTTATCGCTTTCGGTACTTGCTCTTTCATCTTTACTCCTCCAATCCTTTTTTAGATACCCCCCACACCGCAAAAAAGAAAGCGCTATCTAACAACTAGTTTAACATGTTAAAAATATTCTTACAATCATTCAAAAAAATAGACTAGAACCTTTAACAGTCCTAGTCTATTTTGTAAACAGTTGGTCAAACAACTGTTTTTATCATTTATTTTTCTTTCACTTCTTGAATCAATTTGGCAAATGCTTCTTGTTGATAAGCAGCTGTCAACTTCTGAATCGTTGCTTCTTGATCAGATTGACTCATTTGTGGATTGTTCATCATCGCTTGCTTCAAGCCGTCCTGTACATAAGCTTTTGCTTCACTTTCCATAGTACGTTGACGTTCTTTGGAAAGTTTGGCTAATTTTTCTGCTTGATCTGTATTTAAAGTAATCCAGTCTTTTGGTAATTTAAATGTATTCACACGTTTATCAAACTCATGATTATTATCAGCTATATTAAACCAAAATTTATAGTGATCATTCTTGTATACCCAATAAGTCGTTTTTGTGACTTTTTCTGCACCTCCAGTAGTTGATTCCACTTTGTTCGTTACATTGTCTGTTCCAGTAGCTGTTGGTTTTTTCTGACTGTCTTTGGTCTTATACAAGTAAATCTTTTCAGTTCCATCACCAAGTTCTTTATAAAGTAATAAATTGGCACCTGAATCAGCGCTAGAAACAATTTTTTTCGTTGTTGTTTCCGTCACTCGTTCCATCCCAAAGTGGTTAGAAATATTCGCTACAATCAATCCTAAAGCTCCAACAAAAATAGCACCAAAGATTAACGAAAGGACTGTTTGCCATGCTTTTTTGGCAAAAACGTTAACCAAAGCAAAGGCAACTAAACTAATAACCAAAACACCAATTATCATGCTTGATCCCCCTTCACTGAAAGTTCTTTAAGTGGTTCTTTTTTCTTTAAAAAGAAAGCAATAACAAAGCCAATGATCCCAAAAATAATCGCTACTACAAACGCAGCATGATAGCCAGATAAAGTGGCATTGATTGCTTGGTCTTTATAAGCCAATGGTGTTGCTTTTAATATTTCTTTGTCAGGTAAATTGTCTTTTGTAACATTGGTCAATACACTAATCAAAATTGCTGTACCAATTGAACTAGCAATTTGACGGAAAGTATTATTGACCGCTGTACCATGACTAATCAAATTATTTGGTAAAGCATTCATACCTGAAGTTGTAACTGGCATCATAACCATTGAAATCCCAAACATCCGAATCGCGTATAAAATCACGATATAAACGATTGGTGTTGTTTCTGTCAAAAATGCAAATGGTGCAGTAGCAGCAGTTAAAATAAACATACCTGTGATAGCTAAACGTTTTGCACCATATTTGTCAAAAATCATCCCAGTAATTGGCATCATTGCCCCCATGATCAATGCACCTGGAAGCAACATCAATCCTGAGTGAAAGGCTGATTCTCCACGAATATTTTGAATATACAAAGGAACAACCATTTCTGCACCAACCATCGCCATATTGGTTACTCCTGCTAAAATAGCTGCAATAGTGAAGGTTGTTGATTTAAAGACCCGAAGTTCCAAGAAGGGGTGTTCTAGACGTAACTGACGTAATGAGAATAAGACAATAAAAATGATCCCTATGATCAAGAAGCCAATTACTTGGACACTTCCCCAACCTTCATTACCTACACTAGAGAATCCATAAAGTAAGCTACCAAATCCGATTGTTGATAATATGGCTGAAAGCAAGTCAATACTTGGATTTGACAACGGAATCACACTCTTCATCAAGAAGATTGCCAATACTAAAACTAATACAACGATTGGAATAATCATCCCAAACAAATCACGCCATTGATAATTATCAATAATGTAACCAGATAATGTTGGGCCTAATGCTGGTGCAAGTCCAATAACAATTCCAGACATCCCCATCGCAGAACCTCTTTTTTCTGGTGGGAATATCGATAACATAATATTTTGCAATAATGGCATTGAAACGCCAACACCTGCAGCTTGAATCAAACGGCCAATCAATAATGTTGAAAAATTAGGTGCGATGTAGCAAGTAATTGTTCCAATTAAAAATACCGTCATTGCTGAAAGATACAAACTGCGTGAGCTGAACTTGTTGATCAGCCAAGCTGTAATTGGGATCATGATCCCATTCACTAATAAAAATCCGGTTGTTAACCACTGTACATCTGAAGCCGTGATATCAAAAGCTTTCATTAATGTAGGAAAAGCTGTTGTCAACAGCGTTTGATTCAATACGGTACAAAAGGTACCAATTAGTAAAACAACCACTAGTAATGAGCGGTTATATGGTTTGCCGTAAATATCTACGGGCTGTTTTTTACTCATGTGTCTCCTTCTTTCTAATTATTTTTGCGAAATCACTAGAATACTTTATTCCTAATCAGATAGTTTGTCAACCTACTTGACACAAAAGTCAACAAAAGTATAATTAAGGAAAGAAGAAGGTCAAAAGGAGTGACAAAAAGTGATTCATAACCACCTCAAAGAACTATTAAAAAATGATCATTTGCTTGTTGGTATTAGTGAACTTAGTGAACTTGTTGGGGTTTCTCCACGTCAATTGCGTTATTGGGAAAAGAAAGGTTTTATCCAATCTGTCGAAACCGATTCCAACGGACCAAGAAAGTATCGTTTACCTACAGTTGTTAAGGTTGAAATCATCAAACAGTATCTCGATGAAGGATATACTTTGACAAAAGCTGTTGAAAAAGCCACTGCTCATATCCAAAAAATGCACCATGTTCGCAGAGTTTTTTCAAAATGTATCAAAGAAATCGAGTTGTTCGACCAACGCTATACAGCAATTTCGTTTGGGGATTTCAAAGAAGATGACTCCCAAATTTATATTATTCATGATGATGAAACAGATGAATTAACGTATAAAATCGTTCCTATAGCTGAGAATGTAGATATTAAGAAATTAGTCAGAGAAGCTTAGCCTCATCCACTCAAAATAAATTTCAATAATTTGGAACACTCATTTTCTTCCTCGAATCAATTTATTTTGAGAATAAGTGAGTGGTTCTTTTTTTACTCCTTTTTCTCATTCTCCTCGTCAAATACACGTAACTGGTGACTCAGCTCCTTTGTCTGCCCGTATACTTGTTGATAAATTGAATAAATTTTTTGATATATTCGAACATTTTTAGTAATTGGCGTTGCTACTTTATGATAACTAACAAAACTTTCTGAGCAATTTTCCAATGAATCAAACCATCCAACTCCAACTGCCGCAATCATCGCAGCACCCATACTTGGTCCTTCTTCAACAGTCAGACCAAAAATGTCTACATCAAAAACGTCCGCTTGGATTTGTGCCCATTCTTTATTTTTAGCACCTCCACCAACAGAAATAACTTGGGTAAATGTTTGTTGCAGCATCTCTTCGAGCAACAATTGAACGTCTTTCAAGGAAAAAGTGATTCCTTCAACCACTGCACGCATAAAATGTGGAAATGTATGTTTCGTATCGATCCCTAAAAAACTCCCTCTAATTTGGCCATCAGAATGCGGTGTTCTTTCCCCTATAATATAAGGTGTAAAGAGCAAGCCATTCGCTCCTGGCGAAATCTGTTCAATTTCTGATAATGCTTCCGAAAAACTCTTCTCTTGAGCAAATGTTTGTTTCATCCACTGCAAACTGTACCCTGCTGCCAAGGTGACTCCCATCAAATAATAGCTGTCAGAAACTGCATGATTGAACCAATGAAGTTCTCCAGTAGCTTGTTTTTGACTCTTACCACAAGTCAAAAATACACCTGACGTTCCAATACTCACTAACCCTTTTCCTGAAGAAAAAACCCCTGTGCTTAACGCCGCACAAGCATTGTCCGCCGCTCCAGCCATAACTTTTACTTTTTGTTTAATTCTCACATCGCCTAAAGATCCCGGCTGCAAAAAACCTACACACTTTATCGATTCAACTAATGATGGGAAATACGTTAATGGGATGTCGAAGATTCCAGCAATTTCTTCTGACCAAGATTGCTGTTCAAAATCCAATAACAAAGTTCCTGCTGCATCTGAAAAATCCATATTTATTTTTCCAGTCAATCGATACCTCAGATAATCTTTAGGTAATAAAATATGGCGAACTTTCGACCATATTTCTGGTTCATTTTTCTTTACCCACAATATTTTGGGAAGAGTAAAGCCCTCCACAACCTGGTTTTTTGTAATTCCTAAAAGCTGCTCTCCACAACTTTCCTTAATCTGTTCACACTCCAAATTTGTACGAACATCATTCCACAAGATAGCTGGACGTAATACCTGTTTTTGTTCATCTAATAAAACTAGACTATGCATTTGTCCCGAAAAACTTATTCCTTTTAGATTTTCACTAAAATCTGCTAATTCCGTTACAAATTTTCTCAATACTTTTTGTAAAGCATAGAACCAATCATCTGGATTTTGCTCACTCCAACCAGTCTTTTCCTGAAAAAAAGAATAACTCTCGCTTGCACAGGCTACTACCTCTCCACTTTTATTAGCCACGATTCCTTTTAGCGAACTAGTCCCCAAATCAATTCCTACCACATATTCCATCAAATCCACTCCATCCCCTGATTTCTTAAACAAACAATTTTTGATCCCTTTCATCATGTAGTTACGCCTTTTTTCATTTTTCTATGTCAAAAAGTAGATTTTTTACAAAAAAACTGGAACAAGCAATGCGCGCATCATTTGTCCCAGCTTTTTGACTCTATTCAACAATAAATTTTCGATTATCAACTATTAATTGTTTCACTCTTTTTCTTCTACTAATAAATAACATAGCTGACTCTTTTTTCTTTTTCACACCAAATTTAATCTTAACGTGGTTATGGGATACATCAACTAATTGATATTGTCCGCCTGGCAATCGCTTAAATTCTACTTTGCCAAACTGATTACTCGTTGATTCAATCGGTTCACCCTCTCGATAAACCAATCGTCCTTTTTGCATTAAGCGAAAAGTTGATTCTGTTACTGGCAATTCTGATGTGTTACGTACACTAAAAGAAAAATCAAATGTTTTTTGGCTTAATTGATGGTGATAGATCAAACGATACACCAAATAAATCAAAAATAGTGTGGCAACAATCACACCAATCAAAATCAAAACATAACGCAAAATTCGCCATTGATTTCCTTTTATTTCACTCGCTTTTACGGCTTCATTATAAGGAATGCGGTAACCCGTAACCAATAAGCGGTGAGAATTAACCATATATGGTGTGCAAGTTAACAATGTAACTAAATCTCTGTCTTCTTGAATCGATAATGAAGAGGTATCATCTGGTGTCACCACCTCAATGTTCTCGACTTGGTAAGCTAATTTTTTATCTAAGACGGTCAAAATAAACTGATCACCAATTTTCATTTCTTCTAAATCAGTAAAGAACAGACGATTGGGTAAACCCGAATGTGCTGAAATAACAGAATGCGTTGATTTTCCGCCGGTAGGAAAAGACGTCCCTTGTAGAACTCCTGCACCGATTTCCAAAACATCAGTAGTTGTTTCATCATAAAGTGGTAACTGGATATTGATTTTAGGAATATTGATGCTACCAATTAATTCAGCTTGCATGCTTTCTCCCTTTTTTTCATCATTAAACGGGTCAGAACCAAGATTGAGCCCATTTTTTCGTAAGCGTTCATTTTCCGCTGTCATTTTTTGTTGTAAGGAGGCAGTTTCTTCAACCGATTTCTTCTGTGCCTGTTCAATTCTTTTTTGGTCAAGCAATCCATTCAGTGAATCAACGTAAAAAGGATAAAGTGCAATCAGTAATCCTAGGAGAATTACGAATAACAACGTTATTTTTAACAATAGTGTTCTAATTTTTTGTTTCCTTTGAAATGGCTTTTCGCTTTTCATATACACGCCTCCTTTGGTACCCTTTTCATTTATCATTACATAGTTAGCAACCTTTTTCAACAATAGAGAGATGTTTCAATTTTCTTTCAAAATTCTTGCCTCCATTTTCAATTGGTTTTATCATATAACTAATTCAACCAATTGAAAGGAGTTTTCTCTTTGAAAAAAATCAGACCTTTTTTGGTGATTAGTTTGATTGCCCTTATTTTTGTTCTTCCACATTTATTTGCACACAAACTGATCCTTGGCGCAGATGCTTCTTTTCATTATAATCGCTTTTATGAAACAGCCCAGCAAATAAAAAATCATAACTTTCATTACTTTATTTCCATTTATGGATTCCAGCAAAGTGGGCGGATTGTCAATGCTGTTTACGGTCCATTTTTTGCTTATTTTCAAGGACTGCTTGTCCTGATCTCTGGAAGTTGGTTTCATTACCAAATACTTTCTAATTTTCTTTTATACTTGATAGCTGGTTACTCTATGGTTGCTTTATTGAAGTATGCGAAAGTCCAAGATTCGATTGCTGTACCGATTGCTGTCATTTTTATGAGTACTTATTCTATCCAATATTGGGCGATCAACCAAGGATTTACTAGCTGGGGAACGGCATTTTTTCCTTTGTGCTTACTACCCATCGTTGATTTTGTCGTTAACAAAAGGTTTCCTTTGAAAAAAGTAGCAGTTTCCATAGCCTTAATGACCCAGATTCATTTACTTTCAACTATCATGCTTATTTTAATGTATGTACCTTTTTATATAACTTTCTTTTTTTCACAAACAAATCGTGGAAGTCAATTACTACAGTTTGGAAAATCAAGTTTACTTTACCTCTGCCTCACTGCAAACGTTTGGGCTAGCTTACTGGTTGTCTATACTGGAAATGAAATTTTAGCGCCATTCATTAATAAGAACATGAGTGAAAAGGCCATTAATCTTGGTGGAAATTATTGGCTACGCTATCCAGGAATCTTTCCTGTCATTTTAGCTGTAGGCGTTCTTTTACTAATTTTATTCCGAAAAAAACTAACACTCTTTGAGAAATTACTCTTTGGAACAAGTTTGTTCTTCTTACTCCTCTCAACCAATCTGGTGCCTTGGACGACATTAGTAGCAAAAGGTGTCCCTTTTGTTCGTTTGATTCAATTCCCTTTTCGTTTTTTTGTGCCTTTCACGGTACTATTTTTGCTACTCTTTGCATTGGTCTCTAGCCATTGGCATTCTCAGAAATGGCTGAAGATAATCGGTACATTCTTGGTGATTATTTGTACTGGACAAACTGTCCAAACGCTCTCTAGCCACTTAGCACAATGGGAACAAACAAAATTTGTCAGCAGACATACTTATTTATTTGAAAATCAAGCTGCCACGAGAAAAACATTTTTTAACAAGGATTTAGAAACCAGTTTGTTTGCTTCTCAAAAAACAACACCAGATTATCTACCAATCTATCAAGCAAATAATGCAAATAAATATGATCGTTATAGCCAAGATATTCTAGATAATGAAACAAAATATATCAAGAGTTATTCAAAAGGTGATTTAACTGTTAAATGGAAAAATACTGGAACCGAAACAGTCAAACTACCAATTATTGTCTATGATCGAACAAAATTAGTTCGAAATGGCCATACGATCACAGACTATCAATTAACTGATATTGGTACACCAATCATTAAGCAGCACAAAGGTATCAACAAAGTAACGATTCACTATTCTCCACCGTTCTATTTTTATATTTCTTTTGTCATCTGTCTCGTCACTTGGGGAATCCTATGTTTATCTTCTAGTTATGAAAAATATACGCTTTGGCGCAAAAGAAAGTAACTGTTCAGATAGTTATTGTATCCTTTAACAAGAAGTCCCTCCACATATAAATGCAACAAGTCCTCGTATGATAGGTATGTTTCTCAACTACCATACGGGGACTTATTGATAAAATTATCTAACTTGAGTAAAAAGTAACAGATACTTTTATGAAAAAGGAATCATTTAAAGGTGGTAGTAGTTCTTTCATTCTGAAACGAGGGGTGGGAGAATAAGCTCTTCGTTTACTTTCTTCGTTTCTTTCCCAAAACAAATAAAACTGCGATAATAATCAAAATGATTCCTGCCACAACCAGTTCAACATAAATATTTTCTCCAAGAGATGCGATGGATTGATTTCCTTCACTTTCAACCAACTTTTCTTTACTAGGTGAGGGATAGCTAGCTGAACTCTCTTCCACCTTCCTCTCTTCAGCTGACTCATCAATCGTTTCTTCTGTTTCTGGAACATAAAATTTCACTTTGCCTTTTGTATCTGTGGCAATCAATCGCTCATACATTCACTATGCCCCTCCTTCCGATTTATGAAAGCTCTCCTTCGTTCAACTTCTTGCCCTCTTTTTAATTAACTACTGTAAAAAATTTACTTGAAAAGAAATCGTTGTTATTTAGAATAAACAATACTACTTTTAAAGCCATAAAATATCTTCTAAACTATGGTCTATCTATAAAAAACTGAGATGTTTGACATTCATGATCAATACGTATGTTCCGACAGTGAGCGCTTATCTCCTTATTCCATTTTATAGATTAAACTTATCATACGCACAAAAAAAGAAATATCTTTATGCTCATAGATGATCTTTCTTTTTGCGTTCTATAAATAACTTACGAAAAATCAGTGATCCTGAATAATCCTACAAAAAAACTACCGACTAAAATTTTTTAGTCGGTAGTTTTGACAGTTAGATGGTCATCTTTTCATCAACCATATAGTTGTTTAAAATGTAGTGATTTCTATCTCAATTCCAAAATGATCACTAACGATTGGAGCATTTTCCCCGTCAAATACAATTTGATGAGAATAAACAATGCTAGTTTCTGGAACAAAAATATAATCAATTCTTAGTTTTCGAGTATTCTCTTTCCAACCATCGATTGCTTGCTCTACTGTTGCTTCACCGCTCTTTGTTTTCGCTATGTGATAGCTATCTATTAGCGCAAGTGGACTTTTTTCAACAAGTAAATAACCTGCTTCTTGCGCCGGATTATTAAAATCACCAAGTAAGAAAAGTGGGTTATTCTCCGTTAATAATCGCTTTTCTAGCTGTTGCCATTCAAAAGCAAAACCGGAATTTCCATCCTGCCACCAAGAAAAGTGAGTACTTACGACACAAATTTCTTTTCCTTGGAATAACGTATTTCCAATTAGTAGTTTTCTCGTTCGATAATCTTGATAGTTACTTGTTTCAGATACGATAATTGCCTCACTTGCCAAAGGATGTTTTGAAAGTAGCGCGTTTCCTTCTTCGTAAATATCATAGCCAATATGACTCATGTCCCAACTCCAATAATAGGAGCGTCCTTTCATTGCCAATTTTTTGATTAAACAATAGGCAAAATTATCTTCATGGATACTTTTTTGTCCACTTACTGAACAAAAATTAACAAGGTCACTCTGAGAAACAACAGCTGACTCCACTAGTTGATTCACTTCTTGTAATGCAATGATATCATAGTCTGCTTCCACAATTTTCTCAACTAATTCTTGTAACTTCCGTTCAGCCTCATCTTCTAGCCAACTATGTGTATTTAGTGTGAGCAATTTCATTTATCTGACTCCTTTTTCATTCCACAAGTATCCACTTTAAATGCGGATTGTTCCAACGACTTCATTCGCTTGCACATTTCCAAACCGTGGGATTTCTAATGTTTCAACCTTATCACTGTTCGTGAAAACAACCATAATCGTTTTTTCTTTACCGGCTTTTTCGATAACATCTAGATTCATTGATGCAAGTTTTGTTCCTGCAGTAACTGTTTGCCCTTCTTTAACAAAAACTTCAAAAGCCGATTCCGTTAATTCAACTGTATCGATTCCCATATGGATCAAGATTTCAATACCATCTACCGTTTGTAAGCCCATCGCATGTTTGGTTGGGAAAATACTAATAATCTTCGCATCAACTGGTGCTACCACTGTTTCTTGTGTTGGGATGATTGCTAATCCTTCACCCATCATTTTTTGTGAGAACACAGGATCATCAACATCTTCTAGTGCAATCAATTCTCCTGTTGTTACCGCATGAATCGCTTGTTCTTTGCCTAAAAATGTCGTTTGTGATTCTGTTGAACTTACAAGGTTATTTTTTGGTAAAGGTATAGTTGCACCGGATTGTAATAAATCTTCAATATCAGATTTCAAAACATCCGCTTTTGGTCCATAAACGGCTTGCACCCCATTATCTTTTACAATCAATCCCATTGCGCCAGCACGTTTCCAAGCATCTTCTGCACCGACCTTTTCACGATCATTGACGCTCACACGTAAACGAGTCATACATGCGTCTACTTCACTTATATTTTCTTTACCACCTAACAAATGAATGATTTGAATAACTTGTTCACTTGCTACACCTTCACCTGCATTTGTTGTCTCTGTTGCATCGCCACCATCATTATCATAGTTTCCATTACGTCCAGGTGTTGCAAAATTGAATTTTTTGATTAAAAAGTTTGATAAGAAATAAGTTCCTACACCAAATACTACAACACACAGAACAAAGTTAAGTAAGTCCCCACCTAAACCAGCTTTGATAGCTAGTGGTGTCCGTGTCAATAACTCAATATTCCCAAAAGAATGTACTCGTAATGGTAAGATATCTGCCATTGCAAAAGCTGCCCCTTGGATAAAAGAATACACGATATATAATGGCATCGCTGCAAACATAAACATAAACTCAAGAGGTTCTGTTACACCTGTCAAGAAAACTGCTAAGGCTGCTGAGAAATACATTGATTTATATTTTGAGCGTTTGTCAGCATCCACATTACGATACATTGCTAAAGCCAAGCCCATTAAAATACCAGATGAACCAATCATTTGGCCAACTTTAAAACGTGCAGGTGTCCAATTTTCCAATACAAAGGCGTATTGTGATGTGTCACCAGCATCTTTAAGGTTAACTAAGTCCGTTGCCCAAGCAAGCCATAATGGATCTTGACCAAATACTTGTGTTCCAGCTTGTGCACCAGATAGAATTTCATACGTTCCACCCAATTGTGTGTAATTGATTGGAATCGTTAACATATGATGCAATCCAAAAGGTAAAAGTAATCGTTCAAGTGTTCCGTACAAGAACGGTGCTAAAATTGGTGCACTATCTTGTGATTGGGCGATCCACAAGCCAAAGTTATTAATTCCTGCTTGGATATTTGGCCATACAATAGCAAGAATCAAAGCAACAATCGTTGACCATAAGATCACAACAAATGGGACAAAGCGTTTCCCATTGAAAAATGATAATGCATCAGGTAATTTTCGATAATTGTAATATTTATTGTAAGCCATCGCTCCAACGAATCCGGCGATAATCCCAACAAAAACACCCATATTTAAAGCTGGTGACTCTAAAACGCTGGTAAAGAATCCTTTAACCATGATTTTCGTACCAAATAAGGTATGTGTAAATGCTTCTTCATTCGCTAACATATCCGCAGTAACACCAAAAATTGCTCCAGTGATTCGATTGATTAATACAAATGAAATCCCTGCAGCAAATGCTCCTCCTGCACGATCTTTTGCCCAACTACCTCCAATGGCTAGTGCAAATAAAAGATGTAGATTTCCAATAATTGCCCAACCAATGCTCTCAACCACGCCACCTGTTGTAACTAACGGTGCAAAATCTGGATTGATCAGAGGTAGTGATTTCCCAATACTAATCATTAACCCTGCAGCTGGCATAACTGCAACAACAACCATTAATGCTTTACCGAATTTTTGCCAAAATTCAAAACTAAATAATTTCTTCATGTTCTCTCTCCTTTGCGCAATCGGTTTCGCTACATTGCCATTATAGCTTGGGTTTTATTTTTTGTAAATGCTTTATTTTTAATCAGCAACAAAAAAATTTTTCCTACTTCTAACAGCTCTTTTTTGTTTATCACGTTGGCTTTTCTAAAAAAACGTAAGCACTCCGTATTTAGCCCTTCATCTTGTCCTCCGTTCAAAATAAAAAGATTTCTTGAATTATTTTTATTGACTAACGCAATCGGTTGCGTTTATTATGGACGTATCAATATGAATTAACTAGGAGGCAAATCATGAAACAAATCAAACGTCTTTTTCAAATCGACCCATGGAAAATCAAAACAAATCAATTAAACAAAAATGAACTACGACTACAAGAATCCCTCACAAGTATCGGAAATGGCTACATGGGTATGCGTGGTAACTTTGAAGAAAGTTATTCTGGCGATCACCATCAAGGAACTTATCTTGCAGGAGTTTGGTATCCAGACAAAACTCGAGTTGGCTGGTGGAAAAATGGCTATCCAGAATACTTTGGTAAAGTAATCAATGCTGTGAACTTTATCGCGATAGACTTATTTATCGATGAGCAACCTGTCGACTTAGCGATCCACCAGCCAGAAGATTTTTATCTAGAATTAGATATGAAGAACGGACTATTATCACGCCAATTTACAATCACTACTGACACAAATAAAGTACGCTTTTCTTTCGAGCGTTTTCTAAGTATTTCTAAAAAAGAAGCTGCGTTTATCCACTTGACTGTTGAAATGCTTGAAGGCACAGGCACGATCGAGCTTCGTTCAAAATTAGACGGAGATGTTCAAAATGAAGATAGCAATTATGAAGAACATTTTTGGCTACCAATCGCCGTTGGTTCAAAAGATGGTATCGGTTATTTAACGACTGAAACAATCCCTAATAACTTTGGAATCGAAACTTTTACCGTTACTTCTGCCGTTCGCCATTTAATTGACGGTGAACCAACTCTGCCAACATATGAAGAAACTAAATTGACATTATCTGCAACATTTACCAAAACATTACAAGCTGGCGAATCGTTCACGATTGATAAAGAAGTCGTTGTTTTAACCAGCCGTGATGTCGAAAAAGAAAAGCAAGTTCCACAAGCAATGGAGATGCTTAATCAACTTGATCAAACATATGCACAAGAAAAAGCAGATCAAACAGCAGCTTGGGCAAAACGTTGGGAATTGGCTGATGTCATTATCAAAGGTGATGATGAAGCACAACAAGGAATCCGCTTCAATCTTTTCCAACTATTTTCAACTTATTATGGAGAAGATCAACGATTGAATATCGGTCCAAAAGGATTTACTGGTGAAAAATATGGCGGCGCAACTTATTGGGACACGGAGGCTTATGCTGTACCACTTTATTTAGCTTTAGCCAAACCAGAAGTAACAAAAAATCTTTTGAAATACCGTCACAACCAATTGCCACAAGCCATTCACAACGCACAACAACAAGGACTAAAAGGCGCACTTTATCCAATGGTTACCTTCACAGGTGTCGAATGCCACAATGAATGGGAAATTACTTTTGAAGAGATCCATCGAAATGGCGCGATTGCTTATGCCATTTATAACTATACAAATTATACCGGCGATCAAGAATACCTGAAAAAAGAAGGTCTGGAAGTCTTAGCTGAAATCGCACGTTTCTGGGCAGATCGTGTTCATTTTTCAAAACGACAAAATAAATACATGATTCACGGAGTTACTGGACCAAACGAATATGAAAATAACATCAATAACAATTGGTACACGAACACGATTGCTGCTTGGGTCTTACGTTATACAGCTGAAAAATATTCTGAGTTCGAAAAAGAAGCAACTATCACAATTTCGGACGAAGAATTAGCGAAATGGACAGAAATCGCCGCAAATATGTACTTCCCAACAGATCAAGAATTAGGAATTTTTGTACAACACGATACTTTCCTAGATAAAGATCTACAACCAGTAGCAGAGCTTTCTCAAAGTGATCTACCTTTGAATCAACATTGGTCTTGGGATAAAATTTTGCGTTCTTGCTTCATCAAGCAGGCGGATGTTTTACAAGGAATCTATTTCTTCAATGACCAATTCACAACTGAAGAAAAGCGTCGTAACTTTGATTTTTATGAACCCATGACTGTTCACGAATCTTCCCTTTCTCCAAGTATCCATGCCATTTTGGCTGCAGAGTTAGGCATGGAAGAAAAGGCGGTTGAAATGTACCAACGTACCGCACGTTTAGATTTAGATAATTATAATAACGATACCGAAGATGGACTTCACATTACTTCAATGACCGGCAGCTGGTTAGCCATTGTGCAAGGATTTGCGCAAATGAAAACAGACCACGAAACATTGAGTTTTGCACCATTCTTACTTAAAACTTGGGAAGCCTATTCTTTCCATATCAACTATCGGAATCGTTTGATCTCTGTCGTTGTTGATAATAATCAAGTCACTTTCACTTTATTAGAAGGCGAACCTTTCAGTTTCGTTGTCTATAACCAAACCTATGAATTAGCAAATACATTATCTCTACCGCTTAGAAAGGAAGATGAACATGTTTAAGGGCGTTTTATTCGACCTAGACGGTGTTATTACTGATACAGCTGAGTATCACTACCACGCTTGGAAAAAACTTGGTGAAGAAATCGGTATTTCAATTGACCGCCGATTCAACGAACAATTGAAAGGCGTTAGCCGTGAAGACTCTTTAACTTTAATGCTACGTTATGGAAATAAAGAGAACGATTTTACAGCCGAAGAATTTGCTGAACTAGCTCAAAGAAAAAACGATTATTACTTGGAAATGATTCAAGCAATCACCCCCAGTGATGTTTATCCGGGAATTTTAGAACTACTTACAGATTTAAAAACAGCCAATTTTAAAATTGCTCTTGCTTCCGCAAGTAAAAATGGGCCTTTTCTACTCCGAAAAATGAATTTAACTTCTTATTTCGATGCAATCGCGGATCCTGCGAAAATTGCTCATGGTAAGCCAGCACCGGATATTTTTCTGCTAGCAGCTAAAGAAGTAGGTTTAACAACAAAAGACTGCATTGGTATTGAAGACGCGCGTGCCGGAATCCAAGCAATCATGGCAAGTGGTGCTCAACCTGTGGGCGTTGGTCAAAAGAAAGATCTTGGTGAAAACATCCCGATCGTTCCTGACACAACTGTATTAACGCTAACCTATCTTAAAAAAGTGTGGCGAGAACATGAATAAATCGAACATCCTTGTTACGCCAATTACTCACAATTTAAAAAAAATCACTTTGAAGAACGACTTTTTAACAGTCGTTCTTCTCAATTATGGTGCTCGTCTTCATCAACTATTTGCGCCAGACAAAGATGGAAACGTTGAAAACATCTTACTAAGTTATGATAACTATGAAGATGTTTTAACTGACAAAAGTTTTTTTGGTGCAACTGTCGGCCCTGTCGCGGGGAGAATCCGCGACGGCAAATGGAAAAATCATCAACTTGAAAAAAACAACGGCACACATCACATTCACGGCGGAACAAACGGCTGGTCTTTTCAATATTGGGAAATTGAAATTTTTAAAGAACCTGATGCAATCGGCGTTGTCTTTTACTTAAACGATACTTTTTCTGGTTATCCAGGCCCGATAAAAGCTACCATAACGTATCGTTTACAAAACAACCAGCTTCAAATGACCACTAAAACAACTAGTAATGTGACTACTATTACGAATCCAACTAACCATGCGTATTTCAATCTGTCAGGGAACGGGCAAAGGGATATTTTAACGCATTCTCTGACTTTAAATACGTTAGGAATGTTGGAGCTAGACTCTGAAAAATTACCTACAGGAAACTTGCTCGAAGAAAACGATTTACGTATAAACTTCAAAAAAACGAACTCGATAAAACAAATTCTCGATGTTTATCCAGTTGGTTTAGATGATGTTTTTTTATTACGTTATCCCAAAGTAACTAAACCTTCACTTCTTCTGGAAGAAAAAGAATCAGGTAGACAGATGTCTGTAGCAACTTCTAACAAAAGTGTGGTATTATTTTCTACGACTGGTTTTCATGCTGATTTTAAGTTGAATGGTCAGAAAATGCATTCAAACTACGGATTAGCTATTGAACCACAGGAAGCACCCGACATCGTTCACTTTCCAGAATGGGGTTCGATCACACTGCATCCTGGACAAGAACGTATTACTCAAACAACTTATCAATTCATGACTACTTCATAGTTACAAGAAAGGCGTGGCAAAATAATGGCTATCACTGTAAAAGATGTCGCAAAAAAAGCAGGTGTTGCTACTTCAACTGTTTCGCGTGTAATCAATGATCATCCAAGCATCTCAGAAACAACCAAGAAAAAAGTCCGAAAAGTGATGGATGACCTTGGCTACGTTCCAAACATGACTGCCAGAAATCTCGGAAAACGGACATCTAATGCTGTTGGCGTTATTTTGCCCCCACTAGATTCTAAAGAAAGACTTGGTAATCCGTTCTACCTTGAAATTATGGAAGCAATTAATGATGAAGCTCGTCTTTATGACATGACGACAGCTATTGCAACGGCTAAAAGCTTTGAGCTCTTGCTTGAGAATGTCAAACGCATGCACCTACAAAAACAGGTCGACGGCTTCATTCTCGTTTATTCAGACAGTGCTGATCCAGTGATTGATTATTTATATAAAAATCAGATTCCGTTCACCTTGATTGGTCAACCTTATCAACATGAAAATGATATCGTTTATGTCGATAACGACAACCAATTACTTGGGAAACAAGCGACCGAATTTTTAATCCAAAATGGGCACCAAAATATTTTATTCGTTACAAATACTACACATGAAAGTTTATACTTCGAGCGTTATTTTGGTTACCAAAAAGCGCTGATGCTCAATCAATTACCCACTTTTCCTAGCGTCGTCTTGGAAAACCCAGAAGACTATCTGACTTTTAATGATACGTTAACGACAACGAGAGCAACTGCCTTAGTTGTCATTGATGATATTTTTGCACTGCGTACGATGCAGCTTGCAGAAATGTATGGCTATACTATTCCTGATGATTTATCAGTAGTGAGTTTTAATAATTCAATTTTTTCAACATTAACGCACCCTTACCTAACAAGTATTGACATCGATATTTCAGAATTAGGTAGAATGGCTATGCAGAAGCTAAGAGAAATTATCCATGACGAATTAAGTAGTGGCGTTCGTATGGTCATCCCCCATAAATTAATTAAAAGAGAAACAGTCATTCCATTAGCTGAAATAACTAAATAATTGAACAAAGAAAAAAGCGTTAGGACATCCATCCTAACGCTTTTTATTCTGTTTAATAACAATCGATTTCTTTTAATTAGACGATTATCGCAAGAAACTTTATACTATTAGATAGAACAACTGCGAAAATCAAGGAGTGTTTACATGGAAAACGAAGAAAAAAGAGAAAAAATCATTGGACATATCGGACGTATTGCATCGGTTCTTTCTGTGATGATGTATGTTTCCTATATCCCACAAATCATGGACAATCTAGCGGGTTCAAAAGGCAATCCTATCCAACCATTAGTAGCGATGGTCAACTGTATCATCTGGACTATTTACGGTACGTTCAAAAAAGAAAAAGATTGGCCAATCATCATTGCTAATGTTCCCGGAATCTTTCTAGGTGCTATCACTTTCTTTACTTCGCTGTAACAAAAAAATGATTGAGTTCTCATTGATTATCTATTCAATAAAAATAATCGACACTGAGACGTATTCTTGTCCAGTGCCGATTATTTTTATTTGTCCAATTTGATTTTCTTATTCAAAAGAAAACCAATTATTATTGTAAATATTGGCGCAAACAACGGAAAATAAGCAAATGGTAAATATTGTAACGCACTAACCTTCATCGTCCCCATAATAAACGTCCCGCTAACTCCCCACGGAACTAAGGAATTGACCGCAGCACCCGCATCAGCTAGCGTGCGTGTCAAATAGGTTTTGCGTAAACCCGTTTGCTCAAACGACCCTTTAAAGGTTTCTCCTGGCAAAATAATTGATAGATATTGTTCACCAACAATCAAATTAATTCCGATACTACTTAATGCAGTAAAGCCAATCAAACGTGAAGGCCGATCCATTTTTTCGCGTAGCGTTTGAACAATTGTCCCAACGATTTCATATTTGATCAATAAACCACCTAATGCCAAAGCTAATAGAATCAAACTGGCAGAACCAAGCATACTCATGATTCCTCCTCGAGAAAGCAATGTGTTCAACTTTTCATCCGAAGTTTGAGCAAGGTAACCATTCATCAAGATATCAGCGACTTTTTGAATCGTTATTTTTTGATGAATAAATGCCAATACAACTGCTGCTGAAGAACCCACTAATAAAGTTGGAATTGCTGGGATTTTTTTGATTGCACCACCAAATAAAATAACTAATGGAATCAATGTCCAAGGAGAAATCCAAAAGCTTGCCTCCATCTTATCAATCATTCCAGTGATATTTGATAAATCAGCCGAATGACTGTTTTGACCTAATAGTGTATACAAAATTAAAGACACAATAAACGCTGGTAAATCCGTATAACGCATTGCTGCAATATGGTCAAATAAATTTACTCCACCAATTCCGGCTGCTAAATTCGTGGTATCAGATAACGGTGAACAGTTGTTTCCAAGAAAAGCTCCAGAAACTACAGCACCTGTTGTCATCGCATCAGAAAAGCCTAGTAGATGACCGATTCCTAAAAAGGCAATTCCAATTGTCGAAATCGTCGTAAATGAACTTCCTACCGTAATCCCCACAATCGTGCAAACTAAAAACGCCGTGGGTAAAAAGAAACGGATAGAAATCAATTGAAAGCCATAAACCATAATTGTTGGAATCGTTCCTGCTAAAATCCATGAAGCAACTAACACGCCAATCAGCAAAAAAATCAAAATCGGGATGATTCCCGGTGTGATTCCTTGTACGATTCCTGCATGGATGTCATCCCAAGAAAAGCCTCTGAATTTCCCATAAAATAACAAACCCATAAAAACGATTAAAATTGGGATGTGTGGTGTTAAATGAAACCCAATAATCAAAATACCTAATATCGCTAATAGTACCACCAAGACAGCGATACTTTCTTTTATCGAACTTTTTTTATTCACTTGTTCTCACTTCTCCATTATTTTTTTCATGAAAAAAGTCCCACCTCGAAAATATTATTCTCTTGGTAGGACAATCTGGATTAGTGACTATGTGTCACTTGATCAGAGTATTCATCTAAATTTTCTTCTAAAATTGCTTCAACTGCAGTATTCCAAGAATCTTTCTTGAAATGGTTGATGATCAATGGGATTACAAACATAACAACTGCGATAGCTGTTACAAGTAATGCATCACTCATTGTTGCTGTTCCTAATGTAGCAAAAACAACGACAACGATTGAGAAAATCAACATGCAACTAATAACCCAAGCAAAGAAGTTTCCTGATTTACCAATACGATAAGGTCGGTTCAATTCTGGATGTTTTTTTCTCATTTCAAGTAAAGAAATAGCAATCAACACATAAACAATACAGTAAATAACTGTAGTTGCATTTGTTAATGTCAAGAAAACAGCACTAACGTCATCCATTACACCATAAAGTAGCGCAAACAATGAAATAACAATAGATTGTGTTAACACGACATTTTTAGAAACACCATATTTGTTTTCTTTGTGGAAACCAAATTTTGGTGGTAAGAAGCCTTCTCTGGCCACTTGGATGATGGTTTTTGATGGTCCAGTAACCCAAGCAGATAACTGTAACAATACACCAATGAAGACCATGAAGCTAAAAATATTTCCGATAACTTCTGGTAAACCTAAAATTTGGCAATCAATCAAGATTGGTTGTGTAATGTTTGCCAATTCCATTTTTCCATTTGGAACAACGTTCGCAACTAACATCGCATTGATGACATTCAATAAAACTAAACCAATCAAGGCAATAAACACACCTTTAGTATAGTTTTTCGTTGCATCTTTCAAGCGAGGCATATAAACAGAGCTCATTTCAATCCCAACAAAAATAAAAGTAATACCAGCTAGATATTTTAATGAGTCTACGTGTTCTAAGTCTGGGAAAGCTTTTGACCAAGAAAATGCACCTAAATAGCCGTTTGAAACCAAACCAACTTTAAATGCTGCCAATAAGCCAAGCACAAACATGATTACGACAGGAATGTATACACCCAACCAAACACCAATATTTCCGCCAACTTTTGCCATATCAAATTTTAAATTCAATAACGTAATAATCCAATAAATAACTAAAATACAAGCTAATACGAACCAATGGTTATTTCCTAGTTCCACGTTCCCAAAGGTATTTCCAAGCAATGGGCCTAATGTTGAAGCAACCATTACCATACCAGGAAACATTTGAACCCATAGCAACCAAGCAACGACAAATCCCCATTTACTACCCAAAGCTGTTTTTACCCATAACTGTGGGCCACCTTCTTGAGGAAGCATGGTTGACAGTTCACCAGAAACCATTGAGATCGGACCAGCAAAAAATAAAACTGCAAAAATCGAATAAAAAATTAACGTCCAACCTACTGCTGCCAAAGTCGGAATACTCCGAACTGTAGCACACAGTGCCATTGTCAGACCAATAAAGGTTCCAAGACCCATCTTACTTACTTTAGATTCACTCACGGTTGACACTCTCCTTGATTTGTTGGATAAAATAGTGTCTTTGAAGCAATCTAAATTGGCAATAAACAAAAGTAATTCCATCGATTCAAAGTTCGGTTTCATGCTTCAGCCTATCGCTTAAACGACAATGCTCCAAAGACGTCCTCAAAACTAAGAAATGGAGAAGCGAAGCCTGGGCAATCATTCCCAGACTTCTCCTACCTTCACGAAATAAACGGATACTCCATCTCGATTAAATTATTTTGCTTCGCTTGCCAATAATTGGTCTGCGTAGATTTTTTCCAATTTTTCTTGAAGAGCAGCTTTAATTTTTTCAGCATATTCTTCAAAGTTTTCTGCTTTATTCATATATGGTGTCATTACACTTGCACGTAGAACTGTCACTTTTCCAGCACGGTTCCATTCATCATCTGAGAAGCCTAATTGGTTCACAAATTGTAGTGGACTGTTACCATAATCAGGAATAGCAAAATCAGTATGTGAAGTTAAGAATTCATTTCCATAAATGCTACCTTTTACATATGAAGAGTAGTCATATACGTCATGGTTCAATTTATTCATAGAAACTAGATCATCGTTTCCTTTTTCTTTGAATACATAATCAACCATGTTGAAATCTGGATAAGTCAATGGATGAACTTCGATTTCTTTATCACCAACTTTAAATGACAAGTTGTTTAGGAAATTGAAGAAACGATGTGCACCTTCGATTGATGCGCCCATTAATTTTCCGTAACCAGTTACGTTCAATGGTAATACATGATGAGCAGCCCAAACACTAGCAGCAGTTGCCCCAGCTTTTGAACCTTCAAGAATGTACGCACCAAGTAAAGCAGGGATATCTGCTCCTTTTTCAAATACGTAAGTAGCAAAGTAAGAAATGACGTCTCTCATGCGGATATCTTTAATAACGATCCCACCAGCTGAATAAGGTACATAACCCATTTTATGTGGGTCAATTGTTACAGATTCAGCTTCAGAAATTGCTTCATACGCATGGTGAACTTCTTCTAAAAGATAATTTTTGTTTTCAGTAAAGACATGATGTTTCGCATGAACATCTTTTAATTCTTCAAAAGGAATAAAGTTGTTGTCTTCGTCTAAGAAAATTGCGCGACCATAACCACCATAAGCAGCATCTACGTGCAAGTAGAAGTAAATTCCTTCTTTTTCTAAAACACGACGTAAAGCAACAATTTTATCAATGCTATCGATTGCGCCTTCTTCAGTTGAACCAACGACTCCGACTACACCCAAGATAGGTGTTTTTTCAGCAGCTAATTCACGAACGATTTTTTCTAATTCGTTGATATCCATACGATAGTTATGATCAACTGGCACTGGAATAACTTGATCTAAACCAACCCCAATGATATCGGCTGCTTTTAGCCATGAGTAATGTTTTGTTTGTGGCACTAACCATTTACCTAATTTTGTTAAATGTTTACCACTACGTGCTGAATGAGCTTTGATATCATCAATTTTTTCTGGGACACTATCTAACAGATTCATGATTTCTTCTGTTGACATGTTCATTAATTCCCAATCACTCTTACCAGCAACTAATTCAGGTGTTACTTCTTGCATTGCAAGAGGTAAAGATTTGATATTACGAGCATACCAAAGACCTTCTAAGTTTGCTAAAGAACCGTCGGCAACAATGTGTCCCCAGCCATCTTCATAGCTCATTAATTTTGCAAATTCATGTCCTACTTCTTCTTCCATTTGACTTGTTGCTGGAGAAGATTCGTAGGCAACGTTATTACCATTCCATAACATTGCGAAATTGTACGCTAGTAAAGATGGCATTAATGTTTCAGAGTTCATGTGTCCCCAATAACGTCCGGCATTATGCCAAGGAACAGAATGAGTACGCATACGTGCTGAAATTTCTGATAAAACGTCTTTCGTTTTATTTACAGTGTGCTCGAAACTAGCACTACTTTTTTCTTCCGGCGTAATAATAGGCATGTCTTGAGGCATGTAGTTTTGACGCCATCCTAAATGTTCATCAACTAACTCATTTAACAAAGCTTTATAGATTTGGCCGTTCTCCGCTTTGTCACCAATGAATAGTGCATTCAGGTTTAGATCATTTGACAATGATTCACTCATGTGAAACCCTCCTAAAAAAATATTTAAATTTTGTCGAGCCCTACATTACACCTGTTCTTTAATTCTGTAAACTAAAAATAAGCCGATTTTATAATCATTTTCTAATAATATGTAATTGAGTGAATTGTATGTGATTTTAAAAAAATTCAAAAAAAGGAGGGAATTTACAAAAGTAAATTCCCTCTTAAAGATTGTATTAACGACAACCGTTGTTCTCTTTTAGGATGGGTTTCAAAAGTTTGAATCTTGTAATAGAGCTTCCCTTTTTCAAGGCAAAAAATTACTAAATTCTAATCAACTACTTTGGCCAAAAAGTAATTTTTCTTACCTTTTCGAATAACCACAAACTTACCATCGAATTCATCTGATGGATTTACGACAAAATTTAAATCGGTAACACGGTCACCGTTAATACTAATAGCTCCGTTTGAAACATCTTCGCGTGCTTGACGTTTTGATGGTTCAATTTTTGTTGAAACAAGTAGTTCCACGATATTTTCAGGTGTACTTGAAATGTCGACGTTTGGCATTTTACCAAAACCTTGCGCGATTTCTTCAGCATTTAGTTCTTTAATATTTCCTGAGAATAAAGCTGCTGTTATTTTTTGCGCTTCTTTCAAGTCTTCTTTACTATGAACAAAAGCAGTTACTTCTTCTGCCAAACGTCGTTGTGCTTCACGTTTTTCAGGTTCAGTTTCAACTTTTTTAGCTAAGTCATTGATTTCTTCTTCTGTTAAGAATGTGAAGAATTTCAAGTATTTCACAACGTCACGATCATCTTGGTTCAACCAGAATTGGTAGAATTCAAATGGTGATGTTTTCTTAGGATCTAGCCAGATTGCGCCACCAGCTGTTTTCCCGAATTTTGTTCCATCCGCTTTTAACATTAATGGAATCGTTAGTCCAAAGGCTTCTGCATCAGGACCTTCTAGTTTACGGATCAAATCTAAACCAGCAGTGATATTTCCCCATTGGTCAGCGCCACCGATTTGTAATTGCACATCAAATGTTTTGTGTAAGTGCAAGAAGTCAATTGATTGAAGGATTTGGTAAGTGAATTCAGTAAATGAAATCCCTACTTCTAAACGACTTGCAACGATATCTTTTGCCAACATCGTGTTAATGTTGAAGTTTTTGCCGTAATCTCTCAAAAATTCTAGTAAAGAAATTTTTGATAACCAGTCGTAGTTGTTTACAAATGTGATGTTTGCATCTGCACCAAATAATTTACCCATTTGTGCTGAAAGTGCATCAACATTATGTTGTACTTGTTCCATTGTTTGTAAAACACGTTCCGTTTGTCGTCCGCTTGGATCACCAATTGTTCCTGTTCCGCCACCAATAAGAATATATGGATGATGGCCTGCCAATTGAAATCTTTTCATCATCATAAAGGGAATCAAGTGTCCGATATGCATAGAATCGCCTGTCGGATCAACGCCACAATAAAGTGAAATACTCTTCTCTTCAACGAGTTCGCGAAGTCTTTCTTCGTTTGTTTGTTGATTAATGGCATCACGCCAAGTTAATTCATCAATAATATTCATTATATTGACCTCCGTATAGTTTTTATGAAAGCAGGAACCTGCTAGCATTCGTAAAATTAGTAAAACTTTTTTGAGTGAACAAAAAAAGTCCCTTGACTAATAACTAGTCAAGGGACGAAAATTCGCGGTACCACCCAAATTATATGTTCTGCAAGAACATATCTCTCAAACATTTAACGCTGTCGCGTGACAAAAACTGTCAAAGACTCCTGAAATGTAATTCGTTTTAAGGCTTGTACTAGTTCGCAGCAACCACTAGCTTTCTGAAACATCGACCTTAACCACTACTTCGTTTCGTTCTTCGTCTTGTTATCTATTAACATGTGTCTATCATAGAGCCCGTTTTTTTCTTTGTCAACACAAAACAAATATTTTTTTATTAAATAACATCAAATTACAAAAATCCCAGTGTTTAAAATCACATTTGAGTAGTTTTCCTAATAATTTTATAACACATCATTTTTTCTGTTAGAGTTGATGATAAAAATAGCCGATTTTCTCATAAATCAGCGTATCACTTTTACTTCTTTCCTGTCTTCGTTACAATAAAAGAAACAAAGTTATTCTATTATTTGAGTAAAAGTGTAAAGGTAGGGGTATAAGTTAATGGAACCAAAACAAAGAAAAATTCTTGGAGTCACTGCCGGTATAACCGTGCTAATTTCAATCTTCAGCCTATTTTTGATTATTCATGCCACTTCTAGTGAAAAGTCAGCTTCTTCAACGACGGCTGAACAAACAACCGAAAGCCAACCAACAACTGTCAATTCCGATGATAAACAACTGAGTGAAGCACAACAATTAGTCAAAAGTTATCACTATGACGAAGCGATCAAGCAATTAGCTGACGCTCATTCCGCTGAAGCGAAGGAGCTCCTTCAAACCATCAAAAAAGAAAAAGAACAATTAGTCAAATGGGAGGACCCAACAAAAATCTCTCATTTATTTTTCCATAGCTTGATTGTTGACCCAGCTAAGGCATTCCAGTCACAACAAGCACAAGGCTACAAAGAATACATGGTCACAATTCCTGAATTCAATAAAACAATTGAACAGCTTTATAAAAACAATTATGTTTTAGTCAACTTACCAGACTTAGTTACGATTGATGATCAAGGAAATGTTTCCTTTGTAGGTGTTTCTTTACCTAAAGATAAAAAACCACTCGTCCTTTCAGAAGATGATGTTAGTTACTATGAATATATGAAAGATTCAGGTTTTCCTGACAAGTTGATCATTGATAAGAACAAAGTGAAAAATGTGTATGTTACTAACAAAAAAGAACAGATTGGTGATTTTGATATGGTTCCTTTGATTGATAAATTTGTCGAAGATCATCCTGATTTTTCTTATCAAGGAGCTAAGGGAACACTGGCATTAACTGGCTACAATGGCGTGCTTGGTTATCGAACTTCCAAATCTGAATACGGGGACAATGAGAAAACAAACACAGAAATCAAAAAAGCGACAAAAGTTGCTGAACAATTGAAAAAGGATGGCTGGACCTTCGCTTCTCATACGTGGGGACATCTGAATATGACAAACGCTTCTCTGGAAGATGTAAAACGCGACAATGAGCTTTGGCAAACAGAAGTCGCTCCAATCTTAGGAAAAACAACGATGCTCATTTATCCTTTTGGTGCAGACATCAGTGATTGGCACGACTACACAGCTGAAAATCAAAAATTTGATTACTTAAAATCACAAGGTTTTTCAATTTTCTGTAATGTGGATGCCTCTACTCCTTCTTGGGGACAATTGGGAGCAAACTATTACCGTCAAGCGCGAATCAATATTGATGGTATTCGCTTTGAATCTGAACTTTCGGGTCAAAATAATGTCTTAGAGCAGTTCATCAACGTGCCTTCTGTGGTGGATAAACAAGCTCGTGGATTAAGCTAAATACAAAATGAGTCAAAAGAGAAGCTGGGGTTAATCCCAGCTTCTCTTTTTATTTTGCTTCCACTTTTCCGATAATTTCATTTCCATGAACAGAAGTTACAGTATCTATTGCTATTGTTTTGATTGCCTCTTTATTGGTGAAAACAACAATCATATCAGTTTTTTTCTCATTCATTGCTAACATGGTCAGATCCACTTCTGCGATTAGTTGTCCACGCGCAATGCGTTGTCCTTCTTCGACATAAATCGTAAATGGTTCTCCTTTTAAGTCAACCGTGTTGATCCCCATATGAAGCAACACTTCAATACCACTATCTGTCTTGATTCCCACAGCATGTTTCGTTGGAAAAATACTTGCGATCGTTCCAGAAACCGGTGCGAAAATTTCTCCTGAGGTTGGGATAACCGCAAAGCCATCTCCCATCATTTTTTCCGAAAAAACTGCATCTGCAACTTCACTAATTGGAATCAATTTTCCATTTGCTACAGCATAGACTTCAGTTGTTTTTGTAATTTCCTTGTCAATTGGCGCTTTCACCTCAGCGGGTTGGCTTGATTCGTTTGCCAACTTGAAACTCCGTGGTTGTCCATGTAGTTTGCTCATTTCATCAGCAACAAATTGTACTTCAGTCCCAACAATAACTTGAATATTTGTATCATCAATTACGTTAACTCCTGGCACACCAGTTGCTTTGATTTTTTCTTGATTCACTTGATTAGTGTCTTTTACTTGTAAACGCAAACGGGTTGTACAATTATCGATTACTTGGACGTTTTCGATGCCGCCAAGCGCTAGATAAATCTCAGTTGCTAAGTGTGAAAACTTCTCTTCCCTCGTAGCAACTTCTGGCGTTTCCTCGCCAGTTCCAGCTTCCCTTCCCGGAGTCATCAAGTTGAACTTTTGAATAGCAAATCGAAAACCAAAATAATAAATAACTGCAAACACAGCTCCCTGTACAAGCAACATCAAAGGTTGATTTGCTACTGGATTTTTCAATGACAAGAAGTAATCAACAAATCCTGCACTAAACGCGAAACCTGCTGTCCAATGGAAAAAGGCACTAACTGCCAATGAGATTCCCGTAAAAATAGCATGTAAAACATACAACGGCCAAGCAACAAACATAAATGAAAATTCTAATGGTTCTGTTACACCAGTAAAAAATGAAGCAAAGCCTGCTGCAAGCATTAATGAAGCAGTCTGCTTTTTCTTTTCAGGACGAGCGCTTTGATAAATAGCAAACGCTCCAGCAGGTAAACCAAACATCATCACAGGGAAAAATCCTGCTTGATACATCCCAGTTTGTCCAATAATTGCTTTTCCAGTATCCAACGCTTGTTGTCCAGCTAAGAAGTTTCCAATGTCATTAATTCCAGCTACGTCAAACCAAAAAACTGAATTCAATGCATGGTGTAAGCCAGTTGGAATCAATAAACGATTAAACAAACCATACACGCCAGCGCCAATAAATCCTAATCCAGAAATTCCTTTCCCAAATGCAACTAACACGTCATAAACACTAGGCCAAATGAATAATAAAATAGCCGAAATTAGAAGCATTCCTAATGCTGACATGATTGGAACCAACCGCTTCCCACTAAAAAATGATAAGGCCATGGGTAACTTGACTTGACTAAAACGATTGTACATTTCAGCAGCTACTAAGCCAGCCACGATTCCCACAAAAACATTATTATCCATGCTATTGAACGCCGGATTGACGTCAGCAAGATTGGTTAAGCCAAATAACCCTTGAACAGAAAGTGGTGCTAAAACAGTTTGTGGAACTAAATAAGCGACTAAACCAGCTAACGCGGCTGATCCATCCTTATCTTTAGACATTCCCAACGCTAAACCAACAGCAAATAGTAACGCTAAGTGATTTAAGATAGCTAACCCAGCATTCATCAAAAAAGTTGTTCCTGCGTTACTAATACCCATTCCTACGATCCAATTCGCAACCCCTACTAAAAGTGATGCCGCTGGTAAAACTGCAACAGGCAGCATTAATGAGCGACCCATCCTTTGCATGTATGCTTTCATTCTCTTCCTCCAAAAAAACAAGACCATTTATTTACCTGATCTAGTCTAAATTATTATTGATTTCTGTTTATGGAAAATTTTCATGAAAAAAACAAAAAACCAACAAAAGAAAGTATACCATTTCAAATAAAAAAAAGCATGAAAATTTTATCGAACAAGAAAAATCACTTCTTATCCACCAATCTCCATACTTAATAGTAAACTTTTATTCTATTGCAGAAATAAACATACGTAAAACCAATCTATACCAATTTTAATTACTAGGAGAGATTCCTTTTAATAACAACTCCGTCCATTCCGCTGTGTAAGGTAATAATTTACTGTAAATAGCGGGCTTAGAAATCCCTTCGATCATCGCTTGAAAATACAGCAACAAAAATTCATCTGAGTATTTTAGGTCCACTTTTCCTTCTTTTCTGCCACGATGAAAAAGATCCAACATCATGTCTAAACTCTCTTTCGTATATTCATCCATCATTTCTGAAAATCGTTGGTTACTTTTTTTCGTATAATAAGCCATCAAATCAAGATAAAATTGTTGATTTACTTGTTTTAAATAATTGATTTTATTTTCACTCATCTTGATTAACGTTTCTTCAAACGAAAGATTTTGTTCCATAATTTTTTTTGCCGAATCTTTTAACTCATCCATAAATTCAAAGAATACTTGGTAAATCAACGCTTCTTTGTTCCCAAAGTACTTAAAAACTGTCGCCTTACTAACAGATGCCCTAGCGATTACTTCATCAATCGTTAAAGCAACCAAACCATTTTCAGAGTTGATTATCTCGAAGGTTGCTTCAACAATTTGTTTCTTTTTTTCTTCGGTTCTTTTTTCAAAACCATTCATTCTATCAACCTCTTTTTAAACTTCTCTACCTTAAATAGTTCATTTCTACAAGTAAAGGTATTATACACCCAAAAAATTAAACCAACAATAGCATTTCAGTTTTATTTATACAATGATTTTCATTGACAGTAAAAAACAAAAGGAATATCATCAGTGACAAGATTCACTGCAGCGAACCAAACATTGGCCTGTAGTCGAAGACGGAAGGAGTGATTTGGGAATGCCCGAAGTTGTTAAGGTACAGCATCTACAAAAAAAGTTTGGAAAATTTGAAGCACTAAAAGATGTGTCTTTTTCTGTGGACGCTGGTGAAGTTGTTGGTTTTATTGGTCCAAATGGGGCAGGAAAATCGACCACTATCAAAACATTGTTAGGAATCATCCGAAAAGATGGTGGACAAGCTGAAATTTTCGGTAAAGATGTGTTCAAAGAAAGTCTTGCCATCCATGAACGTCTTTCATATGTTCCGGGAGACGTTGCTTTGTGGGGGAATTTGACTGGTGGCGAAATTATTGATCTATTTATGAAACTACACGGAAATGGCAACAGAGAAAAACGTGATGAGTTGATTAAACGTTTTGAATTAGATCCTAAGAAAAAAGCCAAAAACTATTCAAAAGGGAATCGGCAAAAAGTTGGATTGATTGCGGCATTATCAGTAGATTCTGATTTATACCTATTTGACGAACCAACTTCAGGTCTTGATCCGTTAATGGAAGCAGTATTTCAAGAAGAAGTCGAAAAAATCAAACAGGCTGGGAAAGCTATTTTGCTTTCTTCACATATTCTCAGTGAAGTGGAGCGCTTGGCAGATAAGATTGTTATTATCCGGAAAGGAAAGGTTGTCGAAGAGGGGTCATTAGCCGAATTAAGACACTTGACTCGCTCGACAATCACTATTGAAACACAAGGTGATGTCACAACACTCGCAAATTTGTCTGGCGTTTACGACTTTGTACAAAAAGAAAATCAAGCACATTTTTCTGCGGATACCGAACAACTCAATGAAATTTTACTCGCCGCTACAAAACTAGGAGTGAAAAAGTTTGAGTCTGTTCCACCAACACTCGAAGACTTATTTATGCGTCATTATGAAAATTAAGTCACTGGGAGGTTTTTTATTATGAATAAGCGATTTTCACGTTGGTCTGTTCTTTTTTTACAATATCTCAAGCGTGACTGGAAAAAAATAGGTTTTTGGGTCATTGGATTGGGCTTATTTTCTGGCGCATATGTTCCAGCCTTTGAAGAAATCGCAAAAGGAAATGGCTTAACTGGAATGTACGAAACGATGCAAAATCCAGCGATGATTTCAATGGTCGGACCTTCACCTGTCCATTCAGCAGCTGATTACACACTAGGTGCGATGTATGCGAACGAAATGTTACTTTTCTGCGGGTTATTTGCAGCTGTGCTATCTATCTTACATGTAGTCAGTCATACAAGAAAAGAAGAAGATCTTGGCTTAGCAGAATTGATTCGCTCCTTCAGAGTTGGCCGCCAAGCCAATTCATTTGCTGTTTTAACTGAAACGCTGTTAATCAACTTGTTACTAGCGGGATTCACCAGCGGAATGATGATTGCTTTTCAAGCTTCTTCTATAACAGTAGAGGGATCTTTATTATTTGGTTTTTCAGTTGGAGCTGCTGGTTTTTTAGGTGGCGTAATTGCTTTATTTTTTGCTCAGGTAATGCCGGTTTCTTCAAGTGCAACTGGCGCATCACTTTCACTAATAGGAGTAATGTACTTATTAAGAGCATGGACCGATGTCAGCAACAGCGATTTGTCCATGCTGAATCCCTTGAGCTGGACTTATTTAACGTTTCCTTTTACTAAAAATAACTGGATACCACTTCTTTATCTGTTCCTATTTAGTATTGTAGTCTGCGTTTGTGCCAGTTTATTAGAAGAGCATCGTGATTTGAATTCTGGCTATTTTCCAGAAAGCGAAGGAAATGCAACAGCAAAACAGTCGCTATTGTCTATACCAGGGTTATTTTTACGGCTAAATCGAGGAGTAATCATCAGTTGGTTCGTAGCCTTCGTTATCATGGGGGCCGCTTATGGTTCGATTTACGGAGATATGCAAGACTTTTTAGAAAGTAATGAGTTAATGAAACAAATGTTTATGCAATCAGGTTCTTCTATAGAAGAGTCGTTTACTAGTACAATTATCATGGTGCTGATTTGTCTTTCGGCTATTTTACCTATTGCGATAACAAATAAATTATTCTCAGAAGAAGCTCGTGGCCATCTGGATCAATTGTTTTCAACTAAGACTTCTCGTCATACGTTTTATTGGACTACAATTAGTTTAGCTATACTTGCTGGCGGAGTAGCCACTTTATTGAGCGCAGGCGCCCTCGGTGTGACAGCATTGTCTGTCATGACTGCTAAAACATCTATGACATTATCTGTTTTTTTAGCAGCAGGCTTCAATCTTTTCCCAACAATTTTATTTTTCATTGGGTTAGCTGGATTATTCTTAGGTTGGGCACCTAAGCTTGGTAAAATTAGTTACGTCTATTTAGGTTATTCATTCATGTTGAATTACTTCGGTGGCATCTTAAATTTGCCTGATTGGTTTGCCAAAACAGCTATCCAAAGTTGGTTTCCAAAGTTGCCAACAGAAGCATTTGACTTTCCAACGTTTAGCACGATAATGTTCATTAGTATAGGCATGATTTTCTTGGGTTCTCTTGGTTATCGTCAACGAGATTTAATTATCGATTAAAAAAAGGAGGTATGACAAAAATCTTGTCATACCTCCTTTTATGATTAAATGATGTTCAAGAAGTACCTCTTCATTCTAACTTACATCTACTTCAAAATATAAAAAGCTATTTTGAGTGCCTACTCACATCTCTTCGGAGCTGATTGCTTTGCGCCACAACCTCTTCTCACGGTGTTCCCAAAGTAACTCCTCGCTATAGCTGCATCCACTTCAAAATATAAAAAGCTATTTTGAGTGCCTACTCGCTATCTCTTCGGAGCTGATCGCTTTGCGCCACAACCTCTTCTTTCAGCAAACATTTTATAGATCTTCTAATTCCTCTACATCAATCAGTTCAACGATTCTTCCCTTTCGTTGAATGAGTTGTTGTTTCTCCAACAACTTGAATTTTCTAGATAACGTTTCAGGTGTAGTTCCCAAAAAGGCAGCCAATTCTTTCATTTTCATTGGTAGTGTCAATTGCAGATTTTCTTCTACTTGAAACAGGTCAAGCAAGTATGTGGCTAAACGTTCTTCCACTTTTTCCATCATCAAAAATTGTGTTTGTTGCTCAATCTTCGCCATTTTTTCTGCATTAATTTCTAACAATTTCAAGCTTAATTCTGGATAATGAAGTAACAGATTTGAAAAATCTCGTTGTCTTAACAAACAAATTTCTGTGGGCTCCAATGCTTCAGCAAATAAGGAATCATTGGGAACACCAAACAATTGACTTTCTCCCTCATAACTTCCTGGCAAAGCAACACGTAATAGCTGTTCCTTACCACCAGAAGAAAGCTGGTACACTTTCAACTTTCCATGAGCGACAATCACTAATTGAGCATCGTCAGCTGGCGAAAAGATTTGTTCCCCTTTCTTAAACTCTCGATGGCTCACTAATTCATGGATTTTTTGTTGTTCTGCTTCTGCCAGATGATTAAACAATGGTACGACTGAGACACACAAATGTTGATGATCCACGTAACACCCTCCTTATTCTTCCTCCATTAATCCTTCTTGAATATCTTTTCCTAAATAACTTTGCCATGTATACAATTGGTGATTAAGCCAAGCATATAATCCTTTGAGCCATTCTGCTAATCCATATTTACCTTCTTTTTCCGCTAAAACAATTCCACGAGTAACAAATAACTTTTGAGTAGCAAAATCAGTGACCATCTCAGTCAACATTTTTTCAGCAGATTCATATTTCAGCTGACCACTTTCCTTAATCATTGCATAATCGACAAATTCAGCAGTCGTTGTTGGAATGAGTTCCCCTTCATCTAATACCAATTGACTTAATTCGTCAAACAACTCATCTTCTTTGACGATGATTGTTGGTAACTTGGTTTCTAAATAACCACGTTGGTTACCTTTAAGGTATGCTCTTGCTTGTTTAAGCTTTGTACGATGAATAACTAAGTTAGACAAAATGTGACTAATCATCGCTGCAGCGGTAGGCGTATGATGATCTTGTTCACTTTGGATTTTTTCTTGTTCGTATTTTTGGGTTGGGTTCATCTTATGCTAACCCCTTTACTTTCATTCCTTCGACATCATAACCTAATGCTTCGATCTTTTTGCTTAAATCTTCTGGTTGAATATCCTTTTCATTTATTTCAACTTTTACTTTGCTGGCATTAAACAAAACTGTTACTTTTTCAACACCAGTTTGTTGGCTAAGTCCTTGTTCGATTTTTTGCATACAAGACGGACAAGTTAATGTCCCTAATTGGATAATTACTTTTTTCACGATAAATTCCTCCCTTTCACTACATCTTTAGTTTAATTCCTCTGTTTCTTTAAATAATTGATTTCTATCAAGTTTTTTCTTTTTTTGATGATAAGATAATAAACGCATGCCATTGAAAACAACTAGTAAAATACTTAACTCATGAAATAACATACCGCTTGCCATATAGACATAGCCGAAAATCAGTCCGATTAGTAAAAACAAAACTGTGCCTAACGCAATCCCGATGTTTTCTTTCATATTCAAAACTGATTTTTTGGTTAACTCATAGGCATAAAGCAATTTTTTAAAATCAGATTGCATCAAAACGATATCGGAAGTTTCTACCGCAACATCTGTCCCATTCCCCATAGCAATTCCAATATTTGCAATCGCTAAAGAAGGACTGTCATTGATTCCATCACCAACAAAGGCAACGACTTGACCCTCTTCTTGTAATTTTTTGATGTAGGTTGCTTTGTCTTCTGGTAATAAATCTCCATGTATCTCTGAAAGACCGATTTCTTTCCCCACGCTTTCAGCAGTCAGTTGATTATCGCCAGATAACATCACTAGCCGTTTGATTCCTTTTTCTTGCAAACTCTGTAAAGTTTCTTTGACTCCCTCACGCAGTTGATCCTTGATTCCAATCAATAAGCCGACCTCGTTTTCTGTTGCTACAAATACTAAAGAATTCCCTTCTTCTTGTAGTCGTTGCTCGTCTGATTCAACTTCTGTCAGAGAGATGCCTTGATCGCTTAACAGTTGGTGATTACCTATAAATAGCTTTTCTCCTGCTACTGTTGCAATAATTCCTTTTCCTTTGATTACAGTGGTGTCTGTTACTTGGTATTGCTCCATATTTTCTACCTGTTTTTCCACATACTTTACAATTGCCTGTCCCAAAGGATGATCCGACTCTTGTTCGATTCTAGCAACGAGTGGTAGAATATTCGCCGGTGTTTGACCATAAGACTTGATACTTGAAACACTTGGTTTTCCATTAGTTAACGTTCCTGTTTTATCAAAAACCATAGTATCTACTCGACTAAATACTTGCATTACTTCGCTACCTTTGACCAGCACACCGTTTTTTGCACCGTTGCCAATCCCAGCAACATTGGAGACTGGAACACCAATGATTAACGCTCCTGGACATCCTAAAACTAAAATTGTGATTGCCAAACGAATATCCTTAGAAAACAGCCCAATTAAAAGTGCAAGAATTAACACAAATGGTGTGTAGTATGTCGCAAATCGATCAATAAAGCGTTCAGTTGTCGATTTAGCGTCTTGCGCTTCTTCAACTAATTCAATAATTTTCCCAAATGTTGTCTCTTCACCGACTCGTGTTGCCTGTACTTTCAATGTCCCATTTTCTACAATCGTTCCAGCAAATACTTGATCCTCGGCTTTTTTCGCTACTCGTTTCGCTTCACCGGTAACGCTCGATTCGTCAATTGAACCTTCGCCTTCTATGACTACGCCATCTACAGGAATTTGGGCGCCAGTTTTAACTAATAACAAATCATCTTCCTCGACCTCATCAATTAGGATCTTTTCCACCGTATCTCCAAAGAATTTCCAAGCTGTCGTTGGGGCTAATTGAACAAGACTTTGAATAGCAGAGCGCGTTCTTTCCAATGTTTTTTGTTCCAGAAAATGACCAAATAAAAATAAGAAAGCAACAATCGCAGCCTCATTATACTCACCAATCGCAAACGCACCAAAAATCGCAATCGTCACTAGCAAATCAATACTGATAACTTTCACTTTCACTGCTTGATATGCTTGAAGACCAATTGGCAAAATCCCAAAGACAGCCGAAATCGCCATACTTAAACGATACCCTTCTTGATACGAAAAAAACTTAGCGGCAAGCGCTAAAATAATGAAACTACCACTCACTATCATCAATTGTTTTTTATGACTTAAAATCATTTTTTGACTATTCATCCTAACTCCTCCTTTACTTTCCAATAACAGAATAATCAAAAAAAAGACGGAAAACATTGATAGCTATCAAGAAAGCAAAAAAGGTTGCAATGAGCATTCACACTCATTACAACCCTCTATCATTGGCGTTTAGTCTAATAATCTTTTTTGCCCTTCAAGTGATTGAATTTCTGTCACATCTTGAGTAACTTCTAAACAACCAAGATAGTCATTTGCTTCATTTTTTAACGCAAAGTAGCGAATATAGATTTTTTTCCCGCGCATGTCAATCCAAAATTCAGCTTCCGAACGGGCACCTGAACGAAAATCATCTAAGATTTGCTGCACGATATGCATACTTTTTGGTGGATGACAATTCACCACTTCTCGTCCAATCACGGATGTCGTTCGCGGGAAAACCCGTTCTTTTCCTTCAGAGAAAAAGCGTACGCGATCTTCACTATCCACAAACGTCAAATCAACTGGTAAAACTTGAAACATTGCAATCATTTGTTCTAGTTTCAATGTTCCTGTTGGTAGGACAATCGTCTCAGCGACTTCTTCAACCTCTGCCTTGTTTTGTTTTTCTACAAATACGGGTACGCTATCCGGCTCATTCAACAAACTTTCTGCAATTTCGTCTGTGGTTTCTTTTGCTTGTTGGATTGCTAGTTGACGAGCAGGTTCGCGCTCACTTTCTTTTTCCAATGCTTCTTGGCTTGGTTTCCAAGGAAGTGGTTCTGGAATAAAGGCAAAACCGATATCAAAGCTATCTGCTGCGATTTTTTCCCAATCAGATAAACTAAATACATCCAGTGTCATCGGCGTCATGATCTCTTCTTCTTTAAAAATCATTTCTTCGATTTCATTTTTTGTTTCTTCCCACTTGGTAGCAATTGGGTTATACGCAGCTCGTTCATCTTCTACTAGTTGAATCAATGCCTTCACCATGTCACGAATATCGTCATCCACGCCCCACATCACTTTTGGTGGTGCTGAGATTCCATATTTTTCCATGTAAGAAAAAATCAATGTTTCTTTACGTGCATAATGCTTATCGATTTGTCTTAGATCCTTGAGCGCTTTAAGTAATCGTTCTTTTTGTGTCCAATCACCTGCTTTGATTTTTAACAATAAGTCGTCAACTTCATCTGTTAACAAAGATTGCAGCACTTGATTTTCTAACTTCAGCGTGTGAATTGGATGACCCGGTTGTTCATGTTCCAAGTTGGACCGGTGGATCTCATTGATTGATCCTTTAAATACTGCCGCATGGATATTACATAATCGTTGAATTTCTTGAGGATTTAAGCCACTCTGAATCAATGCTTTTTCGGCTGCTGTGATTTCTGTCACATCCACTCCGTCAAACTCTTGATTGAATAACTCTTTCGCCGCTTCAAACGAACCACCTTCATGTAACAACGTTAAAATTTCCACAATGCGTTCTTGTCGTTGCTGTCTTGTTCGTTCCATCACTCTACTCCTTTCACAACAAAGCCATTTGCTTCAAAAAAATCAATCACTTTTTCTAAAGGAATTTTTTTCATTTTTGCCCCTCTAGGAATCGTCATATAACGACCCGCTGTTTGTAACATTCCTGGTTTTGCAATTGCTTCAAAACCTAATCTATACATCAATTCCTTTACTTCAGGGTAAAGGGAAACTAGTTCAAACAAAGACTTTGATAAATCCAATTCTTTCATTGACATCCTCCTTTTTAATCATGAATGCTCGCTTATTATACGCCTCTTTGCTACTATTTTCATTCAAAATTAACACATTTTTTCACAAGCTTTGCTAGAAAAGGTAGGAACAAGTTTATTTTTTTAATGCAAAATACAGAGGAGCTAACTCGTTTAACGCTTTGGTTGTTTCCGCTACAAGATCTTCTACTGGACAATCTGTTTTAAAAAACAAACGGCCAATTTGAAACGAACGATCCTCCATCGCTTCCCTCAATGCTTCTTGACCTTTCGGATCCGCTAAATAGGTAGCCAAAGGTAAGTGATCCACCAACTCATGTTCTACTTGAGGCCAAATGTAATATCTTTCTATCGCAACTTGCTTGCTCCATTCTGATAATGTAGCTAGCAACTCATTGTATTCTTCTACTCCCCCACTTCGCTCGTCACTTTTGTAATGTTGAAACATCAAATAAACTTGAAATTGTTTTTTATTTAATAACACAGCCATGCACGCATTTTCTTGCTGGCGATCTTCGCTGCGGTAAGCACTCCAAAAATGACTTCGCAAATTCCAACCATTCGTCCAACTCTCAACTTTTGGTTTTTGCATTCCATATGCTACCGGCAATTCTTTTGCAACTTCCAACTGTAACATTTTCCATTTTTGCCACTGTTTTTTATAATCCGCTTTGATTTCTTCGATTTCTTGTGCTGAAGCCTGTTCTTTTAACTGCTTGAAGGTATATATTTCTCGATCAAATAATTGAAAATCAGTTTGATTCAATTCCATGTGCGCACCTCTTTCTATCACCAGCTTCATTGTAAACAGTGCGAGTCAAAGTTGCAATTTTTACTCAATTTATCCTCACCTTAGTTGAAAAAGAGCGCTTTATTAAAAAATTTGTTATACTTTTGCTATGAAAGGAGTGATCATATGATTACAACAACTACAAATAGTGTTGAAGGAACAACGATCGAGGATTATAAAGGAATCGTTTTTGGTGAAGTGATTACTGGTATCAATGTTTTTAAAGATATCGGTGCAGGATTACGAAACGTATTTGGTGGACGCTCAAAAAGCTACGAGGACGAACTATTACAAGCTCGAGAAGAAGCGCTAGCTGAAATGGCACGTCGCGCTGAATCTCTTGGTGCTAACGCCATTATTGGTGTAAAAATGGACTATGAGGTTCTTGGTAGTGACAACGGTATGTTAATGGTTACTTGTAGCGGAACTGCTGTAGCTACTCGATAAACAGTTTTCCACAGATTAGAACGAAACAAAAGCATCGCTTCTCAAAAGGACTACTATTTTTGAGAAAGCGATGCTTTTATTCTGTTTCTAAAAATGAATGGATGCGCTATAAAAAAACATCCAGGATTATTTTAAAGTCAAGTTTTTTTTCTGATGAACATGGTATACTAACAAACGACAGTAGAGTTTATGACGATGGCTATCCAATTAAAAGTGAGGGGGGATGCGTATGTGCATACTTCCAAAATCCAGAGAGAGGAGAAGCCTTTTTGTCTGTTGAATCAGCTTTGGAGCGAATGATTGGTTTCGATTCGTTAATCGCAACGATCATTTTTGGCATCCTAGCAGTAGTCAACCAAGACAAAAAAATAACCGTCTACTTCCTCTAATCAGGACGATTATTTTCTAAGATTATTACTGGTCACCGTCTTAAACGGTGCTGTTAGGGAGTTGTTGACGCAACTCCTTTTTCTATATTTATTTTAGCATATTTTCGCTTGAAACACTAGAAACATTTTTTCCTACTTAACCTAGCTGAAGCTGTTCAGGCTCTTTTTTTCATTAAAACAGCTGTGACACTAACCAAACCGAAGCCTAAAACAGCTAACCCAATTGATTGTTTGTCGTTCGTTTTAGGTAACTCTTTTACCGTAGAGCTAGCTGCTAAAGGTTCCACACTTTGTTTCGTATCAGCGGCATAAACGTCTTGGTTCTCTACGTTAGAACCAGCTGAGTGTAAAATGGACTTGATTCGACCGATACTGGACTCAAGATCTGTTTTCTTTGCCTTTGCATCTTCAATTGCCGCTTGTGCGTCTTGAATTTTCGCATCAATTTCAGCACTCGCTGTTTCAATATCTGATTGTGTATTGGTTAAAGCAGTGGATGTATCTGTCCCCAATGCATGGATTTGTTCTTGAATCTCTTTCGCTTTTTGAATTTTTCCATCAATATCTTTTTGTGTTGCATCAGCAATTTCTTGTGCATTGGCTAAATTTTGTTCTAATTGTTCATGATTTTTTTGTGCGTTCTCTTTTAGTTCAGACAAATCTTGATGAATCGTTTCTTGATTTTCTTTCAGTTTATTCTTAGCATCCTCTAAAGACTGTTCGATTTCTTTTCTTCGTTCTTCCAACTTTTGAAACCAATCAGGGTCGAATCGCTGTGTTGAAGATGCCGTCGTTTCGTTTGCATCAGAAGTAATCGTTGATTCTGTTGACTCAATTGGTTGTGGTGCTGATTGTGACTCACTCGTTGCCACTGTTTCCTCGATACTTGTCGAGCTAGTTGTTTGTGTTATTCCCGTTGTTTCTGCTAAGACTGGTTGTGCTAAAAAAAACAATCCCGAAGCAGTAACGGTCACTGCTAGACTTGTAACAAATTTCTTCATGTCTGGATCCCGTCCTTATTCTTCAATATTCGTTTTAGTATAAAACAAATCAAGAAAAAGAAACATAAACACTCTATGGAATTTGTCTAATAAAACGAAGCTACTAGCCATCCACTTTCTAAAACTACAAGCTAATTGTTTCTTTAAATCACTTATTGAAGTTGCCTACTGAACTCACTTGCTAGAGAAAAAAGGTACTAAATTCTGTCATTCAGCTCTATCTAAACTAAACGATCTGGCCAAGCGGAAGTTCCACCCATTACATTAATGACATCAAAGCCTTGTGAAGCTAACCAATGACAAGCAGTTGCTGAACGTCCACCTGATTGACAGATAACATAATACGTCTTCTCTTTGGTCAACTGTGAGCTAGCCGATTCTAGCTCACTTAGCGGAAACGATTCTGCATTTGGCACATGCCCCATTTGATACTCTACCGATTCACGGACATCAATAATAGGTACACTTTTCTTTTTTGTTTCTTGATAAAATTCTGCTGGACCAATACTTCTATACATAACTAATCTCCTCTGGTAACACCATTTTATACAGTGCAAATGCACCGTCTAAATTTTTCACTTTAAAGCCTGCTTGTTTCAAAATACGCTCTGCAAGATAACTACGCAACCCACTATGGCAACTCACAATGTATTCTTTGCCTTGGTCCAACTCACCTAAACGCTCGCGTAAATCATTTAGTGGAATATTGATCGCTTCTTTAAATTTCCCGTTAGCTAGCTCATTCTCGTTGCGCACATCTAAAAGGATTTTCCCGTTTTCTAATTCCGTTGCAAGTTCGTGCCACTGAATAGTTTCACTCACTCCTTCCGCGATGTTCATCGCCGCATAGCCCAATAAATTCACTGGATCTTTTGCCGAACCGAATGGTGGAGCGTACGTGAATTCTAATTCAGGCAATTCAAAAATCGTCAGCTGTCCTTTGATTGCTGTTGCCAAAATGTCTAAACGTTTGTCAACTCCTGCAGCTCCTACGCCTTGAGCACCGTAAATCTCACCCGTCATTGGATTAAAAATTAATTTTAACAACAACTCAGTTGCTCCCGGATAGTAAGAAGCGTGACTTTTTCCAAGCACATGTGTCACTTGTACTGGCAACCCAGCTGCTTTCGCACTTTTTTCACTCAACCCAGTTGAACCTGCGGCCAAATCAAATGTTCGCACAATTGCTGTTCCAATACTTCCTTGATTCGTTCTCGGTAATCCAGCAATAACATCAGCAACTTGGCGCCCTTGACGATTGGCTGGAGAAGCCAATGAAATCAGTGCATCTTCACCAGTGATTTGCTGTTTGACTACAATTGCATCACCCACAGCATAAATTGCAGGGTTGCTTGTTTGATAGTTTTCATTCACAACAATCCCGCCACGTAAGCCCAATTTTAATCCAGCATTTTCAGCTAACGTACTTTCTGGTTGAACACCAACTGATAAAATCGTCAAATCAGAAATCAACGTTTCACCATTTGCTAAACGAAGTTTTTTCCCCTTTTCTTCAAATCCCACGACTGATTGACTCGTCAAGACCTCTACACCTTGTTTGACTAGCTCTTGTTGAACATAGACAGCCATCTCTTCGTCAAGGGTCGGTAAGACGTGTGGTGCTTGCTCCACAACCGTGACTTGCAACCCGCTCTTTTGTAAATTTTCTGCCATCTCTAAACCGATGAAACCTGCGCCAACAACAACCGCGTTTTGAGGTTTTGCTTTCAACGCGTGCATGACTCGGTCAATATCAGGTACATTTCTAATTGAAAAAACATTTTCTGCGGCCGAAATCCCCGAAATATTAGGAACAAATGGTTTTGCCCCTGGTGATAAAATCAGTACATCATATGCAACTATTTCTTTTTGCCCATTCCCTACCACTTCGATCTGCTTCTCTTCTGGAGAAATATTCACTACTTCATGGTTTGGTCGAACATCTAAGCGAAAACGAGCAGCCAATGCTTCCGGTGTTTGAACTAATAATTTTTCCCGCTCATCAATTTCTCCTGAAACAAAGTAGGGCAGTCCACAGTTTGCAAACGAAACAAATGGTCCCTTTTCAAATACGATAATCTCCGCATCTTCCATCAAACGTCGTAATCTCGTAGCAGCAGACATCCCACCAGCTACACCACCAATAATAATAATCTTCATTTTATTTCCCTCTCACTTTCGTTCCACGCCATTGATTCATACCACCACGAACATTCACCGCAGGATAGCCCGCTTTTCTCAACTTCTTAACAGCTTGTTTACTCCGCATACCAGATTGACAAATCACGTAAATGGTTTCTTCTTGATTCCCATGATAATGATTGATTCGGGCTAAAGGAAGATTCTGAGCTTGTTGAATATGCCCCCCTCGGTATTCAGAACTTGTCCGAACATCAACAATTTTAGGATTAGTTGGTAATTTTTCAGCTAATTCTTGTGTAGTGATTGTCGGAATGACCTTAAAAAATGAAAACATTGCTTTCCCTCTTTTCGTCTTTTGAAATATACCTCATGGGGTATATTTAACAGAAGTATTTCAAAACTGTCAAGAGAAATAATTTTGTTACTCTGAAAAAAAGATTTTTATTTGCAAAAAATACCTACCTGAGGTATATTTCATTTATTAGTATCAAAGGAGGACGTCGTATTGGAAAAAGAAGCCAAAGAAACCAAAAAAATCATGAATCGTCTGAAACGGACTGAAGGACAAATCCGCGGTATTCAAAAAATGATTGAAAATGAACAAGAGTGCATTGACGTCATCACTCAGTTAACCGCCGTCCGTTCAAGTATTGATCGAGTAATGGGAATGATTGTTGCTGACAATCTTAAAAATTGTTTTGAAAACCCCGAAACCAACCCTGAAGAACAAGCAAAAAAATTAGAACAAGCAATCAATATGATTATCAAAAAATAAAGATCATTGACTCTTTTCCACAAAAAAGGCTGTGACAAAATATTGTCACAGCCTTTTGAGAAACAAGCTAGTTAAGTTTAGTTGAACGCAACATGTTCCGATACTCTAACGCATATAGAACAAATGATAGCATCAAACATAGGGCAATCACGCTGAAAATTACTCTTACCCAAGTTTCTGCCAATTGAGGAAAGACTAATAAAATCACCATACCTAGGTAAATCACTGCTGTTGCCAATTTTCCATACCATTTGGCTCCACTTAATTTTACTTTATGTTTCAGCCCAATTATCCCTGCAACCAGCATAAAGCCCTCTTTTATTACAAATAATCCTAACAATAGCCAGATCCATGGTCGATACCATGCCATTGATAAAATCAACACAAATTGTGTAAGTTTGTCAGATAAAGGATCCAACAATTTTCCTAAATCGGTAATTTGGTTAAAACGACGCGCGATATAGCCATCTAAAAAATCAGTTAGTCCTGAGACAGCAATCACTATTCCTGCCAAATAAAAGGCATGTTGCCAAACAAAATAAACATATACTGGCAACAAAACGATCCGAAAAAGCGAAAGCCCATTGGGAATTGTTTTGATTTCTTCTCGCCAATTTTGCGTAATTTTCATCTACCAACAACCCCTTTCTCAAAACCTATTCCATTTTATTTTAACTTAAGCCACCCGAAAACACTACCATAGCAGGTTGTCTCCTTTAGTGAATATCGGGTTCTTTTTTCTTTTGATGTTGTCGTGTACGCATTTCTTTCAGCAACTCTTTATGCGCCTTTTTCGATCCTCTTTCTAAATCACGTTGTTTTTTTCTTATTTTAAAGTCTACAAATAGGCTATCTAGATCGTATCCTTCAGGGTACAATTCACTTGCACTTCGTCTGAACTGTACGCGTTGACGAAGAACTGTTAATTTTTCATTGTTCAAGTAAATCACTACTCTTTCTGAGCCATCGTCTTCAAATACTAGCCCCTCTTTTTGATATTCAGTTAACCATACACGGTCTCCTTTTTCAAAACGTTGTTTAACAAAGTCAGTCGCGTTAGATCCTACTTTTGAGCCTAGTTCAGCAAAATCTTTTTTCTCAGTTTGATACGTTTTTTGTTGGATATATTTTTGCGCTTGGTCAATCAGCGTGGAAGACATTTTCATTTTTTTCGCAATCCACAACGCTTGACTATCACCTGTTTCACCTACTTGTAACAAGTATTTTGGTTGTAAAGCGTCTCTATCAAATGCCATTGCTGCAGGGATAAAATCTTCATGCTCCTTAGCAAACTTCTTGATTTCGCCATAATGAGTCGTTGCAACAAGCAAGGCACCTTTCTCATACATCGTTTCCATGATTGCAACAGCCAACGCCGCGCCTTCATTAGGCTCTGTTCCACTACCAATTTCATCAAGCAAAACTAACGTATTTCTGTTCACCTTTTTTAAAATTTCTGCAATATTTTGCATATGACCAGAGAATGTACTCAAGGCATTTTCTAAGTTTTGTTGATCGCCAATGTCTACAAATAATTCGTCAAAAATAGCAAGTTCTGTACCTTCTTGTGCTGGGACTTGCAAGCCGAACATCGCCATTAATGTAAATAATCCTACTGTTTTCAATACAACTGTTTTCCCACCAGCGTTCGCACCTGTAATCACCAATCCACGATAATCAATTCCTAAGTCAAAATCTAACGGTACTGCATGTTCAGCTAAGAAAGGATGCTTTCCTTGCTTGATTGAAATTCTTTCTGATTTATTGATTTGTGGCGTGACACCTTGTAATTCACGGCTATACTTTGCACGAGCGAAAATGATATCTAACGCTGTAATCGTTTCAATAATCAAACTGATTGCTTGTTCTTCTTCTGCTAGCAACCCAGTTAATTCAGCTAACACTTGGTATTCTTCCGCAATTTCTTCTGCTTTTAGCAATTGGTATTGCTCATTTGACTTAGCGATAACCGCTGGCTCCATAAAAACAGTCGTTCCTTTATTTGATTGTTCAATAATCGTTCCTGAAAATTTATTTTTATAGCTTGCCTTGATCGGAATCGTGTAATGCTCACCCTTTTGAACGATCATCGCCTCTTGGATCATTTCTTTATGATTTGGATGGCGTAAAATTTTTAGTAAACGTTCTTGAATTTCTTTCTCTAAATTCTGCAGGTGTTTTCGTACTTTTCGTAAGTTTCGTGAGGCATCATCACTCACTTGTTGGTTCGTGATTTTTTGATAAATCATTTCTTCCACTGCCAATAAGTCTGGCAAATGACTGGTATACGCATGTAAAGTGGGTGTTTGGTATTGATTTTTCTCAAAAAACTTCGTAATCATTCGACTACTTCTCAAAAAATCAGCATACTCAATCAAGTCTGCAGGTGTTAAAATCAACCCTTTCTTCACTTGCTCTGTTAAATGACCAATTCGACTAAGCCCCATAAATGGTACGTGTTGGTTACTTTCTAAAATCGTCCGTGCTTCTTTCGTTTCCACTTGCCAAATCTGAACAGTTTGCAAATTTGTTTGAACAGTTGTTTGTTCAATTCGCTCCTTGGTGTATTGCCCAATCGCACGTTTTTTTACTTCTTCTTTGATTTCATTAAATTGTAGTTTTTCAATCATTTGATTATTCATATTCTCTCCTTTTCTACGAAGAGATACCCGTCCTAAAATAAATAAATCCCTAGAAACATTTCATTGTAAAAAACAAACACTCATCTTAAGCCTATTTTAAAGTGCGATGAAATAACACAGACCACAATCGCTTGTTACGTCTTTTTCCGTACAAAAAAAGGACGCAACACAGCTTAAAAGTTGTGTCCCATCCTTAAAAGGTCAAAAAGTATGTTCTTCTGACAGGTATCACTCATAAGCACGCCAAATAAACCTCTATTGGTTCATTGGTTATTCAACTTACTAATTAGATACCTGCTACACTCACAAAAATTCCCCATTCATCTAGGTTTATTTATTTTCTATTTAAATATAGCAAGGAGATTTTCGTTTGTCAATTTTATGCCTCAATTTATGGTTTTCTGCCAGTGATTCTGACTTGGATTCCATTTGGATCAAAGAGGATCAGTTGTCCTTCTTCATTTTTTTCATAGTCGATTGCTTTTGTTCCCCAATGTTCTTCTAAACGAGTTAATTCAGCTAGCGGTACTTCAAACGTATAGTAATTCAAGCCAAGATCATTGGGCGCCATCGCTGGAATATGTGTACCTAACCAAATATTGCTACCAATATGGTGATGATAAGAACCAGCCGCAAAAAATTTTGCTTGGTTACCAAAATCATTTTTCAAACTCAATCCAAGCACTTCTGTAAAAAATGTTTGTGTTTGGTCTAAATCTCTGACTTTTAAATGAACATGACCTACAATCGTTCCCTTAGGAAATCCGTGCCAATGGCGACTAGCTGATTCTAGTACGCCATCGCCATCCAATTCTTCGGTTACTCCGACGATTTCGCCGTCTTCTTTGATTTGCCAATCGCTCATCGGCTTGTCTCGATAAACTTCGATGCCATTTCCTTCTGGATCGGTTAAATACAGTGCTTCGCTATACCCATGATCACTAGCACCAGCAATCGGCGCTTTAACTTGTAAATAGTGAAGTAAAGCATCTCCCAATGCTTCTCGCGTTGGTAATAAAAATGCGACATGATATAACCCAGTTTTCCGAGTAACTGGTAATGGATTTTCGATTTTGGTTAAAATCAACAACACTTGATTTTCCACGCCTAAAAGACTTTGGTTTTCTGTTGATTCAAGTAACGTCAATCCAATGACACGTTCATAAAAATCAGTCATTTTTACTAAGTTTGAAACATTTAATGCGACTACTCCGATGTGTGCTGTAGCTGTTAATTGAAAATCTGGTATTAAAATCGCCATCGCTTTATCCTCATTTTCTATTTATTTGATTACATCCAGTATACAGCTTACTTTTTGTAAGTTGAAATAAAATGCTTATTCGCCAAAAAAAGTGTGAGGCCAATTTTCACCCCACACTTAAAGATTCACGATTTAATTTGGTTAATTATCAAACCATCAATGAAAAGACACCGACAGCTACGATGGCACCAACAACTGGTCCAAGAACTGGTACCCAAGAATACGCCCAGTCCGACGTTCCTTTATTCCCAATCGGCAACACCGCATGAGCAATACGCGGACCTAAGTCACGTGCTGGGTTAATGGCATATCCCGTAGGACCACCAAGGGATAGACCAATTGCTAAAATCAAGCCCCCAACAGCAAATACATTTGTTCCATCAGCAAATGCATTTTCACCAAATGCTAGCAGACCTAAAACTAAAACAAACGTACCAATCAATTCAGTGATAAAGTTTGCAGGATAATTTCTAATTGCTGGCCCAGTGGCAAACGTTCCCAAAATAGCTCCTTGATCTTTCGTTGCTTCCCAATGTGGTAAGTAAGAAAGCCATACTAATACTGCACCAAGAAATGCACCTAGCATTTGGGCAATAATGAATGGGAAAACAAGGTTCCAACCAATTGCACCGGTCATCGCCATTGCAATACTAACTGCGGGGTTCAAGTGAGCGGGTCCCATAAATCCCGAAATGTAAACAGCCATCGTTACTGCCATCCCCCAGCCTAAAGCAATGACGATCCAACCAGATGCTTGCGCTTTACTCTTATTTAAGTTAACCGCTGCACAGACACCATCACCAAGTAATACTAAAATCAACGTACCAATAAACTCTCCCATGATTTGGGTCATTTCTGCGCTCATTTATTTTCCTCCTTTAATTCACGTAAATCTGACTCATCGACCAATTGATTGAAGCGACTTGTTTCTTGTTCTTTTTCTTCTTGAGACCAGTTGAAATAAGTAGCCATTGCGTCAATCACAGGTTGTTTTAATTCATCCAACTGATCGCGTTCAAACAACATATGATTTGTTCGACGGATGAAGTAATCACCTGGTGTTAAGACCATTTCATTTTCTAGACCGTAACGTAGCCGAGCAGATTCTGCCAAACTCAAGCCGGGATATGGTGTCATTTCTTTAGCTAATCCAAAGATTTGTTTAGCATTCGTCCCATAAAAATCAGCGATATAACGTGCATCTTCTTCAGACAAGCCAGCTTCCACACCGACTTTTGCTAATTCTTCAACCGTTTCTTCTAGTTTTGTTGGATCAAAATCGCCACCAGAAATAGCATACGTTTTTGAATCAATTTCTTTGAAAGTTAAGTCATATTTTTCTTGTAATAGTTGGCGTATCAAAGTCAATGCCCCTTCAGACATTTTGCGGTAATCGGTGATTTTTCCACCAGATAAAGTTACTAATCCATCTGGTTCGATTTCAAGAGAACTTCCTCGAGAAATGGCAGATGGTGCTAAATCTTTTTCACCACGACTATTTTCTAAATGATTCAAAACGTCTTCTACTTCAATTCGAGAAACTTGATTTTCTTTAAATTGAGTTACTGCATCAATTACTTGATTAAAACTTTTATCTGAGATCGAACCATTATCGCCACCATTGTAATCTGAACCAGAATTTCCAATTAACAATGGACGTAATCCTGCCCAGCTTGACTCAATATCATCTAACGTAATATTTGCTTCTGGATAACGATGGTTGATAACATCTAAAAGATAGTCCACATCTTCTTGTGTTACTTTTGGATCCGTATATTCGCCTTGATAATCCGTATCTGTTGTTCCAAAATACGTCTTGTTTTCACGAGGGATAGCAAAAACCATACGTCCATCTTGCTTACCCGTATCAAAATAGGTTGGTTGTGGAACTGGTAATTTCTTGCTATCGACTACTAGATGAATCCCTTTTGTCGGACGCATTTTCGGCACAACTGCCCGAGAGAAATTCATATTACGAACTTTGTCGACCCAAGGCCCACTTGTATTGATTACAACTTTTGCTTTGATTTCAACTACTTCGTCAGTTAATAAATCTCTTGCTTTAACGCCAACGATTTGATTTCCTTCATACAAAAAGCCAACCGCTTTCATTTTACTTACCAAGTAAGCACCATCTTCAGCTGCTTTTTTGATATTATCAATCACCAAACGTGAATCATTGTTACGGAAATCAAGGTAAACACCTGCACCTAGTAGCCCTTCTTTTTTTAAAAATGGTTCACGCTCTAAAACTTCATCTGGTGTCAATGTATAATTTTCATACTTTGTCCCAATCACATTAGCCAAACGATCGTATAAATCCATAGCAATTTTGACAGAAAACATGTTGAAGGTCGTTGCACCTTCATCTTCATAAATAGGTAGTAGCATTGGATCTGGTTTAGGAATGTGTGGCGCAACCTGTTGGACCACTGCACGCTCAGTAACCGTATCCGCTACAACTTCAACGTCAAAATTTTTCAAATAACGAATTCCACCGTGGACTAGCTTAGTTGAACGTGAAGAAGTGCCTTCAGCAAAATCTTGCATTTCGATCAAGCCAGTCTTCATGCCAGACGCAGCAGCTTGTACTGCTACCCCAGCACCAGTAATCCCACCACCAATGATGAGTAAATCTAACTCTTCTTTTTGCATTGCTTGAATACTTGCTTGTCGTGTTTTCTTTGAGAACATGGTTTTTCCTCCCTTATTCAAATACGCGTGTTGCTTCTACAGCTTTTTTCCAACCACTGTAAAGTTTCTCACGTCTTTGTTCTTCCATTTGAACCTCAAACATTTTCCCAGCTTCGTAAAATTCACGAATTTCATCCATATCTTTCCAATAACCTACTGCTAAACCTGCCAAGAAAGCTGCTCCTAAAGCAGTTGTTTCCAAGTTTTCAGCTCGTTGGATTGGTGTATTCAAAATATCTGTTTGGAATTGCATTAAATACTCATTGTTAGCAGCTCCGCCATCTACTTTTAATACCGGAATTTGAATGCCCGTATCTGCCTGCATGGTTTCAATGATGTCACGCACTTGGTAAGCAATTCCTTGTAACGTTGCTTTAATGATATCTTCTTTCGTCGTTCCCCGAGTAATCCCAAACATTGCTCCACGTGCTGCTTGATCCCAATAAGGTGCGCCTAATCCTACAAATGCTGGAACAACATAGACTTCATCATCACTTGTTGAACGTCTTGCTGCTTCCTCTGAGTCACTTGCTTTTTGCATCATCTGTAATCCATCACGCAGCCATTGAATCGAAGAACCTGCCACAAAAATACTTCCTTCTAAGGCATAGTACACTTTGCCATTGATGCCATAACCAATCGTGGTTAATAAATTATTTTTTGATAATTGCGGTGTTTCACCCGTGTTCATGACAATAAATGAACCTGTACCATACGTGTTTTTTACCATGCCGGGTTCAAATGCCATCTGACCAAATAATGCTGCTTGTTGGTCGCCTGCCATTCCTGAAATTGGCGCTTCACTACCATAAAAATGATAGCCTTGTGTATGACCATAAACTTCTGAATTAGACGTTGCTTTTGGCAACATTGCACGAGGAATATTCAGTAAATCAAGAATTTCTTGATCCCATTCTAAATTATGAATATTGAACAACATCGTTCTGCTAGCATTGGAATAATCTGTTACATGTGCTTGTCCATCTGTCAACTTCCAAACCAACCATGAATCAATCGTTCCAAAAAGTAATTCGCCTTTTTCTGCACGCTCTTGCGCACCCTCCACATGATCTAAAATCCAGCGAATTTTAGTAGCTGAGAAGTACGCATCAATCACTAATCCTGTTTTTTCATGGAAAAATTTTTGATAGCCTTCTTCTTTCAATTGATTCGCAATATCCGCTGATTGACGAGATTGCCAAACGATTGCGTGGTAGATTGGTCGTCCCGTATCTTTTTCCCAAATAACTGTCGTTTCGCGTTGATTTGTAATACCAATCCCAGCGATTTGATTGGGTTTAATCCCGGATTCAATAAATGCTCCTGCAATAACTGATTGAACTGAGTTCCAAATTTCATTTGCATCGTGCTCGACCCAACCATCTTGAGGAAAATGTTGAGTAAACTCTTTTTGCGAACTGCCGATGTGTCTTCCTTTTTTGTCAAAGATGATCGCTCGTGAGCTCGTTGTTCCTTGATCAATGGCCATAATGTAAGTTGATTCTGTCATTGTTATCCCTCCATTTTTTGCAAACGCTTTCTTTAACTGAACTAATCATACAATGTATTTAAAAAAAGAAACTGCCAAAAATTGAGTTTTTTGAATTATTTTTGACAGTTTTCTTTCAATCCCTTGATACATCTAACTTTTAAAGATATTAATTTTTTTCTTTTTTGTAGCGTTCAATTTGTTTTTTCAATCGCACAATATCATAACTAGAAGCAAATTCAGAAAGATAATAACGATTTTCTTCTTTGTTAATTTGATTAAACGTTATGATAAGATCATATTTTTTTCCTTCCTGATATGATTCTACTTGTACACCGCTAATTCCCTTAAGCTCGCGCAATAAAAATTGCTGGAAAGCAATGCGATAAATCGGTAAAGTTGTCAAATCAATCCCGATAACCACTAGTTTCGCAATGTAAAAATCGATCATCATCAGAACACTAGCATATAGAATCATTAAATTATCCAATGTTTGAACATCAAATTTTTTCGTAGGTAGCTGCTTGATAGCTGTTTCTTTTAGTTGTTCCAATAACTTGCTCAACGAATGACCAAGCATTTTTTTCTGTTGTTCAAGCAAGTGCTTACGATCATAAATCGTTAATTTACCATAAAAAAAATATAACTCATTGTTGATTTGCGAGAGTTGATACCCGACAGCTTTTTCTTCACTGATTTTTAGTCGCCTTGGACGATAATGCCATAACATCGTTTCTCGAATATATGTATCCAAAACCGCCGTTGGCAATTTTTTGCTTCGAGTCAACTCATACTGATAAAATGTTTCCTCTTCTAAAATAGAGAAGGAAACAAAAAAACTATAAAACATCAGCGTTTCGTATGCACTTAGATCTGCTGCTAAACGACTCAAATATAAAATCAAGATAGAGTCGATTGTTTGATACAGCCGATCTTCTTGATACAGCTGTTTCTTTTCCCGTAAAGTTGAAAAAGTCGTTTTTTCGCTCACTAATCGCTTCTTCGTGATTCCCACCCAACAAGCGAATTGAGCAGTCGAAAAGGTAGAAAAAGTTGTTTCTAACACATTTTCTAGTCCTAAGATAATCGTCTTTTTATCTGGTGTATTTTGGAGATAAAGTGGACGTTGTTCTTCAGGAATAAATTGGAATAATTCGTAATAAAAGTACCGTACTTGGAGTTCTTCTCCGTAAAGTTGACCATTTTTTATCTGGATTCCGAACTCTTTCAGTAATCGATTCAATTCTTTGATCTTCCGAAAAACAGACGATTCACTGATAGAAAAAGCCGTTGCTAATTGAACGATCGAAGCCTGTTGATGTTCCAATAAATATGTCAGTAATTTATATTTCAAGCTATCTTTTAAAAGGTGCAATACGATTTGTTCCAAACTTACTGTTTCATCCAAAGACAAGATTACTTGATAATCAGTTCGAACAACTTCTACCTTTTTTTGCATACTCAAACCAATCAATTCAATTTCTTCCAAGTAAGAATCAAAGGATGACTTGGACAAATCCACCTCATGACGTAGATCATTCAAGGAGGCTTGCCCACCTCGCAAGACTAATTGACGTAAAATTGTTACTTGTAGTTGTTCCTTCTTTTCTAGTAATTCTTCAACCCTCATAAGAAGACCCACTCATCTCTGTTAAAATCGTTTCTGGAGTTCGGTATTCTGGTTGGAAAAATAACTCATGCGCTCCCAATTGCTGCAACGTCCACTGCTGTTCAATCGCAATCGTCAATAGATCCAATAATCGAAAAACCGATGACTTACTTTGGAGTTGTGCACCAATCAATTGATCTGTTTCCTGATCAACTAATAACTGGAGGTAAATCTTTTCATTATTCGTAAGTGAAACACGATGTTCTTGATTGATTTTCCGAACTTTTCTTGTATAAAAAAAGTGTTCACTTTCGGTCAAACCTACGCTACCAACGAAATGTCCAAACCATTTATTACCAACTGGACGATAGGTACCAATATCTTTCGTCGGTTCCCCACTGATTGTTTGACTCACTACTTGAGCTGTTCGAATAGCATTATTTACTAGCGAAACATACATTTTTTCTTGTGTTGGTCGAAAGGTTACTTGGATAGCATCTCCAATGGCATACACATCTTTTCGTGAAGTTTGCAAATAGTCGTTCACCCAAATTGTTCCATCATCATTCAGCTTGATAGTCTCTGCCCATAAGCTGTTATCTGGTCGTGTATGATTAGCTAATAAAACCAAATCATAATAGGCTTTGCGTTTTTCAGACTCTAAAATAGCACCATTTTTATCGGCTAAAACTTGGACTTGTTCGTTCAAGAAAAGTTGTATGCCGCTTTTGGTCATTTCGTTCAGGATTGGCTCTGTCATTTGTTCATCAAGATAACGAAACAAAATCTGGTTTCGGCTTTCATAAAGGTCAACTTTTTTCCCTAAAGTTATTAAGTCTTCTGCTAGTTCCACACCTACTTGTCCTGCCCCAACAACTGCTACTTTATCCGCTTTTGCGAGCACTGCTTCCAACTCAGTAAAATTGGTTCCACTCTTAACGGAATAAATATACTGTGCTTTTGGCTCTTCCAATCGTCTAAAACTTTGCGCGGAACCCGTCGCAATAATCAATTGGTCAAAAGGTAACCTTTCACCGTTGTCTAATAACACTTCGTTTTCAACTAATCCAATCGCTGACTTTTGTGTCAATACATTGATTCGACTCGTTTTTTCAAGTCTTTCTTTTGTTATCCAATGACTTTGTTTTTTATCAATGATTTGTTGCGTCAAAAGCAGATGAAAGCTACTTGGGATAAAACCGATTTCATTTTGTTTTTCGATCAAATAAATTTCTGCTTTTGGACAAGCTTCGTTAAGTAATTGGGCTGCGTGGATTCCTGCGAATGAACCACCAATGATCACAATCTTCATCTATGTTCTCCTTTTCTGATCTTCCTATTTGCAGAATAGCATTTCAGTCAAAATGTTTCAAAAATATCACTCTTCTTAACGATATTTTTCTTTAAAACAACAAAAAAACTCAGTAAAAAGAATCCTTCACCCTCTCGGATGAATCGTTCTCTTTCTCTAAGTTTTCTCGCGTGTGTTGGAATTGTAAATGAATTGGACTGAATTTATGTAAAGTTTCTGATCAAGAATGATTACTTAAGCAAAAACTTCTAATGATTTAAACAACGTCAGTTGCAATTGTTAACTAAATTTCTTTTCACGAAAAACTGATTCTATCATCTTAATTTTCGTTATTTAAAGTTATAAAACAATTGTATACTTTTGTTGTAAAAATCATGTGTGCATATCATATGATGCTTTGGATTATTTGTCAAAAATCTATACCTATTTTATCGTACTGACTTGATAATAAAGTCAGACAGCTTCTTTAACTCATTGGAACTGCCTGACTTTTCTCATTATTTACTTTTTGTCATACCTTTAACACAAACGCTTCATAAGGACGCATCGTCACTTCTCCAACAGGTACCTCTGTCAATTCGTAGTTCGTTAAAATAATTTCTTTACTTTTTGGAACCGAAAGTGCCTGACTTTGATCAGATAAATTGCATGCAATCAGCCATTTTTCATCACCTAAACTACGCAAGTAAGCAAAAATTTCTGTTGGTGTTTGCAATAATTCATATTCTCCCCACACAATAACATCGTGTTCTTTTCGTAAAGCAATCAATTGCTGATAGGTATAAAAAATCGAACTCGAATCTGCTAATGCTTGCTTTACATTGATTGTTTGATAGTTTGGATTCACATGTAACCACGGCGTCCCTGTCGTAAAGCCGCCATTTGCACTTTCATCCCACTGCATTGGCGTCCGAGCATTATCTCGCCCCTTGACATTGATTGATTCAATCAAGTCTTCTTTCGCAAAACCTAACGCTAATCTTTCTTGATACATATTGATAGTTTCAATATCAGTTGCTTGTTTGATATCAGTAATGGGATAGTTGGTCATTCCAATTTCTTCTCCTTGATAAATATAGGGCGTCCCCTTCATCAAGTGTAATAAAATTGCAAAAGCTTTGGCACTCTCTACTCGATACTGTTGATCATTTCCCCATCTTGAAACGATTCGTGGCAAATCATGATTATTCCAAAACAGACTATTCCAACCTTCGTTTCCTAAAGAAGTTTGCCATTTTGACAATACTTCCTTCAATTTGGTTAAATCTAATGGTGCTAAATCCCATTTTTCTTTTCCTTCTTGCTGATCTAAACCAACATGTTCAAATTGGAAAACCATGGACAATTCATTTCGTTGTGGATTAGAATACAGTTTCGCAATTTCTGGCGTTGCCCCCCAGGTTTCTCCAACCGTCAAAAGATCTTTGCCACCAAATGTTTCGGCATTCATCTCTTGTAAGTATTCATGGAGTTTTGGTCCATTTCCTGTAATTTCTTGGTCCGGAAGTTTGCCAATCAAGTCAATCACGTCCATCCGGAATCCACCGACACCTTTCTCAATCCAAAAATTCATCATGTCATAGACTTCCTGACGAACTTTTTCATTTTCCCAGTTTAAATCAGGTTGTTTTTTGCTAAATAAATGTAAGAAATATTGTCCTGAGTCTTCATCAAATTCCCAAGCAGAACCACTGAATGTGGAGCGTAAGTTATTAGGTACCTGACCAGCAACAGGGTCACGCCAAATGTAGTAATCACGAGAAGGATTTTCTGGACTCTTTCGTGCTTCAACAAACCAAGCATGTTCATCTGAAGTGTGATTGACTACTAGATCCATAATGATTCGGATATTTCTTTTCTTTCCTTCTGCAATCAACTCTTCCATATCTGCCATCGTACCAAACTCACTCATGATTTCTTCGTAATTACTGATATCGTACCCATTATCATCATTAGGTGACTGATAGACTGGCGACAGCCAAATAGCGTCTATCCCTAAAAGTTCAAGATAATCTAAACGCGAAATAACTCCTTGTAAATCTCCAATTCCATCCCCATTCGTATCTTGAAAACTTCTTGGATAAATTTGATAAACGACTGCACGTTGCCACCATTGTTCACTCATATTCATTCCTCCTGTACATTTGCCCAAACAAAAAAGAAATCGCTTACGTTTTTGTTCAACTAAATTGGCTTTTTCACTTTAATTCTTGTTGCTTGAATTGTAGCGTGACTAAATCAAATAGTAAATAGACCTTTTCTTGTCATTTTTCATAAAAAAAACAAAAAGCCTTTCATGACAATCACTAGAAAGAATATTCGTAATAAATGTTAACGATAACAATTTTTAAATCAATTAAAATCTCTTCACAACAAAAAAATCCAGAGGACTTCTCCTCTGGATCACACCTCGTACTTCTCTATCAAGATCACTTGATGAAGATTCGGATATTATTTAGTTAAACACACCACTTTATTCAGCGACTGTTACGTCACCAGTTACTGATGCGCCATCTTCATCTAAAACAGCAGAATCTTTATATTCTTGTTTTTCAAATGTGATGTTTCCGTCAACTTTCGCACCGTTTAAAACAAAACCGTTTGCTTTTACTTCGATGTTTCCTTTAACTGTTCCGTGAACAATGTTGAAGTTTTCTGATTCAACGATCAATGTTGGAACTGTTACTGTGTATTCATCTGTTACATTACGTTTATCATCTTGTGCGTACAAAGCAAATTTACGGTAGATATCGTTACCTGCTTCCCCTTTGTCGTGGAATTCACCAGCAACTGTTACGTCGTTATCAAATGTAACGTCTGCAGTTGTTGCAACGATCCAGTTACCGTCAGTGCCTAATGCTTTTTCTAAGTCGCTTGCTTTATCACTTACTGATGCACCTGAAACTACTTCTGTTGTTGAAGCAGTGCTTGAAGATGCTGCTGTTCCTTTATCTGAATCTGAGCCACAAGCTGTTAAAAACATTCCTGCTGCTGCCAAAGTTACGACTGTTGTTGCTAATTTTGTGTGTTTCATGATGTTACCTCCAATTATTATGAGTTAGTTTTACTCATCACAATTTTACTAATAAAACGCCTACAAATCAATAAATTGTATCTTTCCTTCTGTTTTAATTAAGAAAAAAGCCTATCTGTAAGTTATTTCACTTACAAATAGGCAACGATTTATTTGTTAATTCACATTTAAAATCCACATAAAGCCAATAAAAACAAAGAATAATAAATACATGATAGGCGAAACTTCTTTTCCACGTTTAGCAGCAATCATTGTGATTGGATAGAAAATAAATCCTAACGCAATTCCATCAGAAATACTGTAAGTTAACGGCATACCAATCAAAATCAAGAAAGAAGGAATCGCAATTTCCATTTTTCCCCATTCAATTTGGCGAAGTGACTGAGCCATCAATACACCAACAATAATCAAGGCAGGTGCTGTCACTTGTGGTGTCACGATTGCTAATAAAGGTGAGAAGAACAAGCCTAATAAGAAAAATCCACCCGTTGTAATAGCAGTCAAACCAGAACGGCCACCAACCGCGATTCCTGCAGAAGATTCTACATAAGCGCCAACTGGCGAAGTTCCTAACAATGAACCAGCTAACATCGCTGTTGAATCAGCTGCCAATGCTTTACCAACTCGAGGCATTTTATTGTCTCGCATGAATCCTGCTTGATTGGCTAAACCAACTAAAGTTCCAGCCGTATCAAAGAACGTAACTAATAAGAAAGTTAAAACAACGACCCACATTTGTAGAGAATTAATATCACCAATGTGTTTCAAAGCAACCAAAAATGTTGGTTTCAAACTCGGTGCAGCTGAAATGATTTGTGTTGGCATTTGGATCAAGCCAGTAACTAAACCAAGTAAGGTGGTTCCAATCATCCCAATAAAAATTCCACCTGGTACACGACGAACCAATAGAATAGCTGTTACGACCAAACCAAAAATAGTTAACCAAGTAGACCCAACGTTCAAGGGTCCTAAACCAACTAATGTCGATTCATTTGCTACAATAATTCCGCCTTCACTTAAACCTAAGAAAGCAATAAATAAACCAATACCACCAGAAATTGCATACTTTAAATCTGCTGGGATTGCATCAATAATCATCTCACGCAATTTAAAAATCGTAATGATAATAAAAATCAATGAAGCGACAAATACTCCTGCTAGTGCTGTTTCCCAAGGAATACCCATTCCCAAACAAACAGAATACGCAAAGAATGCATTAATTCCTAGCGCTGGCGCAGTTGCTATTGGATAACGTGCTAAAACTCCCATTAAAATACAACCTAACGCACTGGCTAAGGCCGTTGCTGTAAAAACTGCTCCTTCATCCATACCAGAAGCACCCAATACAGTTGGATTAACAAATAAAATATACGCCATTGAAATAAACGTAGTAAAACCAGCTAATACCTCACGTTTGACCGTAGTATTTAGCTTTTCTAGCTCGAAGTAGGAAAGTATTTTTTCCTTCATCTGACATCCTCCTAAAAATCCGAACATTAAAAAATAAGTCCGTAAAAAAATGATTAAACACTAAAACAACGTGTTTAATCATATAATAATTAGCAACATAAGTAAACTAAAATTTAGAATAATCAGTAAAACACGAACATTTTTCACACTCAGATTCCATTTAACACTAGCATGCTAACATTAGTATTTTTATCAAACAATTGTTTCAGGGCTTTCAGCTGTTAACGTACTTCTTTTTCCACTTACATTGAATGTCTTCTCCGTTAATTCTTTCAAAGCTTCCATTGCTTGTGCGCCACGAACTGCCTGCGCTTCATTGATTGATTCGATCACCAAGATGGCCTTGGTTGTTTCTTCCGTCAACATCGTCCGCTGTGCTTCACGCCAATTCAAACACCGACAAATTGCGCCCTCTTCATCAAAATAAATGAGTTCTTCTGGTAAAGCCGGCGCATCTTCTTGCGCACCCAAAGGCAAAAATTTTTCGCCACCGACCGCTTTTCCCAACTGTAAATCACCTTTGATTTTTTCTAGATCTTCGCCCCCACACGGCACGCCATATTCCAAAGAAATACTGTTGTAGCAGTCCACCAATGGATTGATTGGCGTGAATTCACGCCCCTGACTGACTCGCTTTAATAAAGCTTCAATGGATGAACGCGCACCTTTTTTCGTTTTGAATTTCGTAAAAGCTTGTCGCCACTGTGCAATCACTTCATTTTGACTAAATGGCTCTTCCGTAATGTAAGCTTTTGCTTCTTTAGCTGCTTGATTCAACAACTGAGTAAACTCCGACTCATTGGACGGATCAACCTGATTATTGATTCCTTCGATAACTAATAATTCAATTGTTGCATTCGGAAAAATTTCCCAAAAGCTTTGATCGACGATCACCTTTTTCATTTCACTTTTCATCCTCTCCAATAAGATCTTTGACAAAAATATAATCTGTTTGCGCATCATCACCCATATAAAAAATATGTTCACTAAAATGAGTAAATCCCCATTTACGATAAAAAGCTAACGCTGTTTTGTTGTGCTCCCAAACACCTAACCAAATTTTTTCTTCTCCTTCGCTTTCGCAACAGCTAGTTCCATCAAACGATTTCCTAAGCCCATGCGTTTAAACTGTTTTCGTACATAAATACGTTCAATTTCTAAAAAGTCCGCCGGCATCTCTTCTGACTGTTGCTCATCAAGATTGATTTTTAGATAAGCTGCCGGTACATCAGATACCATTAATAAATAAAATTCTGAACCATTCGTCGTTAGTTCTCGACGCAACTTATCGATTTCATAAGCTTCTTCCAAATAAGTAGCCATATTTTCATCTGTATTGAATTCTCCAAATGTGTCTACATATGTTTCAATACTGATTGCTTGTAGTTGTTGTGCTTCCTCTTCTGTTAGTTTTTTTAGAATTATTTCTGTCATATAAAATATAATTTCCTTTCAATAAATTCGTTTATTTCCTTTTTTTACAAAATTCCAATCATCACTTACGTTCGCACTCACTTTTTCTAATAAAGTTTTCAATTGTTGTGCTTCTGCTTCTGTAATCCCCTGTAGAGCAACTTGATTTGAATATTCATTTTCTCGAATGATTAATGGATAGACATTTTCTCCTTTACTTGTTGGATAAAGATGTCGTATTTTTCTGTTTTCTTGATCTTGTTCTTTCTTAATCATCCCGTTTTTTTCCAGCTTTTTAATGGCACGAGCGGTTGTCGTTCGATCCACCTTGATCATTTCTGCTAATTTTTCCTGGATGATTCCGGGGTTTTCACAAATGCGAACAAGATAAAGATACTGACCACGAGTCAAATCAACTTCTTTGAATTCAATGTTACTGATGGAATCCAAGGCTCGAGCAATCACACCAATATCCCGAAGAATCTCTACCAATCAAATCCCTCTTTTCATTTATTTATGTTCTAGTTTACTCTTATTTGTTGTAAATGCAACAATTTATTTTGATTAAATAAAAGCCAAATCAATCAGCTCATCTGCCAATCAATTTGACTCAATCGTTTGAATCACTTCACTCAAAATAAGTATTCTCTTGTTGCTGCAAATGCTCCAGTTGTTCTCTCGTCGTTCGTTTTATCGATAGTTCGGGTAAGCTGTTTAACGCAAAAAAGGCCATGTTTGAAGTTTCGTTATTTTCAACAAAAAAGCCATCAATAATTGAGCAACTAAAAATCAATTTATAATATTGATAGACTTGTGGGATATCTTTTCTCAAATTCGTATCAAAGATACCCAATAAATCGTCTACTTGAACAATTAATCCTGTTTCTTCTAACACTTCTTTTTGAATATTTTCTTTGGGAGACAGACCTACTTCGGCGTAACCACCAGGGAGTGCCCATTCTTTTGTTTTTTTGTCTTCAACCAGCAACACCTTATCCTCTTGCTTAATATACGCACGAACATCCACTTTAGGTGTCGGGTATCCTTCATTTTGTTCTGTTAATCGAGATAGCTCTGCAACAGATTCCTGCCCAATCCTACTCAGTAGCGCCAAAGAAAGTTCCTTTAATTCTTGATACCGTTCTTTGTCAAATTCATCTTTTCCATAATACAAACCTGCTTCAGCAATCGCTAATAGCCTGCGATACATCTCTAAATCATTCACACTTCTTTTCTCCTTCCAAAAAATACAATCACTTACTCTCAGTTTAACGCAACCGTTTACACTTAACTAAATGTTTCACTTTTCTTGACAAAAATTTAGAGAAAATTCCCAATTATTTATTTTGCTACAGAAGTAGAATCATACCAAGTTTTCTGCTATGCTTGGTGGCACACCAAGAAAGGAGAAAAAAGATGAACGGACAATTAGATTATAAAACAGCCATCAAAGATACTTTGCCCACTGTTTTTGGGTATATCGGAATTGGCATTGCGTTTGGAGTCGTTGGACACGCTGCTGGTCTTCATTTATTCGTTATTTTCATGCTCTCAGCTTTTGTTTATGCAGGCTCTGCACAATTCATCACCGTCAGTATGTTAACTGTTTCAAGCCCTGTATTATCAATTATTTTATCCACTTTTCTAGTCAACTCACGCATGATCTTAATGAGTACAACTTTAGCAAATTATTTGAAAGAAAACTCTTTAGCACAAAATTTAATGCTAGGAACATTGCTAACGGATGAAAGTTTTGCGTTAGGGATGAACAAGTTGAATTTTAGTAAAGGAAAGCTATCATTTGAGTGGCTCAACACAGCAAATATTATTTCTTATTTGACATGGATTGGCGCAACAATGATTGGTGCTCTGATGGGGAATTTTATTAATGACCCCAAACAATTTGGACTTGATTTTGCAATCGTTGCGATGTTTATTGGTCTGCTTTACCTTCAGGTAATCGCAGATCGAACATTACCTCTTTCTCTACAATTTTCCGTTATTCTATTTACACTCATATTAATCGTTCTTGGATTAATCTTTATACCAAGTAATTTATTAATTATTGTGGTAACACTTTTAGGCTGTGGATTTGGGGTGATGATGAAACATGTATTCTACTAGTTATCTCTTTTTTACTATTTTAGGTTGTGGCTTAGCAACTTGGTTATCAAGAGTCTTACCCTTTCTTTTCATTAAGCGAATGAACATTTCTCAACCCGTAGCAGAATTTTTGAGCTTTGTACCAATCGTTATCATGTCTGCCTTATGGTTCAACAGTTTATTCATTCAAAATCTGGGACATCTTCCAAGCATTGACTGGGAAAACTTACTTGCTTCCTTGCCAACCGTTGTCAGTGCAATCATTTCTAAAAACTTACTAGTAATTGTCATCGTAGGGATGATCTCTTTAGCAGCTCTTCGATTTTTCATTTTATAATAAGCAAAAAAAATCCTGCAATCACAGTAAAAAACACTGTATTTGTAGGATTTTTTGTATTAATTTTATAAAACTGTCCCTAATATTATTATCGTAAAAATCAGAAATACAATCACAAGAGCAAACTTTACGCTAGAAACGATCAACCCGCAACTCAAACAACAAATGAAGTTTATTTAAAAGTCTCAAGTCGCCCTATTTTGAATCTGTACTCGTTACTTCTCTGATTATATCAAGTATTTGCCAGTGACATCGTACTTTTGTCTATTCTCGGTGAACATTATGTATATAGTGGAGAGGAGCATCCTATCAAACTCACGAAGGAATCCCATTTGTTTTAGAAAGCTTGGTAGACCTTTTCATCATGAAAGAAATATTACTGAGAGCAATACACCTGCTATCAATACTAAATCAAGCATATTTTCAACCTACAACAGGAAAAATAATCTTTGTATCTATTCAAAACAGCATAGCTCTAAAACCCATCTTGACGCAGGGTGATTGTTTTGCACGTTTTAGAAGCATTCAAAACAGCATAGCTCTAAAACCCACGTGCTCGCTACATTCACAATCGCTTGGTTTTGGAAGCATTCAAAACAGCATAGCTCTAAAACAGCCAACTTCTTGCAATCGACACAATATCGGTTTTGGAAGCATTCAAAACAGCATAGCTCTAAAACATTCTTGGAACAATCACTTGCGGACAACCAGTTTTGGAAGCATTCAAAACAGCATAGCTCTAAAACCGACCATTTATTATTGGCTTTCATTTCTCTGTTTTGGAAGCATTCAAAACAGCATAGCTCTAAAACAATCTAAAAGAGACTGTGAACTGGTATGAAGTTTTGGAAGCATTCAAAACAGCATAGCTCTAAAACACTTCCCTAAATTTTTCTTTACAACATTTCGTTTTGGAAGCATTCAAAACAGCATAGCTCTAAAACTCTGTACGTGTTGAAATTGACGTGAGTAAAGTTTTGGAAGCATTCAAAACAGCATAGCTCTAAAACTATCTAACATTATAACGTCTTAGAATAGCTGTTTTGGAAGCATTCAAAACAGCATAGCTCTAAAACTTAACTCCCCGTTCATACGATTGTAAAAAGGTTTTGGAAGCATTCAAAACAGCATAGCTCTAAAACATCGAAGCTTAAATTAAAACGACGAGGGAGGTTTTGGAAGCATTCAAAACAGCATAGCTCTAAAACTATACGTCTATCTATATTGACCATCTATTTGTTTTGGAAGCATTCAAAACAGCATAGCTCTAAAACAACAACGATATCGTGTCGATTGCAAGAGGCGTTTTGGAAGCATTCAAAACAGCATAGCTCTAAAACCTCGGATAAAAATTTTTGAGGTTCCGTAATCGCACTATTCGCCCATAGCAAGGCTTCAGCATGAATGCTTCATTAGTTTGATTTACTTGTCAAAGAACGAAAAGATGAGTGATGCTTGTTATCTTGTTATCAAAAAATAATCTTGGTCTAGAATTTGTTGAGAAGCACCCTCAACTGGTCGAGGTTCCAAAAACAATACATCCACATTGTATAAAGAAATATGGTCAAATAATGTTTGTAATTCTGACGTTGTTAAATAGGAACAAGCATTCACAAATACCAATAACTTCTTTTTCACTAGGTAACGATATACTTGGATTACTTCAATCATTTTTTCTAAAATGGTATCACTTTTTGTTTCAATCCGTATTCCTAGACACTTAAATATCTCCATGAGGGTCAACTCATCTTCTTCAAGATCTAGCGCATGTTCTAACAATTCGTGTTGCATCACTTTAGCAATCTCCATCGACAAATGATCAATTTTCGTTTTGATTTCTGGCTTTTCATTCAACTGATTTTCTAAATCGGCGTAAATAAATTTCAGTGTTGCAGGTGAATTCACTTCATACCCCAAAATGTCTGTAATCAAAATCAGTTCAGATTCTTTGAGGTTTTTTTGATTTTTATCAAACAATTTTAGTTCACTCGTCTCATCATAATGATAAAACTGTTCAACGGTATGTGCATAAGTCTTTACATCTTCAATCACTAAAATCGTTGATAAATTTAATTTTAATGATTCATCAAGTAGCTTAAAGTTCAAATTCATCATGTGATTCTCCTAAAAAAACGACCCTAGCATCCGAATTTCCGATGCAAGTATCCTGTTCTCCTGTCAAATAGAGCATTCGTGCAAATTGTTTTTCCGTAATCGTCAAAATTGTTACCAATCCTTTTTTAGGATTATGCTGCTTCAAGCGATTAATCATAGCAGTATTGGCAGTGTTATTCAGCAGAATTTTACTATAAACAGAAAATTGGTGCATAATAAACCCTTCACTAAGTAAAAATTTCCGAAATCTCCGATAAACTTTTCTTTCTTCTGCAGTTTCTGTCGGCATGTCGAACATCAAAATCATTCTCATATAACGATAGCTCATATCCTAAAATTAGGCGCCCTTTCTATCTCTTTATTTAGTGATTTCACTACTTTTTTTGTATAATCACTGATGATATTGGTCAAAAACATTTTTTTGTTATGGTAAGGATAATTGTTCGTAAACAAATCAAATAGTGCGCGCTTGATTACTTGAAATTCTCGGTGCTGATTTTCATAAACGATTTGATCAACTAGCGGTCGAAATGGTTCCATGAAATCACTTGCTAAGTTGAAATCATTGAACTGATTTGCATGCTTTAATCCAAATTGCGTCATGCAGCCTGTTTGAACTACTTCCCTTGCAAACATACTTAATAATAACGTATAGCCATAATTCAACCCAGCGTTGATTGCATTGTCCGCCTCACGTGTAAACTCCTTCCCAAACAAAGCATTGAAATAAATTCTTGCAGCATGACCTTCACGATTGCTGGGATCAAAAATTTCCAATTCATTTTGCAGGTTAAGAAGTGATGCTGCTTTCTCTTGAAAGTCAAAGCCAGCTAGTAACTGACTTTGATTCAAGATTTTTTGTGAAATGATTTCAGTCCAGATTTCCGCTTGTCTGCTTTCTTCCCATTCCAACTGCCGAGCTAATTGCAAACTGCTATCATGACGTGCATAGAAAGATAATAATTTACCAATTGGCAAACGCTTATCATCACAAAAAAGAATCAGAATATTTTCATCAATTAAACGTTTGATCAGCATGGTAGTTAACGTAATGTCTGTTGTTTCCAGTAAGAGAACATCGATTTCAGACAGGTGAATCAATTCTTGGCGATCATATGTCCGAAAAACTAAGTGATTGTTTTTATAAGTCAATTTAGAATGCGTATTTACTACTACTGTCCGCCACCCCATTGACTTAGACCAACCTTCTTCGAGTTTCGTATAATCCTGTAATTGATTGATTAATAAATGTTGCATTATATAGCTCTGCTGTGTTTTTGTATCTGCTTCGTTCGATCGTTTCTCCAAAGAACTTAAAGCTTGCTGGTGCACCTTGTTTATTCAATTGAAGTAACTGAATAAATGATGGGGCTAATTCTTTCATATTTGCATCATGATTCTTTTCATATAGATCACGGACTTTTTTCTGTCTGTCTTGCGCACCGACATAGCGGTCGGTAAACTGTAAGATTATTTCTAATAATTCAGTGAATTTTGCGCGATGATTTTCTAAATAAATCAAGCTTTTACCACTGGAATCATCCACATGTTTGGCATGATACAATAGTTCAACTAAGTCATCTGGCAAGACCATTTGATTGCCTTTTTGAGATTCATCTGCACTTGCCAATAAACGACGACGACCATCAGCAAATTGATACAAAGAATATTTTGGGAGCTTCAATTGAACTATGGGATGGATAAATCCTTTTTCTTCTAAAAAGGCGACTTCATTTTTTTCAAACGCTTGTCGTTCTAAAATTTTGATTCCGACTAATTGTTGGACAACTTTCGCAGCTTTTCCTTTTTCATGAGTAATAATAACAGAATATGCCACTGTTGGACTGTCAACCCCACCATAATTGACAGGTGCCCAGTTGTTTTTTCTAGCAATCAATTTTTTTGAAGGTCCTTTAGGTAAGATTGATTCTTTCGTAAATCTACCCGTTTGTATTTCAACTTTCTTTACGATATTCATTTGATGATAGTTCATCACTTTTTTGATCGTCTTGATGTCTCTTTGACGATTCCAAAGGACTTCGCCCGTTTCTTTGTTTTTTAACACCTCATCGCTTGTAAAAAAGTTCATGATATTTGAATAGAACTCTTTTTTGTCGGTCGCTTTGTTAAGTGCACGAATCGAAACTTTTTGGTACTTACCATAGACAAATTCTGGCTCAAGTTTCGGATAAACTTTCAATAAAGCTTGTGCAATGACCCCATTCAAGTAAGCGTCTTGCGCATGGTGGTAATCATTGAGTTCGCGAATTTTATATAACGAAAAATCTTTGCGAAACTGGCTTGCTAAAGCAGATTTTAACGTAATCACACGAACAGGTTTTTCGGATGATTGTTCATTGTTATATTTCTGATGTAGAATCTGAGCAACATTTTTGGTGATCTGACGTGTCTCAACTAATTGCCGTTGAATGAAATGTGCTTTGTCTTCTTCCGTCAAACCGCCATTGACTGCTTTCGTCAAATAACTGAATTTCTTTTTGCTGATCAGTCCGGAAGCCAAGAGTCTTTCCCAAGCAGGTCGCATTTTTTTCACTACATTTTCAGCAGGTACTGTGTTTGATTTGCCACGATTCATGCGAGAAGTAGTCAACACACGGTTGTCGATTGAATCATCTTTTACGAAACTTTGAGGAATAATGTGATCAATGTCATAGGAAGATAAGTTGTTGATGTCTAGCTCATCACCGGTATACATATCACGTCCATTTTGTAGATAATATAAGAACAAACGATCATTTCTCAGTAAATTAGCGTCCTTACTAATCGGTTCATCTTCCAAAATACTACTACCAAATTTCTTGATAGCTTCTTCTAAATATTTCATACGCGCCCGCGAAGCACGGTTTCCTTGCGCAGTTGTTTGGTTTTCTCTCGCCATTTCTACCACAATATTTGTTGGCAATTCCCCCATGATCGCAATGATTTCTTCCACGATTTTCAAGCTTTGTAAAATTCCTTTTTTGATTGCAGGGCTACCTGCTAGTTCCTGGACGATTTCTTCTGTACTCTTGTCATTATCAAAAGCTATTTTTTCGATTTCTTCTTTAAAAGATAGATTTTCATCGTTAATTAATTGCATAAAGTTACGGTTACGATTTCTTGGTAGATCATCATCGTCAATCAAGTAATCGAGAATCGTTTTTTGTGTTTTTTGGTCAACAATGCCATGAATCAGCTTGGCAGATAAACGTCCCCAGCCTTTGTAATGTTTACGTTCCAATTGCTTTTGTTCTTCTTCAGTTAATAAGCCGGAAAACTGTTCTAATTGTTTACGTCGCATTTTACGATCTTCAAAGACAGTCAAAATTTTCACGATTTGTTCAAATTGTTGTTCATATTCTGGTTGTTCAAATAACGCTGGGCGGATACCCAGTTTGATTAAATCATGATACGTCCCTAGACCTGCATTAAAAGCTTTCTCGATTCCTTCCACTTTTGGATTTTCAATGCCATATTCATTTTTCAGAAAGGCTTCCAGTGTTTCTTTTTTTACTTTTCGTTGTTGTTTAAACAAATTATTGACGATTTGCTGTTTTTCTTTGCTCGAAAAATTCTGCACACGTCCGTTATCATCAATGTATCTTACCTTGGTCAATTCATTGTACACAGTAAATTTTTCATATAACAAGCTATGTTTAGGCAAGACTTTTTCCATTGGCAAATAAGAGTCGTTATTTGTCATCCGTTCCACAAAGTCCGTTGCTGATTTTTCGATATCTACTTTTTCATTCAAATTCCATGGTGTGATTTTTCCAGATTCTTTTCGAGTTAACCAAGCAAAGTTTTCTTTTCCTTGTGCTAATGGTCCTACGTAATAAGGAATTCTAAATGTCATGAGCTGGCTAATTTTCGCTTCATCTAAAAACGGGTAATAGGGTTTTTGGTTTTTGATAATTGCTTTTAATTCTTCTAGATGGAGTTGATGAGGAATCACACCATTATCAAAAGTTCTTTGTTTGCGTAAAAATTCCTCCTGCTCTATTTTTGCTAAGAAATCTTCCGCACCTGTCGTTTTCGCTAGCGTTTTTTTCAAGTATTTATAAAAATCTTCTTGGGTCGCACTGCCATCGATATATCCTGCATACCCAGCTACTTTTTTATTTTTAAATAGATCATCATACTCGTTCGGTAAGTTTTCACGAGCAAATCGCTTCAATGCTTTTAGATCTTCTTTGTGATCTGTAAAGCGCGCAACCATACTACTTGATAATTTTGCACGTGTGGAAGTATCGGTTACTTTCAAAATATTGGCCAATGAAATCGCATCATAGACACTTTTTGCTGCATCAAACACACCGCGAAAATCTTCCCCTATCTCAGCGAGTAACGTTTCTAAATTTTCTTCATACTCTTCTTTGGAAAACTGGATTTTAGCATCTTCATCCAACGAAAATGTTTTTTTGACATTTCCTTGATTTCCAACGATCATTTTAATGAATTGTGCAAAGTCTCCCGTACTTTTTTCTTCAGGAAATAAACTTAAAATCAGCTCTGCTCGTTTCATACGCGAAACTTTTTGTTCAGCAATTCCATCTAAATCGATCATTAAATCCAACGATTTTTCAACATTGAATGTTTCATTGTAGACTTTAATAAACTGTTCAAACATCCCAGAAACAGAAGAGTTTTCTGTATTCAGTTCTCCTTCAATCAAAAAGTGTCCCCTGAATTTAATGATGTGTGCTAATGCAAGATAAACCAAGCGTAAGTCTGCTTGCTCAGAGGAATTAGCCAAATATTGCCGTAAATGATAGATTGTCGGAAACTGTTCATGATAAGTTACTTCTTCGGCTAGACTTCCAAAAATCGGGTGACGTTCATTTTCTTTTTCATCTGTGATAAAAAAGCTCTCATCCAAACGAGCAAAAAAATTGGGGTCGATTTGATTCATTTCTTCACCGATTATCGTACGCAAATATTGAATTCTTTGTCGGCGTCGAGCGATTCTTCTACGAGTCGTCCGTTTCAATCGTCGTCCTTCAGCAGTTTCACCTTGCTCAAATAAGCGAACACCCCAAAAGTTTTTTTTGATTGCTTTTTTTGGTGTATCGCCTAAAATTTTCATTTTTCGTTTAACTAAATCATAATCTTCTGTCAGTACTGCCCATCCGACACTTGCTGTGCCGATATCAAGACCTATCGTGTAATTTTTTTTCATTTTTCTCCCTCCCAAATTTACTTTTGTAGCTCCTCTTGTAAAAAATAAAAAGAATATTTCTGTTGTGTATTCTCGAATATGTGATAAAATATACTTGTTGGTAGCATTCAAAACAACATAGCAAGTTAAAATAAGGCTTAGTCCGTAAACAAATCTTGGCACTGTATTCGGTGCTTTTTTTGTGCTCTTTTTTAAAAGAAAACGTCGTTTTTTAGAACACAGTATTTCTGACTAACCTTTTTAAATTATACCACTACCTTATATGCAAGCAAGCCTTTTCAATGAATACATAATCGATTATCTTTCTTATTAAAATAAAAACAAAAACAAAACATTTATTGAATTTAAAATAACTCAATATCAATCAAAATCTAGTTATTTTTATCCAAATAAAAAAAGTGAGGCAAACATTTTTCTGTTTTGCCTCACTTTTTTTGTTTCGCAGGTTCAATCATTCTCTTTAGACTGAAACTAAAAATCAACTTCCACTCGTGAAAGTAATTCAATCATCTTTACTTAGTTCATCTATTAGCTAGTTCTACTTACGTCCTATTGATCCTTCATTTTCAGAAGGATCAATAGCACCCAACTCTTCATTCAAGAAATAAGAAATAATCGTGCGAATTCCTACTAATGCCGCCAATTGAAAAATATCTTTCAGCGTTGGTTTTATGATCGACTCGATGATTCCAGCAGAAATAATAATTTCCAAACTTAGTAGAATGTAGCCACCTAACATTTTTTTAATTTCAGTGTTCTTTTTGATTTTTTCTTGCTTAGCTAATTGCTTATCCAATGAAAAATAGAAAAAATCTTTTGCAGATAATACCGCTCCCCACAACAACAATAAGATAGCAAAAAAGTTAAATCCTAAAACGAGGTATTGTGCATAAGACAAGAATTGCTCACTCAACATATCCTTCATCCTTCACTCCCCCTTACTCGTTTTTGTTTATCCGAAACTTCTCTGTTCAAGAAATAAGAGATTACTGTTCGAATGATAACCATCACAGCCAACTTCAAAATATCCGCCCAGGTTGGTCGAATAATTGATTCAACAATATCCGCTACAACTAACACTTCTAAACTCAATAAAATATAACTAGCCAGCAATTTTCTAACTTCTGCATTGCGCTGATTTCTTTGTGTATAACTTTTTCTTATCGACTGAAACTGAAATAGCGTTTTAAGCACTAAAAATATTCCCACAATCAAAATTAAAATGGAAAAAATATTTAAAATAAAAATGGCCCATTCCAAATAGAAAACAAACGTTTCATCAAACATCTCTTATCACACCTCTTCCACTATCCATAACTTTATTGTAAAGAATGCAAGATGTCTCGTCCAATCAAAACAAAAAAATTCATTTGTCATGCTTACTTATATAAATTAGACAGACCACAAAACTTGTCAAAAAAATCTTTTTTTGACACGCGTATCATTTGGTAGTTTCAACTATTGGGTCTATCATTTAAAGCATAAGAGAGATGTCACGAGAAATAAAGGAGGATTTTCTTATGAACAAGAAACTACTAAAATTAAGCATTGGTTTAGGTGTTCTAGCAATTAGCGCACTTATCGTTGGAAAGAAGACTGGTTTCTTTGAAGACGACAGTCATTTATATGACGAATATGAATCAATCTAGTCGTCCAAACATCAGAGTTGTCAAAGCCAAGTACTGGAGGAAGAATCACAATGAAAAAAAGTAAAGCAATCATGATCGGGGCAGGCATTGCCAATATGGCTGCTGCTGTGTATTTAATTCAAGAAGGAAAATGGCAAGGAAATCAAATCACTTTTTACTCATTAGATGACCATGGCGCAAATGATGGCGCACCAACAGACACTGTCACAGATGAATATTGGAATAAAAACCATCCGATGGAAAACACCAAAGGCTATATCGCTCGTGGTGGTCGAATGCTGAACTATCGAACCTATGTTGACTTGATGGATTTGCTCAGTCGCATTCCATCTACAACAGAACCAGGGATGACTGCAGCGGAAGACACACGCGATTTCGATGCCAAGCATCGGACATACGACAAGGCACGTTTATTAGAAGGCGGAAAAGGAATTATTGATGGTGGAAAACTAGGATTCAACAATAAAGATCGCTTACTCTTAACAAAACTAATTTCGATGCCTGATTCAGAAGAAGAAAAATTAGACAACGTAACAATAGCTGAATATTTCAAAGAATCTCCTCATTTCTTTGAAACGAATTTCTGGTTCATGTGGGAAACAACGTTTGCTTTCCGTACTCAAAGTTCCGCTCAAGAACTTCGTCGTTACATGCATCAAATGATTTATGAATTTACACAAATCGAACATTTAGTAGGGGTCAACCGTACACGTTACAATCAATATGAAAGTATTATGTTGCCATTGATCAATTATTTAAAAGACCAAGGTTGTCAAATTATCTTGAATCGTTTAGTCACTGATTGGGAATTCAAAGAAACACCTATGCAAGATGAAATCACTGTAACTGGTTTAGAAATGATCAATACAGAAACAAATGAAAAAGAACATGTTATTGTTGACGACGATACAGCTGTTATCTTTACCAATGGTTCAATCACTGACTCAGCGACTTTGGGCGATTACGAAACACCTGCTGCCGAAAATATGGACTACGGTGCCGCTTCAAGTTTGTGGAAAAAAGCAAGTGAACGTTTCTATAATTTAGGAAATCCTGACAAGTTTTTCGCTGATCGAGATACTAGCGAATGGGTCAGTTTTACTTTAACAACTAAAAATCATTTGTTGCTGAATGAGATTGCAAGAATTACCACTCAAGAACCCGGAAACGCGTTGAATTCATTTATTTCAACAACGCCAATCACACCTTTAGGTCATAAAGATGTCAATATGTCAATTGTGGTTCATCATCAACCACATTTTACTTCACAAAAACCAAATGAAACGGTTATTTGGGGATACTTCCTTTACCCACGTCGCCATGGTGAGTTTGTGAATAAACCTTATATTGAAATGACTGGTCGAGAAATGTTGCAAGAACTTATTGGTCAACTATCAAAAGTTGATCCTGGTCCAGTAAATATCAGAGAAAAAGAAGAAGAAATTTTTGCTAGTGTTATTAACAACATTCCAGTATATATGCCTTATGCTTCTGCGTTGTTCAATAATCGTGCAAAAACAGATCGACCAAAAGTTATTCCACAACATTCAACAAATCTTGCCTTTACAGGCGAATTTGTCGAACAACCTTATCAAATGATTTTTACAGAACAAAGTGCTGTTCGTTCTGGTGAGATTGCCGCATTCCATTTTGCTGGAATTCCAATGTCACGTCTTGTTAAAACACCACGTTATGATAAAGACATACCAACTCTTGCAAGAGCGGCTAAGAAAATGTTTGAATGAACGTTGCTTGTAATAATTAATCAATCAACGAGAGACTAGGAAACGTAACATCCTAGCCTCTCGTTTTTTATGTGCACACTCTTCACAGTTAAAGATATTTGATCAAGCGTTTTTGATTCTTGGTAGACTGATAACCTAATCCTTCATAAAATCGATGCGCACCCAGCCTTTCTTCACCAGAATTCAGACGAATACCCGCATACTCTCGACGTCTTCCTTCTTGCTCAAGGGCCATCATCAATAAAGTTCCAATACCTTGATGCCGCGCTTTTCTTGCTACTGCTAAACCTAAAACATTGAACATGGTTTCCGAATACAAAGTTGAATAAACTTCTGCGTGAACGTATCCTACCACTTCTTCATCAAGATTTTCAAAAACAAGTAAAAAATGATGAAACGAATCTTGTTGAAACTCTCGGATTTTTTCTTGAACGCGTTGCTTGTCCAATTCATACCCTAGATCTTCTGCATTAATTGTAGCTAATGCTACAGCGTCTGTTACTAAAATTTTTCGTAGCATCTTACTCCCCCACCTTTCTCATAAAAACTAGCATGTATTAAGTGATTCACTTTTCGACTAATTACGTCGTTAAGTGTACTCCAATGAACGCATTCTTTGAACTAATTCCTTTTGGAGTACAGATTTACCTTGTCAGTAAGCAAAATAACGTGACCTTCTTTCTATTTACAAACTTATTTGTCTTTGTAAACAGACTATGTTTAACTGAAAGCAAGACTAAAATAAACAAAGTAGGTGTCCTGATGAAAGTGAACTATCTTGATTTTATTCAATCTGGAAAAATGTACAATGATTTGGCTAACACACTAATACAAGCCCGCCAGGCAACAATGGCAAAAGTTTTGACTTACAACGACCTCTACGGAACAGATGAGCCTGCCAGAAAAGAGATTTTATCCGAATTACTTGGGTCTGTCGGGGAATCTGTTTTTTTTGAACTGGGTTTTCGTTGTGAATTTGGCAAACATATTCATATTGGTGAACGTTTTTATAGCAATTTTGATTGCATCTTACTAGACGGCGCGGAAATTCGAATTGGTGATGACGTCTTATTTGGACCACGTGTTGGAATTTTTACAACCAATCACGCAATTGATCCAGAAGAACGAGTGGCTGGTGCTTGTTATGCAAAACCAGTTTCAATCGGTAACAAAGTGTGGCTAGGCGCAAACGTGACGGTAAATCAAGGAGTGACGATTGGCGAAAATACGATTATCGGTTCTGGCAGTGTCGTTACAAAAAATATTCCTGCAAACGTCATCGCTGTTGGAAACCCTTGTCGTGTACTACGAACAATTACCGAAGCAGATAAAACAGATTATTTCTCAACAATCACGACACCCTAGTGCCACTTTTCTTTTGTTTCCTATCTAAATACGAAAAAAAAAGACTGAGAAATCCCAGTCTTTTTTTATTGATGAAATTTCTTCGTTTTCTTCCACAAAACAAATTGCTTATTTTGTTTTTTCAGACGATAGTCATCAAAGCGATTTACCTTTAACATAAACGCTGATTTTTTATAATTGTTGATTCGAGCTTTTACGATCTGCTCTTTTGATTTCTCTTTGATGATTATCTTATAGCGTCCCCCTGGTAGTTGTTCAAATAAAATATGTCCCTGCGCATCACTGCTTTGTTGAAGGGGCAGTCCTTGTGCATCCCTAATTATTTGTTGATCCCAATCAGCTAGATATACTTGTTGATTCTTTTTTGGTTGACCGTCAACACAAAGCGTAAATGCTAAAGAATAATGAAAATCTTTACTTTTTATCTGGTTCCATTTTAACCAACCCCAGCGACTAGCAATAACGAAAAGAATCAAACAAATCAGTCCAAGTAAAATAAATCTGCTGAAATGATAAGTCGCTACTCGTTTTTCCGCCGATTGCGCTTTTTTTTCTTCGTAAGGGATTCGTTTGCTTGTAACTAGTAAACGGTGCGTATTTATACCATAAGGCGTACACGTCAATAAAGTCACTAAATCTTCCTTTTCTTTTATGGCTAACGCATCCACATCAGTCGGCAAAACAATCGTGATTTGACTAACTTCATATGCGAGCTTTTTGCCAAGAGTTTCAATATAAAATTGATCGCCAATTGTTAATTTCTCTAAATCAGTAAATAATTTTTTCTTGGGCAAGCCGCTATGACCCGTAATCACTGAGTGTGTGCTTTCTCCACCAATTGGATAAGATGTTCCTTGCAGTAAAGTCGCACCTCTTTCCAAAAATAGTTCATTCGTCTGATCAAAAATGGGCAAACTGACATTGATTTTAGGAATATGGATGGCACCGATCAAGTGATCCTCTAACTGTTGAATTTGTTTCTCCTCACTCTTTTGAGAATGCTTCGAGAAATAATCTTCTAGTTTTTCAGAACCGATCAGCAAGCCTTTTTCTCGTTGCTGTTGATTTGCTTTTGCCATGCTGTTTAGTCTTTTTTTCTGTTCTTTCTCACCTTTTTGACGAACTTCTCGTTGGTAAGTTTGCAGCCTCATTTGGTCAACCACATTGTTCAATGAATCAGCAACAAAGGGATACAAAAAAATAAAGAAACCAATCAAAAACAACATCAAAGCACTGCCCTTTAAAAACAACCCCAGTGGCTCTTCTTGCACTTGATTTTTTTCTTTTTTTCTCAACTTCTTCATATCCCTCACCTCTTTCGCCAAATTCTAGCTAACGAAAAATGGACAATGACAACTTTAACATCAGTTATCATCGCCCACTCTTCCTATCATTAAATTTCTGTTGGTTTCTTTAATTTACGATACCCACTATAAGCTGCTAGCATTAGGAATGAACCAATCAACAAGAATAGATAAATTCCGTTTCCACCCGTTGAAGGTAATGCACCTTTTTTCGTGTTCGGAACTTCTACATCTGTTGGTTGCCCAATTGTTTCAAACCCACTGTAACTTCCAAGTTCTACTGTAAACGCTGTGAATGCAGCATCCCCAGTTGGTAATGCGTAGCCGTCAGCAGCTTTGACTTCTTTCATGTAATAAGTACCATACTCTAATCCTTGGACTTCAAATTTTCCAGTATCTGCCAAAGAAACAAATTTAGTGGCACCTGTTTGGTCATCGACCCATTCAACGCGATCCGCATCATTTTGATAACTACTTAGAGCAGTCCCATCTTTATAGAAAACAGCGTACTTTTCTTTTGCTGCATCCCATAATTCAAACTCTGCTCCTGCAAGTTTTGCTTTACTTGATGCATCATACTTTTCAAATTGACGGCCTCCTGTTGCTACTTTTTCTGGTGGCGTCACATCTTCTGAGTAGTCATACGCATCACCACGGCCAATCGCAATTTTCGCCGTATTATCTTGTAGGTCATCCGGTGTGATTGTTGCTGTGAGCTTCATCGCATAGTTGACGGTTAATTGTCCTCCACGCGCAGCAGCAAGTTTAGCCAATGTAGTTGTGTTAGCTGTACCGTCTTTTTCTGTTAAGATTGTTAATTTGAATCCATTATCTACTTCTTCCAATGTATAATCTTCATTTAGAGTTAGCTCTGTAGTCCCTGCTGTCACAACCAATCCTTGATTAAAATAAGTCAAGCCAGCAGTTGGTTTATCTTCAATAGTAAAATTATTGATTACTGGTTTACCATTATTCACTGAATCAATAAAGTAAGGAATAGGCGCAGTAATCGTATAATTGATCAAATATCCTTTTTCTAAATCTGCGTAACTAATTTCTGTCCCGTCGCTTAATGTAACTTTTCTTAATTCAGCAGGGTCAATATTCATTGCCTTACTAGACTCTTGCGTTTCATTTTTTGGATATAAATGAATATCATCATTATACGTATCTAACCATTGCCCCGGATTATTTGTATCCGGCATCATCACTGGCATCAGCACAACCATTGGTGCCGCCACTTTGGCAATATCCGCTGGCGAATATGTTTCTAAAAATAGATACGCTTTATCCCGTTTTTCATTAGCTGCTTCTGTCACTTTTAATTGATCAAAGACAGCTTCACCCGTACCATTTGTCGTGACAGTTTTTTCAGCTACTAGATTATAGTTTTGGAACCAAGTGGCTGTATACTCATCTTGGATCAATTTGATTGCTTCCTGTGAAGCCATTCCATCATCCGCTTCAGGTGTTGTTGGATTATCCTTTAATAAGGCATAATAGACATCTGTTACATCAAATAGGCTAAAGTCAACACCTGGGAGTGGGTCGCCACCAAAATTACTATTTACCAAACCATTATTAAGAATGTCAGATGGCATCGATGAAAAACTACGCTTATGTAGCGTGATTGTTACTTCCTCTGGTTTTGTTGCTACTTCTGCTGCATCTACAGTTGTACTAAATCCTTGAAATAGCGGGGTAAGCATCCCCACAATCGTTAGTGCTTTCAAAATTTTTTTCATTTTTTCCTCCTATAACCCTTTTTTAGTTGTTTTTTGTCTTCTCAAGTAATACCCAACACCTACCAGAATCATTACACCAAACAAAAATGCACCTGTCTTAACTGCACCTGTTTGTGGAAACTTACTGAATGGCGGTTTATTCCCCATATTCGTCGACTCTTCTGAATCTTTCGCAGTTGTTTTTTGCCGTTCATTATAAACGCGCGGTGTTGCACTTTCTTTTGCCTCTTCAGGTACTTTTCCTGAAAGCAGCTCTACCATTTTTTGTCCAGCGACAGTTACAAAGGTTTCATTTCCTTCATCATCAACCCATGAAGCAGGAATCTTCACTTCAATTTGTTTACTCGCCTCATTGATTTCATACCCTTCCACACTCTGAACTTCTTCAAAATAATAAGTGTTCGGTGCTAGAAGCAACCCATCTGTGTCAACTAGTCCATTGTCTTTTGACTGATATTTACGAATATTTTCGTCAGCCAATGGTTCATTATTTTTTGCTTTTTCCCACTTGCTGTTAAAGCTTTTAGTAGAATCAGCTGTCAAATAAAGCTTTTCGCCATTTTCAATTTTATACAGAACAAATTTTGCTCCTGCTAATGGAGCGCCTTCTTCATTTGTTCCTTTGGTTCTACCATATTTAAAGAAATAAGGATCTCGTAAATACCCGATATTTTTGGGATACAAGTGGATTTCTTGTAATTCATTTGACGTATCCATTGGGTCCATAATTGGTAAAACAACTGCTAGTGGAGTAGTCAATGTATCTTTAGCCAAATTCGTTCCACTTCCAGTATCGGTATCTTGCTCAACAAATAAATACACCGCATCTTGGTTATTACTCTTTCGCGGAAGACGAATTCTGCCAATCCCCCCACCATATTTTCCATTCACTTCGCCTTCATCTTGTGTCTGGATCGTACCAACTAATGGGATGCCTTCCTTTTCAACTAAGTTATCAATCTGTTGAAAACTATAACTCGCCATTGTCTGAACAAATTGTTTCGCTGTTTCCGTGTTTGTTTTTCCATAGTATTCTGTTAGGTCGTATACCTGAAATTTTGCTCCGTTTAATGGCGTTGTTTGTGTGATGACATCTACATCAGTCGTCTTTTTATCAATTTCTTTGCCGTCATTTTCATACATCTCAAAATTTTCCCGACTGTAATCCACATCACGAATGATGCGCTTATGCAAAATAATCTCAACTTCATCATTTGTTTGTGCCTGAGCGATTGTCAACGGAATGTACAGAAAGGAAAGAGTCGCCAGTATCACACCAACCAGATTTAACATTTTGCGACTCATTTCAATCCCTTCTTTCTTTTGTTTTGATAATAGAAATAACTTCCACCGACTATTCCAGCCAAGCCAACTAAAATCGCTGAAATCAGCATAAAGATCTGCCTACCGCGACCACCTGTAGCCGGAAGTGGATTCTCCGTATCATTGCCTACCTCAACTGACAACTCGATTCTCTTGTTATCAATCAACTCATACGTCAGTTCCTTTGTTTCAGCTGGAGAACTTGCATCCATTGTTGGGTAATAGGCAATTTCTGCTTTCAAGCTTCCCTTTTCCTTTCCAGGAATGACTTTTGAATGCCCATCTAGCTCTGCTTCTTCTCGGTAACTAATAGTTAACAAGAAATAGCCCGGCAATTTTCGGTACCCTTTAGGTGCGTTTGTTTCAATAATTCGATAATTACCAGCTGCTAGATCTTTAGAGATAAAACTTGCAGGATCCTTTCCATCCACAGTCAAGCCATTTTCGATCAACTCAAAGCCATCATCTAGTTGTTTTTCAATACTAAAACTTGCACCTTCCAGTTTTTTCTTGGTCACACTGTCTAATTTTTCTAGCGTTAAATCGATTGGCGCTAAGTCATTCGTTAAAGTTAATTCTAAAATATCGTCAATCAGTTGGTAGCCAGTTGGGGATTGATCTGACTCTTTATCAAGATTGATTCCATCAACAATAAAATCGCCTTCTTCACTAACCTCAAATCGAAAATCTTTATCAGATAATTGATAGCCACTTGGTGCGACGCTTTCTGTAACTGTGTATTCACCTGGCATCAATCTCAGTGGTATATCATAGTCTAAATCAGCATATTTTTCAGTGTGATAACGATAAGCGTAGAAATAACCGATACCGTCTGCTTGTCGTTCCGTGTTTGGCTCTAACGGGTTCCCTGTATAGGCACGATAAGCAGGGAAAGACGCATCATTTTCTTTTGCAATCGTAAATCCTGCACCATTTAACAGCTGATTATTCGTATCTAATTTTTTCACGCGGACTTCTCGATATAAGAAAGTATTTTCAACCTCAAATTCGATCCACAGCGTATCATCAGTTTCATCAACGGTATAAGTTAAAAATGTCCAATCTGTTGCATTTATTTGTTTTAATCGGATTTGATCATTATTTTGGACCTGTAATAACCAATCCTCTTCTTCCACCGGGTCTTGATACCCCGCAGGATGTTTGGTTTCAACAATTCGGTATTCTACATATTGATAACCATCACCAGCATGAATAAAGCTGCCTGATTTAGCTAAAGAAGAAACTTTTTTCTGTCCATTTTCGTCTAATACATACTCTCCAGTGTCATCCACTTCGTAAAAAGTCAGCTTCCCTTTCGTGGCCTCTTGATTTTCGCCAGAAATGCCTTTTGCTACAGGTTTTCCTTGAAGTTCACCCGAACCATTTGTTTCATAAAGAGAAAATTCAGCACCATCGATTGCTAATCGACTTTCTTTTGCTACTTTTTTCAAGTTTAGTTGAACAGGTTTATATTCATTTTTCATTTCTAATTGCACGTATAATTCTTCAAAATCTGTCCCTGTTTCATTTTTCTCCTGAACAACTGATAATTTGTGATGACTACCCTCAAAATACGAATCAGGATCCTCACCTTCGATATCGCTGATGCCGCTTACGCGATTACCTGAGGTTTCTGCTACAGTCAATTCATAATGACCTAATGTCTCACCAGTTTTTGCAATATGCTTTTTGATTTGGAACTGCAAGGCTTCTTTTACTAGTTCATACCTCTCAGGTCCGTCAATTTCCTTCACCCAATACACATCACTAGTAGCCTCTTCTCCGTCCCCAAGTACACTGATTTTTGTATTAAAGATAGCTTGTCCATTATCTGTCGTTAAACTTTGCTCAATCAAGTTAGCTTCAGGCAAGCTGGGATCTGCATCATATAATCCAAACAAAACACCAGCTAATGGCTGACCATCTTCTCCAGTTTTCTTGATTTGCAAATTACGATCAGGATGTTCAAAACGAATTGACGGTGCCGGGAAAAACATTTTTCCTGACTCGACATCATTGTCATAATCCTCTTGATTTTGGATGTAAGCTAAGTTATTCACTGTGTAAAACTTTCCATCTTGGGCGCCACCATCTAACTTCACTTGATACTTGATTCGTACCATTTCTCCCTCACCTAATGAAATCGGCGAGAATTTATATGCGTGATTGTTTCGTCCTTGATAGCTCGTTGGCATTGCCACAACATCAGTTGGTCTTTGCCCATGCTTTTCCTCATCCCATAATTCTGGCGCTTGATAGCGAACATTGTCGTCTGAGCTATTATCAAGATGGTAATAGTTGATTTCTGCCGATGTTCCGCCATTAAATAAGGAAACATCAAAACCTGTTTCATCATATAAAGTTGCTTGGCGAATCGTTTTCGTAAATGTTGAAGAAATCGATTCTAGCGCTGTAACAATATCCCCTTTATTACTTGCATTGTAGTAATACGAGCTACCGTCGTCTTTGGAATCAGCAATATTTTGTAATACATTCCGACCAATCGCATCTAATCGCTGACGGCCACTAACAGAACCATCAATTCCTAGACCAATCGTGAAAATATTTGGTGGATCAGCCATCTTATTTTTCAACCAGTGATGGTAAGCCACTGTGTTAATCGCCGCGGTTTTTTCTTTCGAATTTGTGTTTCCTGCTGTGTCGTTATCAGCTGAACCATTACCAATCCAAAGTGATGTACTATCATTATCTTTAACCTCACCACCGGTGTAACTTGTACCAGATGGTCGATCAAAATCACTTGGATAAGTCAACGGCCCAACAAAACCCGCGCCCAACGTATTCCCAGAATAGGTCTCAAAATTTTTGAAAGGTTCAATATTATCTGTTGCTGTTGTGACGACTTTATCAGTCATAACAACATTGTTATGACTGACCGGTCCATAACTATATGTTGGAATACCGTCTCCAATAACGATTAAGATTTTTTCTGGGTTTCTCCCATTTCCACCATTATTTGCATATAAAACTTCATACCCTTTTCTTAATCCCAAGGAAAGAGGCGTTCCGCCATTGGGTGATCTGTATAAGGCATTATTACTCGCCCGGTCAGTTAGTTTACTAATATCATTTGTCATTGCTGTTACATTCGAATTGATACCTGCTTTGCCATTCGAATAAAAGTTAACCATTCCGATTCGTGCATCCATTGTTGGGTTGGACAGTAGATTCTGACTGAGTTCTTCAACAGCTTCTATTAAAGCATTATTCTTGGATTGGTTATTCGTTCCCGTCGTTTCACTCATACTTGCTGATTTGTCTAGTACAAAAACGACATCTACCGGATGAACATCTCGATTTTCTCCACCAATCACATCAAGATAGACGTTGTATAACGTGGTGTTATCTTCTGGGTGTATCTCATTATTAGCGCTTTCTTGTAAAACAGGCTCTACCCATTTTTTGATATAAGCACCACTATAGTCTAAATAACTATTTTCAAATGTTCGATCATCCCCCCACAGTTGAACTGTCGGTGCGCGTGTATCTGTTTCGCCAGTTCCTGCTGTTGAGCCATTGTCAGTGGCGTAATTATAATTCCGCCAATTTGCGCCACCAGTAAGGTAATCTTCGTCTGAAATCGGTTCGTCACTGCCATCCTCATATAGTTCGCCTTTATCTCCAGTATATGTAGCTGTTTCCTGTCTATCAGCTAACACCTTCGTATAATCGTTCGTTGCAAAATAAGAATAACGATGTTGTGTATCTCCATCTGTTGGATAAATATATTTGTAAGGATCATTTGTTGATGTGGGGCCAAGTCTCTCAAGGATACCCGCAAACAGCGGACTTTGATTTCTAACCAATGGTGTTCCTTGACTTTCTACTTCACTTGTTTCGTTGGATTGTTCTGTGGTGTTTGTTTTTTCAACATCCTCATTTTGAACGCTTTCATCTGTGGTGTTTGGTGTTGCATTATCTTCTGTTTGGTTTGTTTCTGTGTCTTTTATTTCTTCGTCGCTTTCTTCTTGTACTTTTTCATCTACGACAACTTGCAGGGGAAGTTCTCCATCAGTGATTTCTGTCCCTTTTTCTGTCTCAAAAGTTAGTGTCCCGCTCTTTGCTTCTGTTGAATAAATCTTTCCAATATACCAAGTTGCACCAGAAATTTCTTCTGTCTTCAACTTCGTTCCTTCTGCATCATAAGAAGACAGACCTTTTCCACGAACATTTTTTACCGTACCAATCCCAGCAGCTGCAGTATCAATGGCTAATCTGATTCGTCCTTCGTTCACGCTGGCTTTTTTTTCAAATTGAATCGTCCACTCTAAGGAATTCTCTTTTTCAACGTACCCTCCTTCCACTTTTGCATAATCTTCATCTAGCAAAACTTCTAAGCTTACTTCTGCTTCTTCCTGCACTGTTTGGCTCTCTGCTGTCTGCGATTCAGCAAACACTTGTTGGACACTTGCAGCTGTTTCGATATATGGTGCAAGAATCATCCCCACTGCAACCAAAGGCATCATCCACTTAGAAACAACTTTCACTATCAATCACCCTTTCTCTCACTTATCAAAAGTTCACTATCTAACAATCAATTTAATCATATTATAATATTTACAATTAGAGTATACTTTATTTTCTAATCAAAAACAAATAGAAATTCACTATTTTTTAATTTCTTCTCAATAACGCACTTGATAAAGTAGTTTTCAATAGATAGAAAAATTATTTGTTTATGAAATTAAAATGATAGAATATTTTGAAAACTTTTTTATAACATGTATTATTTTCACAATATGTATTTATTTACACACTAATTTTATTTTTGAGCACCTAGTTCAATTGATTGGTGGACACAAAAAAAGAGGTTGCGACTAATGTCACAACCTCACTGTTTCAAGCTATTTCATTTTTATGAAATAGCATATTTTGTTTTTATTGTGCTACTTTACGTTGTTCTTGTACTGTCGCAACTTTTACGAATGGCAAGTAAATCAACACGGAAAGAAGTAAGTTAACAGCAGCTAATACACCACCTGCCATACTCTTAGTTGCTAAAATTCCGCCGATAACTGGCGGAGTTACCCAAGGAGGCATAACTGTTGCTGCTGGAACGATTCCTGTAGATGTTGCAAAATACGCAACACTAACTAAAATCATTGGCGTTAAAATAAACGGAATAAACATAATTGGATTCAATACGATTGGCAATCCAAACATCGTTGGTTCATTGATGTTAAAGATACCTGGTGCGATTGATAAGTTTGTTACGACCATATAAGGTTTGTTTTTACGGCCAACTAAATAAATAGCTAATAATAAACCTAATGTCGCACCTGTACCACCTAAGTTAACAAAGCTATCAAAGAATGGTTTGTTAACGATAAATGGTGCATCATGTCCTGCAGCAATAGCTTTCACATTTGCTTCGATTGCAGGTGCGTTGATTGTTTGCATCAATGGGTCCACCATGTTTGCCCCATGTAAACCGAAGAACCATAAGAATGGTGTGATGAATGCTAATAATAAGGCTGATGGATATGAGTTTGCAAGTCCCATAAATGGTTCTTGAACTAATGTGTAAAATGCGCCTACAATATCAGCTACGCCAAATGCAGCAAAGATTGCAGCAATTAGTGCAAAGAATGAAATAGTAATCATTGCAGGTAATAATGAAGCAAATGCTTTTGCAACTGCTGGCGGAACACCATCAGGCATTTTAATAATTAATTTTTCATTTCCACTTAATCGAACAAAAATTTCTGTTGAGACAATCCCAACAATAATTGCAATAAATAAACCAGTTGAGCTCATGCCCAATGCTCCGCCTAAAGCGAAGAATGATCCTAATGAAATGACACCGGCAGATACGCCGTCTTTTTTATAACCATTCGCTAGATGATAAGCTAACAAGAAGGCAATCAGAACTGAAAGGATTGCGAATGTCCCGTTCCAAGCTGCGCCACCGAAGCCTTTCCATGCTTCTCCACCAAAAATTGAATTCATCAATTCTTGGAATCCAGGAATTGGCAAGTTATTGATCATAACTGCTAATGCTCCTAGAATCATTAACGGCATACTTACCATAAATGAATCACGAATGGCAACTAAATGTCGTTGAGCACCAATTTTTGATGCCACAGGTATAAAATGTTTCTCCATAAATGCAACAAATCTATCCATCTTTCCTACCTCTTTCTTTTACCCCTTTTACACGTCAATTCGACGGTATAAATCAATAATTTCTTTTGCTAAATCAGTAAACGCGATTGATGTCATCAAGTGGTCTTGACTATGAACAGTCAATAATGTAACGTCTACATGGTTTCCTTGCGCTTCTTGTGTAAGCATTTCTGTTTGTGAATGGTGTGCTTGCACTAAAGATTCTTCTGCATCTTTGATTTTTGCATCTGCTAATTCAAAGTCACCACTTTTTGCAGCAGCAATCGCTTCCATTGCATCGCTTTTTGCGTTTCCGCCAAACATGATCAATCCCATGATTGCCTCAAGATTTTTTTGATCTTCCATTGTTCTTCATCCCCTCTATTTTCTATTCAAATTTTATTGGTTAATTAAGTTTTCTGCTTGTTCTAAAACTTTGGGACCGTTCATCATACCATAATCTTGCATATTGATTACATCCAACGGAATCCCTTTTGGTGCAAGTTTTTCTTCAAATTGATTTTTCATAAAACGAACTTGTGGGCCTAAAAGTAAAACGTCTACATTTTTTTCTTCTAGATGACGATCAGCATCAGATGCTGATACCGCAAAGATATCTGCTTCCACACCTTTTTCTTCAGCTGCTTTTTGCATTTTAGTTACTAGTAGACTAGTACTCATTCCTGCTGAACAGACAAGCATAATTGTTTTCTTTTCCATTTAGAACACATCCTTTTTTCTTACTTACACTTTTATATAATGCAAGTACCGTGCCAAAAATAAAAGCGCTTTACACCGCTACTCTATCAAGGGGTACAGACATCACTCGTCAGTGCGCACACTAATAAATTAAAATACACAAGTTATTATTAGTGTGCATTGTTTTCGGTTTCATTCGTGATTTCTGTGCAAAAAAAGAGCATGAAACAGTTTTCTTTCGATCAACTATTTCACACTTCAACTATTTTTAACTGACAAATCTATTTAGTCTAGCTTATTTTTTGTAGCCATAGAGATTTAATTTTCCAGATAAATACTCTCCAAGATAGATTTCGTTGATTTTTTGGAAGCCATTTTTTTGAATTTGTTCTTCCAACCAAGCTTCATCTTTTTTTATCAATTCCAATACGTCTTCATTCGACTGGCCATCAACAATAATTGGATAACGAATATTTTCATCACCAAATTCAATCAGTGTCAATTGACCGTTTTGTTCCAAGACAGCACGCTTTACATTTTCTACTTCGTAAATGCCATTTGCTCGAAGTTTAAACATCAATTCATTGGCTGAGATTCCATTTTTCAAACATTCATTGACATCAACGACCCCATTTTGGATCAAAGTAATTGGTCGGCCATCAACTACTCGTTTCACATAGCGATTATGTTCTTTAGCAAATTTGAGAACTAATACTAACAACGTCCAAATAATCAATACCAATACAAATTGCAATACAGTAATTGAGTCATTATAGATCACGCCCCCAATAATGCCACCTAAAACATAATTTTGGACCTGATCCATCGCTGAAGAAGGAGCTAAATTTCCTTTTCCCATTAAATTGATTTGAATAATCAAACAAATGATCCCTAGCGTAAATTTAATAATAATTGGTGTATAAAACTGCATATTTTTTCTCCTTATTCGTTGATAATTTTAATCTCTGGATTAGTAATATACGCTCTTTCTAACGTATAGGACGCCTGATCGCCACTTAAGTTGACTTTATAAAAATCATCTGCGATTTTCACAATGATTCCGTCTGCCAGTTGCGTGGAATTGACCAGAATTTCTTTTTTCGCTAAGTTTTTTTCTTTTGAAATTTGTTCCACTAGGTTAACCATTTGAGAAGACTGGGAGTGTCGACTTTGATTCACTTGATAATCTGAATACTGCACACCAGAAACAAATAATAAAAATAAGAAAAAAATAATACTAAGATCACGATACTTTGTTTGAATTCGATGTCTTAAATACAAACTAAAAACTACTACTAATAAAATCAATGAACCAAATATAAAAAAGTATTTTACATAATCATTTATATTCGTCTGTGCTTCTAAATATGAAATACTGTAAAAGGTCATAAAGTCCTCCTTGCCCATCCTTTTTTTTGAACTAAAAATTTCCAGTTCCGTTCTCAAAAATAATCGTTGCTCTCCCTCACTTAAGGAAACACGACCAAATTGGAAGTACCAGAAACGATTTCTTCATTTTTACACACTGAACAATTTACACAATTCAATCAAAATAGGTCTGGAATATTTGTTGAAATTCTGCTTGTTTTTCTTGATTAGCTGACCATTTTTGCAGATCGGCTATCGACTGCTTCGGAGTTACCTGATTAATTAATCCATACAGACCATAAATTGGCTCATTTTCACCAGCTAACCAACAATCAGCACCTAAAATATCTGCTGTTAATTGGCATAAAACAGTAGACTCAAAAAATCCACCACTGATTGCTAATGTACGTGGTGCTTTCACCATTTCATGGAGTCGCTTAACGTTGAACAGCAAGCCTTCAAGTACCGCTCGAACCATCTCTGCTTTGTGATGGTGGATCGTTAATCCTTTAAATTCTGCTTTTTGATTAGCTTTCCACAGTGGTGCTCGTTCTCCATTGACATACGGAGAAAAACGTAGTCCCTTAGCACCAACAGATGACTGTGCTAAATAGTCAGGAATTTTTTCATAGAACTGCATAGGCTCATCTGCAAAAATTTGGCTTGCCCATTCAAGTACTTTGCCACCATTATTTGATGGCGCTCCAATCACATAAACATTTTCAGTTAAATAGTAACAAAAATTTTGACGTTGCCAATCAAAACTCGGTGTTTTAGTTATTTGTCGAACAGCAGCACTCGTACCAATAGTCAAACTCGCTGACAAGCCATTGGCTAAGTAGCCACCATAAGCCGCTAAACAACCGTCACTTGCTCCCGCAAAAACTTGTACGCCAGGTAAAAAGTTCAACTTATCAGCTAATTCTCTTTTGATTAAAAATGGCGTCGTTGGTGCCACTAACTGCCCTAGTTGTTCCTGTTCGATGCCAAGATAAGCTAAAATTTCTGTATCCCATTGCCGCGTGGGTAAGTTTAATAAGCCTGTAGCAGAAGCTGTAGACAAATCAATTGCTGAAATTCCAGTGAAAAATCCCATGATCAATTCCTTTAGGCCCAACCATTTCGTTTTTTCTGGGTACATTCGTCTTTTTTGAAAATAAAGAATTTTAGCAAAAGGTGTCATTTCATGAATCGGTGTACCTGTTTTTTGGTAAAAACGTTCGGCATCACTGGTCTGTTTGAATACTGTTATTTCCTCCATACTTTGGGTGTCAGACCAAATAAATACCTGCTCAAATTTTCCATCGACCACAGGCATGCAGCTGTGCATCGCCACGCTAAAACTAATTTTCGCGACTCTCTTTCTTAATGAAATAGGCAACGTCTGTAATTCATTTTGGATAAGTGCTAAAATTTCAGAAGCTTTTTGATAACGGACGCCCCCATCCTCATTGTAAGTTTTCAATGGAACGCGATGGTAAAAAATAGTTTTCCCTTGAGCGATTGCGCCAAATTTGATTGCAGTAGTCCCGATGTCGATACCTAAAAATATATCAGTCATTTTTTAGTCTTCCTTCTTATTTCTATCTAAATTGTTTTCCTCAACTTTTTCATTTACACGTGAAAGATTATTTAACCTTTTTTCTTGATGTTTTAAATGAACATATCCCCAACTAACTACGATGAATGCACCAAGCATATTTACGATACAATCCTTCATCGTATCGATTAGCGCCTCATGTCCACTTAAGACTTTACCTTCTCCTGTCATAAATTTTTGCATATTCGTCCCCAACAAATGATCTGCTAGAAATTCATATACCTCCCAAAATAGCCCGACTGTTGTTGCAAAACAAAAAGCAAACAAGCTAATAAAAAATGGACTCAGCTGTAAGGTTACGCGCTGACTTCGATTTAGGTATGCGACAATAATAAAACCTAACGCTCCTAACATCGCTGCACTAAACCCATGTAAGATCATGTCCCAAAACGGTATTTTGTAATAAAAGTTTCGTACTTCTCCTAAATAAATGGCACAAAATAAAAAAAGGAAGAAAAGGATCTCCATCGTATCTGGAATCTCAATATCAAACTTTTGTTCCACTTGCTTTGGTAAAAAAATGATAATCATTCCTGCGACACATTGCAAAATCATCAACACATAATCACTCTTGACATGTTCGTGCTCTGTTGTTGACGTTCCAGATGGTGTTTGAATCATCATGACTACCGCATATATAGTAGAAATCGCTAGTAAAATAAAAACCAAATAAAAAATTACCTTTTTCTTGTCTAACCACTTTTTCTTCATAACAAGCTCCTTTGCTCATCTGGTTCTTCCAATGAGTCTTTTCCTTTATAAACATGATACAATAAGTGCATAGAAAATAGGAAATAACTAAGAGGTGCGTCTAGTGAATAGTGAAAAATCATATACTCAGATTAAACAACTCATTGAACAAGAAACGAATCAAACAGGTAAAAGTTTCACTGTTGGAAAGTTCACAGGCATTGGTTGGTTATTTATCCAACATTCGCCAGATGAACCAGCTTCGCCGTTGATTGCAGTCAAACAATACGCAAAAACAGTTAATATTTATGTACCCATCGACGAAAATGAACCGCCTTTGGTTGAACAATATGCCAGCATCTTTGGCAAAAGCAATTTGGGTAAAACGTGTATTCGTATTTCTTCCTTAACACCCACACGTTTAGATGCGCTAAAAACATTAGTTCAAAAAATCAAAAAAGAAGCAGAGCAAAGCGCGTAACTACGCTTTGCCCCGCTTTTTTTCTTTTATTATTTTAAACTGGCAAAATCAACAACTTGATAGCCGTTTGTTTCAAACCATCTTTTTAACGCAGAGGAAGTCAATGTTTCTAAATCTTGACAACGTGGTAAGGTTAATGTGCTATGGTCTAACACGTATTGATCTAGGAAACCAGGGTGAAGATGCAATTCAATGACTGTTTCTTCTGGTAATGTTTCGTAACCAAACGCATCGTCTACGAAGTCACTAAGCTTCGTCCCACGATTGAGGACTGTCATCAATTTATTAAAATCAGGGATTTCTGCTAATCGATAAGGTAATTCTTTTGGTGGTTGGTAGCCATAAAATAAATTAGCATGAATGCCATACTTCTCGGCTAATTCAAATAAAGCTTGACCAACTGCTTGATCCCCGACGGAATGTGTCTCCATGTGCACTGGAAACTCACCAAGTAATTCTTTAAAATATAAAATTTGTGCGTCCATTTCTTGTTTGATTTCATGATAGTCGAATGTCAACGTCCCGCCATTTTTATAATGACTAGAAGAGAGAAACATGCCGTTTTCATCCACTAAACTAGGAATTTTTTTCGCATCTGTCACTGGTTTTCCTAAAGTAAAATTGATATGCAAATTGATTTCCACGGTTGGATTAGTTGCTTGTATCAATGATGCCCCAGCTTTGGCTTCAGGCATATTCACCATTAAAGAGGTGCTTTTCACGATTCCTTCTCTCACACTTTTTGCAATTCCCAAATTAATAGCCTCTGACATTCCTAAGTCATCTGCGTTTAAAATAAATTTTCTCATCATTCAGCCTTCCTTTTTCACTTACTTCGTTTGAATCAGATGATTTTTATCTGTTAATGAAACCTTGACTTCTGGATAATCAAGTGTATTTGTCAAAACGACTGCTGTTGTCGTATCATAGTCAGCTAATTGACTGAAATCGACTTGTCCAATGACTTGTCCTGCAGTTACTCGATCACCTTGTTTGACCTGCCAAGAAAAACCTTTTCCATTTAATTCTACTGTATTCAAACCAATATGGATCAATAATTGCTTGCCATCATCAGCAGTAAACCCAATCGCATGTTTCGTTTGAGCAATTAGCTCCACGACGCCGTTAACAGGTGCGTATACAGTGCCATCACTTGGTTTGATTGCAAATCCTTCCCCCATGCTTTTTGAAGAAAATACCGGATCGTTGATTTCTGAAATTGGCAAATATTCTCCATTTAAAGGAGCTACTACTAAGTCCGCTTCATATAAGTCAGTAGAGGCAACTGATTCTGCTAGAATGATTTCCTTTTCTTCATTAATTGTTTTCATTTGCTTACGCATCCACCAAGCAGTGGCGCCTAGCGCAACGAAAAATGACACACCATTTGCTAATAATTGTGCACTAAAATTATTTCCTGGTCCTACAAACATCGAGAATGTAAAAATATTTGCTACTGGTGTAAATGAATAAGCTTTAGTTTCAAAAAATCCACTGATTGCTCCACCAAGTGCTGCAGAAATCGAACCAATAATGAAGGGCATTTTATACTTTAAGTTAATCCCATAGATAGCAGGCTCTGTGATTCCAAAAAATCCTGATAATGAAGCAGATGCAGCAATTTCTTTGTCTTTTCCTTTTCTCAAAAACAACCAAGCACCCACTACAGCACCAAATTGACCAAATACACCATTTGATCCAATTGGTAAAATCGTATCTGCACCAGTGTTTTGAATATTGATTAAAGCAATCGGTAAAATTCCCCAATGTAAACCAACCATTACTAATAATTGGAATAAGCCACCTAATAAAGCACCAGCTAAAATCGGACTAAACGCATACATGCTGAAGTATGCTGTCCCAATTAGATTTGCGATTCCATTTCCTAGAGGACCAATCAAAGCAAATACCGCAATCCCGGTAATGATCATTGTAAAGAAGGGAACAAATACGGTATGAGTAACTTTAGGCAATACTTTTTTAACGCCACGTTCAATGTAACTTTGTGCCCAAATCGCTAGGATTGTTGGCACTACAGCGCCACCATAAGTTTTGAAACTAATCGTTAACCCTAACAAGGACGCACTATCTAAAATACTAGCATCAGTCAATGGATAGATCATTGCCGCTGCTATTGCCAAAGCAATAAATTGATTTGTCTTAAATCGATTCGCTGCTGTTACTGCGATAAATAAGGGTAATAACGTAAAGACACCAGAAGCCAAGATACTCAATAATTGATATAGTCCGCTATCTGCCGGCAAAATGTTGTACATGGAAAGTGGAATCAAAAACCCTTTTAAAATCCCCGCAGCTGCCAGCACTCCGATATAAGGAGTAAAAATAGCTGAAATTGTCGCAAATAATTCATCGTACCATTTTTGTTTCTCTTTTGGTTCATCTATTTGTTCTTCTGCATCTTCTGGTAATAGTTTGACTAATTCATCAAAGACATCCACCACATCACTTCCAATCACTACTTGATGCTGCCCTCCAGATTCCACATATTGAATCACACCAGGTACTTCTTTGATTTCTTCTTTCTCAACTTTTTGTCCATTGTTTAAATAAAAACGCAAGCGTGTTGCGCAGTGTGTTAATGATGAAACATTTTCTTTTCCTCCCACTGCTTCTAAAATTGCTTGTGCTCTTTGTCGATCGTCCATTTCTTTTTCCTCCTTGAAAATTGTTCGTAAAAAACAAAAAACCAAAAAAACTAGCCCTCTTCAATCAAAAGAGAGTCGCTTTTTTGGTTATGCCTGGTCGAACCAGTTACACTCAAATTTCACTTATTTTTTTGATGTGGATCAGCAGATAAAGCAAGTCTTCTTCGTCCAACGTCCACCCGTAAGACTCTTGTAAGTAATGCTCGATTTTCTTGACACACTGCGCTTCTTGTACATATTGTGCTCGCAGTGTTTGATACAATTCATTTTTTCGATACTCAGTTGTCTCATGGTTAAGCTTTCGAGCAATAAAATATTTAAGATGTGTCACAAAACGCAAATAATAAAACGAATCTTCTGAGAACTCTTTATGGAAATGATACGTAATAATATTGTTCACATCACTGATAATTTTAATGTAAGGATCCACTTTTTCACGCTCACCAAGACTTGCTTGACTATTGATAAAATGTAAGGCATAGGCGTGTGCCTCTTGTCTAGGTATTTCTTTACCTGTTTCTTCAGCCAAGTAGTTCACCGCCCAATTGCCCAATGCAAATTCTTTTGGGAAAAATTTTTCGATCTCAATTCGAAACGGTGCACTCAAAGAAATTCCTTGGTCCAAACGTTGCAACATATAGTTTGTGTGATCCGCAACATTTAAAAACAAAAGATCTGTCGTTGGTAACTGGAGTTCTTGCTCAGCTTTTTTGACAATTTGATGAGAGTAATTCATGACTTCTAACGGAAATTGAGCCAAATTGATTCCCTTTAGATTTGAGTCATTTAGTTGATACACTTTTTCGACTTCATCTTCTGCAATCGTTTTAGGAAATTTTCCAAAGCCAATTCCCACTTCTGCAACAATGACTTCTTTGCCATCTTTCATCGCTAATGCAAAATTGTTATTGATACTCTTGATGATCTCCAACTCACCACCCCCAATCTAAGACAATAAAAAAGCCAACATTAATACACTGCTTCCACAGTCTATTACATGCTGGTTGATGCCTGGTCGGACCAGTAACACGCCTTTTATGTGAACATCATAACGGTATCTACCGCAAAAGTCAACAACAAATGTAACCGTTTTTTATTTTTTATTACAATTGTTATCAAACTCATCTATTTTTTGAGCAAGACTAGCAGAACTGATTCAAAAAATTGAACCTTCTGCCCGATCGTTTCGTGGCAGAAAGTTCAACTTCTAATTTTCCTTATTTTTTAAGGAAGCAAATGAACGAAGTCATCCTACTGTACTCAGTTATTAGTGAGTTGTTGTGTTAAAGAAATCATTTCAAGCAATCCTTGAGCCACACTCGCACCATTGTTGCCAGCTTTCGTCCCTGAGCGTTCAATTGCTTGTTCAATCGTTTCTGTTGTTAGCACGCCAAACATGACTGGCGTTTCCGATGCTAAACCAACTTGTGCCACTCCTTTTGCCACTTCGTTACTAACCAATTCATAATGCGTCGTTGCTCCACGAATCACTGCACCAAGAGTCAGTACGCCATCATATTGATTCATTGCCAAGATTTTCTTGGTCATAAAGGGGATTTCAAATGCTCCGGGAACCCAATAAACATCAATATCCTCTTCGTTCACGCCGTGGCGGACTAAGCTATCGACTGCTCCACTTAATAGTTTCGATGTAATAAATTCGTTAAATCGTGCAATGACAATCCCGATTTTTTTCGTATTTCCATAAAAGTGTCCTTCAAAAGTATGCATTGTTTTCTCCATTCTCAAATTGATAGTAAGTGATGAAATTTCGTTTTTTTCGTTTGTAGATACTTGTAATTTTCTTTTTCCGGCGGGATCTCAAGCGGAACGCGTTCAACGACCTCAATTCCTTGTTCCGACAGTTGCGTCACTTTTTCTGGATTATTCGTCAATAATTCGATTCTCTTGATACCCATTTTCTTTAGCATTTCTACTGCAAATTGGTATGTTCGCTCATCTGGCTCAAATCCCAAAGCAAGATTTGCATCATAAGTATCCATGCCTGTTTCTTGTAACTGATAGGCAAATAATTTATTTTTTAGCCCAATTCCTCTTCCTTCTTGACGCAAATAAAGGATGGCACCTACTCCTCTTTCCGAAATCAGCTTCATCGCTTCATGAAGCTGGTCACCACAATCACAGCGATGGGAACTAAATACATCACCCGTCAAACATTCAGAATGAATCCGTACGAGTAAAGGTTCTTTACTATTTTTGACATCCCTTTTGTTAGCAATAAGTGTTCTTTGCCAGCCTTGTCTTCAAACAAAGTTAATTCGAAGTCACCGTATGCTGTAGGTAATTGAACAGTTGGTCGTTGATCTTCCAGATACTGTTTCAACTCTTCGACAGTAATAAGTGGCAACTGCCAGCTACGTGCCAAAACTTTGAGTTGCTCCAAACGTGCCATCGTTCCATCTTCATTTAGAATCTCACATATATAGGCTGCTTCTGATTGATTGGTTAATTTTGCTAAATCAAGCGCAGCCTCTGTATGTCCTCTTCGTGCCAAGACGCCACCTTCCTTGCCTATCAATGGAAAAACGTGACCTGGTTGATGGAACATCGTCGCTTTCGTTGTTGTTTGTCCTAAGGCTTTGATCGTCTTTGCTCGATCATAAGCAGAAATTCCAGTACTTGTGGTTTCATAATCAACACTGATTGTAAATGCCGTGCCAAAAGGATCGGTGTTTTTTTGAACCATCTCCGTTAACTCCAGCTGCTTAGCACGTTTAAGAGAGACTGGCGCACAAATTAGTCCTCGCGCGAATTTAGTCATAAAATTAATTGTTTCTGGTGAGACTAAGTTTGCGATTCCCACTAAATCTCCTTCTGCCTCCCGAGTTTCATCATCTGCTACGATAATTAAGTTTCCTTTTCGTAATTCTAGTAACGCTTCTTCGATTCTTTTATGGCTCATCTGTCTTGTCCTTCTTTCACTTCTTACAAATTCCTTGTGCCTTTACATACTTTCCTAATAAGTCAGTTTCAATATTGACCGATTGGCCTTGAATCAGTTTTCCTAAATTTGTTTGCTCTTTTGAGTGTGGAATCAAGCTAACTGAAAATGTCTGCTCCGTAGTCGCTGTAACGGTTAGACTAACACCATTAATGGCAACCGACCCTTGCGAGATAATTTCACCTCTAAAAGTAGTGGGCAAAGCGAAAACGAAAACAAAGGCATTTTCTTGAATTCTTTTTTGTACCAAGTGGGTCGTACCATCTATGTGCCCAGTTACCAAATGGCCTTCTAGTCGTCCGTTGTAAGGCAATGCACGTTCCAAATTAACCAAATCACCAACTTTCATTTGTGAAAAAGTTGTTCGCCGATACGTTTCTGGCATCATTTCCACACAAAAGCTTCGATTGTTGATTGCGATTGCTGTTAGACATGTACCATTGATAGCCATACTGTCTCCAATTTGATAATTATCTAGTAAGTGTTCAGAGGCTTCGCAAGTGAGTTCGATCGTGTGTCCGCGTCGGGTGATTTTAGTTACCTTCCCCTGTTCTTGAATCAATCCAGTAAACATTTTATACTCTGCTCCCCACGATTTTTATTGTATTATCTAACTTTTTGACGGTGACATTGTTCAACTCTGTTACTTTTTCAGCAGGGCGACTAGAGGATATACTTGCGACACTATCACCACCTAAAATTTTTGGCACAATATAAGTAATCAACTCTTCCCAACAACCACTTGCCAAAAAAGCATCATGAATCTTTGCACCACCTTCAACATACACAGATTGGATCAAGCGTTCTCCTAATTTCGTTAATACATTGGGGATCAAGACTTCCGGCAGATAAATTACTTCAACATGTTTCGGTAATGCCCCACGAATTTCAGACCGTTCTGTAAAAATTAGAACTGGTGCTGTCTCATCTTGAAAAATAGCAAGATTGTCGCGTTCAACTACTCTTCCTCGTCGATCCAAGATTACTCGATAAAACGGAAACTCGTTTATCGCACTGTTTAACGTGGGATCGTCAGTCAAAATGGTTTGACTACCAACCAAAATCGCTTGATAACTCGTTCTTTCTTCTCGAACCTTTTTCATCACATAATCATTTGTTAGTCTGGTTCGTTGGTTCAATAAGGCTAATTTTCCATCTAGTGATATTGCTTGTTTCAGCGCCACAAATGGCCGCTTCTTTTCAAAAAAATAATTGTAATGTCGGTTTAAATTTCGAACCTCTTCTTCCAACACGCCAACTAAAACGTGAATCCCATGATCTCGCAGTTTCTTGACTCCTCGACCAGATACTATAGGATTAGGGTCTAACTGTCCGACCACTACTTGCTTGATTCCAGCGGCAATAATTGCCTCTGTACAAGGTGGTTGTTTTCCGTGATGGTCACAAGGTTCTAAAGTGACATAAATTGTTGAATTGAGTAGTTTTTCGGGAGTATCGCATAAATAATCAATTGCTGCTTTTTCCGCATGTGCCTCGCCATATGCTAAATGTGCACCGACTGCTAGGACTTGATCGTCTTTCACAATGACTGCACCGACTAAAGGGTTCGTAAATGTTTTCCCACGTCCTTTTTCTGCTGCTAGAATCGCTTGTTTCATAAATCGTTCATGCAAATGAATTCCTCCTTTCCAAACAAAAAAGCCCCGTGTAATTACACGAGGCCAATAGTCAAAATAAACTCAAAGAAGCACGACAAAAAAAGGGACACTTTTCCCGTCATTTTTTCGATAAGTTTTTCTTCTCCCATCCAGACTTTAACTGTCGGTTCTAGATTTTCACTAGATCAACCGCAAACTATTGCGGGTCACGGACTTCAAGTTAGACTTGTCACCGTCGGTCGGGAATTACACCCTGCCCCGAAGAAACATATTCAATTAACAAAAAAAGCATACCGTTCAAAAAAAAGAATGTCAACTGCTTTTTCTTGCACTTGATTCGCGGCTTGCTTCAAGTCATCGGAAAATGTTTGTGCCGCTTACGGTAATTCAATGGTGTGATTCCCTTGATTTTTTTGAATGAACGAACAAAGTAACTAGCTTCAACATAACCTAATTGATCGCTAATTTCACTGATTGTTAAATCGGTTGTCTTCAATAATTGTTCCGCCCAATAAATTTTTAATTTAGCATACATCTGACTAAAGGGTTCTCCAAATTCTTCTTTCAACTGCCGACTTAAATAGCTTGGACTCAAATTTGTCACAGCGGCTAACATATTTAAATCGACATGACTTCCTTTATTGGCAAAAATCAAATCAATTGCCGGTTGTAGCATTTTATTTTTGGCTAGATAACTATCTTTTTCTGCCGCTAGTTGGTTTTCCAATAAAGAGTGACGAATATCTGCTTGCACTGTTTTTAAATCAACTGATTGATCCGGTACTTCTGCTTTTTTAGAAATACGGAGCGTCTGCTTATACGCTTTAATCAAATAATCTTTTTTGATCGCTTCTGTTACGATATATTCACTTAAACTTTCTAACATTGTAGCGGTTTTCTGTAAATCATTCAGCGTAAACTTCGGATATTGTTCAAATAATTCGTGGTGCTCCTCTTTAAATGTTTCCAGTCTTTTCTGGTCTTCTACTTGCAATACTTGTTCCAGCTTTTCTTGTCCATCTATGAGCAGAACTTCCCCGGCCATGATTGCACCAACATATTGATTATCAACCATGATTGGAATTGCCATATCAACAATATTAAAATGGCAACGATAAATAAACGGCTCTCCTGTTCGAACAGCTTCCAGTCCTCCTCTTGAATCACATTTTTCACAATAAACAGCCAATTCAGGATGATTGCGTACTAGTTGGCAAAAGGGTTGAACTTGGCTATGTCTCGTAATTGGTCTCCCTCGATAATCAACTAAAATAATAGCCAAATGAGTAGCGAGGGCTAGACTTTCTTGAACTTTTTCCCATTTATCTAAATCTAAAACTTGTTCGATATCAAATAAAGTTGTGCTCATTTCTTCACCTCTAGTTAGTAGTATAGGACGATTTTGCTAAAATGACAAAATACTCCTATTTCGCAAAATAATTCAACACATTCTCAAAAGAAAGCGGTAACAAAGTTCAATGATTCTTTGATGATAACGCTTTATGCTATAATAGTAAACGATAACAAGGAGGAACTACTGATGAGAAAAGCACTAATTTTACCAACCAAATATGTACAAGGTGAAGATGAATTACTGAACTTAGGTTACTTCGTATCGACTTTTGGCTCTTCTGCATTACTGATTGCAAACCCGGCTGATGTGGATCGTATTCGCCCACAACTTGATGCTACCGCAGAAAAATTTGGCGTATCATTTATTGAAGGCGGTTTCAGTGGTGAGGTTACTCGAGCAGAAACAAAACGATTGCAAGAAGTAGCTAAAGAACAACACACTGATTGCATTATTGGTTTAGGTGGCGGAAAAGCGATTGATGCTTCAAAAGTTGTAGCTGAAGGTGAAAAATTAATTATTGTTCCAACAATTGCAGCGCAAGATGCGCCAACCTCTCACTCGGCTGTTTTGTACCATGAAGACGGTTCATTTGACGACTATGCTTATTTTAAACAAAGTCCAAGCGTTGTCTTAGTGGATACAAAAGTGGTCGCAAAAGCACCTACTCGTTTTTTAGTTGCTGGTATGGGTGACGCACTATCCACTTATTTTGAAGCACGTGCAACGCATCATTCTTATTCCCGCGTTAATGCAAGTTTGCCAATGGGTTCAAGAGAAGGATTAACGCCCCCCGCTAGCGGTACTTATGCTGCCTTAGCGATGGCAAAATTATGTTGGGAACATTTACAAGAAGACGGCTTGAACGCAAAAATTGCTTGTGATGCAAATTTAGTGACTGAATCATTGAGTAAAATTGTCGAAACTAATATTTTGTTATCTGGTTTAGGATTTGAAAGTGGTGGTTTAGCTGCAGCTCATGCCATTCATAACGGAATGACTGTTTTACCTGGTGCACATAGCTACCTTCATGGTGAAAAAGTTGCTTTTGCAACATTAACTCAGTTAGTTCTGGAAGATGCAAAAACGGAAGAAATGAATGCTGTTATGGACTTTATGGCTTCTGTTGGGTTGCCATTGACGCTAGCTGATTTAGGTGTGGATCACATTACTTATGAAGAAGCACTTGCAGTAGCAAAAATCGCTTGCATTCCTGAAGAATCCATTCATTCAATGCCGTTCCCAATTGTTGTCGAAGATGTTGCAAATGCTCTAATTGTCGCTGATCGAATTGGACAAGCCTACAAAGATAGAATGCGAAACTAATAAAGGAGTTTTTAGAATGAAAAAAAGTATCTTACTCGTTTCTCATAGTCAAATGATTACAGATGGGCTCAAAGAAATGATTGAGCAAATGGGTAAAAGTGAAAATGTCGTGCTCTTTTCTCTAGGTGGAACTTCTGACGGAGAATTGGGTAGCGATCCAACTAAAATTGTAGATGCTGTCAATGAAGCAACTGATAGTGATATCTTTTTTGTCTTCGCTGATCTTGGCAGTGCTGTCTTAAGTGCTGAACTTGCATATGATTTATTAGAACCAGAGCTACAAGAAAAATATGTTCTAGTAGATGCCCCCTTAGTTGAAGGCGCATTCGCAGCTGGAATCACAGCAAGTGTTTCTGATGATCCCGACCATATTGTCAATGAAGCAAAGCAAGCAGCAAAGAAAGGTTGGAACTAAAATGAAAAAAATCATTAATGAACCACAAAATATTATTGAAGAAATGCTTGAAGGAATGGTAAAAAGTTATTCAACACTTGTTCATCGCGTCGATGATTCCAGAGTCATTGCTAAAAATCAAACAGACAATGTGCAAGTCGGATTAGTTTCTGGTGGCGGAAGCGGACATGAACCTGCACACGCTGGTTTTGTTGGTGACGGAATGTTAAGTGCAGCTGTTCTAGGCGATGTCTTCACTTCTCCTACACCAGATCAAATTGAACGTGCTATCGAAGCAACCAATCAGGGAAAAGGTGTTTTATTAATCGTTAAAAATTATACTGGTGACATCTTGAACTTTGAAATGGCAAAAGATTTAGCCGAAATGAGCGATATTCCAACCGAAATCGTTGTCGTTGACGACGATATTGCTGTAGAAGATAGCACTTATACTGCTGGAAAACGAGGCGTTGCCGGAACCGTTCTTGTTCATAAAATTTTAGGTGATGCTGCACGAAACGGTGCTTCTCTAACAGAATTAAAAGAGCTAGGTGAAAAAGTTGTTCAAGCAACCAAAACGATTGGTGTTGCTTTGTCGGCTGCAACTGTTCCTGAAGTTGGAAAACCTGGTTTCACTTTAGCAGAAGATGAAATTGAATTTGGCGTTGGTATTCATGGAGAACCAGGCTACCGTCGTGAAAAATTACAACCTTCAAAACAATTAGCACAAGAATTAGTTGAAAAATTAGTTCAGGCTTATCCAGAAACACCTAAAAAAGTTGGTGTCTTGGTCAATGGTATGGGTGGCACTCCTTTAATGGAACAGTTTGTCTTTATCAATGATGTATTAACTTTACTTGCGGATAAAGAGATTGACGTTGATTTCCACAAGGTTGGGAACTATATGACCTCTATTGATATGCAAGGTCTTTCTCTGACATTGATTGATTTGACAACAACGGAATGGACAAACGCTTTAACCAGTCCAGTTGCAACCATTTCATGGGGCTAACTTAAGAGAATGATTGACAAAAGGAGAATGACAATGGATTTAACAGTTGAAAAAGTACAAGCATGGTTGAATGATTTTTCTCAAGAAATCGAACAAAACAAACACATGCTCAGTGAATTAGATACGCCAATTGGTGATGGTGACCATGGAAACAATATGGCTCGCGGCATGGCAGCTTATCAAGAAGCATTTGCTGCACAACAACCAAAAACCATTACTGATACATTTAAAATCTTAGCGATGTCTTTGATTTCAAAAGTAGGTGGAGCTTCTGGTCCATTATATGGTACGGCATTCATGAATTTTGCCAAAGCAACAAAAGAAGTTACTGCCATTACGAATGAAGAACAGTTAGGTGAACTTGTACAAGAAGGATTGAACGGAATCCAATTACGTGGAAAAGCCAATGTAGATGATAAAACAATGGTCGATGTTTGGGCTCCTATAGCCGAAATACTCAAAAAAAATCAACCTTTAACAGCAGAAGCAATCACAGCTGCCAAAGAACAGACAAAAGATTTACAAGCCAAAAAAGGACGTGCTTCTTACCTTGGTGAGCGCTCTATTGGTCATATTGATCCAGGTGCTGCTTCCAGCGCCATTTTATTCCAAACGTTATTACCTTATCTTAACTAGAAAGAAGCAACTGATTCCACGCGCAGTACGCGTGGTTTTTTTTGTTTCAATCGCTTTAGCGATTGAAACCGACTAAAGTCATTAATGAGAAAGAGACAAAGACAATCAAATTGAGTTGTCTTTGTCTCTTAGTATATATCTTGAATTTTTTTGTTGTTGGAATAAATAGTTTAATGCTACTACTATTCGAAAATACGCCTTTTTTTCATAAAAATATGGAAGTAATTTTTGAAAATCGATTCTTATTTTTTTGAGTGGAACACTTCTTTCACAGCTTCTTACTTACTCGTTACTGTCCCAATAATTTCGTTCACTTCACCATCTTGGCCAGTTGTTACTGAGAACGTATCGATTTTATCTGGGTTTGTGAAGACAACGATCATGTCAGCTTCTTTACCACTTGCTTTCAAACTTGCTAGATCGACTTTTGCAAGCATTTGTCCACGCCCCACTTGTTGGCCTTCTTTAACAAAGACAGTGAATGGTTCGCCATTTAATTGAACGGTATCGATGCCCATGTGAACTAATACTTCAACCCCAGAGTCAGTTACTAAACCAATCGCATGTTTGGTAGGAAAGACACTTGTAACTTTCCCAGCAACTGGCGCAAAAATTTCACCTGTTTCAGGAATAACTGCAAAGCCGTCTCCCATCATTTTTTGTGAGAATACTTCATCGCCGACTTCAGTGATTGGAATCACTTTACCAGTAGCTACAGCATATACATCTTGTGTTTGTGGTCCTTCAGGTTTGCTGATTTCTTCCGTAACTACTACTGTTCCTGCTGATTGACTAACAGGACTTCCATGTAATTTACTCATTTCATCAGCAACAAATTGAACTTCTGTCCCAACAATAACCTGGATATTTTGATCATCAATTACTTTCACCCCTGGAACACCAGTTGCTTTAATTTTTGATTGATCAACTTGTTTTGTATCTTTCACTTGTAAACGCAGACGTGTTGTACAATTATCGATTGATGTTACATTGCTTGCTCCACCAAGAGCAGCATAAATGTTATCTGCCAAAGCAGAAAACTTATCGTTACCAGTTGCTAAATCAGGCGTTTCTTCACCTGTACCTTCTTCACGTCCTGGTGTCATCAAGTTGAATTTCTTGATAACAAACATAAAAGTAACATAGTAAACGACAGCCATAACCAAGCCTAGTAAAATCAACATATATGGTTTATTCGCAATTGGTACGCGTAAACTTAAGAAGAAATCAATAAAACCAGCACTAAAGTTGAATCCTGCTGTCCAGTGGAAAAGTGCTGCTACAAACATTGAAATACCTGTTAAAGCAGCATGAACAACATACAATGGCCAAGCAACAAACATAAATGAAAATTCTAATGGTTCAGTCACACCTGTAAAGAATGAAGCAAATGCAGCTGCTAACATCAATGACGCTGTTTGTTTTTTCTTCTCTGGACGAGCACATTGATAGATAGCTAACGCCCCTGCTGGTAAACCAAACATCATTACTGGGAAGAATCCAGCTTGATACATTCCAGTAATCCCTTTTGTTCCTTCACTTGCCCAGAATTTACCAATGTCATCAATTCCTGCAAGGTTGAACCAGAATACATTGTTCAACGCATGATGCAAACCTGTTGGGATCAACAGACGGTTAAAGAAGCCATATAGTCCAGCACCCACTGCGCCCATTCCAGAAATCAATTCACCAAATGAAACAAGGGTATTGTAAACTGGTGGCCAAATAAAAATTAATAATGCCGAAATCAAAGTCATTACACCAGCAGTTACAATTGGAACCGCGCGCTTTCCACTAAAGAAAGATAAAGCCATTGGCAATTTTACTTTACTAAAACGATTGTACATTGCCGCAGCAACTAACCCAGCCAAAATCCCAATAAAAACATTTTTATTATTGATTGCGCCAAACGCAACATTTACTTGCTCGACATCAACTTTTGTGAACAATGCAACTGATGCACTACTTACTAAAGTCATCGGTGTCAAGAAAGCAACTAGTCCTGCCAAAGCAGAAGAACCATCTTTGTCTTTCGACATCCCTAATGCTAACCCGACCGCAAATAATAACCCTAAATTATCTAAAATTGTACTACCAGCTTTGATTAAAAAAGCCGCCAAAATATTATTGCCACCCCAACCACTTGGGTCAATCCAATAACCAATCCCCATGAACAAAGCTGCTACAGGTAATGTTGCAACTGGCAACATCAATGAGCGACCCATTCTTTGCATATAAGCTTTCATCTTTTTCTCTCCCTACTTTTTAATCACAAACGGCACTACGTAAGCGTTCGATGTGGATTGCTAAGTATCCCATTTCCTCACTCGTAATAGACATTTGATATTGTTTAAGTAATAAAACACGAATTTTCTTCGTCATTTCATAACTTGCTATATATTTTTTCTTGACCATTTTTAAAATATCTTCATCCAAAACAGCGTACTGTTGGTTCTTATAACGTTGTAATAATAATCTCAAATGATTTGCTAAACGCGTGTAGCTCAAAGACATCTCTTGTGTATGCAAATCAACCTCAAGTTCTGCCTCGATTAAACGAATCACATCTGAAATAATCGTCACTTCTCGAATACTTCGATGATTATTCAATTGATTTCTACGACTTGAATGGATATGAATGGCGATATATCCTGCCTGATCATAGGTAAATGGCACATCTAATGTTTTCGTCAAATGTTCCACTGCCCATTGTGCAATTTGAAATTCTTCGTCGTATAAAACTTCGATTTCTCGTAACAATTTGTTGCGAATTACGATACCATTTTTCATATTTTCAGCGGCAAATGCGATATGATCTGTTAGTGCAATCAAAATATGTTCATTCAACGGCTCCATCAAAATCGTTTCTGCGTGTTGAATGATTTCTTCAGCTGCAAATAAATATTTTTCATCGATTTGATTCAACAAATTTTGCAATCGAAGCTGTCCTTCTGGTTCCATGACAAAAAGGCGCTCGATGTCCTTCATAAAAATAAGGTCATTTCTTTTTTTATCAAAGCTGATCCCTTTTCCAATTGCAACTTTTTCTTGTCCGTCATCGTCTACCAACACGGCATTCTGATTAAAGATTTTTTTAATTTTCATAATGAGTTCCTTTTCTGCAGAAATAGGTTTTTGATTTCACAATTAATAATCATTTTCCAGAAATTTTTTGGCCTAAAGAATTTCTAGACAAAAGAAAAGCATGGAAAAATCACCTGGAAAATTTCTCTCCCACGTCATCTTTCCATGCCTAGTATGATCTAGTCACATGAAATCAATATTGTTAACACCTAAATTGTATAGACCAAATATCGTTTTGTCAACCGCTTTCTTTATTTTTTTTGTTGACTGTTGATTTAACTTAACTTTGGCCAGAATTCTTTGTTTGCTTCATGAAGCTCATCTAAAACTTTTTTACCCACCGTATAATTAGAAATTGTTTTGTTTAACATAACTGCTTCTAATGCTGTTTGATAAGAACCTGACAAAGCTGCATCGACTGTCATTTTTTCGTAAGCCTTCTGCATTTCCATCAGTCCTTTTTGGAAAGTTGGTATGTGTCCGACGGTAATTGTTTCTGCCCCCATACTTCCAACATATGCTGGAACTTCAATCACTGCTTCTGGATCAAAATTTGCGATTGAGCCTTGGTTTTTTTTGTTGACCGTAAAGCGTTCGCGCGTGTTATGGATAATAGCGTATGCAATATCCACAATATAATTTCCATGGACGCCTGCGTGCAAACTGGAATCTTTGGCACTGCCATTAGCAATCACGCGACGACATTCTTCATAAATTCGCTTTTCACGCCCTTGCATCACATAATCGCCACGAGTAAATGAGGGATCATCATGGGCAATCATTTCGTCTGGTGTTAAATAATACTGCAAGTAACAATTTGGAAAATATTCTGGGAACCGTTTGAATAAGCTAATCATCTGGCGATAGGTATCAATCCAATATTGATCTTCTTTCGTTTCATCATTTGATTGTAATAATGTATCGATTTTACCAGAAAGTACGTCTTCTCTTAAGATTGGTAAAAGGTCGGTTCCTGTCTCATCAATGATATTCGTCCACCAGCCAAAGTGGTTCATTCCAAAATACTTAAATGTTACGTCACGTAAATCTTTATTGAAATATTTGGCTATCGCACCTTCAATTGAAATCGGCATATCACAAATACACAATACATTTGCATCAGGAAATTCTCGATAGATTGCTTCTGAAAGAATGGCTTCTGGATTTGTATAATTGAGAATCCAAGCTTTTGGACAAATTTCTTTTACCTTTCGAATAATTTCTAATACTGCTGGAATCACACGCATAGCAAATGAAAATCCACCTAGTCCGCAAGTTTCTTGCCCTACAACACCATTGTTAAGACAAATTTTTTCATCAATTGCACGTTGTTTGTTCAAGCCTGGTCTAATTTGCATAAATAAGAAATCAGCATCCACTAACGCTTCATCAATGTTTGTTGTATAGTTAACTGCCACTTTTGAACCTAGTTCTTGATAGTACATTTTCGTATATTGACCAAGTAGTGAAACTCTTTCTTCATCAATATCATATAAAACTAATTCACTTAGATTTAATTCTTCTGCACGTTTTCGTAAAACCTCTAAAATTCCTGGTGATTGTGTTGAACCTCCACCAATCATTACAAATTTATTTCCCACTGTTGTCTTCCCCCATTCAGTTTAATTATTCATTTCTTTTAGATGCATCACATATGCTTCTACTTTTTCACGTTCTTCTTCAACACCCATCCCAATAATGATCTGGATATGCTTTCCTTTATCTACAATACCTGACGCCTTCACGTTTTGTTTCAGTAAGTCGATGTCAACTTTTTGTTCATCTTTTACATCTACTCGTAGACGCGTATAGCAGTTAACGATACTCTCAATATTTTCCGCACCACCTAAACCAGCAACAATTATTTGTGTTTGCGGTTCAAATTCACTAGCGATACCTGTTGTAACAACTGTTTCATCAAGTGCTGCAAGCTGAGTTTCACTTTTCTCGCGTCCTAAAGTTGGAATATCTAAACGAACAATCAATTGCTTAAATACGACATATTCTAAGACTGCCGTTGCAAGAAACATAATGGGGATCAAATATTGATGCCCGAGACGACTTGGAAATGCAAAGCTGTTGATAATCATATTGATTCCTGTATCAAATTGAATATTGATTCCTACTAAATTGGTGAAGAATAAGCTTAGTCCGTAAACAACTGAATGTGCTAACCATAAAACAGGTGACAAGAATAAAAATAAAAATTCTAATGGTTCAGTCACACCCGCTAAAAATGCCGTTGTAACCATTGGAATCAAAATAGCCGCAACCTTTTTACGATTCTCGATTCTGGCTGTTTTCCAAATAGCAAAAGCAATCCCGATAGGCAATGAAATCGAACCAAAATTAGATAGATAACCAATAGATGGATGCATTGACGTGATTTGACTCGCATTTCCCAATTCTGCCAGCCAAATATTGTAAGCCCCTTCATAAACTTGTCCTGCAATTTCGGCGCTTCCCCCTAATGGTGTATAAAAAATCGGCATCCATAAGAAATGATGTAAGCCAAGTGGTAGCAATAAACGATTTAAGAAACCATAAAAGAAAAATCCGGCTGAGCCAGCAGTTGTTGTTGCCTTAACTAAGCTTTCAACACCGAAATTAATCATTGGCCAAACATAAGTAATACCCATTGCAAACAAAATCGTAACAAAGACAATCAATAAGTAAACAGACTTTGTCCCAGAGTAAGGTGAAAGATACCGGTGTAACTTAATCTCACCAAATCGATTCACCATCCAGCCAACCATCACTCCTAATGAGATTCCTAAAAAGACCCCCATGTCTGTGACTTGGATTCCGAAGACCATTCCTTGACCAGTCCCATAAAGACCTTGCTCACCTGCGATTGCCAAACGATTCGTTAGTGTTAACCATGAATTGTTTGCGTATAAAAAAAGTAAGTAAGTAATAATTCCTAAAATAGCAGCGTCCGTTTTGAACTTTGGTTTTGCCAAAGCTGCAGCAATACCCACACAAAAAATCGCACTTAGCTGGCCAATCATACCTGAAGACAAAATGTTAAACACAAAATTCCCGACATCTTTGGTAAAAGTTGGCATCATCTCAAGTTTTAAGATCGCACAGACAGACAAAATAATCCCTGTAACAGCCATGAACATCACTGGTTGGATAATTGCCTTAGAAAAGACACTAGCCGATTTCATCACTTTCTCTTTCATTCTATTTCTCCTTTTTTAGTTTGGCTTTATGCAACTAAACTACTTGCTAATGATTGACAATCAAGTGACCTGCCGAAACCTCTTGATAATTACACAGCGTGATTTCTTGCTCGTCCAATAGATTTTTTAATTGTTCAGCACACAAAATTGCAACTTCTTTGGTTCGTTGAAGATGAAAACTTGAGCCAAAGTATAACGATTCATCAACAAATGCTGGATGAACCATCAATTCAGTCACCTCATCATCCTCTACTTGCTCCAATACTGATTGGATTTCGACTAAACAAGCAGCCATGTTTTCAGCAAATGATTGATTCAGATCACGAATCGAAGGATAATTCATCAAGTCGAGAAATCCACTGATTTGTTTTTGGTAAGGTAAGTTGATTTGTTTTTCCAAATCAAATATATTTCGAAAGCATAGCTGATATTTTTCAGCAATTTGTTTCGTAATCGCTAAATTTTCTGGGAACGCGTGCACATGATGATGGCTATCTAAATGGGTTAGTTTCAACCCGTTTTCCAACAAGTAATCGATTTGGCTTGACCATTCCTGGAAAATCTCTTCCTCTTTCATGAGCGGACGATTTTTTTTATAATCCTCCAACTGATAAAATTTCCCTTCTTCATTTGTTAATGACGTTGCAAGTGTCAATGGTTGGCCGCAAGTCAACACAAGATGCCCACCCACGCCAAGTCCCTGATTCTCTTTTGCAAGCTGAATCGCTCCGTCTCTTCCTGGCATGTTCGCCATCAGAGTAGTCGAAGTCAATGCTCCATCTTGATAGGCTTTGATAATGCCTGCGTTGACAGCTGCAGAATAACCAAAATCATCTGCATTGATAATTACTTTTTTCATACTTAACCTTCTTTCCTCAAAGAAAATAGATTCATACAATTGTATTTGCTTTCTTTATAGCCATAGTATAGTATCTTAATAAAGCGCATACAATGCTTATTCAACAGGATGATTTCGTTTTCACACACTGAAAATATTTTCAAGAGAGGAACTATTCAATGACAAAAATTTATTATCTTAATCGTTTATTTCCAAATAACTCATTTCATTCGGATGATGAACGAATGATTGAAAAAATTGTCGAAGCAATCCATAGTAATGAAGACTTGGATATTCGCAACATTGCCAAGATCAATTACACCTCTCCTTCATCAATCAGTCGTCTAGCCAAACGAGCAGGATTTAATAATTTCAAAGAACTTATTTTTTTTCTTTCCAATAAGTTCTCTGCCTCTTCAGTCAATCAAATCGAAGAACTTTCTTTTGTCACAACTAATCATGAGTGGGAAAAAATTGATTGTTACTTCAATGAAGCTTTTTCTGAGAGAAAGATTTATCTATTTGGCGAGGGATTTTGCCAGTTTCTCGTTGATTATACTTACCGAAAATTATTATTAAAAAAAATTTATGCGATCGACTTAGAGGGAGTGGAAATTAGCCTTGTTACTGACGAAACCCCACACACCTTGATTACTTTTTCTCAATCTGGTGAAAATCAAAATGGTTTGATCAAGATGAAAGAATGCAAAAATTACGGTGGACATGTCATCACGATCACGGCTAATGAAAATAGTAGCTATGCCAAACAAGGAGATCTCTCATTTCTGGTCGAAAGTGGTACGGCTGACTCTGGACCAGAAAATCAACAACTCAATTATTTTTTCGGTAATGCTTTAAATTTGATTGAGTACCTGATTGCCCGTTATACCAATTGATAACATTACTAAATTCACGGTTGTTTCTTCTTGCTTATTGAATTAACACATCGACTTTTACCAATCAATGGTGCAAAAAAGGACGTTAATCTTGTACTGACCGCCAAAACGTTAGATTTTTAATCTATCTTTTGGAAGTGGTACATCTCTTTACGTCCTTTTCTTATATCGTTTTTATTTTGTAACTCTTTCAATTTTTTCGTAGCAAAAGCAGGATTTATTTTTGTATTTTAGTCAATTATTTCCCATTGACTTCTCCAAGCACCAGTTTGAATAGAACTACATTCAAGATAGTCTAGGTTATTTTCTATATGGATTACTTGTGTCGGTTTCCAACGATTCACGAACCGAGTGTAATTACCAACTGTTTCTTTTTTCCACTGTGCGCTGTAATACGTTTCTGGCACTACACCGTGTTCGACATAACCTTTTTGATGCTCATTGTGTAGCAACTCATTTGTTTTTGTATTTTTAATCAAAAAATACTCACCTTTAGGAACTATTTGCCATTTTTCAAGATTTTCATTTGTCGTTGACAGAATCACCTTGTCTGATTCAGTAGCTAAACTAAGAAATTCGCCTGTTTCACGATTTTTAATTCCTTGATTTGGTATATCATAGCCCGCATCTTTTTTATAAACTCGTACATAGTCAATTGCCCATTCTTTAGGATAGACCTCATTATGTTTTCCTGATCCTGCGTCTGTGTATATATTTAAAATCATCCCCATTGGATAATCTGGTGCTTGATTAATTGTCCTGAACAATTGACCATCAAAATAAAATTTAAGTGAACCAGGTTCCCATTCCATACCATAAGTATGAAATTCATTAGTTAAGCTATCTACTCCAACTGCTCCTGGAACAACAGCTTCTGCACCGCCAATTGTTGCTGTTGTACTATCTGTCCACGATCTTGAAAAGAAAGGATCATTCCAACCATATGTGCATACTTGCCATAAGCCTTTCTGGCGATTTGCTTCTGTAACGTTCTTTGTTCCAACTGGTCGCTGAACATTTTTACTGTAATCAAAAAAAGTTTCAATAATATCAATTTCGCCTGTTTCTTTTGAATTTTCCCAATCATTCGTATCATTTTGCATGCCAACTAACCACCATGCTTGATGACCGCCACCACTACTATTGGATAATTTTGCTCGGATTTCAAAATAACCATACGTTGTTGCATACCCACCAGTTTTCTCATCCCCCAACAGTTCATTTTCAGGTGAGATAGGAGACATCAGTTTCTTGCTACCACTAAAATTATGAATCCAGTTTTTATTAAATGATTGAATGGCACTGGATTTGACGCCTGTTGTTCCGTATCCATAATTGTCCTTATCTAGCGTTGGTGCCCAAGCTTTTTGATCTGGTTGAATGGACTCAATCAATTTTCCATCTTCAAAACGATAATTCGCTTTAGCATCATCCGGATTATCTGCCCAATGTTCCAAATACTTGTCGCTCCATTTTGATTGATCTAAAGTTGGTCCATTGAATTCATCGTGAAAATCTAGGGTATAGCCGTTTTTTTCTGGAATTTGTTCCTCTGCTTCTACAACTTTTCCTAAAATCAATCCAACACTTGCCACAGCTAGTACAAAAAATAACTTTTTCACAAAAGAAACCCCTTTCATTTTTTTATCCAAACAAAGTGTAGCACAGCTTTTTAGTTGACTTGATTATGATTTGTTATCATGAATCTATTTTTACATTTTGAAAATAGTTGCAAAAAAAGAAATGAGAACCAAAGGCTCATTTCTTTTTTTCTAGCTATTTTCATTATTATTTAGCGGTAATACACTTCATCAAGAAATAGTCCTTGCGCTGGTACTGTTTCTCCCGCACTTTTTCGCACTTTTTGTTCAAAAATCTCATCAATAGCATCCACTGGCATTTTCCCTGCGCCAATCTCTAACAATGTTCCCATCATGATTCGAACCATTTTATATAAAAAACCATTGCCAACAAAAATAAAGTGAAGCATACCTCCATCTTTTTCAATCGTTATTTTTTCAACCGTTCTTGTTGTAGATTTCTTACTCTTCTTCAAGGCAGAAAAACCAATAAAATCATGTGTACCTACTAATCGTTTGCAAGCCTCGTTCATCTTATCCAAATCTAATTCTTGTGGAACATAAAAGCTATGATAGCGTTCAAAGGCTGTTGGAATTGGGTTATTCCAAACATAATAGCTATATTTCTTCCCACTGGCATTGTAACGAGCATGGAATCTTTCAGGTACTTCTTCCACCTTCTTAACGACAATATCACCAGGTAAGAACCGATTCAAAAATTCACACATTGCTACTCGGTCCATCGTGGACTCTGTCTTAAAATTAGCAATTTGTCCTCTGGCATGTGCACCGGCATCTGTACGCCCTGAACCAATAATCTCAATTGTTTCACCCGTCATTTGTTTTAATACGGCTTCAATTTTACCTTGAATCGTTTTATCTGAATCACCAAGGCGTTGCCAGCCAAGATAGCGACGTCCATCATACTCGATTGTTAATTTGATATTTCTCATTTTTTTGCTCCTCTTATTATGAATGATGCGTTGTGAATGACGCAAATTCGTTTCTTAACTCATCGCTCATTATACCAAAGATCATTGCTGGTATTAAAAAAATCAACTGTTTTCTACTAATCATCTTTCTTATGCCAAAAAACAATCAGAAACAACTAGTTGATCGCTGTTCTGATTGTTTGATTGTTTTTATTTTACAGACGCACTGGTTACCGCGTCTACTTCAGTTTCTTCATGTGTGCTAGCACTGGTTACTGCATCTGGTTTTTCATCATGAACAGACGCACTTGAAACCGCATCTTCTTTTCCAACAAGTTGTTGCCCCGTTTGTTGTAAGTACCACTCAATAATTGGCTTGAAATCAAGAATGTATTCATTGATTCCAGCGTACTCACCATTTTCATCATGCATTGCTTGGTAATTATGCACAATATATTTTTCTGGCACTTGTTTTGGTACATGAACCCGTACTGCGTCTGTTGCACCGCTACGTAGTTGTTGGATCACCCACTCTACATTCTTATACGATTTTTCTGGGTGGCAGTTGGCTAATGGATTCCCTACTTGACCTGGCACACGGGCAGCTAGCATCTCTTTTGCTTCTTGACGTAAATTGTAATATAAAAATTGGTTATTACTATCTGCAAAAGTTAATTCCATTGGCATTGAATCTAAAAAATAATTGATTTGATCCACGGTCAATAATCCACGATTTAATTTGACGTACGTCTTTCCAGAAACAGCACCTACTGCTGCCGAAGCTTTCTCTAACCAATAATCATCTGACATATCAACATCAGGTATTGTTGTCGCAATTGTTCCCGTTGCATGAAGATCTTCAGGCGGAAGTTTTTTGGGCCCTGCTAGTGTAGAAACTACTTTAATAAACTTCACAAAGCTTGCTAATGTGCTGCCCAAAAACTGAATCGTTCGTTGATCAATCAAGTTATCTTCTTGGTCAAATGCTTCTTTTGCTTTTCCTAATAAAAACTCATTGCCGGGCATCACTAACGCATTCACACCAGGTGCATCCAAGATTTGACGTAAGTGTAATTGCGCACGTGAAGTTCCTTGATCGTAATAAGAAGCACCCACGACCATTACAGGTTTATTTTCAAGTGGATGGATTTTAAATGATAGCCATTCAAGTACACTTTTCAATCCTGCTGGAACCGTATGATTATGTTCTGGTGTAGCGATGATGACTCCATCAGCCATTAATATTTTACGATTTAATTGTTGAATAGCAGGACTATTTGTTTGATCATCATCTTGATTGAATAAAGGTAAATCTTTGATTTCAACAAGTTCTAAAGTAAATAACCCACGATATTGTTTTTTGATAAATGCTAATAATTTACGGTTATATGAAAGTTCGGCTGCTGAGCCGACGATACCTATTAATTTCATCTTGTTTGCTCCCCTCGATTAAATCGTTTCCCATGAAAAGTTTTCAGCTTCACGTTTATTTGCTTGGTGCGCATGCTGCAACTGACTAGTGATTGTCACAAAGAGTAAGAAATCTTTGAATAGTTCGCGTAGCTTTGCAACTTGCTCTTCATCAACGAGTCGTCCTTGTTCATCAAAAGCTTGCAGGGAATGACCCAATAAAAATTCTGAACTTGGCATAATTCGTGCCTTTAACTCTGGTGAATCTAATATTTGGCGCAAATGTGCTTGCGCGCGTGAAGAGCCTAACGTGCCATAAGACGCTCCGGTAATCATCACAGGCTTGTCCACAAATGGAAAAATACCATATGAAAGCCAATTTAAGGCATTGATCAATGAAGCGGGAACCGCATGGTCATATTCTGGTGTGCTGATGATTACGCCGTCTGCTTGTTCAATTTTTTCAGCAATTTCTTTAACAGAAGTTGGTAGCTCTATTTTTTCAGGTTTATTAAACAGTGGTAACTCCTTGATTTCGACAATTTCAATTTCTGCTTCATTTACAAAATAGCTTTTCATAAATTGTAATAATTCACGGTTTGTTGACCGCACTGAATTTGTTCCTACTAATCCAATAAATTTCATCTTCGTTCTCTTTCCTTTCTAACATCAATCTCTGACAGTTTATACGAACGAAACTTTTTCAAATCCGCTTGTATAAACGAATTGGTTCTCTTTTGTTACAATTGCTCCCTCGATTCCCGTTTGTATTTCAAGCGCTTTCAACACTTCTGAAGCAGATGCACCAAATAAACGCGTAGTCCAGATTTCCCCATCTACGGAAGAATCAGACAAAATAGTTAAACTTGCTAGTTCATTTTTAACTGGAAAGCCAGTTTTCGGATCAATGATGTGATGATAAACTGACGAACCATTTTGCAAGTAACGTTCATAGATGCCAGAGGTGACTAGCGATTGATTATTTAACTTGACTACCGCTAGCGAATCTTCACGCGAACCTTTAGGATTTCGCAAGCCAATACGCCAAAACCCATCTGGATGTCTCGGCGCTTCACCAAAAACAACAATATTTCCTCCTAAGTTGACTAAAGCAAATGCAGCTTTTCGTTCACGACAATATTCAACTAATTTATCTGCAATGTACCCCTTTGCTAACGATCCCAAATCAATCATCATTCCTGGTTTTGTTAGGAAAACACTTTTCATTTGTTCATCTAATTGAATTTGATGTGGATCTGTTAATGGTAGTAGCTCAGCTATCTCTGCTTTTGTTGGAACTAGTGCGTCTTCAAAACCAATATGCCACTTCTGTACAACTGGACCAATCGCAATATTCAAGTAGCTATTTCTCACACAACTATGTTCTTTCCCTACCTTGATTAGCTCAAAAAGTTCAGGATGGACAACAACTGCTTGTTGTCCAGCAGCCCGATTAATAGCCATTAATTCAGAAGTTGCATCATGTGCACTGAAGCGATGCTCGTAAACGTGCAACAACTTGTCTAGCTCTGCTAGTAACTGATCTGGTTTTTCATGTCCAACTTGTAACGTAATTGTCGTCCCCATCATTTGCCAGACTTTCGTTTCTTCAATCACCTGATTCATTTCTGTACCTTCTTTACTTGAACTACAAATTCGATGCAACTAATTTTTGTTACTGTTTTCACAATCCGAGGATACGCCTGCTAATTTTATTTGTCAACCATTTTTATATATTTTTTTATATAACTCTGTTGTTATAATATATTTTTTTATATTATTAAAAAACAAATAAGGGGAAGCAAACAACACATCTTTGTGTCTTGTTCGCTTCCCCTTAACTATGATTTTCTATTTGATGACTAAAAATTATGCAACGACAGACTGTAATCAAGCCCAATTTACAGCGTATTTTGCGCGAATTATAACTTTATTTTATTACCTTATCTTGTTGCTAGACTCTTCTATTCCTAATCATCTTTGGTAAATTTGTTCAAAATGAGAAGTTATCATAACAAAAATAATTTTTTTCCTTAATTAACCAACAGAACCTTTTTTTTCATAAGATTTAATTCATCAATCAATTTTTTGTTTTTATTAATTTTTGCAAAAGCTAGTGCATCTTGAATCAATTCGAGAACTTCTGCCTTCGACTTATTTTCGGCTTGTGCGTTCTTCGCTAATTGAGCAGCAGCTCGAGCTAGATAATAAGTTAAATGGTTGTCTGAACAAATGTCGATTGCATAATTTAGCAAAGCATCACTTGTTTCCAAATCACCATCTTGCGCAAAAAAAACACCACAATGAAAGACGATGTTTAGCACCCGCCAGGTGTCTTCTGTTGTACGAATCGGATACGTATAGATTTTTTCAAACACGCGATTGAAATAAACTTCTGCCTTCTCCAATTCTTTTTCTCTAGCATAGACCATCCCAATCCCTGTATATGCCAGTAAACGAAACAATGTATTCGCCGTTTCTGCCATCAACAACTGATCAAAATGGAACAACACATCCGTGATCGATGCATTCGTAAAAATCATTTCAAACCCTTTTAGATAGTAGTAACGTGCAATCAAATCAGGATCATCGATCACCTTAGGATCAATAGCTGCTAAAATCTGTGTCAATTGTTCATATTCACTTGTAATCAATGAAAACTCTGCTTTTTCTAACTGTTCGTCCAGTTGTGTATTGATTACATTCATCGAAGAAAAAAGTTCGACCAGTGGAAGATTGATTCGATTACATAATTTAATTAAAATTTTTAACGAAGGGACTTGACCATTATTCTCAAATTTACTCAATGTCGCTTGTGTACAAATTCCTTCAGACAACTCTTTTTGAGATAAGTTCGCAGCCTTTCTTGCCATAATAAATTTTTCAATGTTCATCATTTTCTCTCCAATCAGACCTCACAACAAAATCATTTCTGTCTCGATTTTAGCATGTTTTCTTTGGGAATGCTTTACTTGGTTAAGATATCAGGTACTTTTTTACTGCTATACATCCGATAGAAGTTTCACTTTTATCCATGTAAAAAAAGTCCAAGAATATCAACCAATCTTTTGGCGCTGATCCTTTTAGAAAACTGGCTGAAAAAAAGAACAAAGACAAACTAAAAAGGACTCTGTGAAGATGCTTGCAGAGTCCTTTGTTACCATTCATTTTTGAATGATATTTAGTTATTTTCTAGTTGCTTTCTTCTATAGTTATTAAAAGAGATAAATAGTCATAAGGTTTGATTGTTGTTAATGCTTGTTTTCTTTCAATCGCATTTACCACGTCACCCATTTTCAAAATTTCTTTTGGCAGAGTGACTTCTTTTGCAGACGGATTAGCGAAACGAACTACATAATGACCTTCATTAAAATAAGATGGATAAATCGCTGACACAAGTAGTTCCTCGGGAAATTCGATCAATGAAAACTCTCTTGGGATAGTTAATTCGTTTTGTAATGGCCAAATCTTATTGTCTATCCGATGAATAAAGACGTTTAAACTTTGTTTTTGATAGGAAATCGATTGATCTAAACGTGACTCGGCTAGTTTTGCGACTTTCCATTCATCAAAGGCCCCTTGACTTACTGTAAATCCAAAAGTAAAGTGATGTTCACCTATTTCCTGCGCAAGTGGTGTCTGCATCATGATATGCCCTTCATTCGTCGTATCACCGGAAGCACGCCCTGGCCGCCAGCTAAGGTTGGGTTTTCCAAGTTCACCAGTTGTCGCCATCAATGTGATGTACAATTTTCGACCAATTCGTTCATACTCCTTCAAGCCATCTGCATAGACAGTTACATAGGCGTTCTCATTTGCAACCGAAACACTTTTATCAAAAATTTCTAAATTTACGGGCTTTTCAACCATTCGTTCTTGCCAATCTGCAGGAATGACATCCGGTTTATTTTCGATAAAACCATTTTGAATTTGAGCAATCGATTTCTCAGAGTCATCTAGAACATTCACTACCATTCGAATACGATGTGAGTAAATAGTATTTTTTATTGTAATAGTACCCTCCACAACTTCTCCAACACCGATGCTTAGCGTGATTTCATAGTCCAACTCGACTTCCTCTGGCTGTTCTGCTAATCGATCTTCCAAATTTTTTGGCAGCTTAGTCTTTCCAGTAATAATCAAGGTTTCTTTAGAAGAATCCAGTGACACTTCTGCTTTGTCAAAGTTCAACGGGACTTCGTGATCTCCTTCAAGTGGTGAATAATCATAAGTATCGCCAGCATTTCCTGAATCAACCAAACGAATAAAATCAGTGTATTCAACGTCTCCGACTGTCAGTATCAGAGAGCCATCACTAAAAGCAATGGCTAACGCATCATTTTTGATTTCCGTCTTATTCGTTTTTATAGCTTTCTCTAGTTCAGCTTCGCTCTCTTCGAATTCAACAATCGTATATCCTAAGGCAGGGACTTCTACCTCTACTTTGACATCCAGCTCGTAGTAAGCTGGTTCGTCAAAATATTCATACCCAATGGCCGTCATTCGATAAGCATTTTGACGTTCAGGATAAAATAGTTCTTTTTCAACAATGGCATAAGAGCTTCCTTTGAATTGAATTTTTTTTGAATTAGCAACAATATGAACCGTTTTTGGCCCTTGATACTTTGTCGTTGTCGTATTGAATACTAAAACTTGATTGGCATCTAAATCTAAAGCATCTGCGATTCGTTTGACGATTAGGTTTTCTATTCCATCTGCGATTTCATTCGCTTCCTTGATCCTATGGTTGATATCCTCCATGACATTATCAGAAACACATCCGCCGATACTGTCATGCGCTTGATTTTCTAACACTTTTTTCCATAAACGACGTAGCAAACCTTTTCCGATACGAATCCCATTTTTTTCAGCAATCAGCATCATTGGTTCAATCCGTTTCAAAATCTTTTGTTCGAGTTTGAAATTAGCCAATTTCATCTGTGTCCGAACAGAACCAATCGAACGATGAACACGAGAGTAAACGGGTTGTCTCAATTCTCCTTCGTAATGTGGCAAGTTCTTTTTACTACGAATGACTTCAACATAAGAAGGATAATCCGAAATTACATTGTCATACTTACTTGAATGATTTATTTCATTGATGATTTGATCAAAGTTAAGTACCATTGACTTTTGATCCACACCAGATGGAACCAAAATATCTTCATTATTCCCATGTGTATGAAGCATTTCCACCGCAACATCCAACTTATCTTTCACAAACTTAGGCACATCATGAATGGCATCAAGATTCATCATGCCAGTCATATACCCATACGGAAAGTTCATTGCATAAACAATTTTATCTCCTAAACCTTTCCAAATAAAATAGGGTGACGGTGTCATCGTTTCAAAATTCAATCCCCGCCAACACATAAAATTATCAATTTCTGCTTGCTGCAACAATGTTGGTAAGTTTGCATTAAACCCAAATGTATCCGGTAAGTATCCCACCATCATTGGTTCACCATATTTATTAATGGTGTCGCTGATACCGATCATTAAATTACGCAAAATAGATTCTGCATCAACTAACAAAGCATCTGTTTGCGCGTACCAAGGCCCGACAAAGAGCCGACCTTCTTTCATTAATCGTCGAATTGTTTCTAGTTTCTCAGGATTGACTTCAACATATTCATCAACAATAGACGTTTGACCATCCAAACAAAAATTCACGTTTGGGTTACGTTCTAATTCATCCAAAACTTCAGTAAATACTTGATCGGATAATACGATGGCATCTTCTTTTGTAAAATACCACTCGCGATCCCAATGAGTATGTTGAATGACGTGTGCTTTTACCATTTACGATTGCCCTACTTTCTTTATTCGACTGATGTTTCTTGCGTCGTTTTTAGATTTTTCTTATATTTGATTGATTTCAAAGCATTGACCATTAACGCAGTAATCATTCCGCCAACTGCAATAGACACGAGGTATAATGGAATATTTGTGACAAATGGAATCGCCATGAAAGTTGAAAGCATCGTTTCTTGCGTAATTCCAAAGAAACCACTCAAACCACAGCCGATTGAAGTTCCAACCACAATACTAGGAATCACACGTAATGGATCTTTCACCGCAAAAGGAATCGTTCCTTCTGTGATACCAACTAACCCCATAATCATTGCTGTCTTGGCATTATCACGTTCGGCATCATCATATAATTTTTTATTCAATAAAGTTGCTAAGAACATGCCAAATGGCGGAATCGCAATAGCTAACAGCATTGCTGTACTTGGACCAAAACTTCCACTTGAAAATGACGCAACCCCAAAAGCATAGGCAATTTTATTGATTGGACCACCCATGTCAAAGGCCATCATGGCACCTAAAATTGCGGACATTAAGGCCGCGTTGACACCAGACATTCCTTCTAACCAAGCTGTCAATCCTGCTGTCATTCCTTGAATTGGCGTTGCTAATACATACCATAAAACTAACCCTACTACTAAAGTTGTTACAAAAGGAATCAACATGATTGATTTTAAACTGATTACTTGCATCGGAACTTTTACTTTTTTCAATGCATTTGCTAAGTATCCACAAGCTAACCCAGCAACCATTCCTCCAATAAAGCCCATTCCTAAGTTTTGACACATCATACCTGTAATAAAAGCAGGTGCTAAACCAGGACGATCAGCAATGGAATACGCGATATAGGCCGAAATCATTGGCACAATAAATTGTAATCCTGTTTGACCAATCATTCGCAAGACACCCCAGAAAGTATCCGTTTGATCCCAAACGCCAGTCCCACCAAATATTACAGCAATTGAAGTCAACAAACCTGCAGCTACTACTAGTGGAATCATATAGGAAACTCCACTTTGGAAATGGTTTAATATTTCTTTTCCCTGTTTCTTGATATCCATTGATCCTACCTCCAACAAATTATTAGTTATTGATTCGTGCAATTGCTTCCTTGATTGTTTCTTCTCCATCTTTTACCACTTCAGAAGTACTCACAGTAAGAATTTCTTTTCCGTCAAAGCGACTGCGCTCTGCCACGTTTGTATCTACCGCAAAGATAACTACATCGGCATCAGCAATTTCTGCCTCAGACAATTTATTTTCCATTCCCATTGCGCCTTGTGTCTCAACCTTGATTTCAATACCATTTTTCTTAGCAAATTTTTCCAAGTTTGCTTTTGCCATATAAGTATGTGCGATTCCTGCGATACATGCTGTTACTGCAACCATTTTTGTCATATTCCTTCTCCTCCAGTTATTAAAAAGTCAATGCTTTGATTAACTCCTCTTTATTTTTTGATTCTTTAATCTCCTTCACAAAATCATCATCCATTAGTTTGCTAGATAACTCTGCAAGAACACGTAAATGCTCATTTCCCTTATCAGCTTCTTTGATAGCTAATAAGAAAACGATGTTTACTGGTTGATCGTCTAAAGAACCCCAGTCAACTTCATTCTTTAGTTTGGCAACTGCAACCGTTGAATCAACTACCGATTGACTTTTCCCATGCGGAATCGCTATGTTATGGCCAATTCCTGTTGTCATATGTTCTTCTCGTTCAAAAACATCTTTTTTAAATTGATTAACTTCAGAGACAAACCCGTTAGCTGTCAATAATGTTGCTAATTTATCTACTACTTCTTCTTTAGAGCCAGCCTCTAAGTCTAATACGACATTTCGTTCGTCGATTTTTTCACGTATCATCTATACCGCCTCTTTCAATATTTTTACTAATTCTTCAAAAGAGGAACTAGCTCTTAGTGTTGTTAGGGCTTGTTGGTTCGAAACAATTTCATTAAATGTTTCATACAAGCTGTTTAATTCAGGTTTTACCTGTTCGTTTAACGCGAAGAAGAATACTGAATGGACAATGGTCCCGTTCCAGTCGATACCTTGCGGATTAACATAAATACTAATAACAGGTTCATTGACATACGCTATCTCTGCATGAGGCATTGCAAAATCGTTGAGTGCAGTAGAAGACAACGTTTCTCGTCGAGTGGCGCTTTCTAAGATACCTACTTTCGCATAGCCTTTTTCTTGAAGAGTACAGGCAATTGTTTTAAGAACATTTTCCTGAGTATCTTCTTTTTTCTTGCTAAAAAAACAAAACTTCTTATCAAGTAATGAGAAAAATGCACTTTCTGGATCTAATGAAACTTTCAAGTATCGTTGAACTCTTTGGATATCTGTTTCAAGCATCAGTGGACTTACGACTACTACCGGAAATTTAGCATTCTTGATCGGAATCGTACTGATTACTAATTCATCTGTGATATTTTCTTCCTGAAGTTCATTGATACTTAAGACTTTTTTGATTTTTACCGAATCTGCAAAATTTCTATTGATTCGCTGTTCCAATAATTTTGAAGTTCCATATCCACTGCTGCAAACTAACAACACATCAGATTTATTAGGTCTATACCTGTCCAAAAAGGATTGGATATGAAGTGCCACATAAGCAATTTCATCATCATCAAACCTCACCAAAAATTGTTTTTCTGTTTTTTCGAGCAACTCGACACTAAGAAAAAAGGCTTGTTTAAATGATGATTTGATTTTTTCTGTATACGGATTATGGATATTCACACCTAAACGCAATCGCTTAACAGCTGCATTGAGATGAAGGACGAGGTTATTAATGAGTTCTGCGTCTGCACTAAACTCATTCAACTCGTCAAGCACCAGTTGCTTAAGTTGCTCCCCCATATCAAGATTAGGTAAAGCAGACTCACTCAAATTATGGTTCATGGCATTTTTTTCAATCGCTGAGATATGAATATCAATATATTCTTGCTCATATTTAGGAATACTAAAATGAAAGTCTTTTTCTAACATATCAATCAAATAGCTAGTGTTTACTAAAATTTCTTTTTCTGCTCCATCTTCTTGTACTAAAAAATTATTAGAATCAATTCGTTCCAGTGCGATCGCTAGATGAATCGCTAGCGTCTGAAACTCATAATCCGTAAATTGTAACTGGGTTTCTTCCATGAAACGATTAAGAATCATTGCTACTTTTTTCAAAATTTTCTTATCCAAAAAATTATTTGCTTCGCCTAAGAGATTAATATTCAAATCCAATAAATCTGATTTATTACTAGAAGCAGTAAAACCGCCCCAATAATAATTCAATACTTCTGACATTAGTTTGCGCTTGCCCTTCTCACTCGCATTGATTTTCAAACCATTTCGGTCAGAAACCACTACCATTCCGTGCTTCATCACTCTCTTTTTTACTTCTTTAATTGTACTTTCCATCGTTGATCTGCTAACAAAAAGCTCATCTGCAAGATCTTGTATTTTCAAAGAACCATTTGTATTCAGTAACTTGGCAAATACATAAGTGATGCGATCTTCTGATGTATCCACTTTAGTAATCTCAAAATCTGGCAGTAGTTTTCTTAAATGTTCTTTGTCACCTACTAAGGAAACACCTTTTTTTGGTTGGACAACAATTTGTAGATTTATTTCCTTTTCAATTACAGCTTTTAAATTAAAAATAGTTTTACTAATTGTTTTTGTCGAAACTTGAAGTTGCTCAGCTAATTCTTGATAAGTGGTGTGATTATTTTCCAACAGAAAATTTAAAATTCTCATTTGACGATCGTCTAACTTGATACCCACGTAAGCACCTCCTGAATACATTTTTATTTTATAACCATTGTTTGCGCTTTCATACAGAATTTAGTTCATCATTAATGTGGAACTCCATCAGGTATCTAGCAATTATCAAGAGGATTTTCTACAAATTCACATAGAAAAACCAATATTCTATAAGTTAATTTGTCTTTCTCTTGTAAAAAAGATTAGTAAAAAACAGGAGGCGTGACAAAAGATTTGTCATCCCTCCTGTTTCCAAATAAATGGTGTTCTTTATTGATTGGAGCTGGGCACTTCTTTCACAACCTTCTTTTATTTACATCGCTGAAAAAATAAATAAAGCTGATGCGAATGTTTAATCTTCTTATATCTTTGAGGTTGCTTCTGATAGAATTGTTGATGATGATTTTCAGCTGGCCAAAACGTTTTTGCTTGGCGAATCTCTGTGACGATAGGTTGGCTATATCGTTTAGATTGAATCAGTTGTTCTTTTGACTTTTCAGCCAATCGTCTTTGCTGTTCATTTACAACAAATAGAATTGAACGATATTGTTTTCCTCGATCCTGAAATTGGCCAAAGGCATCTGTAGGATCTGAGATTTGCCAATAAATTTCCAGTAATTCTTCATACTTTATTTGGCGTGTATCAAAGATGATTTCTACAGCTTCCACATGCCCAGTATAGCCACCACTGACTTGATCATAATTAGGTTCTTTGGTTTCTCCCCCTGTATAACCAGATAGTACTGAGAGCACACCTGGTTTTGTTTCAAAAGGTTCAACCATGCACCAGAAGCAGCCTCCGGCAAAAATCGCACGTTCTTGATACAAGGTTGAAGTTATCTTATGTTTACTGTAATCATAAGCTCGCGCGCTCGCCGACTCCCCCGTAATCCTTAAATAAAAATCCATCACATCTGGTGTCAAATTATCTCGCAATGCTAAAGGACGCAAGTTGACTTCCAGTTTTTCTATTGCTTGCTTCGTTGGCATCCTTGCACTATTTTCTTTTGCTTCTTCAAATTGTGTTCTTTCCCATTCCCTTGTGTTTGGATTCAAAATAAGATTATAAATATCTGCTTCCACCTGTGTTATATCCAACATAAAATGTCCTTCTTTCAACTTTTCCTCTCGTTTACTTAAAAATGCTTACTTGAAATTTAGCACAAAGCATAACAATCTCTTATTTAGTTAAGTTTGCCTATTTTTTCTAACTTCGTAATTGAAAAAAGCTTAAACAAATCATTGGCAAATAGTTAAAGAAAAAACTTAAGCGTTGAAAAAACCCCAATTGTTTAAAAAATGCGAACTGACTAACCGACGGAATCCGCGCTAATCCGTAAAGACCTGCGATCAGCAAACTAATAACCGTTAAAACAAGATAAACATGGCTAAGTGCGATTTGACCCCCTTGTCGATAGAACAAAACAAGCAACAACGGAAAAAGTAAAAATCCTGCATAGCCTAGACCAGAACCTATGTTATGAACCCAAGTCGAAAAATTCCAAGAACTTTCATTCGTATTTATACTGAATAGCCCAGTAAAAATACAATCACCGATCCCATATAGACCAACTGCTGTGACTGCAAGCATTGCAAGTGTTTTTGATGTTCCAGCAAATAGTTGATACAGCGCAGGCAATGAAAGAACAAAAAAAAGTCCAGATACAACTGACCAGATCAAAAAAGCACTTCTAACTGGACTATCTACGTCACCAAACACACTAATCACGGTAGTCATTTGATTCAGCTTAGGATAAAAAAGTCCAAGGATATAAGGGGTCAACAAATCACTAATCACACCTAATAATAAAAAATAAAAACCATATTTTTGTAAAATAATCATTTTATCCCCTACTTTTTAGTGATCATTCCAATAATCTAATGATCAAATTTTTTCTCATTTTAACACATATTCTTAGTTTAGTTGTCTTTTGGACAATCGACAGACGTAAAGATAAGTCTCATCTGCAACTTAGAATTTTTATTGAACGGAAGAATCAATTTGTCAAACTCCATCTCAATCAAAAAAAACGTAAGTCAGATGTTGTTGACATCTGACTTACGCATACGTATCCATCGATCAAAAATTTCTTAGCAACATCTACTAGCCTAAAAATTTGAACACTTCTTCTCGGTCATACAGTTTAAATACTTTCTCACATAAAACTTGGGTAATCAATGCCGCAAAAACAGGAATGACTAACCAACAAAGAACAACAAGAAAGCCATTTAACCCTGCATCTAAAGAAGCTAGCGGACCAACAAGCCCGACCACACCAAAACCAGCAGAAGCAGGTGTACCTGAAATAGAAAAGAGTGCAACAGGAATAGCTGTGATCACTGCGCTAACTAAACAAGGAATAAGAATTACTGGTTTTCTAAATAAATTAGGCATCATCATTTTCATCGCGCCTAAAGCAATCGCAATTGTCACACCTGATTTGTTCACCTTCCAAGAGTTCACTACTAAAACAAAAGTCGTTGCCGCTACACCCATTGCAGCCGCACCAGCAGAAATACCATCTAATTGGATTGCCATTCCGATTGCTACTGTTGAAATAGGCGAGATAATCAAGAAGGCAAAGGAACACCCAATTAAGATAGACATTAATAACGGTTGTAAAGTAGTGAAATTATTAATTAATGCGCCAATTGCAGAAGTAATGGCTGTTACATAAGGGAACAGATAAAAACCAAGTAAACCAGCACCTACACCTACAACAATTGGCGTTAACACAATCGAAACCGACCCAAAACTATTTCCAATTAGTAAAATCAGCCCGACAGCAATCGACGCTGTTAGCATCGTGTTAATAATATCTCCTGTACCAGCACCAACATAAACACCTGCTTCACCCAACTCAGGTGTGAATTTGACGACACCAGAACCTACAAAAGAAGCGCCAGCTACAACCATCATTCTCATTGGATCAAATCCAAATTGTAAAGCAATCAAACCACCGATAATCAAAGGCGTCGCTAGTTGAAAAATAACTGCTAACTGTGCGATTGTTACCGCAAAAGGATACGCACTAAAATATTTTAAAATGGCACCTAATACTGCATTCGGAATCAATCCAATAATGATTCCCGTTGCTGTACCAGCAAGAACTTTATTCAGAAAAATTTTCGGTGATATTTTTTGTGAAGTTTCCATTCAATCTCTCCTTTACTTTACATTTAAGCTATCTTCTTTTGCATGGACAAGTTCAGTTAAGAAATCACAATAAGGCGTTGCAATATCATATTTCTTACCTTTTCTAGAAATTGCCCCATTGATATAATCGATTTCTGTTAATCGATGATTCTTGATTAGGTCTTGGTACATTGAAGGATAATGTAACCCAATTGTTTCCGGGTCAAAACAAGATTCACAATGTGCAATGACTTCTGGAATATCTAGTTCAATATTTTCTACTGCTGCCACTTTGGCAAACTCATTAACAATCGTTTCCACCATCTTATGAGCAGTTGATGTTCTTCCTAGCTCAGCCATATTAACATCTAAGATCGTACATAGCCCGTTCATTGTTCCATTCACACAAGCTTTACGATAAATAGAATAATGAATATTATCAGAAAAATGAGCATTTAGTCCTGATTCAGATAATTTATCCGCCAATTTTTTCGCAGCTACTTCTTTTCCAGCACCTAAATTTTGTAATTCGATTGAACCATTGCCAAATAATTTGACCTGACCTGGCCCTTCTAAACCAGCAGTCCACATTGTATTTCCAATATAAATATTTTCCATTGGTACAAACTTCTCAATGATATCTTCATGCCCAATACCATTTAATAAACATAAAACCTCTGTATCTTTTTTGATTAACGATTGGATATCTTGTAACATCTTTTCTAACTGCATCGCTTTGGTAAACAGAATAATCAAATCCACTTGGTCTTCTTTTTCTACTTCAGATTGAAGAACAATTGGTAGCTGTTCTACCACTTCTTCACCATTAAAATTGGCTTTTAAGCCATGCTCTTTGATTTGTTGGACATGGTCTGCCCAACCATCAATTAATAATACCTCATTTCTTCCTTGATGAAGCATTAAGCCAAAACGACTTCCCATTGCGCCAGCGCCTGCAATTGCTATTTTCATTTATTCTTCCTCCTTTTTTCTTTCTATTATACTCATTTGAGAACTATTTCACAATCTTGTTTCGTTACTCTTCATTCATCTTCCATACTTATATCCATAATTCCCGTTATTTTATCAATATCTCAATAAAAACAGGAATCGTATTCTTAGTTTCTCTTGCATCAGTCTGACAGCAAAAAAAAACAATACATTCATAAAAAAATCCCCTACTTCTTCTATCTAAAGAGTAGAGGGTTAATTTCGTATCTAGGGAAGTCTTTTATTGATTTGATTGGGCGTTTTCTTTTGAAAAAAACTTTACCCCAGATTTTCTTCCATTTTTACAGTTATAACTAGCACTTACCATGGAAAACTACCTATTATTGTCTATGGGAATAATAATTTAAAATTGGTACTTCTTGATTAATTAGTTCATCTCCCAATAATCTCTCCAGTTTCTTAGCTTTTCCTGACTCAATGGGAACTATCCAAGCCCAAACTAAATAATTTCGTAAAAGTTCATCATATTTTGCCAATCGTTCATTGCCATATTGAGTCCTTAAAATGATATTTTCAGTACCAGATAAACGATTTGTATTGAGTGGATAAAAAAGATCTCCACCTAAAAAAAGAGCATCAGAAGATGATTTACCCACGGTAACGACCATTCCATCTTCCCTATGTGTTACATACAAATATTCATATGGCCTCACTTCACCTAATGAATCAATTATTTCTTGTCCTTTATCTCTAATAGCGATTTCTCTCTCACTCTTATTTAGCAAAAGCTTTTTCATGTCAAATTCAATCGGTTGTTTTATTTTCGTAAATTCATTTCTACTATTAATCCAATTTGCGATTAATTTTTTCACATGTTCTAGCGTAAAATTTGATTTATTAGCTACATACTTTTTTTCTTGTATCAAGGACATTTTGCCGCGAAGTTCAAAACTGAGCCTACATCGATCTTTTATTTCTTTGAAAAGTATCTCATCTTCGTTAATCATAGAACCCCTCTGTTTCCTTAATTTTCATCTACTATCAAAACTAGTCCTCATTGAAACAGCAACCTTTTTTCTGTCGCATGCCTTCTATCCTTTACGATTATAAATTCCAAGGCCCTTAAGGAAATTACGCATATATTTATCTCCGCAAGGCTTAAAATTTCGTTGTCCTTCTTTTCTCAAAAATGCGCCGATTTCCCCTTTTGATGGATAGATTTCTGCCTCAGAAAAAACATCTAAAATATCATCGGTGGTCATAGACAAGGCGATTTTTAGTTTTTTTAGTAATACATTGTTGATGTGTTTTATTTCCTTGCTCTTTTGTGGCGTGTCTGCTGTCGACCTATCTTTTTGCGGACCACGAGCTAAGAGAATCAGACCATTAAGGAATGCGTCAAAAATCTGATTATTAATGGCTTTTTCATACACATTGTTTTCCGCATTGTCTTTGTGCTTGTCTTGGACTTTTGTCAGTACCGCCCTCGCTTCTTCTTTATTTAATGGTACACCGCCCAACTCAAAAGCTTTCAGCAAATCTGCATCTTTCAAATCAATGGCATAACGTAGTCGCAATAATCTATCGTTGTTATTCATTTACTTCTCCTAAGTATTTAATATTTACTTCCTTATATACCTTAGCTTCTCTAAAATTTGATTCAGTATTCCTAGTAAAAACGTATCACTTATGATAAGGTGCCCCCGTATTGATCCGAAACACACGATAAATTTGTTCCACTAAAATAAGGCGCATCAATTGATGTGGATAAGTCATTTTACCAAATGAGATTTGTGTATTGCTTCGTTTCATCACAGACTCGCTTAGTCCAAGTGATCCACCAATCACAAATGTCAGATGACTTTTCCCTTGAATACCTAATTGATCAATTTGTTTTGCAAATGCTTCACTCGTTGGATTTTTCCCATTAATTGCCAATGCAAAGACATAATCATGTTCTTTAATCTTTGAAAGGATGCGCTCGCCTTCTTTATCTTTGACCTGTTGCATCTGCGCATTACTTAAATTTTCTGGCGCTTTTTCATCAGGTACTTCAATCAATTCTATTTTTGCGTACGCTCCAAGACGTTTTACATATTCGTTGATTCCTTGAATTAGATACTTTTCCTTTAATTTCCCAACAGATATTATTTTAATATTCATTTTCTACTCCTTTATCAACACAAAATTGCTGCTATTAGCATTTCACTTTAGTTTATCATGCTTTTTTCTTTTTTTCTTCCGCACAAGTGGAAAAGTTTTACACACATAGTTATGCACAACATCCACAGGTTTATCCACAGAAAACCCTGTTTTTTTCCTTATTTTATCAATATTTTTGATACAAACATATGTTTCTCCCATTTTTATCCACTTTATCAACAACCTGTGTATAACTTTCGTACTTAGTTTTCCTCAATAAAAATAAAAAGTTTTACACAACTACTGTGGAAAACAAAAACTAGATTTTTTCATCTGTAAACAGATATTTTTCCTAAAGTTTTTCATAAAAAGTTCACAGTCTAAAAGTAGACTAAATTTATCAAATGAGTCTATACTAATGATAGATAAAAAAGTGAACGGAGGAGGAACACATGGATAAAAAAGATGTGACACCTAAAATGAAAAAAAATAATCATGGATTTTGGAGAAAGTTAGGACTTGGCCTTGTTGGTGGTGTCCTTGGCGGATTGATTACCGCAGGGATATTTTATGGTGCTATGGGCTCGTCTTTTACAACTTCTTCAACCAGCGCAAGCGGCAATCAAAATTCTGCTGGTGAAACAGTCGTTGAGAATGTCAAAGTCAATGTTGAATCAGATATTACCAGTGCTGTTGATAAAGTACAAGGCGCTGTCGTTTCAGTAATCAATTTGCAAAACCAAAATCAATCGAGTGAATTCGGTCAGCTCTTTGGACAACAGGAACAAAGCAGTTCTGATGAGAATTTAGAAGCGTATAGCGAAGGTAGTGGTGTCATTTATAAGAAAGATGGCGATTCTGCCTATATCGTTACAAATAATCACGTGGTCGATGGCCAACAAGGCTTAGAAGTTTTACTGAAAGATGGAAGTAAAGTAAAGGCCGAATTAGTAGGAACAGATGCTTATTCTGACTTAGCGGTACTAAAAATCAATGCTGATAAAGTCGACACAGTTGCTTCATTTGGTGACTCCGAATCCTTAAAAGTTGGTGAACCTGCCATTGCAATCGGCTCGCCACTAGGTTCAGCTTATGCTAACTCAGTAACTTCAGGTATTGTGTCTTCTTTAAATCGTCAAGTAACTAGTACCAACGAATCAAACGAAACAGTCAATATCAATGCAATCCAAACCGATGCGGCAATCAATCCTGGGAATTCAGGTGGTCCCTTAGTAAACATTGAAGGACAAGTAATCGGAATCAACTCAAGTAAGATTGCTAGTACATCAGAATCTTCATCTGACGTAAATGTGGAAGGCATGGGCTTTGCAATTCCAAGTAATGATGTAGTGAATGTCATTAATCAATTAGAAAAAGATGGAAAGGTAACCCGTCCTGCACTTGGAATTACAATGGTTGACTTGTCTGCTATCTCTACACAACAACAAGAACAAGTATTGAAGATTCCAACTTCAGTGACAAATGGTGTCATCGTAACGAATGTTCAAGCAGCTACTCCTGCTGAAAAAGCGGGATTGAAACAATACGACGTTATCACTAAAATTGATGATACTGAAGTTTCTTCTGGGGTAGAATTACAAACTGCACTTTACAAGAAAAAAGTCGGTGACAGTGTCAAAGTGACTTACTACCGTGGATCTGAAGAAAAAACTGCTACGGTAGAATTGACAATCGATCAATCTTCATTGAAACAAAATAATTCAAATGAATAATGATGTGTAACAAAAAAGGTGGGACAAAACGAAACGACGTTTTGTCCCACCTTTTTCCATTCATTTAATTTCTATTTAGGAAATGCTTCACCAACAACTGCCTCTTCTGGTAAGACTAAAATTCCTTTTTCTGCTGGCGCATCTGGCAAATGTAATTCGCGAGCCGAACAGATCATACCATAGCTCTCTACTCCACGTAATGATCCAGGCCAAATCATCAAGCCATCAGGCATCATTGCGCCCGGTTTTGCCACAACTACTTTTTGTCCAGCTTCGATATTGGGCGCACCACAAACGATTTGTAAAACATTTCCATTATCCACTTCTGTTTCTGTAATGGATAAATGATCAGAATCAGGATGTGGGACACATGTTTTAACATAGCCAACAACAATTTTAGGTTCATTATCCGCAATTAATGTCTCGGTAAAACCAGCTTCTTTAATCAAACGATTTAATTCCGCTAATTGTTCTTGATTAATTGTTACTTGACCATTTCCTTCAATGGTCAAATGATCAGAGATGTGGAAAAAGTTCCAAGCAACGATTTGACCAGAAGCATCTTTCACTTGAGCTACATTCCATTTCCGTTCAACTTTATTTTCTGTTCCTTTGTCGTCGGCTACAACTACCATTAAGGTATCTCCGACATGTGCTTTGTTATAAGCAAAAATCATGTTCTTTCCTCCATTATCTCTTGCTGGGGTTTATCTTAACAAAAAAAACACACCTCTGCATGAGATTTTTTTCATTCACGTCATGAAAAATGACCAAAAAAAGGGAGTGACAAAAGACAACTTTCGAGTTTGCCACCCACTTTTTTTCAACACAGTACTTTCCAACAATTATTGAGTAAAATAAAGCAAAATTCTATGCTTCCTCGCCTTTTTCTTCGGTCACAATCAATACATCACAAGGTGCTCGACGAATAACATGGCTAGCTACGCTACCGGTCATAAAACGTTCAACAGCATTTAAGCCAGATTGCCCAACCATGATAAGATCAATCTGATATTTTTTTGGTAAATTAACAGCCATTGCTTCTTTAACTGACCCGTAAGCTATAATTCCCTCAATCTTTGTATAATCGACTGATTTTCCATAGTCTTTACAACTTTGGATCATTTCTTTAGCATTTTCTGTTCCTTGATCGATCAAGTTTTGATCCATCGGTGCATATCCCATAAAATTATAAAATTGTTGGTCAATCACGTTGGCCACATAGACTGTCCCGTTATTTCGACGAGCAACTTCTACTGCTTTTTTAAATGCAGCATTTGCTTGTTCGCTACCATCAATACCTACTAAAATATTTTTATACTCTTGATCCATTTCGACCCCTCCTAATAGATGTTAATCAACTGTGACACTTTTTAGGAAATCTTCAATCTCTTGCTTTGTTTTACGATTTTTATTCACTAATCGTCCTAACTCTTTACCATCTTCAATGACTACAAAACTAGGAATACCAAAAATACTCCAATTTGCAGCAATATCGATATATTTGTCACGATCGACTTCAATAAAATTCCAATCAGAAAAATCTTGTTCAATTTCTGGTAGCTGTGGTTTGATAAAACGACAATCACCACACCAATCAGCTGTAAAGAAAAATACGTTTTTTCCTTTTTCTACATAACTTGCTAATTCCTCTAGACTTTTTGGAATAATCATCCGTTTTCTTTCCTCCTACTATCATCTTCTTTACTTAAATTATACACCTTTCTCACAAACTGACAAACGTTTGAAGATTTTTGTTTTGCTAAAAAAAATCTGATAAAATAGAAAATTTCTATCTTATCAGATTTCTTATATTTAGCTTCAATTATTTCCCGTAAACAATCGTATTTACTGTGGATTTGTCTAAGCCTTTCAGTGTTTGAATCAGCATTTCCCTTGCTGCTTCAAAGTCGCTGATGCTAAACATTGTTTGGTGTGTGTGGATGTAACGTCCCACGACACCAATAACTGTACTTGGGATTCCTTCATTTTGAGTATGAGCAGCACCTGCGTCTGTTCCACCTTTTGAAACGAAGTATTGGTATGGGATATTGTTTGTTTCTGCAACATCTAATAGATATTCACGTAAACGAGGTAACATGATCAAACCAGGATCTTGGATACGCATCAATGTACCTTCACCTAAGTGTCCAAAAGTTCCTTTTTTCGTTACAGTATCATCTGCAGCTGAGCAGTCTACCGCAAAGAATAAATCAGGCTTAAATTTATTGACAGATGCTTTTGATCCACGCAAACCAACTTCTTCTTGCACATTTGCCCCTGCAATCAAAGTGTGGCCTAATTTTTCATTTTGTAACGCTTCTAGTGCTTCTAAAACCATGGTACAACCATAACGATTGTCCCAAGATTTGCTAATAATGTTTTTTCCATTTGCTGTTTTGATCGTTTCAGCAAAAGGTACGATCGTATCACCAGGTAAGACGCCATAGCTCATGGCTTCTTCACGTGATTCAAATCCTGCATCAAATAAAATATCTGTTACTTCGACTGATTTTTGACCGCTTGTTCCACGTAGTAAATGTGGTGGAACGGATGAAGAAATACAAGGATAATTTTTACCAGATGATGTTTTCAAAGTAAAACGTTGTGCCGAAACAACGTAAGGATTCCAGCCACCTAAAGGAACTACTTTAAATAAACCGTTATCTTGGATTTGAGTTAGCATAAATCCAACTTCATCCATGTGTGCTGCCACCATTACTCTTGGTGCATCTGCATCTTCATGGTTACGCAACCCAAAAATGCCACCAAGACCATCTAGTTGTAACTCATCAACTAATGGTTCCATGTGTCCTTCCATATATGCACGAATATCTTGTTCAAATCCACTTGTTCCTTGTAACTCAGTTAGTTCTTTAATACGTTGAAATGTTTTTTCTTCCATAATAAATCGTCTAAATTTCAGACTAAACTCCTCTCAGACTTTTATTTGATCCATTCAAAAAAAGTTTTCTCCGAATAAATCGACGTTTTCATTATAACTTATTTTGCGAAAGATTGGTTATTTATTTCTGCGAAAAACAGAGAGTATGGTAGAATAAACCCAGATACATGAAGTGAAAGAAGGAGGGTTACCTGAATGTCCCAAGAAAAAGACTACAATTATTTTAAAGGCGGATTAGCGCTTGGTGTTGGCCTTGGTCTCTTGACTGGTGTTGCTTCCACAGTCTGGTATCATCACAAAAAATCATTGACCGCTGATCAAGTCCTTTTAAAAATTAAAAATGCCTTTTTAAAAGAAGGCTCGATTGAAGGTTCATGGATTTCTTTTGAAAAAGAACCAATTAGAAAATTCGCAATCCACTCAAATGGTTATCGTGGGGGAATCTCTCGAATGGAGGATGGCGAAATCGTCTACTATGAATTCTTAGCCGATGCTCATACTGGAACCGTGTTAGATATTTCCCGAGAAAAGTATGAATCCACTTTTTAATACAAAAAAACAACCCCCATTAGAAGAAAATCTGCACTTTTTCTAATGGGGGTTGTTTTGTTAAAAATAACTTTGCTTTTAGCAAAAATGACCTTTATATCTCTGAACTTAACTAGCATTCTAAGTTAATATAAGTTATTCTTAAACTAGTTTTTAAATTAAGGAGAGTGCAACATGAAACAACGTGAAAAAATTGCTGTATTGATTCCCTGCTACAATGAAGAAGCAACGATTTCAACAGTTATTGCTGATTTCAAACGGGAATTACCTGAGGCAGATATTTATGTTTATGACAATAATTCAACCGACAAAACTTATGAACTTGCTGTTCGAGGTGGCGCTATCGTCAAAAAAGAACCACGTCAAGGTAAGGGAAACGTGATTCGTCAAATGTTTTTTGATATTGATGCTGATTATTACTTGATGGTTGATGGCGATGATACGTACCCAGCTGAAGCTGTTCATGGCTTACTAGAAAAATTACGTTCAGGTGAAGCTGACATGGTAATCGGTGACCGTTTATCAAACGGTACGTATTTTGATGAAAACAAACGACCTTTTCATGATTTTGGTAATAACTTAGTCAAAAACTCGATTGCAAAATTATATAAAGCAGACATTAAAGATGTGATGACTGGCTATCGCGGCTTCAATCAAATTTTTGTCAAGAGTTTTCCAATTATGAGTTCTGGGTTTCAAATCGAAACTGAATTAACGATCCATGCTTTGGATAAAAAATTCAAACTCGTCGAAGTGCCGATTGATTACCGTGACCGCCCCGAAGGTAGCGAATCAAAGTTAAATACTTTTTCAGATGGTTTTAAAGTAATCATGATGATTATCAAAATGTGTAAAGACTACAAACCATTACTTTTCTTTGGTATTTGGACAATTATTTTCTTCATACTAGGTTTACTTGTAGGCGTTCCAGTTATTCGTGAGTTTATGGTAACAGGTCTTATCAGTCGAATTCCATCTGCTATTTTAAGTACTGGGTTAATGACAATGGCTATGCTTTCTTTGATTACTGGTTTGATTCTAGATACTGTCGTGTCGAATGCAAAAAAAGAATACGAACTGAACTTGTACCATGTCTATCATGAACAACAAAAAGAAAAGTAGTGTGAGGAGGTTATTATGAAATTAAATATCTCCTATCCTTTTTCTAGTTTTCTATTACTATTGGCTACTTTTTTCCTTTCATTTTTAACAGCTTACGGTTTTGGTTCACTGAATCCAGTAGTTATTATAACACTAGCAGGATTACTTTTAATCGCATTGATGCAAGAAGGAAAACATCTGTTATCATTCAAGCAACCTGAACTTGTTTTTTTAAGTGTGATTTTTTCAATAATTTTTGCGCTGATTTTAACGACTAAAAATCGGATTCGTTTTGAGAATATCTCTGGAAACTATCACGAAACAACAATTGATTCTTTTGCTATTTCTCAGCTTGTGCTTTTTATTGCGATACTACTTTATTTCTTTTTGGTTTTACAATATGTACAAATCTTATTACCTAAAATGAAAGTGAAACTGGAAAGATTTGAAACTCAGGATTTCCCATTTGCTAGATATTTCATCTCCCTCACGCTACTTCTATTAGTTTGTTGGAGTCCTTATGCGTTAACTTTATATCCTGGTGTAGTTTTACCTGATTCATTAAGTTCAGTCGCACAAGCGATGGGTGATAGACCAATAAATAATCATCATCCAGTTTTATTTACGTTGATCGTAAAGTTTTTCGTCCATGATTTGCCTGTTAGAAGCATCAATCATAGTGTCTTCCTTTTTTCAATCATGCAATCAATTCTTTTAGCAGCTACCATCAGTTATTCTCTCTGCTGGTTACTAAAAAAGAAAGTGAATAAATTTGTAATTCTTCTAGCAACTAGTTACTTTGCTTTGGCACCTGTTTTTCCAATTTATGCATTAAATATGCAAAAAGATATTTTATTTTCTGCTGTATGTCTAATATTCTCATTAACTCTGTTTGATTTTGTCGTTGAAAAGAAAGTAACCTTTATAAGAAAATTAATCGTTATTTTATTTGCTTTGCTCACAACTTATCTAAGAAATAATGGTTTGTATGTTGTGGTTGGTACATGGTTTATTGCTTTGGTTATTTCACTTAAGGATCGACAAATTAAATCCATTTCCCAAGTGATCGCTGGTTATCTTTTACTCACAGTCTTAGTTATTCAACCACTCATGACTAGGTATACAGTCCCAACAGCTTCCGCTGAACGATTAGGCGTGCCAATGCAACAGGTCACCAGAGCAATCGTTATGGATGGAGATTTAGCTAAAGATGATTTAGCCTTAATGGATAAAATCCTACCTCTACAAGACTATGAGGCTTATACACCAAGCTTAGCGGATCCCATTAAATGGCATAAAAATTTCGACAATACTTTCTTAGATGAACATAATAAAGAATTCTTGCTCTTATGGGGTAGAAATTTACAAAAAAATCTTTCTATTTACACTGATGCTTATATTCTAGAAACATTTGGTTTTTGGATTCCTGGCGTAAAAAATGATTATGGTTTTCTTGATATTCGAGTTAACACTAATAATTATGGTATCACTCAAAGCAATTTAATTGAGCGTTTTACAGGTATCTCAGGTACAAAAAAATTGATTGACGCACGAAATTTTTTTGGTTCTGGTACACTCTTTTGGTTACTTATTTTTAGTGTCTTTCTTCTACTATCACAAAAAAAATATCGATTTTTATTACTTCTATCACCAGGAATACTTGTCTTTCTAACTATCATGATTGCTACTCCTGTTGCTTTTAGCTTACGTTATGTCTTTATTTTAGCATTGGGACTACCTATCTATCTTTTGATACCGTTTATCAAATTTGATTTTGAAAAAAAGAAGGGAGCAATCAATTATGAAAGTATTTAAAAAAACAACAATTATTTTCTTTTTATTAATTCTTAGTTACTGTCTAACTTTAGCTGTTGCTTATAGCATTCCGGATCATTTTCTTTCATCTCATATAGACAGCTCAATCAAAGTATTTGAAAAAGAAGGCGAGTATCCTGCAATCAATTCCGCCAACGAAACTGGTACAAAATTAGATAATTTTACTGATAAATTGATGGTCAAAAAATCAATGAAGAATCATAAATTATCCCTTATAGAAAATATCATGTCGATAAACGGCTATCCTCGGTATTGGCATGGCTATCAAGTGTTTTTACGTCCTTTGTTAGCAGTCATGTCTCTTGGCAGTATTCGAATGATTTATGCTTCCCTTTTGTTTCTCTTAATTGGAATTGTCTCTTATTTTTTAATAAAAAGAACAGACATTTATTTGGGAATTGCTTTCTTGCTATCTTTAGCTGTAGCTAACGTGTCAGTTTTCTTTTTTAGTATGCAGTTTTCAAATATTTTGATTCTGTCTTTATTCGCTTTATTATTACTTCTAGTAAAACCAAAATCATTTCAAGAAAAGAGTAATATTCTTCTTTATTTTTTTAGTATTGGTTCCCTAGCAAACTTTTTTGATTTACTAACAACTCCTTTGATTTCTTGGGGAATTCCTATCACCGTCCTTTTCTATCTAAATAGTAAAGATATTAATAGGCAAGATACTTCTTTAGGAAAAAAAATAGGGATGTTCTTATCCACTGGATTTTTCTGGTCAATCGGTTACGGATTGACTTGGTTAAGTAAATGGATTATTTCTTCAGTTATTCTTAAACAAAATGTTGTAAGAGATGCCTTCAATCGGATTCTTTTTCGAACAGAAGGCAGTGATAAATATCCTTTACAACGATTGACAATGCTAAAAGAAAACTTCGACTTGATGTATCCTAAAGTAGTTATCTTATTGTTAGCAACAACCTGTTTAGTTTTCTTATACCTTGCATATAAAAACCGAACTGGACATTTACCGCTTCAATTTGTGGCTGTGTTCCTGATGATTGCAATAACACCTTATATTTGGTACAGCATTTTAGCGAATCATTCACAGATCCATCGTTGGTTTACTTATCGGACACAAATCATCACAACTTTTGCTATTTTAAGTGGCTTTGCTTGCCTTATTCCTCCTAAAAAATGAGCAAATAAAAAAGTGAGACAGAAACTTTCTGTCTCACTTTTTCTTTTAACCAATAATATTACAACTCTTACTTAGCCAAACGATAAATGGCATCTGCATAAATGGCAGTTGCTCTGAACAAGTCATCAAGGCTCATGAATTCATTTGCTTGGTGCATTGTATCTGTATAGCCTGGGAACATTGCCCCATAAGCAACACCACGTTTTAATAAGCGCCCATAAGTCCCACCACCAATGATTTGTTCATAGCCTTTTTCACCAGTGTGGTCTTCGTACACTTGTAAGAGCGTTGCAACCAATGGATCATCCATTGGCACATAATGGGGTTCCATTACACGCGCGCCACGTGTAACAGTTGCACCTTCCATTCCAACTGTTTTTTCTACGCCGATTTCCAATCCTTCAACAGTTACTCCTTTAGGAAAACGGAAGTTCATATTGATGAAGTTTTCTGCTTGCGTGCTCTCTTCGTCTGCTTTAAATGCAAATAATCCAGCATTCATCGTTAATTTACCCATTTTTTCATCTTCATAAGCCACACCTAATTTTTCACCATAAAAATCTTCATGGACATAAGCAGCGGCTACATGGATAAATTGTTTTGCAGCACCACCAAAAGCGTAAGTATCTAAGAAGGTTGCTAAAAATGTTCCCGCATTGATTCCTGATTGTGGGCTTGCACCATGCGCACCTTTTCCGACTAATTCAATTGATACAAATGTTCCATCTGCTTCAATCATTCCACTAACAGGATTTGCTTCCGTAAATTTAAAGAATGCTTCTTCCATTGCGATTGCAACGTCAGTATTCGGTACTTCAAGTTTTGCTTCAGCTGTTCCTGGAACCATGTTTTCACGTAAACCAGAAGTGAACGATTTTAAGACATAGTCGCCGGCATTATTTCCTTGGAAGTGAAGTCCTAAAGAAACATTTCCTTTTTCACCATTGATAATTGGAAATTCTGCATCTGGAGAAAAACCAAAATCAGGTTCTTCTTCATGTTCGAAGTAATAAGCCATGTCGCCCCAGCCACTTTCTTCATCACTACCAACAACAAAGCGAACTTTTTTAGATAATTTCAAGTCTAAGTCTTTGATAATTTTCATTGCATAATAAGCAGCCATACTTGGACCTTTATCGTCACTTGAACCACGAGCAAAGATTTTGCCGTCTTTGATTACTGGTTCATAAGGATCAGTATCCCAACCATCACCAGCAGGAACAACATCCATGTGGCCAAAGATACCTAACGTTTCATCGCCTTCACCCATATCAATATGTCCCGCATAATTATCAACGTTTTTCACTACAAAACCATCACGTTCGCCATAAGCAAGCATATGTTTTAATGCGTCACGTGGACCAGGGCCAAATGGTGCATCTTCCGTCACTTTAGAATCATCACGTTCACTGTTGACGCGTAACAAATTTTTTAAATCTTCAAGCAAATCTTCTTTACGTGCTTCTACTTCTTTTTGCCAATCAATTGTCATAAAGTTAATCCTCCACCTTATTAAGTCTTCGTGTTTTATGATACCATAAAATCAAGAAAAAAATAGTTCAAAAAGTCTGACAATTTCGCCAGCTTGTCGTTCCTTTACAAATGCTCGAATCGTTTAATTTATTGGAGGGATACTTAATGATTCTTGATGAACAATTATTACGAGAGGTAATTACTAAACGACCTAGTCACTCTCACAAAAGTACGTTTGGTCGAGTTGTTTTGATCGGAGGAAATCAGCAGTATGGTGGCGCAATTATCATGAGTGCTTTAGCTACAGTTAATAGTGGCGCTGGGTTGACTACAGTTATAACTGACGAGAAGAACCATGCGCCACTCCATGTTCATCTTCCTGAAGTAATGGTTGCTGACTGGTGCGATCAAGCGACTTGCCTAACAGCCATTCAACAAGCTGATGTCGTATTGATTGGTCCAGGATTAGGTACTTCTGCTTTCAGTTTAGGCTTACTCCAAACGATCTTAGAGGTTCAAACAAAACACCAGTGGTTAGTTATTGATGGTTCTGCATTAACTTTGCTTGCCGAAACAAAACTTTCTTTACCTTACCCTGAACATACTGTATTAACACCGCATCAGATGGAATGGCAACGTCTAAGCGGTATTTCTATTGCTGCGCAAACAGATCATTCAAATCAGGAAAAACAAAACGAACTGGGCGCGATTACTGTCGTTAAAAGTCATCAAACTACTATTTATAATAAAGAAAATATCTATTATAATCAGGCTGGGTCTGCCGCAATGGCAACCGGAGGAACTGGTGATACCTTGGCAGGAATGATTACGGCTTTTCTTGCCCAATTCCCTAAAAACGATCACACGGTCGCAGCAGCTGTTTATTTACACAGCTTGATTGGAGATCACTTAGCGCAAACCCACTATGTTGTACTACCAACATTGATTAGCCAAGCCATTCCACAATGGATGGCACACTTTTGTACAGAATAAAAAGAGGAGTTTGATTATGGAAAAATTTACAGGATATCTTCGTACGCCTTTTTACTATGAAACGGACCAAATGGGGATTATTCATCACAGCAATTATATTCGCTGGTTTGAAGAAGCTCGTGTTGCATTACTAGATCATCTTGATTTTAGTTACCAAAAAATTGAAGAAACAGGAATAATTATCCCAGTTCTTGAAGTCAATTGCCAATACAAAGAAATGATTCACTACGGTGAGTCAGTCATTATTTATCCAACAATTGAAAAATATACTGGTACACGTTTAGATTTTAGTTATCAGATTTATGGTACTGAGGATCAAAAATTACGTACGATTGGCAGTAGCAAACATTGTTTTCTCTCCGCAGAAAATCATCGTTTATTAAAACTTAGCCGAATTCAGCCAACGCTTGATGAACGATTTAAAAACTATGCCAAATTAGACAACGCCAAAGAAAAATAAAAAATGACCAAGCATTTTTCTTGTTTTATGCCGTCAAGTTCGTATAATTATAAGAAAAAAGCAGGTGATGAGCATGTACGTTGTTAAAGTATTACATGGTTATATTGACAAAACTGGCTGCCGCACTCGTGAAAAGAACCCTGACAATCTACTCGTTTTTAAAGACAAAAAGAAATCTGAAACTTTCGCCAAACAAATCGGTGGCCGCGTGAAGCTCTTGCAAGAGATGCGTCCTGACTAAAAATACTTAAATCACATCTATCAAGCAATACTCTTATCTATTGAGTATTGCTTTTTTGTTTTCATGAATAAATAATAAAACCCCGCTCATCTGAGCGGGACTTTATTATTTATTCAAACGTAATTTCTCTAGTCCTTTGACAATTGTCATTTTCCAATAAACAACATTAGATTCCTGACTCAGAAATTTCTTCTATCAAAGTATTAGCATTCTGACTAAACAACGTAATATTGTCTTTACCCGACTGCAAAACTAACTGGCATAATTCAGCTGGTTCTTTAACCAATTCTCTCAATAAACTTGCTTCTAGTAGCATCCCTAGATTGGTACCACTCAATACAAAAACCTGATTTTTGGAAATGGCTAATTCTACACAAGTTTTAAACGGCGTGCCTCCCAATAAATCGGTAAAACAGATGACACTATCCTTTGCCTGTAATTCTAACTCAATTTTTTTACGATATGCTTCCAATGTTTCTTCTGCTCTAAAAGGAACGATAGTTAACCCTTCAAGAGGTCCTGCTATCATCGTCAATGCACTTTTCATCCCAATTGAAAAGTCATTATGTCCCGTTATCAAAAATTTCATCTACTATCTCCCATTCTCCTACTTTATTCTTTGTTTTCTTTCATCCTGATCAATTAGTACGACCTGACCATAAAAGAATTGGTTGAATTCACTAACCAGCAATTTATTCCCACTAACAATATCCTCTTGCAATAGGAACAGATCAAACGTCTCCTTTTGATTCTCCAATCTTAAGCCAATTGCTTGGTCAACTATTTTCGTTTCACCAACCTGTTTGACTTCTACTGGGGAAATTTTGACATCTGTTGGACTGATTACAGTCACCCAAGTATGAGCTGTTTCTTTGCATTGAACTTTGTTTTCGATTCGTTGATGTGTTGTAAGTTGGTTATACATCTCTGAACTTTTAGCAGTTTCTTGCATCGCTTGTCCTTCAGAAAAATGAATCTTGTACTGATTTTCCTTTATTTTTATATGAACTTGATTAGCCATTTTTTGAGAAGTAACTTTTGACGATAAATTATAACTAGAAGTTACCTCAGTATTTTCCGGACCAGAAAAGTTATCTAAAATGATTAAAGAATTTATTTTTTTTAAATATAAAAATCGCCGTTCAAAAATCATCCATCCTTGATTCCCCTTAGCAGACCAACCACATTCAGCAAAAAAACCTTCAGGAATATTTCGTATGTTATGGAATAGTGGCTTTGGTAATTTATCATATCCCCAAGTGTCCCTAATTATAGTATGTGGTTCCTTAGCAACAAATAACGTATTATGGGCAGCTAGCTCCTTTAATTGAATTCTTTGTTCACTATTTACATAAGTATAGCGACCGCTATCAACGATTATATCTTGTCCATCCAACTGTAAAGTAAAGCTACCTATTGATGCATGTCCGTGACCGCTACCATGTAGACCATTAAAGAGTGTAAAATAAATAGCTTGATCTTTGTACACCATCATTCCACTATCTTGACCGGCAAAAACTGGAGCCAATTTTGTTACTACTGGTGGATAATCAGAATACAAACTTCCTGTCCAAAGCACCGCCAGATTCGAATCCTTTTTCCTCTTTTTTAAAAAGCCTAGATTTTGATAAATAGCATAAACGTAATGAAAATCCACGTGATCGCTATCATTCAATGGAAGCAACTTCTCTTGATTATCAGCTAAATAGTAAGTAGTTTGGATAGGTTGAGCTAATTTTCCCCTTAAATCTATAGGAAGAGGCTGTTCAAGATACTCTGAGATTTGTAATAAATAAACATACGTCATGATGACTTCATGCTGATAGAGCGGGCTCTGTTCCCAATGCATACCGTCATCATAAAATTGTAAATCAAGTTGTTCCGCCAATCGCTTCCAGATAAACGCTCTTTGCGCTTCTGTTACTAAATCTGGCAAAAATAAGTCTATCGCAGCCATCCCTCCGATTGCTAGAACACCCCAATTACTCAGACGGTATTTATCAATATAACTATTCTCTAAAATTACAAGATGTTCTTGGATTGACCGGTGTAACATTTTTTCAACTTTCGTATTTTTCATGTATGAAAGGGGAAGATAAGTTAAACTTTTCATCCAATTAGTTAAGCGCAAACCAACATCTAGTGGGCGCCAACTATTTTCATTCGCAGGATTATCTCTTTCACAGTTTGTAATAAAATCCAACAGTAGCATTGTCCATTTCTCCATATAACGTTGCTCTTTTGTTAAAGCATAGCATTGTGCTAGATCCACCATAAAACCATGTCTGCTAAGCATGAATAACCATTCTGGATCCTCTTCAGGAAACTTATTCCAACCAGCGTTCTTCAATGAATAAGGTGTTGAGCATGCTTCCATGTCCATTGCATCAGTATAAATAATCTGATCGTTCATTAAGAAATTTACTCGAGTAAACAATGGCGCTAAAAATGTTTTTTGTTGTTCAAGATAATTTGAAACCCAATCATCTTTGAAAAATTTCTGTTGGTATGTCTCAATTCTTTGAAAGTCCACTATCTTCTCCTTTTTTCTTCAATGACTTCAAATTGCTTATGCCAAAATGCCAAATACAGATGCTAAGATACCAATTGCAAATAACAGTACCAATAGCTGATAGGTGTTCCACTTTTTCTTTTTAATCAAATAAAATACAAGGATAGTAAGTAGAACAGCCAACATATTCGGCATAATTTTGTCCAAGATATCTTGAATAGCAATGACTTGTTTTTCTCCTGACTCCACTTTACTAGCGTATTGAATAGCAATATTAGCTTTTACAAAAGATGTAGCTAAACCAGAGATAACTGTTACCCCTACAATATTTGCAGCGGCAGAGATTTTTCCAATTCGATCACTTAATGTTTCGATAACACTAGTTCCTAATTTGAATCCCAAATAGCCCATGAGGATTTTAATTGCTAGCATCGTCACTACCATTGAGAACCAAAAGCCCATTGGAGCAAATCCCAGACCATCTAAGGCTAACCCCGCAAATAACGTAGAGAATAAGGGTGCAATCCCAAACTGAGCGATAGAATCTCCAATTCCTGACATCGGACCCATGAGCGCCATTTTGATACTACGTGTATCCGAGATGCTTTGATCGTTATCATACATTGCTAACTGCATACTAGTGATAAACGGTACCATTTGAGGATTTGTATTATAAAATTCTAAATTGGCAGTTGCTGTTTCTTTTAACTTTTCTGGATCGTTTTTATAGATCTTCTTCAAAGCAGGCATAATCGTATTTAAATAACTCACACCTTGGTAAGAGGTATAGTTAAATGCATTTTGTAAAAAATATGATCGAAGAGCAGTCATCATATAATCTTTTTGTGTCAATTTTAGTTTTTTAGATGCCATTACTGAAGTCCTCCTCTTCATCCAATAAAGTTTGATTATTTGCTACTAAGCTTTTTTCCCCTACAGGTGTTTTATCTTTTCCATAATACTGAATCAGTGCAAAAACTGCACCAACCATTGCAACTGCCATCGTTGGTAATTCAAGATATGCTACACAAACATAACCTAACAACACGTATGGAATCAGACTTTTTTCTAACATGACCGACATGATCATTGCAAAACCAATCGCTGGGATAAGTCCGCCAGCTACTGAGAATCCATTGATCAGCCACTCAGGCAGCGCTTCCACGAATGCTTGTAATCCTGGACGGCTCAATGCTGCAAGTATGCCAATGAGAAAGCCTGCTAAAGCAAACGCAATATAAGTTGAGTGAGAAATAAGCGTGAATTTTTTAAGTCGTCCACTTTCAATAGCATTTTTAGACCACTTAGCACTTCCTGAAAAGAACGTATATAATGCAGTCGTCACTAATTGGAATAAAACTGCAAACGGAAATGACAATGCCAACGCAGACTCAGCTGTTACACCTTGATCTCTCAACGTAATTGCCATAATCGTCCCAACAATTCCCGGACCCACTGGATTTGGTGGAACTGTTCCACCCGCACCTACGCCAAACCCCATGTAAGCTAACTCTGCTAAGGCACCAAATTTCAAAGCTGTTGGAATATCTCCTAAAACAACGCCAACAAAAAAGGACATGACCAGTGCTCGGTTCGTATAGATTCCCAATAATTGCCCAGAATAACAAAACGCAGTAATTAATCCTATAAGTATTCCTTGTACTAATGTAATCTCCATTTTTTATTTCCTCTCTAAATTAGCTGTTTTTAATTTTTTCCATTAGAGCATCTAAATGCTGCGAGCCATCATTAGACATTGGCGACGTTTTGGTAGTAAATATCACGTGATGTTCATTTTTCAATTTTTTCAAGTCATTTTTATCTTCTTCGCCCAAATAGATAAATTGAGAAATTTTTTCTTTTCCTTCAGCAGCATGGATATTCCCAATATTTAGTTGTTCCATTGGAAAACCTAATTCACAAAGTTTTAACGCATCGTGCAAATTTTCGACAACTACAAAAATTGTTTGATGTGGGGCTGCTTTCCAAATCACTTCGGCAGTGCGTGCAATTGTCCAAAATCGGACATTGATATCTTTCGGTAAAACTGTCTTCATTAAAATTTGTTGCACGTTATCTTCAGCTGCTTTATCATTCGCACAAATCACTAAATTGACTCCTAGACTTTTGATCCATAATTGCCCTTGTCCATGTATCAAACGCGCATCTACTCGTACCATTTTTACATTTGGTTTATCCATATTTTTCCCTCCTATTATTGTTTTACCAATACATTTTCCAGTCTTTTTTAAATCGAACTAACGCCTCCAAGTAAAAATAATCTCCCCAAATATTCCCTTCATTTACTCCTTTACCACTATGCCATGAATACACACCTTCATTTATTAAAGCTGTAATGCCTTCCGTTTTAGATTCCGTATAATTTTCGATTAAGCTTTTCAGCATTGAATGTTGTGCATACTTGTAAACCAATTTAGATTGATTTGCTTCAGGTAAAAATGTATCCATCAAATTCATTCCACAAATAGCAATGGCTGTTGCCGAAGTATCTCTGGGTTGATTGGAACCATCTGTAAAAATCAAATCCCAATAACTTACAAAATCTTTTGGTAGCCGATTTAAGAAATAATTTGTGACTGCTTCAAATAATTCAGTATTCTGTTCATTTGGACAATAAGAACGAAAAAGTGCAATTCCATAAATTAACCAAGATTGTCCACGCGCCCAACTTGACGAATCTGAATAGCCTTGACGTGTTTTTCCATAAAGAGGTAGTCCATCTTTCGTATCAAAAAAGAATGTATGGTAGGCAGAAGAATCTTCCCGAATTGCATGTTCAATAGTCGTATGGTAGTGGTTGACTGCGACTTCACGATACTTTTTGTCTTCCGTCACTTCTGTCGCCCAAAAAAGTAATGGAATATTTAAAAGGCAATCGACAATCAAGCGATAATTGTCTTGTTTTCCTAGCTCCCCCCACGCTTGAATAAATTGACCTTTTTCTTGGTAACGTGACAATAATTTTTCTGCTGCCTTTAAAGACACTTGCTTGGCTTGCTCGTCATCCATAAGTTTATAGGCACTCACACAAGATAAGCTGTACAGGAAACCCAAATCATGATGATCAATCTCAATATTCTGATCCATCCGATGAATAAAACTTTGAACATTTTTTTCTGCCATTTTTTTAAAATCTTCATCCTGTGTGACCTCATAGCAAAGCCAGAGAATACCTGTCCAAAAACCATTTGTCCATTCCGTATTAGCCATTGGTACATACGAATTATGTTTAGTCGCTGGTGTAGGATATTGGTCATTCAATTGAGAAATATTTTTTTTCACTTTCCTCACTACATCAGCTATCGCTTGATCAATCACTTCTTCTGAAATCAACCCTTGACCAAAATATCTCTCACTAGACAATAACTTTTCTTTCTTTTTTTCCTTCAAAAAAATCCCTCCATCACTTAACGTGTTAACCGGTGTAAAAACATCTTAGCTTATTTCCTACTTTTTGTAAACCCTTTCTTTTTTAAAAAAATGAATTTGCTTACTTTATTTTTTATACAAAAAAACACTGAAAAAGATGGATAACTTTTCAGTGTTTGAATCATTCAACTATCTTTCTATAAAAAAACTATTCTCCAACAATTTCAATTTGATAGAAATCTGGATGGATAAAACTTCGACTGTACTCAATCGGTATGCCATCATTTCCGGAAATCAAACGTCGAATGTCAAATAAAGAATAACTTTCCTCGTCACCAAAACTTTTCTCAATCAGCTTCAGTGGTTCAAGTTCTTTCATTCCCTCTCTTAATAAAATCGTTCGAACTTCCATAGCCATCGGAAGGTTCGACATGTGTCCAACTAACCCAAGTTCTTCTGACAGACTTGCGCCATTCACCCAACGCTCTAAAGAATCTTTTTCCAATTTATCTCGAAAAAGATAACGATTTTGTATTTTCCATGGTCGACCGTTAGTCAATGCAATCTGACTTATTTTTACGAGCGATCTTTGCCCCGTTTTATCCCCTAGTTGTTGCGCGATATACTTGTCCTTTATTTGTCCAAAATTCAAAGTGATTGTTTTTTCAATTGATTTTTTCTTAGGATCATTTGGCAAAGAAAGTTGTTCAGAAAAAAAGACCTTTCTGTGTTTCAAATTTTTTCTAACGAAAGTTCCTTCTCCTTGACGACGAATCAAGTAACCTTCATTGACCAAATCATTTAATGCTTTTACTACTGTTGTGTTACTGACACCATAGATTTTTTTCAAATCACCTTCGGAGTAAATCTTTTCACCTGCACTAAATTCTCCTGATTCAATTTTTTTGATAATATCCTGTTTGATTATTTCATACTTGGATGCCATGTTATTCTCCCTTAACCTGTTAACCGTTTATTTACATAATAAATAATTTTTTGTTTTCTGTAAATAGATTGCTTGATTGTGAGAACCTATCGACTAATACTTCTTCGTAATTTTTACGTAGCTCAATGATTATGTGAAAATAACAATTTACGTTGATTGATAAAAACTGCAAAAAAAAAAATCAATTTAAGCATTCTCTGCCTAAATTGATTTTAACTTAGTTATTTAACTAGAATTTCATCAAGAATACTTAACGAAAATCTGAATTATTTAGCTAAAGCGTCTTTTGCTTGGTCAGCTAATGCAGTAAAAGCTGCTGCATCATTAACAGCAAGGTCAGCTAACATTTTACGGTTGATGTCGATTTCAGCCAATTTCAAACCGTGCATTAATTTTGAGTAGCTCAAGCCATTCATACGAGCTGCTGCGTTGATACGAGCAATCCATAATTTACGGAAGTCGCGTTTCTTTTGACGACGATCGCGATATGCGTAGTTGTATGAATTCATTACTTGTTCTTTTGCTGTTTTAAATAAAGTGTGTTTTGAACCGTAGTAACCTTTTGCTAGTTTTAGCATTCTTTTACGACGTTTACGAGTTACTGTTCCACCTTTAACACGTGCCATGTTTAATTCCTCCTAAAAATAAATCTTCTCATTGAAATTTTTCTAAATTTGCGTTGCTTATTTCATTTTTGCTAGTTGTTGACGGATACGTTTGAAATCGCCACTAGCAACCATACGTGCTTTACGCAATTGACGGCGTTGTTTTTTTGTTTTGCCGTGGAAACGGTGACTTGTAAACGCGCGGTAACGTTTCAATCCGCCTTTACCAGTACGTTTGAATCGTTTTGCTGATCCGCGGTGTGTTTTTTGTTTTGGCATGACTATATTTCCTCCTCAAAATCTTTCGTTATCCGACCATTGACTGTTCAACAATCAGTTAGTCATTCAAATTACTTACTGTCGTTTTTCGGTGCCAGCGTCAAGAACATGCTGCGTCCGTCCATTTTCGCTTTTTGTTCCACTGTTGCAATATCAGCAGTTTCTTCAGCTAAGCGATTTAAGACTTTTTGACCAATCTCTTTATGGGTAATGGCACGGCCTTTAAAACGGATAGAAGCTTTCACTTTATCGCCTTTTTCTAAGAACTTACGTGCATTACGAAGTTTTGTATTGAAGTCATTTACGTCAATTGTCGGACTTAAACGTACCTCTTTAACATTGATCACTTTTTGTTTTTTACGCGCTTCACGGTCTTTTTTCTGTTGTTCAAAACGGAATTTACCGTAGTCCATGATTCGCGCAACTGGTGGTTTCGCACCTGGGGCAACTAACACAAGATCCAAGTTTGCTTGTTCAGCAATTTGTAATGCTTCTGCTTTTGTTTTAACACCTAACTGCTCGCCTTCTGAACCGATCAATCGTAATTCTCGTGCACGAATGCCGTCGTTAACCATCATATCCTTTGCTATGGTCATTCACCTCCAAATATTATGAGAGAAAGAAAAGCTTACCGAATTTTCGGTAATAAAAAAACGAGTTCTTTTTATCAGAACCCGCGCATAATCCACCTAAATAACCGGCGAAAACTATCTAGCCCAGCGACTACGTCAACTAAGGCGAGAAGCGCGTGCTTCTGCTTTTATTTCTCAACTTCACTAGTTTATCAAAATTTCTTGAATATGTCAACTCCTTATTAAAATAAGGAACTATTTTAATAAGATAATCTAGCATTTTTGCTTAATTTTATTTATCTTTAAGGTAAGAAAATAATTTGGAGGCAACCTATGAAAAAGAATGATCCTATTTCACCTATCTTATCTCACCTAGAAGAAGGCGATTTTTATTTAGAAGATGAAGAGCTTTTTTCAAATCTTTTAGTCAAAGATAGCGACCAAAGTTATTTATCAGCAAAGAATTTGATTATAAGAGATAGCCACATTCAAAAATTAACCATGCAAAAGACTATTTTGGAAAATTTTGAATGCAGCAATGTCATTTTTGACCATTGTGACTTTTCCAATTTAGAATGGATTGGCGCAAGTTTTCATCAGGTGACTTTTCAACAATGTAAGTTAACCGGAACAAATTTTGCGGAAAGCTACCTTCGTGATTGTTCCTTCAACGAGTGTTTAGCATCGATGGCTTCTTTCAGTAATACAAATTTAAAAACAGTCCGCTTTTCTGATTGTCAATTGGAAGACACCGAATTCTATGACGTTCGTTGGAAAAATTTAGCTTTAAGTAACAACCAACTCACAGGGGCTAATTGGTTCCGCACCCCTCTAAAAGAGTTAGATTTTAGAACAAATGAGTTTACTAAAATTGCACTTTCTCTAGAGAATCTCTCAGGTTTGTTGGTTGACCAAGAACAAGCTTTAGTAATCGCCGCCAGCTTGGGACTGATTATTGAAGAATGATTATTTGATTCGCCGCCACAAAGCAACTAGCATCCAAACAGATAAAACTAAACTAATAATCAAAGCAATTCCCCAGCCAAATACGGAATGAGTAAAAGGTAACTGTAGATTCATTCCAAAAAATCCAGTGACGATTGTCGGAACGGTCAACAATAATGACCAGACAGTTAAAAATTTCATCGTGTCATTTAAGTTGTTATTCAACAAGTTATTATAAGTTCCAGATAACTGATCTAAAATTTGAGATGCCAAATTTGTCATCTCAACTGCTTGCTTAGCTTCAATCAATGCGTCATCCAGTTGTTCTTTTTCGCCTTCAGACATTTTACGATAGATAGCTAATGCTTTTATTTGCTCAATCAACACGGCATTTTGTTTTGTCCCTGTCACTAAATAAACTAATCCAATTTCTAAGTCAGATAATTGTAACAAGTTTTGATTACTCGTTTTTTCTCTTAACTTTTGATTTAATCTTTGTCGCTCACTATTTACTTCTTCAACTAATGGGAAAAAGGAATCTGAAATTAAGAATAAAGTTTGAAACAGTAGGCTATATACGCTCATGTTAGGGGTACGTTGTAGCAACGATTCCATAAGGCGTACTACGTAACCAGTATTTTCTGTAGTAAATGTAAAAATCCCATTCTCTTTCAAAATAAAAGCCATCGGTGTTGTTTCGTAATGGTTTTCACTTTTTCTTTGGTGAGGGACATTGTAAACAAGAAGCATCGCTTCATCAAGTACATCATACTCTACACGTGCGCGTTCATTTTTATCGAGAGAGTACGTCAACATTTCATCACTTAATTTGTACTCTTCTTTTAGGTTTTTAACACCAATAACATTGTCTCGTTGAATGTTTAACCAAAAATTCTGGTCATAATTAAAAAAGCGTTTATTACTCATTACTTACCTCCTCATAACGGTTTCTCTTACTAGTATAAATAAAAAAACTATTCAAACAAGGTAAAAGCCATTGCTTGAATAGTTTTTGTTTAATATACAAATTGTTCTTGACGAATTTCCGCTAATTTTTCTTTCACAAGTCGGACGACTTCTTCTTTTGCCTGTGGATCTTCGACAAAATTATAACGATCTCCATCAATTTGGATCTTAGGACTTTCATCATAGTCTTCGTACCATTGATCATACCGACGATTCAATTCTTGATAATAGTCATATAAAGATGGATCAAAGGATAATTGTTCATACGAACGGCCACGCTTTTCAATTCGCTCCAACATGGTATCAAAAGAAACGCGAATATGAATCAGTAGATCAGGATTTTTTTTATGCGCTGCATAAGGTAATTCTTCCATCATATTTTCTAGTAATTCATCATAGACACGCACTTCTGTTTCTGTCGCTCTTCCTAAATCTGCATTCAAATGGAACAATAAAGAGTCTTCATAGATTGAACGATCCAAAACATTGTTATCATCCTTCATTGCTTGTTTAATACTTGCAAAACGTTTATTTAAAAAATAAATTTGTAATAAAAAAGCATATTGCTCAGGGTTAGCATAAAACAAAGGTAACACTTCATTATCATCGATTGATTCATAAAAAGCCTGACTATTAAATTCTTCAGCTATCATTTCTGTTAAACTTGACTTTCCTGCACCAATTGTACCAGCTAAAACGATCACGCTCATTTACCTCCAACTCACTTCATCACTAAATATTGTATATGTTTTTCAATCTTTTTAAATATACCCCCAATATCTAGTAGTGTCAAATGGAATTCATTGGAAATGATTTGACGAAAAACTCAAAAAAATTCTTAAGAAAACAGTGATTTTTGGTTAGAAAACGCATTCTTGGTTTTACTTATTGAGCGGATTTAGTAAAATAAGGAGGAAATGATTTTTGGTTTGCTTTTTTCTATAGTGTCAAACCAAATTCTCGTTGAGTAGCGCAACTATTTAGGGCGCTTTATTTTTTGTCTAAAAGTTACTGTTATGTGAGGAAAAGGAGTTAAGTTATGGCAAACTATGGCCAAGGGGAATCAAGTGGAAAAATTATCTTGATGGGTGAACATGCCGTTGTATACGGTGAACCGGCAATTGCCTTTCCATTTTATGCGACGAAAGTCACTGCACAATTTGAAACGTTAGCTGAAGACATCATTCAAGATGAATTGTTTTCAGCTTATTATGTAGGAAAGTTGATTCACGCACCACAAGCACTCAAAAATATCAAAGCTTTAGTCACACAGTTAAAACAAGATCATGGTATCAAGGAGTCAATCAGTCTCACTATTGAAAGTACGATTCCTGCTGAACGCGGAATGGGGTCTAGTGCTGCCGTGGCAGTAGCAATCACACGTGCCTTTTATGATTATCTTTCACTTTCATTAACACATGAAACGTTGTTAAGCTATGTTCAGATTTCTGAAAAAATTGCTCATGGCAACCCAAGTGGCATCGACGCTGCCGCTACCAGTAGTCATAATCCAATCTATTTTGTTAAAGGGCAGCCTTTCGAGTATTTCACAATCAATTTGGATGCTTTTTTGATTGTTGCTGATACTGGAATCAAAGGACAGACGCGGGAAGCTGTTAAAGATGTCGCTCATTTATTTGAAAAAAACTCACACAAAACTGGACAAAAAATTCAACAATTAGGACAACTCACACAAAAAGCAAAACAAGCAATTATCCAGAATAATCCCGAAAATTTAGCACAAGTCATGAATCTGGCACAAGTGACCTTGAGAGAATTAACAATCAGTAATCACTTTCTAGATTTATTGATTGAAACAGCATTAAATGCTGGTGCTCTGGGAGCAAAATTAACTGGGGGCGGACGCGGTGGTTGCATGCTCGCTCTTGCTAAAACAAAAACAGAAGCCCAAGCAATTTGTACCGCTCTGGAAGATGCTGGTGCTGTAGCTACTTGGATTCAAGGATTAGGAGTACATACCCATGTTTAAAGGAAAAGCTCGTGCTTACACGAATATTGCACTCATCAAATATTGGGGAAAAAAAGATGAAGCGCTCATTTTACCAATGAATAATAGTTTATCTCTTACACTAGATGCTTTTTATACCGAAACAGAAGTTATTTTCTCTGATACTTTCACAAAGGATGAATTTTATTTGGACGGTGAGCAACAAAACGACAAAGCAACGAAAAAAATAAGTACTTTCCTCGATCTCGTGCGAGAAAAAGGACAAACAACGCTCAACGCGAAAGTTATCAGTCAAAATTTTGTTCCTACAGCTGCAGGACTTGCTTCCTCAGCGAGTGGCTTAGCTGCGTTAGCTGGTGCTTGTAATGAAGCACTTCAATTAGGATTAGATGATACTGGATTATCTCGATTAGCTCGTCGAGGCTCTGGTTCAGCGTGTCGGAGTATTTACGGTGGATTTGTTGAGTGGGAAAAAGGATTTGACGATCTTACTTCCTATGCAAAGCAAATTTCTTCTGATGGTTTTGAAGATGATCTAGCTATGGTCTTTTTATTACTAAACGATCAACAAAAAGACGTTTCTAGTCGGGATGGTATGCGTCGTACAGTTGAAACTTCCAGCTTTTATCAAGGTTGGCTTGACTCATTGGATGCAGATTTAGCCCAGTTAAAGCAAGCAATTACGGATAAAAATTTCCAATCTTTAGGTGAAACAATGGAACGAAACGCATTAAAAATGCATGGAACTACACTAGCAGCAAACCCACCATTTACTTACTGGTCTCCTGATAGTTTAAGAGCAATGCAAGCGGTCCGTGATTTGAGAAAACAAGGCGTTCCTTGTTACTTTACAATGGACGCTGGGCCAAATGTAAAAATTTTAGTTGAGAAAAAACATGTAACTACAGTCAAAACAGCTTGTAGTCATTTATTTAGCAAAAAACAAGTCGTTTCAGCCCAAGCGGGTTCTGGAATGACGATTATCAAATAAAGGGAGATTTTTATGATTGAAGTATCTGCACCGGGAAAACTTTACATTGCTGGTGAGTATGCAGTTGTAGAAACTGGGCATCCTGCCATCATCGTAGCTGTCGACCAATTTGTCACAGTAACTGTCGAAGCGGCTAGAAAAGTAGGAAGTATCCAGTCTGCACAATATAGTGAGATGCCAATTCGTTGGACTAGAAGAAATGGTGAACTAGTTTTAGATATTCGAGAAAATCCATTCCATTATATTTTGGCAGCAATTCGGTTAACTGAAAAATATGCACAAGAAAAAAATAGTTTGCTTTCTTTTTATGACTTGAAAGTAACCAGCGAGCTAGATAGTTCAAACGGTCGAAAATATGGCCTTGGTTCAAGTGGTGCAGTGACAGTAGCAACTGTTAAAGCATTAAATATTTTTTATGATTTGCACCTAAGCCAGTTGGAAATTTTTAAAATTGCTGCCTTAGCAAATTTAGCTGTTCAAGACAATGGCTCTTGCGGAGATATTGCTGCTAGTTGTTATGGTGGTTGGATTGCTTTTTCGACTTTTGATCATCGTTGGGTCCAACAACAAGAAAAACAGCAAACAATTAGCGAGTTACTTGCAATGGATTGGCCGGGACTTTCGATTGAGCCCCTTGAAGCACCAAAAGATTTACGGTTGCTCATTGGTTGGACAGGTAGCCCAGCTTCTACTTCTGATTTAGTTGATCAAGTTCATCGTTCACGAAAAGACAAAAGGACTGCTTATGAAATATTTCTTAGCAATAGTGAAAGTTGTGTCAATCAAATGATTCAAGGATTCAAGCAGAATGATGTTGCTCTAATTCAAAAACAAATTCGTCAAAACCGTCAATTGTTACGCAACTTATCGAACGTTACCGGTGTAGTTATTGAAACACCCGCGTTAAATGAGTTATGTAACTTAGCAGAAGAATACGAAGGTGCCGCTAAGTCTTCTGGCGCTGGTGGTGGTGATTGTGGTATCGTGATCGTTGATCAAAAATCGGGGATTTTACCATTAATGAGTGCATGGGAAAATGCAGAAATCACACCACTTCCACTTCACGTTTATAGTTATCGGAGAAAGGACCAATCATGAATCGAAAAGACGAACATGTTTCATTAGCTAAGGCTTTTCATAATAAGCAAAAAAATGAATTTGACGCTGTTCACCTCGTTCATACTGCGTTGCCACAGTTAGCGACAACGGATGTCGACTTATCAACGAATGTTGCTGGCTTTACCTTGACCAGCCCGTTTTATATCAACGCTATCACTGGTGGTAGCGAAAAAACGAAAAAAATCAATCGTGACCTCGCAATTGTTGCACGCGAAACTGATTTGATGATTGCAACAGGTTCAGTTAGTGCTGCTTTGAAAGACTCCAGTTTAATTGACAGTTATACCGTGATGCGTGAAGAATATCCTGAAGGAAAGATTCTTGCTAATATTGGTGCTGGAGCTTCTGTTGAAAAAGCACAAGAAGCGATCCAATTGTTCCATGCAGACGCTTTGCAAATTCATCTCAATGCTCCTCAAGAATTAGTCATGCCTGAAGGGGACCGTGATTTTTCAAACTGGTTGGCGTTGATTCAAGCAATTCAGCAAGCAATCACTGTACCTTTAATCGTAAAGGAAGTCGGTTTCGGTATGACACGTGAAACAATCGAACAACTCGCACAAATCGGTGTCAAAACCATTGATGTCAGTGGACGTGGCGGAACTAGCTTTACTCAGATTGAAAATGCTCGTCGAAAAAACCGTGAGTTAACTTATCTCGCTGATTGGGGACAGTCAACCGTCACCTCATTACTCGAAGCACACGAAGCCAATGCTACTGTTGAAGTGCTTGCCTCTGGCGGTATACGTTCTGCATATGACATTTTCAAAGCTCTTTGTTTAGGCGCTCAAGCTGCGGGTACTTCTGGTACAGTTTTAACACACCTAATGAATCACGGCGTAGAAGAAACCATTTCATTGATTAAGCAATGGCAAGAAGAACTACGGTTGCTCTATACTTTAGTTGGTGCTAGAACAACAAATGATTTAAAGTATCAGTCACTTATTTTTTCTGGTGCCGTCAAAGATTGGTGTGAAGCTAGAGAAATATCTTTAGTAAAATACGGACGTCGAAAATAACTGTTCTTAAACTATATTAAGCTAAAATCGATCAACGTTGAGGAACAAGCTTCATCCCAGAATAGTTGTTATACCTATTCGAGAGTATTCGGCATAGTTTCCCACAAAGTAGCTTTTAGGACACCGTGTATTCGCAAAAAAAGTGGCTGGAACATAATCAAATTGATTATGTTCCAGACACTTTTTAGTTTAATTGAAAGAAAGAATCTGCTATTTCCCTATGGTTGCTTACCAATATATGCCAAAATTCCACCATCTACATACAAGATGTGTCCATTAACAAAATCTGAAGCACCCGAAGCAAGAAAAATGGCAGGTCCAGCTAAATCACTCGGTTCACCCCAACGTGCAGCGGGTGTTCTCCCTACGATAAATTGATCGAATGGATGGCGTTCGCCATTTTCTTGTAGTTCTCTAAGGGGCGCTGTTTGTGGCGTTGCAATATATCCAGGGCCAATACCATTACATTGAATATTGTATTGTCCATACTCAGAAGCGATGTTCTTTGTTAACATCTTCAAACCGCCTTTTGCAGCAGCATATGCACTAACAGTTTCACGACCTAGCTCACTCATCATCGAACAAATATTGATAATTTTCCCGCCACCCTTTTCAATCATATCTGGGATAACGGCTTTTGCTACGATAAATGGTGCATTCAGATCAACATCAATGACTTGTCGAAAATCAGCTGCACTCATTTCAATCATTGGTGTTCGCTTGATGATTCCTGCATTGTTCACCAAAATATTTACCGAACCAACCTCTTCTTTGATTTGTTTTGTCATCGCTTGAACAGCTTCTTCATCCGTTACATCACAAACATATCCTTTTGCATCAATACCAGCTTCTTGATAGTGTTTGATTCCCTCATCAACAGATTCTTGTGTCAAATTATTAAAAACGATTGTTGCGCCTGCTGATGCTAATGCACGAGCAATCTCAAAACCAATTCCATAAACCGCACCTGTAACAAGTGCAACTTTTCCATCTAATCGAAAGCTATCCATTGTAAAATCCATAATGATTTCTCCTTTATATTGGTTTATTTTAATTGATCCATTTGAACCATATCCATGTCTGTATAGGTGATATTTTCTCCACACATTGCCCAAATAAATGAATAATTACTTGTCCCAACACCTGAGTGGATCGACCAACTTGGTGAAATGACGGCTTGTTCATTCGCAACCACCAAATGTTTTGTTTCATCTGGTTTACCCATCATATGAAATACACGAGTGTCGTCATTTGCATAATCAAAGTAAACATACGCTTCCATTCGACGTTCATGCGTATGACAAGGCATAGTATTCCAAGCACTACCTGGTTCTAAAATCGTATAACCCATTTGAAGCTGACAACTTTCGCAAACATTTGGATGAATGTATTGATAAATTTTTCGTTCATTCAATGTAACGCCTTCACCTGTTTCCATTGGCTTGATTTGATCAATACTAATTTTTACATTGGGATATTTATGATGCGCTGGCGCACTACTCAAATAAAATTTTGCTGGATTTTCAGCATCTTCAGAAGAAAAAATTACTTCTTTCGTTTCTTTCCCAATATAGTAACCATCTTGTTTTTGCATCGGTTCTTTTTGTCCGTCAATTTCAATAAAACCAGGACCACCAATATTGATGACACCTAATTCACGACGTTCTAAGAAATAGTCAACACCTAGTTCTTTATCTAATTTGATTTCTAAAGTAGTTGTTGTAGGCGTCACTCCGCCAAAGATCATGCGATCGTTGTGCGTATAAGTCAAACGAATTTCTCCAGGAACAAATACTTTTTCAACTAAAAATTCATCTCGTAACTGCTCCGTAGAATAATGACGGATATCTTCCGGACTATGTGTATAACGTGTTTTCATTTCTTGCATAATAAATACTCTCCCTATCGTATAATTTTTCCAGAACCACAGGTTAAAAATTGTGTGACTTCTTCTTGACTGAATTGATTGCAATCACCATGAACCGTATGTTTTAACGCGGATGCAGCTGTCGCAAAGTTGATTATTTCCTGCGGTGACATGCTCGACAATATACCATGTAGTATCCCTCCAGCAAAAGCATCACCACCTCCAACACGATCAATGATCGGTTCGATTTCATGAACTTGTGATTCAAAATAAGTTTCATCCATCCATAAGGTTCCTACTAGTTGATTTGCGCTAGCTGAATAAACTTTTCTTTTGGTTGAATAGAATGCTTTAATCGTTGGAAACTTCTCTTGCATTTTTTGATAATAATAAATCAGAGGTTCTGTTTCTTTTTCTGGTGCTTTGTGTATTCCCAACAAGTAAAGCGCATCCATTTCTCCAGCTGAACAAATATCTACTAAAGGTAACAATTGCTTGATTACTTGGCTTGCTTCTTCTTGTGACCATAGTTTACCGCGATAATTGATGTCAAAACTAATCAAGCAGCCTGCTTCTTTCGCCACTTCCATCAATCTTTTTGTCATCTGCTGCCATTCGATAGACAAAGCAGGTGTGATTCCAGAGACATGGAAGATGTCAACGCCTTCAAATAAATTTTCTAATGACCATTCGATTTCTGTCATTGTCGCAAAGCTGGAACCCGCTCGATCATAGATGACTGAGGCTGCTCGCTCTCCAACTCCAGCTTCCATATAATATGTCCCTAATCGCTTACCACCCCGTAACAAGTAATTAGTTGACACACCATAGCTTTGAAGATGTTTCTGAACGGCATTACCTAAAGCGTGTGCCGGGACTTTACTAGCAAAAATAGTTTCATGTCCATAATTTGCTAATGAGATAGCAACATTGGCTTCACCGCCACCATAATCAGCTCTGAACTGTTCACTTTTAATGATACGTGTTCCTTGAGTTGTCGATAATCGCAACATGATTTCTCCAAGAGTTACCACTTTTCCCATCATGAATTACCCCGCGATTTCTTTCATTTTCGCTGCATATTGCTTAGCTACTTCTGTCACTTTCTCAAAATCACCCGTAGCAGCTGGTGCAAGTAAATTACCACCCACACCTACAGTCACCACACCAGCATCAAACCAGTCCTGCATATTTTCTAAACTTACACCACCAGTTGGCATAATGTTGACTTGTGGCATAGGTGCTTTGAATGCAGAAACAATACTTGGACCAAATGCACTACCAGGAAATAATTTCACGATATCAACACCACTCTTCAGTGCTGTTTTGATTTCATCAATCGTCATGCACCCTGGTAAATAAGGCACTTGATATAAATTACATAACTCCGCCGTTTCTTTATCAAAACATGGGCTAACAATATATTCTGCACCAGCTAAAATCGCTAAGCGAGCAGTTACTGCATCTAAAACCGTTCCAGCTCCAATGACAATCTCTTCTTGTTCTTGATAAGTTGCTAAAAGTTCTTTGATCACTTGATCTGCTTGTGGCACAGTAAACGTAAGCTCGATTCCTGTTAAGCCACCTTTGATAATTGCATGACAAGCATTCAGAGCTTCTTCACTTGTTTTTCCACGAACTACAGCAATCACACCGGCATTTTTCAATCGAGATAAAATATCAATTTTTTTCATTTTCCCCACCCTTTATTTCCTATTTAGAAATCAAGTTTTATAATTTGGAAATCTATACTCGTATTATAAAGGAGAAAAGAAAAAATGCAAACGCTTTTTCATTTTTTTGTTAAGGTTTCTTCTATTTTTTGTTTCGTTTGCTTTACCGTTGCAACAATTTGATTTTTAATTTCATCTGTTAAACGATATTTGGGCATACTGATACTAAATGCACCAATGATTTCATTATTTTTGACAATGGCTGCACCGATACAAAAAATATCTTGTTCCATTTCTTCGTCATCATAAGCAATTTTGGATCGTTGTACTTTTTCAATCTCACTTTTCAAACGTAATGGATTAGTAATCGTATACTCCGTAAATGGAACGAGCGGGTGCTTCGTCAAATATGTATCATATTGTTCCTCATCAAACTCAGCTAACACGGCTTTTCCCATAGCAGAACTATAGAGTGGTCTAGTCACACCGATTTTGGAAGACATTCGGATCGTTTGATTTTTCGCTTCTAGTTTATTGACGTATAAAATTTCTTCATTGTTTAAAATTCCTAGATGAATAGTTTCATCAATTGTATCTTGGAGTTGTTCAAGATACGGCCGCGTTGCTTCCACTAAATCTTGCTCTTCAATACTTTTATTCGCATAACGGATAAATTTACTGCCTAGACGATAATTTTTGTCTACGTTTTTATTTGTATATCCTATTAAAGTTAGTGTATCTAAAATTTTTAAAGCAGTTGAAGCAGTCATTCCTGTCCCTTTAGCAATTGCTTGTAAGGAAGAATCTGGCATTTCTGCTAAATAATCTAAAATAGATGACGCTTTAATCAAAACTGTTCCGTAAGGTTTTTTATTTTCCATATTGCACACTCCCGTTTCTTTATAGGAAAAATTATAACGGAAGTGGTCAAATATTAAAAGAACCAACCATGGAACAAAGAGATACTTTTCTTTCTCAATAAGAAAAACACCTCCACTTTTAAAAGGTTTCGCAGGGCATCACCTTTAGCTAATTCTAAAATCTCAATGATTTCAGGAATTGCCATTGTCAACCAGCAATTACCACACACCCAAAACGCTTTCATTATTTGATATCCTTAATATAGCAAGAGTCCCATACCCTATAAATAGGATAAATTGGGAAAAAATATCTAAAGTTGATCTTATGTTTTAAATTTTTATCTATCTTAGTAATTGATAGCTAAGTGGTCGTGGAAGTGTTTCACTCTTTTTCAAATGACAAAAATTTTTATAAGTAATCTCAAAGTACATATTTGAACACATATTTTCTCTCTACATAAAAAAATTGTCTGAATGAGAGAATCATTCAGACAAACTTCCATGAATCAATATGATTTTAAATCCCCCACACAAATTTGAGCGGAAATTTGTGTGGGGGATCCCGATAGCGTACAGCTGCCAGCCGTACGCTAACTTTTAACAGTCATTAAGCTTTGTAAGCATCAATGATGATTTGTTTTAATTCACTAATTAATGGTTCTTTTGGATTAGCAGTTGTACATTGGTCTTCGTAAGCTAATTCAGCCATACGGTCAACTGTTGTATCAAGTGTTTCTTGTGTTACACCTTGTGCTTTCAAGTTCATATCGATACCTACGTTTTGACCTAATTCATAGACAGCTTTTGCTAATGCATCTACTAACTCAGCAGTTGTTTCGCCTTTTAGTCCTAAGAATTTAGCAATGTCTGCATAGTCTGTATCTGCACGGAAGTAGTCATATTTAGGGAACATTGCGTGTTTTTGTGGATCTTTTGCATTGTAGCGAATAATGTGTGGTAACAAGATGGCATTTGTACGTCCATGAGGAATGCCATATTCGCCACCAATTTTGTGGGCGATTGAATGACAAATTCCTAGGAACGCATTTGCAAACGCCATACCAGCCATTGTTGACGCATTATGCATTTTTTCACGTGATTCCATATCAGGTGTTTTTACTGATTTTTCTAAATAATCAAAGACCAACTTGATTGCTTGTAGACTTAAACCACGAGTATAATCAGATGCCATGACAGAAACATATGATTCAATTGCGTGCGTCAAGACATCCATACCAGTATCTGCAGTTACAGAAGCCGGAACTGACATAACAAATTGTGGGTCAACAATTGCAACATCTGGTGTCAACGCATAGTCTGCTAATGGGTATTTAACATGTGTATCGCTATCAGTAATAACTGCAAAAGGAGTTACTTCTGAACCTGTTCCTGAAGTTGTCGGAATACATACAAATTGAGTTTTTTCAGGTTTTGCAATTTTGTACGTACGTTTACGGATATCCAAGAATTTTTGTTTTGCTCCAAAGAAAGAAGTATCTGGGTGTTCATAGAACATCCACATTCCTTTAGCAGCGTCCATTGCAGATCCACCACCTAATGCGATTACTGTATCAGGTTTGAAGTCAGCCATTAGTTTTGTTCCAGCATAAACAGTATCTGTTGAAGGGTTAGGCTCAACATCAGAGAAAACTTCGATTTTCACGTCGTTTTTACGGCGAGCAAGCACTTCACGAACTGTATCACAGTAACCAAATTGAACCATTCCTGGGTCACAAACGATCATGACACGTTCAACGTTTTCCATTTTTTCTAAGTAAAGTAATGAATTCTTTTCAAAGAAGATTTTTGGCGGTAATTTGAACCATTGCATGTTATTTCTCCGTTTCGCTACAGTTTTGACGTTGATTAAGTTGACAGCAGATACATTACGAGAAACAGAATTTTTACCATATGAACCACAACCTAAAGTTAATGAAGGAATCATTTCATTGTAGATATTACCAATTCCGCCTTCAGCTGATGGTGTATTAACTAGAATACGACAAGCTTTCATTCGTAAACCAAATTTCACATGTAAATCTTCATTTTCTGAATGAATAACAGCTGTATGTCCTAATCCACCAAGATTTAACATACCTTCACATAATTCAAATGCATGATCTGTATTATTTGCTTTAATCATTGCTAAAACTGGCGACAATTTTTCACGTGAAAGTGGGTAATCAGCACCAACACCTTCTAATTCAGCAACTAACATTTTTGTTCCTTCTGGTACTTTGATGCCTGCTAATTTAGCAATTTCCATTGCAGAATGCCCAACGATTGCTGGGTTAACAGCATACTTACCTTCGTTCATCACTGCATCTTCTAATTTTGCAAGTTCGCTTGGTTTTACAAAATACACTTGATGAGCTTGGAATTCTGCTTTTACAGCTGCATAAATTTCTTTGTCAACAATCACTGCTTGTTCAGATGCACAAATCATTCCGTTATCAAATGTTTTTGATACGATTAAATCATTCACTGCACGTTTTACTTTTGCTGTTTTTTCAATGTACGCTGGCACATTCCCTGGTCCAACGCCTAGAGCTGGTTTCCCAGTTGAATAAGCAGATTTAACCATTCCTGCTCCACCTGTTGCTAAAACAATTGCAATTCCAGGATGATTCATCAACATTGAGGTTGCATCAATTGATGGATGCTCGATCCATTGGATACAGTTTTCTGGTGCACCAGCTGCAATTGCTGCATCACGGACAACACGCGCTGCTTCTGCAGAAGATTTTTGTGCGCTTGGATGAAAAGCAAATACGATTGGATTTCTTGTTTTCAATGCGATCATTGATTTGAAAATCGTTGTTGAAGTTGGGTTAGTTGTTGGTGTTACACCACAAACAACTCCTACTGGTTCAGCAATTTCGATCAATCCTTTTTGAACGTCTTCATTGATTACGCCAACTGTTTTATCATGTTTAATATTATTCCAAATATACTCTGAAGCATACATATTTTTAATTGCTTTATCTTCATAAATACCACGACCAGTTTCTTCAACTGCCATTTTTGCTAGAGGCATGTGTTGATCTAAGGCAGCCATTGCCATTTCATGTACGATATGGTCCACTTTTGCTTGATCAAAGTCTTCCATTTCCTTTAGGGCTACATTTGCTTTTGTTGCAAGATCATCGATCATTGCTTGCACGTCGATCGTTTTTACTTGTTCTTTTTCCAATGTCTTAGCCATTGTCTTCCTCCTAGTGGGTATCACTTATTCTTTGTTAACTATTTCACATATGTATCATACAATAATTTATTTTAGTTGTAAATAGTTTTTTGTGATTTTTTTCACAGTTTTAAAAGCAAAGGTAAACATTGATATTATAAAGTTATCTAGCTATCAACATTTTCCCCACTGTCTAAATAAAAAATATTTTTCACCTATCTATCACGTTCACTATTGAACTTACTTTTATGCTTTTGTTTTTCAAATAAAAAAGAGGCACAACTAATTAAATAGCTGTACCTCTTCAGATGAAAAATAATTATAGAACCTATACTTATTTTTCGTCTTTGTTTTCTTCAGAAACTACTTCTGTTACTTCTTCAGTGATTGTTTCTTCTTTTGTATCAACTGGCTCTTCGACAGTTGTCACTGTAGCATCGTTTTCTACAGTCACTCCTGGTTTAACCGTTTTAATTGACGCACGGTCAAACTCTAAGAAGATACCTTCGCAGTCTAAAACCACTGTCCGTTTGTCTTCATCGATTTCTGAAATTACGCCATGCAAGCCGCCAATTGTAACAACTGCATCACCTGGTTTCATACTATCTAACAAATTTTGACGTTCTTGTTGTTGTTTCTTTTGTGTACGTGACATAAAGTACCACATCGCTAACAACGCAACGAACATCACAATCATTGGTAATGATCCCATTTTTTTCACCTCACTCAATCTATCTACAAAAACCACTTTAGCATAAAAAGTACTATCTACACTAGCTTTTTACCTAAATTTCACATAAAAGTCATGAATTTAGAAACTCTTAGCATTTTCTTTGTTAAAACCGTATTCCTCGAAGAAGGCTGCTCTGAATTCTAACAAGTTATCATCCATGATTGCTTGGCGAACTTGTTTCATCAAATTCAGTAAGAAATAAAGATTATGATAAGAAGTCAAACGAATCCCAAATGTTTCATCACACTTGATTAAATGACGAATATAAGCACGAGTATAGTTTTTACATGTATAACAATCACATTTTTCATCAATTGGACGAAAATCATGTGCATATTTTGCATTTTTGACAACTAAGCGACCTTGCGATGTCATACAAGTTCCATTACGTGCGATTCTGGTTGGCAATACACAGTCAAACATATCTACACCACGGATTACTCCATCAATCAAGGAATCAGCTGCGCCAACCCCCATTAAATAGCGTGGTTTATCTTCTGGAATCAATGGTGTCGTAAATTCTAAAACTCGGTTCATGTCTGCTTTTGGTTCTCCAACAGATAAACCACCGATTGAATAACCTGGGAAATCCATGCTGACTAAGTCTTTTGCACTTTGACGACGCAAATCTTCAAATCCTGCCCCTTGGATAATTCCAAATAGACCTTGTGTTGCTGGATTTGCGTGAGCTTTTAGTCCGCGCTCTGCCCAACGTGAAGTACGTTCTACAGATTTTTTTACATAATCATAGCTTTCATCAAATGGCGGGCATTCATCAAAACTCATCATGATATCTGAGCCCAATTTATTTTGGATATCAATTGCTTTTTCAGGAGATAAAAACATGCGAGAGCCATTCAAATGATTTTTGAAATGGACGCCTTCTTCTTCAATATTACGCATATCACTTAATGAAAATACCTGGAAACCACCAGAATCAGTTAAAATCGGTTGATCCCAATTCATAAATTTATGCAAACCACCAGCTTCAGCAACCAAGTCTTCTCCAGGTCGCAACCACAGATGGTACGTATTACTTAAAATGATACCTGCCCCCATCTCCTTTAATTCTTCAGGAGACATAGTTTTGACTGTCGCCAATGTTCCGACAGGCATGAACATGGGCGTTGGAAAAGTACCGTGCGGTGTAATAATTTCACCTAAACGAGCACCAGTATGTTTTTCTTTTTTAATTAAACGATAGCGAATGGCAGGTTGTGACATTCAATTCCCCACTTTCTCTATAAAATAGCGTTGACAACTCACACAATCATAATCGTTTCAGCACTTTTTTGCAAGAGTTTATCTGTGGCTCTTGTTCTATTTAATCCTCATTTTTAGAAGTATTTTTGGAATAATCAATGCAAGAAGAGAGGCAAAAAAGTTAATCTTTGTTATAATAATTTTAACTTATGGAAAAGGAGTGAAAAATAGATGAAATCTTCTGCTGAATTAAAATCACAAGCAAAAGCTAGTTTGAAAGGTCGTTGGGGGCAAGCGGTATTATTGAATTTGATTCCGTCATTAATTGCTATTGCACTTATTCTTTTGATTCTTGTACCATTCATCTTGTTTATTGCAAGTATGTCAGATGTTACAAGCATTCAGGAAACGATGGTGAATGACAATGGCGGTTCTGGCGCTGGCAGCAGTGGTGGCGGAGTTGTTTCCGGCATTATTTCTGCATTGTTTATGAGTGGTATTTCTTGGACTTACCTTGACGTACTACGTGGACAAAAATCACAAATTGAACCATTTAAAGATGCATTCCGTGGATTTTCAGGTCTCTTTATTGGTGGCATTATTGGTCTAGCTATTTTAATTTGGTTGTTCACTACATTATGGACATTGTTGTTTATTATCCCTGGGATTATCAAAAGTTATGCTTACTCTCAAAGCTACTTTATCTACTACGACACGATTCAAGAGACAGGCCAAAAACCTCGTGTGCTTGATACGATCACAGCAAGTCGTAAACTAATGGATGGTTATAAAGGAAAATTGTTCTGGTTGGATCTATCATTTATCGGCTGGCATATTCTTGCATTGCTGACTGCAGGAATCGGCTACTTATGGTTGAATCCATATATTACAGCAACAAAAGCTGCTTTCTACAATGAATTACCAAAAGATGTTGCTTACTAAGCTTCACAGCAGGTACACAAAAAGCTGCGGTAACTAACCGCAGCTTTTTGTGTACACTTTTTTGTTTATTCTTCTTCATCGTCCACATCTGGCAGTTGATGGAACTTGATCAATTCACTCACTGCAATTGGTGTGACTGACAAAATGAATACCAGTAACCAATGATTCAAACTAATATGAACAAGCCCAAAAAGTTCTTGTGTGAATGGAAACAGTGCCATTGCCGTAGTAATCACTACAGCCAAGACTGCCATTTCTAATAATGATTTATTCGAAGATAGACTGACCTTAAATATGGATTGGCTACTTCGCACATTAAAGACATGCAAAATGGAAGAGTAAGCTAACACTAGAAAAGCAACCGTTTGACCAACTTCTTGACTAGCATCAACCCAAGGACTGATTGTATCAACAAAACTTCCTAAATAGTATCCAAAGAGTGTCACAACCGTAAATACACTTGCGTTCACTGCAATTTTTTGCCACAATCCACGTGCAAAAATCCCCTCATTCCGAGGAATTGGCATTTGATCCATAATTCCTGCTTCTGCTGGCTCTCTTCCAAGCGCAAATCCTGGTAGGCCATCAGCTACTACGTTGACAAATAATAATTGAACTGCCGTAAATGGCGCGCCCCATCCTAGAAGCATGGCAATCAACACAATGAAAATTTCTGAGATATTACAACTCAAAAGGAAGTTGATTGCTTTTCGAATATTTTGGTAAACAGAACGCCCTTGGCTAACTGCATCGACAATCGTTGCAAAATTATCATCGGTTAAAATCATATCAGACGCACTTTGAGCTACATCCGTCCCAGTGATTCCCATGGCGCAGCCAACATCACTTGCTTTTAACGCAGGCGCATCATTTACTCCGTCACCAGTCATCGCTACAACCGCACCCGTTCGTTGCCATGACTTGACGATCCGAATCTTGTCTTCTGGCGTTACTCGTGCATAGACAGACAATTCTTTTACGCGTTGATCTAATTCTTCATCAGTCAACGCATGTAATTCTGCGCCTGTCAAAGCCTCTGAAGAATGTTCCAAAATTCCAAGTTCTTTTGCAATCGCACTCGCTGTCACAACATGGTCACCAGTAATCATTACTGTTTTGATTCCAGCTTTTTTCGCACGAGCGATTGCTCCTTTACTTTCTGGACGAGGCGGATCAATCATACCAATCAAACCGATCAAACGTAAATCTTTTTCTAAGACTTCTGAACGAATGTCTTGTGGTTCTTCATCATAGACAGCAAAGCCAACCGCAATCACGCGAAGCGCACGTTTTCCGAAACGGTCATTGACAACTGTCGCTTGTTCGATATCTCCATAACGAAAGCGTGGAGCTAATACATCAAAAGCACCTTTGGTAATGGAAATATATTTTTTTCCCATCTTATGTACCGTTGTCATCATTTTTCGCTCTGAGTCAAACGGCAATTCTCCGATTCGAGGATAATTTTCTTCCAACTCTGCTTTTGTATGATAGTTTTCTTCCACTGCACGCACAATTGCGGCTTCCGTTGGATTGCCTTTGATAATTAGTTCATCGTTTTCTTTTTCAACACTTACATCTGTACACAAAGCGGCCATTTTCAAGACTTCCATCGCACTATCTGTCATAGCATCTTCTGTGTCAGTAACTTCATCGCCGCGACTCCAAACTCGACGCACGCGCATTTTATTTTGGGTTAAGGTTCCCGTCTTATCAGAACAAATGACGTTCGCTGTTCCTAATGTTTCAACTGCAGGCAGTTGACGAATAATTGCATGTTTTTTTGCCATTTTCTGAACACCAAATGCTAAAGTCAATGTCACGATAACTGTCAATGTTTCTGGCACTGCCGCAACTGCTAAAGAGACAGACGTCATAAACATCTCTAGTAATGGTTCCCCTTGCAGTTCACCAATAACAAAGACTAATGCAGCGGCTCCTAATGCAATAAAACTAATTCGTTTACCTAACTGATTCAAGCGAACTTGTAAAGGTGTTTTCTGCATCATATCGCCACTTAATAGTCCAGCGATTTTTCCCATTTCAGTTTGCATCCCAATTGCCGTAACAATTGCTTGACCACGACCGGCAGCTACACTACATCCTTTAAAAACCATATTGATTTGATCACCTAAAGGTACTTCTTCTTTGCTAACGTAAGTGGCATCTTTTTCAACTGCTTCACTCTCACCAGTCAAAGCTGATTCTTCCACTCGAAGTTGTGAACTTTGAATCAAACGCGCATCTGCAGGAATGGTTGCCCCAGACTCTAAAATCAAGATATCTCCAACAACTAATTGTTCGGCATCAATTTGTTCACGTTTACCATCTCGTAAAACTAGCGCCGTCTGCTTATTCATATCCTGTAACGATTCTAATGCTTTTTCTGCATTTCCTTCTTGAACAATTGTAAGTGCAGAGTTGATGACAACAATAGCGATAATCAACAGACCTTCAAACAAATCTCCGTGTTCCGTTGCAAAGGCTGTGTAAAAAGAAATTACAGCAGCAACTAATAAAATAATTGTTGTAAAATCTGCTAAACTTCTAAAAAATTTTCTGGCTAATGATTCTTTCTTTGCTTCATCAAAACGGTTAGGCCCCTGCTCCTTGCTTCGCTTAGTTGCTTCTTGGGAAGTCAATCCACGCTCTAAGTTTGCATTGGTTTCTTCTTGGACTTTTTTCACCGTTTTTTTATATTCTTCCATCCTATTCCTCCTTCAATCTTCATTAAATAATAATCCTATATTAAATATAACATCATTTTTTTATTTTTTTCAACTTAATAGACTATTTCAGACAATTTATGGATTTTGTTCATAAAAAAAGCACAAAATCATAAGCACCTCATTTGCAAGCGCTAACACAATATGCTATTATATAGGTGTAAGGAAGGAGGATAACATCAAATAAGTTGAAGAATTTCTCGATGAAGTATTGTAAGCAAACAAAGTTGTTAGAAGTACAGGTTTCACCAAGTATACGTGTGAAGTACAAAGCGTCAAATTGATGAAAATAGTGAATGCGTATAAAGAGTTTGGATGATTCGTTTCCCAAAACCAGAAGTAACAAAGATACGTAAAATAAACAGTGAACATCTGAAAATTGAATACTAGTAAAAGATGTGTCAATGAGTGTTGAAGATGTAACGAAAACAAGATTTTTTGTTTATCAAGAAGAAATTCAACAAAGTGCTTTACATGTATCATGGAAAGTAACAAAAATTCTACTTATTTGATTCCTTCCGAAATACAGAGGCTGGGCTTGTCGAGAGTCCAGCTTTTTTATATTGTCGAAAACTCCATAGGCCTTTTTTCTAGAGAAAAAGAGTGAACGATTCTCGATCGTTCACTCTTTTGTTTTTATTTGAAAATTTATTTGACGAACATTGCATCACCAAAACTAAAGAACCGGTAACGTTCGTCAATCGCGTGTTGATAGGCAGATAGAATCAATTCACGACCAGCAAACGCACTTACTAACATCACCAATGTTGATTTTGGCAAATGGAAGTTTGTTGAGAATGCTTGGACGACTTTAAACTCATAACCTGGTGTAATAAAAATTTCGGTCCAACCACTGTCGGCTTTGATCTCACCATTGAACTTTGTCCCAATTGTTTCTAACGTCCGAATAGAAGTGGTCCCTACTGCTACGATTTTCCCACCATTCTCACGAACTTGGTTCAGACGTTTCGCAGCATCCTCTGTTAACCGATAAAATTCACTATGCATGTGATGATCTTCAATCTTATCCACACTAACTGGACGGAACGTTCCTAAGCCAACATGAAGCGTCAAGTAGACTAATTCAATTCCTTTGGCTTCGATTTCTTCCAATAATTCTTTTGTAAAATGTAATCCCGCTGTTGGGGCTGCAGCAGAACCATTTTCTTTGGCGTACACCGTTTGATAACGATCTGGATCTTCCAAACGTTCCTTGATATAAGGTGGCAATGGCATTTCACCCAGTGACTCTAAGATTTCAAGAAAAATCCCATCATATTTGAACGTAATGATTCGTCCGCCATGTTCTAGTTCTTCTTCCACCACAGCTTTTAGTCGACCATCACCAAACGAAATCGTTGTGCCTACTTTGGCACGTTTGGCTGGTTTGATCAATGTTTCCCATGTATCTCCTTCTGTATTCGTTAAAACCAATACTTCCAAATGAGCACCAGTATCTGGCTTTTCTCCATATAAACGAGCGGGTAGTACGCGTGTGTCGTTCATGACTAAGGCATCCCCCGAGTTCAATTCATCAATAATATCATGGAAATGTTTATCTTCTAACTCTCCTGTTGTACGATCTACCACCAACAAACGTGATTGGTCACGATCTTTTAACGGTGTTTGTGCAATGAGTTCTTCTGGTAAATCAAAATCAAAATCCTCTGTTGTTAACATCTTATCCACTCTTTCTAGTCATTTCTCTTCAGCTATTCTAACACTTTTTCAGAAACTTGGCGAACAGCTTCTCCCCTACTTTTTTCGTGCACATAATTTCATATTGGAGCAAAAAATTCTTTTCTTTCAAACCCTTCGATTTGTATGTTAACGAATTTTCAGCCATACTAGTTATGTGAAGATTAAAAAAATGATAATTTGAGGTGAGAAAATTTGATTGAATTTCAACATGTATCAAAAATTTATAAAGGAAACAAAGTTGCTGTTGATGATGTAAATCTTTCATTTGAAAAGGGAGAGTTCATCTGCTTTATCGGAACCAGTGGTAGTGGAAAAACAACGACAATGCGTATGATTAATCGAATGACTGACCCGTCTAAAGGAAAAATTTTGATAGATGGGAAAAACATCCTAGATATCAATCCCGTTGAGTTACGCCGACAAATCGGTTATGTTATCCAAAATATTGGTTTAATGCCACACATGACCATTAGAGAAAATATCACACTTGTTCAAAAGTTACTCAAAGTCAGTCAGGAAGAACGAAATAAAACTGCTGAAAAGATGATTGACCTTGTCGAATTGCCTCGTGAAATGCTTGACCGTTATCCAAGCGAACTATCTGGTGGACAACAACAACGGATTGGTGTTGTTCGAGCATTAGCTGCTAATCAAGATATTATTTTGATGGATGAACCATTTGGTGCACTCGATCCAATTACTCGTGACGCATTGCAAGATTTAGTGAAAGACTTACAAGAACGCTTGGGAAAAACGATTGTCTTTGTTACCCATGATATGGATGAAGCATTAAAACTAGCAAGTCGTATCGCTATCATGAGTGAAGGAAAAGTGATCCAGTTTGACACCCCAGAAAATATTTTACGTAACCCAGCCAATGAGTTCGTAGAAGAACTCATTGGTGAGGATCGTTTGCTGCAAGCAAAACCAGACACGACTCGCGTTAACGAGGTAATGTTGAATACTGCCATTACGATTACACCGGAAAAATCATTGCAAGAAGCAATCAAACTCATGCGAGAAAAACGCGTGGATACTCTTTTAGTAACAGACAATTCAAATGTACTAAAAGGCTTCATCGACGTTGAGACTCTTGACCGAAAACGCGGCAAAGTTTCGAGTGTAGGCGACATCTTGAATCCCAATGTATTTTACGTAAAAGAATCTGCTTATTTACGTGACACTTTACAACGGATTTTAAAACGTGGACTAAAATATGTCCCTGTCGTTGATGAACGAAACCGAGTAGTCGGCATCTTAACGCGTGCTTCACTTGTCGATATTGTTTACGACGTTATTTGGGGAGAAGAGCAATCCATCACAGATGCGATTGAGTCGACGAAGCCTGCAGAAACAAAGGAGGTCTAGCTCATGCAGCAGTTTTTTAATCAGCATGGCGCCGAAATCTTAACAAAAAGTGCTGAACATCTTTATATTTCTTTTTTCGCTTTAGCACTTGGTATTTTGGTCGCAGTTCCGCTAGGGATTCTTTTGACTCGTTTTCAAAAAGCGGCAACGATTGTGATTGGTATTAGTAGCGCACTTCAAACAGTTCCTTCTTTGGCACTGTTAGCCTTGATGATACCTTTACTAGGCGTTGGAAAAACACCCGCAATTATTGCCCTCTTTATTTATTCACTATTGCCTATTTTACGAAACACTTATATTGGGATGAAAAACGTAGATTGGAACTATCGAGATGTCGCCAAAGGAATGGGCATGACGAATCTGCAATCTATTATTTCTGTGGAACTACCTATTGCAATGCCAACTATTATGGCAGGGATTCGTTTGGCCGCAGTCTATGTGATTGCTTGGGCAACTTTAGCCTCTTACATTGGTGCTGGTGGTTTAGGTGATCTGATTTTTAGTGGATTAAATAATTATCAGCCAGATTTGATTTTTGCTGGAACGATTCCTGTAACTATTTTAGCCTTACTTGCAGACTTTTTACTTGGTTTGTTAGAAACACGGCTCACTCCGATTGCGCTTAGAAAGGAGAATGAGGAATGAAACGATTAAAACAATTCATTTTACTTTTTGGTCTCTCGCTCATTCTCGGTAGCTGTTCTTTGCCAGGTTTAGCAAGCAATACGGATGACCAAACCATCTCAATTACTGGTGGAATTACTTCAGAAGCACAAATTCTTGCAGGAATTGTTGCTGGAATGGTCGAACATTATACCGACAAAAACACAACGATCATCAATAATTTAGCAACAACAACGATCAACCATCAAGCGATGATCAACGGTGATGCTTCAATTTCCGCGGCACGTTATACAGGAACAGACTTAACAACTACCTTAGGATTACCGCCTGAAAAAGATCCTAAAAAAGCATTTGCCATAGTAAAAGAGGAATTTGAAAAGCGGTACAATCAAACATGGTTCCCTTCTTACGGTTTTGAAAACACGTATGTCTTTCTCGTTCGCAAAGACACAGCTGAAAAATACAACCTTAAGAAAGTCAGTGATTTGAAAAATGTAGCGAATGAACTCGTTGCTGGTGTCGATACTTCTTGGATCAACCGTAAAGGTGATGGTTATGATGGCTTCCAAGAAACTTATGGTTTTTCATTTGAATCGATTTTGCCAATGCAGATCGGTTTAGTCTATGATGCTGTTGAAGCGGGAAAAATGGATATCGTATTGGGTTATTCTACAGATGGACGGATTGCAAGTTATGATTTAGTAATGTTAGAAGATGATTTAAGTTTCTTTCCACCTTATGACGCTGCACCAGTTGTCGCAAACCAAGTCTTAAAAGACACGCCTCATTTAGAAGAAGCTTTACAAAAATTAGGTGGTACGATCACTACAGAGGAAATGCAAAAATTAAATTATGAGGCAGACAACAATTTGGTAGAACCTTCTGTCGTTGCCGAACGTTTTTTGAAAGAACATCATTATTTTGAGGAAGGGAAGTGATTACGTGGATAAAATGAATGTATTTCAACAATTCGTCTATTATTTTCAAGAAAATGGCGCATATGTCTTTAGTCAATTTATCCGCCACTTCTTGATTTCAATTTACGGTGTCTTTTTCGCCGCTGTTGTAGCAATTCCAATCGGGATATTAATCTCTCGTAAACGCAAACTTGCCAATTGGGTTATTCGCTTGGCAAACATCATTCAAACTGTGCCTTCTTTAGCGATGCTCTCCATTTTGATGATTGGATTAGGACTAGGCGTTAACGTAGTTATTGTTACTGTCTTTTTGTACTCCTTATTACCAATTATCAAGAACACTTATACTGGCATGATCCAAGTGGATAAAAACATTTTAGATGTCGGTAAAGGAATGGGCATGACTGCTCGTCAACGTTTAATGATGGTGGAACTACCTTTATCTGTTTCAGTCATTATGGCTGGGATTCGTAATGCTTTGGTTGTTGCAATCGGAATTACTGCAATTGGCGCATTCGTTGGTGCCGGCGGCCTCGGTGACATTATTATCCGCGGAACCAATGCAACAGATGGAGCCTCAATCATTCTTGCAGGTGCGTTACCAACAGCTTTGATGGCAATCATTACTGACTGGGTACTTGGTATCGTGGAACGACGCTTAGATCCGGCGGCAAAAAAAGCTTAACGTACTAGTTAAATATGGGTAAAAAAAAAGGGACAAAACGAATTTTCGTTTTGTCCCTTTTTTTATTTATTGATAAAATACTTTTACACCCAGTTACTTATTTTTTCAGATGGTAACTATAGGTACTGATGACAATATTTTCTCGCCAAGAAAGTCGCAAACGCAAACGTAAGCTTGTTTGGTTGTGTAAAATATTTTGCCAACGACGGTTTGGTACAAATTGAGGTATCAACACCGTTGTCGTATAGTTTTGTTTTGCTGCATTTTTGCTCACTAGATCCACATAGCGAATAATTGGATTTTCAATTGAACGATACGACGAATGAACAACCGAAAAACGCACATCAGGAAAATGTTTTTTGAATTCGGCTTCGATTTCTTTTTCCTTCGCTACATCTTCATCTAAAGAAACGTGCATTGCTACTACATAGTCTCCAATCGAACGCGCGTAATTCAACGCGCCAATATTTACCCGAGTAACATTTCCCACTAAAACTAAAACTGTATTTCCATCAAAATCATGTAATTTAGCATCTTCTTCTAAGCGAAGTTGTTCTGCCACATTTTTGTAGTGTCCATGAATTTTGTAAAAAACAAATAAAACAATTGGCATAATGATAAAGAATGGCCAAATGTCACCTAAACGATAGATGAACAAAATAATAATAATTGAGTAAGAGATAAATGCTCCAACAATGTTTGCAATTGATTTTTGTAACCACTTCTTGCCTTCTTTTCGCCATTTAACAACCATCCCTGTTTGAGAAAGAGCAAATGGGATAAATACACCAATCGAGTAAAGTGGAATCAATCGTTCCGTTGATCCTTGGAAAATAAACAATAAAATGATTGAGCCAAATGCTAAAGTCATGATCCCATTTGAATAACCTAAACGATCACCACGGTCTTGATACATATGTGGCATGAATTTATCTTTTGCCAAGTTAAATGCTAAAACTGGAAACGCAGAGAAACCAGTATTCGCTGCCACTGCTAAAATCAAAGCAGTTGCAAATTGTAAAACATAATACAAGACACCATGTCCAAAAACAGCTTTACCGATTTGAGACAAAACAGTCACTTCTTTTTCAGGCACAATGCCATACCAGTAGTTAATGAAGGTAATTCCAACGAAGAAAAAGCCTAAGATGACAGCCATCATCGTTAACGTACCAGCAGCGTTTTTCGCCCGTGGTTTTTTAAAGAAAGGAACCGCATTACTGATTGCCTCAACCCCAGTTAGCGAAGAAGAACCTGATGAAAATGCACGTAAAATCAAAGCAATTGAGACACCCGGAATTGCCGCACCTGGTAAAGCAGTCGCATTTAGTGGTACAGCCCCCGTTACAATGTTGAATAAACCAACAACGATCAGCAAGGTAATCACGATAATAAAAGTGTAGACAGGAACTAACAAGAACGAAGCTGACTCACGTAATCCTCTTAAATTAAGCATCATCAATAGTAAAACGATTGCGACAGAAATACCTACCTGATGCCCATATAAAGCAGGTATCGCTGAGGTTATCGCCTCTGCCCCAGCAGAAACGGATACCGCAACAGTCAGCATATAATCAATGAGCAATGAGCCACCAGAAATCAGACCAGCGTTTTTCCCCAAGTTTTCACTACTAACCACATAGGCTCCACCACCATGAGGGTAAGCATGAATAATTTGTCGATAAGATAAAGTTAATGAAATGAGTAAAATAATAACAAATGCTGCAATAGGTAATGAATACCAAATTGCTGCAGTAGATAAAGCCACCAACACGACAACGATTTGTTCTGTCCCATACGCAATCGAAGACAGTGCATCAGAAGACAATAATGCTAATGCAGCAAAACGACTCAATTTTTGGTCATCATTTTCGGCAGACTTTAACGGTTTACCTACTAATAACCTTTTTAAGTAATCCAACTCTTAAACCCCTTTACATTTTTTTCCTTTTAAATGTCATTTTTGAAAATTTACAGTAAACAAAATGATATAGTACGCTCATCAAATATAAAAGTCAACAAGCTAACTAAAAAATCTTCCAAAAAGCAAAAAGATTTTTCATTCTAAAAAACTGGGACCCCCATTTAGAAAAGAGATCCCAGTTTAATTTCTGATTCATCTTAAAATACTCAGTGGAAGATATGGCTCTCGTGTGAGTATTCCTGTAATTTTTTCATTTTAGATTCAATAAACGGATAAACAGCCGTTCCAACAATTCCAAAAACGATAAATAACCCAATCATGATCCAAATGGCATTTGTTGCCGTTGGCCAATAAATTCCACCAGCTGATTCACGCAATAAGTTCACCGCGTGAGTGAATGGTAAGAATGGATTGATCATTTGGAAGAATTTTCCAGAAACTTGAATTGGATAATTCCCACCACCACCTGAAATTGACAGTACAAGGATGATAATCGCCAGCCCTTTCCCTACGTTGCCGAATAAGGACGCTAGCACGTAAACGATCATCATGAAGGACAAGGACACTAATAACGCAAATAACACACTATACACCGGATTATGAACGTCTACGCCCAATAGGAAGATGTTTCCAAGAGCAACAATCAATCCTTGTGCTAAACCAATCGTTAAGAATGTCAACATTCGTGCCACATATTGTTCGCGCTTCGTGAATTTTGTTTTGTCTTTCTTCTCAAGGTAATAATCCGTGGTTGCGACACTTGAAAGCAAGACTGCACCAACCCAAATACATAAGGCTGTGTAGAAAGGTGTGCTTGCTGAGCCGTTATTGGCAATTGGATACAGTTGATTTGTTTTCAATTCAACTGGGTTTGTAAAGAAATCACTTTCTTTTGTCGCATCTAATTTCAATAATTTGATGACTTCACCAAGATCGACTTCTTCCTCCCCTTTACGGATAGCATCGGCAGCTTTTTCAATTCCTGCTTTGATACTTGGCCAATCATTTGTAATCAAGTCTGCGGCTGCATTGACAGCTGTCTCGACTTCTGGCATTTTTTCATTGACCGTTGTCAGTGTCCCCGTTAGTTCACCTTTCAAAGTTGGCCAATCATTTTGAATAAAATCAGCAGCTGTGTTTAATTTTTGAGCCACGGCTGGTAAGTCGTTGTTATACAAGTCAGCACCTTTATTGATACCGTCAACGATTGTGTTCATGTTCCCGTTCAACATTGTGTTCGCATCATGGACTTCTTGACCAATTGCGGGCATTTCTTTTTGATATTTTTCTAGGATGCCAACTGCATTTGAAACGGTTGTTTTTGTCGAACTTAATAATGAATCAAAGTCGATTTGGTCTGCTTTGTCTAAGACCCCATTTGCTGTTTGAATCGTGTGAATCAACTGATCTAAGATGGATTCAACAGTTGAGCCAACTGCACTAACATTCAAATTAGTTGCTGCTTCGCCGATTTTTGAAGCAATATCTTGGATGCCATCTAGTAATTCTTTTACTTTTTCTGGACTAGCGGTTTTAACAAGATCATTTAATTTACCTACATGTTCATTCAAATCACCAAGCATGGCTTTGATACGATTCAATTCAGTAATAACACCGTCTAAATCATTGTTTCCAGCACTTGTTTGTAAGTCTGTCATAAATTGGACAACTTGATCAATGGCTTCTTGTTGACGACCCAAGCTAGCGGAAAAATCAGTTAAGACTTGACTGATATTCGCTCTTTCTTCAGGAGTTAGTTCGTTGTCTGCAATCGCTCCTTCGATTGTTTCAACAATCGAATTTGTCGTAGTGGCAACTTCTCCAATTGATTTCAAAGTAACTTGTACACTGCTGACAATGCTTGGAACAGCCTCTTTTAATTGTGTCGCACCATTTTCGGTTGTCGCTGCAAGATTACTTGCCTGAGATTCTAATCTTTTGATATCGGGCAAAGCATCTTGCACTTGACCAATAATCACTAATCCTTGTTTGGCTTCATCAATTCCTTGATTCATTGTGTCTTGGATTGAAGCAAAATCTTCATCAATCATCGCTAGTTGCTTCCCAGCGTTTTGGATTTCAGGAATTTTTTCTTGTAAATCCAAAATGATTTTCGCTTGTTCTTGAAGTTCAGGCATTTTATCATTCAGCGCAATGACTTTTTCACCCATTTCGTCTACTTTTGGTAGATAGTCAACAAATTCATTCGCTTTGTTGAGTTTTTCTTTGATGCCAGGAAGCTGACTTTGAAGTTCTAGCACTTTTTTGGTGTATCCTTCAATATCATCTAAGTTTTCATCAGTAGAAAGAATCATATCTTTTACCTTATTGATGCTCACTAAGTTGGAATCGATATCGTAACCAATTTCGTTAAAAACTTTTAGCAAGGTCGAACTTGCTGTGTTAATAAATTCTTCTGTAATTTGTGACTGAATCGAACTTGCACCTTTATCAGTGATTTTCGGTGCAATCGCGTTGATTTTTTCATTAACAGTGTATTCTATTTTTGGTTTCTTGATGTCCCCACTAGTAAAACTTAACAAGTCTTCAGAAAAATCAGTTGGCAGATAAATACCTGCATAATATTTTCCTGAACGAACGCCAGATTCTAATTCAGCTTTTGAGTCAACGAATTGCCAACCCAGCTGGTCATTTTTGTGTAGTGACTTTATTACTTCTTTCCCAATAGCTACTTCTTTTCCTTGAAATTCAACTGGCTTATCCGCACTGTATACGGCAATTGGTAACTCTCCAGTATTTCCATATGGATCCCACAAAGCTTTGATATTAAACCATGCGTACAGTGAAGGGATAATCATGATAGCGATAATCAGAAGTGTCGCAATCGGGTTTTTAAAGATTCGTTTCCAATCAAGTAAGTAAAGTTTGAATGTATTTTTGATTGATCCCATAATTTTCCCCTTCTTTTTTTCTAGCTGAACTACTTTACCATGCAATTCTCTATGATTTCAATGAACATTAACCAAAAAAAGCGAGAATTTTGACATATAAGGACAACTGTCGAACTGTAATCTCTTACAACTTAAAAAACTATTAAATTTTATTTCCTTCACTTTATCATGAAATAACGTGGAATGATAATTTTATGATAAAACTTTAGCCCTAATCAACAAAATCTCTTTGACAGACATAAAAAAGTGAAGACAAAACTTTTTTCTTGTTTTGTCCTCACTTAAAAATTTCTGACAGAAGTAAAAATCATTTGCCCCTTTTTTCTTCAAGATAGGCTTGCATCAGTTGCTCAAATAATTCCTTTAATTGCTGCTGATTCCTTTCATCTCTTACGAAAGATTGGACAGGAGAGCTGCCATTATCAAAATATTTGATTGGCACTGGCTCGTTTGCTATTTCTTGAACAGTGATTTGCGGATGATACAAGAAATCACCACAGACACCTGGCTGTAAAAAAGCAAATTCATAATATTCGCCTTGCTTACGTAAACGATAATAACCATCCATTAGCCATTCTTTCTCAGTTAACTGTTGCTTGATTGCTTGCCAATTTTCATTCATCCTCTCACCTCATGCGAAAGTATAGCATAATTAAGCAAGTGTTAACACAATTTTCCCAGCAGGAGGATGTCCTTCCATTAACTGATGGGCTTGAATGACATTCTCTAATGTTGCTGGTAATAACTGACTGATGGGTACACTGAATGTTCCTTTTTCATATTCTCGTAATAAATATGAAAATGCTTCTTGGTCTTGATATTCTTTTCTGGGAACAAATGATTCATAAAAGCCACTTTTTTTCTCTCGTAGATCTAAATCGGGTAGTTGTGTCAACGCGACATAACGACCGCCAGACTTCATAATCTTGATACCCGAAACCCCACGTTTGCTACCTTTCGTTGCATCAATAACAATATCTGCTTGGTTAGCAAAACGTTCTCCTACATCTTCTTGATCATAAGCAGCAAATTCTGCTACCCCAAGTGCACGCACTTTTTCTTCGTTTTTTTTTGAAGCACTGGCTAACACTTTGATTCCCTTAGCATGCAATAATTGGACCAAGCTTGAACCAACACCGCCAGAAGCCCCTTCAATCATCACAACATCCGTCGGTTGTACATCAAGTAAATGTGTCAGCAAATTATACGCGGTTAATCCTGTTGTTACCATACCTGCTGCTTGCGCCCAATCCATTTGATCAGGAAGCTTTGCCACTTTTTTGGCAGGAACAACAATCTCTTCCCCATAAGTTCCACCAACTGCGTGGACAACTACTCGATCACCAACAGCAAAATTAGTCACGTCTGAGGCAACTTCAGTTATCACTCCAGCACCATCATTTCCTAAAACATAAGGAAATTTTAACGGACGAACCTCTTTCATATTTCCAAGTCGAAGAGATACATCATATGGGTTGATGCTAAATGCTTTTAACGCTACTCGAAGACGCCCCTCTTTTACTTCTCGCGGACTCGCATCGATTTCTTCAAATACATCTTGTGCTAAACCATACTCTTTTATCGCAAATCTTTTCATAGTTGTCACACTCCTCTTTATTAGTTTACGAGGAAGTGCTATTTTTTACAAAAAAAGTGTATGAGTAAAATTAGTTGTCTTTTTTAGTCAGACGTGCTAAATTATGAACGGACATCTCATAATCGTAACAATTACGATTTATATCAAAATAAAAAATAAATTTTAAACAATTGGAGGAAACATAATGGCAAAAAAATCAAAAATTGCAAAAGCAAAGAAACAACAAGCAACGATTGAACGTTATGCAGCAGTACGACAAGAATTAAAAGCGAACCATGATTACGAAGGATTGCGTAAGCTACCTTTAGATGCGCGCCCAGAACGTTTGAAAAACCGTGACTTAATTGATGGTCGCCCCCGAGGGTACATGCGTAAATTCGGAATGTCTCGTGTGAAATTTCGTGAATTAGCGCATAAAGGATTAATTCCTGGTATCAAAAAAGCCAGCTGGTAATTTCTAGAATTCAACGTTGACTCAATTGAAGGTTGCTATCACATAAAAATAAAAATAAGAAGCATTTTTCACTCAAACAATTAACGGAGTTGTTTTGGCATCCTTTTGTAAGGAAAAATAACTAAAGACGCTAAGAGATAAAAAGGAAGACTCAAACGAAATTTCGTTTGAGTCTTCCTTTTTTGCCTTCATCTCACAATTGTTTGCGAACACTGCTTTTTCTCTATGTAAATATAATTTATCAAGCTAGTCAGAGCTGCTACATATCGACTAAATTTCATTCAGGCAAGTCACATCATCGTTACTTTGATACTGGAGCAATTACCTCCACACCAACACTGATTTTTAGTGCACGATCGACATCTTGCATAATTTCCCGATCTAAGTGACACACTTTTTCTTTCAATCTTGATTTATCAATAGTTCGAATTTGTTCTAATAAAATGACGGAGTCTCGGTCTATACCCGTTCCCGTTGCTTTGATCCCTATATGTGTGGGCAATTTAGGTTTCGCCATTTTTGCAGTAATTGCTGCCACGATTACTGTTGGACTAAAATGGTTTCCTAAATTATTTTGAATAATCAGCACAGGACGTGTTCCGCCTTGTTCTGAACCCACAACTGGAGAAAGATCAGCAAAGTAAATATCTCCTCTTTTTACCATAGGATCCTCCTTATTTTTGATATTCTCTTGGTATCCGTGTTCCTAGTATACAAGCTACTTCATAATGGATCGTTTCTAATTGATCCGCTACATCTTGCATGGCAATCACCTGATCCTGATTTTTCCCAATCAGAGTCACAGTTGTTCCTACAGGTAATTTATAAGGTAAGCGAACCATCAATTGATCCATACAAACTCGCCCAACTGTTTCACAAAATTTCCCATCAACTAATAAAGAAAATCCTTGCATCTTTCTTAACCAACCATCTGCGTAACCAATTGGTACTGTTCCAATCCATTCAGGTTTTGGTGTGATATAGGTTTCGCCATAACCAATTCCTTCATTAGCAGCTAATTCTTTCACTTGAATCAATTCAGAAACAAGTTCGAGTGCTGGCTGTAATGGATAAACTTCTGGTAACGCATGCCCCGATGGATTCAATCCATACATCGCAATTCCGTAACGAATCATGTTCCCAATTGACTCATCATGCCACAAAGCTGTTGCACTGTTACTGACATGCACATAGCGAGGTAGCTCTGGTAATTCTTCAAGAACAGCTAAAAAACGATTTTTTTGTAAATTCCAATAAGTAGCATCTTCTTGGTCAGCAGTAGAAAAATGCGTAAATAGACCTTCCCACTCGAAATATGGTGTCGTCTGAACAAATTCAGCTGCTTCTCGGACTTCCTTCGGTGTTAAAAAGCCGATGCGCCCCATTCCTGTATCTGCTTTTAAGTGAAGTTTCAACTGTCCTTCGATCGCATATTCTGAAAAATACTCTTTTGCATCGTCCAGCCATTCTTTTGTACCCACGGTTACTGCTAAATCATTGGTAATGGCTAGTTCGATTGCTGAAAAAGGAATCATATTCAAGACTAGAATTGGCTGGGTGAATCCAGCTCCTCGTAATTCTAGTCCTTCATCTAAGTTAGCTACGCAAAAACCTGTAGCACCTCCTGCAATCGCTGCATGTGCCGTTTCAATCGCACCATGTCCATAACCATTTGCTTTTACAACTGCAAATAATTCTTTTCCCTTTGGAAGTCTAGCCAATTCATTTGCCACGTTTTCTGTAATAGCTTGTGTATGTATAATTGCTTTTGTCGGACGATTCCAAGCGACAACCATTTTCTTTCCTTCTTTCTATTCTTCCAAAATAATTTGTGCAAATGCCAATTCATCTGTGTGTGTAATACTTACCCAAACAGTTCCTTGATGCGGTGACTGTGTGACAATTGGCTGACCGAGCACATCTTTTAAAATTTCAATTTCTTGAAACGTTACTTTACCGATTCCTGTACCCCAAGCTTTGGAAAAGGCTTCTTTACATGCATAACGTCCACCTAAAAATTCTACTTGGCGATGAAAGGGTAATGCACGAAACAATTCAATCTCATTGACTGTCAGTACACGACCAATAAAATTTGTTTTTTCTTGAATAATTTTAGCAATCCTAGGTAGTTCAACTGCGTCGATTCCAATCCCTTTTATCATCTATCTTCTCTCTTCATCAAATTTAGAACAATCTCATTCTACCAAATTCCTGTCATTTTGCCACAATTAAGTCTATATATAACAAAAATGAAAGCTTCTCTTAAGATTAAGAGAAGCTTTCATTTGTTTTTTTAATCGTTGTTTGAACGGATGACAAATCCACGTTTTTTATCATTTTGACGACGGCTGCCGTCTTTATGATTTCCGCTGTTTTTGTTATATCCGCCTTTAGATTTATTTCCACGGTAATTTCCGCCTTCGCCTCGACGATTACGATTATTGCCGCCACCACGTTTACCATTTTTGTTGAATCCTTTTTTCTGAGATGGTAATGGTCGTTCTGGTGTGATTTTTACTGGAATAGCATCTGAAGGATCTTTTGCAACAGTTTTTAATAATAATGCTGCTAAATCTTGTGCTGAATATTTTTCTAACAACTTATCTGCTGGTTGTAAGTATTTATCCAAGCCATTTTCTTCAAGTTTTGTTTCCACTTCATCAAAAGCTGCGCCTAATTGGCCTTTAAATGCTTCTTTTTCAGTTGGTGGACGCAAAGCAGTCATACGCTTTTTCGTTAAGTTTTCAATTACGTGTAAGTAACCCATTTCGTTTGGTGTAACGAAAGTAACTGACATTCCGCCTTTACCTGCACGCCCTGTACGTCCAATACGGTGAACATAACTTTCTGGATCTTGAGGGATATCGTAGTTGTACACATGTGTAACACCAGAGATATCTAATCCACGAGCCGCTACGTCAGTTGCCACTAAAATATCTAAATGACCACTCTTGAATGAACGTAATACGCTCATACGTTTTTGTTGTGATAAATCACCGTGAATTCCTTCTGCGCGATAGCCACGTGCTTCTAATCCACGAGCTAATTCATCTACACGGCGTTTTGTACGACCAAATACAATCGTTAATTCAGGTTTTTGAACATCAAATAAACGAGTCATGATATCAAATTTTTCATATTCTTTTGCACGTACATAATATTGATCAATCAAATCAGCTGTCATTTCTTTTGCTTTGATTTTTACGTGTGTTGGATTTTTCATGAATTTGACACCAATATTTTTGATTGCTGGTGGCATTGTTGCAGAGAATAGTAATGTTTGGCGTTCTTCTGGAACAGTTGAAATAATTTTTTCAATATCTTCCAAGAAGCCCATATTTAACATTTCATCTGCTTCATCTAAAACTAATGTTTGAACAGTTCCTAATTTCAATGTGTGACGATTAATATGATCTAACATACGTCCTGGTGTTCCAACAACGATATGTGGACGATCTTTTAAGCCACGGATTTGGCGGCCGATATCAGCTCCACCGTAAACAGCTTGTACACGAATTTTTTTATCGCGACCTAAACGATAAAGTTCTTCTTGTGTTTGGATAGCTAACTCACGTGTTGGTGAAATAACTAAACCTTGTAATTCATGGCGTTGAGGGTCGATTTTTTCTAACATTGGTAGTCCAAAGGCAGCTGTTTTACCAGTACCTGTTTGTGCTTGACCAATAACGTCTTTCCCAGCTAATGCTAAAGGAATTGTTTCTGATTGGATCGGTGTTGCTTCTTCAAAACCAGCACGTTCAACTGATTTCAATAATTCTGGTGATAATTCTAATTCTTTAAATTTCAAATGAATCCTCCTAATATGGTTGTTAACTGAGGATGTAGCTTCTTTTTTGCTACCCCGTCGATTTGTTCGGTCAAAGTGAAGTCGTTCTCTTTTTGACAGTGGCCACTATAACTATTTACGCGCAGAGCCGCTGTGACACCACCGAAAAATCACTTTGCGAAGTTTAGTTAGGCATTAGAAAAGCCAAACGGGTCACGTTCAGCTTTATCATTGTTATGACATCTGATCTCTGGATGCAACTACATTCAAAGTCAGTCCAATTTATCTTCATCTTTCGGCAATAGGTTATTCTACCATAGTAACTTGTTTTCTGCAAGTTTCCAGTTTTTATTTCAATCAAGGGAATTCTTTTTTACAAAACTAATTTAGCTAACAAAAAAAATAAATGTACTTCTTTCCTTCTTTTTTTGCTATAATTCATGAAAACTGAAAGGAGATTTAATTTATGCTACTTCTTGCACTACTGACAGGCGTTGGCACATTTTTCAATTACTTTGCTATTGTCAATCAAACTTATCCCTTACCATTAGCAATTTTTATTCAATTGCTTCTTTTCGTATTCACTTTGATTTCTTTGCTTAGTTACAAAGGCAAGCGTTCTCGCCCAAGTTACGATGGTGGCTGGTACACAATCTGGACGATTCCTTTTGCACTGATTATTTTATCTTTTCTAGGTAATTTAGCTGCATTAATTATTTTTTTATTGAACCAATTTGGTTATCTTTCAGGCTTCTAGACTTTTCTAGAAGCTTTTTATTGGAAAGCAATCTTTCTATGAAACTTCATCAACATATTCCAATAAATCAGCGGGTTGGCACGATAATACCTGACAAATTTTTTCAAGTGTTGAAAAACGAATTGCTTTGGCTTTACCTGTTTTTAAAATGGACATATTTGCTTGGGTGATTCCTACTTGCTCAGCCAATTCTGTAACGCTCATATTTCGTTTGACTAACATGATATCAAGATTCACTTTTATCATCTTTATTCACCTCTTCAGTCTAGTTAAGAAATCTAACATTCTCTCTATCTACTAGATAGTTAATTCACTATCTAACTTCAACTCAATTGCATTTTTAAGAAGCTTCTCGATAATCGAAACGAAGGTAGCTACTGCCAATGGAATGATCAACATGCCCAAACCAATAACCATCATGCCTGGGGCATCATCATTATCTGCAATAAAGTAAACAAAAGGCAGTGTTCCCGTAAGTACAATGAATTCCATAAGTGCTAAACGAAAAATTGCATGAACATATACCAGGCTCATCGCTGAAAATGCGGTGTTGCTATCGACTAAGCCTAACATGCGATACATATAATAAATGATTAAAAGTGAAGCAATTGCTGACAAATAAAGTGAAATGCTAGCAAGTATTTGCTGTGGAAAAACTGAACGCTCATTGATTGAAAACAGAAGTCCCATCGTTAGTAAAAAGCTGAGAAACAAAATAAATGCTACTAAGCCAGCTAAAATAAATTTTAAAAAAGTTGTTTTTGCCTTCATAAATACAAACCTCTCTATTTTTAAGATAAAAATAGTATAGCGTTCTATATATCGTTAAACAATATAAATGCATCGAAAAACAATAAAAATTTAAACAAAAAAGAGTACGATTTCTCGTACCCATGCTGTGACCATAAATTTAATTGAGCTTTTGTAATCTTTCGACCACTTCATACAAGCCCATTCCATTACTTCCTTTTAAAACAATGCTGTCTTCTACTTCCAATTGTGTTTCAATTTCTTGAATCAAAGCTTGCTTATCCTTTTCAAAATAAAAAACAGGTAGTTCGCTACTTGCTTGCAGTGCATCGCGTAAATATTTCATTTGACTACCATATAAAAAGATTCCTGCAAATTTATCAGGGTCAATATGTTCATTCATTTGGGCATGCATTGTTGGCGAGTCAGGACCAAGTTCCAGCATATCAGCAAGAACTGCGAAGCGGTGTCCATTAGTTGGTAAGTTTTGGAAAGTTTCTAAAACTAATCCCATTGCTGTTGGATTTGCATTATAAACGTCGCTCAAAATCGATGCACCATTTCCAGCTGTTAACCATTCCGTTCGATTTTGCGTGATTGCAACTGTCGCCAAACCTTGGCGAATTTCTTCAATTGATAGATCAAAGAAACGACCAATCGTGTAAGCAATCAACGCATTCGTTACATTATAACTTCCTGGTAAGGGTATCGTGAATGATTCGTCCGCCACTTTAAATGTCGTAGCTGTTTTTTCTTCCTTTGTTACCTCTCCTTGTACGTCGCCTTCCGAAAGTCCAAATGTTGTTACTTCCTGTGACAAATTCTTAATTAGTGGTTGCAATAATGGCTCATTCGCTGGAATAATGAACAGACCATTTCTTGCCAAGCCATCCACGATTTCCATTTTTGCTTTTGCAATTCCTTCACGCGAACCAAGATTTTCAATATGGGCTTCCCCAATCATAGTGATTGCAGCTACTCTTGGCTGTGCCATTTGAGATAACTCCGTAATCTCATTCGCATGATCCATACCCATTTCTAAGACTAATTTTTCTGTTTCTTCAGGCATGTGCAAAATAGTGTAGGGTAAGCCAATGTTATTATTATAGTTTCCTTGTGTTTTATACGTCCGGTATCGTTGTGCTAAAACAGAAGCAGTCAAATCTTTCGTTGTTGTTTTTCCGTTGCTCCCTGTAACTGCAATAACTTCTGCGCCAACTTTTGCTAAATAGTATGTTGAAAGTCGTTGCATTGCCTTCAATGTGTCTTCAACTGGAATCACTGCAATTTCTGTAGGTGCTTGAGCCATGTCCCAACTCCAAAAAGTAGCTACTGCTCCATTTTCAATGGCTTGATGAATAAATTCATGGCCATCACGTGCACCCGAAAGTGGCACGAACAAACTACCTTCTGTGACTTTACGACTATCAAATTCAACATTTGTGACTTCAACGTTCTTCTCGCACTGACTAGAAAGAGCTTCTGCGATTTCTTGACTCGTTACCTTCATGTATTTTCTCTCCTCAAAAAGGTCGTTTCATAAAAAATTTTTCTTTTCTAAAACGCCTGTCTATTCATAAAAAGGGGTTGCGACAGTAACTGTCACACCCCTTCTTTTTTATTCGTGTGCCTCAAAAAATCCCTGTCGCTGTTCAAAACGGTTCATTCCTAGTTGAATCAATTCCTCAATCAAATCTCCGTATTTTAATCCCATGTTTTCCCATAATAAAGGATACATACTGAATTCAGTAAATCCGGGCATTGAGTTTAATTCATTTAAGAACAACTCATTTTTACTTGTCAAGAAGAAGTCACAACGGCTTAAACCACTTCCGCCAAGCATTGTATAAGCCAATTTTGCATATTCTTGCGCTTTTTGATGTACTTCTTCAGGTACTTCAGCAGGAATTTTCATTTCTATTTTATTATCAATGTATTTTGCATCATAGTCATAAAAAGCAACATCTTTTACAATTTCTCCTGGTAACGTTGTTCGTACGTCTTCGTTACCCAAAACAGCTACTTCGATTTCGCGCGCTTCAATTCCTTGTTCTACGATTGCACGAGAATCAAATTGATAAGCAGTTTCCAATGCATTTTGAAGCTCTTCGCGGTTTTCAGCTTTGGTAATCCCAACACTGGAACCCATATTTGCTGGTTTGACGAACATTGGATACAATAGGGAACCTTCACATTGATCAAAAATCTTTTTCGGATTTTCTTTCCATTGATTTTTTAATACGGGTACATAAGGAACTTGTGGTACACCAGCAGCTTGTAAAATGTACTTCGTCATAATCTTATCCATCGCACAAGCGCTTGTCAGTACACCTGCACCAACGTAAGGTAGATTCAACGTTTCCAAAAATCCTTGAATTGTTCCATCTTCTCCATTTGGCCCATGAAGAACTGGAAAAACAATTGTTCCTTCTTCTTTGATTTCACCTGGATTAATGACTCTTCCTGTAAATCCTTCTGTTACTTTGCCGCTTGGATCCCATGTCAAGTGTAGCAATTCTTTATTGTCTGGTTTTTCTGTTAGTAGCGGTCCCTTGACCCACTGTCCATCTTTGCTAATAAAAACGAGTTGAACTTGGTAATATGCGTAATAAATGGCATTTAAAACAGAAAACGCCGAAAGAATAGATACGTCGTGTTCTGCACTACGTCCACCATATAGTAAAGTAATCTTCAAAAGATTGTCCTCCTGTATTTTCAAATCATTCAGTGATTTACCTTCATATTTTAGCACAAAATGAAAATAATCGACCAACTTATTTGTAAAAAGTGTGACAATAATCATTCATTACTCGTTTCATAGTAAACATCTTTGAAAAAAATCATTTTACTTTTCTTCTTTGTCTAAAGCAAAAGAAAAAGACCAAGTAATCTTCTAGCCTGATCTTTTTTATTTTATTCAATTAACATTCAAAAATGCGTACAAAAAAGATGTTTTCATTCGCGAATTTCTTTTACTGCATTCGTTAACGCAGATAAAAAAGCTTCATGCTCTTTTTGCGTAAACGGTTTGGGCCCTTTTGTCCGCAAACCCGCTTTTCTTAACTTGCTACTGTGATAACGCTGTTCTAATAAAGTATCAATATTGGTTTCATCAAATTCTTTACCTGTTTGGTGAAACACACGAACACCTTTAGCTAATACTAGAGAAGCCAAGCCATAATCTTGTGTGACTAAAAAGTCACCCGCATGGATTAAACCAACAATTTTATAATCTGCACTGTCTGCCCCACGATCAACATAAACAAAGCGCACATTTTTGGGATATTCCTTCGTCGTATAGTGATCGACACTCGTTACAATTACGACTTCTAAATCAAAAGATCGTGCCACTTGAATCGCGTCATCTTTAACTGGGGATCCGTCTCCATCAATGAATAGTCGCATTCTTTTTCGCTTCCTTCCATAAATAATAAACAATAGCTGTCAAAAGGATTAACACACTTAGACTGAACCATTTTGCCTGCTCCATTAATTGAATACTTTCAGCAGACTGTCTCATGGTACCTGTCATTTGTAGTAAAAATCGTATAGGCTTCCCCAACTGTCTCGTTGAGAACAACAGGACACCCATCAAGAAAAATTGATGAGTCAAACTCCCTTTATTTTGCGTCGTATACTTCACGATTAAACGTTGATCTGGTGAAACTTCTTCCAACTGCTCGTACATTTGATTTAAGTTGCTACCAAGCAATGTGTGTACAAAACTTAATAGAAATATCCCAATTGAGAAAGCATTTGGGATAAGGAATACACCAAATGAAAGCAGTAATCCTAAGCAGTGACTAGCAATCGAATGACTTTCAGGTAATTTTTTCCTTAAAGCTGGTCCGACTAGCTTTGCCAAAATCAGTCCGGTAATATATGGAAAATAAAGAGATGTGGCTAATTGATCAAAACCAGCAGTGATCCCTAGATAGAAAGTACCAAATAAAAACAGAAAATTGCCAATCATGCCATCTAAAAAAGTCAATAAATTCAGCCAGTTGGGTAACACCCATGACTGTTTCTTTCGGCTTAAATAAAATGTGATCAAAATATACAACAATAGAATACTGAAAAGAGCAACATCAAATAATGCTGTATCCATCAATAGTCGCGCAGTTCGCAACAAAAAAAGGGAAATAAAAAAGCCAAAAAACAAAAGCAATTCTTTCTTTTCAATCAAATTTCTTTGTACATCTTTGAAATCTAACTCATATCGTGGATAGTGTTTGACTGTATGATAAGCCATCACATAAAGTAACGTATAAAAAGCTAATGTCGCCGCTAATTGCAAAGGCATCGGTAAGCGAACAATCTCATAAAGAAGTGCTAGCATAACTAACGCATAAACATATTTTTTGCCTTTGATATTGATGAATCCCTGTTGTTTTTCGTGGAAGTTAACTGTGACATTTGCGGGGACGAGCCAAGCAGCACTAAGTCCTAGACAAATCGCTGATAGATAGAACAAAGGAAATGACAATAACCCGAACAAGCCAAACAGTGAGCCTGCACCGCCAACTAAAAGTGAAATCATCAGCAAAGTATAACTGTCTAAGCCAGCATGTATTCCACGAATCAAAAATAGCCCCGTCATTCGAAAGGTATAAAACAAAGTAAATGGTAAAACGGTTGCCCAACTGTAACCGTTATTTAAGCTCAAAAATAAAAGATACGGAACAAAAATCACCGTATTACTCAAAATAAAAGGGGTTGTCTCAGTAAAATTACGGCCAAATTGTTTCAGTTTGTCTAACATAATCAAAGCTCCTCAGACGGTCAATGACAAACTCATGACCTTTAGTTAGTTCAAGTTTATCATTAAAGAGTGGACAAACCAATTTTATCAACCTCTCGTCGCACTCCAAATATCTTGATAAAAAAAAGAGGCACGACAAAATGTCGTGCCTCAACTGGTACTTGAATAATCAAGTAGATAAGCCCTTCTCCACAAAAGTCTTACCCGACACTGCCTACATCCGGTAGGTGATGAAAAACATCGCGTGCCTCCAAAATCAATTAGGTACTCTGTAAACCAGAGACCTTCTCGACCCGTCGCATGTGACTACTTTATCACAAGTTTCACTGTTATGCGAGTTCTTTTTTCATTTTATAGTCAACCATTTGAAATCCTTCACCAATATCTGAGATTAATTCTTCTTCCAACTGAAACCCTTGGTGTTTGTAAACATCGATTGCATGAAGGTTATCTTGATTCACACGCAAAAAAATTTCGGAAACTTTTTCTTTTTTGGCAAGTTCTTCATACCAATCGAAAACGGCTGAAGTTAGTCCTTGACCACGCACACTCGCTAATAAATATAATTTACTCAAGTAAATGCTAGACTCAAATTTTTCATATGCTGTGTACCCAACAGGTTGATCATCTTTTATCAACAAAAAATAATACACATCATTGCCTAATTCTTTTTGAATTTGTTCTTTTGATTGATAAGTGGCTAACATGTAGTCCACTTGCGCTTGACCAATAATCGGAACAAATGCTTCTTGCCAAACATCATGAATGATTGGCAAAAGCTGGTCTAGCTCTTCTTCTGTTGTTACACGCTTTTTTTCTAACATTGACTGACTTCCTTTCTGTACAAGTTGTTGCTATTATTCCATGAAAAAACAAATGCTACAAACCTTGTGCTTTTCTAAATAAATAAAGCATCAGAAGTCCATATACTCCGACTGACCAAGGCTTTAGAATCAAAATAATTCGCATATATTCACGAAAAGACATTTTTGTTAAACCAGCCACTAAGCAAACGAGATCATCTGGTGCAAAAGGTAAAATCAATGTCCAAATCAAAAATCGGCGAATATTTTGCGTATGTGTAGTCAATAATTGATCAAATTTTTGATATTTTTTTGGTGATAAGATCAATTGAACAAAGCTTACGCCATAGTAACGCACAAGTAAAAAGCCAAGTGCTTCGCCAATCACTAAACCAATATAGCTATAAACCAATCCCCACCCCGTTCCAAACATCAACATGCCGACAACAGATGAAATACCACCAGGCAGAATAGGAATAATTACTTGGATAATTTGTAATAAAATAAAGATCAATACAGCATATTGACCAAATTGTTGAATAAATACTTGTAACGAATCCGTTGATTGAAAAATCCCATGGCGATACGCATAGATGGCGAGTATGAAAAATAAACTAAAACCAACTATAGGTAAAAACTGAATGATTCGCCGAATCGCTGATCGATAATTTTCCATAGCAAGTCCCCATCTCTCTTAAATTTTTTCCCATACCTACGTTTTTAGAAAAAGTCCCACAGAAAAAAGCAGCTGCTGAATCTTCTAGTCAAAACTCAACTGGAAATGTTGATTCAGCCAACTGCTATTTAGTAAAAAGTCGTATCTAATTATGATTTAAGAAGCTAGCCACTTTTGTATTGATTAAATCAATTGCTACGTGATTTTCGCCACCTTCTGGAACGATAATATCTGCATATCGTTTCGTTGGCTCAATAAATTGATGGTACATTGGTTTTACTACCGTTAAATATTGTTCAATAACAGAATCCAACGTACGTCCTCGTTCTTCCATGTCTCGTTTGATACGACGAATGATACGAATATCGTCGTCCGTATCAACATATAATTTTATATCCATCAACTCACGTAAACGTTCATCTTCCAAAATCAAAATCCCTTCAAGAATAATGACTTCTTTTGGTTCTTCAACAATCGTCACCTGACTTCTAGTATGCTCTACATAGTCATACACAGGTTTTTCAATGGCTTCATAGTTCAATAATTTTTCGACATGCTCAATTAGTAAGTCGTTATCAAAAGCAAATGGGTGATCATAGTTCGTGTTCAACCGCTCTTCAAAACTAAGATGACTTTGATCTTTATAATACGAATCTTGTTCAAGCATCATGATCGAGTGATCTGGGAAATTACTAAAAATCGCACGACTGACGCTTGTTTTTCCACTTCCTGATCCGCCCGTCACACCAATGATAATTGGCTTGCTTTTTGTCATTAACTAAAACCTCTTTCATATCCTATTTTTCATTCCTATCTATTATAGCGGAAAAATATGAAAATGCTACGATTTTTCTGAAAATTATTCATTTCCATTCTCTAAAATAGTATGAATTTCAGCTAACGAATCAATTCGGTAAGTGGGTGTAATCTTATCACTTTCTGGTAATTGATTTTTATTGAACCAAATCGTATCAATACCCGCTTGATTCCCTCCTTGAATATCTGAAGTTAGTGAGTCACCAATGATTACAGTTTTTTCTCGATCCAGCTCTGGGATTCGATCAAACACATAATCAAAAAATTCTTTCATTGGTTTTTGCGCACCTACATCTTCAGAAACAAAAATTTTTTTGAAGTAAGGTAATAATCCAGCATCTGTTAGACGTTGATACTGTGTTTGTGAAACACCATTCGTTACAATATAAAGATTCGCTTTTTGCGCTAAAGAATGGATCAGTTCTCGGCTACCTTCTACTAAATCATGACCTTGATTCAAGTAATGACGATATCTTGCTTCCAATTGAGGGCCATCTACCGTTTGACCAAATTGTTGGAACAACAAACCAAAACGATTCCCAGTTACTTCTTCTCTTGTCATGTTTCCCTTTTCAAACTCTTGCCATAGATGATGATTCAATGCTTTATAACTCGTCTTTACTTCTGGAGTAAGCGGGATTCCTTGCTCAGCAAATAATTCATTAAGTGCACGTTCTTCTGTTTTTTGAAAGTCCAGTAAAGTATCATCTACATCAAATAATAAAGTAGTATATTTCATTTAATTTTCGTCCTCTCTCATCTAAAATAATCACTCAGTTGTCGCAGTTCAGTCAATGTCAGTGCGCGGTAAGCACCTGGTGTCAATTGTTGATCTAACGTTAAAGGTCCCATTGAGGTTCGGGTCAAAGCATTCACTTTTTTTCCTTGCGCCAAAAACATTTTCTTCACTTGATGAAATTTTCCTTCCTGAATCGTCAGCAATGCCCGACTTTCTTTTGAAGTAGCGTAACTAATTGTCAATCTCGCTGGCTGACATTTCGTCCCATCTGCAAAAATAATTCCTGAAGCAAAAGCTTGAATATCTTCTTCCCCTAATTTAGCATTTACAGTGACCTGATATGTTTTTTCTACTTTTTTATCAGGCAAAAGTAATTCATAACCCAACTGTCCATTGGATGTTAGCAATAATAATCCTGTCGTATCTCGATCTAACCTACCAACAGGATAAAGTGCTGGTTGTTGATCTGCAGATGCAATCAAGTCGATGACTGTTACCCTGTTTGAATCGCTCACAGCTGTCACAACACCACTTGGCTTATTCAAAAGATAATATACTTCATTTGTTTGCAATCGCTCGCCCGCTACTTCAATTTCATGTAATAAACTATCGACGTTCCGATTTTCTTGAAATTCGACTATGCCGTCTATCTTGACTTTTTTCGTCGTAAACAAGCGTTTCATTTCTTTTCTCGTTGTTTGTAATTCTTTCTCAATCAATTTGTCTAATCGCATACAAGTTCCTCTCTTACTAATGAGCATTATAACTTGAAATCAGTCGCTTGCAAATGAACAAACACCTTATTCCTTGACTTAACTTTTGATTCGCGCTACGGTTAATAAGTAAAGTGAATCGGATTTCTCATACACAGCGTAATGACCTGGTGGAGAAAAGTTGAATCATAACTTTCCTTAGACAGATGTACGCATCTGTCTTTTTGCGTTTTTTTAAACGCACAACCCAATAATGTGCAAGAGATTAGCCATGCAAATTCACTTAAATAAAACTTGTCTTATGACCTAAGACAATCACATTTTAAGGAGGAATTTAGGTTATGTCAGTATCATTAGAAGTAAGTAAAAGAGCAGTACGTCCCCGTTCATTAAGAAATCAATTGCGTCACGAAGGAAAGGTGCCTGCAGTGGTTTATGGCTACCAAATGGAAAGTACACCTATTTCATTTGATGGACAAACATTTAGCAAAATGTTGCGTGAAAATGGTGCTAACACAGTTATTACCATGGACGTTGATGGCAAAAAAGTGAACACTTTAGTTCATAAAGTTCAAACCAATACATTCAACAATCATTTCGAACACGTTGAATTTTTATCTGTCAACATGACAGAAGATACCGAAGTTGAAACAGAAGTTCTTCTTGTTGGAGAATCTGCCGGTGTTAAATCTGGTGGTGTATTAGCTCAAAACTTGTATACAGTAATTGTTTCAGCTACACCAGATAAATTGCCAGAACGCATCGAAGTCGATGTCACTGATTTGAACATTGGCGACTCAATTACAGTTGCTGATCTTCCTGCAAACAAAGATTACACAGTGATTACTGATGGTGAAGAACAAATTGCAGCAGTTGTTGAAGCACAAGTAGAAGAAGAAACTGAGCCAGCTGAAGCAAGTGAACCAGAAGTAATTGGCTCAACTGAAGAATAAAAGTTGGGGTTTCAAGCAATCAGCTCCGACAAGATAGTGAGCAATCACTCAAAATAGCTTTTCATATTTTTGTGTAATTTAAGCTTATTTTGAACACCACTTCAAGTAACTCACACATTTTAGAGGGGGTCGACGTCACACGTCCGACCTCCTCTACTTTTTTAAAAATCATTAAAAAAATAATCCTTTAAGACAAATTGGCTACTTATTGTTGCATTTTTAACTAATCTTTATTAGAATAAATCCTCACAAAAGCAAGTTTTTTCAATTTGTCTTATACTATTTGTAAAGGATTGAAGAAGTTAAGGAGGTTAAACAGATGTTTGAAAGTTTTGACAGCGAACGCAATCGTTATGCCTCTGTCGGTGTTGTATCGAGTATGCCCGGTGAATTGATCGACAGTATCTGGTTTATTATTGACTTAGACCTCAAGGGAGTTATTCCATTAGACAATATTCTTGCCTTTGATATTGTTAACAATCATGGAAAAGTAACTATGCACTTTTCTCAACCAGGAAGTTCTGTTGAGATGGATATTGATTTGCCATTTGCATATTCTAGTCAGTTTCCTACACAAGTTTATGCTTATGATGATGGGACAAGAGAAACGATTCTTTTACCTAGCGAAATTAAACAATACTAGGCTAAAAATAGTTTAGGTTTTAATGAAAAAAGAAAGCTGAGAACTTGGAGAAAATTCCAAGTTCTCAGCTTTTTTTATTTTCACGAATTTTTTATAGTATTTCCACAATAAAAACTCTATACTACTAACTAAATATGTTACGAATAGGAGTTGTACAGATGCGTGAATTAACCAAAGGGAATCCAGCAAAACTAATTTTTATTTTTACGATTCCCCTCTTGATTGGGAATATTTTCCAACAATTTTACAATATGGTCGACATGATCATTGTAGGCCAAACTTTAGGGAAGAATGCCTTAGCTGCCGTTGGTTCAACCGGAAGCTTAACTTTTTTGATTATCGGTTTTGCCCAAGGACTCACAGCAGGTCTAGCAATTATCACAGCTCAACGTTTCGGTGCCCAAGATTATCGTGGTCTAAAGAAAAGTTTTGCTACTAGCATCATCATTAGTCTCGTTGTTACAATCGTCTTAACCGTTCTCAGTCTCTTATTCATTCGTCCGATGCTACAGCTCATGCAAACTCCTCCAGAAATTATTGATCAAGCCCAAGCATTTATCTCAATTATCTTGATGGGGATTTTCGCATCAATGAGTTTCAATTTATTATCAAATGTTATTCGTGCTTTAGGGGACAGTCGTACACCTCTTTTTTTCCTGATTATCGCTGTTATTATCAATGTGATTTTAGATTTAGTTTTTATTATTCATTTTGGTATGGGCGTAGAAGGGGCTGGGATTGCAACAGTGATTGCGCAAGTCGCATCGAGTCTGCTTTGTTTGGTCTACATCAAGAGAAAGATTCCGCTACTTCAATTACGAAAAAAAGATTTTGTTTTCGATAAAAAAGAAATCCGTACCCATTTAAATATTTCGTTACCAATGGCCTTTCAAGCATCAATCATCGCTATTGGGGCAATCATTTTACAATCAGCTCTCAATAGTCTAGGGACAGATGTTGTGGCCGCTCAAGCTGCAGCAGGTCGAATCGATCAATTCGCCACGCAACCAATGATGTCTTTTGGAATCACGATGGCGACATTTACCGCTCAAAATTATGGTGCCAAAGAATATGGCCGTATATTAAAAGGGGTGAAACAGTGTCTCTTGATGAGTGGTGGCTTTAGTCTCGTTGCAGGAGCTGTTGTTATCATCTTTGGTCACTCTTTTGTTCACCTATTCGTAGATGCCAGCGAAACGCGTGTATTTGAGTTAGCACAGATTTATTTTACTATCAATGGTTCGCTTTACTGGATACTAGCAATTTTATTTATTTTACGCTATACGTTGCAAGGCCTCGGCCAAAGTAAGATTCCGACAATTGCTGGGATTATGGAACTTATCATGCGTTCATTCGCAGCCATTTTCCTAACCGCTTTATGGGGCTATCCTGGTGCTGCTGCCGCTTCACCTTTGGCATGGATTGGTTCCGTTGCCGTATTACTTTATTCTTATTTCAAAGCAATCAAAAAGTTACGCAAATTGGATGAGCAACAACAGTTCGAACGTACTTTGGAAGCATAAAAACAAAAAGGTTGGGACAAAATTTTGTCCCAACCTTTTTTACTCGTTTTCTTTTCGCTCTTTCAACCAAGTTTTACGTGTACGCCCAATAAATAATGGAACTGTTTCATGTTTGACTTCACTGTACTCTAAACCAAACCACGTTTCTGGCGATGTTGCATATTTTTTGATAGCGAGTTTTGCTTGCATGATTTGTCGATCCCATTTGCTTAATGATGTGACATTTGACAAAACTTCATCAATCAAAATAAATTGGAAATCCCCCACTTCTCTTCCAGGCGTGAGTGAATAACGTTGTGGTTGTTTTGGCAATCGCCCTTCCTTCATCAAGTCGTGAATGATCTGGCGAATATAGACATTGATTTCCTGCTCTACACGAAAACCAAGGAACAGTTTTACTTGAACAATGAAATCTGTATCCATCATTTCAATTTGATATTCTTTCGTGTAAGGTTCATCCGTAACTTCTACATGCACAAACCAATAAACAGCTGCACGTTTTGGTCGCTTATCTAAAATCGAATAAACAAATTGTTTTCCAATCTGGTCATCTTCCATATTAGGAACCAAAAAGACTACATTTGTTTGATAAACAGGTAAGGAAGTATCTTTTCTCAATTTTGCTAATTGAGGGATATACTCGCGAAGTGGCACATCTTCCGCCACTGACTCTCGAATAATATTTCCTCTTTCCCAAATAAACATGACTGTCAAAATAAGTAACGCGATTAAGACCGCCACAAAACCACCATGGAAAAACTTCACAATACTTGATAAAAAGAAAACTATCTCAATTGCCCCAAAGAAAAAGGTTACAAGTTGCGCCAGCCAATGACTATGTCCACTTTGAATCAAATAAAAATAGAGTAGTGCCGTCGTCATCAACATCGTAACTGTAATTGATAATCCATATGCTGCTTCCATACGATGTGACGTTCGAAAAGTAATCACGATAATTGAACAAGCCAGCCATAACATAAAGTTTACTGCTGGAATGTACATCTGACCAATGCTACTTCCGGGATACATAATTTTCAATCTTGGTAATAGTTTCAATTTGATTGCTTCAGAGACTAACGTAAACGAACCTGAAATCAATGCTTGCGAAGCGATCACCGCAGCGACTGTGGCAAATCCAACTCCAAAACCAGTTAAACTATTTGGCATCATTTGGAAAAACGGATTCAGATTTTCAATTTCTTGAATATCTGGATTTTGATAGACATTGATTAACCAAGCTGCTTGTCCAAAGTAATTCAACATCAGGCAAAGCTTAACATATGGCCAGCTCAAACGAATATTCAGCTTCCCAACATGACCTAAATCTGAATACAACGCTTCTGCCCCAGTTGTTGCTAAAAAAACATTCCCTAAAATAAATAAACCTAGCCGATTATCTGGACTAAGTAATAACTGAATTGCGTAATAAGGATTGATTGCACGTAGAACTGTCCAGTCTTGACTAAAATTTATGACCCCCATCACGCCCAAAAAAGTAAACCATAAGAACATGATTGGACCAAATGCTTTCCCAACCAATTCAGAACCAAAACGTTGGACCATAAACAAAGACAAGATGATCACTAAAGTAATGATTACAATAATTGTTTGATCATTTCCAAATCGTTCAAAAAACTGTGGGATCCCTCTCAATCCTTCGATTGCGGTTGTAACTGTCACTGCCGGTGTCAATACACCGTCAGCAAGTAATGCCGCGCCACCTATCATTGCCGGAATAATTAAATATTTCCCGCCTTTTCTCACTAAAGTATACAAGGAAAAGATACCACCTTCTCCATGGTTATCCGCATTTAGTGCAATCACAACATATTTAATCGTTGTTAATAAAGTCAATGTCCAAAAAATTAGCGAAACTGCCCCAATGACAAAGTCAGGATTGATTCCCTGCAGTCCCCCGTTATCACCCACAATTGCCTTCATTACATATAATGGGCTAGTTCCGATGTCACCATAAACTACACCCATTGCTACCAAAAGACCTGCAGCTGACAATTTTTTGACATTCTTTTTTGTTGTCAACTTTTCTCCCTCATTTCTGTCCCCAATTAGCATTTAGAAAACAAAATAAAAAGATTCAAGCAACAGCCAAAACAACTATCACTTGAATCTGATAAAAAGCATCAAACCAGCGATATCTTTGCTCCGCTAGCAACCTAAAATCATTATTTTTATCGTTTATTTCCTAAACTTCCTCTCATTATCTTAGGAAACCTTCTATGTGTCAACCACTTTTAGTAAGTGATTCAACTGCGAAATAAGCGCTCAATAATAAAGTAATAAATGACTAGGCACAAGATTGCGCCAAGCAAAGCTGGAATCAAATAAACGTCTACAACTACTGGACCAAATTCACCCAAAATCAATTCACCTAACCAGCTACCCAGAGCACCAACGACAACATTTCCTGTACAGCCACCAGGAACATCTTTTCCCAAAATGGCTCCAGCTATCATTCCTAATATAGCACCAATAACGAGCGCACCCAAAAAGCTTAACATGTCGCGTCCTCCTCCAGTCTTTCTATAAATGATTTTACGCTTATTCAGTCTGTCTTACCAATGGATAACCTTTTTTGAGTGGAAATTTCGCAAGCTATTTCTTTTTCTCACAAAAAAAGCTGAAAGCAAAAACATTTAGAATGTCTTGCTTTCAGCTTTTAACGAATCAATTTTTATTTTGTTTCTTTTGAAGCATCATCATCGTTCAATAAAACTTTTCTCGATAAGTTTACACGACCTTGCTTGTCGATTTCTGTTACTTTTACAAGAACTTCGTCACCAAGTTTAACGACATCTTCAACATTGTTGACACGTTCGTTTGCTAATTGAGAAATATGAACTAAGCCATCTTTTCCTTTAATTAGGTTAACGAATGCACCAAATTTTTCGATTCGGACAACTTTACCTAAGTAAACTTCGCCAACTTTCACTTCTTTTGTAAGATCTTCGATGATCTTGATTGCTTTTTTGATCATTTCTGAATCAGCAGAGGCAATGCTTACTTTACCATCTTGATCAATATCAATTTTAACACCTGTTTCTTCGATGATTCCGTTAATCGTGTCGCCGCCTTTACCAATCACATCTTTGATCTTAGAAGGTTCGATTTGGATCATTTCAATTTTCGGTGCGTATTGGCTTAATTCTTCACGTGGTGCAGCAATCGTTGAAGTCAATTCTTCTAAGATTTCCATACGCGCTTGTTTTGCTTGAGCCAATGCTTCTTTTAGGATTTGTTCAGTGATCCCTTGGATTTTGATATCCATTTGTAAAGCAGTGATTCCATCTTTTGTTCCAGCAACTTTAAAGTCCATGTCGCCAAGGTGATCTTCTAGCCCTTGGATATCTGTTAAGATTGTGTAGTTTTCACCATCAGAAACAAGTCCCATGGCAATACCAGCAACTGGTGCTTTAATTGGAACACCTGCATCCATCAATGCTAATGTACCTGCACAAATACTTGCTTGAGAAGAAGAACCATTTGATTCTAAAACTTCTGCTACTAAACGAATTGTGTAAGGAAAGTCTTCCTCAGCAGGAATAACTTGTGCTAATGCACGTTCACCTAAAGCACCATGTCCAATTTCGCGACGGCCTGGTGAGCCTGCACGACCAGTTGAACCAACAGAAAATTGTGGGAAATTATAATGATGAATAAATCGTTTGCTCACTTCAACCCCTAGGCCATCGATAATTTGATGTTCTCCTAATGGTGCCAGTGTACAAGCAGATAAGGCTTGTGTTTGTCCACGAGTAAATAAACCTGAACCATGAACACGTGGTAATAAGCCAACTTCTGAAGCAAGTGGACGAATTTCATCTAATTTACGGCCATCCGGACGAATTTTGTCAATCGTGATCAATTCACGAACAACATCTTTTTCTAAGTCTTCCGTAATTTGTTTCACTTCTTTAGCTAAATGAGCTTCATCTTCATGATCCGCAAATTTTTCAGCGTATGCTTCACGAATATTGATTTTTACTTGTTCGATATTGTCTTCACGCGCAAGTTTTTCTTCCGTCATTACGGCAGTTTTCATTGTTTCATATGAAGCAGCAAAAATTTCTTTTTTAAGATCTGCGTCTACTTGCAATAAAGTAACTTCCATTTTTTCTTTGCCGACAGCTTGAACAATTTCTTCTTGGAAAGCAACTAATTCTTTGATTGCATCAAAACCAAAAAGCAATGCCCCAAGCATGTCTTCTTCAGAAACTTCTTTAGCGCCACTTTCAACCATGTTAATAGCTTGTTTTGTTCCTGCTACAGAAAGCTCGATATCTGTTAGTTCTGCTTGTTCAACAGTTGGATTCAAGACATACTCGCCATTTACACGACCCACTTCAACCCCTGCAATTGGGCCATCAAAAGGAATATCAGAAATAGATAACGCTAAAGATGAACCTAGCATTGCAGCCATTGCTGGTGAACAATCTGTCTCAACACTCATTACGATGTTTGTCACTTGAACTTCATTACGGAAGCCTTCCGCAAACATTGGACGGATTGGGCGGTCAATCAAGCGTGCAGTCAATGTTGCTTCTGTACTTGGACGACCTTCGCGTTTGATGAACCCACCTGGGATTTTACCAGCCGCATACATTTTTTCTTCATAGTTGATTGTTAATGGAAAGAAGTCTGTATCTTTTGCTTCTTTAGAGGCAACTGCCGCACTTAATACCACAGTGTCGCCATAGCGAACTAAAACAGCTCCATTTGCTTGTTTTGCTAATTGACCGACTTCTACTTCTAAGGGACGGCCTCCCCATGTCATTTTAAATACTTGTTTTTCTGACATAACTTCTCCTTTTCCTTTTCGTGAAAGCAAGACGCTACTAAACAAATGAAAACCGCCAATCTTTTATGGCCAGTTAGCAACTTTCATTTGGTTAGTAGGAGTCCATCATGCTTGATCACAGATTCTTTGGTTTCACAGTAAAAAAAGTGAGATTCATGTGAACCTCACTCTCTTTAAATTAAATTAACGACGTAGACCTAGACGTTGGATTAATTCGCGGTAACGTTGAACGTCAGTTTTACGTAAGTAAGCTAACAAGTTACGACGGTGACCAACTTTTTTCATCAAGCCACGGTATGAATGGTGATCTTTTTTGTGAACACGTGCATGTTCATTCAAGTGATTGATTTCTTCAGTTAATACAGCGATTTGTACTTCTGGAGAACCAGTATCTCCTTCATGGCGTGCATAGTCTTTAATGATTTCGTTTTTACGTTCTTTTGAAATTGCCATTGTTTCCACCTCTTTCGAATATTTCCCTGTGACTGAGTAAAACGTTGGTGATTCGCTTAACCAAGTGACAGGACGCGTGCTTAAACACACAGCTATACTTTACCTGAAATGATGCTATAAATCAAGTAAAGAATCATTAAGAAAGAATAGTTTTCAAACAATCTAACTACTACTTTTTTTATTTTATGTTACACTATAGTGCGAAAAGTGACTTGTCTTATTCAAGTCTTAGATGAAAGGAGTCATTTTCCATGATTACAATGGATGATATTATTCGTGAAGGCAATCCAACTTTACGTGAAGTAGCAAGCGAAGTTTCACTTCCACTTAGTGAGGAAGATATCGCATTAGGAAAAGAAATGATCGAATTTCTAAAAAACAGCCAAGATCCTGTTAAAGCGGAAGAATTAAACTTACGTGGAGGTGTCGGTCTAGCTGCACCTCAATTAGACATTTCAAAACGGATCATTGCCGTTCATGTACCTAGTGCAGATCCAGAAGTGACAGAACCCACTTTAAGTACAGTGATGTATAATCCAAAAATTTTAAGCCACTCTGTTCAAGACGCTTGTCTTGGTGAAGGTGAAGGATGCTTATCTGTCGATCGTGAAGTTCCAGGTTATGTCGTTCGTCATGCAAAAGTAACGATTTCTTATTATGACGCCGATGGACAAAAACAAAAAATTCGTTTAAAAAACTACGAAGCGATTGTTGTTCAACACGAAATCGATCACATCAATGGGGTTATGTTCTATGACCACATCAATGAAGCTAACCCATTTTCGCTTAAAGAAGGCGTGCTTGTCATCGATTAAGGTAATTGATTTTAATTAGCACTTCTTGCTTCAACAGAAAAATGTATCGTCGAAAAATAAACTCGCCCCCTTCTTATTGGTTGACGAGTTTATTTTTTTGTTTTTATTCTCAGAAAGAACAAGCTTTTCTATCCTAATGTTACTTGTTTTCTTACATATAAGCCGTTCAGCATAAATAAAATAAAAAATATGAAACTTTTTAACAACCTAATTCGTCTATATAAGTAGATGAGAAAGGAGGGTGCCCCAGACAAATGGTTTTCGATGGTTGGAAAAGAAGAAAATATATAAAAGCGTTAGAAGAACTGGCAGACACACAGTATGAAAAAATGTATCGTCTAGCTTTTAACTATTCCCATTCAAAGGAAGATGCACTAGATATCATCCAAGAAAGTTTTGAAAAAGCATTGAAAGCTATTCAGAAGAAAAATTTTCATGAAATCGAAGAGTTTAATGCTTGGTTTTTTCGAATCCTTATTTCTGTTTCTATTGATTTTTGGCGAAAAAACAAACGCGAAGCCGAACATCTCGATCAAAGTGAACAGTCATGGTCTTTCTTGAATGACTCGCAACACAGTTATCTCGAAATAGAAGAAATCATCAACCAGATCAGCAGCCCTAATCGTGAGATCATCCTATTAAAATTTTTTGAAGGTTTTACCCTCAAAGAGATTTCTGTCATTTTATCGCTGAATGAGAACACGATCAAAACAAAACTATACCGAAGCTTGAATGAATTAAGAAGCAAACTAGAATAATCAAAGGAGAAGATTTCCATGAAAGACTTTGTAAAAACGGTAATCAGAAATTTTTCAAAGCAATATCGTCAGCAAACATTGCCAGAAGACTTACACAAACAAGTGACTAATCTCTTTTATAAAGAAAAGAAAAAATATTCTTGGAGACGTTTTCGAAATCATACCGTTCAAAGTGCTTTGGCACTCGCATTAACATTTATATTAGCTGTTAATTTATTTCCTGGCGTTGGTGAAGCTGCTAGTGTCCTTCCTGGTTTCGATAAGTTAGTGCAATTGGTTACGTTGCAAACTTTAACAGCCAAAAAAGAAGATAGCCAGATAGCGATTGATGTACCAAAAATCGAAACAGCTACACCAACAGAAGTTGCTAATACCTTAAACAAAAAATACCTAAAAGAAGCGCAAGCTGAATTTCAACAAGTCAAAAAACAATTCTTTGATGGCTCGCGTGTTTCTGTTACTGGAGATTTTGAAAAAGTTGTGGATGACTCGCGTTTTTTAGTAGTCAAACGAACTTTGACTCAGATTCAAGGAAGTTCTGCCACAACGACCCAATACGATACGATTGATAAAAAGTTGAATGTCGTGGTATCTTTACCACTAATTTTTAAAAATGAAGATTACCTGTCTATCATCAGCGAGGAAATCAAACAACAAATGAATGAACAGATGCAAGCTGATCCGAATCAAATTTATTGGTCTAAAGCAGCTGACCAACCAACTGATGTCCAACCATTCAATCAAATCAAGCCGAATCAAACGTTCTATATCAATGCCAAGCATCAATTGACTATTACTTTTGCCCAAGGAAAAGTAGCACCATATTATATGGGAACACCTGAATTCGTGATTCCAACCAAAATCATCCAACAACAATTGGCTTCACCTAATTATTTAAGTTAAACAATGACTAAAAAGTTCGCTTAAAAAACCGACTGAACAGTTGATTTTCCAAGCGAACTTTTTTCATTTTTTTAGTCTTCATAAAGGATATGTGCAGCTGACAATGCACGTTTGATTTTTTTTAAAGTAGCTTCATCAGGATAGCGAATGGTGTGTAGGTGGATGCCTGAGGTCAATTCTGATAGCAATGTTGCCTGGCTTTTTTCATAACGTTTCATAAAGGAAGCTATGTCTTGTTTCGTTTTTAAGTGCAACATGCCCACAAGTTCACCATACAGCGGATGCTCTACAATAACATCAACTACTTCTCCCCCGTGTTCAATGATAATTCGTAACTCTTCTTCCGTTTGTTGACGTTCATGTTGAACAGCAATCTTACTAACAAAACCTGTATTTGTTTCATTTGATTCCAAAATGTATCCACGTGCTGTTGCAACTACTTCTTCTCCTGCTGCGCGAAGCAAGGCAATGTCCCCTACGACGATTTGACGGCTGACACCAAATTTTTTAGCAAACTTGCTTGCACTAACTGGTTTTTCTGCACTTGCTAATGTCTGCATGATTTGTTGTCGACGTAGTTCTCCTTCCACCATTTTTACTCCTCCTCACGTAATTTTGCTTGATATTCGCGCGATTGTTTCATTAAATCGTTATACATAGCTAACGTTGTTTCTTCATAATCTGGATTCTTCACCCATTTTTTTACTTTTGCTAAAACTTCTCGTTCACGTTTCTCATCTAAAATCGCTTGATGAGTTTCTTGTTTCAACTGACTGATTTCGGTAACTACATCCAACCGTTTTTCTAACAACTCAATTAATTTTTGGTCGATAACATCCACTTGTTCGCGTAAATTTGCTAATGATGGCGCAGCTTTTTCCATACTAAGTGTTTTGATTACTCGTGCAGGATTTCCCGCAATGACAACATCATCTGGAAAAGATTTCGTCACAACTGAACCAGCACCAACAACAACATTGTTTCCCAAAGTAACACCAGGTGTAACAATGACTCCTCCACCCAACCATACGTTGTTTCCAATTTTGATTGGTTTTGCATACTCTAAACCACTATTTCTTTTCACTGGATGTAGCGGATGCGTTGCCGTATACAATTGAACATTCGGCGCGAACATACAATTATCACCAATTTCAATGGTACTTACATCCAAAAACGTATTATTAAAATTGGCATAAAAGTTCTCTCCAACAAAAATATTGTATCCATAATCAAAATTGATTGCTGGTTCGACATAGATGTTTTCGCCCGTTTTACCAAAAGTCTCCTTGACTAATTGTGAGCGAATCGCTGAATCCTCTGATTGGTTGATCAATTTTGCCTGTTCTCGTGCAAAATTTCGATCTGCCACTAATTCAGGATCACCTGCAAAATAAAGTTCACCTGCAATCATTTTTTCTTTTTCTGTTTTAAACTCTGTCATTATTGATCCTCATTTCATGAATTTTTTGAAATACTTTTGCGCCATCTTTTTGAATAAATGAATGTTCCATTGAAAGTAAAATGGGCGTTTGATTGATAACGATTATCTTAGAATCTTTTTCCTTGTACTCTATCAGATCACAAAAAGGATGTACTTGAAAACTTGTTCCCACAATAACAACGACATCAGCTTGTTCTACTGCGGAAACTGCTGCTTCAATCGTTGATTGTTGGAATCCTTCACCATATAAAACGATATTTGGTCGAACTTGTCCACCGCATGCTTGGTGTCTGTCACTTTCTAAATAAGTTTGCCATGCCACGGCCCCGCCACACTTTCGACAATGACAATGATACAGACTCCCATGAAAATTAACTAATTGCTTGCTTCCTGCTCGCTCATGTAACCCATCAATATTTTGTGATACAACAGCAACTTGCTTACTTGTTGCTAATTGTGCTATTTCCAAGTGAATGATATTAGGTTCTGCCTGAGGATGATATAGTTTTTTTACAAAAGAATAAAATTTTTCTGGTTCGTGTTCCATCGCTTGAGTACTTAATAAATATTCTGGCTGTTCCAATCCTGCATAGACACCTTTTAACGAACGATAGTCTGGAACTCCCGAAGGTGTCGAAACCCCTGCTCCTGTTAAAAAAGTTACTGAATGACTGGTTAAAATCTCTTGCGCTATTTCCCCAATTTTTTGTTCACTCATCTTCCTCACCTCTCCTCTATTATACCGATTTCAACAAAAAAGAAAGTAAGAGAAAAAAATTATTAAAAATTTGATTGAATATCTATACCACCAAGCGAAATTTTGTGTTTTTCATAGACATGCACTTCATTTGCCAAAATGTACGCGTCTTTCGTTTACGATTTGCGACACTTTATCTATCATTTATGCTTGGTAAACAATCAAAATTTAGCAGAAAAATACACTTAAAAAGTAAAACGATTCCATTCATTGCGAATTTTATCACAATGACGACTGACAAAGAAATGAAAACGTGCTACAATACAGGCTGTATAAAAGAGAGGTGAATCAATATGGTACCATTTTTCATTTACTGGGGCGTTATTTTAGCATGCATCGCTTGGCTAGCCTTAAGTGTCTTTTTCTCTATCTTCTATTTCGTACGTAAAGAAAACGGCAATCTTTGGGCATTCGCGTTATTTAACGTTATTGCTGCAATTGTTTTAGCTATCACATTAGCCGTTTACCGCACATGGGGTTGGGGGATCACACAGTATTCTAGCCTAATTTATCTAGTCTTAGCAATTTATGGTGTAACAGTTATTTTACAAGCAATCTTAGGTCGCGAACCAAAAGCCGCAGCCTAACAATTGATAAACGATCAATCTAGTTTGACTAACTACAGCAATTTTCGTTTTTTTGATGATTGCCGTAGTTTCTTTTTTGCTTTTCAGCATTCACTCATTGCATAATTATTCTCTTTTTTCGCCACATTCCTTTTTCCTTCTTTTCATAAACTATTTAAATTTATCCAAGATTTTCTATATTTATCAACAATTTTCAGAAAAATAATGGGAATTGATTGACAAAGCCTTCAGAATAACGTAAACTTCTTTTTGTATAAATAACTGAATACGGGATTACCTCAATCAATGAGGTAGAGGTCGCGAGAATCATTACCCCTGCGGAGTGAAGCAAACACGTTGAAACAGGACTAGGGAGGATCGCCGAAATGTACTCTTTTTTGCTTAAAGTTTACGTTGGGACGCAAGTTAACAGCTTGCGGACTGTCTTAGCAGTGATGCTAAGTTGCGCTATGGTTTGTGAGGGGTTTATCGACCGATAATTTTAACGACCATTTTGTATTTACAAGTTTGATGGTCGTTTTTTTTTAGATAAGCAGCTGCAACTCATTGTTCAATCGGACCGCTCGTTCAAGATGTATCAGAAAGAAGAGGAGAAAGAACATGAATAAAAATTTTGTTTCAGTTACCGTATTATTTGCATTTATCTTTTCATTATTTAGCGTAAGCACAGCTGGTTTTGCCGACGAAAAAACACCAGACAACGAATTTCGCGTAGGAATGGAGGCAGGTTACGCGCCATTCAACTGGTCTCAGCAAACAGACAAGAACAATGCACTGCCAATCGATGGACAAAAAAGTTATGCCGGTGGTTATGATGTTCAAATCGCCAAAAAAGTTGCTGACGGCTTAGGCAAAAACTTGGTTATCGTACAAACAAAATGGGATGGTCTAGCCCCTGCCCTACAATCAGGAAAAATTGATGCAATCATCGCAGGGATGAGCCCAACTGCGGAAAGAAAAAAAGAAATTGATTTTACAGATCCTTACTATGAATCTCAATTAGTTGTTGTAGTTAAAAAAGACGGTGACTTTGCGAATGCAAAAAAATTAGCTGACTTAGAAAATGCAAAAATCACTGCACAACTAAATACGTTCCATTATAGTGTCATCGATCAAATTCCAAATGTTCAAAAGCAACAAGCCATGGATAATTTCTCTGCTATGAGAACTGCCTTAGCTTCTGGAATGATTGATGGTTATGTCAGCGAACGTCCTGAAGGCGTTACAGCTACTAGCGTGAATAAAGACTTAAAAATGTTAGAATTCACAGGTGAAAATGGTTTTGAGACAAATGCTGAAGATGTTCAAATTGCTATCGGGATGCGTAAAAGTGATGGGGATATTCAAAAAGTCAATGAGATTCTTTCAGGCATCTCACAAGATGATCGTACAGCATTGATGGACCAAGCAATCAAAGACCAACCTGCTTCGAGTGATGATGAAGAACAATCGGGCATCTTCACAGACTTTAAAAACATTTGGAATCAATATGGAGAGATGTTTCTTCGTGGTGCAGGTCTTACGTTATTCATCGCATTGATCGGTACAGTAGTAGGTACAACTCTTGGCTTACTCATTGGTGTTTTCCGTACCATTCCAGAATCAGACAATAAAGTGACCCGCTTCTTCCAAAAAATCGCTAACGGCTTACTTTCGATTTATATTGAAATTTTCCGTGGTACACCAATGATGGTACAAGCAATGGTTATCTTTTATGGATTGGCCTTAGCATTTGGTATTTCATTGAATCGGACAATTGCTGCATTATTTATTGTTTCGATCAACACAGGTGCTTATATGACAGAAATCGTTCGTGGTGGTATTTTTGCAGTAGATGAAGGACAATTTGAAGCCGCACAAGCCATTGGGATGACACATGGACAAACGATGCGTAAAGTTGTGATCCCTCAAGTCCTACGAAATATCTTGCCAGCAACAGGTAATGAATTTGTAATCAACATTAAAGATACAGCTGTATTGAGTGTAATTGGTGTAGCAGACTTGTTCTTCCAAGGGAATTCTGCTTCCGGGGCAAACTTCCAATTCTTCCAAACCTTTACGATTGTAGGGATTATTTATTTAGTTATGACCTTTACAATTACGAGAATCTTGCGTTTTGTTGAAAAGAAAATCGATGGCCCTTCAGCTTACACAAAAATTGAGGAAGTCGAAAATTCAAACTTGCAAGAATAAGGAGGAAGAAACATGAATGAAACAATTATTGAAATCAACCATTTAAGAAAAAGCTTCGGTGACAACGAAGTATTAAAAGATATCAATGTGACGGTTAATAAAGGTGAAGTTGTAACAATTATCGGATCTTCTGGTTCAGGTAAATCAACTTTATTACGCTGTATCAATCTTCTCGAAAAACCAACAGGTGGGGAAATTATTTATGAAGGCGAAAATGTCTTAACCCCTAAATATAATTTACCTAAATACCGCACACACTTGGGTATGGTGTTCCAATCATTTAATTTGTTCAATAATATGAATGTTTTAGAAAACTGTATGTCAGGCCAATTGACAGTTTTAAAGCGGGATAAAGCAGCTGCACGAAAAATTGCCATTGAAAATTTAGAAAAAGTTGGCATGGATCGCTACATCGAAGCAAAACCTTCCCAACTATCTGGTGGTCAAAAGCAACGTGTTGCTATCGCTCGTGCATTGTCAATGGATCCCGATGTTTTATTATTCGATGAACCAACTTCAGCACTAGATCCAGAAATGGTCGGTGAGGTTCTAAATACAATGAAAGATTTAGCTCACACTGGGTTAACGATGATTATCGTGACACATGAAATGGAATTTGCAAAAGATGTTTCGGACCGTGTCATTTTCATGGATAAAGGAATCATCGCTGAAGAAGGCTCACCTGAAGATATCTTCGTTCATCCAAAAGAAGAACGAACAAAAGAATTCTTATCACGTATTTTAAATAAATAAATGTAGAAACAAAAAGCTGGGATCAGGCAAGATCCTAGCTTTTTTCATAGTCGTCCTTCTTTCAAATTCAAAAATAATTGATTAATCCATGTTTTCTCTTCCACAATCAGTAACAATTTTTTTGAATAGCTATTCCCTATTTTGGTGAGGTTCATTCGTTCATCCCATGAGCTTTTTTCTCTTAATTAGAAAACAAAGTTGTAATTTTCTGAAAACTCTCTTAAACTTAAGGTAATTACTTTTTAGTTAGGATGATTATTTTATGGACGAAAATGAACAAGAATTACAGCGGGGACTTAAGAATCGACATGTCCAACTGATCTCAATTGGGGGAGCAATTGGTACTGGTCTTTTCTTAGGTTCCGGAAAGACGATTCAGTTAGCGGGGCCTTCCATTTTACTCGCTTACTTGATTACGGGTTGTATTTGTTTTTTCATTATGCGTGCGCTAGGCGAGTTGCTTTTATCGAATACAAACAATCACTCTTTCTTAGATTTTATTGCTGAGTATCTTGGAAAAAAAGCGGCTTTTGTTACAGGATGGACTTATTGGTTTTGCTGGATTGCAATTGCTATGGCGGATTTAACCGCAATTGGGATGTACGTTCGTTATTGGGCACCTGGTGTTCCTCAGTGGCTTCCAGAACTAATTGCCCTCATTTTACTACTTGCTTTGAATATGGTTGCTGTCTCACTGTTTGGTGAACTGGAATTTTGGTTTGCATTAATCAAAGTGGTCGCTATCATTGCCTTCATTCTTGTTGGTGTCTACATGATTCTCACTCATTATCAAACGAGTGCTGGTCCTACTGCTATTTCAACTTTATGGTCACATGGAGGATTTTTTCCAAAAGGTGCCAAAGGATTTATTCTTTCTTTTCAAATGGTCACTTTTGCCTTTGCTGGGATCGAACTGGTTGGCTTGGTTGCTGGTGAAACAAAAAATCCAGAAAAAGTTTTACCAGAAGCAATCAACAATATTCCAATCCGAATCATTTTATTTTATCTAGGATCTCTATTTGTCATCATGTCCATCTATCCTTGGAACAGTCTAAATGCAAATGAAAGTCCGTTTGTGGAAGTTTTTTCTGAAATTGGTATTACGATGGCGGCATCCATCATCAATTTAGTAGTTCTAAGTGCTGCGGCTTCTGCTTGTAACAGTGCGATTTATAGTACTGGACGAATGCTTCGTTCTCTTTCCCAAGAAGGGAGCGCGCCTAAACGTTTTAAACAATTAACCACACATCATGTACCAGGACAAGCATTAGTCTTTTCGACAATCATTATTTTTATTTCAGTTGTTCTTAATTACATTATGCCCAGCGAGGTCTTTACTTTAGTTAGTAGTATTGCGACCACTTGTTTTCTATTTATTTGGAGCATGCTTGTATACACTCATTTAAAATATCGTCGAAGTATCTTAGGGAAGAAGTCACATTCCTTCAAGATGCCTTTTTATCCGATTAGTAACTACCTTGTCTTTCTCTATATGTTATTCGTCTGTGGTGTATTGATCTTAGGGGAAGACACTCGACTGGCATTTTTCTTGACTCCAATTTGGTTTATTGCTTTATTAACCATTTATCATCTGAAATATGAACGAAAAAAATAAAAGAACTCTTTTCCCAAAAGAAATTGTGCCGACCCCCAAAAGTTAGACCTGAAAATCTAACTTTTGGAGGTTTTTTTCTTTGTAAAAAGAGTTTTTTATTTGCTCACTTCACTTCTTTTGCGTAAAACGATTTTCTGATAGTAATAATCTGCTTTTTTATAGGATAAGACCCACAAACCTGATACAAGAAAACGCCCAAACAAACCAATCAACGGCTGGAAAAAGACCCCAATAATCAAGCCAATATTGATAATCATCGAAATCATGCTGCGGTGATCCTTTGAAACTGTTTTGACTACATGAGAATCTTTGCTATTTGCTTTCAAAACTTGTTTGATTAAAATACCGAAAGATAGACTCCACATCGTATAAACAATGACATAAGACATCTCAGGCCAAAATGCTGTTGGATTTCTTCCGACCCAGCTTGTAACTGATGGACAAAGTGTCAACCAAAACAACCAAAAAATATTTGCCCACACCACTCGATAGTTAATTTTATCCGCCATTTGAAAGATGCGATGATGGTTAACCCAAATCACTGCAACAAAGAGGAAACTGATTGAATAGGCAAGTAAAGTATTTCTGATTCCCCACAAAGATTGAAAGTTAGCAGGATCAGGAATTTCAATATCTAACACTAACACTGTTAAAACAATAGCTACCACACCATCTGTAAAAGCTTCTAACCTTGATTTTGTCATTTTTTTCTCCCTTATTTCAATGCTGATTACATTTTAGCACTGGTTCTAAAAAAATACTTACCGATAATACTGTATAAATTTTCAGAAAATTGTTGCGTACACACACAATTTCTGTTACCTTAAAAAAAATGAATTTTAAAGGAGACTCGTCTATGACAAAAAAACTGTCATTTAAAGAAAGTATTTTTATTGGTTCAATGCTTTTTGGATTATTTTTTGGAGCAGGAAACTTAATATTCCCTGTTCACATGGGACAAGAAGCTGGCTCTGCTGTTTTTTGGGCAAATCTTGGGTTCTTAGTTACTGGAATTGGCTTGCCCTTCTTGGGTGTTATCGCTATCGGCGTATCAAAAAGCTCTGGCGTTTATGAACTGGCACAACGTGTGAATCGAAAATATGCTATTATTTTTACTATTTTACTTTATTTAGTCGTTGGCCCTTTTTTTGCTTTACCACGGTTAGCCAGCACTTCTTTTGAAATCGGATTAGCACCTTTCATTGCACCAAAGCAACAGTCCCTTTTTCTAGCACTTTTTAGTATCTTGTTCTTCTTTACTGCTTGGTGGCTATCTCGCAAACCAACCAAAATTTTAGATTACGTTGGTAAATTTTTGAATCCGATCTTTTTAGTCTTACTAGGAATCTTACTTTTACTAGGATTTTTGAATCCACTTGGTTCTATCGCTGATACTCCAATCCAGCCTCATTATCAAACCCATGCCTTCTTCACTGGTTTCACTCAAGGCTACAATACGTTAGATGCTCTTGCTTCTTTAGCTTTTGGAATCATCATCGTGACAACGATTCGTGGAATGGGGATTACTAAATCATCCGATATTGCAAAAGGTACAATCAAATCTGGTGCCATCAGTATCCTTTTGATGGGAATCATTTATACTTTGCTTTCTTACTTAGGAACGATGAGTTTAGGTACGTTTCCTTTAAGTGAAAATGGCGGGATCGCTCTTGCGCAAATTGCAGATCACTATTTAGGAACTTATGGAAGCATTTTGTTAGCACTGATTGTAATTCTTGCTTGTTTAAAAACTGGGATTGGTTTGATTACGGCATTTGCAGAAACCTTTTCGGAACTTTTCCCGAAGAGAAGCTATTTATTTTTTGTAACACTTGCAAGCGTCCTTGCTTGTCTAGTTGCTAATGTTGGTTTAACAAATATCATCCAGATTTCGTTACCTGTCTTGATGTTTATTTATCCTTTGGCAATGACATTGATTTTATTGGTATTATGTGAGCCTTTATTTAAAAAAAGAGCATGTGTTTATCGGATGACTACGTATTTTACTTTGATTGCCTCTGTTCTGGATGCGCTAAATGCCGCACCTGCTGTAATCAAAGATACACCGTTCGTTCAAACACTTTTACGATTTGCTACTAGCTATTTGCCATTCTTTTCTTTTGGCATGGGATGGATTGTTCCCGCAATTATCGGTTTCGTTATTGGTTTAGTCTGGAGCTTCATAAAAAAAGAAACTGTGCCATCAGCAATTGAGTAATTCTTTTGCACGAAATATGAGAGACATTTTTTTATAGCTAAAACTTAACAACTTTCGAAAAAAATCGTCACAAAATATTCACAACTTCGCTCTATTATATACACATACCAACAAACAACCCTAACAACACTTTTTCATTTTTTAACTCCTTTCCTGCTAGCCCCCAGCTAGCAGGATCTTTTTTTAGACAACAAATCAAAAAAGAGCTTTTCTATCAAAAGATAGAAAAGCTCTTTTAGCTTTCTTAAAATAAAACACAAATCTTAACGTGACAAACGCTCTTGCTCTCCACTTGGCGATAAGCTCGTGATTTTCTCAATTTGCTCAATGGGAATCATTCGAATTTGTTGCTCTTCATTTCGTAAACGAATCATAACACGTTCTTTTTCAACGGTTTTTGTCGCTACCCATCCAGATACAGTTTCATGCTTATTACTTAAACGATTTTCTCTCACTTGCAAAACAACTAAACTATCTTGCGCCGCAGCTTTTTGAAGCTCAAGAACAAACTCTCCTTGCTTGCGTACATTCTTGGCTTTTTCTTCTGTATCATTGACAAAAGAATCAAAAAACTGATACGACGTGTGCGTCACTAACTTGGTAAGTTTCTTCATTGGTGATACTGTTTCCTCGTCCATCGAATGTACTCCTCCTTTTGCTAAGAAAGTAATGAATTAAGTAATTTTATTTTACCTAAACTTAATGAAAAAAACAAGAAAATGAGCTTTCTAACTAAAACTCACTCTTTTATTTTTGATATGAAAAACGTTATTTTATATTCTCTTTTTTACGTAAAATCCCAATGATCCAATCCTTCATTGATTAACTGAAATGTTTCCTCAAAGTTATTTGTAAAGTAGGGATCAGGGACATCTTTCGTTTCTTTCCCTGGAACCACACTCATAAACAATTTGATTTTAGCTTGGGTATCTTTAGGAGCGACTCGCTGTAATTCTCGTACATTTTCTTGGTCCATACCGATAATCCAATCAAAGGTCTCAAAATCTGTTGAGGTAATTTGGCGAGCAATCATGTTGCTTGTGTCAATAGCTTCTTGGTCAAGAATTCTTTGTGTTCCAGGATGTGGTGCAGAACCGATTTCATAAGAGCTTGTAGCAGCAGAGTCAATCAAAAATTCAGCATCTCGCTTTGCTTCTTGGACTCTTTTTTGTAACAATCCTTCTGCCATTGGTGAGCGACAAATATTGCCTAAACAAACAAATAAAACTTTGGTCACTTTTTCCCCTCCATTTTATAAAACATCCTTCACTTCTTTACTCATCTGACTCTGACTCTTCCTGTGCATACAGTCGGTAGGAATAAAGCTCCGTATCTTTTGCTAATCGAAATAACTGCATCGCGATTTCCATCGGTGTTTCCTGATAGTCATGCGTTATCCAATTTACCAAAACACCGCTACAGCCATAAGAGAAAAAGCGAGCATAAAAAAGTTTGTCTTGTTGCGACAACTGTCTTTCTTGATCCATTTGGTTAAAAATACTAATAAAAGATTGTTGGATGATTGTCGAAAATTCTTGTTGCAAGACTTCTTGGTCTGATGCAACTGTATTGCTATAGAATTCTTTATTATTAGCAATAGCCTTTAGCATTTTTAGGGCTTGTTCTTCCCAATTATCTAATGATAAATTATGAGCATCTAAAAAGTGAAAGGCATCTTCAAAGTACACCCAACGAAGCAAGTCATACTTGTCTGTAAAATGATAATAAAATGTTTGACGGTTGATATTCGCTTCATGCGCGATTTCTTGAACACTTATTTTACGAAATGTTTTTTGTTGGCATAGGCGAATCAGTGCCCGTTTGATTACTTGTTTCGTATGAATGGAATCTCCCATTTTTTCTCCTCCCATCTCAATAAATTTCCACTTCAATAACTATTCATTATAGGGATAACCAAAGTGCTCATAAGCATATGCAGTAGCAATTCTCCCACGAGGTGTTCGTTTTAAAAAACCTTTTTGAATCAAGAATGGTTCGTACATATCTTCAACTGTTTCACGTTCTTCACCAATATTTACAGACAGCGTGCTCAAACCAACTGGCCCACCACCATATAATTCAATCATCGTTCGTAATAGCTTTTGGTCAACGTAGTCTAATCCCGCATGATCGACTTGTAAAAGAGTCAATGCTTGATCTGCAATGTTTCGATCGATTTTTCCATCTGCTTGAACTTGTGCAAAATCACGCACTCTTTTTAATAAGCGGTTCGCAATCCGTGGTGTTCCTCTAGAACGACGTGCAATTTCAATTGCTCCGTCTTCTACGATATCTGTTTGAAAAATAGAAGCAGAACGCTGAACGATTTCTCGTAAATCTCCTTCATCGTAGTATTCCATGTGTGAAATGATCCCAAAACGGTCACGCAATGGTGCTGAAAGCATCCCAGCACGCGTCGTCGCTCCAATCAATGTAAATGGAGGTAAAGGAAAATGAACGGGGTGTGCTGTTGGACCCTGCCCTACCATGATATCTACATAAAAGTCTTCCATTGCTGAATACAATGTTTCTTCCGCCACTCGTGGTAAGCGATGGATTTCATCAATAAACAATACATCGCCTGCTTCTAGTTCATTCAAAATTGCAACAAGATCGCCAGGTCGTTCAATCGCTGGCCCACTCGTGGTACGGATATTTACCGACATCTCATTTGCGATTACCATTGCCATCGTCGTTTTCCCTAATCCTGGCGGACCATACAATAGAACATGATCAAGTGGTTCTTCACGATTGCGAGCGGCTTCGATATAAATTTGAAGTTCCTGTTTTACCTTATTTTGTCCAATGTATTGTGATAATAAATGTGGTCGGAGAGATTTTTCCAAACTAAGTTCATTCTCGCCAGTTTCTGGTGATAGAATATGTTCGTCTGTCATCATGCTTCCCTCCTATTTTTTCATCATCAATTTTAGCGCCTGGCGTAGATATTCATCGGTAGTCAAGTTGTCTTGTGCTTGTAATTGTTTTTCTACACGTTTCACTTCTTTCACACTATATCCCAACGCAGTTAATGCTTCCATTGCCTCAGCTAATGCTGTTGTATCTTGCGTATTGGCTTCATCGAATAAATTGATTGGTGCTTCGATACTGATTTCACCTAATTTTCCTTTTAGATCTAAAATCATTTGTTGTGCGGTCTTTTTACCAACGCCTGGGAATTTTGTTAAATAAGTAACATCGCCAGATTCGATTGCATGAATCAAACCCGAATGATCATCACTCGCCATGATTGCCAATGCACTTTTTGGGCCAATTCCTGAAACACTAACGAGTCTTAAAAACAATTGCTTCTCTTCTAAGCTAGAAAAACCATAAAGTAGATGGCCATCTTCACGAATGACCTGATGTAAATAGATAGTTATTTCTTTGTTCATCTTACTACTATAACGATAAGGATTTCCTAAAGCGATTTGGTAACCAATTCCTTGATTTTCTACCACAATATAATAAGGGCTGATAAATGTAACCATCCCTTTTAGATATTCATACATTCAATTTTCCTCTTTCTTTCACACACATACGTTCGCTTTATTGTAGCACATTTCAACGACTGAAAAAAGTAGCTTCCTCCTTAAGCAAGTTCAAATAAAAAACTGAAAAAAGCGAATAAAAAAGAAACCTCGCTTCGGCTTGCCTATTTCGAGGTTTCTCTTCTTTTCGTTAAGTAGATCATTCAACAAGTGATTTATATTTTTCATAACCTTGCTCAGCCATTTCATCATATGGAATGAATTTTAACGCAGCTGAATTGATGCAGTAACGTAACCCGCCCTTATCTGCTGGACCATCATTAAAAACATGACCAAGATGGGAATCGGCACTTTGACTTCTCACTTCTACTCTATGCATGCCATCTGAGCGATCGATTTTTTCAGCAATTTCATCGGCACGAATCGGCTTACTGAAAGATGGCCAGCCGCAACCTGCATCATATTTTTCCGTTGAACTAAATAAAGGTTTGCCACTCACGATGTCAACATAAATTCCTTTTTCATAAAAGTCATCATATTTTCCACTAAATGGACGTTCAGTTGCATTTTCTTGCGTCACTGCGTATGCGATTGGCGATAATTTTTGTTTCAATTCTTCATCAGTTGCTGGATTTTTTTCTTTTGCCATTGACATCATCCCCTTTTTTGTCAATCTTACTGACCAATAACCAAAAGAGGCAACTAATCTGCTCACTTCTTGCTAAGAATCAAACTTTACGACGACGAGCAAATTCAACAAAGCGAAACTTATCTAATCGATGAATGGATTCTGTATACTCAAAACAACGCGTATCTTCTAGGTGAACTAATCCTCGAACAATCACCACGTACGGATCATCATTTAAGGTCATTGCTTCATGGATCTCTGGTGTCACAGGTTCTACCGTGATTTCTTTTTGTGCATAAGCAATCGTCAATCCCAAATCATTTTCAAAATAATCATAGATAGATGCTTCTGCTTGTTCAGTTGATAAAGTCGGTACTACTTCCTTCAATAAGTAATCACGATCTAAAATCACGACCTCACCTGCGATTTTTCGCTGTCGGACTAAATGCCATACCGGTGTCCCAACTTTCCATCCGGTAATTTCGCTTAATTCTTTATCGACTTTTGTTTCAACTAATTCCTGAACAATCGTTTTGCTTGGAATATTTTGAGTTTCTTGCAATTCTTTGTAGCTCGTCAGTCCAGAGATTGGAAAATCAAAACGACTTCTTTCTAAGACAATCGATCCTTTTCCCTGTTTTTTCTGAATATAACCTTCCGTTGTCAATAGCTGCAGTGCTTTTCGAATCGTTTCTCGAGAGACGCCGTAGATTTTGATTAATTGATTTTCACTTGGTAAAAGTGTGTGCGGAGGATATTGCTTTGCTAAAATTTTTTTCTCCAGATCCAAAAAAATTTCATTAAATTTATTCATTGTTTTGATTCCTCCACCCAATTATTTTTTCGATTATTGCTTCACTATACTATAGCTTTGTTTTCATTTCAATCTTCAAAAAAGTTGAGGAAAGTCGCGTATCACCAGAAAAGAAATCGATTACTAGAACAAATAACAGTGCTCGAAATAAAACGCTTGCATTTCGTTTTTGATTCCAGTATAGTTAACTAAAGAAACTTGCATAGACAAGTTAGTTGAAAGGAGTTTTTCTTATGACAAAGTACCAAGCAGATGCCGAGAAATTGTTAAAAGAGATCGGCGGAAAAGAAAATATTGCTGCAGTCAGCCATTGTGCCACTCGGATGCGTTTTGTTTTAAATGATCCAGCAATAGCAAATGAGGAAGCAATAGAAGATATTCCAAGTGTAAAAGGAATGTTCACTAATGCTGGACAGTTCCAAGTTATTATTGGTAACGATGTAGCAACTTTCTACAACGATTTTGTTTCCGTATCTGGTGTAGAAGGTGTCTCAAAAGAACAAAGTAAAGCGTATGCAAAACAAAATCTTAATCCTATTCAACGAGCAGTCGCTGTTTTAGCTGAAATTTTTACCCCATTGATTCCCGCAATTATTGTTGGTGGACTGATTTTAGGATTTCGAAATGTATTGGAAGGAATCCAATTTGATAGTCTGGGTGGCACAATCGTTGAACACTCACAATTTTGGAGTGGTGTGAATGCGTTTTTATGGTTACCTGGTGAAGCGATTTTCCATTTCCTACCAGTTGGTATCACTTGGAGCATCGCGAAAAAGATGGGTACTACGCAAATACTAGGAATTGTTTTAGGGATTACATTAGTTTCTCCACAATTACTAAATGCTTATGGTGTTGCTTCTACTGCAGCTGCAGATATCCCATTCTGGGATTTCGGCTTTGCTCAAGTTGATATGATTGGTTATCAGGCACAAGTTATTCCGGCAATGTTAGCCGGGTTTATGCTTGCGTATCTAGAAATCTTTTTCCGAAAAATTATTCCACAATCCATTTCAATGATTTTCGTTCCGCTTTTCTCATTAGTTCCAACTGTTTTAGCGGCCCATGTCGTTTTAGGACCAATTGGTTGGACAATCGGAAGTTGGATCTCAACTGTCGTTAATGCTGGTTTGACTTCTTCCATTAGTTGGTTATTCAGCGCTGTCTTTGGTTTCTTGTATGCTCCACTCGTAATTACAGGACTCCACCACATGACAAATGCGATCGACATGCAGTTGATTGCAGACTTTGGTTCAACAAACCTTTGGCCAATGATTGCGCTATCTAACATTGCGCAAGGTTCAGCCGTCTTAGCAATTATTTTCTTGCATCGTGGAAATGAAAAAGAAGAACAAATTTCGATTCCGGCTATGATTTCTTGTTACTTAGGAGTTACTGAGCCTGCGATGTTCGGGATCAATCTAAAATATGTTTATCCATTTGTTGCGGCAATGATTGGTTCTGGTTTAGCTGGCATGTTCGCCACATTGATGAGCGTTCGCGCAAATGCAATCGGTGTTGGTGGCTTACCGGGAATTTTAGCAATTCAGGCAGAGTCTTGGGTACCTTTCATCATCGCAATGATTATTGCCATCTTTATCCCGTTCGGCTTAACAGTTATTTTCAGACGTCAAGGAATCTTAAATAAAATTGATCCTGTTTCTCCAGCTACTGGAGCTATCGGTGCACAATTTGAAACAGCAAACGGTACAACAGCTGTTCCAGAAAAAACACAATTCGAAGCTGCTACTCCCGCACTTAAAACAGAAAAATTCTTTGCAGTAGCTACAGGTGAACTAAAAGAAATCACTCAAGTAGATGATCCCGTTTTCTCACAAAAAATGATGGGTGACGGCTATGCTGTCGTACCAACGAACGACAAAGTTTTCTCCCCAGTTTCTGGAACAATCACTAACATTTTTGAAACTAAACATGCCATTGGTATTCTTTCTAAAGAAGGCATTGAAGTTTTAGTACACATGGGCCTAGATACTGTTGAGCTAAAAGGAGCCCCATTCACCGTTCACGTTCAAGAAGGCGAGTTAGTAACACCAAGTTCACTGATTGCAGAAATGGCTGTTGAACAAGTAGAACAAGCAGGCAAGAAAACAGACATTCTTGTTGTTTTGACAAATGCCGAAAAAATTGACAGCTTCTCACTTGATAAAACTGGACTTGTTCGCCCAGAAGAACAAGTTGGTCAAGCTGAAGTTCGCTAAGTCTTTCGCTTTTTGATTCATAAATTAGAAATAAAAAATAAGAGTCACGGCAATTGTCGTGACTCTTATCTTTTGTTTTTTTAAAGTAAAAATTCTTTAAGTGCTTGGTTCACTGCACCAATTGGAAAACCAACAATACTGTAATAATCGCCACTTATTTCTTTAACGAAGGCACCGGCAAAGCTTTGTATGCCATAAGAACCAGCTTTATCCTGATAATCACCTGTTGCTAAATACGTATCGATTTCTTTTTCAATTAGTGGATAAAAGGTTACTTCAGCTTGCGCTAGAATTTTTTCTTCTCGTTCTTTCGATTTTAAGACAACAGCAGTATACACCTGATGTGTTTCCCCACTTAATGAGTGAAGCGTTGCTTTTGCATCGGCTAAATCCACTGGTTTCCCTAAAATTTGTTGGCGATGAACAACCGTAGTGTCACTAGCTATCACTAATGTTTGTTCCGTTTGCTGCTTCACAACTGCTTGTGCTTTTTCGTATGCCATTCGTTGAACATACGCGACAGGGTCTTCACCGTCAATCGGCGTCTCGTCAATGTCAGCTGGTTGAATTGCAAACTCAGAAACTAAACGACCCAACAATTCTTTTCTTCTAGGAGATTGAGAAGCTAATATTATTTTCATTTTCTGCCTCTTTCCTATTCTTTAATGAGGATCTTGGATACGTTTAAACATCCGTTCCATATCCGAGTTAGTAAAATGGATCAATACTGGTCGACCATGTGGGCAATTGAATGGATTTTCACATTGCGCTAAATCTTTTAGCAATACACGGGCTTGTGCTTCATTCAAATAATGATTTGCTTTGATTGAACGTTTACAGCTCATCATGATTGCCGTTGCTTCACGAAATTTTTTCACGCTAACACTACCTGTCGTCAGCAACATGTCAATCATTTCTCTGATGATCGACTCTTCTTCGCCACTTGGATACCAAGTTGGATGAGCACGAACAATGAAACTATTTTGCCCAAATTCTTCCAAATAAATCCCTGATTCTTCAAGTAAATGTTTCTTTTCTTTTAGCTTCAATGCGTCATTATTAGGGTAATCCAAAACAAAAGGCACCAACAATTCTTGCAAGTCATTCGACACTTCACCGATTTTTTCACGGAAATATTCGTACTTGATACGTTCTTGTGCTGCATGTTGATCGATAATATACAAGCCCGTGCTACTTTGCGCAAATAGATAAGTGCCGTGCATTTGTCCAAAATATTCCAGTTGTGGAAAACGTTCAGTTACTTTTTCTGTTTCTAATTTTTGAATGGCTTGATCCAATGCTCGACTATTTCCTTGACCAAATTCTGGATGCAAGGCAAGTTCCTCTTCGTAAACTTGTTCTGAAGCATTTCTTTCTACTGTTTGGGATTGTTCTTCTTGAAATTCGACATTATCCACAGTGGATAATGTTTCTTCTTTGATTTTATCAACAGACTTTTCTACAAAGTTTTCCACAGTGTTTTCTTGTTTATCCACCATTTTTCCACTATTTTCTGGTTGATTCGTCGTTTCTTCAGAAAATGGAACAAAGTTTTCAACATTTTCCACAGAGTTATCAACAGTTTTTCCAAAGCTAGATTGTTCTGTCTCTTTCACGTAAAAACTACTTGTTTCTCGATCAAAATTTAAGCTTTGTGGTTTCTTTGGTTTTTCATCTTCAAACGCATAAGAGAGATCAATTTCTGTTTGTTCAACTTTTGGCTGGTCTGTGACTTTCTTTTTAAACCGTAAATTATCCGCAGCACTAGGAATCAGATTTTCTTGACTAAGCGCTTCTTGGATTGCATTTGCTATCAAATCAGTTAGTTCTTTTTCTTTTGATAAACGGACTTCTTGCTTTGTTGGATGAACATTTACATCAACTAATAGTGGATCCATTTTGATCTCTAAAACAGCAATTGGATAACGACCAACCATCAATTTTGAGCCATAACCGGCTACAATTGCTTTATTCAAAGCAAAGTTTTTGATATAGCGTCCGTTAATAATCGTGGATAAATAATTTCGGCTCGCACGAGTTACCTCTGGAAGCGAGACATAGCCCACCAGTTCGAAGTCTAAATCTTTTGCTTCGATTTTCAACATTTTTTTGGCAGTAGTTAAACCATAAATACCAGCAATCGTCTGCTTGAGATCACCATTTCCCGCTGTGGCTAACATCTTATTGCCATCATGAACGAGGCGAAAAGCAATGTTTGGATGGCTTAACGCCAAGCGATTCACAATGTCCCCAATATTTGCGAGTTCTGTATGCAACGTTTTGACATATTTAAGGCGAGCTGGTGTGTTGAAAAAAAGATTGCTTACAGTAATCTTCGTTCCTTGACGTAATGATGCTGGACGATGTTCCGTGATCTCACCGCCTTTTAGTGCTACGAACGTTCCTTGATTTTCTTCTTGATTAGCTGTTTCAATCGTTAATTCTGAAACAGAGGCAATACTTGGAAGTGCTTCGCCACGAAAACCAAGTGTACGAATCCGAAATAAGTCATCTCGATTATGGATTTTACTTGTTGCATGACGCTTAAATGCACTTTCAACGTCATCAGTCAAAATTCCCTCACCATTGTCTATCACTTGAATTGTTCGCAGCCCAGCTTCTTCCACTAAGATATCAATTTGGCTGCTTCCTGCATCAATCGCATTTTCAACCAATTCTTTCACAACAGATGCTGGTCGTTCGACGACCTCACCGGCTGCAATTTGATTGGCTAAACGTTCTGATAGTTCTTGGATTTTCGCCATGGGTCTACGCCTTCTTTCTAAAGTTGTTTTTGCAATTCATATAATTTATTCAGTGCATCCATTGGCGTCATTTCTAATAAGTTAAGTTTCTTTAATGACGTAACAACTTCTTGTTCTCCATCCGATAGCTCAGAGAATAAAGAAAGTTGTTGTGTTCCCTCATTCACTTGTGCTTCCGCAATTGGTACAGACTCTCCCTGTACATTCACAGTAGATTTAACTGGTTCAACAGGGATTTGGTGATGCTTTTCCTCCCCAGATTCAAGTGTTGCTAAAATCGTTGATGCTCGTTTCAACAAGTCTGTTGGTAATCCTGCAATTTTCGCCACATGGATCCCATAACTTTTATCTGCTGGACCTTCCATCATTTTATGAAGAAAGACAACTTCTCCAGCTTTTTCAACTGCTCCGACATGAACATTCTTCAATTGAGAGAGCTCTTGGTCTAAGACTGTTAGTTCATGATAATGCGTCGAGAAAAGTGTTTTTGCTTGAACATTTTGATGAATATATTCAATGATTGCTTGTGCTAGTGCCATCCCATCATATGTCGCTGTCCCCCGACCAAGCTCATCAAATAAAATCAAGCTATTTGGTGTGGCATTTCGCAGCGCTTGATTGGCTTCCATCATTTCGACCATGAACGTACTTTGACCAGCAATCAAGTCATCGCTCGCTCCAATACGAGTAAAGATTCGATCAAAAATCGGTAAAACGGCTTTTTGTGCTGGAACAAAACACCCCATTTGTGCCATGATGACGGTTAATGCAAGTTGGCGCATATATGTGCTTTTCCCTGACATATTCGGCCCTGTGATTAACAGAATCATCTCTTGTTCGTTCATCTCGACACTATTTGGAATGTATTCTTGGTGTCCCAGTACTTTTTCAACTACTGGATGTCTACCTTCTTGAATACATAATTGTTGGCTATTATTCGTTAAGACTGGACGAACATATTGGTAACGTTCACTGATTGTCGCAAAGCTTTGCAACACATCGACTGTACTGATTGATTTTGCCAACGTTTGTAAAGGTTGAATGGCTTTCTTCACTTCTTCACGAACAGCTAAAAACAGTTGGTATTCTAAATCAACAGATTTTTCTTCGGCTTCAAGGATTTGAGTTTCTAGTTCTTTTAACTCTGGCGTAATAAAGCGTTCTGCATTTGCTAGTGTTTGTTTCCGCTCATACTTGCCTTCTTCTAGGTTTGCTAAGTTCGATTTTGTAATTTCGATATAATACCCAAACACACGATTAAATCCAACTTTTAAGTTTTTGATTCCCGTTTCTTTTCGTTCCCGGGCTTCCAGTTCAGCTAGCCATTGTTTCCCGTTTTTCATGGCTGAACGATACGCATCTAATTGTTCATTGAACCCATCGCGAATCACATTACCTTCTGTGATTTGTAATGGAGGATCTTCTTTGATTGCATGATTGATTAGCTGAACTAGACCTTCCATTGGTTGCATTTTTTCTAATAGTGCTTGCCATTGTCCTTGGTCGATTCCTTCGATCAGTTGACGAATCATTGGCACTTGTTCAAGTGACGTCTTCAATTGAATCAAATCACGACCATTCACATTTCCAAATGCCACTCGACCAGCTAAGCGCTCTAAATCATAAACTTTAGTCAAAGCACTTTGCAAATCAATTCGTTCAAAGTAGCTATCAACTAAAGAAGCAACCATCTCTTGGCGGACATTAATTGCATGTGATTGAATCAATGGTCGATCAAGCCATTGTTTTAGCATGCGACCGCCCATTGCTGTTTTGGTTTCATCTAATAACCACAATAAAGTTCCATGTTTTTTACCTGTTCGGATCGACTGACTTAATTCCAAATTGAATTTGGAATAATAATCCATTTTTAAATAGTGATCTGGTTGATATTCCACTGCGTTTTGAATATGGGCTAAACTCCGCTTTTGCGTCACCGCTAAGTAAGTCAATAGCTTTCCTGTAGCTTCTTTTTCAAGTCCATCTGTTATTTCACGAGTCAAAAAATTAAATTCGGCATTTTCCTCCAATGTCTCTTGAGAAGAAAAAACTAAGCCCAAACGAATACTTAATTGTTCACGTAAGCTAGCAGAAATCTCTGTACCCAATACTAATTCTTTTGTCTGTAATGCAGAAGTTTCATTTAAAACGCCTTCTGCATCAAAAAGATGTGCTGTTTTTAACTCACCTGTACTCAAATCAACATATGCAAAGCCAAACTCATTGCCTTCTTGTACAACAGCAGTCAAGTAATTATTATCTTTTGCAGAAAGACCTTTGCTGTCCATCACTGTTCCTGGTGTCACTAACTGAACAACTTCACGTTTGACCATACCTTTCGTTGTTTTTGGATCTTCAACTTGTTCACAAATGGCCACTTTATAGCCTTTTTCAACCAAACTATCGATATATCCTTGTGCAGCGTGATGTGGCACACCACACATTGGGATTGGATCATCCGCATTGCGATTTCGGCTCGTTAATGTTAGCTCTAGTAGCTGTGAAACTTGGATTGCATCTTCATAAAATAGTTCATAAAAATCACCAAGACGATAAAACAAAAAAGCATCTTGGTATTGCGCCTTAATGCTTAGATATTGTTCCATCATTGGTGTGTTCTTTGTTTTTTGAGGCATCGTTTTCCTCCTCTAATAATTCATTGATTTCATCTTGAATCAACCCAGTCAAATAGTGCAAAAGGTCATTTGCCTCTAGTAATTGGCGACGATAAGCAATCACTAATGGATGTTGCTCAAATGTTTTTGTCAATTGATTCGCACGAGCGATTGCTGTTTGCTCCGCAATCACTTTTCCATAATGACCAAATTGGACTGCCTCTTTTTGCGCCACTTTGATCTCCTCGGTCAATTCTTTTAAATAGTTATTTTGATGTACTTTTGCTTCTAATTCCTTATAGCGGACAATAATTTCATTTTTACCTAGAAGTTGCGTCAGTTGGTCAACTGTTTCTTGTATTTCCGGTTCATTTTCTAAAAAAGCCATTGATCTGCCTCATTCCATAAATGGTCGGTCGTCATTGATTTGGATCAATTGAATGTCTTTTGCTTTTCCAGTTGTGTCGTCAATCTCCAGCAAGCAACCACATAAAATAGCACGGCCTTCTTCCACAACTTCAAAGCGCTTTGGCATTGCCGTTAAAAATTTTTCGATAACCACGTCACGACGCATTCCTAAAATACCATCGTATGGACCTGTCATACCGACATCTGTTAAGTATGCTGTTCCTTTTGGTAGAATACGTGCATCATTTGTCTGAACATGTGTATGTGTGCCAACAACAGCTGACACTTCACCATCTAAAAACCAGCCCATCGCTTGTTTTTCACTAGTCGTTTCTCCATGAAAATCAACAAAAATGATTGGCGTTCTTTTTCGCGCTTCAGCAACTAGCGCTTGCATTTTACGAAATGGATCATCCAAATCCGTCATAAATGAACGAGCTTGCATATTGATAACGGCAAGTTCCACTTGATTGACTTTGACAAATACCATTCCTTGACCTGGTGTTCCTTCTGGAAAATTCGCTGGACGAACCATTTTCTTCGCGTCATCAATAAATTCAAAAATACCGCGATTGTCCCATGTATGGTTTCCCATGGTCACAACGTCGACACCATCTTGTAAAAGTTTTTTATAAATTTTTTCAGTGATACCTCTTCCAGAAGCAGCATTTTCACCATTCACGATAGTTACTTGTGGACGATATTTTTTCTTCAAACGAGGGACATATTCCGTAATCATTTCTCTCCCCATTGAGCCCACTACATCACCAATAAACAATACCCGCACATTGATTCCTCTTCTCTTTTAACATCATTCTATTATTATAGTAGTTTTTTTTAAGAAAGAAAAGCTCTCTGAGAAGGTTGTAACCATGAGGCATAAGACAAACTATAGAACAAAAAAGCCCGAGACATTTTTTCGTCTCGGACTTCTTTATCAAGAGCTAGCCCTCAATGTTTGATTACTAATTGACTATTTACGATTAAATTATAGCTAGTTTTTTTAGTGCTTTCCAAATGCCATCTTGATCGTTTGTATCAGTCACCAAATTGGCTGTAGCTTGAACTTCTGCTGATGCATTTCCCATTGCCACACCAATACCCGATTCACGTAACATTTCTCGATCATTCAATCCATCGCCAAAACTGATGATGGATTCGCGAGGAATTCCGACTTGGTCTGCCAAATGAAGAATCGTTGCTGCTTTTGAACCATCATGTGGCACAACATCCACACTGTTTTCATGCCAACGAACAAAACGAAGTTTGTCATATTTTTGAAACTGTGTGTCATAACTCTTATTGAAGAATGCTAAAGCTTGGTAAATTTCTTGGTCTTCAACAAAAAATTGATCCAATTCAGGCAACACCGCGCCAAAGGAATGCATCGCTTCTTCCATGATTTGAACATCATTAGAAGAAGATCGTTTCATATTATCCAAACTAACAAACGCTGTATCAATTTCTTTTGTCTGCGCTTCTTCAACAAACGTGTCTAGCTGGTCACGGTCTAACAGGTTTTTGTAAACTTGTTCATGATCCAAGAACCCAGCTGCGCCATTACACAATATATAATTTTCAAATTCTAATTCACGAATAATTTCTTGCGCATGAAAACGACTACGTCCTGTTGCGATTGTCACTAAATGTCCTGCTCGTCGCAATTGTTGCAATGCTTCTTTTGTGCTATCCAATGCTTGCTTGTTCGTGTCCAATAACGTTCCGTCAATATCAAAGGCGAATAAGCCTCGTTCCATGTCTGATCGTCTCGCTTTCTTATAGATATTTGCTTGCTTCTCTTACTGCTAACTTACTGAATGTTTCGTGTTCTAATAGATCTTTTACCCAACCAGGATTCGTTTTGCTATAATCGCGCAAGGCCCAGCCGATCCCTTTTTGAATAAAGAATTCTTTTGTTTTTATATCTTGCAGGATTGCTTTTTTCAATAGTGACTGGTTTACCTTTTCTTTTAGTCCCAACTGTAAAGTAATTGCGATTCTTCGTAACCAAAAATCTTCTTGCTGAATGAATAAGTTAAATACTTGCTCCAGCTGATCTGGATGTGCCTTACACCACGTCGTGTATACTTTACGCCAAGAATCAATGCTGTCCCACCACTCTTTTTCTTGTACAAGTGATAACAACGTTACCAAGTCAGAAAATGCCAGACGCTTCACATTAAGTTGGATCAATTCGATTGCTACATATTGATACTCTCTTTCTGATTTTCGGTAATATTTTTTTGCAAGTGACAAAATTTCTGCCACTTCTAGTTGTTTGCTTTGCGCCAGAAACATTTTTTGTAAACGCGCGCGTTCTGGTTTCGGCACACCTGCAAAAGGAAAATGATTTTTCATATACTTTTCCATAGGTACAGCTTGTTCTTCATTTTTAGGAAAAATAAGTTCGTCCAAGTTAGCTCCTCCGCTCAAAATAATAAGCAATTCACTTTTACAGTTTCCTTACCATTTCACGATTTATTTTTATTTTAAAAATGTTCCTTTACTGTCAGTTAAATCGATTGAACAGATACCTTCTCATTTTATAGAGCATACGATCGTTTGTAAAGCGTTTTTACGCGTTTCTCTACTTGACACTTGCCCTTTACATCAACTATACTGTAATTTGTGTAAAATAATGCAGCAGGAAAATAATAGCTCGTCCCTAGTTTGTTGCCCCGTTTCGGGTTCAATTGTGTAACCGCGGCTGCAAAGGTGAAGATTGAAGAACAAACTATACGAATATGAATTTTTTAACGGATTATTTTACTCCAAAAACTAAACTTAATTTATTGGAGGAAATCTCAATGTCTCGTTATACTGGACCATCATGGAAAATTTCTCGTCGCCTAGGTATTTCATTATCAGGCACAGGTAAAGAATTAGCACGTCGCCCTTACGCACCAGGTCAACATGGACCTAACAGCCGTGGCAAACAATCTGAATATGGTATGCAATTAACTGAAAAACAAAAACTTCGTCACATGTACGGAATGAACGAACGTCAATTCCGTAACTTGTTCGTGAAAGCTAGCAAAATCAAAGAAGGTAAACACGGTGTTAACTTCATGATCTTACTAGAACAACGTTTAGACAATGTTGTTTACCGTCTAGGTCTTGCAACTACTCGTCGTCAAGCACGTCAATTAGTTAACCATGGCCACATCACTGTTGATGGCAAACGTGTTGATATTCCATCATACCACGTAGAAATCGGTCAAGTAATCGGTGTTCGTGAAAAATCACAAAACATCGTAACTGTTAAAGAAGCTGTAGAAGCTACTGTTGGACGTCCAGCATTTGTAAGCTTTGACGCTGAAAAATTGGAAGGTTCATTAACTCGTTTACCAGAACGTGACGAACTTTATCCAGAAATCGACGAAGCTCTTGTCGTTGAATACTACAACCAAAGCCTATAATTCATGGCTTCAAAACCAAAGTAACCATTTTCGGATGGTTGGCTTTGGTTTTTTTTTTGCAAAAAATACTTTACAAACTAACTTTTTTCTTCTAAACTATCGTTAACCAAAACAAAAACAAAAGTTAACGAACGGAGGGAATTATGAAAACATCATTGAAACCACTTATTATTGCTGCAGAATTTGCAGCTATCATCGCTATTTTATCTCAATTTACGATTCCATTAGGGATTGTTCCATTAACTGGACAAACTTTCGCGATTGGATTAACAGCTACTTTATTGGGTCGACGTAGCGGGACACTATCTGTCTTGATTTATTTATTATTAGGAATTATTGGGTTACCTGTTTTCGCAGGATTATCAGGTGGATTGAGTATTGTTTTTGGACCCACTGGTGGCTATTTGATTGGTTTTATTTTCCAAGCATGGTTGACTGGTTACCTCGTGGAAAAAAATAGTTCTAGCTATACTTGGGTCATCATTGCTAACGTGATTGGTTCATTTGTCACGCTCATTTTTGGTGTCGTTTGGCTAAAAGTCAGTGGTGATCTATCTTGGCATACAGCCATGGTTAGTGGCTTCGTTCCCTTTATTTTACCGGGCATCATCAAAGCGGTCGCTGCTGGTTACCTAGGAACGCTCATTCGTCATCGTTTACCAAAATATTTTGCCTTTGAGCAACAACAATCCTAAAATAGAAAGTCTTAGCCGTTTTGATTCGTGTTACTGATTCAAAAATTGGAAAGTGGCACAGCTTTCAGCATAAAAAGGAGTGGAACAAAA
>NZ_JAFLWI010000017.1 GCF_017315945.1 Candidatus Enterococcus courvalinii
GTCATTGGTCTTTTTTTATTTAGCGTAATCTGTTGCTCGCGTTTCGCGAATAACGGTTACTTTAATGTGTCCAGGATAATCTAATTCTTCTTCAATTCGTTTACGGATATCTCTAACCAAACGAACTGCTTCTAAGTCAGAAATTTCTTCAGGTTTTACCATTACACGTACTTCGCGTCCTGCTTGTACAGCAAAACTTGAATCTACACCAGCAAAGCTATTAGAAATATTTTCTAAGTTTTGAAGACGACGAATATAGTTTTCTAAAGATTCACTTCGTGCACCAGGTCGAGCAGCAGATAATGCATCAGCTGCTGCCACAAGCACTGAAATAACCGATGTTGCTTCCACATCACCATGATGAGAAGCAATGGCATTGATAACCACTGGATTTTCTTTGTATTTAGCAGCTAATTCTGCACCAATCTCAACATGAGAACCTTCAATTTCATGATCAAGTGCTTTCCCAATGTCATGTAGTAAGCCTGCGCGCTTAGCTAATTGGATATCTTCGCCTAATTCTGCAGCTAAAATTCCAGACAACTTAGCAACTTCTACTGAGTGCTTCAATACATTTTGACCATAACTTGTTCTAAATCGTAATCGTCCCAAAATCTTAATCAAATCTGGATGGAGTGTATGCGCACCAACTTCAAATGCAGCCTCTTCACCATATTCACGAATACGTTCATCCATTTCTTTACGTGATTTTTCAACCATTTCTTCAATACGAGCTGGATGGATACGCCCATCTTGAATTAATTTTTCCAACGTCATTCTTGCAATTTCTCTGCGGATTGGATCAAAACCAGAAAGAACAACTGCTTCAGGAGTATCATCGATAATCAAATCAATTCCTGTCAGTGTTTCTAATGTGCGGATATTACGTCCTTCTCTACCAATAATGCGACCTTTCATCTCATCGTTTGGCAAAGTAACAACGGATACTGTAGTTTCAGAAACTTGATCTGCTGCACAACGTTGAATAGCTAATGAAAGTAAATTCTTCGCTTTACGATCAGCCTCTTCTTTTGCACGCTGTTCAGATTCTTTCACCATAACAGTTAACTCATGATTCAACTCTTCCTCGGTTGACTTCATGATAACATCCTTTGCATCTTCTTTAGATAAACCAGCAATTTTTTCTAATTCTTTTTGTTGATCTTCAATCAATTTTTCAACGTCTTGTTCTCGCTCTTCAATTAATTGCTGTTTTGAACTAAGTATTTCTTCTTTGCTTTCAAGTGAGTTCTCACGTTTTTCCAATGAGTCATCTTTACGATTCAATGTTTGTTCACGTTGAATCAATCGATTTTCTTGAGATTTTAATTCTAATTTACTTTCTCTCAGCTCACTTTCAACTTCAGAACGATATTTCTGATTTTCTTCCTTAGCTTCCAACAATGCTTCTTTTTTTAGAGTCTCTGCTTCTTTCTTTGCACTGTCGATAATACCCACAGCCGATGTTTTTGCACCAGCTATCTCTTTTTCGTGACGTGACTTCGCAACGACCAACCCTAAACCAAGACCGACAATTAAACCGATGATAGCGAGGAGAATGTTGAATACCATAAAATCCACCTCCATACTATCTTTTTCATTTTATCAATCACGTAGTTTTTCTGATAAACTATTTTAATCTTATCAATATGCCTACTTGCATATGTGTACAAAAAGTACACAAGTTTATTCTAATGTTTGTACCCCTTAGTGTCAACTTTAAATAAACAAAGAAACTGCTTTCTAAATTTATATTAAACGATGGTTTTTTATTTATCAAAGCAAAAAAAGACTTGATAACACTTAATTTATTAACTGGACCTAATCTTTTTTGCTTCTCATAGATAAAGATCAAGTTTTTGATTATTTTAATTGAACAAGTTAGCCATAACTGTTATATCAGAGTACAAATTATTTTAAAATATACATAAGCGATTACAAACATTCTTTTATTTTTAATCATTTTTTACTCTGGATGTAATTCTTTAACTTTTAACCGTCACACCCAACAAAAAAAGATCGAGACAGCTTGTCCCGACCTTTGAAAATCAAATCAATTATTCTTCTGTTAAAGGTAATTCTTCCTGTTCAGGTTTTTCCTCTGTTTCAATACCTTCACCGATTCCATAAGCTTCGCGAACTAAGCCAGAAATCTCATTCATCATTTCTGGATGTGTAGACATATAGATTTTCGCATTTTCACGTCCTTGACCAATACGATCTTCTTTATATGAATACCAAGCACCACTTTTATCAACGATATCTTTTTCTACCGCCATATCAAGTAGCTCTCCTTCTTGTGAAATTCCTAGTCCATACATTACATCGACTTCTGCTACTTTAAATGGTGGTGCCACTTTGTTTTTAACTACTTTGATTTTTGTACGGTTTCCGACAATGTCTGTCCCTTGCTTCAATTGTTCTGCGCGGCGTACTTCTAAACGAATCGTTGCATAGAACTTCAATGCACGGCCCCCAGGTGTTACTTCTGGATTACCAAACATTACGCCTACTTTTTCACGAATTTGGTTGATAAAAATTGCAATTGTTTTTGTTTTATTAATTGAACCTGATAATTTACGCAAAGCTTGAGACATCAAACGAGCTTGTAACCCAACGTGAGCGTCTCCCATTTCACCATCAATTTCTGCTCGCGGAACTAACGCTGCTACTGAATCGACAACAACGATATCTACTGCGCCACTTGAAACTAATGCATCAGCAATTTCTAATCCTTGTTCACCTGTATCTGGCTGTGATAACAACAATTCATCAATATTGACACCTAATTTTTGGGCATATTGTGGGTCCAATGCATGCTCAGCATCAATAAAAGCTGCTGTCCCACCATTTTTTTGTACTTCAGCAATTGCATGAAGTGCAACAGTTGTTTTACCAGAACTTTCTGGTCCATAAACTTCAATGATTCTTCCACGCGGATAACCACCTACTCCTAATGCTACATCTAAAGCAAGTGAACCACTTGGAATTGTTGAAATTTGTTGGTCGATTTTCTCGCCCAATTTCATAATAGAACCTTTACCATAACTTTTTTCGATTTTTTTTAACGCAGCATCTAAGGCTGCTTTACGATCATCTGCCAATACGATAATCCTCCTTATATTCACATTAACAACGTCATTTCAATACAATTATCATAGCGGTTTTAGAATTAAAAAGCAAGAAAAACCGAACAAATATTCGCATTTTATTTTTTTCTTAAAATCCGTTTACGCAACATGTTCAATCCTTCCATTACCGCGCTACGTCGAATCACTTCACGTCCGCGTGTAAATTGAAACTTAGCCGCACTTACATCATTAACTGAAGCCACAGCAATCCAGACTGTCCCAACAGCTTGGTTTTCTAACATCCCTGGTCCTGCGACACCTGTAAACGATACTGCATAGTCCGTCTTCGCTAACTTTCTTGCTTGCTCAGCCATTTTTTCGGCGCACTCTTGACTAACTGTCCCATGTTTTCTCAAAAATTGTGAGTCGATTTTTAAAAAATCGGCTTTTGCTTCTTCTGAATAGGTCACGAATCCCCCGGGGAAAACTGCAGAAACACCAGAAATTTTCCCTAATGTTGCTTGGAACTCTCCTGCAGTCAAACTTTCAGCAGCAGTCACTGTTTTTCCTCTTTCTTTTAGCAAATCAACTACAACTTTTTCTAAAGAATTATCATCCCCATAACCATAAAAATATTCACCCACTCGCTCTTGAATTTTTTCTTCAAGTGCAAGCAACGCTTGATTACCAGCATGTACATCATTTGTTTTAACTGTTAAACGTAAGGTAACTTCATTGGGTTTCGCATAGGGTGCAATTGTTGGATTGATTTGGGTTGAAATCAGTTCTGCTAGCTCTGTAACTAATTGGGATTCGCCAATTCCATAAAAGCGTAGAACACGTGAAATCAATTTTTCTTTTGAAGGAAATTTTTCAATTAATAATGGGCGCACTTGCTCAATGAACATTGGCTTCAGTTCACTTGGTGGTCCGGGGAGTAGGATATAAGCATGTGATTCTTTTTGGATAAATGTCCCGACAGCTAGCCCCGTACGATTTGGTAACACAATCCCTCCTTCAATAGTTTGCGACTGTTGTAAGTTATTCGCAGTCATTTTACGCTTGGTTGTTTCAAAAAATTCTAATAACTTTTGGTAGGCCTCTCTATCTTGAACTAACCCTTTTCCCAAATGATCAGCTGTTACTTCTTTTGTTAAGTCATCTTCAGTAGGACCTAATCCACCACATAAAATAATCAACTCGCTTCGTGACTCTGCTAATTCTAACAACTCATCTAGTCTTTGTCTGTTGTCTCCAATCACTGTCTGATAATAAACCTCGATACCAAGATCTGCTAATTGCTCAGCCAAAAAAGTTGCATTTGTGTTGACTACTTGACCAAGAAGTAGCTCTGTTCCTACTGCAATAATCTCTGCTTTCATAAATTTGCCTCTCCCTAATAATTAATACGCTATAACGCAAATATTTTTTATTTAAAAAAGCTTGGGACAAAATCGTCACCAAGCTTTTATCGGAATTACATTGAACCCTTAAACACACCACTATTTTTGGCAAAGTAATCAACACCAGAATAGATAGTAAATACTAAACATGCATAAAGCATAATTTGATCTAATGGAAGACCGATCAAATTAAATGGAATATTGTTGATCAGCAACAAAATAATTGCCACCATTTGTGTAGCAGTTTTTACTTTTCCAGGCCATGCAGCCGCCATCACTTCACCATGTTCAACTAATAATAGGCGTAAACCTGTTACCGCTAATTCTCGACAAACGATAATCGCAACAACCCAAGCTGGTGCCTTATCTTGTCCAACTAGCATAATAAATGCCGTCATAACTAACATTTTATCTGCTAAAGGATCGGCAAATTTCCCGAAGTTTGTTACTAAACCTTGAGAACGAGCAATTTTTCCATCAAGCCAATCCGTAATACTTGCAATTGCAAAAATGATTGCTCCAACTACTTGTGTTACAACAACAGTTGTTGTTCCCACCGTTAATTGTCCCCAATCCATTGGTACTCCTACAACAAGGATAAAGATTGGGATCATACAAATTCTTAATACTGTTAATTTATTTGGTAAATTCACACTATTGCACTCCTTTCTTGTTCATTTTACGTGAGTCTCTCTAAAGTTTCCACAGAAATAACTTACTTTTTCTACTCACAAAAAAATTATTCACTTTACTATTGAAAAACTGCAATAAAAATCGAGTGGATTTTTATTGCAGTTTTTGTCTGAATTATTCTGCGTATTGGACAGCAAGGTTAACATTTTTAGGACTTAAATTATTTTCTCCAGCGTTCACTGGAACATCTTCCCCATTTGCTTTAATTGCAACATTACTTGCTGCACCGATTGTCACGACTGCATTAGGTACATTGGCAGCAAGCTGTGTGCTCTGTGATTCACCGGCTGCAAGTGTTCCTTGGTAAACATACGCCCCATTAACCATCACACCTACCCACACGCGATCTTTCGCTGTGAATTCCAGTGTTAAAGGCTCTGTTGCATCCGTAATATTCACATCAATTGCATTTGTTGTATCTGTACCAGCAGTAATCGTCATTTTCTTTTCTTCAGTCGTTGATTCAACTGTTGAAGATTGTGCTGGTGTTGACTCACTTGCATGTGAAGATTGTTTTGTTTCTTCAATTGAGCCATCGACTGTCATTGATGAGCTTGCTTCACTAATAATTGGTGCTGCTTGTCGATCTTGCCATGTCATATAGCCAACCACAATCACGATTGCAACTGCAACCAATCCTAACAAAAGAACAGGCAGACTTGTCCAAAATTTGCTTGGTTCAAATTCTTCTTGGTGCATTGCTTTTCGTGAACCACTCACAGTTTCTGGCTCTGGTCTTTTAATTTCTGAGCCATCAGATAATTTTCTTTTTCCATCGAAAACATCTACAAGTTTATCGCCATCTTCTCCAACAGCTTGCGCGTACTGGCGAATAAATGCACGTACATAAAACTTACCAGGAAGTTGATCGAACTCATCGTTATCGATTGCTTCGAGGTAACGTTTTTGAATTTTTGTAATTTGTTGTAATTCGTCTAAAGATATTTTTTTATTTAGACGAGCTTGCCGTAATTTTTCCCCAATGGTTTCAAAAGCCACTCGTTCATCTTCTCCAGTCTTTTTATTCTAGCCAACCACCCGTTACTGGTAATGTAATCCCGGTGACATAGGCCGCTTCTTTTTGTAATAAAAATGTCACAGCAGCAGCAATTTCTTTTGGCTGAGCTAGTCTTCCTAACGGGATTGCCGCTTTTAACTCCGTTAATTCTGCTTCAGACCAGTCTTGATTCATTGCTGTTGCGACAGCTCCTGGCGCTATGACATTGGCCGTTATTCCTAAGGTTGCCACTTCTTTTGCATAAGCCTTAACAAATGCTTGTTGGGCACCTTTAACAGCACTGTAAACTGTTTCCATACTGCTTCCTTGCATCCCGTAAACAGAACCAATAAACACAATTCTGCCATAATCAGACCGCGCAAGTTTTGGTTCCAGTCTTTGCAAAAGTAATAACGGAGATTTCACATGAATTTGCCAAAGCTGATCCATATCTGCCCCCGTATACTCCTTAAACAAAGCATATTTCGTAAATCCTGATGCAAAAATGACACTGTCAACTTGAAATAATCCTTGTGTAAATTTCGGTATTTCTTCCATGTTTAACATATCTAAGGATACCATAAAAAAATCTTGCAGCGGATAACATTTTTGCAAGTCTAAAACGAAATTTAATACTTTATTTTCATTACGATGGTAGTGACAATACAATGACCAGCCCTCTTGCGCCAACTGACGACAAATTGCTTCACCAATGTCCCCACTAGCTCCCATAACTAACGCCGTTGGCATCTTACTCACCTTGGGGTTCCATATAAAACTCGCTAAACCTCTCCGCCGCTAAGAAAGCTGAACCAACTGCTAGTACATCAGCTAATCGAATGGATTCAATCACTTCTGGTAAATCAAATAAAGTGTACTCACCGTACAGGTTTTGCGTAAACTGGTTAGCAATATACTCAATAGAATTAAGTGATTGGAAGTATTTACCTAGCATTTTTTTCTTCAATAATTCAAGATTTTTTTCATTTACTTCTGGATCCTTCTCAAACCCAAGAACGATTTTCCGCACTTGCTGCGCAGCACGTTTTGGTTCGTCCGTATCACCACTAAAATCAGCAAAATGAAATTCACGATCTAGGCTAAATTCAAAACCAAAACTATCATCAATGATTCCTTCATTGTAAAGCTTCAAATAGTTTTGAGAAGTGTTTCCTAGCAATAATTGGAATAAGAGATTCAATGCTGTTTTATAGCGCATCAGTTGATAGCCATCTGCCGGTAACTCGTCAACACCTTTAATCCCCAAAACGAATTTTTTACGTGTTACAGCCGCTCTTAGATGACTTTCTTCAATAATTTCATCGTTATTTTCAGGAAAATATCGCTTGATTTCTTGCACTGGTGGAAATTCTTTGCTCATTTGATTTTCTCTAATGACTTCCATTATTTTCTCTGGATCCAATTTTCCTACTAAAAACAAAACCATATTACTTGGTTGATAAAATGTGTGGTAGCAAGTATACAAATCATCTGCCGTGATTTTATCGATACTATCAACCGTCCCTGCAATATCGATGTGTAAAGGATGTTTTGGATATAAGTTATTCAAAATACCAAAAAATAGACGCCAGTTAGGATCATCTTCATACATTTGGATTTCTTGTCCAATGATTCCTTTTTCTTTGTTGACTGTCTCCTCAGTAAAATATGGCGCCTGCACAAAGTCTAGTAACGTCAACAAGTTTTTTTCTACTTGATCTGTCGTTGAAAACAAATAACTTGTTTTGGTAAAGCTGGTAAAGGCATTCGCAGAAGCGCCTTGTTGACCAAACAATTGGAAAACATCTCCGTCTTCCTTTTCAAATAACTTGTGTTCTAAGAAATGTGCAATTCCATCCGGCACCTTTGTCTTTTCATTCGCTCCATAAGGAATAAATTCATTATCGATTGAGCCATAATTCGTGCTAAATAAGCCATAGGTTTTGTGGTACTCATTTTTTGGTAATAAGTAAACGGTCAATCCATTTGGCAGCACTTCATGATAAAGCGTTTCATTAATTTGTGAATACTCAGTTTTATTCATTCATGCTTCCTCCATCTAAAAAGAAAATTGCTTGAAGTTCCACTTGATCTGCAATTTTTTGAACATCTTTGATTGTGATACTTTCTAATCGAGCTAACCATTCGTCATCTGTTAATTTAGTTTCTGGCAGCCAGTTGTCTAAATAAGTCGATTCGATTGCTGCTTGTGGTGCATCGAGTGATAGCAAGTATTGATTTTTCAACATTGCTTTTGTTTGGGATAAATCGAGGTCAGTGATTTCACCATTTCGTAAGCTTTCTAATTGTTTATGAATCAAATGTAAAACCTTTTCGCGATTTTTCCCATCAATTCCTGTCTGAACAGTCATATATCCGCGGAACGTATCTACACTGCTAGAAGCATAATAAGCCAAGCTTTCTTTTTCACGTACATTCATAAACAATTTTGAATGTGGAAAGCCACCAAATAAGCCATTGAACACCATCAGTGAAAAACGCTCTGGCTGGTTATAATAAACATTTGTTTGATAGGCTAAGTTTAGCTTTGCTTGTACGACAGGTTCATGCATTTGGCGTTCTTTGATTACATTTGATTGTGGCTGTGCATAAAATATTTCTGGATGTGTAAATTTGCGGTCAGTAAATGGCAATGTTTGAATTGCTTTGATAACTTCCTTCTCGTTCACATCTCCAATAACAAAAATATCGACTTGATCTTCTGCCAGGACTTTCTTGTAATACGTAGCAAGTGACTCTGCCGTAATTTCTTTTAGGTCTCTTACTGTTCCAAAACTAGGGATTCTTTGAGCATCTGCTTGCTCAAAATAGAGACGTTGCAGTGCTAATGAAGCTAATGTCTGTTTGTCTTCATCCAAACTTTCTAAATAAGTTTTCAGATTGTTTTTTTCTAAATCAAACGTTTGATTATCGAACTGCCCATCTACAATATTTGGCGCAAAGATAACCTCTTTCAAAAAGTCAACAACTTGGAGCAGAATTTTTGAGTCATTCACATAATCGCCATTAACAAAACTGATGCCTGCATTCAGCCAATGTAAATTTCCTTTTTTGCTTACATTCCAGCCAAAACTTGCACCATATAATTCAGCTAACTTCGCGCTAAGTTGTGTCTGGTCTGGATAATTTAAGCTATTTGTTTCTAATAAACTGCTCAGTAATGATCGTTGCGTAATGACTGCTCGATCAAGACGTGTGGTGAATCGAATAAAGATTCGAATCGTTTTATATTTTTTTGTTTGTAAGACATGTAAATTCACGCCTTCTGCCAATTTATTCGTCATAAGTCGTTGCTCCTTTTATCGTTACAGTTGATTCTAGTATAGCATAGAAGGTTAGTATTTAAGCATTTAGCGAACAAAAGCGTTTATTGTTTTTACATTTTTTTATTCTTAGATATACTAAAGGTAAGGAAAAAGAAAGTAGGGGTTTTATGATAAAAGAATTTAAAGAGTTTATTATGCGAGGCGATGTGCTTGATCTAGCCGTTGGGGTTGTTATCGGGAGTGCGTTCACAGGAATCGTTAATCAAATCGTAGAAGGATTGATTACACCATTAATTGGTTGGATAGTTGCTCTTGTCACTGGTACTTCTGATCTGGACGGGGCGTTGTCTGTCTTAGACGTCACACCTGTCAAAGGCGTAACTTTTTCATTTGGTAATGTTGTTAGTGCTATTATTACATTTTTAATTACAGGTTTTGTTTTGTTCTTAGTGGTCAAAGCAGCCAACAGTGCAAAAGATTTACGTAAAACAGAAGACGAAGAAGTTCTTGACGAACCGACTGCTGAACAATACTTAAGTGATATCCGCGATTTGTTGGCACGACAGGTAGCTGAAGATAATGGTCGTTCAACACTTCAAGCAAAAATAGAAGACGAATCAAATACAAAATAAAAAAAGTTGAAACA
>NZ_JAFLWI010000018.1:0-1681 GCF_017315945.1 Candidatus Enterococcus courvalinii
ATTCAAGACAACAAACATTTTTAAACAGCAAGCAATATGCTAGCAAACAAATTGAGCTTAACAATCGAAAGGTTGTTCTAACTTTTATTATGAGAGTTTGATCCTGGCTCAGGACGAACGCTGGCGGCGTGCCTAATACATGCAAGTCGTACGCCTTTTCTTTCACCGGAGCTTGCTCCACCGAAAGAAAAGGAGTGGCGAACGGGTGAGTAACACGTGGGTAACCTGCCCATCAGAAGGGGATAACACTTGGAAACAGGTGCTAATACCGTATAACAATCGAAACCGCATGGTTTTGATTTGAAAGGCGCTTTCGGGTGTCGCTGATGGATGGACCCGCGGTGCATTAGCTAGTTGGTGAGGTAACGGCTCACCAAGGCCACGATGCATAGCCGACCTGAGAGGGTGATCGGCCACATTGGGACTGAGACACGGCCCAAACTCCTACGGGAGGCAGCAGTAGGGAATCTTCGGCAATGGACGAAAGTCTGACCGAGCAACGCCGCGTGAGTGAAGAAGGTTTTCGGATCGTAAAACTCTGTTGTTAGAGAAGAACAAGGATGAGAGTAACTGTTCATCCCTTGACGGTATCTAACCAGAAAGCCACGGCTAACTACGTGCCAGCAGCCGCGGTAATACGTAGGTGGCAAGCGTTGTCCGGATTTATTGGGCGTAAAGCGAGCGCAGGCGGTTTCTTAAGTCTGATGTGAAAGCCCCCGGCTCAACCGGGGAGGGTCATTGGAAACTGGGAGACTTGAGTGCAGAAGAGGAGAGTGGAATTCCATGTGTAGCGGTGAAATGCGTAGATATATGGAGGAACACCAGTGGCGAAGGCGACTCTCTGGTCTGTAACTGACGCTGAGGCTCGAAAGCGTGGGGAGCAAACAGGATTAGATACCCTGGTAGTCCACGCCGTAAACGATGAGTGCTAAGTGTTGGAGGGTTTCCGCCCTTCAGTGCTGCAGCTAACGCATTAAGCACTCCGCCTGGGGAGTACGACCGCAAGGTTGAAACTCAAAGGAATTGACGGGGGCCCGCACAAGCGGTGGAGCATGTGGTTTAATTCGAAGCAACGCGAAGAACCTTACCAGGTCTTGACATCCTTTGACCACTCTAGAGATAGAGCTTCCCCTTCGGGGGCAAAGTGACAGGTGGTGCATGGTTGTCGTCAGCTCGTGTCGTGAGATGTTGGGTTAAGTCCCGCAACGAGCGCAACCCTTATTGTTAGTTGCCATCATTTAGTTGGGCACTCTAGCAAGACTGCCGGTGACAAACCGGAGGAAGGTGGGGATGACGTCAAATCATCATGCCCCTTATGACCTGGGCTACACACGTGCTACAATGGGAAGTACAACGAGTCGCGAAGTCGCGAGGCTAAGCTAATCTCTTAAAGCTTCTCTCAGTTCGGATTGTAGGCTGCAACTCGCCTACATGAAGCCGGAATCGCTAGTAATCGCGGATCAGCACGCCGCGGTGAATACGTTCCCGGGCCTTGTACACACCGCCCGTCACACCACGAAAGTTTGTAACACCCGAAGTCGGTGAGGTAACCTTTTGGAGCCAGCCGCCTAAGGTGGGATAGATGATTGGGGTGAAGTCGTAACAAGGTAGCCGTATCGGAAGGTGCGGCTGGATCACCTCCTTTCTAAGGAATATTACGGAGACTACACACGTTTGTCAT
>NZ_JAFLWI010000018.1:1781-5033 GCF_017315945.1 Candidatus Enterococcus courvalinii
ATTTTGTTCATTGAAAACTGGATATTTGAAGTAAGATCAAAACAAACCGAGAACACCGCGTTGAATGAGTTTTTTAATAAGTTCAATTGCTTATTTTTCTTGACTAGTTTCTATCGCTAGAAACGAAGTCAAAACCCAACCGTAAGGTTGATAAGGTTAAGTGAATAAGGGCGCACGGTGGATGCCTTGGCACTAGGAGCCGATGAAGGACGGGACTAACACCGATATGCTTTGGGGAGCTGTACGTAAGCTATGATCCAGAGATTTCCGAATGGGGGAACCCAGCATCTTTTATAGGATGTTACAAATATGTGAATACATAGCATATTTGAGGTAGACGCAGAGAACTGAAACATCTAAGTACCTGCAGGAAGAGAAAGAAAATTCGATTCCCTGAGTAGCGGCGAGCGAAACGGGAAAAGCCCAAACCAACAAGCTTGCTTGTTGGGGTTGTAGGACTCCGATATGGTAGTTTTTTCAGATAATCGAATGACTTGGAAAAGTCAGTCAAAGAGGGTAAAAACCCCGTAGATGAAATTTGGAAAGCACCTAGGAGGATCCTGAGTACGGCGGAACACGAGGAATTCCGTCGGAATCCGGGAGGACCATCTCCCAAGGCTAAATACTCCCTAGTGACCGATAGTGAACCAGTACCGTGAGGGAAAGGTGAAAAGCACCCCGGAAGGGGAGTGAAATAGAACCTGAAACCGTGTGCCTACAACAAGTCAAAGCCCGTTAATGGGTGATGGCGTGCCTTTTGTAGAATGAACCGGCGAGTTACGATTGCATGCGAGGTTAAGTCGAAGAGACGGAGCCGCAGCGAAAGCGAGTCTGAATAGGGCGTTTGAGTATGTAGTCGTAGACCCGAAACCATGTGATCTACCCATGTCCAGGTTGAAGGTGCGGTAAAACGCACTGGAGGACCGAACCCACGTACGTTGAAAAGTGCGGGGATGAGGTGTGGGTAGCGGAGAAATTCCAAACGAACTTGGAGATAGCTGGTTCTCTCCGAAATAGCTTTAGGGCTAGCCTCGGAATTGAGAATGATGGAGGTAGAGCACTGTTTGGACTAGGGGCCCATCTCGGGTTACCGAATTCAGATAAACTCCGAATGCCATTCATTCATATCCGGGAGTCAGACTGTGAGTGATAAGATCCATAGTCGAAAGGGAAACAGCCCAGACCACCAGCTAAGGTCCCAAAATATATGTTAAGTGGAAAAGGATGTGGGGTTGCACAGACAACTAGGATGTTGGCTCAGAAGCAGCCACCATTTAAAGAGTGCGTAATAGCTCACTAGTCGAGTGACCCTGCGCCGAAAATGTACCGGGGCTAAACATATTACCGAAGCTGTGGATAACACCTATGGTGTTATGGTAGGAGAGCGTTCTAAGGGCGTTGAAGGTAGATCGTGAGGACTGCTGGAGCGCTTAGAAGTGAGAATGCCGGTATGAGTAGCGAAAGACAGGTGAGAATCCTGTCCACCGAATGACTAAGGTTTCCTGGGGAAGGCTCGTCCGCCCAGGGTTAGTCGGGACCTAAGCCGAGGCCGAAAGGCGTAGGCGATGGATAACAGGTTGATATTCCTGTACCCGTTGTTTTTGTTTGAGCAATGGAGGGACGCAGGAGGCTAAGGAATGCAGACGATTGGAAATGTCTGTCCAAGCAGTAAGTCTTAGGTTGAGTCAAATGCTTAATCTTTTAAGGACAAGCTGTGATGGGGAGGGAAATAATAGTACCGAAGTTCCTGATGTCACACTGCCAAGAAAAGCTTCTAGTGAGAAAACAACGGCCCGTACCGCAAACCGACACAGGTAGTCGAGGAGAGAATCCTAAGGTGAGCGAGAGAACTCTCGTTAAGGAACTCGGCAAAATGACCCCGTAACTTCGGGAGAAGGGGTGCTGATCGTCAGATCAGCCGCAGTGAATAGGCCCAAGCGACTGTTTATCAAAAACACAGGTCTCTGCAAAATCGTAAGATGAAGTATAGGGGCTGACGCCTGCCCGGTGCTGGAAGGTTAAGAGGAGTGCTTAGCGTAAGCGAAGGTACGAATTGAAGCCCCAGTAAACGGCGGCCGTAACTATAACGGTCCTAAGGTAGCGAAATTCCTTGTCGGGTAAGTTCCGACCCGCACGAAAGGCGTAACGATTTGGGCACTGTCTCAACGAGAGACTCGGTGAAATTTTAGTACCTGTGAAGATGCAGGTTACCCGCGACAGGACGGAAAGACCCCATGGAGCTTTACTGTAGTTTGATATTGAGTGTCTGTACCGCATGTACAGGATAGGTAGGAGCCGTAGAAATCGGAACGCTAGTTTCGATGGAGGCGCTGGTGGGATACTACCCCTGCGTTATGGCCACTCTAACCCGCACCACTAATCGTGGTGGGAGACAGTGTCAGATGGGCAGTTTGACTGGGGCGGTCGCCTCCTAAAAGGTAACGGAGGCGCCCAAAGGTTCCCTCAGAATGGTTGGAAATCATTCGAAGAGTGTAAAGGCAGAAGGGAGCTTGACTGCGAGACCAACAAGTCGAGCAGGGACGAAAGTCGGGCTTAGTGATCCGGTGGTTCCGCATGGAAGGGCCATCGCTCAACGGATAAAAGCTACCCTGGGGATAACAGGCTTATCTCCCCCAAGAGTCCACATCGACGGGGAGGTTTGGCACCTCGATGTCGGCTCGTCGCATCCTGGGGCTGTAGTCGGTCCCAAGGGTTGGGCTGTTCGCCCATTAAAGCGGCACGCGAGCTGGGTTCAGAACGTCGTGAGACAGTTCGGTCCCTATCCGTCGCGGGCGTTGGAAATTTGAGAGGAGCTGTCCTTAGTACGAGAGGACCGGGATGGACTTACCGCTGGTGTACCAGTTGTTCTGCCAAGGGCATTGCTGGGTAGCTATGTAGGGAAGGGATAAACGCTGAAAGCATCTAAGTGTGAAGCCCACCTCAAGATGAGATTTCCCATTTCTTTAAGAAAGTAAGATCCCTGAGAGATGATCAGGTAGATAGGTCAGAAGTGGAAGTACAGTGATGTATGGAGCGGACTGATACTAATCGATCGAGGACTTAACCAAGAATGGTAAAAGAAAAAACTCGGAAGAGTTTGAGATTACTTCAAATCCAGTTTTGAGTGAGCAAAAGCAAACTCAATAAGATAACACCACAGTGTGGTGGCGATAGCGAGAAGGATACACCTGTAACCATGCCGAACACAGAAGTTAAGCTTCTTAGCGCCGATTGTAGTGAGGGGTTGCCCCT
>NZ_JAFLWI010000019.1 GCF_017315945.1 Candidatus Enterococcus courvalinii
TCGTAGGTTCGAGTCCTACTGCCGGAGTAATAAAAAAGAAGGAAGAAATCGTAATGATTTCTTCCTTCTTTTTTATTGTATTAGTTGATGAAGCAAGTGACTCGCTATATTTATTAATATGTGTTAGCATTTTTTTGGAAGAATAAAGGAGGTTTTAAATAATGTATTTAAAAATTTCTACTGAAGCACAAGAACGATTACAAAAATATTTAGATGAAGAAGCAGTCGTGATTCTTGATCTCGATGATGGTGTAGGTGCATATTCTAAAATGGGAGTTTGCTCATTAGACACTAGTTTTCGTCTATTGATTTTAGATAAAGCACAAAAAAAAGAAGACTATCAATTAGTTTTGGATAGTGATGTTGGCGAGCTTTATGTGAAAGACTACTCCAAAATGTATATGGACGAGGCAATGACTTTGTCTCTTGATACAAGACTAGGTGTATTCCAATTGTCGAGCCCCAGTGGTATGCTAGATAGCCATGTTCAATTAGTAGATCTTCGTCCTAATAAAATTGTGTGACTCTTTAATTAAATAAGAAAAACTCTCTTATGCATAAACTTTTATACATAAGAGAGTTTTTTAGTTCAACAAACCACTGTCGATAAGAATGTAGATTCCTAATCCAATAAAGATGACCGGGATTAAAAATACTTGATGCCGCTTGAGTTCTTCTTTTATAAATGAAAGATTGGCTAATTTAAAACTTAGATAACACCAGATAGCAATCATAATCATAAATATAAGAATAGTTATGATTAAATCAATGAAAGAATACCTACTAAATAATGGAATATAAATTCCGATATTATTTGAGCCATTGCCAATGGTCAAAAGAGTAACATTTAAAAAATGTGGTCGTAAGCCACTTGTTAATAGTTTTTCATCTGGGAGATCTGTCTCGTCAGCTGAGGTTTCTTTCTCAATAAAAGAAGTTCTTTTTTTATTTTTAACAAAGTCAAACCAAGACTTAATTCCTAAAAAAATTGGGATGAAGCCCAACAAACCTAAATACTCTGTTTGTATACGATTCAAACTGTGGGAGGCTAAGATACTGATTAGAACTAAAAGCCCTACTCCCAAATATTGTCCAAAAACAATATCTTTTTTCGATAAATTCTTCCCAACTTGAGAAAATAAAATGGTTAATATAAAAATATCATCAATGTTGGTGCTGATAAAAGAAATCAAACTGGTAGTAATTGTCGTAATCACTGGAATACCTCCTCACATTTAAGGATAAATAATCTTATACTTAATTATAACGTTTTATTTAGTTGGTGTGCTAGTAAGAGAGGCACAACTACGAGATCAGATGATAGTTCATTTACTACGAAAAGTTTTGAGTGAAGATAGTTATAAATTGTAAGCATTGAAGCAAAATTAAAAATGGTTACGAGTTTTTAGTTGTTGTTTAGACTGTGATTTGCGTGGAGTGGAAGAGGATAGTTTAAAAGTAAATTTGATTTTGTGGACTTTTCGTGGGACAAAATAAAAAAATAGCACAGATACGTTGTTAAAACAACATATCGCGCTATTTTACAAAGCCACTTGACGGGCTTGAACCGTCGACCCCCACCTTACCATGGTGGTGCTCTACCAGCTGAGCTAAAGCGGCATGAATATTTTCACAACTAATAGAATAGCGAAAATAATGAAATTTGTCAATCCTATTTATGGCGAAAAGTGGATGTAATAAATTAAAATAAGTCAGTGAGAGATTGATTTTCAATAGTGTTTTATGAAGGATAAGAGAGATTCGTTTGTTTAAAAAATAATGAAAAGAACGATAATTTTTTTAGCTAAAAATATAAAAAAAAACAAAAAAAGTCTTGCACGCGGTGAAATAAATTGCTATTATATTCTTGTACTTGATTCCGGCATAGCTCAGTTGGTAGTAGCGCATGACTGTTAATCATGATGTCGTAGGTTCGAGTCCTACTGCCGGAGTAAGAATAAAAAAACACAACTTTTTGAAGTTGTGTTTTTTTGTTTTCATTTAAATAGCTACTTACTAGGAAAGTCTGTTTGGCAGATTGTAATTAGTGGAGCAGAAGAGTAGAATGGTGATTGTATCATGGATTTGGAAAGGATGATTGGATGTCAGCTATTACACCTGAGATGACAAAAAAGTTTGAGGAACAGTTTTTAGAAAATAATAAACAACAGGCGTTACAACGTACGGTTGTGAAAAATGGAATTTCTGCATCAGCAGAGAATATTTCTGCTCACGTTGCGAATACACCCGTATTTTCAATTGATTTAGCAACAGGGAATGTTGCCAATCAAAAACAATCTGGACGCTGCTGGATGTTTGCAGCATTGAATACGTTCCGTCATAAAATGCTTACGCAATTTCAATTAAAAGATTTTGAATTATCACAGAATTATACTTTTTTCTGGGATAAATATGAAAAAGCAAATTATTTCTATGAAAATGTTATTGCAACTGGTAAAGAGGACTTAACAAGTCGTAAAGTGGCTTTCTTGTTAGCAACACCACAACAAGATGGCGGGCAATGGGATATGATTGTTTCTTTATTCCAAAAATATGGAGTAGTACCTAAGTCTGTTATGCCAGAAAGCGCAAATAGTTCAAATTCTCGCGACTTAAATAATTATTTGAATAAAATCTTACGTAAAGATGCAGTTACTTTGCGGGAATTAGTTGCTAAAGGATCACCTGAAGCAGAAATACAAGCTAAGAAAGAAGCAATGCTTAAAGAAGTCTATCAATTTTTGGCGATTTCACTAGGTACACCACCAGAATCTTTTGATTTTGAATACCGTGATGAAGAAAAAAATTACCATATTGACCAAAAACTAACACCAAAGACATTTTATGATAAGTATGTGGGTGTGAATTTGGATGACTATGTCAGCATCATTAATGCACCAACTGAAGACAAGCCTTTTGAACGTTCATATACGGTTGAAATGTTAGGCAATGTCGTTGGTGGAAAAGAAGTTAAATATTTAAATGTGGATATGCCAACATTTAAAAAATTAGCGATTGCACAATTAGAACAAGGGGAATCTGTTTGGTTTGGTTGTGATGTAGGTCAATCTTCAACTAGAGATAGTGGGATCATGGCGTTAGATGCGTATGACATGAATGATTTATTCGATGTCGATTTTACAATGACTAAAGCTGAACGCTTAGATTTTGGTGAAAGCTTGATGACCCATGCAATGGTCTTAACTGGCGTTGATCTAGTGGACGATAAATCAACTAAGTGGAAAGTTGAAAATAGTTGGGGAGAAAAAGTTGGAACAAAAGGTTTCTTTGTAATGAGTGATGAATGGATGGATGAGTATACTTATCAAATCGTTGTTCGAAAAGATTTATTGACGAAAGAACAACTCGAAGCATTCAATGCAGAACCAATTGTTTTAGCACCTTGGGATCCAATGGGCGCTTTAGCTTAATCAAATAAATACGAGACTTGAATACTCAGTTATCGAGGATTCGAAAAAATCCCGTTTAGACAAATCATTTACTTGGTTTGCTCTGAACGGGATTTTTTTGTTTTGGTTTCAATCGAGGAACAACGTTTTTTTAATCAGCTATGCTATAATTTTTAATAACAGAAAAATTAAACGAATGCTGTTGGCAACTGAGGAGTGAAAGGGCTGAGTTATTTAGGGGGTAAATAAGATGGAAATTCAATCCGTGCTAAAAGAATTAAATTTAACTGGTAAAGTTGTACCAATTGTTGGTGGTGATGTCAATCAGGCATATCGAATTGAAGAACAAACGAGAACTTATTTTCTAAAGATTCATCCAAAAGTCAAACGTCGTTTTTTTGAGGTAGAAGTGAATGGACTGAAGGAATTGGCGCCTTATGTCCGAGTTCCTGAAACCTATTTATTAGGGGAAACAATCGATGGAGCTTACCTATTAATGGAATGGATCGAGCCTGGAAGTGGGAATCAGAAAGACTTAGGACGTGCCTTGGCAACAGTTCATCAAGCAACGGCACCGCAATTTGGTTTTTATGAAGATAATTATTTAGGTATTTTGGAACAAACGAATACTTTCGAAGAAAATTGGTGGACTTTTTTCTTTAAGAATCGCTTAGAAAAACAACTCACGATTGCAGAAGCGAACAATCATTGGAATCATTGGCGACAAGAAAAGTTTTTCCGATTCAAAGAAGCTTTTTTGCGGGATGTCGGGAAGCAAAAGATTATCCCAAGCCTCTTGCATGGCGACCTATGGAGTGGTAATGTTTTCTTTGACCAACAAGGACATCCGGTGTTGATTGACCCAGCTGTTTCATATGGTAATCGCGAGCAGGATATAGCAATGAGTCAACTATTTGGAGGGTTCCGCCCTGAATTTTTAGTAGGCTATCAAGAACTAAATCCACTGGATAAAGGCTGGAAGGAACGTTTACCGGTCTATCAGTTATATTATTTACTTGCTCACTTGAATATGTTTGGCGAAAGTTATGGCGCGCAAGTTGATCAATTATTAGTTAGGAAGTAAGAGGAGGATAATTTTTTGGCAAAGAAATATTCCAGAAAACATGAAGTAGCATATTACGAATGTGATATTAATCAAACGATGACTTTTCCAGCTATGCTAGGGGTCGTTATTAAAACATCAGAGGATCAAAGTGATTCACTGGGAAGAAGCAGTGACTTTATCAAAAACTTTGGGTTAACATGGGTAATCACTAATTATTCGATGGAAATTACACGACTTCCACGAGTAGGTGAAATCATCAATGTGACAACTCAAGCAATGGAGTACAATAAATATTTTTGTTATCGAAATTTCTGGATTCATGATGAAGCAGGAAATGAATTAGTAAAGATTGATTCTGTGTTTGTTTTGATGGACTTTGTGAACCGAAAAATGAGTAGTGTTAATGAAGAAATCATCGCACCTTTTGAAAGTGAAAAAATCAAAAAAATCAAAAGACAACCTAAGATCGAAAAAATTGAGGCAGGTTTCATGTTACCTTATCGCGTTCGATTTTATGACATTGATAGCAATCAACATGTGAATAATGCAATGTATTTTAACTGGATGATTGATGTTTTGGGACGTGATTTCTTAACAACACATGTACCAAAAAGTGTCGTGATTCGCTTTGATAAAGAGGTTGAGTATGGTCACGAAATCGAAAGTCATTTTGAACAAGTTTCTGTGGAAAATGGGGTTAAAACGAGACATGAAATTCGAATGCAGGATCAAGTTTACTGCGAAGCGAATATCATGTGGGAAAATAAATAATGAAAAAGAGGTTGGAATGTACGAAATGTACAGTTATTCCAGCCTCTTTTTAGTTTAATTTCTTTAATTATGAATAAATGTAACTAATTCTTTCCCAGCAAGACCATAGTTGAGTGCAATTAATAGTTTTAATCGTGCTTTTTGACTATTGATGCTATCACAAAAAATCACACCCATATCTTCCAGCTCCTTACCACCACCGGCGTAATCATAGACTGGTTCAGCAATCCCATTAAAACATCTTGAAACAAGAACTACTGGAATTTTTTGAATGAGTAGTTTTTTTAATGCAGCAAGTGTTTGTGGTGGAAGATTTCCTGCACCAAGGGCTTCAATGACTAACCCATCGACTTTGGTGTGAGCCAATGCTTCAATCAATTCTCCGTGCATTCCTGCATAGGCTTTTACAATAGGAATCACACCATCAACTGTGCCAATATCTAAGTGATGAGTAGGCAAGAGTTCTTGCATAAAAAGAATTCGATTCTTAGTAACTAAACCAATTGGGCCTAAGGTTGGTGTTCGGAAAGTGGCTACGTTCGTGGTATGTGTTTTAGTGACATAGCGTGCGGAATGAATCTCATCATTCATCACAATCAGGACGCCTTTATCTTTTGCTTCAGCACAACTAGCTACTCGTATCGCACTTTCAAAATTATATAAGCCGTCACTACCAAGTTCATTACTAGAGCGCATCGCACCTGTTAAGACAATCGGAAGTTGCTCACCAATCGTTGTATCTAAAAAGAAAGCTGTTTCTTCTAATGTATCTGTTCCGTGAGTAATGACGACACCTGTTACTCCAGCTTTGATTGCTTCTTGAATCCGATTTTTCAAAATCAACATATGATTTGGCATGATGTGTGGAGAGGGAAGATTAAAGATATCTTCAACTAATAACTCCACATTTTCAGGGATTTCGATTTCCGCATCCATTAATGGATTGGCAACATCGGGACTGACGCCACCGGTTAAAACATTTTCTTTCATGGCGATTGTTCCGCCAGTGTGTAGTACAAGAATTTTTTTCATTCGACGACTTCCTTACCAATAATTTTGCATAGAGTTTCATGCTTATTGTATACTATATAAAAGAGTTTTGCTATCTATGAAAACAAGTGAGATTTGGTTGATTCTGTTGATAAAAAGACAAATAAAAGGCTGTGCTTACGGAAGTGTTAGATAACTCAACTTATTTTCTGCTATCTTAGCGGGAAAATGCAGTTGAGTTTTTCATTTTTAGGAAACTTTTTTGTTAAAACAAATTAGGAGGAAAGTAGATGATCCGTATAGGTCTGACCTCGTTTAAAGAACATGATAAATTAACCGGTAAAAAAAATAATACATTATTTGAGTATGCAGCGTTCTTACCACTTGTTGAATTAGACACCGCTTATTATGGAATACCAAGGAAAACATCTGTTGAAAAATGGATCCAAGAAGTGCCTGATTCCTTTCGTTTCGTGGTAAAAGCTTACCAAGGTATTAGTGGTCAAGGAAACTGGCAAGACTATTATCAATCTGAAGAAGAAATGATTGATAAGTTTTTAGATGTAATGAAGCCGATGATTGATGCTGGTAAATTATTTTGTTTTTTGATCCAATTTCCTGCTTCATTTAAATGTACCAAAGAAAGTGTGGCGTATTTACGCAAGTTGCATGTTTGGTTCAAGGATTTGCCTGTTGCAATCGAATTACGTGACTATTCTTGGTATAGCGAAAACTATTTAGAACGAACACATAAATTTATGCGACGTGCGCAATTTTCATTAGCAATCATCGATGAGCCACAACTATTGAATGCAACGGTTCCTAGAGATCTATTTGTCACGAATGAGACATTTACTTTATTTCGTTTTCACGGTCGTAATGTGCAAGGATGGCAAGCAAACGACGCAGATTGGCGAAAGAAGAGAACACTTTATCGTTATTCTAATGAAGAGCTAGAAGAGTTAGCAAAAGAAATCATCAGTTTAAAGGACGAGACGCAGGACATTGGGATTATTTTCAATAATAATTCTGGCGGAGATGCGGCTGAAAATGCGTTGACATTACAACATATTTTGGGACTTAAACCAGAGGGACTAAACCCAACCCAAATTGACTTATTCTAAGAAGGAGTCTAAGACAAATGATTAAAGCAATCTTTTTTGATATCGATGGGACACTTGTCAATAGTCATTCAAAAGTGCTTGCGTCAACAAAAAAGGCAATCCAAGAGGCTCAAAAGCAAGGAATTTTATGTGGGGTAGCTACGGGACGAAGCCCAGTACGATTAGAGGAAATGTTGGATGGATTGGCTCTTGATATGTATGTGGTCTACAATGGGCAACTTGTTTTTACAGCAAAAGAAACAATTGTCAGTCGACCGTTTACGCCAGCTGTTTTGCAAAAAATCGTTACTTTTTCAGATGAAAACCATCGACAAATTTTATTTGGCGGAAGAAATCGATTAGAAGGATCGTCTACGATGCTTCTTGCCCAATCAATGAATATCAAACGGCTAGTTGCTTTATTACCAAAAAAATTTCCAGTCCGTTTATTAAAAAAATTATTGCAACTTTTTAGTCCTCATCGGCAAAAAGAACGTTATGAAGCTTTACCAATCCTGAAGGAACCAGTTTATCAATGTATTTTATTGAGTGCAGAGTCGGAGCAACAAAAATTAAGTAAAGCTTTCCCTGAGTGTACGTTTCAACGTTCCAATACTTATACAGTTGATATGATTCCTAAGGGCGGTTCCAAATTGTTAGGAATTCGAGCCTTTGCCAAAGCAAAAGGCATTGAAATGTCAGAAATCATGGCTTTTGGTGATCATTTTAACGATGTAGAGATGTTAAAAGGCGTTGGTATTGGTGTCGCAATGGGAAATGGGCAACCAAGTGTAAAAGCAGTCGCAGATTATATCACGCAAACAAACGATCAAGCTGGCATCTTCACAGCACTTCAATACTTTGGAATCGGAACGTCAAAATAACCAGTTTAGGATTCGTGTAAGGAGAGAACAAATATGTCAGAAAAAACGCCTTTTGAACAAGTAGAAGAATTTCATGCAGTATTTGATCCAAGAAAACCAAAGCAACCCACACCATTTACAGAACAAGAAGCGATTTATCGTGCAGGATTCAAAGTAGAAGAATTAGTTGAACTGATTGCTGCAACAACCAACGGGCAAAAAGAGCAACTCCATCTGGCTGTCCAACAGCTCCATGAAGCAATCGACCAAGCAGAACAAAAAATGTTGAAAAAAGAACACTGGGGTCAGCAACCACTAATTGAACAAGTCGATGCACTAACAGATATCTTGTACTTTACTTATGGATCATTTTCACTTTTGGGTGTGGATCCAACGAACATCTTTGACATTGTGCATCAAGCAAATATGGGGAAACTTTTTCCAGATAATAAACCACATTACCATCCAGTGACCAACAAAGTACTGAAACCTGAAAATTGGGAGAAAGATTTTGCGCCTGAACCTCGAATCAGACAAGAAATCACAAAGCAAATTGCTCAAGCACAACAAAAAAACATCGAAAAAAAGGAACTAGTTTCTGATTAAATTCAATTCAGAACAGAAATTAAATAACCAAAATAGCGTTATGTTTTCCTTAGACAAAAATGAAAGATTTTTTTCTAAGTTAGTGAATGCTCGAAAAGAGTGTGCTATAATCTAAGATAGATGTCTTTTTACACGAAAGATTACTATTGGTTTTTATGCGTGAAAGAATGTTATTTCGTGCGTAAAGAGATGCACATTGAAAACGGAGGAACCTTAAATGGGAAGTAATGTTATCATCGGAATCGTCACTGCAATTATTATTGTAGCCATCGTCGTTTTTCTGGTTGGTTATTTGCTAAAGAAAAAAAATCAAGACCGGTTGAATGCTTTGGAAAAACGCAAGGAAGAATTATTCGACTTGCCTGTGATAGAAGAAGTTGATGATGTAAAGAAGATGCATCTGGTTGGGCAAAGCCAAAATACTTTTCGTGAATGGAGTCAAAAATGGAACGACATATCTACCTCTTCATTTGCTGAGTTAGAAAGCCAAATTTTTGAAGTTGAGAACCTCAATGAAAGTTTCCGATTTTTAAAAGGCAAGAAAGCTGTCCTAGTTGCTGAAACTACTATGGATAAAATGGAAAAAGAAGTTACTGAAATCCGTGATGGTCTAAAAGAATTACGCGAAACGGAAGAACGGAACTCTCTAGCTGTACAACAAGCTTTGGATGTCTATGAAGAATTGAAGAAAAAAGTCAATGAGGACGAAACCGAGTACGGTCCGGCAATCGCTGAGTTGCGTAAACAAATTAAGACAATTGAAGATGAATTCACTAAATTTGTAACGTTAAATACCTCAGGTGATCCTGTCGAAGCCCGTGAAGTTTTGGATAACGCTGAAAAGCGAACGTATGAAGTTGAAGCTTGGATGAAAAAAGTGCCACCTTTATTCGAAGACTTGAACACAACTTTCCCAGAACAAATCGAAGAGATCAACGACACTTATACAAAGCTTTTGAAGGAAGAGTATGTTTTCCCAGAGGAAGATTTTGCGAACGATATTGCGCGTGTGAACAAACGAATTGAAAGTTCACTTGCGAATCTCGAAAAAACAGAGGTTGAAACGGTTGAAATTGAAAATCGTGAAACAGCTGATTTGATCGATTCGTTATATGATGTATTAGAAAGAGAAATGGAAGCAAAAGCGTATGTGATGAAAAACCAAGCAACGATTGATGAATATATCACACATGCGACAAAAAACAATCGTCAATTATTGATTGAATTGGATCATACTTCTCAAAGCTATGCACTAAATCATAACGAAATTGGTCGAGTACGTGGTTTCCAATCTGAAGTGGAAGAAATCGAGCGTCAAAATGCGCAGATGACACCACAAATTGAGAACCATGAGATTCCTTATTCTGAAGTACGGACTTTTTACAAGAATGTTTTCAAAGTATTGGAAGATATCGAGAGTCAGCAAATTGGAATCGATGACTCATTACATGAATTACGAAAAGGTGAAAAGATTGCGCAAGAAAAAATCGATGTATTTGAATTTAAATTGCGTAGTTTGAAACGTTTTGTTGAAAAACAACGTTTGCCAGGCTTACCAAAAGATTATTTAGAGTTCTTCTATGTAGCAACTGACCGAATTGAAGAATTAAGTGTTGTTTTGAATAAAATCAGAATCAACATGGAAGAAGTCAATCGTTTAGTTGATCTTTGCGAAGAAGATTTGGAACTGCTAGATAAGAAAACCCATGACTTAGTAGATGCTGCTGCATTGACTGAACAAATGTTGCAATATGCAAATCGTTACCGTCATACTCATGCAGAAATCAAAGAAGCGATTGATAAGAGTTTTTATTTATTCAATAAAGAAAATCAATATCAAGAAGCTTTGGATGAAATCGGCACAGCACTCGAACGTGTGGAACCAGGAGCATTTAAGCGAATTGAAGATTTTTACTTCAATAATCCTGACTTAGTTAGCTGATGCTTAATTTGCAGAATCAACAATAAAGAAAGAAAGTGGGAAGTGATCCTACTTTCTTTTTTTTATGTGCTTTGTGAAAGAACATGACCTTTGGAATTTTTTGATGAGGCCATTACGTTTTGTCAGTTTCTCATTATTTTTTCGGAGCTGGCTGCTTGAAACCACAACCTTTTTCCTCGGTGCTCAAGAAGTAACTCCTTCCAAATAAATCCAAATTTCACAAAAATTTGAGAAACAATTTCTGGCAATTTGTTCTTATTTATTGGAGTTGGACACTTCTTTCACAACCTTTTTCACGGTGTTCTCCAAGCAGCTTCTTCGGCAATGAGGCCTCTTTTCATAAAAATATGGAAAACTATTTTTAGAAAAGTATTCTTATTGCTTGAAGCTAACCGCTTGGAGCCACATCCTCTTATGAAAAAGAATTGTTGAAAGCATATAGGACAACCGTTATAATAGAAAAGAATTTCAAAAAAGAGGGGTTTCTTATGATATATTTTGACAATAGCGCGACAACCCCAATTTTTCCGCAAAGTTTAGATGCCTATGTGAAGACAAGTCAGCGGATTATTGGGAATCCATCAAGTTTACATGACTTGGGTAACCAAGCCAATCGTTTATTACAACAGGCAAGAAAGCAGATTGCTGAGCTTATTGGCGCAACTGCAGAAGAAATTTATTTTACCTCAGGTGGGACAGAAGGCGATAATTGGGTCTTGAAAGGTACAATGATTGAGAAACGTGAATACGGTAATCATTTGATTATTTCTGGAATCGAACATCCTGCAGTGAGCGAAACTGCCGAGCAACTAAAAGAACTAGGACTGGAAGTCAGTATTGCACCTGTGGATAAAAATGGTTTCGTGATTGTAGAAGAGCTGAAGAAATTAGTTCGTAAAGAAACCATTTTGATTTCAATCATGGGTGTTAATAATGAAGTTGGTTCTATTCAACCAATTCAAGAAATCAGTGAATTTTTAACAGACTATCCAAAAATCCATTTTCATGTTGATGCCGTGCAAGCAATTGGGAAGGTTCCAACTGACCAATGGCTGACTGAACGTGTTGATTTTGCAACATTCTCTGCGCATAAATTTCATGGACCTCGTGGAATTGGTTTCATCTACTGGAAAAAAGGTCGTCGTTTAGCACCTTTACTAACTGGCGGAGGGCAAGAAAACAATCAACGAAGTGGAACGGAGAATGTTCCTGCAATCGTCGCAATGGCAAAAGCATTACGCCTTTCTTTAGATACAAAAGCACGAAAACCTGAGCATACACAAAATCTTAAAACGGCATTGATCGGCGCGCTGAAAACATACGACAAGGTGACGATTTTTTCTGAAGGAGAAAATTATGCACCACATATTTTATGTTTTTCATTAAAAGGCATTCGCGGTGAAGTGCTTGTACATGCGTTAGAAGAAAAACAAATCTTTATTTCAACAACGAGTGCTTGCTCTTCTCGCAAACACATGGCTAGCAGTACGTTACATGCGATGCATGTGCCTCATGATTTGGCGACATCTGCTGTCCGGATTAGTTTAGATGAAAGTAATTCAATGGCTGAAGTAGAACAGTTTATGATTATTTTTAAACAACTTTATCAAAAGTTCTCAGCTATTAATTAAATGAAGGAGTGTTCCTGTGAAATATAGTGAAATTATGGTTCGCTACGGCGAGCTATCGACAAAAGGAAAAAATCGCAAAACGTTTATTATGCAATTGGCACAAAATGTACGTCAAGCGTTAAAAGAGTTCCCAGAAATCAAAATTCATGCAGATCGTGATCGTATGCATTTGTTATTAAATGGTGCAGATGGTCAGTTGGTTATACCCAAACTGGCAAAAATTTTCGGTATTCAAAATTTTTCACCAAGTATTCGTGTAGAAAAAGATGTTCAAGTCTTAAAAGATAGTGTTCAAGCAATCATGAAAGAAATTTATACGGGGGAACAAACATTTAAAATTATTGCCAAACGTAGTGACCATGATTTTGAATTAACCAGTAATGAATTGAACCAAACATTGGGAAATGCTGTATTTGATATTTTTCCAGAAATCAACGTTCAAATGAAAAAACCAGACATTCCATTACGTGTGGAAATTCGTCGCGATGGTGCCTACCTTTCTTATGAGACAATCAAAGGTGCGGGTGGGTTACCTGTTGGAACGAGTGGAAAAGGGATGTTGATGTTATCTGGTGGGATTGATTCACCTGTTGCAGGCTATTATGCCATGAAACGTGGTGTCGAAATTGAAGCCGTTCATTTCGCTAGTCCGCCTTATACAAGTGAGCAAGCATTACAAAAAGCCAAGGATTTAACTGCCAAGTTAGCACCATATGTGGGAACGATTCAGTTTATTGAAGTACCATTTACAGAAATTCAAGAAGAAATTAAAAAATCAGTCCCACAAGGATACTGGATGACGATTACCCGTCGGATGATGTTACGATTAACAGATGAAATTCGTCGTATTCGTCATGGATTGGTTATTTTAAATGGCGAATCATTAGGCCAAGTGGCATCTCAAACATTGCAAAGTATGGTGGCAATCAATGAAGTAACAAATACACCGATTATTCGTCCTGTGGCAACAATGGACAAACTAGAAATTATCGAAGTTGCTGAAAAAATCGATACATTTGAGTTATCCATTCAGCCATTTGAAGATTGCTGTACTATATTTGCACCACCACAGCCAAAAACGCGTCCCAACTTGGATAAAGTTCATCAGTATGAAGAACGCTTAGCGATTGATGAAATGATCGAGCGTGCGTTGGCAGGTTTGAAAATCGAGGCAATTGGTGTGGATGCTGTTCAGGAACAAGAAGAGGAATTTGCTGATTTGTTGTAAAAGGTTGTGAAAGAAGTGTTCAGCTCTGATAAATAAGAAAAAATTGCCAGAAATTGCTTCTCAAATTTTTGTGCAATTTGGGCTTATTTTGAAGGAGTTACTTCTTGAACACCGAGAAAAAGGTTGTGGCGCAAAACGGTTCAGCTCCGAAAGAATAAGGAGCAACTGACAAAAATAGCTTTTCATCTTTTAAAGTGAATACAAGCTATATGGAGGAGTCGCTTTGGAAGTAAACGACACGAGCAAATATCACTTAAGAAATGCCAAAGTACGCAATAATTAATTGAATTAGCTAGAAAAGCAAAGGATAATTTTTATTGTTCTTTGCTTTTTTCATTGACATGAATGCTTGTTCCAACGTTTCAAACATGATACACTAAATATGTGAAAATATGAACAAGGAGCTTTGAACATGCGAGAGTTGAAAAAATCTGAAACGTTACCAAAAGCAACAGCAAAACGTTTACCGTTATACTTACGTTACTTAAAGATGTTGGATGATTCAGGAATCGTTCGCATCAAATCAAAAGAATTTAGTGAGATTACGCAAGTACCGCCTGCAACGATTCGAAGAGATTTTTCACATCTTGGTGAGTTGGGAAGAAGTGGTTATGGGTATGATGTTCCTTTCCTGATCGAAGTTTTTAATAGTATTTTAAATACCCGCGAAGAAAAAAGAATCGCGTTAGTGGGTTATGGAAATTTAGGTAAAGCTTTACGACATAACAATTTTCGCCGAAATGATAATTTAAATATTGTTTGTGTGTTTGATAATGATCCTGAACTGATTGGCAGAGAAATAGATGGCTTGACGATCTATCCAATTGAACGTTTTGCCGAAATTTCAAAAGAAATGCAAGTCAGCGTTGCGATCTCTACAGTACCTAGCAAGTACTCACAGTCAGCTGTTGATGAAATTGTCAAAAGTGAAGTTACAGCTATCTTAAATTTTGCACCTGACCGAGTGATTGTGCCGGAGCATGTCAATGTTCAGTACATTGACTTAACAACAGAGCTACAAACGCTGATTTATTTTGACGAAAATTATTCGACTGTTTTCTCTTAAACGTTGACTAAGAATAAAGTGTAGTTGACACATAAAAAAAAGGAATGTAGAATGAATCATGACGTTGATCAAGAGGAGTAACTAGTGATTTATTTTTTAGAGAGAGAGCGAATAGCTGAAACGTTCTTAATAATAGCTGGTGAAGGTAGCTTGGAAGTCTTTGTCTTGAATCTCATTGTGCTAGTCAGTGAGGGAGTAGAGATAAACGGGTCGTGATCGTTAACTCACTTGAGAGGTAGTAGCAAAACTTGCTAGTACAAATTAGGTGGTACCGCGTAAATTATACGTCCTAAAATACGAAAGTATTTTAGGACTTTTTTTATTTTAAAGGAGGAAACAGGATGACGGAAGAAAAAAATTTATCAACAAAATATAATCCGCAAGAAGTTGAAGCTGGCCGCTATCAAAACTGGTTAGACCAAGATTTATTCAAACCAAGTGGCGATAAGAAAGCGAAACCTTACTCAATTGTTATTCCACCACCAAATGTAACTGGTAAATTACATTTAGGTCATGCTTGGGATACAACATTACAAGATATGCTGATTCGCCAAAAGAGAATGCAAGGTTTCGATACATTATGGTTACCAGGAATGGACCACGCAGGTATTGCGACTCAAGCAAAAGTAGAAGAAAAACTTCGTGAACAAGGAATCTCTCGTTATGATTTAGGTCGTGAGAAATTTATCGATCAAGTTTGGGATTGGAAAGAAGAATATGCTAGCCATATTCGTGAACAATGGGCAACAATGGGCTTGTCTTTAGACTATAGCCGTGAACGTTTTACTTTAGATGATGGCTTGTCAGAAGCTGTCCGTAAAGTGTTCGTGACTTTATATGAAAAAGATCTGATTTACCGTGGTGAGTATATCATCAACTGGGATCCACAAGCGCGAACAGCGTTATCTGATATTGAAGTAATCCACAAGGACATCGAAGGTGCATTTTACCATATGAGCTATGAACTAGCAGATGGTTCTGGTGTCGTTGAGATTGCAACAACGCGTCCAGAAACAATGCTTGGGGACACTGCAGTGGCTGTTCACCCAGATGACGAACGTTATCAAGATTTGATTGGCAAAACGGTTATCTTACCATTAGTCAACAAAGAAATTCCGGTAGTTGCGGATACGTATGTTGATATGGAATTTGGAACAGGTGTTGTTAAAATTACACCAGCACATGACCCAAATGACTTCGAGGTTGGTAATCGTCATGACTTGCCTCGCGTCAATGTAATGAATGAAGACGGAACAATGAATGAATTAGCTGGAAAATATGCTGGTATGGATCGTTTTGAAGCAAGAAAAGCCGTTGTCAATGACCTAAAAGAAATCGGTCGTTTAATCAAAATTGATACCATGACGCATAGTGTCGGTCATTCTGAACGTACAGGGGTGGTTGTTGAACCTCGCTTATCCACACAGTGGTTTGTTAAAATGCAACCACTTGCTCAAAAAGCAATAGAAAATCAAGAAACAGATAACGCGGTGGAATTTTTCCCACCACGTTTTGACCAAACCTTCTTGCGTTGGATGGACAATGTGCACGACTGGGTTATCTCTCGTCAATTATGGTGGGGACATCAAATTCCTGCTTGGTATCATAAAGAAACTGGTGAAATGTATGTTGGAATGGAAGCCCCTGCAGATAGCGAAAACTGGGTACAGGATCCAGATGTTTTAGATACATGGTTTAGCTCTGCATTATGGCCGTTTTCAACAATGGGCTGGCCGGATACAGACAGCGAAGACTATAAACGTTATTTCCCAACAAGTACATTGGTGACTGGCTACGATATTATTTTCTTCTGGGTTAGTCGAATGATTTTCCAAAGTCTCGAATTCACTGGGGAACGACCATTTGATAACGTCTTGATTCATGGATTGATTCGGGCAGAAGATGGTCGCAAGATGAGTAAATCGCTGGGTAACGGAATTGATCCAATGGAAGTGATTGAAAAATATGGTGCTGATGCACTTCGTTGGTTCTTATCAAATGGTTCTGCACCAGGACAAGATATGCGTTTCAGTTATGAAAAAATGGATGCTGCTTGGAACTTTATCAATAAAATTTGGAATGCTTCACGTTTTGTTATCATGAATGTGGAAGGCATGACTGTTACCGATATTGATCTAACTGGTGAAAAATCAGTTGCTGATCGTTGGATCTTGACACGTTTAAATGAAACAGTTGCTAAAGTAACAGATTTATTTGACCACTTTGAATTTGGTGAAGCAGGTCGTCAATTGTATAACTTCATTTGGGATGATTTTTGTGATTGGTATATCGAAATGAGTAAAGAAGTTCTTTACGGGGATGATGTGGATTCAAAACAAACGACACGTAGTATCTTAGTCCACACCTTAGATCAAATTTTACGTCTGTTGCATCCGATCATGCCGTTTGTAACGGAAGAAATTTGGCAACATATCCCACACGAAGGTACTTCATTGGTTGTGGCGGAATATCCTGTTGTTCGTCCAGAATTTGATGATGAAACAGCTTCAAAAGGAATGGAAGTCCTAAAAGAGTTGATTCGTGCAGTACGTAATATTCGTTCAGAAGTGAATACACCGTTATCAAAACCAATCACTTTATTGATTAAGACGACTGATCCAAAAATTGATCAATTCTTGGTTGAAAATACCAATTATATTGAGCGTTTCTGTAATCCGGAAGAATTAGTTATTTCCAGTGAGATTACTGCACCAGATTTAGCAATGTCGGCCGTCTTAACAGGGGCTGAAATTTTCTTACCATTGGCTGGATTAATCAATATTGAAGAAGAAATCAAGCGTCTTGAAAAAGAACTAGCTAAATGGACAGGTGAAGTAAAACGAGTTCAAGGAAAACTTGGCAATGAGCGTTTTGTATCCAATGCACCGGATGATGTTGTTGAGGCAGAACGTGCAAAAGAAAAAGATTATTTAGAAAAACAAGCTGCTGTAAAGGATCGTATTGAAAGTTTGCGTACGATTGGCTAAACGGTGAAAAAATTGTTTAAAAAAAGAAGATTCAAGAAGAGAGAAGACCAGAAATTTTTGGTCTTCTTTTTTTGGAGGATAACCAAGAAATATTTTAACCTTTTATCAGAAGCTCCTATAGTAGAAGGAAGAAGGCGATTTTGAATGATTTTTCAGTTTTCTTTAAGTGGAACTCTTCTATCATTCTTTCTTTTTGCTATAATGAAAGAGAAATGGGGGCATTGTTGATGACAATTGAAGAAGCAATTGCTTGGATCCATAGTCGATTACCTTTTGGCTCACGTCCAGGTTTAGATCGCGTAAATGCATTATTGGAAGTCGTTGATCACCCAGAAAAAAAAATCAAAACAATTCATATTGCTGGGACCAATGGCAAGGGTTCAACTGTAACGTACTTGCGTTGTTTGTTAGAAGAAGCAGGATTAACAGTAGGAACCTTTACCTCGCCTTATATTGAAACATTTAATGAACGAATTTCGATCAATGGGAAAGAAATTCCTGATGAAGAATTGATCCAATTAGTGGAAAAATATCAGCCATTGGTTGAACATCTTGATAAATTTGAAGTAGTTGCTGGTATTACGGAGTTTGAGACTTTGACGGCAATGGCATTTGATTATTTTTTAGAAAAACAAGTTGATGTTGCAATTATTGAAGTCGGCTTGGGCGGCTTGTTGGATTCAACCAATGTTGTCGAACCAATACTGACAGCAATCACAACGATTGGACTGGATCACACCGAGATTCTTGGCAAAACACTAGAAGAAATTGCAGCACAAAAAGCAGGAATCATTAAGCAGGGTGTACCTGTTGTAACTGGAAAAATCGAACCAAATGCACTAGAAGTGATTAATAAGATAGCCAAAAATAAAAATGCAAAACATTATTTATTTGGTGAAGACTATCAAGTGGCTTATCAACATCCAGCTAAAAATTGGGGGGAGATTTTTGACTTTTATAATGAAGCTGGGAAAATGGTTGGTTTAAGTACAAGTATGTTGGGCCAGCATCAAGTAGAAAACGCAGGTGTTGCCATTGAAGTGTACGCTCTTTTTTGCCAAACGGAAAAGTTACCGTTTCGTGAAAAAGAAGTCAAAAATGGATTGAAGCAAGCACACTGGCCTGGGAGAATGGAGCGATTAAGCAAAGAACCACTAGTTATTTTAGATGGCGCGCATAATACGCATGCAGTGAAACGATTAGTTCAAAATATGAAAAAAGAGTTTTCTGGCTATCGGATCAATATTTTGTTTTCGGCATTAACTACGAAAAATGTGAATAGCATGTTGCAACAATTACAGGAAATTCCTAATGCCCATATTTATCTCACCACATTTGAGTATCCGAAAGCAATCGAGTTAGATCAAGTAGCAGATTTAGCCAATCAAAAAGTATCAATCGTTTCACTTTGGCAATTTGGATTAGCCGAAATTTTAGAAAAAATGACAGACGAAGATGTATTGCTAGTAACAGGTTCTCTTTACTTTATTTCAGAAGTTCGTAAACTATTAGTTGAATTAGGAGGAAATGATGAAGGTTAATGCAGTGATTTTTGATATGGATGGCTTATTGTTTGATACAGAAATGGTTTATTATGAGGCAACTCAGATGGTAGCTGACCAAATGGGATTCCCATACGATAAAGAGTTTTATTTACGCTTTTTAGGTGTTTCAGATGAAGAAGTTTGGGCAAATTATCATGAGATTTTTGCTGAGTATGGTCGAGAAACGGTTCAGCGATTTATTGACGAGTCTTTCCAAGAAACGCTCACTCGTTTTGCCTCAGGAAATGTTCAACTAAAGCCTGGTGTAATGGAACTGCTGGATTTCTTGGATAAACAGGAAATTCCTAAAGTCGTTGCTTCTAGCAATCAGCGAAAAGTGATCGAACTCTTGTTAGAAAAAAATGATTTATTGACTCGCTTTGATACGATCGTTTCTGCTGAAAATGTGAAACGCGCAAAACCAGATCCAGAAATCTTTTTATTAGCGCAACAAAAGTTAGGAACCGCTAAAGAAAATACCTTGATTTTAGAAGATTCGCAAAATGGGATTTTAGCAGCAGAAGCAGCAGAAATACCTGTGATTATGGTACCCGATTTACTGCAGCCATCTGCTGAACTTGCAGATAAAACAGTTGCTGTAGTCTCTTCGTTACATGAAATTCCAACATTTATTTGATAAAAAACACCTCTTTTTTCGTAGCTTATAGTGAACGGAATAGGAGGTTTTTTTATGGGAAAACGTTTGATGAAAGAAGTACCGACGACATCACTTCCAAGAGAGCGAATGGAGTCTTACGGTGTAGAGGCGTTATCGGATCAAGAATTATTAGCGATTTTGTTGCGCACAGGACAACATCCTTATAATGTAATGGATATTGCAGGTGAGGTTTTGAAGAAGTTTGTTGATTTAACTGCTTTACGTCAAGCTTCTTTAGTTGAGTTGCGGGAGATTCGGGGAATCGGTCGAGTCAAAGCATTAGAAATTTGTGCATTGATCGAGTTGGGGCAACGAATCCAAGCAGAAGCCCGTCCAGCAAGTACACTCGTACGCTCAAGTTATGAACTTGCGCAACAATTGATTATGGAGATGCGTGATTTTCAACAAGAACATTTAGTCTGTATTTACTTAGATACCCAGAATCAAATTATTTTGAAGAAAACGTTGTTTATTGGTTCTTTGAATCAGTCAATTGCTCATCCACGAGAAATTTTTCATTTTGCCGTGAGAGTTTCTGCAGCAAAAATTATCTTGGCACATAATCATCCATCTGGCAATGTTATTCCATCTAAGCAAGATTTACATTTTACTAAACGAATGAGAGAGTGTGGGGAGTTGATGGGGATTGAAGTATTAGATCATTTGATTATTGGTACGAAACAATATTTGAGTTTAAGAGAAGAGGGATTACTGGAAGAGGAGTAAGTGACATTCTTGCAAAAAAAACAGAGCAAGTGTACAATTATAGTGTAATTTTGTTTGGGAATAGAAGTTAGACATTTGTTCACCTCTATCGTACACGAGCAATGTTACAAACAAATAAGTGCTCTTATGCACGAGGAGGCTATTATATAATGGAACATGGAACAGTTAAATGGTTTAATGCTGAAAAAGGATTTGGCTTCATTTCACGTGAAGACGGAAGCGACGTATTTGTTCACTTCTCAGCAATCCAAGGCGACGGATTCAAAACATTAGAAGAAGGTCAAGCTGTCACTTTTGATGTAGAAGATTCAGATCGCGGACCTCAAGCTACAAACGTTGAGAAAGCTTAATTTACTCAATATCCAAAAGGCAGTAACTGCACTTGATGTAGTTACTGTCTTTTTTTATCTAAAAGAAGAGTATACTTAATAGGGAATCACTACAAAAGACAAGAGAGTCTTTCTTTAAGATAATATTCTTAATGAAACAAAGAAATAATTATAAGATATATTCAGAAATAGCTAAATGATTTGAAAGTCTTGAAAGTCAAAAATTATTTTTTATTTCCATGATGGTTGAGTCATTTTGAGAACAAAAAACACCCCTGCTAGCTCATTATCAAACGAAGTAACAGGGGTGTTTTTTGTTCGCATTTATTTTGTGGAAGCAGTCCAAAGATTATTCATCCATATCGGGGGTCATAATCATTGGTAAAATCATTGGATGTCTTTCTGTACGATCGAACAAGAAAGGTTGTAAAGCACTAGTCATTGCTTCTTTTAGTTTATGTTCTGAGCAATCAGGTGCGTTCAAGCATTCTCTTAAGGCGTGGAATAAAATTCGTTGTGCCTCATTGATCATCTCACCAGATTCACGCATATAAACGAAGCCACGTGATAAGATATCTGGACCAGCCAAAATTTCTTTTTTCTTGATGTCAACTGTAGCAACAGCTAACACAAGTCCTTCTTGAGATAAGGTGTGGCGATCACGCAAGACAACATTGCCGATATCACCGATTCCGCTACCGTCAATATAGACATCGCCAGAAATAAAGTGTCCAGCTGGTCGAGCAGAGTCCGCAGTCAATGCTAAGACATCACCATTTTCCATAATAAAGCAGTTTTCAGCAGGAACACCCACATCTTGTGCTAAGGAAGCATGGATTTTTAACATTCGAAATTCACCATGAACGGGAATGAAATATTTTGGCTTGATTAAACGTAACATCAATTTTTGTTCTTCTTGGCCACCATGACCAGAAGTGTGGATGTTGTTGATTTTTCCGTGAATAACTTCAGCACCAGCTTCAGATAATAAATTAATCAAGTGATTAACACTTGTTGTATTTCCTGGAATTGGTGAGCTTGAGAAAATGACTGTATCATCTGGTTGGATTTGAATCTGACGGTGAGTTCCATTTGCGATACGGCTAAGAGCTGCCATTGGTTCACCTTGAGAACCAGTACATAAAATCATTGTTTCATTTGCAGGCAAACGATTGATCTCATGCGCATCGACAAATGTACCATCAGGAACGTTGATGTAGCCTAGACGTTGTCCATTAACGATCGCATTTTCCATGCTACGACCAAAGACCGCAATTTTTCGTCCAGTTGCAACTGCTGCATCTGCTGCTTGTTGCAAACGGAAGATATTTGAAGCAAAGCTGGCAAATATAATGCGTCCTTCGATTTTCTCAAAGATTTTTAAAATCGATAAGCCAATCGTTTTTTCTGACTTCGTAAAAGTCGGGATTTCAGCATTTGTGCTATCAGATAGTAAACATAGAACGCCTTCTTCACCAATACGTGCCATCTTGTGTAAGTTAGCTGGTTCGCCAACGGGGGTAAAATCAAATTTGAAGTCACCTGTTGCAACGATGTTTCCTGATGGTGTTTTAACGACAACACCTAAAGCATCTGGAATACTGTGCGTTGTGCGGAAAAAGCTAACGGATGTTTTTCTAAAACGGATCACGGTATCTTCATTGATTTCGTGAAGTTCAGCATCACGAAGCAAGCCATGTTCATCCAATTTATTTGTGATCAAGGCTAATGCAAGCGGTCCAGCATAAATAGGAATATTTACTTGCTTCAAAAGATAAGGAATACCACCGATATGATCTTCATGTCCATGAGTGATCACAAGAGCTTTCACTTTGTGTATGTTTTGAACGATGTAGCTGTAGTCAGGAATCACATAGTCAATTCCAAGTAAATCATCTTCTGGGAATTTAATTCCAGCATCAATGATGATGATTTCATCTTGAAATTGTACCCCATACGTGTTTTTCCCGATTTCACCTAATCCACCAATTGCAAAGACGCCTGTCTCATTATTTTTGATGGAAAGTTTCATCTTAAAACTCCACTAAAGTAAATTGAACGTTCTCTTTTTCGTATTCTAGGTGATTTCCTTCTAGAAGTTGAACGAACTCAATATTGTATGGGGTATTTTCTTCGACGCGTTGACGTGCTTCGACATCATCTTTCGCATCGATGTAAAGAACTTGTGTTTCTTCCCGTTTTGGGTTACGGATTTTTGATTCTTGATAGTAAACTTTGTAAATCATTTATTTTGTCTCCTTTATCTGCATACGCAGGAATTTAGCTAGTTGATTTTTTAGACAACACAAAACGAGTGGGCAAGCCACCTGAATTTTGATATGCTTTGACTCAAATTAATTATTTGAATCAAAGAGACAAGCCTCGCTTTGCTTGTTCTGTTCGGAATTTTCTTCAACCGTACCTTTGTATAAAAATTATACAATAATTACTTGTTATTCTAGCACAAATTGGGGAATAAGTATAGAAATCAACAGCAGAGTCCTAAAAAAATGTTGGGGATTTATTTCCAATAATTTTTTGAACAAGAAGTGTTCTAATAAGGATTTTAGTGTGCTATCATGGGTTTTAATGGCAAAAAAATGAAATTTTTAAAAGGGAGATGAGAAAGTGAAGTTAATGTGGCACTACACAATGAGGTATAAGAAATTTTTACTTTTCAATTTCATTTGTGTATTTGGGTTTATCCTCATTGAATTAGGTTTACCAACAATTTTGGCACGAATGATCGACTTTGGGATATTACAAGATGATTTTGATTACGTTAAACAACAAGGAATCGTCATGATCGTGATCACCGTCATCGGAATTATTTTAAATATTCTTTTAGGCTATTTTGGCTCAAGAATCACGACAAATATCGTTGCGGATATTCGCGATGATTTATTTGAAAAAATTCAAAGTTATTCGCATCAAGAGTATGAAAATTTAGGTGTTTCTTCTTTGATCACGCGTACAACGAATGATGCGTATCAAATCATGCTGTTTTTACAAAACATTTTACGGATTGGTTTTATGACACCGATGATGTTTGCAGTTAGTTTATATATGGTTGTTCGGACAAGCGCGAGATTAGGGCTTTATGTAGTTGGTGCGCTCCCTTTCTTACTACTTGCCGTGATAGCAATTGCGAAAGTTTCTGAACCATTATCCAAAAAGCAACAAAAGAATTTAGATAAAATCAATAGCATACTAAGAGAAAATCTATCTGGCCTACGTGTCATTCGCGCTTTTGTGAATGAAAAATTTGAAGAAAAACGTTTTGGCAAAGTCAACGAAAATTATGCTTCAAGCTCAAAAAGTTTATTTCGTCTAATGGCAGTAGCGCAACCAGGTTTTTATTTCCTATTTAATATTGTCATGGTTTTGATTATTTGGAGCGGAACACTACAAATTGATGCCGGGGCACTAAAAGTCGGGGACTTGATTGCATTTATCGAATATATTTTCCACGCGCTCTTCTCATTTATGCTTTTTGCAAGTGTCTTTATGATGTATCCAAGAGCGGCTGTTTCTGCTTCACGTATCCAGGAAGCCTTAGATGCACAGCCTGAGATCTCAGAAAATCCTGACGGGGTTTCGGAAACGAAAACAAAAGGATTTGTTGAGTTTAAGGATGTAACATTTGCTTATCCTGGTCATGCACAAGAACCAGTCATTCGAAATGTAAGTTTTACCGCGTCGCCAGGGGAGACAGTTGCGTTTATCGGAAGTACGGGGAGCGGTAAGTCAACTTTGATCCAACTGATCCCGCGTTTTTATGACGTGAGTGAAGGGAAGATTTTAATTGATGGTGTAGATGTACGAGACTATCGTTTGAGCACTTTACGTGACAAAATCGGGTTTATTCCGCAAAAAGCATTACTATTCACCGGGACCATTGCAGAAAATCTTCGTTACGGAAAAGAAGATGCGACAGATGAAGAAATGAAAGCAGCAGCAGATATTGCACAAGCGACTGACTTTATTTCTCGTAAACCAGATGGATTCAATGAACATCTTTCAGAAGGAGGCTCAAACTTTTCTGGTGGTCAAAAGCAACGGTTAGCCATTGCCCGCGCAATCATTCGTCGACCAGAAATTTATATTTTTGACGATAGTTTCTCTGCTTTGGATTACCAAACAGATGCGAAACTTCGCGCTCGATTGAAGAAAGAGACAACAGAATCAACAGTTTTAATTGTGGCACAACGTGTTGGAACGATTATGCACGCTGATAAAATCGTTGTGCTGAATGAAGGGGAAGTTGTGGGAATGGGTACGCACCGTGAATTACTAGAAACTTGCCCAATCTATTACGATATTGCCGCCTCTCAACTATCGAAGGAGGAATTAGCATGAAACAGACATTTTCTTCTTTAAAAAGACTGGCACATTATATTAACCCGTATAAAACAACTTTTATTTTGGTCCTTTTCTTTACTGTCTTAACGGTTGCTTTCAATGCAGCCCTTCCTTATGTAACAGGGTTGCCAACAACGGAGATCAGTCGAAATTTAGCAAATAATGAACCAATCAACTTTTCTTATATTATCCAATGCTTGATTTGGATCACGATTGTCGGAATCGGTTACTGTGTTTCGCAATTGTTGTCAGGTGTGCTGATGACGAATGTGGTGCAAAGTGCAATGCAGGATTTACGTCGTGATATTGAAGAAAAGATCAATCGTTTGCCAGTATCTTATTTTGATAAAAATCAACAAGGAAATATCTTATCTCGGGTAACGAATGATGTGGATGCTGTAAGTGGTGCATTACAACAAGCGTTTATCGGAATTGTCAATGCTGTACTTGCAATTGCAATGGCTGCAGTAATGATGTTTTACATCCAACCAATCATGGCACTCATTTCGATGATCATGATACCAGCTTCCATTTGGATTTCTAAAAAAATTGTGAATGTATCGCAAAAAGATTTCCAAAATATGCAAAATTCACTTGGTGATTTGAATGGATATGTGCAAGAAAACATGACGGGATTTACTGTGTTAAAAGTTTATGGACGTGAAAAACAAACACTAGATGGCTTTAAAGCTGTTAATCATCAATTAAAATACTTTGGTTTTAAAGCAGCTTTTATTTCTGGTTTAATGATGCCGTTAGTTCAATTGACTGCTTATGCAACGTATATTGGCATGGCTGTCATGGGAAGTTTCTATGTTATCACTGGTGTGATCGTTGTGGGGCAACTTCAAGCGTTTATTCAATACATTTGGCAAATCAGTCAGCCAATGGGAAATATCACGCAACTTTCTTCTGTGTTACAGAGTGCTTCTGCAGCAACAAAACGAGTATTTGAAATTCTTGATGAGCCAGAAGAACCTTTGAACGAAATTGATGCGACTTTACCTGAAGTTGTTGAAGGTGCGGTCACATTTGAGCATGTCGACTTTGCTTACGATCCAAGTAAACCGTTGATCCAAGACTTGAATTTTGAAGTCAAAGCAGGACAAATGGTGGCTGTAGTTGGGCCGACTGGTGCAGGGAAAACGACTTTGATCAATTTATTGATGCGTTTTTATGATGTAAACAGTGGTGCAATCAAAATTGATGGTATTGATACCAAATCCTTGAGTCGAAGCGATGTTCGTTCGCTATTTGGCATGGTACTACAAGATGCTTGGTTGTACGAAGGAACTATCGCAGACAACATTCGTTTTGGGAAGTTGGATGCCACTGATTATGAAGTCGTTGACGCGGCGAAGACAGCGAATGTCGATCACTTTATTCGCACGATGCCAGACGGATATGAAATGGAAATCAATGCTGAAGGTGACAATGTTTCTCTTGGTCAAAAGCAGTTATTAACGATTGCCCGCGCAGTGATTTCTGATCCTAAGATTTTGATTTTGGATGAGGCAACAAGTTCAGTTGATACACGTCTTGAAGCTCTGATTCAAAAGGCAATGGATCGTGTCATGAAAGGACGCACAAGCTTTGTGATTGCGCACCGATTATCGACGATTCGTGAGGCAGATTTGATTTTAGTAATGGATCAAGGTTCCATTATCGAAAAAGGAACACATGAAAGTTTACTTGCACAAGGTGGTTTTTATGAGAAACTTTACAATAGCCAATTTGCTGAAGAAGTCGAGTAACAGGTAACTAGTTAATCGGGAAATTATTCTTCAATGCGAAATTTTTGTTTTTCCAAAAACTTGGTGATACAGTTGAACTATCAAGAAGAAACGGAGATGGAAAACATGGAACAATTTCTAAACAAACAAATCGCTGAAGCCAAGAAAGAAATCGACCGTTTAACAACACGCCGACAAGAAGAATTAGGCAATTCAATCAATTTTATCGAAAACGAAGTGCAAATCGAACGTTTACTCGCACAAGTTGAAGCTTATGAAGTTGTCTTAGAACAACTATAAGATTCAATTCAAGTTTAAGGTTGTAACATAGAGTCTGAGGACTTTTGTTGCAACCTTTTTTCGTCGATTCTTTTCTAGTATTCACTGAAAAGTATTGCTATACTTTGAACAAAGGATGAGTGAAAGTGGGAGGCAAATGGAGAAAATATTTATTGCGCCAAATGCAACAGTAGTTGGTGATGTTACTTTAGCCAAGGATGTTACGATTTGGTATCAAGCTGTTTTGCGAGGAGATAGTAACTGGATCAAGATAGGAAAAGGAACCAACATTCAAGATGGAACGATTATCCATGTAGATCATGATGCACCAACAGAAATTGCAGAAAATGTAACAGTTGGCCATCAATGCTTACTTCACGGGTGTAAAATTGAAAAAGGTGCATTGATTGGGATGGGCTCAACGATTTTGAATCATGCGCAGATCGGCGAAAATAGTCTGATTGGCGCAGGATCTTTGGTAACGGAAGGCAAAGTGATCCCGCCAAATGTGTTGGCGTTTGGGCGACCAGCTAAAGTGATCCGTTCGTTAACAGAGGAAGAAATTCAAAAAAATCAGGCAAATATTCAGCACTATATTGAGTTAGGACAAGAATACTTAGCAGGTAAATATTCAATGAGAACATAAAAAAACGCGCCGGTAAAGGCGCGTTTTTTTATGTTCTATGCTTATTTTAAAGCAGAGTTGTTTTCCATTACTTCGTCGATCAAGCCATAATTTTTTGCTTGTTGAGCAGTCATATAATTGTCACGATCAGTATCTTTTTCGATGACTTCAAGTGGTTGACCTGTACGTTCAGCTAAGATTTTGTTTAAGCGTTCACGAGTTTGTAAAATGTGGCGTGCAGCAATTTCAATTTCAGTTGCTTGACCTTGTGCGCCACCAAGTGGTTGGTGAATCATGATTTCTGCGTTTGGCAAAGCAAAACGTTTGCCTTTTGTACCAGCAGTTAGTAAGAAACTGCCCATTGAAGCAGCCATCCCCATAACGATTGTTTGGACATCTGCTTTGACAAAATTCATTGTGTCATAAATGGCCATACCTGCTGTCACAGATCCACCTGGAGAGTTGATGTAAAGATAAATATCTTTTTCAGAGTCCTGAGCATCAAGGAAAAGCAATTGTGCAATGATCGAATTTGCAAGATCATCTGTTACTTGTCCGCTCAACATGATGATACGGTCTTTTAATAGACGAGAATAAATATCGTAGGCTCTTTCACCATGAGATGATTGTTCGATAACTGTAGGAATTAAATTCATTCTAAAATTTCCTCCTTAAAATTCTTTCAAAGTTAGTGTAACACAAAGTATTCTTAAATACCTAAGAAGAAGTATACCTTTTTGGTCAATAAAGGTCAAATGAAAAAACTTCGACAAATTGGTCGAAGAAAGACTTCTTTATGTTATGATAAAAAGAGAACAGAAACAAGGGGGAGCAATAGATTTGGAAGTGGGAATCATAGGTTTTATCGGCGTTCTTTTGGGTGCAGTGGTTGTCTATCTTGGCATGGCGATCCAGATGCGTCATTTAGAAAATAAAGAAACACGTCGACGTGAATTAGAACTAAAGGTCAAAGAAATTGAAACGTTGAATCAATTGAATAAGAAAATCAATGAGATTCTGCAAAAACGTTCCACTCTAATGGAAGAGTATGTCAGCTTTGACGCATTTGATGACTGCTACATCACGATTGACGATTTTGCTTATTTGCAATCATATGCGACACAAAATAATTTTTATTTACCTAACTATATTTTAGATGAATTGTTCAAAACGATTGCTCATCGAAAAGTAATCCTTTCGCCTGACGAAACAATGAAAGTAGGTGGATACGCGTACAAAGGTGGTCGTGTCATTTTAGAAAACTTTAGTGATAATCTGACTGAGATGATCAATGAGAAAAAATTACAATTAAAAAATCTGACGAAACAACCAATCGGCTTCTTTTCAAAAGATGACGTGTGGAGCTAACTAAAAATCAATTAGCAGCAGAACCTTGACGAGAGTCAAGGTTCTTTTTTGTTGCAGATAGAAAATCTTTCTTAAAAAAATTGGTTCATCTTGGTGTGATGAAGGCTTTTTAGCAACAAATTTATTTGTGAGCTTTTTAAAGTAACAAATCGAAAAAATGCGTAGCTATATAAAAACAGGGAGAGTTCTTTGACGTGCTCGTTCCTTGTTCAGCTAGGGTCAGTGCTTGAGCTAGAACTTCTTCCATATGTTACAATAGTACTCGATTGGAGTGAATGAATATGGTACAGATTTACGCACATCGCGGGAGTAGCGGAACACATCCTGAAAATACATTGCCAGCATTTGCCGAAGCGGTTCGTGTTGGTTCAGATGGAATCGAGTTAGATGTTCATCTTAGTGCAGACGGCCAAATAGTTGTGATGCATGATGAAGAAGTGGATCGAACAACAAATGGTAAAGGATTACTTCGCGAGAAAACGTTAGAAGAAATCAAAAAGTTGAACGCCGGTAGTTGGTTTAGCAAAGATTTTTCTGCGGCAAAAGTGCCAACTTTAAAAGAGGTACTGAACCTTTTGCTCCAAAAAAACTATCGCGGTGTATTAATGATCGAATTAAAGACAGATAAGTATGAATATCCTCAAATTGAGGAAAAAGTTTCTGCCTTGTTGCAACAGTCTTGGCCATTTGAACATGGGTATTGCAGTTTCAACCTTGCTTCTTTAGAGCGCATGGCGAAACTAGAACCTGGCGTTCAATTAGATGTTTTGACAGGGACTTCAAAAAATAAAATCATGTACGCAAAGGAAAACGGATTTATCGAAGGCGTTCATCCCAAAAAGACTTGGTTGCAAGAGCAACCTGAACAAGTAGGAATATTTGATAAACCTATTCGACCTTGGACGATCAATACCGAAGAAGAAATTAATTGGTGCTATGGATTTGGAGTGACAGGAATCATTACCGATTATCCTGAGAGAGCCATTCGCCTGAAACAATTTATGAAAAAGTAGGATGCTTATGGAAAAAGTATTAGTAATTGTTGGCCCAACGGCTGTTGGTAAAACAGCTTTGAGCATTGAATTAGCAAAAAAATTTAATGGGGAAATCATTAGTGGTGATTCCTTACAAGTGTATCAAAAACTAGATATTGGGACAGCAAAGGTCACCACAGAAGAAATGGCTGGCGTACCACATCATTTGATTGATGTGATTGAGCCGACGCAACGCTACTCAGCTGCTGATTTTCAGCAGTCTGCTAGACAATTGATTGCTGAAATCACGGCTAGAGGTCATTTGCCGATTATTGCTGGTGGCACAGGATTGTATATCCAGTCTTTACTTTATGATTACCAATTAGGTGCTGCAGACAAACAGCAAGACGAAACCAAACTAGTTCGCCAAAAATACGAAGCATTTGCTGATGAATATGGAAAAGAAGCTTTATGGACGATGCTTAAAGAAAAAGATCCAGAAGCAGCAGAAAAAATTCATTGGAACAATCAGCGAAAAGTTGTCCGGGCGTTGGAAGTTTTAGAAACGACAGGATTCAGCATTACTGCTCCCAAAGAACAACCAAAACAATTATACGATTATTACATGATTGGCTTGGATACCAACCGAGAGAAGCTTTATGAACGAATCAATTTACGAGTGGATTTGATGCTAAAAGCTGGTCTGGAAGATGAGGCACGTTTTGTTTATCAATTAGGTGATACACAAGCAAGTCAAGGAATTGGGTACAAAGAATTTTTCCCCTATTTTAATGGACAGGATTCTTTAGCAGAAGTCGTAGAACAAATCAAACAAAATTCCAGACGTTATGCAAAACGACAACTTACTTGGTTTAGAAATCGACTAACTGCCCAGTGGTTTGATTTAATAGAGCAGCCCGAGGAACAGCAAGTAATTGAAACGGAAATTCAAAAATGGCTGGAGGAGTCACAATGATTAAAGAGAAAGAAAAAGTGGTGATCGTCGGGGTCGAAACGGAAAAAAATCAACATTATTTTGCAGAATCAATGAAAGAATTGATTCAACTGACGAAAACTGCAGCAGGAGAAGTGGTTTTTTCGCTTACACAAAAAAGACCACAAGTCGATCGCCAAACATTGATTGGTAAAGGAAAATTAGAAGAATTAATCCAGCAAGCAACTGCTTATGAAGCAGATTTAATCATTTTTAACCATGAGCTAACGCCACGACAAAGTCAAATCATTTCAGATGCCGTAGGATTACCGGTTATCGACCGAGTACAATTGATTTTAGATATTTTTGCGATGCGCGCACGTTCAAGAGAAGGCAAACTGCAAGTAGAGTTGGCACAGCTTGAATATTTGCTGCCCCGATTGGTAGGACAAGGGAAGACTTTATCTCGTTTAGGCGGGGGAATTGGAACAAGAGGACCCGGTGAAACAAAACTAGAAACGGATCGTCGTCATATTCGCAACAAAATCTATGCAGTCAAACGTGAACTGAGAGAAGTTGAGGCACATCGGGAGCGCAATCGGCAACAACGAAAAAATAATGAGATTTTTCAAATTGGTCTGATTGGTTACACGAATGCTGGAAAATCAACGATTTTAAATCTGCTGACTCAAGCAGATACGTATTCAAAGGATCAGTTATTTGCAACACTGGATCCATTGACGAAAAAATGGCATTTTCCTGAAGGATTTGAAGTGACGATGACAGATACTGTTGGTTTTATTCAAGATTTGCCAACACAGCTGATTGATGCGTTTCATTCAACTTTAGAAGAAAGTCAAAATATGGATTTACTTCTACATGTCGTGGATGCTAGTGCACCTGAACGAATTTTACAGGAACAAACGGTTTTGAAATTAATGGATGAACTTAAGATGAAAGATGTACCAATCTTGACTATTTATAATAAAGCAGACCAAGTTAACCGTGGAACTTTTACACCCACACTGTTCCCCAATCGTTTGATTTCAGCCAAAAGTGAATCGGGAAAACAAGAATTGACACGAGCAATCAAACGAGAAATCATGGAACTATTGACACCCTATACACTTTTCTTACCAAGTGATGCAGGGCAACAGTTAAGTGAAATCAAGCGACAAACCTTGGTGTTAAGTGAAGAGTTTATCGAAGAAAAGAATAGCTATGAAGTCAGAGGATTCGCGAAGAGTACTTCGAAATGGATAAGGAGAATGACAGATGAGTTGGACAGCTGAGTTAGCGCCTGAATTAGTTGAAAAAATAGATGAAGTGGATCAAAAGGTTGCTAAGCGATTAGCTGAGGTTCGAGAAGTAGCATTGACGAATCAGGCAAAAGTGTTAGCAGCATTTCGAGATCAGCAAGTATCAGAGACCCATTTCTTGCCATCAACTGGTTATGGAAATGATGATTTAGGCCGCGATGTTCTGGAAGCTGTATATGCTCAAGTATTTGGGGCAGAAACAGCACTTGTTCGCCCACAAATCGTCTCAGGCACGCACGCAATTGCAACAGCACTTTTTGGGGTGCTACGTCCAGGTGATGATTTACTTTATATTACAGGAACCCCATATGATACTTTATTGGAAGTCATTGGTGTGGCCGGTAACGGAATTGGTTCATTCAAAGAGTACGGGATTGGATACGACCATGTTGACTTGCGAGTAAATGGAGAAGTAGACTTTGAACAAGTGAAAAAGAAAATGACAAGCAAAACAAAAGTGGTTGCGATTCAACGTTCACGGGGCTATGCTACACGTCCATCTTTTACGATTGAAAAGATTAAAGAAATGTGCACTTTTGTACATGAAATTAATCCCAATGTGGTCATTTTTGTCGATAATTGTTATGGAGAATTTGCTGAACTAATGGAGCCAACTCAAATTGGAGCAGATCTCATTGCTGGGTCATTGATCAAGAATCCCGGTGGCGGAATTGCGAAAACAGGTGGTTATATTGCTGGGAAAAAAGAGCTCGTTGAGCGTGCGGCTTATCGTTTGACTACACCAGGCGTTGGTGCAGAAGGTGGCGCAATGTTGGGAAACGTCTATGATATGCTGCAAGGCTTTTTCTTAGCACCACATGTAGTTAGCCAAGCGATTCAAGGTGCAGTCTTTACAGCAGCTTTATTGGAAAGTTATCAACTGCGTTCGACACCACGTTGGGACGAGCCACGAACGGATTTGATCCAATTAGTTGAAATGGAAAATGCGGAAGCCATGGTCACCTTTTGCCAAGCAATCCAAAAATTTTCACCAATCGATTCATTTGTTGCACCGATTCCCTCGTACATGGCTGGATATGAAGATGATATTATTATGGCAGCAGGTACTTTTGTCCAAGGTGCGAGTATCGAATTAAGTGCAGATGGTCCTTTGAGAGAACCCTATGCGCTGTATATTCAAGGTGGGTTGACCTTTGAACATGTAAAAATTGCAGTTTCTCACGCAGTGAATGCTGTTTATCATCAATAAATAATCAAATGATGAGCTTTTTCTAGCAAAGAAAGAGCTCATTTTTTTGTATGGAAAAATTTTTTGTTTTTCATGTTAGAAAACCTTACATGAATCGTTGACAAGTAAAAAATAAATTGGTACACTTTTCTCAACTTAGGAAACGAAAGGAGACATCTGATGGGAGAAAAGGAATTACGACGCTCAATGTCAGTTTTTCCAATTGGTACAGTTATGAAGTTGACTGATTTAACTGCAAGACAGATTCGTTATTATGAAGAGCAAGAACTTGTTCATCCTGAACGTAGCGAAGGAAATCGTCGTATGTATTCGTTAAATGATATTGATACATTGTTGGAAATCAAAGATTATCTTTCGGATGGTCTGAATATGGCAGGAATCAAGCGGGTATATGAAATGGCACAGGCGAAGAAAAAAGAAGCCAAGAAAAAACGACCATTGACCGATCATGATGTCCGTCAAATCTTTCGTGATGAAATGTTATCACAAGGTGGACTAAGTAAAACTGGGCACTATCAGTCGCAAGGAATGCAACATCAATTCTATGACTGAATAAAATAAAAAACAAAAATGAAAGAGAAAGAGGGATACCATGGTAAAGAAACAAATCACTGGCGAAGAAATCAAACGAATTATTGAGGAAGAAAACGTACGCTTTTTACGTCTAATGTTCACAGATATTTTAGGAACCATCAAAAATGTTGAAGTTCCAGTAAGTCAAATCGACAAAGTCTTAGAAAATAAAATGATGTTTGATGGTTCTTCAATCGAAGGATTTGTTCGAATTGAAGAAAGCGATATGTATTTGTATCCAGATCTTTCAACTTGGATGATTTTCCCATGGGAGAGTGCGCATGGAAAAGTTGCACGTTTAATTTGCGATATTTACAATCCAGATGGAACACCGTTTGCTGGCGACCCTCGTGGAAACTTAAAACGTGCGTTGTCAGATATGAGAGAACTTGGTTTTACCTCTTTCAATTTAGGCCCAGAACCCGAATTTTTCTTATTTAAACTTGATGAAGATGGCGGAATCACTACGACACTAAATGACAAAGGTGGTTACTTTGATTTTGCCCCAACGGATTTAGGTGAAAATTGTCGTCGTGATATCGTTTTGGAACTGGAAAGTTTAGGGTTTGAAGTTGAAGCTTCTCACCATGAAGTTGCGCCAGGACAACATGAGATCGACTTTAAATATGCAGATGTCGTAGATGCTTGTGATAATATTCAAACGTTCAAACTAGTTGTCAAAACAATTGCTAGAAAACATGGACTACACGCAACCTTCATGCCAAAACCATTATATGGAATCAATGGGTCAGGGATGCATTGTAATATGTCCTTGTTCAATGAAGACGGCAACGCTTTTTATGATAAAGAGGGTGATTTAGAATTAAGTCAAACAGCTTATCATTTCTTAGGTGGTTTATTACATCATGCACGTGCGTACACAGCTGTTTGTAATCCAACAGTGAACTCATATAAACGTCTAGTTCCTGGATATGAAGCACCTGTTTATGTTGCATGGAGTGGACATAATCGTTCACCATTAGTTCGAGTTCCTGAGTCACGGGGCGTATCCACTCGTTTAGAATTACGTTCAGTTGATCCATCTGCAAATCCTTACTTGGCAATGGCCGTATTATTGCAGGCTGGGTTAGACGGTATCCGTCATGAATTGACACCGCCAGACGCGGTTGACCGTAACATTTATGTGATGAATGAAGAAGAACGTGAAGCAGCACAAATCCAAGATTTACCTTCAACAATTCATAATGCAATTAAAGAATTACGTAAAGACGAAGTAATGATCGATGCACTAGGTCAACACATCTTCTCAAACTTTGTTGAAGCGAAGCGCTTGGAATGGGCAGCTTTCCGTCAAACCGTTTCTGAGTGGGAAAGAGAACAATATTTGGAACTTTATTAATGCAAAAAATTAAGCAAACACAGGGGCAATCTTTTGTCTCTGTGTTTTTTTCATCCATTATTTTTTTGTGTCCCGCAGGTTTATTTCCCTGTGATTATAATAAGAAAAAATAATTGGTGAAAGATTCTAACTGAAGTTTTGCTGTGGACGAGTAGTGTGATTACGAAACCTTGGATTCTTTTGGTTTTATAGCTATGTTGTTTAGAGTACTTACAAAAACTGTAATAATGAAAAATAGAGAGGTGGTGAATTTAGAGCGATGATGATCCGAATGCTCTCAAAACAATTGGAAACGTTTTTGAAATAGTATTTTAAGTTTTAGCGCTAAGTTGTTTAAAATGCGTCCAGCACCAACAATTTTTTTGAAATCGTAATCATCAAATTGATGTCTTGACTTTCGATTCTGGAGCTTGTATTATACTCCTTGGGCACCCTTTTAAAGGGTCAGAAGTTTACAGAAATTTCAGCTCCCTATTCTTGTTAGAAGAATAGGGAGCTTTCTTTATTTTTTCTGGGACTTTTCCTGCAGATAAAACAAGAAGGAGTTTTTGAATTTATGACAAAATACATTTTTGTAACTGGCGGCGTTGTATCTTCGATTGGTAAAGGGATCGTAGCAGCTTCATTGGGTCGCTTGTTGAAAAATCGTGGCCTAAAGGTAACTATCCAAAAATTTGACCCGTACATCAATGTTGACCCAGGAACAATGAGTCCTTATCAACATGGAGAAGTGTTTGTAACAGATGATGGTGCGGAAACAGACTTAGACTTAGGTCACTATGAACGTTTTATCGACATCAATTTGAACAAATACTCCAATGTTACCACAGGAAAAATCTATTCTGAAGTATTGCGTAAAGAACGTAAAGGGGAGTACTTAGGGGCAACTGTCCAAGTGATTCCACATATCACAAACGAAATCAAAGAAAAGATCATGCGTGCCGCAAAATTAACGGACTCTGATGTAATTATTACCGAAGTTGGCGGAACAGTGGGCGATATCGAATCATTACCATTCTTGGAAGCTTTGCGCCAAATGAAAGCAGATGTTGGTGCAGACAACGTAATGTACGTGCATACAACTTTGATTCCTTATTTAAAAGCTGCTGGTGAGATGAAAACCAAACCAACACAACACAGTGTGAAAGAATTACGTGGCTTGGGGATCCAACCAAATATTTTGGTTGTTCGTACGGAGCAACCTGTTTCACAAAGCGTAAAAAATAAATTAGCACAATTTTGTGATGTTGAACCAGAAGCAGTGATTGAATCGCCTGATGTGGATACATTATATTCCATTCCATTATTGTTACAAAAACAAGGAATGGATCGAATTGTTTGCGAACACTTGAAACTTGAAACACCAGAAGCAGACATGACGGAATGGAAAGAATTAGAAGAACGTGTCTTGAACTTGAAGAAAAAAGTACGTATTGCTTTAGTTGGTAAATACGTTGAGTTACCTGATGCTTATATTTCAGTAGTAGAAGCACTGAAACATTCAGGCTTTGCTTATGATGCGGATATTGAACTGGATTGGGTCAAGGCACAAGAATTAACGGAAGAAAATGTTGCAGAACGTTTGAAAGATGCTGACGGAATCTTAGTTCCTGGTGGATTTGGTGACCGAGGCGTTGAAGGGAAAATTGAAGCAATCCGTTTTGCCAGAGAAAATGATATTCCATTTTTAGGTATTTGCTTGGGGATGCAAATGGCTTGTGTGGAATTTGCACGCAATGTAGTTGGTCTTCCTGACGCGGCTTCAGCTGAAACAAATCCAGATGCTCAAAATAATATTATTGATTTGATGGCTGATCAAGAAAACGTTGAAAACCTTGGTGGAACACTTCGTTTGGGCTTATATCCATGTAAAATCAAAAAAGGAACGAAAACAGCAACAGCATATGAAGAGGCAGATGTCGTTCAAGAACGTCACCGTCACCGTTATGAATTCAACAACCAATACCGCGAAATGTTTGAAGAACAAGGATTGGTCTTCTCTGGTGTTTCACCAGACAATCGCTTGGTTGAAATCGTTGAAATTCCTGAGAAGAAATTCTTTGTTGGTTGCCAATTCCATCCGGAGTTGATTTCACGACCAAATCGTCCACAAAAACTTATCAAAGCATTTGTTGGTGCTTCGTTAGCGGATCGCGAATCAAAATAAAAAATAGATCAAACAGAGTAGATTTTATAAACTACTCTGTTTTTTTGCGGAAAGATCCAAAAGCAGGAATTAAGTGAAATAAATGAGGGTTTATGAAAAAAGGATGATTTTTTCTATTTGTTCTTTTGTTATTAAATAGGAAAGGAAAACATAATAAAACGGTATTTTTGTCTAGTTATATTCTGTTATTGTGTTTCTTTTTTACAAAAAACTTGTTGAAAATTTTCATTTTCGGTGATTTTAGTAGAAAAGTACCACAATGTTTGGTAAAATAAGGTCGTTGGTTAAGAATTGTCTTAACAAATTTAGTTTTTACAAAACTTAGGAGGAATTTTATTATGCCAGTAGTATCAGGAGCTGAATTTTTAAAAGCTGCTCGTAAAGGCGGTTACGCTGTCGGCGGATTCAACACAAACAACTTAGAATGGACTCAAGCTATTCTTGAAGCAGCTGAAGCTAAACAAGCACCAGTACTTATCCAAACTTCAATGGGTGCAGCTAAATACATGGGTGGTTACAAAGTATGTAAAGATTTAATCACTGATTTAGTTGAAGCAATGAACATCACTGTTCCAGTTGCTATCCACTTAGACCATGGTGACTATGATGCAGCTTTAGAATGTATCGAAATCGGCTATACTTCAGTTATGTTTGATGGTTCTCATTTACCATTCGAAGAAAACTTGAAATTAGCTAAAGACGTTGTTGAAAGAGCTCACGCTAAAGGAATCTCTGTAGAATGTGAAGTTGGTTCAATCGGCGGAGAAGAAGACGGAATCATCGGTAACGGCGAATTAGCTGACATTGAAGAATGTAAACAAATGGTTGCTACAGGTATCGACTACTTAGCATGTGGTATCGGTAACATCCACGGTCAATACCCAGAAAACTGGAACGGATTAGCATTTGATCATTTACAAGCAATTGCTGATGCTGTAGGTCCAGATATGCCTTTAGTATTACACGGCGGATCAGGTATTCCTCAAGACCAAATCGAAAAAGCTATCTCAATGGGTATCTCAAAAGTGAATGTTAATACTGAATTCCAATTATCATTTGCTGCTGCTACTCGTGAATATATCGAAGCTGGTAAAGACCGCGAAGGTAAAGGATTTGACCCTCGTAAATTATTAGCACCAGGTAAAGCTGCAATCGTTAAAGATGCAGAATCTCATATTGACTGGTTCGGTTCAGCAAACAAAGCTTAATTTGCTTCCTTTGTTGACTGATGAAAAGGGTGGGACAAAACAAATTTGTTTTGTCTCACTCTTTTTTGTCTGCTGAAAACTTTTATCGCTAGTTTTTAAAAGTATTAGCAATCAACACCGTAGAACAATTCTTAACAGATTTAGCTGTGGGGATGTTGAATTTAATCAGTTGCTTTGATCCAGAACTGATTTTGTTTGGTGGAGGAATCAGTTCAAATGAGCAATTTAATCGACGCTTTCAAAAACGTTTGGAAGAACTGATGGATCGACACGAATCAATTCACTACCTTAAAGATAAAACGATTGCTGCTGTTCGACCAGCCAAATTACAAAACGATGCAGGTATGATCGGGGCTGTTTATCAAATTTATCGTCAAGTGACAAAATGAGTAAAGCATTTGGCTATTCAAAGAATATTCGATAAAAGGTTGTTTAAATTGCTAAATAGAAAGTAGACTGGAAACTTATTTTTCAGTCTTTTTTTTTGTAAAAAAAGCGGTTGAAAGGGACAAAAAAAGTTGTTTGTGTATTGGCACAGTCCCAAGCTTTTGAAAAATGACAGTCTATGGTAAAATTAACGAGTATGAATAAATTAAGAATAGGTGGATTTTATGAAGAAAATCGTTATCAATGGTGGCCGTTCACTAACAGGTGAAGTAACGATTAGTGGGGCAAAAAATAGTGCAGTAGCATTGATTCCAGCGGCTATTTTAGCAAATTCCCCAGTGATTTTAGAAGGTGTCCCTGATATTCAGGATGTCCATTCGTTAATTGAAATTTTAGAAATTATGGGTGCAAAGATTACTTTTTCAAATAACGTATTAGAAATTGATCCAACAGAAATCGTATCTGTGCCAATGCCAAATGGAAAAATCAATAGTTTACGTGCATCGTACTATTTTATGGGAACATTATTAGGAAAATTTGGTGAAGCTGTGGTTGGCTTACCTGGTGGCTGTTATTTAGGCCCACGACCAATTGACCTACACGTTAAAGGATTCGAGGCGCTAGGCGTACAAGTTACGAATGAGCATGGTGCGATGTATTTGCGAACTGAAAGTGATCAAATGCAAGGAAATCGAATTTTCATGGATGTAGTCTCTGTAGGTGCAACAATCAATATCATGCTTGCGGCAGTAAAAGCAAAAGGCCAAACAATCATTGAAAATGCGGCTCGTGAACCAGAAATTATTGATGTTGCGACATTATTGAACAATATGGGAGCAAAAGTACGTGGGGCGGGTACGGACATTATCCGTATTGATGGTGTCGAGGAATTACATGGCTGTCGTCATTTCATGATTCCTGACCGAATCGAAGCGGGAACGTACTTAGCTCTTGCAGCAGCTGCAGGGAATGGAATAAAAGTAAAAAACGTTATTTTTGAACATCTCGAAAGCTTCATTGCTAAATTACAAGAAATTGGTGTCAAAATGAAAATCAGCGAAGATGAAATCGAAGTCTATCCATCGACTGATTTGAAAGCTGTGAATGTGATGACTTACCCATATCCAGGTTTTGCGACAGACTTGCAACAACCTTTGACCCCCTTATTATTAATGACATCTGGCACGGCAGAAATTATTGATACGATTTATGCGAAACGCGTCAATCACGTACCTGAGTTAGCACGAATGGGTGCAGATATCTCAGTTGAAGGAAATATGATCATTGTAAATGGTCCAAGTAAGTTACATGGGGCAGAAGTCGTGGCATCTGATCTGCGTGCAGGGGCTTGTTTAGTTATTGCCGGATTGCTAGCAGAAGGAACGACGACAATCTATAATGTCGAATATATTCTACGTGGATATGATCACATTATCGAAAAACTGACTGCTTTAGGTGCATCAATTGAAATGATTGAGGAAGTGGAGGCCGAATGAGCGATTATTTGACAATGGCGGAGCTGGAAAATAAAACATTAAAAGAAATTTACAGCTATGCCAAGGATTTTAAAATTCCTTATTACAGTAAAATGAATAAAAAGGAACTTTCACTCTCTGTGATTCGTGCACAAGCAGAAAAACAAGGGTTCTATTATATGGAAGGAATTTTAGATATCGTAGGACAAGATGGGTATGGATTTTTACGTCCAATCAATTATGGTCCAAGTGTAGAAGACATCTATATTTCCGCTTCACAGATTCGCCGTTTTGGTTTGCGAAATGGAGACAAAGTTGCTGGAAAAGCCCGTCCACCGAAGGAATCAGAACGTTACTATGGATTGATGCATGTCGAAAGCGTCAATGGAAAAGATCCAGAAGAAGCAAAAGAACGACCTCATTTTCCAGCATTAACACCTCTTTACCCACAAGAACAGTTAACATTAGAAACAACCACTAATCGATTATCCACACGAATGATTGATATTTTTTCTCCTGTCGGTTTTGGCCAACGTGGGCTAATCGTTGCGCCACCAAAAGCAGGAAAAACAACGGTCTTAAAAGAAATTGCCAATGGTATCACGGAGAATTATCCTGACGTTGAATTGATTGTTTTATTAATTGATGAACGACCGGAAGAAGTGACTGACTTAGAGCGTAGTGTAAAAGGGGATGTGGTATCTTCAACGTTTGATTTGCAGCCACAAAACCATACACGTGTCGCAGAATTAGTTTTAGAACGTGCAATGCGGCTGGTTGAAGATAAACGAGATGTTGTCATTTTAATGGACAGTATCACACGACTTGCCAGAGCCTATAACTTAGTTGTTCCACCAAGTGGTAGAACCTTAAGTGGAGGAATTGACCCAGCTGCGTTGTATAAACCAAAGAAATTTTTCGGAGCAGCACGTAATATCGAAGAGGGCGGGAGCTTAACGATCCTAGCAACTGCTCTGGTAGATACGGGCAGTCGAATGGATGATGTCATCTACGAAGAGTTCAAAGGAACAGGAAATCTTGAACTTCAATTGTCACGTGAATTGGCAGAAAGAAGGATTTTCCCAGCAATCGACATCAAAAAATCAGGAACACGTAAAGAAGAATTGCTAATTCCAAGTACGCAATTAGAAGAAATTTGGAAATTACGTAAAAATATGATTGGCGATTCTTTAGAGTACACGGAGCAATTGATTCGTTTCTTGCGGAAAACCAAGAATAACCAGCAGTTTTTTGCAGAGTTTCAAGATGTTTCCTTTGGTAAGAAAAATCAAATGAGAAATCAAAAAAGATAATTGCAACCTTGAATGAAACATGATAAGATGTTACTGTTGTAAATCGACAAATCAACTCTGGTTCAGCAAATGAAGCAGGGCAAAGGAGCGAAAAAACTATGAAAGCAAACATTCATCCAGATTACCATCCAGTAGTATTCATGGATTCAACAACTGGTTTTAAATTCTTGTCAGGTTCAACAAAAACTTCACAAGAAACAGTTGAATGGGAAGACGGTAATACATACCCAGTCATCCGTGTCGAAGTAACTTCTGACTCACATCCATTCTACACTGGACGTCAAAAATTCACACAAGCAGACGGACGTGTGGACCGTTTCAACAAAAAATACGGTCTCAAAGACGCAAACGCTGCGGAATAAGAAAAACATTGTTAAATCAACGTTTAGCAGACTATCTAATAGGGATAGTCTGCTTTTTTTCGCTTTTGACCATACTTTTGACCTTCTGAAAACTTCCTTGTTGTTCCTCTGTGAAACTCATGAAATCCGCAAAACGATTTGCCGTTTCTTCCGTCTGTTTTTTTGTGACATGGGTGTAGATATCCATAGTCGTTTTAATATCTGTATGTCCTAACCGAACTTGAACTTCTTTAAGAGAAGCTCCGGATTCAAATAGCAGACTGCAATGGGTATGACGAAAACCATGAGGTGTGATACGTTTTAAGTTATTCTCATTTATGATGATTTTCAAGTTGTGATTTACATAGTCTAAATAAAGTGGTTTATTTTCTTCTGATACAAATAGGAGCTGTTCACCATTCTTTGCCGGTTTAATTCCCATTTTAAAAAAATATTCTTTTTGCTTTAATTGCCATCGTTTTATTACTTGTAAGGTTTCAGAGTCTATCGAGATTGTTCGAAGGCTCTTTTCTGTTTTGGGAACTTGGAATTTGATTTCCCATTTATCACATGTGGCTAACGTTTGTTTAACAGAAAGTGTGCTTTTCTCGAAATCAATGTCTTTCCAACGTAAGGCTAATAATTCACCCTTACGTAATCCTGTAAAAGCTAAAATCCGGAAAATTGGATAAATCGGATCTGGATATTTTTTGGCAATTTCAAGGAATTCCAATAGCTCTTCCTTTTCATAGTAAGGTGCAGAATAGCGTTCCTCGTCAATTCGTTTCTTACGCTTTGGACGAATCACAGCATCCATGGGATTACTTCGGATGAGCCGTAAACTCAAAGCATACTTGAAAACAGATGAAGTCAGACCAATTAAGTTGGAATATTTTTTGTAATAGCTATACCAGTGATTTACCTGTTTTTGACAATAAGGAATTGAAATTCTTGAGATTTTCAAATTGCCAAAAAGAGGTAAGATATGCTTTTTGTAAGCCAATTTTTGGGCGACATAGGTACTTTCACGAACCGTGTTTTTATATTGCTCAAACCACTCATCTGCCAATTCTGAAAAAAGGCGTTGTGAATTTGTCACCACATCATTTTCTTCTACTTGTACCATCAAGCGATTATAAGCTTTCTTGGCTTCTTGTGGTGATTTAAAACCACGCTTGGTGGTGTATTTCTTTTTTCCTGTAACCGGATCAATACCGAGATATGCTTTAAACATATAGGCGATTGTGCCATTTTTCTTTTTATATTTATTTATCATAAGTTTCTCCCTTGATTCACTCGCCAGTATATCAAAGAGAAGGGTTTCTCCTTTCTTATCGGTATCATAGTCAGCGAAAACAAGTAAGTCAAGGTTAGATTTTTAGACTGTCTAAATAAAGTTTTACATCTTCACGGTCAAATCGAGTTTCTTTACCAAAAGGAATGACTTTTAACCCATGATCAATCCAATTATTGAGGCGAGTATCGCCAATCTTTAGTTGTTGCTTTAACTGTTTTCGTGTTGGGTAGGGAGGTAATTCCTTTGTTTTGGGTTGTTGTGCTTCTTCTTCCTCAATTTTTTGCTTTGTTAATTGAACAAGCTCTTCAATTATTTCTTGATTGAATTCAATCGGTACTGTAACAGTCATATTTTTACCTACTTTCAATATTCATTTTTTTATTTTTGTATAGCGAACAGTGCTTTCCTGAAAATCCATCACTTGTTCAGGAGTTCCACCTTCATTTATTGTACTGTAAAATATTGGACGTCTTACGAGATACTCATTGGTATAAAGGACGTCTTGATTTGTGGTATCAAAAGGTTGATCCACGAGTTGTTTTGTTACGCTGGGCACTTTGAGGTTACGGGATTTGAAGAACGCTTTTTTCTTATGCTCTTTCATATCCAAGTCCTTATCAAAATATTTACTGATATAGCGTCCACGATTTTCGATACTATCCACATCAATCTTGTTGATTTTGACAAATCCATGTCCCCAGATGGTTGTAAGGCGATTGAAGGAGATAAAAGGAAAGTCAAACAGGATAATGTGATAATGGATGGCGCCTCGTTCTTGCTTTTCCCACGTGGCAAGGTATTTTAACTTAGATTTTTTTGTGTGATAGAGTTCGTAGTTTAGTCGTTTGATAAATTTATTAAATTCATTATTCGCATAGGCAATGTCTTGAATGTTTTCTCTGAAAGTGAGGGTTAAAAATTTTGTCTGATTGTCAAAGTTCATATCCACGAGTCGAGCAATTTCAAATCGCATATTTTGATAGTGTTTTTGTTTTCGTTTTAAGCTATCGTATTGTCCTTGAGCGGATAATTCATCATAGTTTTTTCTCTTATCAGTGATGGTGTTTTCTTCTTCATAAAGCCAAGCTAATTCTTTCTTTCGTTTTGGATTGGTTTCATTTTTGTCTGCTTTTTGTTTCGGAGTAATGATTGCTTCATAATCATAAATTTCAAGGTACGTGGGAGTTTCAATGATTTTCTGATTATAAGCCTTCAAAAATCATCACTCCTTGTTGTTTATTCAATTGTCAATGAGCCGTTTATTTTCTCTAGATGTTGTTCTATAAATCAAGTTAAGGGGAAGTCCTGCAAAGCAGTCCTTCCAGCCTATGTGTTTATTGGGCGGTCTTAACGGACTGAAGCGGCTCTATGGCGCTGCCTCGCCGTTTCGTCCTAACCACCCAACAAACCCATAGGAAAATTAGTTTTGCGTAAGGTTACCTTGTTTTTTCGGAATCAAGGTTGCTGCATCTGCCGTGGCTGATAAGCCGTAACTAACGAATTGACCATTTGATCGTCCCCAAGGTGCAATCACTAAATTGGCAAATGTAACCATGGCTAAACCTTGTTGGATAAGTTCTTCCGGAGTAATCACAGGATTTTCAGATTTGACTTTGACACTGATTTTCTCGTAGCGGAGTTTAGGTAGGATACATTCGTAACTCCAACCTAGAATTTCCCCATCTTTTTGCCAGCGAGTAACATTGACGATTTGGTATTCTTTTTCGAGTTTTTCTTTTGGTAAGGTGAGATCGTTGATTTTAATTGGCATAATAGCCCTCCTTAGTTATATGTTGAAGGTTTTCATAGAATGTTGGTAGCTACCTTTCTTTTCTTCCTTCGTTAATAACAACAATTTAAATTTGCTTTTTGATACTAATTCATTCATTTTTCATCAAAAACTTAGATAGCTATCTAGCTGATCTTCAACATTGATACAATTTGATAGGGCGATCTTTTGAAAAATATAAAAGAGACGTTTGAACGATTTCAGCTTTGTTATGCTGGTTCGTTCAAACGTCTTTTGTTTGAGTATTTGATAATTCTTGAAAAATTAGGGTTTTCGAAAAGCTCCATGAGTATTTTAGTATCAGGATTTAGAATGATTCTCAATTTTTTTGTTAGTAGATAATTTCTGATAGTTAAGCAAAGCTAACAATTTCTTTTTCCAATTCGAGCACTAGATTGTCATGTCCAACTAAATTTAACAATAGCATGCCATTTTCAATCCGCTGTTTATCATTCGAACATATTCCTAAACGAACTGTCGAAATTCCAATGAAATCTACTCTATTTAATTTTTTTGATAAGTTCAAGGCTTCTGTAAGAATTTCCTGACTTTCCAAGAAGTAATGATTCTGCATATAAATATAAGCAAGATTGATAAGTAAAGTGGTGTGCAATACATCAATATTTGTATAAAACTCATATTTATGTAAAGCTTGTCTCAATTTGGGTACTAGTTCCAGGATTGTGGTGAATTCTAAATGATATAAGATTGCGTTTATCAATCGAATATCATCATAGGTCCAGATGTCTATTTTAGATAGTCGATTCCACACCAATGAAACTAATTCCTTAGTAGTTGAGGTAATTTGATCAGGAGAATCAGTTTCCAATTTAGATAATGCAGCAAGTATAAAGTGAATTTCGCGAATTTTGTTATCTTCCGATGATTTCAGATAGGTCTCGCATTTTCTTTGTAATTTAGAGATTTTCTCAATTTCTGCAGTGGAGACAATAGTATAGTACTCGTTGATAATCTTATCTCTAAAACTTGGTTGAAATTCATTGCAGATATACTGAAATTCATCCCATGAAACGTTTATTTGGTCAAGAAGATATTGCATTGACTCAAAGCTTGTATTTTGATTGTCATTTTCAATACGTGACAGAGTAGTTCGATTAATTTGATTATGGCAAACATCTTTTTGTGATAATCCTTTACCGATTCGAATTGACTTGTATATCTGACCAAAGTCCCAGCGCATATGTTTCCTCCCGATGATGTGCATATATTCAACATTATAATATAACCAATGTATCGAATTGTAAAATCAACGCATAAGAAATATAACAGAAAGGAGTAATCAAATGAATATATTTGCCATCATTAGGCAACTAGGTTTATGGCTAGTTGGTGCAAGTTTTGAATGAATAATCTTTTGTGGAGAAGGTACATGTTAGTTTTATGTAGAAGATCTATCTTGATATTTGAAAATTTTGAATAGAACGGAGAAGTATTATGAATAAAGTTAAAATGGCATTACTTGGGACGGTTACTATGACTATTCTTTCAATATTTAGTCTTAGTGGAGCTTCTGTAACACAAGCATCTGAAATATCGAAGGATAGTGTGACGACTTCTGAGGAGATTCAGAAAATAGCCGTCTCACCTCTTTACACAGAAGAAGAGAATCGTGCGCAAAATGCACTGAATATTATTAAGGAAAAATATTCGAATGTAGAAAGTAAAATAAATAAAGCGGGAGAAGTTATTTTAAATGATGAAGATGAAAAGCGTGTCAGTCAGGCTATTCAAGAGTATTTAGATTTAGTGGGATATAATTCTCTATTGAGAGGGGTTGGAAAAAATTGGTGGAATTCAACAAGTTTTGTTTCTACAGTTATTGATGTAGGATTAATTGCACTTGGACTATGGACGACGGCTAGTAGTGTTAGTGCAGTAAGAACTCTTCTTAGAAATAATAGGAGAAATATTACTAGGATGGTAGAAAAAGAAATCATGAAGAAAATAGGGTTAAGTGTGGGGAGCTTTGTGGGTGCGGCAATAGATGTAGCACTGACAATTGCAAGTACTTCAGTGGGAGGTGTGCTCGCTGAAGGGTTCGATCGTGTCGATGGGAAAAATGATAATTATATTTTTGCATAATTTGCTATTTATTGAGAATAGAGGTTAACATTAAGTCCATGAGTAAAGAATTTAAACATAAATTAAAGAAATTTCTATATGTCTTGGTTGCTAGTGGCTGTGCATTATTGAGCCTCTCCATTTACTTAATTATTAAAAGGGAATATCTAATTGGAATCTTGAGTGGCTTGTTTTCGATATTCTTTATTATCGGATGGATTCATGTATTAGACGATATAAACCTTGATGACAAGTAGAGGCAAGCAATGGGTTTTTCCAAATATTGTTAGGAAAAATGGAATTACCCGTTATAGTACCTCTAGTTCAACACACAAATGGCGTGGAGAAAAAACTATTGGTGCTGGTGTAGTATCACCGTGGGGAGACGTTACAATTTATAACTACGATTTTACTGACTATTATGGTGTCCATGGTAATGGCTCAAGTAGTTGGTATTAATACAGGGAGTAATGAACCTATGTTGAAATTGAGTGGTTTTTCGAAGAGCTTTGGAAACAAGGCTCTTTTTCAGAATGTTTACATGGATTTTTATCAAAATAGAATTTACTATATTTACGGAGAAAATGGAATTGGTAAAACTACATTGTTTCGATGTATTTTAGGGCAAGAAAAATTTGAAGGAGAAATTTATAAAGCAGACTCTAATCAATTCTGTATTTTTGACGATACGCCTTTTTTTTCAAATCTGACTGGGTTAGATAATATAATTTTCTTTACTAAAAATATGAAGATAAAACATCAGATTGAAAACTTAGATGTTCAATATCTAAATAATGAATTGCTATGTAAGTCAAAAGTAGCTACCTATTCCCTAGGAGAGCGGAAAATGTTAGCGTTACTACTTGCAAGATTGTTAAACTCTAAGATTCTCCTGCTTGATGAAGTGCTAAATGGACTAGATCAAAGCAATCGCGTTGTCCTTTTTAAAACGATAGAATTCCTAAAGAAGCAGGGATCACTCATTATTATGAGTGGACATGAAAAATTGTACCTAGATATTTGTAATGAAAAGCTATGGGTGAAAAATAAGACTATAGAAGTGGTACCTGATAAAAAAGTTCGGAGTTTATTTGCTAATGTAAAAGAGGGTGATTTATTTGTTGAGTGAATTACACTACCAATGGAAAGCTAGAGTTTATCTGATTTTTTTAGGAATTTCGATATTTTTAGTTGTAATGATGTATCTATCACAGAGAAACTTTTTAACTAGCAACTTGAGTAGTTTTTATCAAGCGATAGAAGATGCAAATGCAAATGGAGAAGATATTAAAGGTTTGCTAGAAGGTAGTTTTAAAATAGATCAACTGCAAAATATGGAAGTAATTAATAATCCACTAAAATACTATTTCATGTCCTATCAAGCTAGTTTAGTAGCAATGTTTCCGCAAAATGGAATCAATCAACTACTATCATCGTCATTTTTTATTATTTTTCCATGTATGAGTGGAGTTTATGGGGCCATTATCGCAAATGCTGAAGTAAAGTATGGAACACAAAAAGTTCATCGAACAATTAGGTCACAATGGCAAATCAATCGCTCTAAATTAATAGCCAGTGCAGTATCTATTTTCAGTGTATTATTTATTTCGATAATGACTTTTATTGCAATACAATTGTTGACTTCTTTAACCTTTCCGATGAAAGTTGATACTATTGTGAATTTGGATAATCTCAAAAAAATTTCCTATTTAAGTAATGCTTTATATCAGATTCTGTTTATTTTTGGAATTAGCTTACTTTATTTTATTGTTACTTTTTATTTAACTTTAGTGACAAAAAATATTTTGATAAGCATATTTGTGTTAAGCGCGTATAATTTATTTTTACCAGTTTTAGGAAGGTTCGATTTTAAGAATATCGTACTCAATATTTATCTAAAAGTTTTTAATACAAATGCATCTACTTTTAATATAGCTACTGGTAGTGTTATATCTCTTACATCGTGGATAGTAATTATTCCTTTTGTTTTGTTAGTGTTCTATATCCTTATTATGGAAGTAGTACTGCTTCGCAAAGAAAAATAAAAAATATGGAAGGATGGAATGGCATGTTGTTTTTCAAAAGAAATTTTCACATATTAATGCTAGTAATAACACTTGTTTGCTTCTTCATAGCCTATCAACTTATGTTTTCTGGAATAGCGATGATCCTCTTTGTTGGTATTCCAGCCGTACTAACAGGATGGTTATTTGCAAATAAAAATTGTGCATCTGACTAAAGAAATTTGACTAAAAAATCGGTATTGCACATGTTTCAATCATTTTTTATTCAATCTAAAAGAAAGCTGAGGGAGGAGAGATGTTAGAGACAGCTTCTAATTTAATAATTATTCCAATTTTAGTATGTATGTTTGTAGGTATTGATAGAGATAAGTGGATATCATGGAATAAAAATAAACAAATTTTTTTCTTTATAAGTTGGTTAGTTATGGCTGCAATTTTAATAGATAATAATCTTTATATCTTTGTTTTAGGATCAATTATTTTATTTTTCACTGAGCTCTACTTGTAATTAATTGTTTTGATTTTAAAAATATGTAGGGACTCTTAAATAACTAAAAGATGGTGACTTATTGATGCGTTTCTTAAGACTATTTTTAAAGGAACACCCTTTCTTTAGTTTTCTTATACTCTTGGGGATATCTAATATTATTGGGATAATAATTGATAAGCTTCGAGATGAAAAAATAGGTAAAGCAGGTATTTATACTATAATTTTTACGAGTATTTTAGGATTTATCTTAGTATACAAATCAACTAAAAGTAATAAATAGGTGACTTGAAACATCTAGAATTCTCTTTATTGAATTTCTGGATGTATCATTAATCCAAAAGTACTTTGTTAGAAAATCGAGTTGAAAGGCTAGATAACGAAATGGAAATTTTAGTAGAACTCCAGAGGTTTAAAGAAAATGAAGGGGAAATTTCTGAGATATTGGTTCAGTATACTCAATTTCATTTGTCAAATTAACCTAGACACAATCGCATCATTCATGTAACTCAAAAAACTTCCATTGGGGTTCGGTAGTTCAGTGATTTCCTGGGAATACGATTTCTTTTTGAAGAGATAGATTGGATAAAGACTTGATCAACCGTGTTGAAATCCATTTGTTTTGGCAGTCCGTCTCTGCTTAACAACCCATTTGAATGTTCATTTTACTGGAAGATTCCCACAGTCAAAAAGGCCCTTTTTGAACATCCAATAAAGTGTTCGAACAGAACGGGCAATCGGCCTCTCTTCACGACCAACCAGAACATCGTGTGTCCATCTTTATTTTGAACGTATTCTTTCTGTGTATCAAGTAAAATAATTGGATGCTGGCCACAGTGAGATTTATGCTCTTGGTATTGTTGGTAGTATTCGAGAGCGCTGTGTCCGTCTGCTAGAAAGTGGTATACGTTCTAAATGATTTGACGAGCACGATTTAATCGTTTTGCGACTTGTCCAACAGGCTGATGAGTATTGAAATAAGACTCTATTAAAACCAGTTCGTCTGTAGTAAGATGAGTATCGGTCATTTAGGCGGACTCCTTATCTTTCTTTAGTCGGAAATATAAGTTGAGTGTAGCATAAATGACTTTTTCCGTTGTCTAGCTTAATTTTACAATCGGCGAAATAAAAAAGTTGGTGCACGAACGCTAACTTTTAATGCTAGGTTGGCATTAGCTTAGTCAATAATGCATGCTCTCGTTTCAAACGTTTTTGTTTGAGCGAGTGTTTTTTAGTTATAGGTAGATCCAATAGGTGAAAAATTAGGAAAAGTAAATACATAGAGAATACGGAGAGGCGTGCATGCTATAGTTAAATTAAAATTTCGAGTATATTTATTAATCAATGCTAGCTCAAAATTGATGTTGTAAAAAAAGGGAAAGGAAGTAATGTTCAATGAAAAAAATAAAATTGAATTCGTCTAAGAAGTTTTCTGGTACTGCGAAAGAATTGAAGGAGAAATTCGAAGAAAAGGTAGATATATATCAAACCTCAACTACATATTCTAACACGGAAGCTCCACTACTATGGATTATACGTGGGAGCATTAAATATTTTGATAAATTAGATACAAATTTTTTAGGAATAGGAAATGAATCAGGTATTCCAAGTATGAAAGCAGACTATTTTGCAAATAATACTTATCGATTGATTAACGCAATTGACTATTTAGCAGAATTGTGGAAGTTAACAATTGAAAAATCTGATGAATTAAAATTTTTGTTGGATATTCGAACATTGATTGTTCATTCTGGAGAACCGATAAATAAAGTGGAATCTTTGAAACTAGAAGGTTATAAGGATAGTCAATTAGGACGCATTTTCCCTCGGAAAGAGTGTAGAGCATTCCCTTTTCCAGAAGAATACTCTGATATGGACTATTGTATAGAAGTTTGGAATGATAAACACGATAAGACCAAGAAGCATAATTTATCAAAAGTTGATCACCATGTAGAAAATGAAAGTTATTGTGACACGGGTATTTACTTGAAATCTTCTGATGTTAGAGATATTATGTTATGTCATATTGAAAAATTTATTGATTGTGGGAATAAAACTAAACAATCTCAAAAAGTAAAAAAGCTTCCAAATATAAAAGCTAAAGTTATGGATATGGAATCAGATACTATTGATTTTGATAAAATAGCTGATTTAATATCAAAAGATTTAAGAGGAGGATATTTTAAAGAGAGGGGAATAGAGTATTGGGATGGGTTTGGTTTAAAAAGGTTATATGATTATTCAAAAAAGCATTTAGGTACTTTGGATAAAGTTCGTGTAATCATTAAAGAAGAAATTCATACGGTCATGTCGAAATATTGGGATGATTATCAAGATGAAAATTTGACCATTGATGATTTACCTAATCTAGACATTAGAACTGTATTCACAGAATTTACTCCAGAATTTGAATATAAAGGTTATTTGGAAGGTGAAAAATTATTTATTTATATTGCGCCCTTTTTTAATACAAGAAACTATCCTGATAAAAGAACGGATATCGATTATTTGAATATGTTTGTCAATGAAGCAAGTAATGCTTTAGGAAAAAAATTAAGTATGGGAGAATCTGTTGAAGATTTAGTGTGTGACTATTTTATTCAGTCAATCCAAGTTAAATATGATAATAAGAGGCTTTGATCTTAAGTTAAACATTTTTGCTGAGATATAGAAAGTCTCTGTTTATGTTAGGAAATTTTTGTGAGGTGAAAATAATTATGTCTCAAGAAAGAGAGTCAATGCATAGTAAATTAAGTGATCATAAGTTTAATAAGGGTGTTTTTAAAAGCGGATTTAGTCAATTAATCACAGCTCTAGGGAAAGAAGAAGACTGGGTACATTCAAAATCTCCAGAATATATTTGGTTAGCCTTAATTTTAAATGAAGAGGAGAGAACAAAACAACTAGAAAAATGCATGTATATTTTAAAAGAAATGGAAGATAAAATTTCTTCAAAAAATCTAGCTTCACCTACACTTAGTGGTATTTTAAGTTTAAATTCTAAAAATTTAGATATTTTTATAAATATTTTAAATGAAGCTGATGTTTTAGGGTTAATATCTCCAATTTCAGTAGTTTTATCATCAGAGAATGAAGGGCTTAGAAAGCGATTGAAGGGATATTTAATGACGGTAGATGAAAGAATTGAAAAATTAAATTCCGTTTTAGAAAACCTTGTAGATCATCAAAGCCAGTTATCGACAGATGTAAGATACCTTATCGTTTATCATAGCTCTATTTTAGATAAATTAAAATTTCCTATATCACAAAAAAGTATGATTGATGGATTAATTGAGTATCCATATCTAGATGTTGAGGATGAGAAAATGAGGTACATTAGGCCAATGATACGAAGCACGGAATTAGGGATATCATTTCAATTTTTCAATACTGATTCTACTTTTAATAAAAATTTTTGGGAAAATATAGCAAAATATATGAATTGTGAGATGTTTTTATTGAGGTTTGAAAGGAACGAGAACATTAATTTAACTGAGCTTAAGTCAAATTTATATGAATCATTGAAATATTATAGAGATTTGATTCAAAACGTTGAGCAAAACAATACCAAACTTTTGGTATTAACAAGCATATTGACATACTCATATAAAAGATTGTTGGAACTTGTTGATCATAATTTACGGCAAACTATATCAGGAAGATCAATTGTCCGATCTTGTATTGAAAACTTTATGATGACTAAGTATCTTTTGAAAAATGAAGGTCAACATAAAGATATTTGGGAGGAGTTTCAGTATTATGGAATTGGTAACTATAAATTAATTTTTGAGCGATATCGTGAAGAAAATCCTAGTGTTGAAGGTAGTCATGTTCAGTTTGATTACTTAGATCTACTCGTTTCAGAATATATAAACAAGGAATTTATTGACATGGACACCCGATATTTTGGAAACGGAAACATTCGAAAAAAATTTCAGGAGGTCGATGAAGATTTTCTTTACAAATATATATATGAGTATGATTCGCAATTTGAGCATGGATTATGGGGAGCCATCCGTGAAAGCTCAATATTAAAATGTAATGCACCGGGACATCAGTACCATGGAATCCCTGATATTGATAATGAACAATCCCTTTCTGATGTTGGAAAAGATGTGCAGGATATTTTGATAAGACATCTTGAAGTGATGAATGAAGTATATCCCAATCCACATTTGGAAAAATAAAAGAGGTGCTTTATATGCTCGAAGAACTCAGAAAAATTCAAAATGAATATTTATTGCTATTAAAGAATATTTTAGGAGAAGTAAAAAAAGAAAGTTTGCTAGATTCACTCGATGTAATCCAAATGTTCTGGATTAAAAATCGAAATATTATATTAATGGCCAGCGACCATCTTTTTAAGTATCATGATACTTTTTTTCTAACAGCTACTACTATTTTTGATGTCAATGATTCTGATCAAAATATTTTTCTCGTGAATAGCGATTATCTGATTTTTGATGATCCTATTCCGAATTATTTGACTTTTATTGCAACCAAGGATGTTCCAAAAGAACTTTTTAGTAATTACTTGGAAAAATTGGAGGAGATTGTTATAGAAACAATACAAGATGAAATAGTATTGTTAGAAGAAAAAAGAGAATTTTTCTTTGTGTTGCCATTAAGATACTATAAGTCGAATATTGATCCGGATTTTGATCCGATTAAAGTAACAAAAAAAGTCGTTCAAAACTTTTTTAGCAAAACAATTACAGATGAAGTATTGACGAAGCATCAAAATATAGAAAAAATTATTAATCATGAAGCGATTTCAAAAATAGTGCTTTTTGATGGTGACAATCCAAATGAATCAATTATTAATAGAATTAATAATTATATAGAGAGAAATGGAGATATATTGCCTAAAAATTTTAGTAACATTCAAACATTATATTTTGCACTAATTGGTGATTTTCAACAAGCATTTAATGTGTTGGAAGCATCGTTATATTTTAACGTTATTCCTTTGTTCAGATCATTTACTCCCTATAATAATTATTATATACTTGCACAAACTTTAGAGCATAATAATGATAGTCTGGTTGAGAAAAGAAGAATTCAAAAAAATGTAAATAAAAGTTTTCTGGGATATTTGTTGTATCACGAGTATTGCAAAAGAGATGTAGATATTAGTTTATCTGATTTAAAACAAAAGGCGCAAAATATTAACTTGAAAAGACGGATGCGAAGCTTAGAACCTAATGAAGGTGGGTTAGTGAGTCTAGAAATTTATGATGATGAAATAAACAGAATCATTGATGAACTTATTAAGTGAATGTTTAAAAAGGTAATTGTATTTTCGATGAATCGGCTCGCATTATTTTTGTTTGAAAAATTGACACCATTGATTTCAAATTTATTGAAATCCACTGAAACTTTAAAAAATAAATCACGCTGTATCCATTGCTACTAAAGGTTTTTTAAGCTTATTAAAAATCCAAGCAATCAACCAGGTCTTAAGAAAGTACGTAAAGCATCTCAATTTCAAAAAACTAGATAAATTGTAGGTTGAATGCTTGAAAGTAGTTTCAGATATATCTCAAAGTGTATAATACACTGGCGAGTATTTTTTGACCATACTTTTGACCTTCTGCAAACTTTCTTGTCTTTTCTCTATGGAACTCATGAAACTAGTTTATTAAAGGAGAAATTAAATAAATCCAATTTCTTGAAGGTGGTTTATATACAATAGTTAATGAGATATAATAAATTGAACCCGCCCCTGCTAGATGAGAGTCTAGCTTAAATTGTAGTCTACGGACGGATATTGGGGTTCACAAAGCAATTTATCAGAGGAGGTGGTTGTCATGTTAGGAAGTTTATCTGATGTTTTAACTTGGGTATCTTTCTTGTTGTTTTTGCTGATTCAGTTCTCAAATTCGAGTATGATAACTCCTCATCTGGTTGGGGCTGTTGCTTTTGAATTATAAACAACGAAAAAGCCTTCTTAAATTGTATAATAATAAGATTTTTAGCTATGGATATAAAAAACATTTGGAAAAGAATTTTAGCAGAAAAGATTTTTCTCTAACTTGGAATCAAAGAGTTATTTTTGCAGATTGTAGATTTGAACAGACTATTTTTACAACATCTAGAATTGAAAACTGTCTTTTTATAAATTGTAAGTTTAGCAATTGCTCTTTTGTGAATTGTTCCATACTATATACGACTTTCGAGAATTCAAGCTTTTATAGGGTGCTGTTTGACCAGTGCACAATTACTAACTCACTTTTTGAGTCAAATTCTTATTCTGATTCTATGGTTTATCCCTTTGATGCTGATGTATACGCTATTACAACGTCCTCAAAAATAAAGTATACAGATAAACAAAAAGAAACTATTTATAAGCTACTGAATCAGTTAAAGGCTAAACAGAATATGCGAGATACGAAAAGTTTATTTCATACTAAGAGAAGGATGAATCGCTCTAAAAGAGAAAAAGAAAAATATAAACGAATAAGGCCTAAAGAAGCTAAAAGGTTGGGACTCACAAAAAAAGAACGACTACTTGAAAATAGAAGGCGAAAAAGTGATAGAAATACTGAAAATGTGAGTTATAGTGAGGAAACTAAATTAGGTAATCACACTTCGGTAAAAGAAGGACCAGTTCTTTTTCTGATGAGAATATATCCGTTTGAAGAATTATATCAAGGTCTGAAATATGCTTGTGCAACAATGAACAAGAAACAATATCCACTTAGTTATTTAATGAAAATAATAGAAAATAACCAAACGGATAATGAAACGTGACCATGCAATGATAATTGTTTGGCGTCTTTTTTGATTTCTAGTTATCGTGGTAAATGTTATTTCTGTGTAGCAGAGAATTAACATTTACCAATTATTAACTGATATAGATCTTTTTGACAAGTATTTAAGAAAAATTCAGTTGTATTTAAGGCCAGTTAGTGATTGAATGAACAGTATAAGTTAAACTCTAAGAGTACGAGGAGTAAAAATCATGCATATTTTTGCTTTTATCTATTAAAAAGGAGAATTGTCAATGGGTAGAAAAACAACAAAAGAAGGTGTTTTAAGAAGGTTATATGCTGAATCAATGGGGAGATGTATGAACCCTAATTGTCAAATATCTTTGTTTCTTGATGCAGGAGACATTATTGAGAGAGCACATATAGTTCCTTACTGTGATGGAGAAGATAATTCGTTTGATAATTTACTTGTTTTATGTCCAAATTGTCATACGAATTTTGATAAAAATAAACTATTTAATACAAGTGAGGTAAGATCGTGGAAGCTAAAAAGAATGTCAGAGGTGGAATCATTTTTCTCTAAAAAATATAAAACATTTTTGGAAATGAAAGAAGTAATAAAACCATTGCTTTTGGATAACAAATCCATTTTCGAAAATTATTACATCGGAGAAAATAAAAATCTGTGGGAAAAATTTGAAGGTAAGGTACTAGTTAATAATGCGACAATTAAAGGAATTCTTGAAAATAATTTGAACTTACTACAAAAATCTGATGTTTATGAATCCAATTTAGAAATTGTTATGAATTTCATTGCACATATAAATGAATTTCGGCTTACACGTGGGTCGGGTGAAAAGATTAGGAAAGTTTTATATCCCAAAGAGGTTGATTCTATATTCGGCGTTCAATCTATTGAGGATTCCTTGTCACCATCTACTGAGTCTCTTGAAGTATTTTTGAAGAAAATGATTCATGAAGATCGGCTTGTCAGTATTGGTCTTGGTTATGATCAACCGTATATCACTATAAAGGAAAATGATTGTGAAAGTGATGTATATCTTTGTGACACGCCTAGGTTAAGACAACTGTACTTTGATAACAAATGTTTTAGAGCTACAAAAGTTAGATTGGATAGCTTGAATTTTATTCTTAAGTATTTAAGAAATAATGGGATTTCATTTGAGTATAAGGAAAAGGGAAATTTACGGGAAATCGTTGTTGCAGATATTAATATTATTTTTGTATACGAATATTGTATAAGTAAAGAATTTCTAACTAGGCTAGCACCTCCAGCTAATACCGTCATTGTTAACTTACATAATTGGAATGGGGAAAAGTGTATATCTAAGGAAGCTTGTGAATTAGCTGATAATTTAGATGTGAGGCTACTATATACTAATAATTTTTATAGTTTTATACGAGGAGTCAAATGAAAAGTGATATTTTAATGGGAATTGAAAAAAATCTTTTTTTATTTAGCTATTTTGATAATGTCTATCTCTTTGGTTCATTCTTAGAATCAGAGAGAAATTTTCGGGATATTGATATACTGTTACTTTACTCAGCGTTTTCACGAGAAATTCCAACTGCAGTGATTGAAATAAGACAGGCTCTTGAAGGCCAATTTAGATATCCTATCGATATAACTGCTCTGAGTTTTGAAGAAGAAAAAAATATCGGTTTTTTATTGAGAATAAACAATAATTACTTAAAAATTAAATAGGTTTTAAAACTGAGGCACTTTATAATTGAAAGTATGTGATAAATTAGAGATGGTGATTATAGCCGTGAGATGGCACGATAAGAGACACAAGGAGACAAAATAGATCGTTTTTTCTGATGTTTGATTTTGAGTATTGTTTCATTGTAGTTCTCAGTTGTAAAAAATTTAAGAATATTTGATAAATAAGTTTAATATTATCGCAACTACTGACAATTAAGCCAATAATTGATTCGAAATAATTATATCAATTTGGATATAGAAGGGATCTTACTCAAAAAGTCACATTTTGAAATAAAATACAAATCAGTTTAAATAGAGCATGCTTTTAATATGATTTGTATAATACACTGGCGAGTATTTTTTGACCATACTTTTGACCTTCTCAATCGAATTTTATTGAGTTTTATCAGCTTTTTTCATTATTCAAATATCCCGTGTTTAAGCGGTTTTTAGCTGTTTAGGAACCACCAGAAAGCAATCCAGCTCTCAATACGGTCTCAAAGACGCAAACGCTGCAGAATAATCAAATTATTGTTTATGCAATATTTGGCAGACCTCATCTTCGGGTGGGGTCTGTTTTTTTGCATATTTTTTATTCTTAGTTCGACATAGTTGGATTGATTCGTTGCAAACAAATAAAAAATTGCCAATGATAAAATGAGTTGAATCTATATTTTGTGTTCACATTTCTATAGTTTGTTCATGTACTTCTTTTTAAGTAAGCGCTATCATTTCACTGGGATAAAAAACTATAGGAGGAATCATGGATGAATTGTTGGGTAAAAAGTGGAGTAGGATTGTTGTTGGCATTGAGTGTAGTTGGAGTTTCAGGATGCGGTGTCGAAAATAAAGCAGAGTCAAATTCGATTGACTATCAGGAAACGGAAGAAGCAAAAGTTGATCGAGGTATGGCAAATCAACCAGAATCTTCTTATTGGTTTCCAGAAGAATTATTGCAATGGGATTTTTCAAAAGACGAGGATGCAAAATACAATGTTAGTACTGTACCATTGGCAACACGAGTAGATAAAACAAAATTGATTCCTTCAAATAAAACACAAAATTCAGAGATGAAAGTAGTGGCTTTATCCATTATGAACAGTAGTACCAGCGGCAATGCACCACGAGGAATCAATACATTTGATGCCAATGTTTTTTCTAACTGGCAATATATCGACCAACTTGTTTACTGGGGTGGTTCATCTGGTGAAGGGATTATTGTTCCTCCAAGTCCGGATGTGATTGATGCGGCGCATAAAAACGGTGTGCCAGTGTTAGGAACGGTGTTCTTTCCACAAACCGCGCATGGTGGGAAACTCGAATGGTTAGATACTTTCTTGGAAAAAGATGCCGATGGGACATTTCCTTTAGTCGACAAGCTGATTGAAGTTGCACAAAGTTATGGATTTGATGGCTGGTTCATTAACCAAGAAACAGATACAGTTGTGACTAGTTTTGATGAGGCGAAAGAAAACAAAAATGAGCAAACAGCAGATAATGCTGGCGGATTGAATAAAGAACATGCCGACTTGATGCAAGAATTTATCAAAGAATTTAAGAAGAAACAAGCTGATTTAGCTATCATGTGGTATGATTCGATGACATCTGAAGGAAAAATGGATTGGCAAAATGCTTTGACCGATCAAAACCAAGCTTATTTAGTAGATGCAGACATGAATCCGGTAGCGGATAGCATGTTTTTGAATTTCTGGTGGAATACGGAGCAATTGGCAAGTAAGGAACTTTTGAAAGCATCTAAGAAAAAAGCAAATGAATTAGGGATTGATCCTTATGATTTATTTGCAGGAATTGATGTTCAAGAAAAAGGCTATGCTACATCAGTTGATTGGGATTTATTTGTGGATGACAAAGGTGTTCCTTATACTTCTTTAGGATTATATGTTCCTAGTTGGACGTACAGTTCTGCTAGTGATCCAGATGATTTTCAAAATCGGGAAGAACGTTTTTGGGTCAATGACAAAGGAGATCCAACTCAAACTACCGCGTTAGAAGGACAAGATTGGCCGGGAATTTCAACGTATGCGTTGGAGCAAACAGCCATCACTTCTTTGCCTTTTGTAACGAATTTCAATACAGGAAATGGGTATAATTATTTCATTAAGGGCCAAAAGGTATCTAGCTTAGATTGGAATAATCGAAGCATGCAAGATATCATGCCGACATATCGTTGGGTAATGGAACATGAAAATAACAATGATTTATCAATTAGGATGGATTATGCGGATGCTTTCAATGGTGGAAATTCTTTACTATTTAGAGGGAATATGACCAAAAATTCTGCTAGTCAAGTGAAACTTTATCGAATGGAAACAGCAGTAACAAAAGATTCAGAAATAACTACAACTGCTAAAGCATCAGATACGACCAACCTAGCTATTGTCTTGACATTTGAAGACGGAGGTACAGAAACGATTGAATCAAGTGAAAAAGTAGTGAATGAGTGGACAACTTTGACGTATTCATTAGAAAAATTTGCAGGAAGAACGGTCACTTCGCTGTCTTATAAAATAACTTCAGAAAAAACAAATGACACTTATGAATTACATTTAGGACAGCTTGCAATGACTGATTCACCTACCACAGAGAAATTGGCTGTTGCAAATGCTGAAGTAGAAGACGTCGTTTTTGATGAAGAAGAAAGTAATTATGCAGGGATTCGCTTAGTGTGGAATAGCAAAGAAAGTCAAGCAAATCATTATGAAATTTATCGAATAAATAAAGATGATACTCGTTCTTTCCTAGGTGCTACGCCTGCAACGACACATTACATCAATGGGTTGGAAAGACAAAAGAACACGCAGCAAACAAACTTGGAAATCGTTCCCGTCGATGCTCTTGGAAATCGAGGCGTGGCATCAGATCCAATTTCTTTTGAATGGCCAGATAATACATTACCAAAAGCGAGTTTTACTGCTTCTAAAACAATGGCGGCTCCTGGGGAACAAATTAGTTTCACAAATACATCTTCTTCGAATACAGACAAAGTAACTTGGGAATTTGAAGGCGGTAATATTGAAACAAGTACGGAAGACGCACCTGTCGTTACTTATGATAAAGAAGGTGTGTATAAAGTAAAATTGACCGCAGAAAATGAAGAAGGAAAAACACCGATTGAGATAGAGGGCTTGATTACGATTAGTCAAAAAGTCCCTGCAGAATTAGCGTTGTTATCGTTAAATGCGAAAACAGAAGCTTCTTCGTTTACTAATGATTCAGAAGCGCCAGAATTTGCAGTTGATGGGAAACTCGAAACAAAATGGTGTGCAACAGGAACGCCTCCCCATGAAATCATTGTCGACCTAGGTGCCAATCAAACTGTCAGTGAAGTTCGATTAGCACATGCTGAAGCAGGTGGCGAAAATGCAGATATGAATACAAAAGCTTATACAATCGAAGTAAGTCAAGATGGAAAAGAGTATAAGAAAGTATCGCGAACGATCAATAATACGAAAAAAAATAGTATCAATACCTTTGCTGTCGAACAAGCGCGATACGTAAAAGTAAGTGTGGACAAACCTACACAAGGCTCAGATACAGCAGTGCGAATTTATGACTTGGGTGTTTATGGAATGAAAGAGTTGCTGAAATAAAAGGGTGATAAGTAGATACGCAAACTTATTTACGAAAAAGGAAACAAGTGAAATAAATTTAGGAGCTGTGACAAAAGTCTTGTCACACTCCTTTTTCTGAATCAATGGTGGTCCAAGCAACTCCTCAGAATAGGTCTACTTTAAAGTTTGACAAACAAGTTCTGAGACTCAGTCAGTAAGAATGATTTTAAATGAGATTTTTAAATTGTTTCAGCTAGTGTTGTATACGTTAGGTCTTTTAATAAATTTTTACCCAAAATTTTAAGGGACAAGAATATTTGGGATTGTATCCATATCTCGAATACGAAAAAAATTCGATTACCCATGTATATAAATTTTGGGTAATTAATCCAGAAAAAAATGAATATAAAGAAAAATTAAGTCATTGGCTCAATCTGTAAGTGATTTTTTAGAATATAAAAGACGATATTCCCGTATCGTCTTTTTTCTTTTACTCTTTCTGTCAATCATTAAAAAATATCCTTTTCCGGATAATTCAGACAAAAAGTTGGCAGTTTACTGGTTAATAGGTACACTTAGAAAGAGGAATAATCAACAGAATCCCTTACAATAATTAAGAGAAAAAAGGACGTGGTCTGAAATGAAAAAATATCGTGGAGCAATTGCGATCTCGGTGATCATTACTCTGCTTCCACTTGTGGCAAGCGCCATTTTTTGGGAAGAAATTCCGAATCAAGTTGCCACACATTTTGATTTGAATTGGCAAGCGAATGGTTGGAGTTCGAAAGAATTTGCGTTGATTGGCTTACCACTTCTTCTGGCGGGTTTACAATTATTGGTTGCCTTTTTTGTGTTGAATGATCCAAAGCAAAAAGTGACAAAACGCTGGATTATTTATGGTGTTTTAGGAATCATTCCACTGGTTGCCCTTTTTGTTCAAGCGTTAACGATCAGTTATGCTTTAGGTAATCAAGTAACATGGTTGATGAAAATTAGCCCCACCGCATTGATCGGTGTCATCTTTATTTTTTCAGGAGTGATTTTGACTGCTGTCCCACAAAATTATACAGTGGGTATTCGTTTACCTTGGACATTGAGCAGTGAAAAAAATTGGGTACAAACAAATCGGCTTGGGGCCAAAATATTTATCGCAGGTGGTATTGTGATGTTACTTGCAGGTCTTGTTTCATGGGAATTTTTGATGCTACCAATTATTGTGATTGTTATTTTGATCCCAACGATCTATTCATTTTGGTTGCACCGAAAAGGAATTTGATAAAGTGAAGAAGAGTAAAATAGCAGAAACAAATAGGTTAAAAATGACTGGTTTTAGGAGATGAAGAGGAATGCACATTGAACATTTAGCTGTTTGGACGAAAGATTTGGAAAAAATGAGAACGTTTTACGAAAAATATTTCCATGCAACAAGTAGTGAGCGCTATCGTAATCCAAAAACACAATTTCAATCTTACTTTTTAAGTTTTGATTCAGGAAGTCGCTTAGAATTGACAACGAAACCGCATCTAGCAAATCGGGTCACAGATCATCTAGGGTATGCACACTTAGCGATGGCGGTAGGGACGAAACAAGAGGTGGACCGTTTCACTGACCAGCTTGTCCAAGATGGTTATCCTTTACTGAGTGGACCGCGAACAACAGGGGATGGCTACTATGAGGCAGTAATCCAAGATCCAGAAGGAAATTTGATTGAATTAACGACAGATTTGGTTGACTGATTATGAATAAAAAGGTGGGGAATATGAATGGTAAAAGATTTTGACTACGAACAAATGTTAGCTGGTGAACTTTACAAGGCATCAGGTATTTTCCCAGAAAACCGCTCGATTAATGGGCAAAAGTTAGCACAAAAAATCAATCAATTACCTATTGATGAAACAAAAAAAATCGTGGCGCTGGAAAAAGAACTCTTTGGCAAAACGGGTGAACATATTTATATTAATCCACCACTTCATGTCGACTATGGTCGTCATGTGGAGATTGGCGAAAATTTTTACGCAAACATGGATTGCATCTTTTTAGATGTGAATAAAATAAAAATTGGAGATAATGTCATGGTGGGACCGCGAGTCAGTTTCTTTACTGCAGGTCACCCAACAGATGCGGATATTCGTATAACTGATTTAGAATTTGGTTTACCGATTACTGTGGGAAATAATGTTTGGATTGGCGGAAATAGTGTGCTGTTACCGGGGATAACGATTGGAAATGACTCGATTATTGCTGCGGGTGCAGTCGTTACAAAAGATGTACTAGATCATACGATTGTTGGTGGAAACCCAGCAAAAGTGATTCGCAAAGTCAATCAGGCAGATAAAGAGAAGTGGCAAAAACAAATGGAAAACTATCATTCGCTTAAGGAAGCACATCTCAAGAAAATAAGTGAGTAAAGTAATCAGCAAACTAGTTAGATATAAAACGAGACAAGGAAGTAGCGTTTCCTTGTCTCATTTTTTATTTTAGTTAATTAAACAGCGAGAAAACAAGTGTATTTCAAAATATTGCTTTTTTCATACAACTGTTAATGCTTTGCTTAGAAACTGGAGACCTCTTCTATCACTTTCTTTTTCCGTTTATTTACGAAATAAAGGAAGGTACAAATCAATGGAATGATTCCAGAAATAATGTATAGACCTCTGAATGAAGTGAACGATTTCAAGGTTCCCATAATGTAAGGGCCGACGCCTAATCCTAAATCTAATCCGATGAAGTAAGTAGATAACGCAATACTGATTCGATGTTCACGAACGATTTTCAAACAAACTGCTTGTCCGTTAGACATAAACGTTCCATAACCAAGACCAACGAAGGCTCCTGCAAGAAGCAACATGAAACTATTTGTTGTTGCACTAAGCAAAAATAATCCTGCAGTTAAGAAAAGATAGCTAGGATACATAACGTATTGTTCACCTTTCGCATCAAAAATACGACCTGTCAACGGGCGAGTAAAGGTGATTACCAAAGCGTAGACAACAAAGAAGAATGAACCAGCGCTAACTAGATGGATCACTTGTGTATAAGAAGATAAAAAGGACAAGACACTAGAGTAAGACAAGCCCATCAAAAAGGCAATTCCTGTAATAAACAAGGCTTTTTTCTCGATGAAACTATCAACTGTCCATGAAGTCAATTGTTCTTTTTGCTCAGCTGACAAAATAATATTTTTGACTGGGAAGAACAGACAAGCGATAGTGACTAAGAAAACCAAGACAATCGTGAACCAAATAATGAAATGAAAATCAGTCATATTCAACAAGATCATTCCTAAAAATGGTCCAATTGCAGCGGCCAAGCTAGTACTTAAACCATAGTAATTGATTCCTTCCCCTTTTTTATTCATTGGAATATACGCCGTCACAATTGCATTTGTTGCAGTTGAAACTGTTCCATAACCAAAACCATTTAAAAAACGAACAAGGTAAAGAATTCCGATGGAAGGCATGTAAAGATAAGCGATGGTAGTCAATAGATAAAAAATTGCACCACCTTGTAATGTTATTTTCCGGCCAATCAATTCAAGTTGTTTCCCCATCAATAAACGAGCAAGCAACGTACCAATGATATAGATGCCAGAAGCAAATCCTGCTTGACTTAAGCTAGCGTGTAAGCTGTCCTGGGCGATAACTGCAATGATGACCATTAATAAATAATAAACGAGATAAACAATAAAATTAATAAGTGTGATACCAATAAAATGTTTGTTGAATAATTTGTCTTCCATTTGTTTTGCTAATTCCCCTTAATGTACATATGAATATGCTTTTAGTTTTTCGATTTGAACTTCAACATCGTGATAATTTGATGGATAGCGATCGACAAGTTGTTGGATAAACAAGTCACGTGTTTCCATAAATAATTGTAAGAATTCTTGACACTCTTCATCTGGTGTTTCTTCGACAGATTTAATCAACTCAATTGAGTTTTGATAAGCATCATTTAAGAAAACTAACGAAGCTTTCATATCAAATCTTGTGCGGTAAGCTGTTTCTAATCGGTTAATAATAGTGTTCATCCAAAATTGCATTTTTTTGACCTCGATTCAGTAATTTTTTTTACATACGGAGTATAGCGAAGAAAAAAAATGAAGAAAATGAACTTGGTTATACAAAAAGGTACTTAACAAATGTTACTATCATTAGTAAAATACCTATGAACTTTAAAAATCTTGGAAATCTTGTATTATTTTTTTAGATAAATGTTTGGATGGGGGAGCATGATTGGATAACAGAGCACTAGCGGAGTATGTAACAAGTAAAAATATTCCAATTATACGAAAGGGGTATCACAAGTATTTAACGTTTGAGGGTGTCGAAGATTGTTACACTTATATCTTGAAAGAGGGAATCGTTAAAGCAAGCGTGATCTCCAATGACGGAAGAGAGTTCAATCTAAGATATGTCAATGATTTAGAAGTGGTATCTCTAATTAAAGATGAATATTCACAATTTATTGATTCACCCTATAATATTCGAGTTGAATCAGAGTATGCGGAGTTTTATCGTGTGAATCGGGTGAAGTTTTGGGAGGACATCAACAATAATCCAGATTTGCAGCATCATGTAAAAGAGTTTTATCGTTTTCGGTTATTAAATGTCATGAAAAAAATGCAACAGATGCTACTAAATGGGAAATTGGGCGCAGTTTGTACACAATTATATGAATTGTATGACATGTTTGGTGTGCGAACACCTGAGGGATTGTTGATTGATTTTCCAATTACGAATGAAGAAATTGCTAAGTTTTGTGGTATCTCGACGGCAAGTAGTGTGAGTCGAATTTTGAAGCAATTAAAAGATAAGGGAATCATTGCGGTTCAGGATCATCATCTGATCATTACGAATATGGAGCTGTTGGAAGATAATATTATTTTTTAGAAAGGTTGAAAAAGAAGTGCCTAGCTCCAATAAATAAAAATAAATTTCCAGAAATTGTTTCTCAAATTTTTGTGAAATTTAGACTTATTTGGAAGGAGTTACTTCTTGAATACCGAGGAAAAAGGTTGTGGCTCCCAGCGTTGAGCTTCAAGCAATAAGGAATTTTTTCTGAAAATCGCTACTTAAATTGTTGTTGGGAGCATATCACAGCTTACGCAACAATAAAAAGAGGGAAG
>NZ_JAFLWI010000002.1 GCF_017315945.1 Candidatus Enterococcus courvalinii
TATAAAGTGGGTTGGGCTTTTTTTATTATTTACGTCCGCTGTAATTTTTTTCTAATGAATAAACGAGCAGACTGCCAACTAAAATATTAGCGAAATATACCAGTAAGGCAGAATTATCGAGAAAAAAATTTGATACTAAAAAAGTAGCGACAATTAGAAAAGTAAAAATAAGTGTTTTTTTAAAGCTAGACTACGTTTTATGCAAGTGTATAAAAACAAGCAGCTACCAATAAAAGCAAGTGTAACCCAGACAGATTTTGCAAGATCAGATAGGGTGACAAAACCTATATTAGAGCCGAGGATTAAGATAATACTTATGACCAACAAATTTCTATTCTTCAATAATATCCCTCAATCTATTTTAAAATGTACTGCTTCAATAGCTTTAACTTCAATCATGTATTGTTCGATGTTGTGACATTTAATTTCTTCAATCTTTTTTGAAAAGTGTATAGCTGTTTTTTTGCGATACTATTCGTCAGGTCTAAGATCTCAAAGTAAAGACCATCAACAATTAAAATAATCTGTTGATGTAGTTAGATATTAACTAATTCGTTGATCATAGGAAGATCGTTCAGTTCTTCCTCAATCAATCACTGTAACAGCAATCAATCGTTTTACTTGTTCTGAATCACCGGTTGGAATAGGAACGACGGTTGCTCGATCAAGAATATTCTGTGTCAATGCACGAATCGCTTCTGGATCATTTGCTTTATCCGCAGGCATTTGCCAGTGTGAAGGTGTGGGGTAACGTGTAACCGTTCCATCATGATTACTTGCATAAACAACAAGTCCCTGATACGAATATTTCCCAGAAAGAGTAACTGTTTCAGTTGGATAAGTAAGACTTCCATTGTCATAAGGGTCAATTGGCTGACCTGCTGGACTAAGGTGAACATGTAATTCAAAATCATCTGGCATAGCAGCACCCATGAACGTTAACCAAACACGTGCGTACTCAATTTGCAAGTCAGAATAACCAGCTAGAGGATCCGCTTGAGTTACTTGGGAAGAGCTTGTGTCAGTGAATGGTTGTTCACTAGGATTAGTTGAAGTAATTGCTGGTTCATTCGTTTGAGACTCTACCAGAGAAGAAGTCACTTGAGTAGAGGAACTACTTGTTGTTGAGGTGTTGGAATTTTGTGCTGTGCTGACCATAGTGCTTGAAGAAACAGCTGAACTTATAGTTGTGGTTGATAAATTAGGATTGCTTGTAGCTTTTTTAGTATGTTTTTTTTTAGGACTGCAGCCAACTAAAAGCAAGGCCAAGGCAGCAGAAAGCAAAATAGGACTTATTTTTTTCATAAAATCATCTCCAAATTTATGTTATTAAAAGTATAACATAATAGATCATATTTCGTATCAAGTGTCTGAATTTGCTTAGGTCATGTTACGAAAAAAAATAATATATAGTCAGTTTTTGTTCACAAAGCAACGGTAAATGTTGAGAGAAAGATTTCGTGTTTATAGAATAAAATAGAAACGAAAGGATGGATGAAGATGTTGTTGATAGATAGATTTAATGTAAAGGGAGTTAATCAAAATGAATAAAAAAATAATTGATTGCTTAATAAAGGAAAGAGGCTAATTTTTAATTAGTAGATTCATAATATAAGTAGCTTGGTATATTTTGTTGGCGGAGTCCATTCGTTGTATGAGGTGAAAAAACGTTCATTATTGAATTTTGTTAAAAATGAATACTGATAGAAAAATGATTTAGAGTCAAATCTTCATTTAGAAAAAAGTGATCCAAGAAGTCGATTCTTGGATTTTTTAGTGGATTTGTTCCCCAATTACAGTTAGTATGCTTTTATAAGAGTGGTCGAAAAGAAGGTCGAAAAATGGTACGACTTTTCGATGTAAGGAGAAAGAAAATTAATGAATGAAACAACTAATTCCGCAGAACACAAAACTTCTGCGTATATCCATATTCCATTTTGCGAGCATATCTGCTATTACTGTGACTTCAATAAAGTTTTTTTAGAGGGACAACCAGTTGATGAGTATGTCGAAATGTTACTAAAAGAGATGGAATTGATGATGGAGAAACATCCTATAGCTGATTTAGAAACACTTTATATTGGTGGGGGCACACCAACTTCACTGTCTGCACAACAATTAGATCGTTTGTTAGCAGGTGCCCGCGATATTTTACCTTTTCGATCTGGAAAGGAATTTACTGTTGAAGCGAATCCAGGTGATTTAACTCGTGAAAAACTACAAGTCATGAAAAATTATGATGTGAACCGTTTATCTATGGGAGTCCAAACATTTGATAATCGTTTGTTAAAGAAAATTGGTAGGAAACATACTGCAGAAGATGTATACCAAACAATGTCATTTTTAGAAGCAGAAAACTTCTCTAATGTAAGTATCGATTTGATTTATGCTTTGCCTGGACAAACACTTGAAAATTATCGTGATACATTGGAGAAAGCACTAGCGCTAGATTTACCGCATTATTCTTTATACTCATTGATTTTGGAAAACAAAACGATGTTCATGAATTGGGTGAGACAAGGGCGATTGGAGTTGCCTGATCAAGAAACAGAAACGCAGATGTTTGAGGAAACGATTGAAGCAATGGAACAACATGGTCGTCATCAATATGAAATCAGTAATTTTGGGCTGACTGGTCATGAATCACAACACAATCTAATGTACTGGAACAATGATCATTACTTTGGTTTTGGTGCAGGGGCAAGTGGTTATCTAGATCAAACACGTTATCGAAATAAAGGACCAATCCAACATTATTTACGTCCGCTGCGTGAAGGAAATTTACCAATTTTAGAGAAAGAAAAATTATCACGAAACAATCAGATTGAAGAGGAAATGTTTTTGGGTTTACGTAAAAAATTCGGAATCAGTAAACAACATTTTTATGATCGTTATCAGCAAACGATAGAGTCACTCTACCAGTCAACGCTGGATACGTTAGTGAAAGACGACTTGTTGGTGAATACGGATGAAAGAATTTATTTAACCTCTAAAGGTACATTTTTAGGGAACGAAGTGTTTGAAAAATTTTTGTTACCAAAAACGGAAATTAATGAATAAAAATTGTTTAAATTTAATTAAATAAAAAAAAAATCACAATAATTGCGTAGTGAGAAGTCAAACAAACATTGATTTCTCGCTTTTCTTTGAATAAAACCTATCGTTAGCACTCGGGGTGAGAGAGTGCTAAAAAGTGATGTGTTTTTCTTGACAGAAAGCAGGTGGCTTGTTATATTAGTAAGTGGGTTAGCACTTAGAAGATAGGAGTGCTAATGAGAGGTGATGGAAGATGTTAACACAGCGTCAAAGTGATATTTTGCGTCTGATCATCCAAAACTATACGAGTAGTGGCGTACCCGTTGGTTCCAAAACGCTAATGGCTGAGGGAATTGAAGCAAGCTCAGCGACGATTCGTAACGATATGAAGACGCTAGAAGAAGACGGACTACTATTAAAAACTCATTCTTCCTCTGGTCGAATTCCATCTGCGGCGGGATATCGTTACTATGTGGATTATTTATTAAAACCAACTCGTGTAACAAATGATGATTTGCAAGTGATTAGGCAGTCTTTAGGGCAAGAATTTCATGAGATCAACGAAATCATTCGTCAATCAGCTGAAATTTTATCTGAACTGACAAGCTATACGACATTCTCGTTGGGACCAGAAGTGAAAGATCGCCGATTAACTGGTTTCCGAATCGTACCGTTAAACCATCGGCAAATTATTGCTATCGTGGTGACGGATAAAGGCAATGTTGAAAGCCAGGTATTTACTCTTCCAGCAAATCTGGGGAGTCAAGATTTAGAAAAAATGGTTCGGCTTGTGAACGACCGCTTGGTGGGTGATCCACTAATGACGGTTTATCAAAAATTACGAACAGAGATCCCAATGATCTTACATAAATATTTCCAATCAACGGAAGGTATCTCTTATTTATTTGAGGCTGTTTTAGGTCAAGTATTTGAAGATAAAATTTATGTGAGTGGACAAATGAATCTACTTGATTATGAACCTCATCAGGATTTGAATCAGTTTAAGTCGATGTTTTCTTTAATGAGAGATTCCGACGAACTTACTCAAATGATTGTTCCAATGGATAGTAATATCCATATTAAGATTGGCTCTGAATTAGGTAATGATTTGCTACAAAATATGAGTATGATTCAAGCAAGTTATGAAATTGATGGACATGGTCGAGGGACCATTGCTTTACTCGGACCAACAAGCATGCCTTATTCACGAATGTTTGGTTTGGTTGATGTCTATCGAAAAGAATTAGCAAATAAGCTGGCTGATTACTATCGTTTGCTTGATTTGTCTGGCTCATGATTGTAAGTCCGCATTTCTAAGATTGATAGCAGCTAATCTGATTTTTAGTATGAACAATCAAGACAGCTGACTGAATAATGAAAGGAAGACTGTATCGTGAAAGAAAACCAAGAGGAATTAGAAAAAGAATTAAAAGACATCCAGCAAGATTTGGAAGTCGATACAGAAGCTGCGGAAGACTCAGGTGTTTCAGAAGTTGAAGCGGAAAATGTTGAAATCGTCAACTTGAAAGCTGACTTAGAAGAAATGGAAGATAAATTCCTACGCGCCCGAGCTGAAATTGCCAATATGGCCAATCGCGGAAAAAATGAACGTGAACAATTGCAAAAATATCGTTCACAAGATTTAGCTAAAAAATTATTGCCTTCAATTGACAACCTAGAACGAGCACTAGCAACAGAAGTTTCAGATGAACAAGGTGCGAGTTTGAAAAAAGGTGTTGAAATGGTATTAGAAGGTGTTCGTTTTGCACTTAAAGAAGAAGGAATCGAAAAAATTCCTGCAAAAGGCGAAACATTTGACCCAATGCTTCACCAAGCAGTCCAAACTGTTCCTGCATCTGATGAGGTGCCGGCAGATACGATTGTGGAAGTTTTGCAAGAAGGATATAAATTACACGATCGCGTATTAAGACCAACGATGGTCATTGTCGCGCAGTAATTCGTGCAACTATAAAATAAATTTTATTTAATGAGGAGACGTTAATATGACTAAAATTATTGGTATTGACTTAGGTACAACAAACTCTGCAGTTGCTGTATTAGAAGGAAACGAAGCAAAAATCATCGCAAACCCAGAAGGAAACCGCACAACACCTTCTGTAGTTTCATTTAAAAATGGTGAAATCCAAGTTGGTGAAGTGGCAAAACGTCAAGCGGTAACTAACCCAAATACAATTTCATCAATCAAACGTCACATCGGCGAACCTGGATATAAAGTAGAAGTGGAAGGGAAATCTTACACACCACAAGAAATTTCTGCAATGATTCTTCAATATATCAAAGGTTTTGCTGAAGATTATTTAGGTGAAAAAGTTGAAAAAGCAGTTATTACTGTTCCTGCATACTTTAATGATGCGCAACGTCAAGCAACAAAAGATGCTGGTAAAATTGCTGGTTTGGAAGTTGAACGTATTGTCAATGAACCAACAGCAGCAGCTTTAGCTTATGGTTTAGATAAAACAGACCGCGATGAAAAAATCTTAGTATTTGACCTTGGTGGTGGTACATTTGACGTATCGATCCTTGAATTAGGTGATGGTGTCTTTGACGTATTATCAACAGCTGGTGACAACCATTTAGGTGGGGATGACTTTGATAACAAAATCATTGATTACATGGTTGCAGAATTCAAAAAAGAAAACGGCGTAGACCTTGGTCAAGACAAAATGGCTTTACAACGTTTGAAAGATGCTGCTGAAAAAGCGAAAAAAGATTTGTCAGGTGTTTCAAGCACTCAAATCAGCTTACCATTCATCACAGCTGGCGAAGCAGGACCTTTGCATTTAGAAATGACATTGACTCGTGCAAAATTTGATGAATTGACAGCTGACTTAGTTGAACGTACAAAAATTCCAGTACGCCAAGCATTAAAAGATGCTGGTTTATCACAATCTGAAATTGATGAAGTTATCTTGGTTGGTGGTTCAACTCGTATTCCTGCAGTTGTTGAAGCTGTAAGAAAAGAAACTGGTAAAGAACCAAATAAATCAGTAAACCCTGATGAAGTTGTTGCAATGGGTGCAGCAATTCAAGGTGGCGTTATTACTGGTGATGTAAAAGATGTTGTTTTACTTGACGTAACACCATTATCATTAGGTATTGAAACAATGGGTGGAGTCTTCACTAAATTGATTGATCGTAATACAACGATCCCAACAAGTAAATCACAAGTATTCTCAACGGCTGCTGATAACCAACCAGCTGTAGATATTCATGTTTTACAAGGTGAACGTCCAATGGCTGCTGATAACAAAACATTAGGAAGATTCCAATTAACTGATATTCCTGCAGCACCACGTGGTATCCCTCAAATCGAAGTTACTTTTGATATTGACAAAAACGGGATCGTCAATGTATCAGCGAAAGATCTAGGTACTTCAAAAGAACAAAAAATCACAATCAAATCTTCATCAGGTTTATCAGACGATGAAATCGAACGTATGGTAAAAGATGCTGAATCTAATGCAGAAGCTGATAAAGCTCGTAAAGAAGAAGTGGATCTTCGCAATGACGTAGATGCTTTATTATTCTCAGTTGATAAAACATTGAAAGAATTAGAAGGTAAAGTAGACGCAGAAGAAGTGCAAAAAGCAGAAGCAGCTCGCGATGAATTAAAAGCAGCAGTTGAAGCAAATAACATTGAAGAAATGAAAACAAAACGTGATACTTTGAACGAAATCGTTCAAAACTTAACAGTTAAATTATATGAACAAGCTGCACAACAACAAGCGCAAGAAAATCCTGAAGCAGCACAAGGCGGAGCAGACGATGTCGTTGATGCTGACTTTGAAGAAGTCGACGGTGACGACAAATAATTAGTTCCCTAGTGTGCTAGGAGTAGACCGGAACAGGAAAGTTGGACTTAGCTGGCATCTGTAGAGATTCAGCTAAAGTCATCTTTTCTGGACTGTCTACCTATTCGTAAAAAAGAGAAGGCTATGGGGAAAGTCGATTCGACTTTTTGCCACAGTCTTTTTCTTTTGAAAGAATGCATGTAGCAGTTTTGGTTTCAACTAAAATGTGATATGATTACAAGCGATGTGAATTTGATGTATTAGAACCAATAGGAGGAAAGCCTATGGCAACGAAACGTGATTATTATGAAGTCTTAGGAATTTCAAAAGGGGCTTCAGAAGATGAAATAAAGAAAGCTTATCGTAAACTTTCTAAGAAATATCATCCTGATATTAACAAAGAAGCAGATGCAGAAGAAAAATTTAAAGAAGTATCTGAGGCTTATGAAATTTTAAGTGATCCGCAAAAGCGGGCTGCGTATGATCAATACGGTCATGCTGGGACAGATCCAAATTATGGCGCTGGAGGCGGAGGCGGCTTCGGTGGTTTTGGCGGGTTCTCTGGAGGCGGAGGTGGCTTCGGTGGTTTTGAAGATATCTTTGACTCTTTCTTTGGAGGAGGCGGAGGTCGTTCAGTCGATCCAACGGCACCTCGCCAAGGAGCTGATTTGCAATACACAATTGATTTGAGTTTTGAGGAAGCAATCTTTGGTATTGAAAAAGAAATCAAATATAACCGTGAAGAAGTTTGCCACACTTGTCATGGAAATGGCGCAAAACCAGGTACGGAACCAATTACATGTCAAAAATGTCATGGCTCAGGAACAATCAATGTTGAACGTCAAACGCCACTAGGGCGCGTGATGAGTCGTCAAACGTGTGATGTGTGTCACGGTACCGGAAAAGAAATCAAAGAACCATGTCCAACTTGTCATGGATCAGGTCATGAAAAGAAAGCTCACTCTGTGAAAGTAAATGTACCAGCTGGTGTCGAAGAAGGACAACAAATGCGTTTAGCTGGCCAAGGTGAAGCAGGTGAAAACGGTGGGCCATTTGGTGATTTATATGTAGTCTTTCGTGTGGAAGAAAGTAATATTTTTGATCGCGATGGTTCGGAAATCTATTACGAATTACCATTAAGTTTTGTGCAAGCAGCTTTAGGAGATGAAGTTCAAGTTCCAACTGTTCACGGGGATGTTAAATTAAAAATCCCAGCAGGGACACAAACAGGAACAAACTTCCGTCTTCGCGGAAAAGGTGCACCTAAACTACGTGGTGGCGCAACAGGTGATCAACACGTGAAAGTGAAACTAATCACGCCGAAGAACTTAAATGAACAACAAAAAGAAGCGTTACGCTCATTTGCTGAAGCAGGTGGAATGAAAGTCGAAGAACAACAAGAAGATGGTTTTTTCGATAAGATGAAGGATGCTTTTGGCGGAAAAAAGCGTAAATAATAAAACGGTGAAGGAGACAAGTGGGTCCCTTCACCGTTTTATTGCTTATACGTTTCATGTCGTAAATTTTTTGAAAACAAACAAAGTTGCCGATACACTCGTAATTTCTTTGGCAATGAACAGTAAAAGTGATAAAAAGAAGAGCCCAGTAACGAGCAGTTCTTCTAAAATACGAATCAAAAAAGCATTGGCCAAATCTTGTTCAAGATTTGATCAATGCTTTTTCATGTTTTGAAACTGTTTCAAGTTCTTTTGTTAAATATCTAAAACTTTATCTAGGAAATCTTTTGTGCGTTCGTTTTGTGGATTTTCAAAAATTTGTTCAGGTGTTCCGTCTTCAAGGAAGTTTCCGCCGTCAATGAACATGACGCGATTAGCAACTTCTTTGGCAAAGCCCATTTCGTGAGTAACGATAACCATCGTCATTCCTTGTTTCGCAAGTTTTTTCATGACGTTTAAAACATCCCCGACCATCTCTGGATCAAGCGCAGAGGTTGGTTCATCAAAAAGCATGATGTCTGGGTTCATTGCTAATGCACGGGCAATCGCAACGCGTTGTTTTTGTCCGCCGGAGAGCATTTCTGGTGACATATCTTTTTTGTCAGCTAAGCCAACTGTATCTAATAACTTGATGGCTTTTTTTTCTGCTTCTTCGCGAGTTTCTTTTTTCAAATCCATTGGCGCAAGAATAATATTTTCTAAAACAGAAAGGTGAGGGAACAAGTTAAAGTGTTGGAACACCATTCCGATATGTTGACGAACAAGATTGATATTTGTGTTTTTATCCATTAAGTGAGCGCCGTCGATGATGATGTCCCCGTCCGTTGGCTCTTCTAGACGATTTAAACAGCGTAGAAAAGTACTTTTTCCTGAACCAGAAGGGCCGATGATACAAACAACATCACCTTCGTTGATTGAGACGTTGATATCGTTTAATACGGTATTGTCACCATATTTTTTTACAAGATGTTCAACTAAGATTTTTTCTGACATCTTACTTCACCTTCTTTTCTAAAACTTTCGCTAATTTTGTTAAAGCAGTAATCAAAATTAAATACATGACTGCGATAATCAAGTAAACATACGTACTTTGTGTGGTGCGAGCAACGATAATTTTACCAGCTTGTAGTAATTCGACAACTCCGATTGCAGAGATGATTGTTGTATCCTTCAAGGAGATAACAAATTGGTTAACGAATGAAGGGAGCATGATTCGAATTGCTTGTGGCAAGATGATTTTTTGCATTGTCCGGTTATAAGACAAACCTAAGCTTCTTGAAGCTTCCATTTGTCCGACAGGAACGGCATTGATACCGCCACGAACGATTTCTGCAATATAAGCACTCGCATTTAATGTCAATGTAATAACGCCTGCAATGAAATCAGGAATTGTAAATCCAACGATTCCAGGTAAGCCAAAGAAAATGAAGAAGGCAAGTACCATCATTGGAATTCCACGGATGACATCAACGTAAATGCTTGCTATCGTGCGTAGTACGCGGATAGGTGAAGCACTGAATAATCCAAAAATGACACCCACTACTAGTGCTAAAGCGAAAGAGACTAGAGCAAGAACGATTGTCATCCAAAAACCACGTAACAATGGTTTGTAATTGTTTTTGATTAAACCGATGATTGTTGATTCGTCTTTCGTTGAGTCTGCTGACTCATTTGAAGTAGCTACATATTTATCGATGATTTTGTCATAGGCGCCTGTACGCTTTAGCTCTTTAAGACCTTCATTGAACATCGTTAAAAGTTCAGGGTTTTCACCTTTTTTAACTGCGAAGGCATACTTACCACCAGATTCTTTTGGCATTGGGGTATCAATTTTTTGACCTTGTTTGATAGCATAACCAAGAACAGGATAGTCATCCATGATTGCGTCGATCGCACCAACTTTCAAACCGTCATATAATTGATCAGCAGCGTCGAAGTACTTGATTTTATAGCCATATTCTTCTTCATGATTGCTCAGAAATTCAGCACTTTCGGTTCCAACTTTGGCGCCAACTGTTTTCCCTTTTAAATCTTTGTAGGATTTGATTGATGTATCGCCTTGCTTTACGCCCAACTGGATTCCGCTATCAAAATAAGTATCAGAAAAATCGTAACTTTGCTTACGTTCATCTGTGACGGTCATTCCGGCAATCATGCCATCCGCTTGTCCAGACTCTAACGCTTGTAATGCAGCGGAAAATCCGCGATAGTCCATTTGGATATTGAAGCCTTGAAGCTCGGAAATCTGTTTCATTAACTCAACATCGATTCCTTCATACTTACCGTCCGTGTTTTGAAACTCGAATGGTGCAAAGGCAGAGTCGCTAGCAACGACGTATTTGTCTTTTTTCGGCTGAGCCATCTGCATCGACTCGGCGGTACTTGATTCCGTATTGTTTGTTTCTGCATGGGCAGGATTACTAGTTGCAAGTGTGATAAATCCTACCATTATGAAAATGAACGAGTAGAATAAATGCTTTCTTTTCATAATTACCTCCTAAATTCTCAATATCTATTTATTATAGGTGAAAAGTAATGAATCAGACAAGTTCTGAAGCTTAAAAAAATGAAAAAAACGATAAAATCTAACATCTCATGTAAGAATTTGTGACATAAGATGTTGAGGTAAAGGAGTGGCGAAAGTATGTTCGGTGTGTTATAATTTTTTAGTAAGGAATGCCTTTGCTTTCCTTTTCTTTTTGCAAGTCATAAAATGAAAAGGAATGAATGAAAAGGGGGACGAAAAATGATTGAAAGAGATACCTCTCAACAATTTGAGCTTGTCTCGAAGTACCAACCAGCAGGAGATCAACCTGAAGCAATACGCCAATTAGTGGATGGTGTGGTTGGTGGGAAAAAAGCGCAAATCTTATTAGGTGCAACCGGTACGGGGAAGACCTATACGATTTCAAATGTGATTAAGGAAGTAAATAAACCAACATTGATTATTGCACATAATAAAACTTTAGCTGGACAATTATATGGAGAATTTAAAGAATTCTTTCCAAAAAACGCGGTTGAATATTTTGTTTCTTATTATGATTACTATCAACCAGAAGCGTATGTTCCATCTAGTGATACTTATATTGAAAAAGATTCGAGTGTCAATGACGAGATTGATAAACTGCGTCATTCGGCTACGAGTTCCCTTTTAGAGCGGAACGATACAATTGTGATTGCCTCTGTTTCTTGTATTTTCGGATTAGGTTCGCCGTTTGAATATCAGAAACAAGTTGTTTCCATTCGACAAGGTGCAGAACTTGATCGTAATCAATTGATTCGGAATTTAGTCGGGATCAATTTTGAACGAAATGATATTGATTTTCAGCGCGGTCGGTTCCGAGTGCGCGGTGACGTGGTGGAAATTTTTCCGGCTTCACGTGACGAACGTGCTTTGAGAGTTGAGTTTTTTGGAGACGAAGTCGAACGAATTCGTGAAGTAGATGCGCTAACTGGCGAGGTGCTTGGAGAAACAGGGCACGTTGCTATTTTCCCTGCTACTCACTTCGTGACAAATGATGAACATATGGAACAGGCGGTTGCTAACATCAAAGCCGAACTAGAGATGCGCTTAAAAGTGTTACGAGACGATAATCAGTTACTAGAAGCGCAACGCTTAGAACAAAGAACAAACTATGATATCGAAATGATGCTGGAGATGGGTTACACTTCAGGCATTGAAAACTATTCCCGACATATGGATGGCCGAAAAGAAGGGGAGCCACCTTATACGTTACTTGATTTCTTCCCAGAAGATTTCTTGATTGTCATTGATGAATCACATGTAACGATGCCACAAATTCGTGGAATGTATAATGGTGACCGGGCGCGTAAACAAATGTTAGTTGATTATGGATTCAGATTGCCTTCAGCACTTGATAATCGACCGTTAAGATTAGAAGAATTCGAGCAACATGTCCATCAAATCATCTATGTTTCGGCTACACCGGGACCTTATGAACATGAGCAAACAGATACAGTGATCCAACAAATTATTCGTCCAACCGGTTTATTAGATCCAGTGATTGAAGTTCGTCCTATCATGGGCCAAATTGATGATTTGGTTGGTGAAATCAATGACCGAGTAGAGAAAAATGAACGTGTCTTTGTAACGACATTGACGAAAAAAATGTCTGAGGACTTGACAGATTATTTTAAAGAGCTTGGTATCAAAGTTAAATATTTGCACAGTGATATTAAAACTCTTGAACGAACGGAAATTATTCGTGACTTACGTTTAGGTGAGTTTGATGTTTTAGTAGGGATCAACTTATTGCGTGAAGGATTAGATGTTCCAGAAGTTTCATTGGTTGCTATCTTAGATGCGGATAAGGAAGGGTTCTTGAGAAGTGAGCGTTCGCTTGTCCAAACAATTGGGCGTGCAGCACGAAATTCAGAAGGAAAAGTAATCATGTATGCTGATAAAGTAACGGACTCGATGCGTTCGGCAATGGACGAAACGGCACGGAGACGTTCGATACAAGAAGCATATAATGAAGAACATGGAATCGTACCAAAAACGATTATTAAAGAAATTCGTGATTTGATTTCTATTACGAAAGAGGCAAAAGATGATGCCAAAGGAACAGTTCAAGTTTCTTATAATGAAATGAGTCGAAAAGAAAAAGCTGATTTACTGATGAAATTGGAAAAAGAAATGAAAGATGCTGCGAAAGCTTTAGATTTTGAAGCTGCCGCTAATTTACGCGATACGATTTTAGAATTGAAGGCAGCTGAGTAAAGAGCAGGAGGACAAGATGGCTAACGATAAAATTATTATTCATGGCGCCAGAGCGCACAATTTAAAAAATGTAGATGTAACAATTCCAAGAGATAAATTTGTAGTAATTACAGGGTTATCTGGTTCTGGGAAAAGCTCTTTAGCTTTCGACACACTTTATGCAGAGGGACAACGGCGTTATGTCGAAAGTCTCTCCGCTTATGCTCGTCAATTTTTGGGGCAAATGGATAAACCAGATGTTGACAGCATCGATGGCTTAAGTCCAGCGATTTCGATTGACCAAAAAACGACAAGTAAAAATCCTCGTTCGACGGTGGGAACGGTAACGGAAATCAATGATTATCTACGTTTGCTTTTTGCACGTGTGGGTCACCCAATTTGCCCTAATGATCACATTGAGATCACCAGTCAATCGGTTGAACAAATGGTAGATCAAGTGTTAGAGTTACCAGAACGGACAAAGATCCAAATTTTAGCACCAATTGTTGCAAAGAAAAAAGGACAGCATAAAAAAGTGTTTGAACGAATTCAAAAAGAAGGCTATGTCCGAGTACGAGTGGATGGGGATACTTTTGATATTACTGAGGTTCCCGAACTGGAAAAGAACAAAAAGCATGACATTGCTATCGTTATTGACCGAATTGTGGTGAAAGAAGGTATTCGCTCACGCTTGTTCGATTCTTTTGAAGCAGCATTACGCTTGGCAGATGGCTATGCACTGGTGGATGTGATTGGCGAAGAAGAAATGTTATTCAGTGAACATTACTCATGTCCTTATTGTGGGTTTACAGTTGGCGAATTGGAGCCACGATTATTTTCATTCAATGCGCCATTTGGAGCTTGTCCAGATTGTGACGGACTTGGTTTGAAACTAGAAGTTGACCAAGATTTAGTTATTCCTGATCGTGCCAAGACTTTGGCTGAAGGAGCCATTGTTCCATGGAACCCAATCAGTTCGCAATATTATCCTCAAATGTTGGCGCAGGCGTGTGAAAGTTATGGAATTGATATGAATACACCGTTTGATGAGTTACCAACAGAACATCAAGAAATTGTTTTGAATGGGACAGATGAATTATTCCATTTCCATTACGAAAATGATTTTGGTGGTGTGCGTGATGTCGAAGCATCTTTTGAGGGTGTGTTAAAGAATATTGCTCGTCGTTATCAAGAAACAAGTAGTGATTTTACGAGAGAGCAAATGCGTCAATACATGACGGAATTAACTTGTCAAACATGTAAAGGATTACGTTTGAATCCGCAAGCGTTATCTGTCAAAATCAACGGAACAAACATTGGCGAAACAAATGAATTATCCATCAAAAAAGCAGTTGATTTCTTCTCAGGGCTAACATTGTCTGAACAAGAAGCGATGATTGCTAAACCGATTTTAAAAGAAGTGAATGATCGATTATCATTTTTAGAAAATGTTGGGTTGGAATACTTAACCTTGAGTCGGGCTTCTGGAACATTATCTGGTGGGGAAGCACAACGAATCCGTTTAGCTACCCAAATTGGGTCAAATCTTTCTGGTGTTCTGTATATTTTAGATGAACCATCAATTGGGTTACATCAACGTGATAATGATCGTTTGATTGGCTCACTGAAGAAAATGAGAGATTTAGGCAATACCTTGATTGTTGTGGAACACGATGAGGATACGATGCGAGCAGCGGATTATTTGATTGACGTAGGACCAGGTGCTGGTGAGCAAGGTGGTCAAATCGTTGCAGCGGGGACACCTGCAGAAGTTGCGAAGGACCCGCATTCATTAACAGGACAATACCTATCAGGGAAAAAGAAAATTGCTGTACCAACAACACGCCGCCAAGGAAATGGGGAAGCAATTAAAATTACCGGAGCAGCAGAAAATAACTTGAAAAATGTGACAGTGAAGTTTCCGCTAGGAGAATTTGTAGCGGTCACTGGTGTCTCTGGCTCTGGGAAAAGTACCTTAGTCAATGGTATTTTGAAAAAAGCTCTTGCACAAAAATTGAATCGAAATTCAGCTAAACCGGGTAAATTCAAAACGATTTCTGGTTATGATAGTATCGAAAAAATCATTGATATCGATCAAAGCCCCATCGGTCGTACACCGAGAAGTAACCCAGCAACGTATACAAGTGTCTTTGATGATGTTCGTGATCTTTTTGCACAAACAAATGAAGCCAAAATGCGTGGCTACAAAAAGGGACGCTTTAGCTTTAACGTAAAGGGCGGCCGATGTGAGGCTTGTCGTGGTGATGGAATCATCAAAATCGAAATGCACTTTTTACCTGATGTTTATGTTCCTTGTGAAGTATGTCATGGAAAACGATACAATTCTGAAACATTAGAAGTACGGTACAAAGGGAAAAATATTGCTGATATTTTAGAAATGACTGTTGAAGATGCTGTAGAATTCTTCCAACACATTCCTAAGATTCATCGTAAATTAAAGACAATCGTGGATGTCGGATTGGGTTATATTACGATGGGGCAACCAGCGACGACATTATCCGGTGGAGAAGCGCAACGGATGAAATTGGCCAGTGAATTGCATAAAATATCCAATGGTAAGAACTTCTATATTCTCGATGAACCGACCACAGGGCTACATGCAGATGATATTGCGCGTTTGCTAGATGTTTTGCAACGTCTAGTGGATGCAGGAAATACAGTATTGGTGATCGAACATAATCTGGATGTCATCAAAACTGCGGATTATATCATTGATTTGGGACCTGAAGGAGGCGATGGTGGCGGAACGATTTTAGCCACTGGGACACCGGAAGATATTGTTAAAGTAAAAGATAGTTATACTGGACGATATCTAGAAAAAGTAATGGAAGAAAAGGTCTAAAAATTAAAAAATGGTGATATGGTTAAAAAAACTTTAAAAGATGATAAAACACTTGTTTTTTTAGATAGCATCTTCTAAAATACATTACAAGGTAGTTCTTTCTACACTGAATTGGTATAGATAAAAACTTCCTATAAGTTCAATCCGTTCAAAAAAGAATTGAGCAATCGGAGGAGTTTCCTTTGATTGCTTTTTTCTTTATGGTATGATATTCCTTGTGTAGTTAAATAAAGAATCAGTAGATTAATGAGTAAGTGAGAGATTGTGATGAATAGTAATGTAAATGAAGAATTTGTTCCTATACTATTAGGAAGTGATATGAACGTCTATGGTATGGCTCGTTCATTTAATGAAGCTTATGGAAAAGTGTGCCAAGCCTATGCTTCAAACCAACTTGCACCAACCCGCTATAGTAACATTGTGAGTGTTGAAGTGATTCCTGGTTTTGATAAGGATCCAGTTTTTATCGAAACGATGTTACGTTTGGCAAAAGAAAAATATTCAGATCAAAGCAAAAAATATTTGTTGATTGCTTGTGGAGATGGATATGCAGAGTTGATATCTCAGCATAAAGAAGAACTCTCAGCATACTTTATTTGTCCGTATATTGATTATTCATTATTCAAACGGTTAATCAATAAGGTAAGTTTCTATGAAGTTTGCGAAGAATATCAACTTCCTTATCCGAAAACATTGATTGTTAGAGAACCAATGTTAGTGGATGGTCGTTTGGAACAAGAGTTACCATTTGAATTTCCAGTTGCGTTAAAACCAGCGAATAGTGTAGAGTATCTTTCTGTTCAATTTGAAGGACGAAAAAAAGCATTTATTATCGACAATCGTGAAGAGTTTGATTTGATTTTAGGTCGAATTTACGAAGCTGGATATACGAGTGAGATGATTGTTCAAGACTTCATTCCAGGAGATGATAGCAACATGCGTGTGTTAAATGCCTATGTTGATGAAAATCATCAGGTTCGTATGATGTGCTTGGGACATCCGCTTTTGGAAGATCCAACGCCCGCGTCAATTGGTAATTATGTGGTTATTATGCCAGATTACAATGAAAAAATTTATCAGACAATCAAGAAATTTTTAGAAACAATCGAGTACACTGGCTTTGCGAATTTTGACATGAAGTATGATCCACGTGATGGTGAATATAAATTATTTGAAATTAATTTACGCCAAGGACGTAGTAGCTTCTTTGTTACGTTGAATGGGCTGAATTTAGCACGTTTTGTTACCGAAGACAGAGTATTCCATGAACCATTTACAGAAACTATTTATGGTACAAAAGATTCTGCGGATGCAAAACTGTGGATGGGCGTACCAAAAAAAATCTTTTTAACATATGCAAGAGAGAATGAAGATAAAAAAATTGCAGAAAAAATGATCCAGGAAAAACGTTTTGGCACAACTGTATTTTATGATGGCGATCGTTCATTAAAACGTTGGGTGTTAATGAAATATATGTTCCATAACTATATTCCTCGATTCAAAAAATACTTTCATGTGAAAGAAGGCTAGTCATGGAAAATTTTTTCAGTATTTTGGGCGGTATGGGAACAATGGCAACGGAAAGTTTTGTCCGCTTGATCAATCACCGCACGAATGCAACTAAGGACCAAGAATATCTAAACTATGTATTGTTCAATCATGCAACGGTACCTGATCGAACTGCTTACATTTTGGATCGTGAAAAGGAAAATCCAATTCCTTATTTGCTCGATGATATTGAAAAGCAAAACCTACTACAGCCCAATTTTATCGTATTGACTTGTAATACAGCACATTATTTTTTTGATGAGCTACAAGCAGCAACGACTATTCCTATCTTGCATATGCCAAGAGAAGCGGCCAATGAATTAGTTCGTCAACAAACGACTGGTTCAGTAGCCCTGTTGGGTACAGAAGGCAGCATGAAGGCAGGAATCTACGAGCGTGAAGTGAGACAATTAGGCTTTGACGTAGTGATCCCTGATGAGAACCTACAAGCAAAAATCAATCATTTGATTTATCATGATATCAAAGAATCAGACTACTTGAATGAAGCTTTATACTATGAAATTTTAGAAGAAGTGGTTAAGCGATTAAACTGTGAAAAAATCATTTTGGGGTGTACCGAATTATCATTGATGCAAGAATTTGTTTCGGATAATACGTACCCAGTCATTGACGCGCAATCGATTTTAGCTGATCGAACAATTGAGCTAGCAGAGAAATTTCGAGAACAGACTTCTAAATAGTAGTAACAATTAATTGAATCGCTAACGATAGAAAAACTTGGAGCAAGTATCATCATTTGTGGTATTTGGTCCAAGTTTTTTGTAACAAGAACTTATTTTTCCATGAAAATTCCATAATTAGGGAAGATATAGCTAGCGATGATACGCCCGGAATGATATAATTTAAAAGACAATTAGAGAGGGGCTCGTGAAGATGGCTGAAAATTTACAACTCGTAATTATTACAGGAATGAGCGGCGCAGGCAAAACTGTGGCGATACAAAGTTTTGAGGACATGGGATATTTTTGTATTGACAACATGCCTCCACGATTGATTCCTAAATTTTGGGAACTAATCAAAGAATCTGGAAAAGTAACAAAAATGGCATTGGGCGTTGATTTACGTTCCCGTTCATTCTTCGAAGAAATTCAAAAAATGTTGATTGAAATTGTTAATACAGATTTCATTGACACTTCGATTCTGTTCTTAGATGCTTCTGATGAAGAACTAGTAGCTCGTTACAAAGAGACTCGTCGTACCCATCCGATGGCAATGGACGGGCTAGTAACCGAAGGGATCCGTAAAGAACGTGCAATTTTAAATGAACTAAAGGTGCAAGCCTCTGTTGTGATTGATACGACAACGATGACACCACGTCAATTAAGAGAAAAAATCATTGCTACGTTCAAGACACAAGAAGATCAAGGATTTCGAATTGAATTTGTTTCTTTTGGCTTTAAATACGGATTACCAATTGATTCAGATATTGTGATGGATGTGCGCTTTTTACCAAATCCTCATTACATCCCAGAGTTGCGTCCATTAACCGGAATGGATCAACCTGTTTATGATTATGTGATGTCATTCACTGAAACAGAGGATTTTTATAGTCAATTTCTTCATCTGTTGGAGACTGTTTTGCCCGGCTATGTCAAAGAAGGAAAAAGCAGTTTAACTGTTGCGATTGGTTGTACTGGTGGACAACACCGATCAGTTGCTTTAACAGAGCGTTTATCAAAAGCGTTGAGTGAAAATTATAAAGTGAACGTTACACACCGTGACAAAGATAAACGGAAAGAGACGGTGAATCGTTCTTGAACATGAAAACCTATCGAATTAGAAAACCAAAAATTGTAGTCGTTGGAGGCGGAACTGGTCTTCCAGTTATTTTAAAAAGCTTGCGCAATCAAGGAGCTGATTTAACCGCAATTGTAACAGTGGCGGATGATGGAGGAAGTAGTGGTGCCATTCGAGAATCCATTTCAATGGCACCGCCGGGTGATTTACGAAATGTATTAGTTGCACTTTCTGATATGCCCCAATTCTATGAAGATATTTTTCAATATCGTTTTAAGAAAGAGGATCAGTTCTTAGCTAATCACAGTATTGGAAATTTGATTATTGCAGCTGTTTCAGAAATGAGAGGCAGCACTTATGATGCGATACAGTTGCTGTCAAGAATGATGCATGTAGATGGGCATATTTACCCATCCTCTGAAACACCGTTAACACTCCATGCGGTATTTAAAGATGGAACAACGGCTGTTGGTGAATCAAAAATTGCGTTAGATCGTAAAACGATTGACCATGTCTTTGTGCGAAATACAACAGATGATCAAGTAGCAAAAGCAGCACGTAAAGTTGTGAATGCTATTGTGGAAGCTGATATGGTTGTACTTGGTCCAGGAAGTCTATTTACGAGTATTTTACCAAACTTAGTTATTCCTGAAATTGGCGAAGCAATCGTTCAAACAAAGGCAGAAGTTGTTTACATTTGTAACATTATGACGCAAAAAGGTGAGACAGAACATTTCACTGATGCGGATCACATACGTGTATTGCACGAACACTTACATGAAAAATTTATTGATACGGTGTTGGTGAATACAGAAAAAGTACCAGAAGATTACATGGATCCTGAAGTCTATGATGAGTATCTTGTTCAGGTTCAGCATGATTTCAATGGGCTTAGAAATGAGGGCTGTCGTGTCATTTCAACTGATTTCTTGGAGTTGAAGAATGGCGGCGTGTTCCATGATGGCGAAAAAGTAGTTGAAGAACTTTTTCGATTAGTTTTTGGCTCGAAATATTAGATTAGGATTGTGAAAGAAAGGAGGAGAATAGAATGTCATTTGCATCTGATGTAAAAAAAGAGTTGACTGGTTTAGAAGTTCATCGTGAACATGCAAAAGCAGAACTTGCTGCTTTGTTGCGAATGAACGGCTCTTTAGGCATCGTCAATCAGCAGTTCATTTTAAATGTTCAAACAGAAAATGCTGCGATTGCCCGACGTATCTATTCTCTTTTAAAAGATCATTATAATGTTCGAAGCGAGTTACTTGTTCGAAAAAAAATGAAATTAAAAAAGAATAATGTCTATATCGTTCGCTTGAAGCAAGGGACGAAAAACGTATTGATGGACTTGGATATCATGGATGGCTTGATGTTTAATGGCCATGTGTCTGATGAAATCATGGGAAATGCACAGAAAATGCGTTCTTACTTACGTGGTGCATTTATGGCTTCGGGTTCAGTAAATAATCCAGAGACGAGCCGTTATCATTTAGAAATTTTTTCCATTTATGAACAACATAATCAAGATATTTGTGACATGTTGAATTACTATGGCTTGCATGCACGAACACTTGAAAGACGTAATGGCTATATTTCCTACTTAAAAGGAGCAGAAAAAATTGCTGACTTTTTGACATTGATTGGCGCGACAAATTCAATGTTGCGTTTTGAAGATGTTCGTATCGTTCGTGACATGAGAAATTCGGTGAATCGTTTGGTTAATTGTGAAACGGCGAATTTAAACAAGACGATTGATGCGGCTTCTAAACAGATTGAGAATATCGAGTTCATTGAAGCGAGAGTTGGTTTGCATGCTCTACCAGAAAAGTTGCAAGAAATTGCTGAATTAAGGTTACAACATCCGGAAGTTAGTTTGAAAGAATTAGGTGAGATGATACCTTCAGGAGCAATCTCAAAATCCGGAATCAATCATCGAATACGAAAGATTAATGATTTTGCTGACAAGCTGAGAGAAGAAGCTGTGTGATTGCTCTAGTAAAAAAGTATGGATTGCACAACTAATAAAAAAGGTGAACCAAGACGAAATTTCGTCTTGGTTCACCTTTTTTATTAGTTGAGTAAAGATGTTAATTCATCTAACGTGATTGCTTCGTCAAAAATAGTTTGATCGAGTAAAATCGTTGGGACAAATTGAATGTGGGCAGCATTTGCTTCATCAATAATTGCTTTTGCCCTTTCCATATCTGGCTGATAAGTTAATCCTAATTCTTGTCTTGCGTATTGCGCAACTTCTTCTAAAGAAAGATTTTTCCATTGCTCTTGTGTTTCAAAAATTTGTTTGATTTCTACTAAAGCTTTTTTGCCATCGTTCGCAGTAATATGATGGTGCATGACGTTTCCCCGTTGTAAACTTTCTTTTTCTTTATCAAATAGCTTAATTAGTCGATTCACTTTACCCTCTTGGACCCATGATTCGAGAGTTGAAAAAGATTCTTCAAACCATTTTTTACAATAAGGACAAGCAAGGTTGAGGAACTCAATCGTTGTTTTTGGCGCTGTTGTATCTCCGTAGTAGATCCCTGTTGTTTTGTTTGTTTTTGTTGCATCGATTACTGAAATATCCATAGAAACACCTCCAAACACATTTTACCGATTCAAAATCAAAAAAGATAGCGTTTTGTTTTAGAAGGATTTCACAAAATGTTTCTTATTAAAATAATGTTTTGTTGAAGTATGTGAATAAATGCTCGAAATTTATTTTTATTCCCCTCAAATTTACGGTATAATGAAGCAGATTACTCGAGAGAAACTGAACAAGGATGATGATAAATGCGAAAAATGAAAACCATGGATGGGAACACAGCCGCAGCATATATTTCCTATGCGTTTACCGAGTTAGCTGCTATCTATCCAATTACACCAAGTTCAACAATGGCAGAATTAGTCGATCAATGGTCGGCAGCAGGAAAGAAAAATCTATTTGGGCAACCAGTTAAAGTTATCGAAATGCAATCAGAAGCCGGCGCTGCTGGTGTGGTTCATGGCTCCTTAAAAACGGGTGCTTTGACGACTACTTATACAGCATCGCAAGGTTTATTATTGATGATTCCAAACATGTACAAAATAGCTGGTGAATTATTGCCAAGCGTTTTTCATGTGGCAAGTCGAGCAGTAACGACCAATGCGTTAAATATTTTTGGAGATCATGGCGATGTGATGGCTGCTAGACAAACGGGATTTGCCATGCTATCAGAAAGCAGTGTCCAAGAAGTCATGGACTTATCACCGGTTGCACACTTGGCCTCAATCGAAGCAGAAATTCCTTTCATGAATTTTTTTGATGGCTTTCGAACGAGTCATGAAATCCAAAAAATCGAAGTGTTGGAATATGATGAGTTAGCTCCGTTGATTAATCAAGAAAAATTAGCAAACTTCCGTCAACGGGCAATGAATCCAAATCATCCAACAGTTAGTGGAACCAATCAAAATCCAGATATCCATTTTCAACAACGAGAAACGATTAACCAATATTATGAAAAACTTCCGGAAATCGTTCAAAAATATATGCAAGAAATCAATCAGTTGAGAAATACCAATTATGATTTGGTTACGTATCATGGTGCGGAAGATGCGGAAGAAATCATCATTTCCATGGGATCTGTTGCTCAGACAATTGAACAGACAGTCGAATATCTAAACAAAAACGGCCGTAAAGTTGGCTTTTTGAATATTCATTTATATCGTCCTTTCCCAGTTAAAAACTTGCTGGAAAAATTACCAAATACGGTCAAATCAATTGCGGTTCTTGATCGAAGCAAAGAGCCAGGAGCTGGCGGAGAACCATTACTACTTGATGTTCAAAGTGTGATGTATGACGCAGAAATACGTCCAACAATTATTGGCGGACGTTATGGTTTGGGTTCAAAAGATGTTACTCCTGATCAAATCGTAACAGTCTTTGACGAATTACAAAAAGAAAAATCGCAAATGAAAACACGCTTTACGATTGGGATTGTTGATGATGTTACGTACACCTCACTTGAAAAACGTGACACACTTGATTTAACGAACCCAACAACGTATCAAGCAAAATTCTGGGGATTTGGCTCAGATGGAACAGTTGGCGCGAATAAATCTGCGATAAAAATCATTGGCGATCATACGAATAAGTACGCACAAGGTTATTTTCATTATGATTCTAAAAAATCAGGCGGTTTGACGGTTTCACATCTTCGTTTTGGGGATACACCAATCCGTTCGACCTATTTAGTTGAACACGCTGATTTTATCGCTTGCCATACGCCAGCATACTTGCATAGTTATGATTTGGTTAAGGGATTGAAACCTGGTGGGACGTTCTTATTGAATACGATTTGGAGCGATGCACAACTTGAAACCCATTTACCAACAAAACTAAAAAAATATTTAGCACAAAATGACATTCAGTTTTATACAATCAATGCAATGAAACTTGCACAAGAAGTAGGTCTTGGTCGCCGAATCAATACAGCAATGGAAACAGCCTTTTTTAAATTAGCCAATATTATTGATTTTGAAGAGGTCTTGCCAATTTTAAAAGAAGAAGCGCTAAAAAGTTATGGTCATAAATCAATGACGATCGTGGAAAAAAATACGCAAGCGATTGATCGAACAGTGGAACTTCTTCATAAAGTGACTGTTCCAGAAAGCTGGAAAACCCTTGAATTACCTAAAAAAGTCGCTCGTAAACAGTCAAGCTATGTAGAAGAAATTCTCGTACCTGTGAATGCGCAAGAAGGCAATGGATTGTCAGTAGGAACATTAGTGCGAAATGGAATGACAGCAGGTGAAATGCCAGTAGGAACAGGTGCTATTGAGAAGCGTGGCGTAGCGCTTGAAGTTCCTGAATGGATCAGTGATCGTTGTACCATGTGTAATGAATGTGCATTTGTTTGTCCGCATGCAGCAATTCGTCCATTCTTAGCAGATGAAGAAGAGATGGAAGAAGCACCGGAAGGGTTCATCGTTCGCGAAATGCGAGGGGCAGATGGACAGAAATATCGGATCCAAGTTTCTGTGGAAGATTGTACAGGCTGTGGACTCTGTGTTGAAGCTTGCCCTGCTAAAGGAAAAGCATTAGTGATGAAACCTTACGAAGAACAAAAAGAACAAGCGGTCAATTGGGCGTTTGCTATGACATTACGTCAAAAAGAAAATCCGGTTAAAGGAAAAAATACTGTGTTATCAACGCAATTCAACCAACCGTTATTGGAATTCTCAGGTGCTTGTTCTGGTTGTGGCGAAACACCTTATGTGAAATTATTGACTCAGATGTTTGGAGATCGAATGATGATTGCTAACGCAACAGGTTGTTCTTCGATTTGGGGTGGGGCATCGCCTGCGTCGCCGTATACGACGAATGAATGTGGTCAAGGGCCAGCTTGGTCAAATTCCTTATTAGAAGATAATGCTGAATTTGGTTATGGTATGTTATTGGCTGCGCAAACGCGACGTGAAGCTTTAGCTAAATCGATGAGTGAAGTTTTACCAAAAGTTTCGTCAGAATTACGTCGATTGATGGAAGATTGGTTGAATCATTTGTTTGATAGTGAAGGCACACAACAACGGGCGGCAAAACTTCAAGCTGCAATAGAAGAGGAACTTCAAACTGTACCAGAGCTAGCAATGATTTATCGCGAAAAAGATTTGTTTGTAAAAAATAGCCAGTGGATGATTGGTGGCGATGGTTGGGCATACGATATTGGTTTTGGCGGTATCGATCATGTGATTGCTAGCGGCGCAGATGTCAATATTTTGGTTTTGGACAATGAAGTTTACTCCAATACTGGTGGACAAACATCGAAAGCAACACCAGCTTCAGCGATTGCTAAATTTGCTGCCAGCGGGAAATATGCAGCAAAAAAAGATTTAGGTAAAATGGCGATGACTTATAATAATGTTTACGTTGCACAAATTGCCTCAGGCGCAAACCAAATGCAAACAATCAAAGCGTTCGAAGAAGCCGAAAAATTCCCTGGACCATCTCTGATTATCGCCTATACACCATGTATCACTCATGGCTTGTTTGGTGGGATGAAAGAATCTATCAAGGAAGCAAAAGAAGCTGTCTCTTCAGGTTACTGGTCATTGTATCGTTATAATCCAACTTTGTTTGAAAAAGGAAAAAATCCAATGACATTGGACTACAAAAAACCAGATTTTTCAACGATGACAGAGTTTATGCGTAAACAAGTTCGTTTTTCTTCGTTAGAAAACACAAATCCGCTAATGGCTAAAGAACTATTTGAAAAAACTGTGCATGATGCAAAAAATCGCTTTTACAGTTATGCACTGATGTCTGGTGAGTTAGAAAAAATCAAAGCGAAGTTAGAACCTGAATCGTTTTCGGATAAATCTGAGAAAGAACAAAAAGAAAAACGTGTACGGAAAGAACGGCCTGTTGATCTTGAAGCACAAGAAAGACGAGCAAAGCGACGCGAAGAACGTACGAAACGTCGGAAAGAACAAGAATGATGAAATAAAAGATTTGCTAATGACGCCTCAACGGTGAAAATTAGCAAGTCTTTTTTTGACGAGAAAATAAATTGTAACTTTCTTGAAAAAAATGTGTTTTTATCTGGAAAAACGAGGCAGAAAACTCTTTAAAGAACAAACATATGATATAATAGGAAAGAAATCTCAAAAGAGAAGAGAGGCTTTTTATGTCATTTCAAATCGGGGAACTTTTTAATTTGAATTATTGGCAGCAAATGCTTTCTGGTGATTTTTTATCACTAAACTTTTTTGTGAACATACTTGATATTCTGGTTGTCTGGTACTTAGTGTACAAGCTGATCCAGCTGCTAAGAGGAACGAAGGCCATTCAATTGCTAAAGGGAGTTGCAATTTTTATTGTGATTCGGATTTTAGCAGAAATAATTGGACTTCATACGCTATCCTGGTTGATGAATCAAGTCATTACCTATGGTGTTATCGCAGCAGTCGTCATTTTCCAACCTGAAATTCGTCGCGGATTGGAGCATCTTGGAAGAAGTTCGCTATTTAAACAAACGAAGAGTGAACAACAAGAAGATGAAAAAATGATTTTGTCATTCGATAAAGCGATCCAATATATGTCCAAGCGAAAAATTGGTGCATTGGTCACAATCGAACGTCATACAGGATTAGATGAGTACATTGAAACTGGAATTGCGTTAGATGCAGATATTACGGGGGAATTACTGATTAATATCTTCATTCCAAACACACCGCTTCATGATGGGGCCGTTATTGTAAAAGACGGTAAAATTGCAGTGGCTAGCGCATATTTACCTTTATCTGAGAGTATGTTGATCCCGAAAGAGTTTGGGACTCGTCACCGCGCAGCTGTCGGTATCAGTGAAGTCAGTGATGCGATTACGATCGTTGTCTCTGAAGAAACAGGAGATGTCAGTATCACTTTAGATAACGAATTGATTACTGGTTTATCTCAAGAAGAATATTTAGCAATCTTGCGTCGTGAATTGATTGCAGATGAAAAAACAAAGAACAGAAAAAATGTTCTTCAATCCTTCCTAGATGGCATGACTAAGGGAGGGGGTCGTAAATGATCTCAAAAGAAAAAAGAACCAGTATTCTTTATGGATTTATTGCGTTATTGTTTAGTATTGTTTTGTATTTCAATGCAAACAATCAATCAACCCAAAGTGTCTTATCTGGTTCTGAATCGTACACGCAAACTGTGAGTGACGTGCCTATTCAGTTATCTTATGATTCTGAAAAATATTATATTCACGGTTTTGTCACTACGGCAAAAGTGAAACTTACTAGCGCCAATCGCGTTCAGTTAAATGCGGAATCAAATATTGATACGCGAACGTTCCGTTTGAGCGCGGATTTAACTAAGTTAAGCGAAGGAACCCATGAAGTTTCACTAAGAGTCAGAAATCTTAGTAGCGCAGTGAATGCAAAAGTTGAACCAACTACAATCACGGTGACGATTGAAAAAAGGGTGAAAAAAGATTTTGAAGTAACAACAATCTTACCATCTGAAACGACACCTGCAGGTTATCAATTGGACACAGTTTCCGAAACACCGGAAAAAGTGACGATTACAACGGGTGATAAAACGTTAACAGAGATCAATCAAGTAGTTGCTCAAGTCAATGCATCTGACGTGACAGATGATGGTATCAATAGTAATGTAGCTGTGCAAGCTTTAAACAGTGCAGGAGAAGCGTTAAGTATCATTGCTGATCCAGTCAGTGTAAAAGTCCAAGCAGATGCAATCAAACCGACAAAAACAGTTCGACTTTACGGAACGCAACAAGGAGTTCGAGCTGAAGGTGTGAAAAGCTATGACTTTAATTTTTCGAAACTAGAAGCAGAAGTAACGGGAACAAGTGAGCTGTTGGAACAACTGGGAGATAGCATTACCGTTCCAATCGACGTGACAGGAATTACACATCGCTTGACGAGAGAGTACGAGATACCGGTCAGTGATGGGTTAAGCGTTTCGCCGGAAAAAGTGAGTGTCGAAATCACACCAGTGTTAGAAGAAACGACAAGTAGGAGTTCGTCTTCACGTTCAGAAGGTACGACAGATCGTTCGTCAACAACACAATCTGGAACAAACACAACGAGAACGACCACACCCTCGACTTCAGATACATCGACAAGTTCAGATACACAGACTTCGAGTACTGAAGAATCGACGAATGAAACGGTTGATTCAACCCAAAACTGATGGATGAAAGCGAACAATTGAATGGGAAAATTTCTTAGAAAATGAAGTTAAAGGAGCAAGTTAATCGTTATGGGTAAATATTTTGGAACGGACGGTGTCCGTGGAGAAGCAAATAAAGAGTTAACACCGGAATTAGCGTTCAAATTAGGACGTTATGGAGGATATGTTTTAAGTCAACACGAAGTTGAAGGAAAACGTCCTCGCGTTTTAGTTGGTCGTGATACTCGTATTTCTGGACAAATGCTTGAATCGGCTTTAGTCGCAGGTTTGTTATCAGTAGGGATTGAAGTCTTCCAATTAGGTGTGATCTCAACACCGGGTGTAGCTTACTTGACTCGTTTGCAAAAAGCAAGCGCTGGGGTAATGATTTCTGCATCACATAACCCTGCACAGGATAATGGCATCAAGTTCTTTGGAGCAGACGGATTCAAATTGGTTGATGATCAAGAATTAGAAATCGAAGCTTTGCTTGATGCGCCAACGGATGAGCTACCAAGACCTTCTGCTGAAGGATTAGGAACTGTCGAAGAATTTCCAGAAGGATTATTGAAGTATTCACAATTTTTAGTCCAAACAATCAATGGTGATTTATCTGGACTGACTGTTTGTGTGGATGCAGCAAATGGAGCGACAGCAACTTCTGTCAATCGTTTGTTTGCAGACTTGGAAACTGATTTCTACACAATGGGAACAAAACCAGACGGGTTGAATATCAATGATGGCGTCGGCTCAACACATCCAGAAAAATTGGCTGAGATGGTTGTTGAAAAAGGTGCAGATGTTGGTTTAGCGTTTGATGGTGATGGTGACCGAATCATTGCGGTTGATGAATTAGGAAACATTGTTGATGGCGATAAAATCATGTTTATCTGTGCGAAATATTTAGCAGAAAAAAATCGTTTGAAAAAAGATACTATCGTAACAACTGTTATGAGTAACTTAGGTTTCCATAAAGCAGTTGAAGGAATCGGTTTGAAAGATGTAATCACTCAAGTGGGTGATCGCTACGTAGTGGAAGAAATGCGTAAAAATGATTATAACTTTGGTGGCGAACAATCTGGTCACATGATTTTCCTAGATTTTAATACAACTGGTGATGGAATGTTGTCTGGGATTCAATTGTTGAATATTATGAAACAAACAGGCAAAAAATTATCAGAGCTTGCTAGCGAAGTAACGATTTATCCGCAAAAATTAGTGAACATTCGTGTCAGCGATAAAAATGGCGCAATGGATGTTCCTGCAATCAAGGCAGTGATTGATGAAGCAGAGGCTGAAATGAATGGTGAAGGTCGTATCTTAGTTCGTCCTTCAGGGACAGAACCGTTGTTGCGTGTCATGGCAGAAGCGCCAACGGATGAAAAAGTGAATTATTATGTTGATAAAATTGCTGCAGTCGTTAAAGCAGAAATTGGGATCGACTAATTGAAAAAAAGAGTCAAAGCGGATTTTCGCTTTGGCTCTTTTTCTTGCTGATGTCTTGCCTGAAAGAAACTTCTATACACAAAATGCAAAATAGTTTTGCTCTTTTGTGCATGATTATCAAAAAAGAAGTAGCCGTGAATTTTTCAGGGCTACTTCTTTTTGCGTTGATTGGGGAAGGCTAGAATTAGAATACTTTATTCAACGGTTACAGATTTTGCTAAGTTACGTGGTTTGTCCACGTCGAACCCTCGTAACAAGGTTGCATAATAAGCAAGCAATTGCGTAGGGACAACCGTTGTTAGCGGCGTGAAGAATGAATGAACGGTTGGTAAGATTAACTGATCCTTTTCTTTTGCTAACGCTTCTGTTGAAATGACTAGCGTGTTTGCACCACGGCTTTCAACTTCTTTTAAATTTCCGCGAGTGTGAGCACCAGTGATGGGATCACTAATGATTCCAATTACCGGAGTACCTTCTTCAATCAAGGCGATCGTTCCATGTTTCAATTCTCCAGCAGCAAAACCTTCTGCTTGGATATAGCTGATTTCTTTTAATTTCAATGCTGCCTCAAGAGAAACGTAATAATCAGAGCCACGTCCAATATAAAAAGCGTTTCGTGCATCATTCAAGTATACAGTAGCCAGTTGCTCCAAATATTCTTTTTGAGTGATGATTGTTTCCATCGCACTTGCTGCTAAACTTAGTTCATGAGCTACATCGAAATCCAAAGAAAGCATGTTTTTATTTTGATCACCAACAGCTTTTGCTAACAATGTTAAAACAGCGATTTGAGCAGTATAAGCTTTCGTTGAAGCAACAGCAATTTCTGGCCCAGCATGTAATAAAACAGTGAAGGAGGCTTCTCTTGATAACGTAGATCCAGCTACATTTGTAATTGTTAACGAAGGAAGCTCAAGCTGATTGATTTTCACTAATACTTGTCGACTGTCAGCGGTCTCGCCACTTTGACTTAGAAAAATGAAAAAGGGTTTTTTAGAAAGCAAAGGCATATGATAACCAAATTCACTTGCTAAATGGACTTCAACTGGTATTCCTGTCAATGTCTCTAAAGCCTGCTTTCCAGCAAGACCGGCATGGTAACTAGTACCACAAGCAACGATATAAATACGATCGCTGTCAGCAAGTGTTGTTACTAGTTCTTGGTCAAGTGCAATCTGATTTTCAGCCGTTACATACGTTTGCGCGATTTTACGCATGATAATCGGTTGTTCATCAATTTCTTTGAGCATGTAATAAGGATAGGTTCCTTTTTCGATATCAGAAGCATCAACTTGTGCTTCAAAAGAATCACGAGTGATTACGTCTCCTTGGTAATTTTGGATGATTACGTCATTTGCCGTGATAAGAACCATTTCTTGATCTTCGATTTCAACAAATGTTTTTGTTTGAGCTAGCATGGCCATTGCATCGCTGGCAATGACGTTGAAGCCGTCGCCTAAACCAATCAATAGAGGACTTTTATTTTTGGCAACATAGATGACTTCAGGTGTTGTGCGATCCACTAAACCAAATGCATAAGAACCTTTTGTTAGTTGAAGTGTTTTTAAGAAGGCTTCTTTCGTTGACAATCCATCATTAGCAAAAACTTCAATTAAATGTGCAATGATTTCTGTATCTGTTTCGCCGATAAATGTATGGTCAGCCAAATACGTTTCCTTCAGTTCTTCAAAATTTTCAATCACACCGTTGTGAACCAAAACAAAACGACCGCTTTGAGAAGTATGAGGATGGGCATTTTTTTCTGAAGGGATGCCATGAGTTGCCCAACGTGTATGACCAATCCCAATTGTCCCAGTAACTTCTGGTGTTAAGCGATTCTTTAAATTCTGGATTCGTCCTTGTGACTTAATTAAATAATCAGCAGAGTCATTTGCAACAAAAATACCGGCAGAGTCATACCCGCGATACTCTAATTTTTCTAATCCATTCACTAATCCAGGAGTAACATTTTCTAATCCAATCATTCCAACAATTCCACACATAAAAAAACATCCTACTTTCTTCAATAAATTGTCTGATGTTTCCAACTGCATGAGTATGTTTTTGTTCGATTCTCACAAATCGTTTTTTTCATACTCTGTAGAGTGCAGCTCCCTAGGGTCACCCGCCGAAACTTTCGATAAACCCTCTCCTCGTCATCTGGTTACCCAGATCTGGCGCTATCCTTAATGGTCTACTATTCTCCTTTTTCAAAAAAGTTTTGGAAACATTTAAAATAATAACTTTTATTGGTTATATTTGTCAACAAAAATCTTTTTTTGTCTAATTGGTATATATCTAATTTTCGTTTTTGGAGAAAGAGCCACCAGAATTTTATCGAAAATTGACTATTATCTTTTCCAGTAGTTCGGTACAATGGAAACAATCATAAATGTCTAATTTTTAGGAGGAGAAAATGGAAGCCAAAATAGAAATTCTTACGTTAGGTGAGTTAAAAAAACAACTGAAGGTACTCGAAGAGCTGCCAGAAGTAACAGATGAAACAAAAATTTTCTTAGATACTGGTTGGGACAGTATCCAAGAGCTAGCACCAGATGCGCTTGCTGTAGCAAAAGCACAAAAGTTTGTTGTTCATGATGAATTGACGAATGAAGCATTTGCGGGCTATGCACTAGAAGAAAAAGCGGAAAAAATGAATGCAGAAGAAGCAACAGAAACAGTAATCGTCATTAAAAACCTATATTAAAATTGTGAAGTAAGGAGAAAAAGATGAATAAAAAACGATGGATAGCTGTGGCAATTGCTGCGGGCTTGTTAGTGGTTTCGATGGTAGCTTCAAGTATGACACGACCTGTGAGTGACGAAATCCAGTTGGATAGTTTTAATCGTTTGTTGTATGGGGAAGATGATTTAACAGCAAATGTTCTTGAACCTGGTGATGAATCCGAACAGATTGTTAAGTTAACTGTTGATGGAACGATTCAAGGTGGAGGGTCTTCTGGTATTTTTGCATCCGAAGGGTATGACCATGACAATTTTATGAAACAGTTAAAAGAAATTGAAGAAGATGATACGATTAAAGGTGTTTTCTTAGAAGTGAATTCTCCTGGAGGAGGCGTTTATGAAAGTGCTGAGATTGCGAAAGAATTAAAGAAAATCCAAAGCGAACGCAAAATTCCTTTGTACGTTAGCATGAGAAGCATGGCTGCAAGTGGTGGATATTACATTTCAGCTAGCGCAGATAAAATTTATGCGACTGAAGAAACGATCACTGGTTCAATTGGTGTGATCATGTCTGGTTTAAACTATTCCGGTTTATTAGAAAAACTTGGCGTAGAAGACACGACAGTCAAAAGTGGTGCACTAAAAGATATGGGATCAAGCACTCGTCCGGAAACAGCAGAGGACCAAGCGGTATTACAAGCTTATATTGATAGTGCTTATGGTCGATTTGTTTCGGTAGTCAGCGAAGGACGCGATATGCCGGAAGCAGAAGTGAAAAAAATCGCTGATGGCCGTATTTATGATGGGGTTCAAGCGAAGGAAAATGGATTGGTTGACGAATTAGCATTTCCAGATGAAGCACTAGCAGCAATGAGAAAAGACCAGAAACTAGAAGATGCACAGCTGATCGAGTACAGTGCTTCTGGCACTGGATTTGCCAATACTTGGTTTGGTTCAAAATTAGCAGAGTTCCAAGGAATCAAGGCTTCAGAAACGAACCAAATTTTATCCGTTTTAGAAAACCTTGGTACGGCAGAATCTCCTAAAGCGATGTATTACTACGGAGGTGAATAACATGGCAGAAACTCCGGAAAAACAACCGATAAATGAACCGTCCGAAACAGTAAATGAACCAAAAGTGAATCCACAACCAGCTGTTGGACCAGATCAAGGATTTTCTCAAAAGGTACTGAACTCTTTTCGTAAAGAAGAATTGACAGAAGAACAAATCAAAGAAAAGCAAGCGGAATGGCAAGAATATACAGAGAGTCCTCCAGAAAAGAAAAAAATGAATGACTTTCCAACATATTTTTACGCTGGATTTTGGATTCGTTTCTTTGCTTTTTTGATTGATTTGCTCTGTATTGGTGCAATTACACGCTTAACTCTTGGCGTGATAAGCAATTTGGGCTGGATAACAATCAATGATTCCTATCTAAGTGTGTATGGGTTGTTAGGATTAGTGATTTATCTAAGTTATTTTGTTCTCTTGACAAAATTAAATCATGGGCAGACGTTAGGAAAAATGATTTTCGGCATTCGGGTCATCAGTTTTGATGAAATGCAATTGAGCTGGTCAACTGTTTTGGTGCGTGAAGCGGCTTGTCGATTTATTTTGAAATTTCCTTTACTCTTTATTGGATACATCCCGACGATTTTTAGTCAGAAAAAACAACATTTAGGTGACTACTTCTCAAATACAAGTGTTGTAACGGTTAATTTAATCAAAGCATTTAATCAAGAAATAAATGCTTGATTTCTAGAATTTGTTATTTTTGTTTGAGAATAGTTAAAAAGAAGAAAGGCTAGGACAAAAAATGTTCTAGTCTTTTTTTGATTAGTAGCTGCGATAAAACAGCGAGATAAAAGTATTGCTTTTGAAGATAAAATTAAAAGCTACAGAAAAATCAAAAAAATTTCTTTGAAAAATTCTTTCTTGCGTGATAATTATAATTTTGATTGTCACGCATTTTTTGTTTTGTTAAAATGGAAAAGGTTAGGAGGAGTGACATGGTTGGACCAGTTGATTTTCCAGAGAAATATGAGAATTTAATGCGTGTCGCTCAGCAAGCGCTCGCGCAACAAAATTTGGAAAAAGCAAAAGAATTGTTCACCCGCGCGTATGAATTGGAGCCAACGTTTGAAGCAAACAGTTTGCTTGTTTATTGCTTATATGAGTTAGATGAGAAGCAAGAGGCTTTGAGCCAAGCAGTGATCCATGAAGCGGAATATTTGAAGCAAGAAGAATTTGCCACTTTTTATTTTGATTTACTGATTGGTGCAAAAGATTGGTTGTATGCACGAAAATTAATTGCAGCTACGAATTTTTCCGATCAATTTGAACATGCAATGATTGAAAAAATCCAGCAAGCAGAAAACTTTTCTGGACAATTAGCGAGGCAAAAAATACGTCAAACGCATCAAAAATTGGTGAGCATCGCAGAAATGTCGCCAACGGAACAATTAACATTGATTGGTGAGCTCGAGCAATTACCCTATCACGAATTTATCCAAGTAACAAAAAAAGTATTGATCCGTACAGATATCCATTTATTTGTGCGTGCAAAACTTCTAGAGCTTCTAGTACAAGTTGGAGAAAGCAAACCAGTAGCTTTTTTGACAATTGATGAGCAACTGATTGAAGTCGTGCCACAAAATTTACCAAAACCAGCCCAACAAAAAAGCTATTGCTGTTTAAGAAACTTAGCCCAAGCTTATGAAAATCAAGATGCATTGTTGAGTGCAGGATTAAAAGAAGAGTTCATGATGCAAGCGGCAATCACGTATCCAGTTTTTGATACTTATATTGGTGAAGCTGCAAAGTGGTTTGAGGGAACGATCAATGTATATCAAGAAACAACAGAAACCTGTTTCACTGAAGCAGAAAAAGCAAAGTTTTTAGCAAAACGAGAAAAAATCTTATATTTGATGCAACAATTTCTTTAAACAAGAATGAAAAAACGTCAAAAGAAAGAAAAAAACTAGTGAAAATCAGGGATTCAGGCTATTCAATATGTTTACAATTTTAAAGCGTTAGTGTACTATTTAATGGTATGCATGAAACGCTTTTGATGTATAAAATGAATTTCAAAACTCGGAGGGAAATAAATGACTGCAACATTTGAAAAAAAAGGCACAAATGATGGTGTTTTAACATTTACGATTGCGCAACCAGAAATCCAAAAAGGACTAACAGCTGCGTTTAATAAAGTTAAAGGAAACTTAAACGTTCCTGGTTTCCGTAAAGGAAAAGTTTCTCGTCAAGTCTTCAACCGTATGTACGGAGAAGAAGCTTTGTATGAAGATGCATTGAACGCTGTATTGCCAGAAGCTTATGAAGCTGCTGTAAAAGAAGCTGGAATCGATCCAGTATCTCAACCAAAAATCGACGTTGAAAGCATGGAAAAAGGCCAAGACTGGACAATCACTGCTGAAGTAACAGTGAAACCAGAAGTTAAATTAGGTCAATACAAAGATTTAGTTGTTGAAAAACAAGACCGTGAAGTAACGGATGCTGATGTTGATGCACGTCTTAAACAAGAACAAGATGCACAAGCAGAATTAGTTATCAAAGAAGATGAAGCTGCAAAAGACGGCGACACTGTCGTAATCGATTTCGAAGGATTCATTGGTGACGAAGCATTCGAAGGCGGAAAAGGGGAAAACTACTCACTTGAATTAGGTTCTGGCTCATTCATTCCAGGATTCGAAGAACAATTAGTGGGTCACAAATCAGGCGACAGCTTAGATGTAAACGTGACTTTCCCTGCTGAATACCAAGCAGAAGACTTAGCTGGTAAAGATGCAACATTCAAAGTAACGGTTCACGAAGTAAAATCAAAAGAAGTTCCTGAACTAGACGATGAATTTGCAAAAGATGTTGATGATGAAGTTTCAACATTAGCAGAATTGAAAGAAAAAATCCGTAAAGAATTAACAGAAGCTAAAGAAAAAGCTGCTGAAGATGCAAAAGACGAAGCTGCTATTCGTTTAGCTGTTGATAATGCTGAAATCGTTGAATTACCACATGTAATGGTTCATGACGAAGTTCACCGTTCAATGGATGAATTCTTAAACAACATGCAACGTCAAGGAATCTCTCCTGAAATGTACTACCAATTAACTGGTTCTACAGAAGACGACTTGCATAAACAATTTGAAGGTGAAGCTGACTTGCGTACAAGAACAAATCTTGTAATTGAAGCAATCGCTGCTGCTGAAAACTTAGAGGCAACAGAAGAAGAAATCACTGCAGAAATCAACGAATTGGCTGAATCTTACAATATGCCAATCGAACAAATCAAACGCGTGTTGACTGAAGACATGTTAAGCCATGACGTAACAATGAAAAAAGCGATTGATTTGATTACTGGAACTGCAACAGAAGCTAAGTAATAATTATAGATGTAACAGATTTGATCCATCGGTCAAAAATGTGAAAATTTGCTGGAAAGGCTGGGACTTGATTTAGTTTTTTAAATTATGTCCCAGCTTTCCTTTTTAATAAAAGACGCAAAAAAAAAGGCTGATTTTCGGTGCTTTTGCTTTTTTTTATTTTATGTTATGATAGTTGAAGACTGCAAAGTCGCTGATAGTTTCTTGCATTTTTTTGCAAGCTAAGGGGTGAAGACCATGTATGATAATCCAAGTGGTAATGAGACCGTACGTTGTTCTTTTTGCGGCAAGACCCAAGAAGAAGTGAAAAAAATCGTAGCAGGTCCTGGGGTCTACATCTGTAATGAATGTATCGACCTATGTAAAGAAATAATTGACGAAGAATTTTATGAAGAAGCAGTACGTGAGTTCACTGAAGTACCTAAACCTCAAGAAATTCTTGATGTCTTGAATGATTATGTGATTGGGCAAGATCGTGCAAAACGATCATTAGCAGTTGCAGTTTATAATCACTATAAACGTGTCAATCAACAAGCAAGCGAGACTTCAGAAGATGTAGAATTACAAAAAAGTAATATTTGTTTAATTGGTCCAACAGGTTCTGGTAAGACATTCCTTGCACAGACATTAGCTAAAACATTGAATGTGCCATTTGCTATCGCAGATGCCACAAGTTTAACAGAAGCGGGTTATGTTGGAGAAGATGTTGAAAATATCTTACTCAAACTATTACAATCAGCTGATTACAATGTTGAGCGCGCTGAAAAAGGAATCATTTACATCGATGAAATTGATAAGATTGCACGCAAAAGTGAGAATGTTTCAATTACTCGAGATGTATCTGGTGAAGGTGTCCAACAAGCCTTGTTGAAAATTCTAGAAGGTACAGTTGCGAGCGTACCACCTCAAGGAGGGCGCAAACATCCGCATCAAGAATTTATCCAAATCGACACGACAAATGTCTTGTTTATCGTCGGTGGTGCGTTTGATGGAATCGAAACGATTGTAAAAAATCGAATGGGTGAAAAAACAATTGGTTTTGGTACCAATAATCAAAAAATCTCTGATGAAGAAAGTGTCATGCAGCATATTATCCCAGAAGATTTATTGAAATTTGGATTGATTCCAGAATTTATTGGACGTTTACCTGTGATGGCAGCGTTAGAAAAATTAACAACAGCTGATTTAGTTCGTATTTTGACAGAGCCTAAAAATGCGTTAGTTAAACAATACCAAAAACTTCTTTCTTTAGATGATACTGAATTAGAATTTGAACCAGAGGCACTACAAGCAATTGCCAACAAAGCAATTGAACGTAATACCGGCGCGCGTGGCTTGCGTTCAATCATTGAAGAAATCATGATGGACGTGATGTTCGATATTCCTTCAGACGAAACTATCGAGAAAGTGATTATCACCAAAGAAGCAGCTGAATTTACGGGTAAGCCGACAATCATTTATAAAGATACAGAGAAAAAAGCTGGATAATGTGAAAGAGGTTGGGACATAACTTTCGAGCTATGTCTCAGCTTTTTTTTAAAGGAGAGAAATTATGAAAGTTCATCAAGCCGATATCGTCATCAGTGCGGTTGCTCCGAAACAATACCCTGAAACGCAATTACCAGAAATTGCGCTAGCAGGGCGATCAAATGTTGGAAAATCTTCCTTTATCAATACACTAATTGATCGAAAAAACTTAGCTAGAACTTCAGGTAAACCAGGAAAGACACAAACGCTAAATTTTTATTTGATTGAAGATGCGTTACACTTTGTGGATGTACCTGGATATGGTTATGCGAAAGTTTCGAAAACGGAACGGGCGAAGTGGGGGAAAATGATTGAGACTTATTTAACAACGCGTGAACAATTACGAGCTGTTGTTTCTTTAGTCGATGTGCGTCACAAGCCCTCGCAAGAAGATATCCAAATGTATCAATTTTTAAAGTATTATGATATTCCTGTAATTGTAGTGGCAACTAAAGCTGACAAAATTCCAAGAGGGAAATGGAACAAACATGAGAGTGAAATCAAGAAGGCGCTTGATTTTGACCATAATGACCAATTTATTTTATTTTCTTCCGTAACAAAAAAAGGAAAAGATGAAGCCTGGAAAGCAATTGAAGATGCCATCGGCTATCAAGCATAAAAAGAACCCCCGCAACTGTTAAGTTGTGGGGGTTCTTTTCGTTCTATTTCTTCGTTTTAGTAGCTTTCTTCGCTTTATTTGAGTCAGGAGTTTCTGGTTTTAAAAAACGGTTGATATCTTCATTAGAAGCTACTTTTTTCTCTGGATCAACTGCAAATGACTCGAAAAGTTTGTCGAGATTGTCCGTACGTTCGAATTTTAGTCCCATTTCTATCACCTCATTGATAGTGTACCATGTAATTCTTAAAAATCTACTATAATTTATGAAGTCGAAAAATTTTGGATTTTGACATTTATTAGTTATAATTGGATTATAAAAAGATTTGAAAGAGGTGAGAAAAATGTTTGGCGAAGAAAAACTATTAATGACTATTCAGATGAATAACTTAAAGGAACAAGATAAATTACAGGAAATAACTGACTGGAGTATACTGGTCCGTTTATTGATTCAGCCGACATTTTTTCGACCTTTTCATGGAGCAACTGAATCCTTTCATTTAAAAAAATTCCAATTAGCGTTAGAGTTAGCTGCAGAGAATGAAAAAATCTTTTTCGTCGTGGGAGATGAAGGAAATGAATGCAGTTTTCATTATGAAAATCAGCAGTTATTGATTAAGAATGTGATCGATCGACAGGTCTTTAATGACAAAGAAACGTTAATTCGTGACTATCTTCGGATGAAAATGGCGAAGCATGGTGTGTTTGCCTATCTGCGTGCTTACGGTGAATTCTTGGCACATAATACAAAAGAACTTGATCGACGAACATTATTTGAAACACAAGAAGAAATTGCTGGTCTTCCAAAGATGAAAGGGCAACATGGAGAAGTAATCGTTGATTGTAATCATTTTGCTGGCTATGATTTGTTTTATCGTGGCTTGTGTTTCACATCTTGTTGGGAAATGTATTACAGTTCTGCTTATTACAAGGTTATTCCAAGACCAATTTTTCTTGACGTCCAGCAGGTGGAAAGTATTGCTGAACTAGAAAATCAGGTGCTGAGGATTCAGCTTTACAAAAATCCATTTAACTGGCGGAAAAAAGAAAATCTGCGTTTTCAATCTTACTATCGTGATCAACTGGGTTTTGATCACTTGGCTTGGGACAATGGTGTAGGCTTACTGAAAGAACCCTTTATTGAATACGCATACACCGATCGAGTAATCCAATCTGTTCAGTATCAAAATCAAAATATGCAACCTGTACCTAAAAAAGCAGCAACTTTTTTTGTTACAAGAAGTTATGATATCGAACAAAATCAGTATCGTGAACGTCGCGTAAAAGGAGCTTTAAATGCTCAAGCTTATTTTCCTTGGGTCGATGAAAATCGCGCACAAATGATGTGTTATAAAGTGATTGATCCGACTGTCGCAATGGACGAAGGAATTCAAGCGTATTGTTATTACATTCGGGAATATTTAGAAGTAGAAGTCCAAGATGAAAAGTATCAAGATTTTCAAGTTGTTTTGAGATTGTATATTCCGCCAGAAGCTTTAGCAAATTTACCAATTGCTGAGATGAAGAAGCAATTAGCAGATGTCAAAATAAGTCGGCAAAAAAAGAAAAAAGGAACAATCTTCTTTGACTTAAAAAAAGGAGACAATCATTTAAGAGTCGTTTTCTTGGATTATCGTAAATTAGAAGCATTAACAACTATACAGAGAGCATGAGGTGGAGAAAATGGATAAAAAATTATATTATCGTGTGATGGGACCGACAGTTGTTTTAGCCGCATTAGTTTTATTTATCCCGAATTTTTCGATTCGTTCATTGGTTGGTTTTTTGATTATGTTTTCTGGTTTGGGAACTTACTATCGACTGTCACGGAAAGTAAAAGTACAACCGATTTATATCAAGAAAGAGAAATAAAGAATAGCAATTTTAAGAGAGACATCATTAAGATGACTCTCTTTTTTTGGTTTTTCAAAAATATTTCATCCGTTGAACGTTTTAGAATTTTGTTGAATGTTTTTGGATGTTTTGTGTTGCAAGCCAATAATTAATATGTTACTATTTGTCGTGAGGAGGTTGTGGAAATGCTTACAGAAGAACGTAGACAGAAAATTTTAGACTTGTTAGATCAGCATAAAATTGTTAAGTCACAAGATCTGGTAACCTTGTTAGATGCGTCTGAATCCACTATTCGTCGTGATTTACAAGAGTTGGAAAATGAAGGCTTTTTGGAAAGAATCCATGGTGGTGCCAAAAAAGACCAACTTTTGGGCTTTGAACAAGCGATGAGTGAAAAAACGCTCAAAAACGTTCAAGAAAAACAAGAAATTGCTCGTTTAGCTGCTGATTTGATTGAAACAGATGATGTTATCTATCTTGATGCTGGCTCAACAACGTTGGAAATGATTCCATTTTTACAAGGAAAAAACGTGACAGTTGTTACCAATTCGGTCAAGCATGCTGCTAATTTAGTTGACTTACAAATACCAACAATCATTTTAGGTGGTCAAGTCAAGTTGTCAACGAATGCAGTTTTGGGTTCAAGTAGTGTGGAACAGTTGAGTGCATTTCATTTTAACAAAGCATTCATGGGAATGAACGGCGCGCATTTGGTCCAAGGCTTTACGACACCAGATCCGGAAGAAGCAGCGCTTAAACGAATTGCAATGAGACAATCCGAAGAAGCGTTTGTTTTGATTGATCAAACGAAATTTAATAAGTTATCTTTCACTTCTGTTGCTCCTTTAGCGGCAGCCACAATCGTAACCGAGCGTTGTCCATTAGAATTTGTCGCAGATTATCGCGACCTGACAACAATTAAGGAGGCTATTCAATGATTTACACAGTAACACTTAATCCATCAATTGACTTTATTGTTCGTGTGGATGGATTAAAATTAGGCGATTTGAATCGCATGACAGAAGATTTTAAATTACCAGGGGGTAAAGGCATCAACGTTTCTCGTATCTTAAAACGTATTGATTCAAATTCAACTGCACTTGGGTTTTTAGGCGGATTTACCGGCGAATTTATTTCTGATTGGTTGAAAAAAGAACAAATTCATACTTTGTTTACCAAAGTACATGAAGATACACGCATCAATATCAAATTGAAATCAGATGCTGAAACAGAAATCAATGGATTAGGTCCAGTTATCTCTAATGAAGAAATCAATGAATTGAAGCAAGCGTTAAGTACAGTTGAAGCAGGGGATATTGTCGTGTTATCTGGAAGTACACCTGCAAGTCTTAGAAAAGGTTTTTATCAAGAGTTGATTGAAATCATTCGTGACAAAGGTGCTGACTTCGTGATCGATACTACGGGAGAAGATTTAAAAAATGCTCTGTCAAAAGAACCGTTATTAATCAAACCAAATAATCATGAATTAGCAGAGCTGTATCAAACAAGTTTTGAGTCCATTGAAGACATCATTCCTTATGGTCGTAAATTATTGGCAGAAGGTGCACAAAATGTATTGATCTCAATGGCTGGTGATGGTGCATTGTTGTTTACTAAAGAAGGAGCCTATCAATCGAATGTTTTAGTGCGACCTTTGAAAAACTCAGTAGGCGCCGGAGACTCAATGATTGCTGGATTTATTGGTTCATTTAGCCAACATCAGGATGCAGTTGAAGCGTTCAAATGGGGCGTTGCTTGTGGAAGTGCAACAGCATTCTCTGATGATTTAGCATCTCGCGAAATGATTGATTCACTATTACCTGAAGTTGAAATTACAAAAATCGACTAAATTTTAAGGAGGATAACCATGAATATTAAAGATTTGATGGTCAAAGAAGCAATGATCATGGATTTGCAAGCCACTGATAAAGCAGGGGCTATTGATGAAATGGTACAAAAAATGTACGATGCTGGCCGCATATCAGATATCGACACATATAAACAAGGAATTTTAGCACGTGAAGCGCAAACATCTACAGGTTTAGGTGATGGAATCGCAATGCCACATGCAAAAAATGCTGCTGTTAAAGAAGCAACCGTTTTATTTGCAAAAAGTAAAGCAGGTGTTGACTATGAAGCACTCGATGGTCAACCAACTTATCTCTTTTTCATGATTGCTGCTCCAGAAGGCGCAAATGATACTCACTTGCAAGCTTTAGCTGCATTATCACGCTTGTTGATCAATCCAGATTTTGTGGAAAAATTAAAAGAAGTTCAAACACCTGATGAAGTGCAAGAACTTTTCCAAACAGCTGAAGACGAAAAAGAAGCAGAAGAAAAAGCAGAACAAGCTGCCCAACAAATTGAAACATTAACTGATTCAGACCGAAAATTTGTCGTAGCTGTGACAGCTTGCCCAACTGGAATTGCGCATACGTACATGGCAGAGGATGCTTTGAAGAAAAAAGCAAAAGAGATGGGTGTAGATATCAAAGTTGAAACAAATGGTTCTGAAGGAATTAAAAATCGTTTGACTGCAGAAGATATCGCACGTGCAGACGGCGTAATCGTTGCAGCAGATAAAAAAGTCGAGATGAATCGTTTTGATGGGAAAAAATTAGTGAATCGTCCAGTAAGTGATGGCATTCGTAAATCAGAAGAACTGATCAATCTTGCAGTTGAGGGAAATGCACCTGTTTTCCATGGTGATAGTAAAAATGATTCGTCAGATGAAGGAAATGCTGATGGAACAATCGGGCAACGAATCTATAAAGATTTGATGAACGGGGTTTCACATATGCTACCATTTGTAATCGGTGGTGGGATTGCGATTGCACTTTCCTTTATGATTGACCAATTTATGGGTGTGCCACAAGATCAATTGGCAAACTTAGGGAATTATAATCAAATAGCAAGCTGGTTCAATCAAATTGGGCAAGCAGCATTTGGATTTATGTTACCTGTTTTAGCTGGATTTATTGCATCAAGTATCGGTGACCGTCCTGGATTAGTTGTTGGTTTTGCTGCAGGAGCATTAGCTAATGCTGGCGGAGCTGGTTTCTTAGGTGCATTGATTGGTGGTTTCTTGGCTGGTTATGTCATTGTCTTCTTGCGTAAAGTCTTTAAGAATTTACCAAAATCATTGGATGGAATCAAAACGATTTTGTTCTATCCAGTCTTTGGGCTATTGATTACTGGGTTCTTGATGTTGATGGTCAATGTGCCAATGAAAGCAATCAATGATGGATTGAACGGTTTCTTGACAAGTATGAGTGGTTCAAATGCCGCATTACTTGGTGCTTTGTTAGCTGGAATGATGGCTGCCGATCTTGGTGGACCAATCAACAAAGCAGCTTACGTGTTTGGTACAGCAACACTTGCAACAACTGTTGCAACTGGTGGTAGTGTCGTTATGGCATCTGTTATGGCAGGTGGGATGGTTCCACCATTAGCAATTTTCGTTGCAACTGTATTATTCAGAAATAAATTTAGTAAAGCAGATCAAGATGCTGGTTTAACAAACATTGTAATGGGACTATCCTTTGTAACAGAAGGCTCAATTCCATTTGCTGCTGCTGACCCAGTTCGCGCAATTCCAAGTTTCATCGTAGGTTCTGCTTTAACTGGTGGTTTAGTTGGCGCTTTTGGTATCAAATTATTAGCACCACATGGTGGGATCTTCGTTGTCTTCTTACTTAGTCATCCTGTATTGTACTTAGTCTTTATTGCGATTGGTGCAGTTGTCTCAGGTGTGATTTATGGATTATTAAGAAAAACGCCAGAAGCTGTTGAAGCTTAATTTTAAATAGACGAATCATGGCAACTTCTTATCACTCTTTCTTAGAGAGAGTGATAAGAAGTTTTTTTGTCTGGGCAATTATTGGTTGTTTCTTCGACGGTATCTTTGAAAACCTATGGAGACGACAAAAACAACAATTCAATTGAATAAAGATTGAGAGCAGGTTTATTCAACGGAAAAAGTGGCGACTGTTTGTCATTCAGAAACGAGAATAATCGAAACCACCTCAAAAAATAAATAATAGACTAGGCATTTATTGAGGTGAACTTGGCAAAATTTTAGTTTTTAGTAATCGATATCAACTATGTATAAAAAAACGAGTGAGTATGAATAAAAAATTCATACTCACTCGTTTCAAGATGAAATGCTAATTAGATTTCATCTTGATTTCTTTTTTGATTGATACCATATTTGCTTCATCTGTCAAAATGACTAGAATATCTCCAACCTTCATTACTGTATCACCGTGTGTAATCAATTCTTTTTTTCCTCGATAAATTGAAATAAGCAGCATATTTTTAGGCCAATTAAAATCACGAACCATCATACCATCTAGTTGGCTTTCAGCTGTAACGGGAAAATCAAAAGTTGTTTTCTTCCCAGATAATTGCTTGGGTTGACTACCAATTAGTCGTTCAAGTAAAGATTCATAAATCGGATGCCCACCCAATAAATCATTTACGATATAGGCAACCAAAGAAGCAACACCAAGTGGCATCAAATGATTGAGGGAGCCAACCATTTCAGTCACAAGGATAATTGCAGTCAAAGGTGCTTTGCCGATTGCTGTAAAGTAACCTGCCATAGCAATCACAACGAAATCTTTCACAAAAACAGGATCCATTCCAAAATAAAGAACAAGCAATTGTCCATACAGACTACCAATCAGAGCGCCTAGTGTCAAAATGGGCAAGAAAATCCCTCCTGGCAAATTACCACCATATGAAACCATGGAGAAAACAAAGCGAATGATTAGTAATAAAATAATTCCTTGAAGTGGTGGCGTAATTTGTCCCAATTGGACGACGATTTGATTACCTCCACCTAAAATCGTTGGCCAAAAGTAGCCTATCGGTAAGACTAAAAGGAAAGGCACAAGTCCATGATAATACTCAGGTAAGGGGACTCTTTTATAGAATCGCGGCAAAGCGAGCAATGTTTTTTGATACATAAAACCAAGGAGTCCTAAAATAATTCCTAAAACAATCAAAGCACCATAATAATGAAAAGGTAAAGAAGGCAGTGCCCCTAAATAAAGTACAGGTTTCAGTCCAAAAAAATAAAGTGAAACAGCATTTGCGACGATTGCTGAAGTAAAAGAAGTCAGCCAAACTAAAGGCGAAAATGAATGGTGAACCTCTTCAATGACAAATAGCAATCCAGCAACAGGTGCATTAAACGCTGCGGCTAAACCAGCACTAGCACCACTTGAAATCAAAATTTTCTCTTCGGAACTAGATGAATGGAAAAGTTGACTCATGCCTTGTCCCACCGTTGCTCCTAATTGGATTGAAGGGCCTTCCCGACCCAAGAATAGACCTGATCCCACAGAAAGGATTCCGCCAACCATTTTTTTCCACAAAACAGAAAACCAATGATAGGTTAATTCACCTTGTAATTGTCCCTCGACTTGGGGAATCCCACTTCCTTTGATTGCAGGTTCACGCTTGATCAATTGACCAACTAAAAAAGCAGCAACCACTGAAAAAAGTAATAAGCCAAAGAGAATGCTGGGTGTTTTCTGACTTTGTTGATATAAAAATTGGATTTTTTTGCTTAGTGTTTCAATCCCTAATCGAAACAAACTAACCACGAGACCCGCAAATAAACCGACAAGTATCCCTTTTAAAATGAAAAGAATACGTGTGTCATCGAATGTTATTCGTTTAAAGCTTTTTTCCATAGTAAACTTATCCCTCACTTTCCTTTACTTTAGCATGAAATTGGTGCTCTGACGAGCCGCAAAAAAATTGTTTCAGAAATTCTGATGATTTTCAGCTAGCTAGTTTAATGAAGAGTGGTAAAATGCTATAATTGATGAGATTGATAAAAGAAAGGATGTTGTGAATGTCATCCAAGCAAGAATTATTACAGGGGATGAATCCTCGCCAAAAAGAGGCTGTTCTTCATACGGAAGGACCACTGTTATTGATGGCGGGTGCAGGAAGTGGGAAGACCCGCGTACTTACGCATCGAATTGCCTATTTAATTGAAGAAAAAGAAGTGAATCCTTGGAATATCCTAGCGATTACTTTTACCAATAAAGCCGCAAAAGAAATGAAAGAGCGTGTGAACGCAATTTTGGAATTTGGTGGCGAAGATGTCTGGGTTTCAACATTTCACTCAATGTGTGTGCGTATTTTGAGAAGAGATGTTGATTTTATTGGGTACAATCGAAATTTTACGATTATTGATTCTTCCGAGCAGCTTACCTTGATGAAACGTATTTTAAAAGAACTTAATATTGACCCAAAAAAATACGATCCCCGTGGAATCTTGGGGACTGTTTCTCAAGCCAAAAACAAGTTGCAAATGCCTGAAGACTTTGAAAAAATGCAAGGTAGCTATTATGAAGAAATTGCTGCTAAGTGTTATAGAGCTTATCAAAAAGAATTGCAATACAATCAATGCATGGATTTTGATGATTTGATTATGAATACGATTCGTTTGTTCAAGGAACATCCGGACTCACTAACGTATTATCAAAATAAATTCCAATATATCCACGTGGATGAATATCAAGATACCAACCATGCCCAATATACATTAGTCAATTTGCTAGCAGGACGCTTCCGTAATTTGTGTGTTGTCGGAGATGCTGATCAAAGTATCTATGGCTGGCGTGGTGCAGACATGCAAAATATTTTGGACTTCGAAAAAGATTATCCGGATGCGAGTGTGATTTTACTTGAACAAAATTATCGTTCAACCAAAACAATTTTGGATGCGGCTAATCAAGTGATTGAAAACAATACCAACCGCAAACCAAAAAATCTATGGACTGAAAACCAAGAAGGCGCTAAAATCACTTACTATCGTGGCGATAATGAACGTGATGAAACACGTTTTGTCATTGAAAAAATGCAACAGGAAATGCGTGAAAATGGTCGAGATTACGGTGACTTCGCGGTACTATACCGAACAAATGCGCAATCACGTGTAATGGAAGAAACGCTGTTAAAAGCTAATATACCTTATAAAATGGTTGGCGGACACAAATTCTATGATCGAAAAGAAATCAAAGACATTTTGGCGTATCTTAATGTGATCGCCAATCCACAAGACTCGATTAGTTTTGAACGAGTGGTCAATTCACCTAAGCGAGGAATAGGCCCTGGTTCCATTGATAAGTTGCGTCAATTTGCCTCAATTCATGAATGGGCTTTGTTAGAAGCAGCTCAAAACGTGGACTTAGCAAATATTAGTGGGAAAGCTGGTCGACAATTAGCAGAATTTGGAGCGATGATTGATGAAGTCACACAAATGGTTCCTTACTTATCTGTTACGGACTTAACGAAAGAAGTCCTGGAACGCAGTGGCTATCAAGAAGAATTGAAGATCCAAAATACACTTGAGGCACAAGCTAGACTAGAAAACTTGGAAGAATTCTTAAGTGTTACGCAAGAATTCGATAAACAATTTGAAAAACAAAATGAAGAAATGGCAGATGCACCTGAAGAAAAATTAACAGTTTTCTTAAATGATCTAGCTTTGGTTTCAGATATCGATAGTTTAGAAGAAGAGACAACCCAAGTGACTTTAATGACGTTACATGCAGCTAAAGGATTGGAATTTCCAGTAGTCTTTTTGATTGGACTGGAAGAAGGTGTCTTTCCACTTTCTCGTGCGTTGATGGAAGAAAGTGAACTTGAAGAAGAACGCCGTTTAGCTTATGTAGGGATTACTAGAGCTGAAGAAGTCTTATACTTGACCAATGCCTTTTCGAGAACGTTATATGGCCGAACGCAATATAATCGTCCTTCACGATTTATTGACGAAATTGATCAAGAGTTATTAGAGACTCAAGGAATGCGACCAACACCAAATAAAACTTCACCATTTACGACGAGAACTACTACATCTAGCTATCAACAGCCAAAAGTGACGACTGTTTCATCAAAAACAGCGACGGGTGGCGAAAATAATAGCTGGAAAGCTGGCGACAAAGTCAAACATAAGAAGTGGGGCACAGGGACAGTTGTTCGAGTAAATGGGAAAGCTGCAGATCTTGAATTGGATGTTGCTTTTCAAGGACAAGGAGTCAAACGGTTATTAGCGGCATTTGCACCAATTGAAAAAGTTTAATAGTGGAGGAAAATGATGACACAAGAGATGACGATTGATTACGCAACAAAAAGAGCAGAAGAGCTGCGTGCACAACTAAATCGTTGGTCCCGAGAATATTATGTAGAAGATCAGCCAACGGTAGAAGATTCTGTTTACGATAAAAATTATGCAGAATTAGTAGCAATCGAAGCAAATTATCCGGAACTAATCACTGTAGACTCACCAACTCAAAGAGTAGGTGGCGGTATTCTTGCGGGCTTTGAGAAAGTCACACATGATATTCCACTCTATAGTTTGAATGATGTCTTTGACAAAGAAGAATTGTTTGCCTTTGATCAACGTGTGCAAAAAGCGATTGGTCATCCTGTGGATTATTGTTGTGAGCTGAAGATTGATGGACTTTCTGTTTCTTTGCGCTATGAAAATGGCCTATTCGTTCGTGGGGCCACTCGTGGTGATGGAACTGTAGGTGAAAACATTACTGAAAATGTGAAAACAGTTCGTTCTGTACCATTACGTTTGAATGAACCGGTTTCAATCGAAGTTCGTGGTGAATGTTTTATGCCAAAAAAATCATTTGTCGAATTGAATGAAAAGCGAGAAGCTGCGGGGCATGATGTTTTTGCTAATCCGCGGAATGCTGCCGCTGGTTCATTAAGACAACTGGATTCAAAGATTGCAGCTAAACGTAACTTGGATACTTTTTTGTACACTGTAGCAGATTTTGGGCCAATGAAAGCAAAGACGCAGTACGAAGCTTTGCAAGAATTGGCGAAACTTGGTTTTCACACAAATCATGAAGCACAGTTGTGTCACTCAATTGAAGAAGTTTGGACATATATTGAAAAATTTCATGACCAACGAATTGGGTTACCTTATGAAATTGACGGAATTGTAGTGAAAGTCAATGATTTTTCACTTCAAGATCAGCTTGGTTTCACCGTCAAAGCACCACGTTGGGCGACTGCGTATAAATTTCCACCTGAGGAAGTCGAAACAATCATTGAAACAATTGAATGGACTGTGGGGAGAACAGGTGTCGTTACACCAACAGCAGTCATGACTCCTGTTCGTGTTGCGGGAACGACAGTGAGTCGGGCTAGCCTGCATAACGGGGATTACATCAAAATGAAAGATATTCGACTGCATGATACAGTATTGATTTACAAAGCAGGAGATATCATTCCAGAAGTGGCTCGAGTGGTTGAGGACAAACGACCACAAGATAGTGAACCTTATCCATTGCCAACGTATTGCCCTGAATGTGAAAGTGAGTTAGTCCATCTGGATGGAGAAGTGGCTCTTCGCTGTATCAATCCAAAATGCCCAGCGCAAATGAAAGAAGGGCTCAATCACTTTGTCTCCAGAAATGCAATGAATATCGAAGGTTTAGGTCCAAGAGTACTTGAACAAATGTATGATAAAAAGTTAGTCGCAGATGTTGCAGATCTATATAAGTTAACAGAGGAAGAATTATTGACGTTAGATAAGATCAAAGAAAAAGCAGCGAATAATATTTTAACGGCAATTGCCAATAGTAAAGAAAATTCCGTTGAACGTTTGATTTTTGGCCTGGGAATTCGACATGTCGGAGCAAAAGCGGCGAAAATTTTGGCCGAGCACTTCGGTAATTTAGAGGCAATCAGTCAAAGCAATTTTGAATCAATTGTTGCGCTTGATAGTATGGGATCTATTATTGCAGACAGCATCGTGACCTACTTTAGTAATGAAGAAGTACATGAATTGATGGATGAATTAAAGACTGCTGGGGTCAACTTTGAATATAAAGGTATTCGATTGGAACAGCTAGCTGAAGTTGAATCACCGTTTAAGGATAAAACAGTTGTCCTGACTGGAAAGTTGACTCAATTTACGCGAGAAGAAGCGAAAGCAACGATTGAAAATCTTGGTGGGAAAGTAACTGGAAGTGTCTCAAAAAAAACAGATATCGTTGTAGCAGGTGAAGAAGCTGGAAGTAAGCTGACAAAAGCAGAATCACTAGGAATTGAAATCTGGACAGAAGAGAAGATGGCAGAAGCGTTAGCTCAAAGTCATTCTGTGGAAGTCGAAAATTAAGCTTTTTCAGATAAATTTCAATAAATAATTTCAGAGGTTGCACACTTGTGGTAGAATAGAGAGCAAAGTTTTTAACTCGTTTAAGAAAGAAGGGGTAGTATGGCGATTAGTGAAGAACAAGTCAAACACGTTGCCAAATTAGCAAAACTTGCATTTGATGAAAAAGAGCTTGCAAGTTTTACAGACCAATTAGGTAAGATCATTGATATGGTGGAAATGCTTGAAGAAGTAGATACAGAAGGTGTTCCATTCACATCAAACGTGGTAGAAACAGTGAATGTAATGCGTCAAGACCGTGCACAAGCAGGTTGGAGTCGCGATGAATTATTAAAAAATGTGCCAGAATCTGAAGATGGTTTCATTAAGGTACCCGCAATTATTGATAATGGGGAGGCTGGTGCGTAATGACAGAATTATACAACCGTTCATTAGAAGAATTGCATGATATGCTTGTTTCTAAAGAAATCACTGCACAAGATCTAATGAGAGCAACATTTGAACGTATCAAAGAAACAGAACCAGAAATCGAAGCATTTATTACATTGAATGAAGAAAAAGCACTTGAATTAGCAAAAGCATTAGATGAAAAAGGGATTGATGAAAACAATGTGTTAGCAGGTATTCCAATTGGGATTAAAGACAACATTGTAACAAAAGATTTGTTAACAACAGCTGCATCAAAAATCCTTTATAATTTTGACCCAATCTATGATGCAACAGTGATGGATAAAGTATATCAAGCAGATATGATTCCTGTGGGTAAACTAAACATGGATGAATTTGCTATGGGCGGCAGTACAGAAACTTCTTACTTTAAGAAAACAAAAAATGCTTGGGATCATTCTAAAGTACCCGGTGGTTCATCAGGTGGTTCTGCAGCAGCAGTTGCTGCTGGGCAAATTCCTGTCTCTCTGGGAAGCGATACAGGTGGAAGTATTCGCCAACCGGCTGCATTTAACGGAATCGTTGGGATGAAACCGACTTATGGACGTGTTTCACGTTTTGGGTTGATTGCATTTGCTTCTTCATTAGACCAAATTGGACCAATGACAAGAACTGTTAAAGACAATGCATTAGCATTAACAGCAATCAGCGGTTATGACGAAAAAGATGGGACATCATCAGGTGTTTCTGTACCTAACTTTGCTGAAGGCTTGACTGGTGAGATCAAAGGAATGAAAATTGCTTTGCCAACAGAATATCTTGGTGAAGGTGTAGCACCTGGTGTTAAAGAAGCTGTGTTGAAAGCGGCAGAAACATTCCGTTCATTAGGCGCAACGGTCGAAGAAGTTAGCTTACCACATTCAAAATATGGCGTAGCAGTTTACTATATCATTGCTTCATCTGAAGCAAGTTCAAACTTACAACGCTTCGATGGTATTCGTTTTGGCTACCGTTCTGAAAATGTGAAAGACTTAGAAGATGTGTATGTTAACTCACGTTCAGAAGGCTTTGGTGACGAAGTGAAACGTCGGATTATGCTAGGAACATTCTCATTGAGTGCAGGATATTATGATGCTTACTTCAAGAAAGCTGGTCAAGTAAGAACGTTAATCAAACAAGACTTTGAAAAAGTTTTTGCTGATTATGATCTAATCATTGGACCGTCTTCACCAACCGTGGCATTTGGCATCGGTGAAAATATCAATGACCCAATTACGATGTACATGAGTGATATTTTAACGATTCCTGTGAACTTAGCAGGCCTTCCTGGTATGTCAATTCCGGCTGGGCTTTCAGAAGGCCTTCCTGTTGGCTTACAACTAATCGGTAATTATTTTGAAGAAAAAACAATGTATCAAGCAGCGTATGCTTTTGAACAAGCAACTGAACTTCATAAGCAACAACCTGCTATTCTAGGGGGGCAAGGCGAATGAACTTCGAAACAGTCATTGGACTTGAGGTCCACGTTGAATTAAAAACAAATTCTAAAATTTTCTCACCAGCGCCTGCGCATTTTGGAGCAGAACCTAACAGCAATACGAACGTGATTGACTGGGGTTACCCTGGTGTGCTACCAGTAATGAACAAGGCAGCTTTAGAGTTTGGAATGAAAGCAGCTTTAGCGTTGAATTGTGAAATCTCAAAAGATACACATTTTGACCGCAAAAACTATTTCTATCCTGATAATCCAAAAGCTTACCAAATTTCACAATTTGACCAACCAATCGGTCACGATGGTTGGATCGAGATTGAAGTTGAAGGACAAAAGAAAAAAATCAGAATCGAACGTGTTCATTTAGAAGAAGATGCTGGGAAAAACATGCACGGTATCGGTGGTTATTCATACGTTGACTTAAACCGTCAAGGCACACCACTAATCGAAATTGTTTCAGAAGCGGATATGCGTTCACCAGAAGAAGCATATGCTTATCTTGAAGCATTGCGCTCAATCATCCAGTTCACTGAAGTGAGTGATGTGAAAATGGAAGAAGGTTCTATGCGTTGTGATGCCAATATTTCTTTACGCCCTTATGGACAAGAAGAATTTGGAACAAAAGCAGAATTAAAAAACTTGAACTCACTTTCATTTGTGAAAAAAGGACTAGCTTTTGAGGAAAAACGTCAAGCAAAAGTTTTACTTTCTGGTGGCGAAATCCAACAAGAAACTCGCCGTTTTGATGAAACAACGAATAAAACAATTTTGATGCGTGTCAAAGAAGGATCAAGTGATTATCGTTACTTCCCAGAACCAGATATTCCAAAATTTGTGATTGATGATGAATGGATTCAACGTGTTAAAGCTACGTTGCCAGAATTACCTGCGTCACGTCGCCAACGTTACATCAGTGACTTTGGGTTACCTGAGTATGATGCAATGGTCTTAACGTTAACGAAAGAAATGTCTGACTTCTTTGAAGCAACTCTAGAAAATGGCGCAGATGCAAAACAAGCTTCTAACTGGTTGATGGGTGAAGTTTCCGCCTACTTGAATAGTGAAAAACTAGAATTAGCAGAAACACAATTGACACCAGAGAACTTGGCAGGCATGATCCGTTTGATCGCTGATGGAACAATCAGTTCAAAAATCGCGAAAAAAGTGTTCCGTGAATTGATCGCAAAAGGCGGCGACGCACAAGGAGTCGTTGAAGCTAATGGATGGATTCAGCTATCTGATCCAAGTCAATTACTGCCAATTATCAATGAAATTTTAGATAATAACGAACAATCTGTTGAAGACTTTAAAAACGGAAAGGATCGTGCAGTCGGCTTCTTAGTAGGACAAATCATGAAAGCAACAAAAGGACAAGCAAATCCAGGTGTTGTGAACAAACTACTAAAAGATGAATTGACGAAACGTTAAGAGGAAAATCATGAAAAAAGCACGTGTCATTTATAATCCAACTTCAGGTAAAGAATTGCTGAAAAAAAACCTCGCTGATATTCTTCAAGCACTGGAAGATGCAGGTTATGAAGCAAGTGCTTATGCAACAACTCCCGAAGAAAACTCTGCAAAAAACGAAGCAACAAGAGTCGGAAAACTAGGCTTTGACTTGGTTGTAGCAGCAGGTGGAGATGGAACAATCAATGAAGTTGTGAATGGAATCGCACCATTGAAGAAACGACCTAAAATGGCGATTATCCCAGCTGGAACAACGAATGATTATGCACGAGCACTAAAAATCCCTCGTGATAACATTAAGGCAGCTGCCGAAGTCATCAAAAAAAATCAGACGGTCAAAATGGACATTGGCCATGCCGAAAACAGTTACTTTATCAATATTGCAGCAGGTGGCTATTTAACGGAGTTAACTTATGAAGTACCATCTGAACTAAAAAGTATTTTTGGTTACTTGGCTTATCTCGCAAAAGGAGCAGAGATGTTACCTCGAGTGAAGCCAATCAAAATGCGTTTGAAGTATGATGAAGGGGAGTATATTGGCAATGCGTCCATGTTTTTCTTAGGATTAACGAATTCAGTCGGTGGCTTTGAGCAAATTGCTCCGGATGCAAAGCTTGACGATGGGAAATTTTCATTGATTATTGTCAAGACAGCCAATATTTTTGAAATTTTACACATTGCAGCACTGATGTTGAATGGCGGACGTCACGTCGAAGATCATCGTGTGATTTATACAAAGACAAGTGAATTGTATGTTGAAACGGAAGATGATACAAATCGTCCTGTGATGATCAACTTAGATGGTGAATATGGTGGCGATGCACCAATGCATTTCTCTAATTTACATCAACACATTGAATTTTTTGCGAATACGGACAAGATTCCCGATGCCGCTATTACGGGTGTAGAGGAAGAAGAATTCGAAGAAGTTGGCAAAGAATTCGTGAAAGAAGTCGAACGATTAACAGACGAAGATATTGACGGTGATGGTAAGATCGCTGACGAGGAAAAATAGACAGACAACCGGTACTGATACTAGGAACCTAGGTCAGTGCCGGTTTTAGTTGTTGTGAAAAACAATAATTTATAGTAGAGTCAGAACTAGAAAAGTAAGAAGCTAAAGGAGTAAATAATGAGCGAACAAACAGTGAAAAAAAATGAACGTTATACCGTAAAAATTATTGATTTGAGTTATGAAGGAATGGGCGTAGCTAAAATTGATGGCTACCCGTTGTTTATTGAAAATGCGTTGCCTGGAGAAGAAGTTGAAGTACTTGTCTTAAAGGCGGGAAATAAATTTGGCTATGCAAAAGTCGAAAAATGGTTAACAACTTCACCAGATCGTCAACCTGTTGAAGACAAAACGTTGATTCGTACAGGTATCGCTCCACTTGCACACTTGAGTTATGAAAAACAATTAGTGTTCAAACAACACCAAGTTGAAAATGTGATGGAAAAAATTGCGAAGTTACCCGAAGTACCCGTTCTACCAGTAGTAGGGATGGCTTCACCAGTTGCTTACCGAAATAAAGCACAAATTCCTGTTCGTAAAATTGATGGCCATTTGGCCACTGGTTTTTATAAGAAAAACAGCCATGATTTAGTTTCGATTACAGATTTTTATATTCAAGATCCAGAAATCGATAAAGCAATCGTTGTTGTGCGTGACATCTTAGAACGTTTCCAAGTTCGTGCGTATAATGAAGCTAAAAACGAAGGACAAATTCGTCATATCGTTATTCGTCGTGGACATTATTCACATGAAATGATGGTTGTTTTAGTGACACGTAAAGAAAAATTCTTCAAAGCAAAAGAGATTGCTAAAGTAATTCATGAAGAGTTACCAGAAGTTGTTTCAGTCATTCAAAATATCAATAAAGAGAAAACAAATGTCATCTTTGGTAAAAAAGAAGTTGTTTTATTTGGAAAAGATTACATTGAAGATCAACTATTAGGTAAGACTTTCCGAATTTCTGCGAAATCATTTTATCAAGTCAATACACAGCAAGCAGAATATCTTTATCAAACGGCGATTGATTTTGCAGGCTTGAACAAAGAAGATGTTGTAATCGATGCTTATTCAGGAATTGGTACCATTGGATTATCATTAGCTGATCGTGTGGCGGAAGTTTATGGAATGGAAATCATCTCTGAAGCGATTGAAGATGCACAGTTTAACGCACTAACTAATAAAATCGAAAACGCTCATTATGAAGTAGGAAAAGCTGAGAAAGCAATGAAGAAGTGGCAAGATAAAGGAGTTAAACCTTCTGTTATTATGGTTGACCCACCACGTAAAGGACTAGATGGAAGTTTCATTGAATCAGCAATTGAAATGAATCCTTCTCGAATCGTCTATATTTCATGTAATCCAGCAACTTTTGCGCGTGATGCAAAATTATTTGCAGAAGCAGGTTATGAAACAACAAAAGTGCAACCTGTTGATTTGTTCCCGCAAACGCATCATGTGGAGTTGGTGGCGTTACTAACAAAGAAGAAGTAGAGTAAGGTTGTAAAAGGCTTGATATAAATGTTTTTATGATAATCGAGATTTTAGGCGAGATGAGAATCTTGCTTAAAATCTCTTTTTTTGTTTGTTAGGAAATAGATCACTGATTTAAAAATGGTATACTTATAAAGTATTTGGAGGGAAGACTAATGTATTCCCTTAATAGAGGAGCTGTTACCGCTGAAATATGTTCCCACAAACTAGTAATATACAAAAATTTCTTTGGAACAATTCCTATATACTAGCAACAACCCAAAATGCCAAAAGACATCAATTTTATCATGTCAAGTTATGTGGAAGTTGGTGGCATTGTTTACTCGAGTGGCGCGTTGATATACTAATGATTTGAGCGATTCGGGATAATTCTCGAATCGCTCTTTTGTATTCTCTCAAAACTATTTGTTTGAATGGTAGTTTTGACTATTAGGAAATGACAGTGATTAGTTGGTAATGGTTCATAAAGATATCCATGTTACAATATACTTGGATTGATGAAAAAAATAGGATAAGGAGTGGCCACATGGATATAAAACAAAAGATATTAAATGCATGGATTACCATAGAGCAGTTTTCAGCAGGAGATATTGATTTAAAAAAGGGTGAAAATGTAAGGTACAATTACCACCATATTGTGAAAATTGGACCTCATTTTTTACTGAAAAGTTAAATGATCTTAAAATGTATCAAAAGAAATCCGAGAAACAATTAAGCGATGCTGGATTTACTCTTTTCTTTGATGTCTTTAAATTTGAAGAATTAATCAATGATTTGTCTGATAAATTTCATCTTGTTGATGAGTATAGAGAGGATAATAAGACAAAAAAATTTACATATTGCGTAACGTTCATGGTTAATCAAGATAGTTTTAAGCTAGTCGATCATTCATCATTTTACACAATGAGTGGATATGCGCATCGTAAAGGGAAACTCCCAGCTGACATTTCTGAAATAGAGGACCAGATAAGTAGTCACTTAGCCGAATTATTTGAACATGATTTTGAAAAGGGAATGTCTCAATTAGTGGCGCGAGAAGTACAGTGGTCTAGCCAAAACTATTATGAAATTCAGAGTGATATAACACAGAACGATCCTTTTTTACATTCTTTCTATATCGATGATTTAGAGTTGGCTAAAAGATTTGATTCGGATAACTTAAATCGATATTTATTCGGTTTTTTAGGTGAAAAAATTAATTTAGATAGCAATAAGGAATCTAAAAATTTTAATAAAGAAGAAATTGCTGAAATTCTTCAACCCAAGAATGATCCTTTGGGCCGCTTTCCATCTAATCCGGATCATCCACTCTCTTTAATGCAACAAATAGCTGTGAACGTGGCACTTAATGATAAAAATGATATTAGTGGTGTTAACGGTCCTCCAGGAACAGGGAAAACAACGCTTCTCAAGGATGTTTTTGCTGAATTAATTGTTCAACAAGCAAGTGAGATTTGTGGTTTAAAAGACAGGCATATCGAAGAAACAGAAATGTATTATAAAAAAGGCAAGATTGCAAAATTAAAAGATTGTATCGCTGATAAAAATATTGTTGTTGCGAGTTCTAATAATGGAGCAGTTCAAAACATTGTGAATGAACTGCCGCAGCAAGAAAAAATAGATAAACAATTTTTGAATGATGTTTTATCAGTCGATTATTTTACAGATATAAGTAATAATGAACCGACTGATGAAAATTGGGGCACATTTGCAACGGAGGGTGGTAAGAAAACAAATATAAAAAAAATGATTGAAATTGTTAAACAGATGTCTGATGAATTATGTTCGGAAGATTTTGTATCAAATAAAAATATATACACCGATTTTATTAAACAATATAATCTTGTTAAAACTTTGAGACAGAACGCGCAAGTGATAGCGAATACTCATAAGAAGTTTTTGAATTTACAGGAGAGGCAAAAGTCCACAGAAAAGATATTTCATGAAGAACTTCCTAAACGAGAAGTCGAGAAAGAAGAGAAAATTAAGAGGTTACAGAAAAAAATTGATTTTTTGTCAATGTCGGTTGAATTACACAATGCTAACGTAGCATCAATTAAGAATGATATGGCACTCCACGCGAAAAACATGGAATTATTAAAATTGAACATGGAGGCAGTGAAACAGCAGAAACCATTTGCATTTTGGCTGTTAAAAATCGTTCATCATCGTTCCGCCAAAGCGTATACAGAACAGTGGGCAATGATATCTAGTTCAATAACAAATTCACTCGATGAACAAAACTTTTTGAAAAAAACTTATGAGGTTGAATATAACAACGCATCAAAATTAAAAAAAGAGCAGGAAACTTATATTGTTGACAAAGAACGAATAGATATTTCATTTAATTCCTGGAAACAAGAAAATGAAGATGCCTTAAAGGATTTAAAATATAAAGTAGATTCTTTAAAAAAAGAAATAAAAGAGTCTAAATTTAAGCCGCTTGATTTATCACAGTCATATGCAGATTTACAACAAGATAATCCCTGGTTCAATAAACAATACCGTATTGAACAATCTAAATTGTTTATTGCTGCAATAGCTGTAAGAAAGCAGTTTTTATATGAAAACAGAAAAAGCTTAAAGGCTAGCGTGAATATTTGGAATAGAATGCAAGATTATACCATTCCTCAAAAGAAGTATCTTATCTCATTGGCATGGAGTTGGATAAACTTTGCTATTCCTGTGGTAAGTACTACATTTGCTAGCTTTGGTAGAATGTTTAAAGACATGGGAGTTGGCTCCATTGCAAATCTATTTATTGATGAGGCAGGGCAAGCCACACCACAATCAGCAATTGGGGCAATATTTAGAAGTCGCCGAATTATGGCAGTTGGAGATCCGGCACAGATAACACCAGTTGTATCATTGAGCACTGGTATTATCGGATTAATTGCTTCACAGTCTGCTAATTCAAAAAACATCGAAAATGTCGTGAACGGCTATTCATCTGTTCAGACTCTTGTAGATGAGGCAAGTCAGTTTGGGTATCGGAAGACAAATAATGAATGGATTGGGATTCCGCTTTGGGTTCATCGTCGTTGCTCGAATCCAATGTTCAGCATTTCAAATGAGATTTCTTATGGGGGGCAGATGGTGCTTGCAAGGGAAAAGTCTCAACTAGGTAAAGGTTGCTGGATTGATATCGTTGGGAAGTCTAATAACAAATTTGTTGAAGAACAGGCAATACGTTTGAAAAATGACATTTTAAAACGAACAGAGAACTCAGGAGAAACGAAGCCAAGCATCTATGTGATTTCTCCTTTTAAAAATATTGTAGAGCAGCTGAAGAAATATTTGAGTGGAATTAAGGACTTTAAAAAGACAAATATAGGTACAGTTCATACTTTTCAGGGGAAAGAAGCAGCTGTTGTCTACCTTGTTTTAGGTGCAAGTTTTGAAGAAAAAGGTGCTGCGAGTTGGGCTGTTTCTGAGCCTAATTTGATGAATGTAGCAGCTACACGAGCCAAGGAAGAATTCTATATAATTGGAGATAAAAAAATGTATAGATCTCTCAAGTCAGAAGTTGTAGATAAGACTTTAGCAGTTTTTGATAAACAATAAAGTAATTCGAATATCACAATTACTATGACTTACGAGCTAGAATTTATATTATCCAGGTCTTGATTTTTAAAAATCAAACGAATGCAAAAAAGAATCCACCCAAGCTGATTGCTTGAATGGATTCTAGAATTGATTTTTCAAGTTTGATACTCACTAATATCATTTGATGAAGAGCCAATCAAAAAAATATAGGTCTGCCGAGAGTCTAATTCTGAGCTAATTCTTCTTTTTTTAGTTCTAGCAGTTCAATCAAATCTTTCTTAAACTCATTTTCACTTTGTTCAGGTTTCTTTTTCATCGTTTCAATGATTTTAAATGAGAAGGCATCTTTTCCATCAGCCTTCCATTCGGCAGCTATTATCAGTGAAAATGGCTGATTCATCTTCTTCATAAACTCAAAGCGATTTTCGACTTTCAAAACATCTTGAGCGTAGTCAAGCCAGAACGTTCCAGATTTGGTATTGGAAATCTTGTAGATACCACCAATTTGCTCACGTTCTCGGTAAGCCATTTTCATTTCTTTTTTATCCATTATTTTCACAACCTCGCGATAGCTATTTCGTTTAAGTATAGCATAAAATGGAATCATGAGGTTCTAAACTTCTTTTACTTATAGAGGAAAGGGGAAATAATTTGCGTCAAGAATGTCTTTTGTACTAATTGTGGTAGTACCACGAGGTCTTATTATAAGCTGAAAATTAGTAGGGGATTGCCTGTTCTTAAGGCTAATTGTAAGAGTCACGATATGTCAGCAACACGCGTAGTTGATTGATTTGTACTTCTTTTTTTAGCCACACCAAAAAAAAGAATGATTTTACTTGTTTTTTATTGTATATTAAACAAGGAGAAAGTTGCTACTGTTGCAGGATAAATAAAGGTGGAATAAAAATGAATTCAAAAGAAAAAATGTTAGAATTGATTAAAAAGAAACAAGGCGGAGGCAGATCAGAACAAAAAGATACGCCTAAAAATGATCGCCGAAACATGCGTAAAGGACCTAAAATCTTTAATAAGTAATCGGCGAATTAAAAGGAGTTATGACAATTTAATTGTCATAACTCCTTTTTTGTATAAACAGATTGGAAACTTATTCCTTTAAAAAGTAAGTAGAATATGCTCAAAATTGGCGGAGCACTCGGCCACAAATTTTCTTACTTCTTGAAAGTACTCATTGACTCCAAATCTTTTTGAACATTCTTAATAAAGGTTGCAAAAATTTTTGGTTGTATACTCCGTTTTTTTAAGCGTGTTAATCAATTAACTGGTGGAATCAAAACCAACTCGTTCACCAACAAGCTGAATCGATAAATCAGATTGATTAGGAACCTTTTTGCTTGGGGAATGCGAAAGTCAATCCTTGGTGTAGGTGAACCAATAGCATCATCAGTGTTGGAAAGAGTAATAGAGGTTGAAGCAATTATTTGTTTCACTCTCTATATTGATTAAATGAGTGAGTTTTTTCATAAGTAAAAGAGGATTTTATTGCTCTTTAGCAACTCATTACGAAAAAATAAAATTTTGGAAAAATCCTAGAATCTGTCTGACATTTTAGCAGAAGTATGCTATTTTAAAAAGGAAGTAAAGGAGGAGAAAAATGAATTTTTTAGTTGTTTTAAAAGATGAATCAGTTGAACGTTCCACTTTTATTTATGTTCAATTAAATCAAGAAAAAACGTTACTGCATTTTTCACCAGAATTCCATTTAGAGGGATTAACCTTAGGGGAAGTTTATCAAACAAAAGGCATGTCAGCTATCCTAGATTTTTTTGGAAAGGAGCTTGACCTACCAGTCAAAGAGTTTATCGAAATCTCGTTAGCAGAGTGGGATCGAGTAACCACAGATTTATTTCCAACAGGTCTTGATGTGGAAACTGAGGAGGGTATCCTACATTTAAGTCCGACAGAGCTGCAACATCAGATGCGTTACCGAGTCGATGAGGAAGATTCTTTTTCGATTTTCAAACGGCAACAAAAGATTTTGAAAAGTTTTTTGAAACGACTGAGCAAAAAAAGAAATCTTTTGAGAACCACACAACTTTTGAAAAAGTATCCTAATCTGATGCAGACGTCTATTCAATTTCCGCAGATTTTGTCACTGATTCATCGTTATTTACAAGTCCAACAATTACCATCGCGAAAACTTTCACTACCTTTAGCAGACACGTTTCGGGTGGTCAAGCGAGCTGAAGAGAAAAAAGTGATCGTCATCGATTTTACGAGAAATCGAAACATGTTGCATCAAGTAACTATGGGAAAAGCCAATTAGGGCTTTTCCTTTTGCACTTTTTATTCTATTAAATAGTCAATGGAGGAGAAAATGGCCCAAGTTTGGTTACAACGAATGATTAAAATGTATCAAAAATATCAACAACTCATGAAAGGAAGATATGCAAAATTTGACGAATTGAATCGCTTTTTACTAATCTTTTCGCTTCTGTTTAGTTTGTTAAGTCGCTGGTTACCTTACGGGTCTGGTAGAGTATTATCTTTATTATTTTTAGGAGTTTTGCTCTATCGTTTCTTATCAACTAAAATTTATCCGAGATTGAATGAAAATCAACGTTTTTTTAAAAAATGGCGAACGATAAGCAACTTTTTTCAAACAGTCACCAAAAGAAAAACAAAGACAAATAAGAAAACGGCTTACCAAACGTACACGTACTTTTCTTGCCCAAATTGCCAACAAAAGCAACGTGCTCCACAAGGTCGTGGGAAAATTCGAGTAACTTGTAAAAAATGTGGTACACGATTTGAAACAAACGTATAGGAAGTGGAAAAAATGAAAATGGTTTTGTTACGTCATGGTGAGAGTGAAGCTAATTTTGAAAATTACTGGACAGGCTGGTTAGATGTGGCATTGACTACGAAAGGTGAGCAGCAAGCGAGTGAAGCGGGGACCAAAATGAAGGAAGCTGGTTTAGTATTTGATGCTGTCTATACTTCAGTTTTGAAGCGAGCAATTAAAACATCACAATACACTTTAGAAGAAATGGGGCAATTGTGGATTCCAATTACCAAAACTTGGCGTCTAAATGAACGTCACTATGGCGAACTAGTTGGTAAAAACAAAGACGAAATGAAAGCTATCTATGGAGAAGAACAAGTCAAAATTTGGCGTCGTGACTATCGTGAAGTACCACCACTTGTTAAAGAAAATCAGTTTGATCGAAGATATGATTTCTTGGATCCTCGTTTGATTTCTCATGGAGAAAGTTTAGAAATGACGGTTAAACGTCTGATACCTTTGTGGGAAGATTCGTTTGCACCCAAACTTCGTGAGCAACAAAATCTCTTAGTGGTTGGACACGGAAACAGTGTGCGTGCGTTAACGAAATACTTGGAAAACGTGCCAGAAGATCTAATGGATACGATTGATATTCCCAATGCGCAACCGATCCAATACACATTTGACGAACAGCTAACAATCATTGATAAAAAGATTTTATAAAGACTTCAGATGTTTTATCCGAAAAAAAGAGGAGTAGGAGCAATGATAAAGAATTTTATTTGGGACTTTGATGGTACATTATTTGATACATATCCTGCAATGGTTGATGGTGCTTGGCGTGCCTTACAAGATTTTGGGATTACAGCGGATAAAAAAGAAATCTATTTTGTGATGAAAAAGTATTCAACGAGTCAATTACGGCAAAACTATCAGTTGTCTGAGGAGAAATTTATCCCCTTATTTCATCAGTATGAAACAGCGAGTCAAGAAGTATCAGCGCCTTTCCAAGACACAAAGATGGTTTTAGAAAAGTTGAAAGCACACGGTGGACGACACTTTATCCTGACCCATCGTTTAACTCATTCAACTTGGGAACTGTTAAAAGACTTTGGACTAGACGAATTAGTTGAAGAAGTTGTTGGAATAGATCAAGAATTTCCTAGAAAACCGGATCCTTCTTCATTACATGCGATTATTAAAAAATTTCATTTACAAAAAACAGAATCAATGATGATTGGCGATCGTCGATTAGACATTGAAGCCGGTAATAACGCGGGAATTGCCACTTGCTTATATGATATCGATTATTTTTTAGGTGATATTCCTGCAACCTATGTTGTGAATGAATTGAAGCAAATCATTGAATTACCAGAGATTATTTAAAATATTGTCCGCTTTCAATTTTCATATGCTATAATTTTTGTAGAGGAGTGATGATATGGAAATTAGAAGACAAAAAGAAGTGGTTGAGGCTTTTCACTACGATCAAAAGCCTAAAGATCAAGAAATCCAAACTGACTTAAAAGTTGGTTTTTCGCCGTTGAATGAAACGATTGACAATTATCCAGAAGAACATAGTATTGTGGGTGCTCGTTTAGAATTTCGCTTAGTATTCGATCAATATGTACTATCTGGAAGTGTTAGTCAAATCAATCATATTTTGAATCGTAAAGTTCAAGGACAGGCAGATGTTACACAAGAAGAAGTAGATGAGTTAGTCGCTCCTTTATTTGACATTGTTAGTCGTATGGCATACGAAATTACAGAGATTGCTTTAGATGAACCAGGTGTCAAATTGAATTTTCAATCAGAAAAAGAAGCATAAGAAAGAGTAGTAGTGATAGTTTTAAACTATCGCTACTACTCTTTTTCTATTACTAAATGTAAGCAAAAAGCATGCCATTTGGCAAAAAATGAGCTAAAATGAACAAGTCACTGAAAAAATACAAATTTTTTTCAGGGGAATGGTTGAAGAATCATTCCCGGGAACCTTTACTTCCTTTGATGGACTTGTCATTAAAAAATTTTAAGGAGGAAAAAAATGACAACACTCATCACAGTTTTAGTGGTTCTAGTTTTTGCGGCATTATTATATGTGTTTTATCGTATGCAAAAGCGCCATACTAAATTTTCAACGCGTGTTTTTACAGCGCTAGGTATCGGGATCGTTTTTGGCGGTCTATTGCAACTTATCTTTGGGGTCGATAATCAAATCGTCACTCAATCAATGGATTGGATTGGAATCGTTGGGAATGGCTACGTTGCTTTCTTGCAAATGTTAATTATGCCATTGGTTTTCATCTCCATTGTCGGCGCATTTACCAAAATGAAAGTTTCGGAAAAATTAGGTAAAATCAGCGCAACAGTTTTAACAACTTTGTTAGCGACAACAGCAATCTCTGCACTAATTGGGATTGGGACAACGATGCTCTTTAACTTACAAGGGGCAAAATTTACTGAAGGAGCGGCTGAAACAGCACGTATTGCTGAATTAGCTACTAGACAAGAAACTGTTGAGAACTTATCGATTCCTCAACAAATCTTATCATTTATTCCTAAAAATGTTTTTGCTGATTTAGCGGGAAGCCGACCAACAAGTACAATTGGTGTCGTGATTTTCGCTGCATTTGTTGGTGTTGCCTATCTTGGGGTTAAACGTAAAGCACCAAAAGAAGCAGCTTTCTTCTCAGATTTGATTGATAGTTTATATAAAATAGTTATGCGAATCGTGACATTAGTTCTACGCTTAACACCATATGGCGTACTTGCTTTGATGACAAACGTGATGGCCACAAGTGATTTTGCAGCAATCGTGAACTTAGGTAAATTCGTACTAGCTTCATATATTGCTTTGCTTGCTGTATTAGTTGTTCATTCGCTTATTTTGATGTCAGTCAAAGTGAATCCAATTAATTACTTCAAAAAAGCTTTTCCTGTATTGAGTTTTGCTTTTACTTCACGTTCGAGTGCAGGCGCATTGCCATTGAATATTGAAACACAAACGAAAGCTCTTGGGGTTGATGATGCAACAGCGAACTTCTCTGCAAGTTTTGGTTTGTCAATTGGGCAAAATGGCTGTGCAGGTGTTTACCCAGCAATGTTGGCAACAATTGTTGCACCAGCTGCGGGTATCAATGTATTTAGTTTAGAATTCATTTTGATGTTAGTAGCGATTGTAACGATCAGTTCATTCGGTGTTGCTGGTGTCGGTGGGGGCGCAACATTTGCTTCATTAATCGTGCTAGGCGCAATGAATTTACCAGTAGCAATCGTCGGTTTAGTTATCTCTGTAGAACCATTGATCGACATGGCTCGTACTGCAACAAACGTCAGTGGTAGTATGGTAGCTGGGATTGTTACAAGTGCTCGTATCCATGATTTGGATCGTGATGTTATCAATGATGAAACAAAAGTGATTGATGTAAATGCATAAAGCTTAAGAAAAAATTAGAGCTAGCTATTATTTTGATAGTTAGCTTTTTCATTTGCAAAATTAAATATTCCGAAAAGTGAAAACGCGAAAATAAAAATAAAAAACCATTCTGTTAAATAGACAAGTCTAGAGTTTATGAGAGGGATATGGTAAACTAGCAACGATTATTCACCATTTAAAATGGATTTAGGAGGAACAAGATGTTTACAAATGAAATAAAAATCATGCTTTATGTCGATGATGTTGAAAAAAATGCAACATTTTGGACAAATAATGGTTTTGCAGAACTAGATCGACAAGAAATGGATGGTACATTGATTGTTGAGATTGGCCCAGCAGTCGACGCACAAGCCAAATTAGTTTTATATGATCGCAAATTTATCGAGGCACATTCACCAGAGGTTGCGTCAAATTCACCTTCTTTAATGTTTGCAAGTGAAGATGTTTTTGGTTTATATAAAAAAATGCAAACAAATAAAGTCACACTAGGTGATCTAGTCCAAATCGGCGAAGAATACGTTTTTAATTTTGCTGATCCAGACGGCAATTATTTTGCAGTGACTGGCAAATAAGTTGAAACTTTTGTAGATGGTTATCATAGAATCTGCAAAAGTTTTCTTTTTTTGATGATAAAATAATTATGTAAACTTAAATACATTTAACCATTCAATCTTGCGTAAAAATGCACAAGCAAATAAATCGTCAAATACCTGATCCTTTCTTATACTATTTGGGAATCATTAGAATGAAGGGATGTCACAGTATGGATTACCAAGTTTTACTTTATTATAATTACACAACAATTGAAGATCCAGAAATGTTTGCGAAAGAACATTTAGCCTTTTGTAAGTCATTGAACTTGAAGGGGAGAATTCTTGTCGCAACGGAAGGGATTAATGGCACGTTGTCAGGAACGCTTGCAGATACGACTGCTTATATGGATGCAATGAAAGCAGATGCACGTTTTGCAGATACTTTCTTCAAAATCGATCCAAGTCCTGAACACGCATTTAAAAAAATGTTTGTTCGTCCACGTTCGGAATTGGTTTCTCTTAAATTAGAGGATGATATCGATCCGAAAGATACCACTGGAGCTTATTTATCACCGCAAGAATTTAAAGAAGCAATTCTTGATGAAGAAACTGTTGTGATAGATGCGAGAAATGATTATGAATATGATTTAGGTCATTTTCGTGGGGCTGTTCGACCAGAAATCCGTAGTTTTAGAGAACTACCTCAATGGATTCGCGACCACAAAGAAGAATTTATGGACAAACGTGTCGTTACTTATTGTACAGGTGGTATTCGTTGTGAAAAATTTTCTGGCTGGTTAGTTCGAGAAGGCTTCAAAGACGTTGGGCAGCTGCATGGTGGAATTGCGACATATGGAAAAGATCCCGAAGTTCAAGGTGAATTATGGGATGGACAAATGTATGTCTTTGATGAACGAATTGCGGTTGAAATCAATCATGTCGATAAACAAGTAGTCGGTAGAGATTGGTTTGACGGAACCCCCTGTGAACGCTATGTGAATTGTGCAAATCCTGAATGTAATCGTCAATTTTTGACTTCGGTAGAAAATGAAGCGCGACATCTTGGCGCATGTTCAAAAGAATGTGCGCAACACCCAAACAATCGTTACCTTAAAGAACATTCGTTAACAGATACAGAAATTGCAGAAATCTTGGTGGCAAATTTTAAATAAATCAAATGTTTAAATCGTTAAGGAATCAAAGGTTACCATCAATTATTGCCACTAAATAGTCGCTAAAAGAAAAGCAAAAACCTGTTTTTCTTTTAGCTCTTTTTTTGTTGGAATCACTTGCAAAATTACGCTATACTTTTTGAGAAAGGATGCGGTGGTTATGAAATCTTTGCTCTATGCAATTAGCGATGTACATGGAGAATATGAATTGTTTCAAGCGTTAGTAAGTGAATATGATCCGACAATTCATCAATTAGTTTTGATTGGTGACCTAAACGATCGCGGACCGAAAACAAAAGAATGTTTTTTGCTTGGGATGAAATTAGCGAAAGAAACTGGTGCCATTTATTTACGTGGAAATCATGAGGAGTATTTCTTACAATTTTTACAATCACCAGAAGATTGGTATGATGCATATTTGCGTAACGGCGGGAAAGAAACCTTTGAAAGTTTATTACATCCAGGTGCGACAGAAGAGTATTCTCCAACAGAAATCGCAATGATGATTCGTTCAAGATATGATGAATTAATTCAATTTTTAGTGGAGAGACCCTTGTATTTTGAGTGGAAGCACTATTTATTTGTTCACGCAGGAGTAGATTTAACGAAAAAAGATTGGCGAGAAACCAGTCCAAGAGATTTTATTTGGATTCGTGAACCTTTTCATAACGGAAAAAATCTAACGGGCAAGACGATCGTTTTTGGTCACACAATTACACCATTGTTGCATGGCGATATGCAAACAACAGATTTGTGGCTAAGCGACAATAAAATTGGGATTGATGGTGGTGCGGTCTTTGGAGGCTCCATCCATGGCGTGATTTTTGACGAACAAGGAATCGTTCAAGATATCGAGTATCAAAATAATCAGGGACCATGGCAACCAGATTTTTGATTTGAGATTTGTGAATAAAGCGCGAAACATAAATTTTCCAAAAAGTGTAGGACATCTTGTCCTATGCTTTTTATTTTGTCATCCCGCCTTTTTTTATTCCATAAAAAAAGTATGCTAAAATAGACAAGCGACTAACAAACTAAAGGAGAACATCTTGATGACAGAAAAACTAAATCAAACAATTATCCAGCTTGTCCAAAAAGAATTAGCAAGCTATAACAAAAAACAATTAACAACGGTTCTTCATTTATTGAGTGAAGGAAATACAGTTCCTTTTATTGCACGCTACCGAAAAGAAATGACAGGGAGCTTGGATGAAGTCCAAATTCGTGAAATCGAAGATCGTTACGCATACTTAGAAAATTTAGAAAAAAGAAAAGTGGAAGTTTTACGCTTAATTGATGAACAAGGAAAATTGACGCCTGAATTAGAAGCGGGGATCCTTCAAGCAGTCAAAATGCAACAAGTAGAAGACCTATATCGCCCATATAAACAAAAACGCCGTACAAAAGCAACGATTGCCAAAGAAAAAGGATTAGAGTCACTTGCCGAATGGTTATTGCAATTGAATGACCAAAAAGTTGAAACTTATGCGCAAACATTTATTAATGAAGAAAAAGAAGTTTTGTCCGTAGAAGATGCGTTGCAAGGAGCACATGAAATCATTGCGGAACAAGTCAGCGATACTGCTAAATTCAGAACTTGGATTCGTTCTTACACTTATAATAAAGGTAGTTATGTAAGTTTAGTAAAAGATGCAGACTTAGACGAAAAAGGTGTTTATGAGATGTATTACGACTTCTCAGAGCCTGTTCATAAAATGGTTTCTCACCGCATTTTAGCAACAAATCGTGGCGAAAAAGAAGATATTCTGAAAGTCAACCTGCAAGTAGACGAAACAGCAGTAATGGATTATTTGGAACGTCAATTAGTTGGTAATCCAACTTCACCTGCAGCAAGTTATGTGCGTGAAGCCTATCAGGATAGTTACAAACGATTTATTTCTCCAGCGATTGAACGTGAAGTTCGCAATGAGTTAACTGAAAAAGCGGATGAACAAGCTATTGCGATTTTTGGTGAAAATTTGCGAAACTTATTATTACAACCACCTTTAAAAGGAAAAGTTGTGTTAGGCTTTGATCCAGCTTATCGTACAGGTTGTAAATTAGCGGTAGTTGATGCTACAGGGAAAGTCTTGGCAATCGAAGTCATCTATCCACACAAACCAGCTGCTCAAGCAAAACGTGAAGCAGCAAAAGGTCAATTTGTAAAACTAATCAATCAATATCAAGTAGATATGGTCGCAATCGGAAACGGAACAGCTAGCCGAGAATCAGAATTATTTGTGGCGGAACAATTAAAAACTGTAAATCACACAGCATATTATGCAATTGTCAATGAAGCTGGTGCCTCTGTTTACTCTGCAAGTGAAGTCGCTCGAACGGAATTTCCTGATTTACAGGTTGAGGAAAGAAGTGCTGTTTCAATTGCACGACGTTTGCAAGATCCATTGGCAGAATTAGTCAAAATTGATCCGAAAGCAGTAGGCGTTGGGCAGTACCAACACGATGTTTCCCAAAAAAGATTGGCAGAACAATTAGACTTTGTGGTTGAGACAGTTGTTAACCAAGTGGGTGTGGATGTAAACACGGCTAGCCCCCAACTTCTACAACATATCTCTGGGTTGAATAAAACAATTGCACAAAATATTGTTACTTATCGTGATGAAAATGGTGCATTCAATGCACGCACGCAATTGAAAAAAGTTCCAAGATTAGGGCCAAAAGCATACGAACAAGCCATTGGATTCTTGCGGATACCTGATGGGAAAAATATATTAGACAATACGGGTATTCACCCAGAAAGTTATGCGGTAGCAAAAGAAATTTTAACTATGAACCAATTAACTGAAAAAAATCTGGGCACTGCTGAAGCAACAGAAGTCTTAAAACAATTAAACCCAGAAACTCTAGCTAAAACTATGGAGATTGGTGAAGAAACATTGACCGATATTTTAGAAGGATTGACACAGCCTGGTCGTGATATGCGAGAAGAAATGCCAGCACCATTATTGCGTCAAGATGTTTTAAGTATGGAAGACTTGAAGGCAAGTATGGAATTAAAAGGGACTGTCCGAAATGTTATCGACTTTGGTGCTTTTGTGGATATTGGTGTCAAGCAAGATGGACTCGTTCACATCTCAAAATTGAGTAAAAAATTTGTTAAGCACCCAACTGATGTAGTTTCTGTTGGAGATGTCGTAACTGTATGGGTAGAACAAGTCGATGTGAAGAAAGGTCGTATTAGTTTAACCATGCTTTCACCATATAAGGAGTAAAAAGTGACACAAGAGGAATTACAAAGGCTAGTTGAAGCTATTTCGATTGAGTGGTTTCAACAGCCGTTTACACATGAAGCTATGTTTAACGCACGCCTGAAAACAACAGGTGGACGTTATCATTTGAATGATCATCATTTAGACTTCAATCCGTCGATGTTTGCGCAATCTGATGAACAAACAGTTGTCGGAATCATTAAACATGAATTATGTCATTACCATTTGCATTTAGCTGGGAAAGGCTATCGTCACCGAGATAAAGACTTTAAACAATTGTTACAACAAACTGGCGGGTTGCGTTATGCGCCAGCTGTAGCAAAAAAAACCAGTAAACTTGAATGCTATCAATGCGTAGGTTGTCAGGCAATGATTTATCGAAAACGGAAAATTGATACGGAACGTTTTCGTTGTGGACGCTGTCGTGGAAAATTAGTTTGGCAAGAAACAAAACGGCTAAATAACGATAACGACTAAATAGATAAGGAAAGGAGTATTGTTCGGATGATTGATAATTGGAATCAGCTACTAACATTTTTAGCGGATCCACCAGCTATGGATGCAGCTAGACACAGACAAACAGCTCCTCTCCTGATTCTTGCAGGAAACGGGTTACCAGTTTTGGTTGATCATGCAGCCGACCTTTTGCGAAAAAAACAGATTGAACAAATTTTTTTAGTAGGCGGAATAGGTCATGCGACACCAATACTTCGAAGAAACTTTGAAGAGCAAGGATTTTTATTTTCTGAAACACTTAGTGAAAGTGAGATGTATCGTCGCTATTTACAAGAAAAATATCATTTTTCAGATGCGCAGTTACTCGTTGAGCCACACTCCACAAATTCTGGTGAAAATGCTCAATTTGCGTTAGACAAACTGCAAGAGTTGCAGTTATCCCCACGAAAAGTTTTATTGATGAATGATCCTATATTACAGCGGCGAACAAGAGCAACTTTTGAAAAAGTATGGGAAAACACAACTGTTGAATTTGAAAACTATGTACCAATTGTTCCACAATTAGCATGTTGGAGAGATGAAGATACGAATACTATCATGACATTCACTCAAACAGAATTAAACTATCAATGGCCATCAGATTACTTTAAATCATTAGTTTTAGGAGAGATTGCTCGTTTACATGATGATGAATATGGCTATGGTCCTAAGGGGAAGGGCTATCTTAAGCATATCGAGATTCCGGCAGAAATTTGGACAGCTTATCAAGCCATTTTATCTCAGACAAAATGGCAATTTTCTCGCACTTAACTCATTATTTTGCAAGAAAAAGCATTTGCGAACAAATTTGGTTGAAATTTTTATTTGTTTATAAGATAATGAAAATCGTGTTGAATATGTGAATGAATAATGGATGATAGATAAGAGAAGAGGATTCAAATGACAAAACAAGAAAAATTATATCATTTTGTTGGTATCAAAGGTTCAGGTATGAGCTCATTGGCACTTGTATTACATGAACAAGGATTAAATGTCCAAGGATCAGATATTGAAAAGTATTTCTTTACACAAAGAGATTTAGAAAAAGCAAATATAACAATCTTGCCATTTAGTGCAGATAATATCAAACCAGGTATGACAGTCATCGCTGGAAATGCGTTTCCTGACACACATGAAGAAATTCAACGTGCCAAAGAACTTGGACTTGAAGTAATTCGTTACCATGATTTTATTGGTGATTTTATTCAAAACTATACAAGTATTGCGGTAACTGGCTCACACGGTAAAACAAGCACAACTGGTTTACTTTCACATGTATTGACAGGTGTTCGCCCAACCAGTTATTTGATTGGTGATGGTACGGGTCATGGTGATCCACGTGCAGAATTCTTTGCATTTGAAGCGTGTGAATATCGTCGTCACTTCTTAGCTTACTCACCTGATTATGTGATTATGACAAATATTGACTTTGATCATCCTGATTACTATACAAGCATTGAAGATGTACACAATGCATTCCAAACAATGGCACACCAAGTGAAAAAAGCCATTTTTGCGTATGGTGATGATGAATATCTAAGAAAATTAGAAGCAGACGTGCCGATTTATTACTATGGTATTAGTGATAATGATGATATCCAAGCACGAAATATCGAACGCACAACAACTGGTTCAGCTTTTGATGTGTATCATGAAGATGAATTTATTGGTCATTTTGTGGTTCCGGCTTTTGGAAAACATAATATTTTAAATGCCTTGAGCGTCATTGCAGTTGCCTACTTTGAAGACTTAGATCTTAAAGAAGTATCAGAAGAAATGTTGACTTTCCCTGGTGTAAAACGTCGCTTTAGCGAAAAAATCGTTTCAGATATGACAATTGTTGATGACTATGCGCATCATCCAGCAGAAATTCGTGCAACAATTGATGGTGCACGTCAAAAATATCCAGACAAAGAAATCATTGCTGTCTTCCAACCACATACATTTACGCGAACGATTGCGTTGATGGATGAGTTCGCTGAAGCATTAGACTTAGCAGACCGCGTATACTTATGTGATATTTTTGGCTCAGCTCGTGAAAAACAAGGGGATGTTAAGATCGAAGACCTTGGCGAAAAAGTTCAAAAGGGTGGGCAAGTTCTGAAAGAAAATAATGTTTCACCATTGTTAGATTACCACGATGCAGTGGTTATCTTTATGGGAGCGGGTGATGTTCAAAAATTTGAACAAGCCTATGAAAAACTATTAAGTAACACGACAAGAAACGTCTTGTAATCACTAACAAATGACGAAATCAATCAAAAGCGGCCAAAAAAGTTTTGCCTTTTTGGCTGCTTTCTTGTATACAAAAAGTGCAGTTTCCATAACTTGCCTTTTTGCTTGGTTTTGGTACAATTGTTCTTGAGTAAAATAAAACTGGAGGGTTTCTATTTTGAATATAGGTAAACCGAGAAAATTAGGAAAAACAATAAATGAGTTAGAGGAAGGCGACTCGTTGTCTTTAACAGAATCAATTGAAGACAATCAACTGTTGCTTTATTTAGGATTAACAAATGATGCGAATCCATTATATATTCAACATGATTTTGCACAAAAAACGGAGTATCAACAACCAATTGTGCCATCTGTGATGTTAATGGGTATCATTACAAGTGCTGTTTCTAAGCATTTGCCTGGTCCAGGCTCGCACGTTGTGAATTTTTCTGTGAATTTTATTGAACCAGTTTTCCACTACGAAACATTGACTTTCCAATTTGAGGTCATAAAAGTAGATAAAATGAAAGACGTCGTTACGATTTCTGTTGAAGCAGAAAATAGCGAAGGCAATCGTGTACTCGACGCTGTGGTGATGGTTCAGCCACCTGTTGATCCAGAACTAGAAATTGCATTTGAAAGTGAAGGTGAATTAAATGAATAATCAAAGCGTAGCAAGTGAAGGAATTAATCGTTTCTATTCTAAAGTGTATGGTTACTTAGGGGTAGGATTGGCGCTAAGTGCATTGACTTCATATTTAGCACTATCCGTTTTTCCACAACAAGTAGCGACATTTATTAATGGTTTTCCATTAGGTTTTATGGGACTTTGGATCGTTCAAATCATTTTAGTATTGGTCTTAAGTGCGAAGGCTCAAAAAAATCCAAGTTTAGCTATTGGAGGTTTCATTGCCTACTCCTTACTAAATGGTTTGGTACTAGCTGTGACACTTGCTTTTTATGATATTGGAACAATTACGCAAGCATTTTTGACAGCAACAGGCATGTTTATCGGTATGTCATTTGTGGGAATGGTTACTAAAAAAGATTTGAGTGGGATTGGTCGCGCAGGATTAGCTGCATTGATCGGCGTGATCATTGCCATGTTTGTCAATATTTTCTTACTTCATAGTAGTGCAGTGGATTTCTTCATCTCAATCTTGTTAGTCTTGATCTTTGCTGGAATCACTGCTTATGATAATCAAAATATTCGTAAAGTTTATATTCAAAGTAATGGAACAGCGAACAGTGGTGTGGCAGTGTTCATGGCTCTACAATTGTATTTAGACTTTATCAACTTGTTCCTTGCATTTTTACGAATTTTTGGACGAAACAATTAATTTTTAACATTGAGGCGGGTAGGAGATAAACATTTTCTCCTATCCGTTTTTTCTTTTCGCTTTCCAAGACATTCTTTGTTAGAATAAATAAGAACTTTACGGACGAGGAGCTAATTGATATGACAAAAAATAAATTATTATTGGTCGACGGAAACAGCGTCGCCTTCCGCGCATTTTTTGCGTTGCATAACTCACTAGAACGGTTTAAAAATCGAAATGGGTTGCATACCAATGCAATTTACGCTTTTAATACAATGTTTGAGAATGTGATGCAAAAAGAACAACCGACACATGTATTAGTTGCCTTTGATGCAGGAAAAACAACTTTCCGTACAGAGATGTACGCTGAATATAAAGGTGGACGTTCAAAAACACCTGGTGAATTTAAAGAGCAGATGCCTTACATTCGTGAATTGTTAACTGGGCTCGGTATAAAATATTATGAACTACCAAACTATGAAGCGGATGATATTATTGGTACGTTGGCAGAAAAAGTAGATAAAGAAGTATTTGATGTTGTTATTCTTTCAGGAGATCGAGATTTAACACAATTAGCTACTGATGATGTCAAAGTAGATATCACTGTGAAAGGTGTTAGCGACATCGAAAGTTATACACCAGAACATATCGCTGAAAAGTATGATGGATTGACGCCTAAACAAATCATTGACATGAAGGGTCTAGCTGGTGATGCTTCTGATAACATACCCGGTGTAACCAAAATTGGTGAAAAAACAGCGATCAAATTACTTAAAGAATATGGCTCGGTTGAAGGAATCTATGAACATATTGCTGAAATGAAAAAAAGCAAAATGAAAGAAAATCTGATCAATGATCAAGAACAAGCTTTTCTCTCAAAAAAATTAGCGACAATCAATACGGATGCACCTGTTGATGTTGCAATTGACTCATTGAGATATGAAGGAAAAGACTTAGAAAAATTAGTACCATTCTATCAAGAGATGGAATTCAAGCAATTTTTGGCTAAGCTTGATATTCATGAGGAGGAGCCAGAGTTATCAGATGTTTTATTTGAAGTAGTGACAGCTTACCAACCAGAAATGTTTACTACAGATATGGCGCTTTATGTCGAAATGTTAGGAGAAAATTATCATACAGAAGACATTGTTGGTGTTTCTTGGGGAACGAAGGAAAAAATTTATGTGACCAATGATCTTGGCATTTTTGAAAGTGCAGCATTTAAAGATTGGTTGAGTGACGGAACACGTCTGAAAAAAGTTTATGATGCAAAGAGGACATATGTTGCTTTAAATCGTTACACGGGTAAGACGCAAGGAATTGATTTTGATGTTCTTTTGGGCTCTTATTTGTTAGATACTAATGATAAAAGCAGCGATATCGAAGGTGTAGCTGCGCATTATGGGTATCAAGATATTCGATCAGATGATGCAGTTTATGGAAAAGGTGCAAAAAAAGGGTTGCCAGAAGAGGAAGAAGTTTTCTATGCGCATCTTGCACGCAAGGTGGCGGCAATCAACGCATTGACACCAATCTTGAACAAAGAGCTAGAAGAAAAAAATCAAGCAGATTTGTTTTATAAAATGGAACTACCATTGTCACAGATTTTAGCAGAAATGGAAATTAGTGGAATCAAAGTCGATGCTTCACGTCTACAGGAAATGAAGATCGAGTTCTCAGAACGTCTAAAAGAAATTGAAGAAAAAATTTATGCGGAAGCTGGCGAAGAATTCAACCTAAATTCACCTAAACAATTAGGTGTTATCTTGTTTGAAAAAATGGGTCTGCCTGTTATTAAGAAAACTAAAACAGGGTACTCGACAGCAGTCGATGTGTTAGAACAATTAAGAGAACAAGCGCCAATCGTTGATGACATCTTGGTCTATCGTCAAATTGCAAAAATTCAATCTACTTATGTAGAAGGACTATTAAAAGTGATTCAATCTGATGGCAAAGTGCATACTCGTTATGTTCAAACACTGACCCAAACTGGCCGCTTGAGTTCGGTTGATCCGAACCTACAAAACATTCCGATTCGTTTAGAAGAAGGTCGGAAAATTCGTGAAGCATTTGTTCCAAGAAAAAAAGATTGGCTGATTTATTCTTCTGACTACTCTCAAATCGAGTTACGTGTCTTAGCACACATTTCTGATGACGAACATCTGAAAGCTGCCTTTTTGGAAGGGCAAGATATCCATGCAAGTACGGCAATGCGTGTCTTTGGAATTGAAAAAGCAGAAGATGTAACACCAAATATGCGTCGCCAAGCAAAAGCCGTTAACTTTGGAATCGTATATGGTATCTCAGACTATGGTTTGTCACAAAATCTTGGTATTTCCCGAAAAGCGGCACAACAATATATCGACACTTATTTTGAAAAATACCCAGGTGTGAAGTCATACATGGAACGTATTGTTCGTGAAGCAAAAGATCAAGGCTTTGTGGAAACACTGTATCATCGTCGTCGTTACTTACCAGAAATCAATTCAAGAAACTTTAATTTGCGTTCATTTGCAGAACGAACGGCTATCAATACACCAATTCAAGGTAGCGCAGCTGATATTTTAAAAATTGCGATGATTGATTTGGCGCAACGATTGAAAGATGAAAAACTAGAAGCAACAATGTTATTACAAGTACACGATGAATTAGTTTTTGAAGTTCCAGAACACGAATTAGAAACATTAGATCGATTAGTCAAAGAAGTGATGGAAAATGCTGTTTCGCTTCATGTGCCGTTGATTACTGATAGTAGTTGGGGCAAAACATGGTACGAAGCAAAATAAAAAAGAAAAAGGTGAAGAAGAAACATGCCTGAATTACCAGAAGTTGAAACGGTCCGTAAAGGGCTAGAACGTTTGGTCACAGGAAAAAAGATCCAAAAAGTGCAAGTCTTGTGGCCCAAAATTATTGAACAACCAGAAGCACCGATTTTTGAGGCAACGTTGATTGGTGAAACCATTGAATCAATTGGGCGTCGAGGGAAGTTTCTGATTTTTCATTTAACTAATTATGAGTTGATTTCCCACCTACGAATGGAAGGAAAATATTCTTTTGTGGAAGAAAATCAACCATTAGATAAACATACGCATGTCATTTTCTTTTTTGATGATGGCAGTCAGCTTCGCTATAATGATGTTCGGAAATTTGGACGGATGACACTAGTGTCAAAAGGACAAAGTGATACTTATCGTGGAATCATGAAATTAGGTCCAGAACCGCTACCAGATTTATTTACTTTGTCAGCATTTGAATCAGGTCTTAAAAAATCACACAAAGCAATTAAACCGTTGCTGTTGGATCAGCGTTTAGTCACAGGATTAGGAAATATTTATGTGGATGAAGCTTTATGGGAAGCCAAAATCCACCCAGAACAGCCTGCCAATACATTAAAAAGAAAAGAAATCGAGGCACTTCGATTAGCAATCATTGATGTCTTGGGTCGAGCAGTAGAAGCGGGCGGAACAACGATTCGGAGCTATCTTAATGCGCTTGGAGAAGCGGGTAGTTTTCAAATGGCACTTCATGTTTATGGTCAAACAGGCCAGCCATGTGTCCGTTGTCAAACACCAATTGTCAAAATAAAAGTTGCACAAAGGGGGACTCACTATTGTCCAAAATGTCAGCAACTAAAATTGCCGAAGTAGGTTTCGTTTTAGGGTTAACTGGAAGTATTGCAACAGGTAAAAGTACAGCAGCTGAAGTTTTTAAAAAACATGGGATTCCAGTAATCGATGGTGACGTAGTGGCAAGAGAAGTTGTCGAACCTGGGACTGACGGTTTGATGGCAATCGTTGAAGTATTTGGCAAAGAAATCTTGAATGAAGATGGTACACTAAATCGTAAAAAGTTAGGTACTGTCGTATTCGCAGACGATGAATCGCGACAAACCTTAAATCGTGTGTTGAATCCGTTCATCCGTGGACGTATCAAACAACAAATTGCTGAGAAAAAACAGCAGAATCCATTAGTTGTTGTTGATGTACCTTTACTGTTTGAAGGACACTATGAACGTTACATGGATGCTGTAGCAGTTGTTTACACCACAGAAGCGATTCAGCTCGAACGACTGATGAAACGAAACCAATTAACAGAAGCTGAAGCTTTAAAACGAATAAAGACACAGTGGTCGATCGAAGTGAAAAAAGAACGAGCGGATATTTTGTTTGATAATACTCGAACAAAAGAAGAATTAGTCCAACAAGTTGAGTCGTGGTTAAAGGAACAATCATTTATCACAGATTAAAAAATAAAAAGGCAAAGTGCTTCGTTAGCTGAACGGAGAGCTTTGCTTTTTTAGTTTGGAGGCTCTGATTTCGTTCGCAAAGCGTGTAAAACTAAAGTCACGCGTTTAATTGCGTGGCTGAAAGACGTAGCTAGTCGTATATTTTGAGTATCTTGTTTATTTTTGTTATGCTAAAGATAAGAATAAGGGAGGGATTTGTATGGGAAATATCAAGAATCAAAAAGATAAAGTTGTTGGATCTGCCAAAGAAAAAATTGGTAAGTTACTTGATAAAGATGAATTAAAAAATGAAGGTCGTGTACAAGCTGAGATTGGTAAAAAGAAAGCAGATCAATATAAAGAACGAATTGCTGAACTGGAAGATCAACAAGCAGAAAAAGAAGCGCGTCAACAAGACCTGACACAAGAACGAAAAAAAGAAATGTCTGATCGAACAAAAAAACCACTCCCAGACGCTGAACACATCCCTGATGAACAAAAAATCGAAGAGCAACGGTTAAAACATTACACTGGTATTGAAGAAAAATTGTAGTTTTTGAAAACGTGAGTGATGTTTTCGAAAAGAAACAGTTGAAAATCATTCATAGTTTCGTTTTGACCGTCAAATGAGTTGTGATAAATTTTTGTCACAGCTCATTTTTTTGGAATGAATAGATAAAAACGATTTATTAACGATGGAAACTGCATCTTTTTAGTTGGGAAAGTCGCTTAACATAAAAGTTTCATGTTATAATGCAACTAACTATGAAAGAGCAAAATGTTCTTTTTATAAAACTTAAATGATACATGAGGTGAACTAAATGAGATGTCCAAGATGTCAACATAATAATTCCCGTGTTATTGATAGCCGTCAAGCAGATGATGGTCGGGCGATTCGTCGTCGACGTGAGTGTGAAAATTGCTCATTTCGTTTTACAACATTTGAAAGAATCGAAGCTGCACCACTGCTAGTTATCAAGAAAAACGGTGAGCGTGAAGAGTTTAATCGAGATAAGATTTTAAGAGGATTGATTCGTTCAGCCGAAAAGCGTCCAGTTGCTATGGAGCAAATGGAGCAAATTGTGAACCATGTAGAAAATCGTGTCCGAAGTTTGGGCGAAAATGAAGTATCAACCAATTTAATTGGGGAATATGTCATGGAAGATCTTGTGAATTTGGATGAAATTGCCTATATCCGTTTTGCAAGTGTGTACCGCCAATTTAAAGATATGTCTGTGTTCTTAAAAGAACTGCAAGATATCGTAGAGAAGGCAAAAGAAAATAACAATTCTAAAGATACCGAAGACGAAAGTACAGAATAAAGGGGGCATTTCCTTGGAAAATGCTTGGAAAGAGCTTCAACCAAAAAATATCTACCAAGGAAGAAAGCAGAGTCCTTTAAAAGAAGAAAATCGAAATGCGTTGCTCTATCTTTACCAACCTTTGATTGGTGGAGAAGCGCTTAGTGTTTATCTCACTCTTTTGACAGAAATTTCTTTAGAGACTGGCCAAGGACCAGAAGGACTTCACGCAGATTTATTGAGTAGTCTTGGTTGTGGCATCCCTCAATTTTACGAAGCACGAAAAAAACTTGAGGGAATTGGCTTATTAGATGTTTATTACAAAGAAGATCCTAGCCTAGGTGCATGTTTCCTTTATGAACTGTTGGAACCGATGTCGGCGAAACAGTTCTTTATGGATTCTGTTTTAAGCTTTTTACTATTAGAAAAGGTTGGTGAGCGTCGCTTTGATCAGTTAGTTAAGCGTTTCGAACCAAAAAAACTTTCAACAAAAGGCTATCAGAAAAAAACCAAAAAATTTTTAGAAGTGTACCAATTTAACGAGGCTTCCTTTGCCGCTGATAAACAGCAAATCGAGAAGTTGGAAGAAATATTTACTGAGCAAGTAGCAACGAAACGATTACCTGAAAAAAGTACGATTGACTGGGCTTTTTTGACAAACTGGTTGCAAAAAAAACATATTGATAAACCAGATGAACCAACCATCAAACAACTCGAAATGTATCAACAATTATACGGGTTGGATGATCTAGCTTTAGGTGAAAAAATCGTTGAAGCGTACGACTTTACAGAACAAAAAGTATCTTTGAAAGAACTTCAAAAAATCTTTTTAGCAAACCCTGTTAGTCAATCACTTGGGATAAAAGTGCCTGTAGAAAATTCAGACAGTACCGAAATCACAAACACAAAAGCTGAATCAGTTCCTAATCAAGGACAGCTGTCTGCAGCCTCTGTGCAGTTAATCAAAGAAGCTCAAAGTGTTCCACCAATGAAATATTTAGAGTCAATCAAAAAAGAAAAAAATGGGTATGTATCTAAATCAGAAACGTGGTTGATGCAAGAGCTTGTTTCTCGTTCAGGGCTTCCAAGTAGTGTTATCAATGTGCTATTGAACTATGTATTAGTTATCAAAAATCAAGCAAGTTTAGGGACAAACTATGTTAATACGATTGCTAATGAATGGGCACAGCAGAAAGTCATGACAGCAGAAGATGCCATTGCCCATATTAAAAAGAAAAGCCAAGAAGGCACGGAGAAAAAGCAAACGAGAAACTACTCAAATACTCGTCGAAACGTGCGGCGGGAAAAATTACCTGATTGGGTAAATCAACCAAAAGACGAGAAGAAGATCAGTCAAGAAAAACAAGCGGAAATTGATCGTCGCTTTAAAGAATACCTTGCTAAAAAGGAGGGTGACAACTAATGGAAGATGTTGGAAGAGAGTTAAAAAAAATCATTAGCAAACGTAATTACCAAGAAAAGTATGCCGAAATGATTCAAGAAGCATTGAATGATTCAGATGTTCAAGCCTTTTTGGCAGAACACCAAGAACGATTAACACAAGCAGATATTGAAAAAAGCTATGCAAAACTTTATGAGTTTGTTCAAGAAAAGCGAAAATATCAGAAAAATGATCCAACAATGATTGCACCAGGATACGAACCAAAACTAGTGTTGAACTTTCATTATGTGGATGTCACCTATGTGCCGACTGAAGCATTGATTGCTCGACAAAAACAAGAAGAAATACGTAGTCGGGTGAAAGCAATGGACATGCCTAAGGATATTCAAACAGCTACCTTTGAAGGATTTGAGCAAACAAGCGGCCGTAGCGATGCCTTTTTTGAAGCATTCAATTTTGTGGAACAATACACAAATGATCCTAAAGGTTACCATAAAGGGTTATATCTAGTTGGGAGCTTTGGAATTGGTAAAACGTATTTGTTAGGTGCAATCGCCCATGACTTAGCCGTTGCAGGGTACACAACGACACTTGTTCATTTTCCAACATTTGCAGTTGAAATGAAACAAGCGATTGGGAAAGACCAAGTTTCAGATAAATTGGATGCGGTAAAACGTTCTCCTATCCTAATGATGGACGATATTGGAGCCGATGCCATGAGTAGTTGGATTCGTGATGAAGTATTTGGCGTTATTTTGCAATATCGAATGCAGGAACAACTACCGACCTTTTTCTCATCAAACTTTACAATGGATGAGTTAGAAAAACATTTGTCTGTCACACAACGTGGAGATGAAGAGCCATTAAAAGCTAAACGCATTATGGAACGAATTCGTTATCTAACAAAAGAAATCGAGATGACTGGGAAGAACCGTCGAAACAGCTAAAAGTGAATAAAAGAATGGGAGATGTGGTTTATGAAGCGAATAGTATCTTGCTTGACCTTAGCGACAACCTTTTTATTATTAACTGCTTGTGGCAATCAGTCTACTAATAATGGACAAACAACTGAAACGACTTCTACTTCATCAGCACATGATCAAAGTGTTTTTACTGGGACAGTCGAAGAAGTGATTGAAAGCGACGAAGAGGATCAAATCATTCGTGTAAAATTAGTTGACGTCAAGGCAAAAATTGATCCTGAGAATATTGGGACTTCATTTGCGAATGACGGTGTCATCTTGAATGCGCCAGCAGATAAAATCAAACCTAGTGTGGATGCTTTGTCTGAAGGGACAGAAGTCGAGTTAACCTTGGCTAAAACACCTGTGATGACAATGTCGTTACCACCGCAAATTCCAGGGAATTCAATTATTCAAGTTTTGGCTATCCAATAATTGAGTGAGTGAAGCAACCGGTTTTTTAATTTCGCAAGAGTGGCGAAGTTGAAAAATCGGTTTTTAGGTTGGTACAGTAAGAGTGGGGACTCGAATCCTTTACTTGTATTTTGTCAGAAATAATAGGGTAAAGGAATGAAATAGTTCAACTGACTTATGAACGAAATCATAATGTGATGTTCAAGTGAAAAGAATAAAAAATTTGAAAGAGGGCTATCGAGAAAAAGGATTTTCTATCATATCCCTCTCCTTATTTTATGGAGGAAATGCTATAATGATTGGAAAAGGAGTGAGGTTATGAACCATTTAGATTTATCGCGACGCTTAGCTGCTGTTGGAGAATTTGTTCCTGCAAAAGCTCGTTTAGCAGATATTGGCTCAGATCACGCCTATTTGCCGGTTGCTTTGATGCTAAAAGGAAAAATTGAGTTTGCAGTTGCTGGTGAAGTGGTGAAAGGTCCATTTGAGTCTGCGCAAAAACAAGTTAGAAAAGATGGCTTAGAAGGGCGCATTATTGTTCGTTTGGCGAATGGTCTGGCAGCAATTGAACCTTCAGATGAAATTACCGCCATCACGATTGCTGGTATGGGTGGCGCATTGATTCGTGATATTTTAGAAGCAGGGAAAACACGTCTAACTCAAAAAGAGCGTTTGATTCTTCAACCCAATATTGGTGAGCGTACGCTTCGAGTCTGGTTGGAAGAAAACCAATATCAGATTATTGAAGAAGTTATTTTAGAAGAAAATAAAAAGATCTACGAGATTATCGTGGCGGAAAAAGCGACTAGTCCAGTAACTTATTCTCCAGAAGATCTGATGTTTGGACCTCTTTTACGAAAAACAAAGAATGCTATTTTTAAAGCAAAATGGCAAAGAGAACTTGCGCAACGTGAAGCCATCGTTCAGCAAATGATTCAAGCAAATAAAGGTGCCGAAATCAGCGAACGCCAACAAACATTTGAAGCTGAAATCAAACAGATTCAGGAGGTGTTGAAATGATTCATGCACAAACGTTCATTAATCGCTTTGAACAGTATTGTCCTCAATGGCTCGCAGAAGAAGGCGATCCAGTCGGCCTACAAATTGGTACATTGAATAAACCAATTCAAAGAGTCATGATGACGTTAGATGTTCGTCCAGAAGTAGTCGAAGAAGCAATTGCTAAAAAAATCGATTTACTGATTGCCAAGCATCCACCGATTTTTCGTCCAATCAAGCAATTGACTACTGATGATCCGCAAGAAAAAATGTATGCAGACTTATTGAAACATGAGATTGCCGTTTACGCTGCACATACAAATATGGATATTATTTGGGACGGGTTAAATGACTGGTTTTGTGAGCGACTAGGTATTCAAGTCGAAAGCTATTTAGTAAAGACACATGAAGTAAGGTATAAAAAATTAGCGGTTTATTTACCTGTCGAGAATGCAACAACTATGCGTGAAGCGCTTGGACAGGCTGGTGCAGGTCAATTAGGCAACTATTCAAACGCAAGCTTTACCTCAGTTGGGCAAGGTCGTTTTACACCTTCAGAACAAGCACGTCCAACGATTGGGACATCTGGCAAAGCAGAAAAAGTTCAAGAAGCAAAAGTGGAAGTGATTTTTCCAGAAACAATTGAGCAAACAGTTCTTCAAGCCATGAGAGCACATCATCCATATGAAGAAATCGCTTATGACTTGTTTTCTGTTGATGCACCAACAGAAAGTTTTGGATTAGGGCGTGTCGGAACGTTGCCAAAAACATTAGACCTAACAACATTCATTGAAAAAGTCAAAACGTCACTTCAAGTTGATGACTTACGTATCGTTTTGCCACCTCAATTAACTGAGCCAAAAGTTCAACGAATTGCGATTTGTGGTGGAAGCGGTGAAAAATTTTATCCATCTGCATTGAAGCAAGGCGCAGATGTTTACATTACAGGTGATCTCTATTATCATACAGCACAAGACATGCAAAGTGCAGGTCTGATCGCAATTGATCCTGGCCATTATATTGAGTCATTATGTAAAGAAAAATTTGTTGAAAAATTTGAATCTTGGAAACAAGAAGAACAATGGGATCTTGATTTTTTTGTTTCTGAAACAAATACAAATCCATTCCAGTTTCATTAAAAAGGAGCAGATAATATGTACGAAAATCTTTTACCACGTTTTTTAAAATATGTGAAAACTGAAACACGCTCAGATGCAACAAGTACAACAACACCTTCAACAGCTACGCAAATTGCTTTTGCACAAGAACTAAAAAAAGAATTAGAAGAACTAGGCTTATCTGATGTTTTTTACAATGAGGAAAATGGCTTCGTAATGGGAACTTTACCCAGCAATGTAGATTATCCTGTTCGTTCAATCGGCTTTATTTCCCACATGGATACGGCAGATTTCAATGCAGTTGGTGTTAATCCACAAATCATTGAAAATTATGATGGTGAGTCAACAATTGTTTTGGACGAAGCAGGACAATACACGTTGAATACCAAAGATTTTCCCAACTTGAAAAACTATGAAGGACAAACATTGATTACAACTGACGGCAGTACATTGCTTGGTGCAGATGATAAAGCAGGGATTGCTGAAATCATGACAGCAATGGAAATCTTGCTTAAAAATCCAACAATTCCACATGGCGAAATCAAAGTAGCTTTTGGTCCTGACGAAGAAATTGGTGTCGGCGCAGATAAGTTTGATGTTGACCAATTTAATGTGGATTTTGCTTATACGATTGATGGAGGTCCATTGGGCGAATTGCAATATGAAACATTTAGTGCAGCTCAAGCGAACTTAACGATTCTTGGAAAAAACGTTCACCCTGGAACAGCGAAAGATACAATGATTAATGCTTTACAATTAGCTATTGATTTTCATAACCAGCTTCCTGCAGATGAAGTTCCTGAAAAAACAGAAGGTTATGAAGGTTTCTTCCACCTAATGGCATTAACAGGTAACCCAGAAGAAGCTACAATGAGCTATATTATCCGCGATCACAATCGTGAAAAATTTGAAGCACGCAAAGCTTTGATTTCAAACATCCAAGAAAAAATGAATCAAGCATTTGATCAAGAACGAATCAAGGTTGATATGTTTGATCAATACTACAATATGAAAGAAATCATCGAAAAAGATATGAGTATTGTTGAACTAGCTAAACAAGCAATGCTGGATTTAGCCATTGAACCTGTGATTGAACCAGTTCGTGGTGGAACAGATGGTTCAAAAATTTCTTATATGGGTATCCCAACACCAAATATTTTTGCTGGTGGCGAAAATATGCACGGACGTTTTGAATTTGTTTCGTTACAAGTGATGGAAAAAGCAACCGATGTCATCGTAAAAATTGCTGAGTTGAACACAAAAAAGTAACAAGTAATTTTTGATGTCAACTGAAGTCATCAAAAAAATTTTAAAAGTTGAGGCAAGTGAGTGAATCATTTGTCCCAACTTTTTTTGTGTGCTGTTAAAGCTGTCTTATTCAAGTTTGTTAATAAAAATTAAATCAATAATCTCAATTTTTTTCATTTTTGGTAAAAAAAAGTAAAATAAGGTAGAAGGTGGCGAGAAACATGAAAAATTTACTAGTTTTTTATAACAAAAGTTCAGGAAAAGATGAAGGAGAGGCGTTGGCTAAATGGTTTCAACAATATGCGCAGAACAAGCAGCCTGATTTAGCTGTCCGGTTAACTCAAACTGGACCTGAAATTCATGATGAAACATTGATTGAAAAAGCTGAATCATTTGATGCAGATACGTTGATTATCATTGGTGGCGACGGAACGATTCATCATATTGTCAAAGCTTTTCAAAAGACAATCGGAAATTATCATATTGGTTTATTACCAGGAGGAACGGTGAACAATCTTGCTCGCGTACTAGAAATTCCTTTAGAGAAAGAAGCAGCTGCTGATGTCATTTTAGCAGCACACACGAGAGCTATAGATTATGGAACAGTCAACGATTCAGTTATTATTATTTCAACGTTAACAGTTGGGTTATTAGCTGATACAGCAATGCGTGTGAGCCAAGAAGAAAAGCAAAAATTTGGGCCATGGGCATTTGCTAAACGATTCATTAAACTGGTCGTGCAAAAACGTCGTTATCGTTTAACAATCCAAACAGATGATAAAAAATGGGAACAAAAGGCGCAACTACTAACGGTTACTATGACGAACTCAGTAGGTGGATATACAAATTTTGATGATTTAGCAAGCCCTGATGATGGAAAATTTCACGTGACGATCATTCCCAAATTAAATTTCTTTTCTTACATCTTTTACTTACCACGGATTATTCGAGGAAAATTCTATACTGTTCCGGGAATTGATTATTACACAACCAGTGAATTACAGCTTGCCAGTGAAAAGAAAGTGGGTACGCGAACAGACGGAGACACGACAGATGATTTACCAATTAGGATGACAGTGGTACCAAAAGGGTTGACTGTTTATGTACCAATCAATAAATAGTCTTTACATTCAATAGTAGTTTAGGGTAATCTTAAAAAGTACGATTTGAAAAGGAGAAAAGATGGAAGCTTTGATACACAACCCTTTATGGTTCTATTTGATTATTGTTAATTTGTATTTGTTTTGTCTGATGGGCTATGATAAACACCAAGCAAGAGTTGGTGCATGGCGCGTTCCTGAGAGTAATTTGATTTTTGTTAGTCTGCTTGGTGGTGGATTAGGTGGATTGGTTGCTCGTAAAGTTTTTCACCATAAGACATTAAAGAAAAAATTCACGATTGGTTTTACTGCAGGCGTGATTGTTGATGTAATTTTGATTTATTTTTTCCATTAAGGAGTAACGGATGTCGAATAAACGAACAAAAACGAAATTATTTTTAAACTTGCTATTATTCTTATTGATTCTTGGTATCATCTACTATTTGATTCAACATTCATTAGCAGATATTTTAGCAGAATTATTATCAACAAGTTTTGTTGTATTACTTGGTGTTCTTTTTCTGGGAACAATTTACCAGATAGCGGAAGGTCGTTCCATTAAAGAAATTGCGAGACCTTTTGCTCCAGAGTTTTCAACGAAGGATGGTTTTTGGACTTCCTGCTACGTGGCATTTTATCGAATTGTTTCTTTTGGTACAGGAACGTTGATTTCTGAAGTCTACTTTTATAACAAAAAAGGGATGAGGTTTTCGCAAGGCGTAGGGGTAACAGCTTTACACATGATTATGTACAAGATGGCGGTAATCACCTACGCAGTAATTGGTTTATTGATCCAATTTTCATTGTTTTATACGAAAGCACCAAAAATGATCCCTTTTATTTTAGCAGGGATCATTTTAACAATTGTTATTGTGAGTGTCTTGTTAGTTTTATCAATAAGCATCAATGTTCAAGTATTGTTTGTAAAAATAGCTAATCGACTGTGTAAACGAAACAAGACCCGAGCACTAGTTGATAATTGGAATATCCAGATTTATTCGTTACGCGAAACAGTGCAAACAATCGTAAAAGATCGAACAGCATTGGGCTGGATTTACTTTTGGAATTTAGTCAAGTTACTCTTCTGGTACATTATCCCTTATTTGACTCTAGTGGAGAATCACCCATCAGTGGACTTTTTACTAACTTTTTCTTTTGTTAGTTTCTCTGTAGTCTTAGCAGGAGTCTTGCCAACTCCGGGTGGGATTGGTTCATTTGAATTTGTGTATTTGTTATTATTCCGTCCACTTGTTGGAACAGTTGATGCGGTATCTTCATTATTATTGTATCGCTTTAGTTCATTTGTATTACCATTTATTTATGGCATGTTCTATGTTCTCATTGAACGTCGAGCGGTTATCAAACAAGAAATTAATGAAGTTAGACAGAAAAAAGTTAGTGAGTCTAGCCGAGAAGAAATATAAAAAATCTAAAGGTGGAGAACGTATTTCAATTGTTCTTTTACTTTTAGATTTTTTTTTGAAAAGTCAGAGTTTATTTTTTGACCAATATTGACCAAAAGAGTATAATGTTTGTTGTAGGATTGATAGGTAAGACACAATCATCCTTGAACTTTCAATATAGGAGGTAGTTTATATGAATATTGAAAAAATGACAACTACGCTTCAAGAAGCGATTGCAGAGGCACAGCAAGTTGCTGTGACACGAAAACATCAAGAAATTGACATTGCACATCTTTGGAAGATTTTTTTACAACCAAGTCATTTTGGTCGGAATTTCTATACGGATGCGGGAGTTGATGTTGATCAATTTGAACGCGAAGTTGACCGCTTATTAGATGAATATCCAAGTGTTTCAGGCGGGAATATTCAGTATGGGCAAAATTTAAGCCAAAATTTATTTAGCTTGTTAAATGAAGCAGACCAATTAAAAGAAAGCTTTGGAGATGAATTTCTATCAACAGAAATCGTTATCCTAGCATTGATGAAATTAAAACATTATCCTTTAACAACTTATTTAGTGAAACAAGGAATCACAGAAAAAGAACTTCGAAAAAATATTGAAGATATGCGAGGAGGGGAAAAAGTGACCTCAAAAAATCAAGAAGAACAATACAAAGCATTAGAAAAGTACGGTGTTGACTTAGTACAACAAGTCCGTAGTGGCAAAATGGATCCAATCATCGGACGTGATGAAGAAATTCGAGATGTGGTTCGAATTCTTTCACGAAAAACAAAGAATAATCCCGTTTTGATTGGGGAGCCTGGGGTTGGTAAAACAGCAATCGTCGAAGGCTTAGCTCAGCGAATCGTTCGTAAAGATGTTCCAGAAAACTTGAAAGATAAAACCATTTTTTCATTAGATATGGGTGCATTGATTGCTGGAGCAAAATTCCGCGGTGAATTTGAAGAACGATTGAAAGCTGTCTTGAAAGAAGTAACAAAAAGTGAAGGCAGAATCATCCTATTTATTGATGAAATCCATAACATCGTTGGGGCTGGTAAAACAGAAGGCAGTATGGATGCTGGAAACTTACTAAAACCAATGCTTGCTCGCGGCGAATTACATTTGATCGGCGCCACAACTTTAGATGAATATCGGCAATACATGGAAAAAGATAAAGCTTTGGAACGCCGTTTCCAAAAAGTATTGGTGAAGGAACCAACGGTTGAAGATACGATTAGTATTTTACGTGGTTTGAAAGAACGATTTGAAATTCACCATGGGGTCAATATCCATGATAATGCTTTGGTTGCAGCTGCTACTTTATCTGATCGTTATATAACAGATCGCTTTTTACCCGATAAAGCAATTGACTTAATTGATGAGGCAAGTGCTACGATTCGTGTTGAAATGAATTCAATGCCTACGGAACTTGATCAAGTGACCCGTCGATTAATGCAATTAGAGATCGAAGAGGCAGCTTTGAAAAAAGAATCAGATGATGCAAGTAAAAAACGTTTGAAAAATCTGCAAGAAGAACTTGCGGACTTACGTGAAGAAGCAAATGCGATGAAGATGCAATGGGAAACAGAAAAAGAAGAAGTAAATACTGTTTCAACAAAGCGTGCGGAAATCGATAAAGCCAAACATGAATTAGAAGACGCAGAAAATAATTATGATTTAGAACGTGCAGCTGTCTTACGTCATGGAACGATTCCTCAATTAGAAAAAGAATTAAAAGAACTAGAGGCCAAAGCTAAAAATGATGACATCAAAATGGTTCAAGAATCCGTGACTGAAAATGAAATCGCACAAGTTGTTGGTCGATTGACAGGAATTCCAGTAACCAAATTGGTTGAAGGTGAACGTGAAAAACTAATCAAGCTAAATGAAACATTGCATAAGCGTGTTATTGGTCAAGATGAAGCAGTGGATGCCGTAAGTGATGCAGTCATTCGTTCACGTGCTGGATTGCAAGATCCAAATCGCCCACTTGGTTCATTCTTATTCTTAGGACCAACTGGGGTAGGTAAGACCGAATTGGCTAAAGCATTGGCAGAAAACTTGTTTGACTCCGAAGATCATATGGTTCGAATCGATATGAGTGAATACATGGAGAAACATTCTGTGTCACGATTAGTCGGAGCGCCTCCAGGTTATGTTGGCTATGAAGAAGGCGGTCAATTAACTGAAGCCGTTCGTCGAAATCCCTATACGATTGTTTTACTTGATGAAATCGAAAAAGCACATCCAGATGTCTTTAATATTTTATTACAAGTGCTAGATGATGGGCGCTTAACAGATTCCAAAGGGCGAGTGGTCGACTTTAAAAATACTGTGTTAATTATGACAAGTAACATTGGGTCACAATTATTATTAGAAGGTGTGACAGCGGAAGGCACGATTCCAGAAGCAGTGGAAGAACAAGTACGCACCATTTTGCGTGGAAACTTTAAACCAGAATTCTTGAACAGAATTGACGATACGATTCTATTTACACCGTTGAGCTTGGAAAATGTTAAAGGAATCGTCAACAAGATGGTTGCTCAATTAGCTCGTCGTTTAGAACATCAAGAGATTCAATTAGACATCAGCGAAGCAGCAAGAACGTGGATTGCAGAAACGGCATATGAACCAGCTTATGGTGCACGTCCATTGAAACGTTTTATTACAAAAGAAGTAGAAACACCTTTAGCAAAAGAAATCGTTGCAGGTCATGTTTTACCAAAATCAAAAGTAACGATTGACTTTCTTGCTGGAAAACTTCACTTTTCAACAGAAGAATTGCCAGAAGAATAATTGATGAAAAAAAACACTTCAATCGAAATGATTGAAGTGTTTTTGTTATGGTATTAGTGTAAATAAACGAGATTTATTTCTTTACTTTTTCTAAACGATAACTTTTGAAGTAAGCCAAATTTTTTCGACTATTTGCCCAAGCGAAGATTCCCATGAATAGGGCGCCCATTGTATTCGTAAATAAATCGCCCATTGTGTCCATCAAAGCAGCTCGACCGATAAATAACGTTCCGTTAGAAGCAGCAAATCTTTGTAAATTCATTCCTAAGAATTGATCACAAAGAAACTCCCAAAATTCCCAAAAAACACCACAGGTTCCAGCAAAAGCAAAGCCAAATAAGAGAAATAACCAAGGACTAGTTTTTTCAATCGGCGCGTCTTTCATTAAATAACCAATCAAACCATAACCTAACGCGGTCAGAACCATTGGGCTAACAGCGTGAAGGATTTTGTCCCAGAAAGGAATGATGCTGATCAAATGTAATCCTGTTCCTAAAAAGACAGAAATGAAAAGGAAAAACCAATAAAACAAAACAATCGCAGCAGGAATTTTTATTTTAACTAGTTTGAAAATGATTTGTGGTAGGAAAATCAAGACGATACCAGCTAAAGATTCGACAATGAATGTGATTCCTTGCGTAGTAGAATACTTTTGCGTAACAAATTCAAAAATATTGTAACCAACAACAAACACCCCAAACGCTAGTAGGGCAATTTGTACCTTTTTTAACTCATTAATAATCATTGAGGCACCTCCTCAGTTAAGTACTTTTCAATTTTTTCCAATAATTCGGTTTCTGAAGCGACCACTTCACCATTCAATTTGATCAAGCCAACAGTATAAAGGTTCAAATAATGAAATTGGTTTTCTGCAACTTCTTGCAAAGCAACAATTTTTTTAGGGTGTGTGCCACCTTGTTGACGAGTATCTGTGTATAAACCAATCACAGGGATTCCCTTTGCATAAGCTACACCAATTTCAGATGCCACTCCAGCATCAATCGTTAATCCATCGAGTAAAGCAACCATTAATTGGCTTTCCAAGACTTTTTCGGTATCTGCCAATGCAATCATTTGACTATCAGCATAAGCCATTTTGTCATTGATTGCTTCATTTTCTTGTGGTAAATAAACAGCAATTTTTGGTGAAATCTTGCGAATTTGCGCAACAAGATTTGCGTTGTATAAGAGATCGCTTTTAGCGAACATAGGTCCAGCAAAATAAATGTTCATTGTGTATTCATCCTTTATTTTATATTTTAGAAATAATCACTAAAGTAAGCTTCCGTATCTGGAATGATTCGCTCAAGTGATCGTAAAGTTTCTTTGTCAGTTGTGATTCGTTCGATCCGAGAAAGGTACGCAGCTCGGCGGTAATTCATCATCAAACAAGTCAACGTTTGGATATCCAAGTAAACAGCTTCACCAATTGGTTCATCAAGAACCTGTACTTGATCTTCCTCATCCCAAATCAAGCCAAAGATACCGTTGTTCCAAGGCGCAATCGGGTCTGTCAAAACAAGATGGAAAGGTTTGGCTGTGCTAGCAAAAGGAAATTTTTGTAAGAATTCTTTGGCATCAACGATTCTTGCCATAAAATAAGGTTCGATTTGTTCCGTAATTTGACTATCTTCAAGTAAAAAAGCCAGTGGCTCGTTCTTATAAATATCACCTTTAACCCAATAAATCATGGAAAAATGTGCAGAAATAAAATTCCATAAGCCATTACGAGCTTCTTGATTCAAATAAAACATTTCTTTTACATGAAATACTTCTTCTGCTACCCAGTAAAATAAGACACCAAGTGGTTCTTGATTGGCACCATAGTAAACAGCAGCAGTTCGTTCTTCTTCATTTTCAAAGCGCCAATATTCTTCCCAATGAAAACCACTGCGAAAAAGTGCGCCATGATTTTGACGTGCAAATTTTTCATAGACGGCATAAACATCTTCGTGATCAACTGGTAAGCGTTCAACCATTCCGTTAACGGGTACTTGTTTAGGTAACTGGGTATCACGTATTTTAAAGGAAAGTTTATCGGACATGATTTCCCAACCTTTACGACGATAGTACGGAATATTATAAGGGTAAAGATAAGAAATCCATTGCTTCTTTTTTCTCATATTATCTAAAGCAACGACAATCAAGTCTTGCATTAACCCATGGTTCGCATACTCGGGATACGTACCGACTCCTGTGACGCCACCCATTAAGTAAGGCGTACCATGAATGTTGACTTCACATGGATAGATAGCGATTTGTGAAATTAATTGGTTGTCATAAAACCAACCAAATACTTCTGATAGTTCTAAGATAGGGCGTTTTGATTTGATAAATTCTCGCTTACTTTCAAACCCACTTTCCTCAATATCAGATTCCGTCACTTGAAAAACGTAGGACAATAGTTCGTTAAATTGGTCTACGTTTTCTTCTGTAACTGGTTTTAACTCAAGATTTTCTCTGAAATCTTTTTGATCCATTCTTTCATCTCCATTTATTTGATTGTTTTAAGTATAACAAAAGTTAGAAAAAAAAACTTCTAAACGGTCACTAATGAAAAAGGCTTTAAATTCCTGTATTTCGTTGGTATAATGGAAAGTGCTGATTAAATGAAAAGAGGAGACGCTATGGATATAAATAAAATGAAGCAACGCCAAGAGCAAATTCGTAATTTCTCGATTATTGCTCACATCGACCATGGAAAATCAACGTTGGCCGATCGTATTTTAGAAATGACGCACACTGTGACGTCTCGTGAAATGCAAGATCAGCTGTTAGACTCAATGGATCTCGAACGTGAACGTGGTATCACGATAAAGCTAAATGCAGTTGAATTAAACTATACAGCCAAAAATGGAGAAACATATATTTTCCATTTAATCGATACACCAGGACACGTCGATTTTACTTATGAAGTTTCACGTAGCTTGGCTGCTTGCGAAGGGGCAGTTTTAGTCGTAGATGCAGCACAAGGAATCGAAGCACAAACATTAGCCAATGTTTATTTGGCTTTAGATAACGATTTAGAAATTTTACCAGTCATTAATAAAATTGATTTACCTGCGGCAGATCCAGAACGCGTGCGTAAAGAAATCGAAGATGTGATCGGTATCGATGCTAGCGAAGCTGTACTTGCCAGTGCGAAGGCTGGAATTGGGATTGAAGATATTCTTGAACAAATTGTAGAGTATGTTCCTGCACCAACTGGTGACTTAGATGCGCCACTGAAAGCATTGATTTTTGACTCTGTTTACGACAGTTATCGTGGTGTCGTTTTAAATGTTCGGATCACGGATGGGGTTGTAAAACCAGGGGATAAGATTCAAATGATGAGTAACGGAAAAACTTTTGATGTCACAGAAGTCGGCGTATTTTCACCAAAAGCAGTTGCCAGAGATTATTTGATGGTAGGTGATGTAGGCTATATTACTGCCAGCATCAAAACTGTGCAAGATACACGAGTTGGTGATACCGTTACGCTTGCTGACAATCCAGCTGAAGAAGCTCTCCCTGGGTATCGTAAAATGAATCCAATGGTTTATTGCGGTTTGTATCCGATTGAAACTTCTCGTTATAATGATTTACGGGAGGCTTTGGAAAAATTACAATTAAATGATGCTGCGTTACAATTCGAACCAGAAACGTCACAAGCACTTGGATTTGGTTTTCGCTGTGGGTTCTTAGGATTGCTACACATGGATGTGGTGCAAGAACGTTTGGAACGCGAATTTAATTTAGAATTGATTACAACAGCTCCCTCAGTAATCTATCATGTGAATAAAACAGATGGATCAACAATCGTAGTAGACAATCCAGCTGACTTTCCAGAACCTGTCACAATCCAGGATGTTGAAGAACCTTTTGTAAAGGCACAAATCATGGTTCCAAACGAATTTGTTGGTGCAGTTATGGAATTGTCTCAGCGTAAACGTGGCGAGTTTATTACAATGGATTATCTTGATGATTATCGTGTGAATGTTGTCTATAACATTCCATTGTCTGAAATTGTTTTTGATTTCTTTGATAAATTAAAATCAAGTACAAAAGGTTACGCGTCACTTGATTACGAAATGTCAGGTTATCAAAAGAGCAAGTTAGTGAAGATGGATATCTTGTTGAATGGTGAGAAGGTTGACGCACTTGGATTTATTGTCCACCGAGACTTTGCTTACGAACGTGGAAAAGCGATCGTTGAAAAACTGAAGAAACTGATTCCAAGACAGCAATTCGAAGTTCCAATCCAAGCTGCGATTGGCCAAAAAATTGTGGCTCGTTCGGACATCAAAGCGTTGCGTAAAAACGTTTTGGCTAAATGTTATGGTGGAGATGTTTCACGTAAGCGCAAGCTTCTTGAAAAACAAAAAGAAGGTAAGAAACGCATGAAACAAATCGGTAGTGTCGAAGTCCCTCAAGAAGCCTTCATGGCTGTCCTGAAAATGGACGACCAGGATAACGCGAAATAGCTTTTTATCAACTGAAAACCCTGATAAATCAATCTTTTTGAGTGGTATAAAATTCGTGATTTACCCGTTTAAAAAAGTTTAAACTGTCATACGGTTGTCACGGCTTAATAAAAAAGGACAAAAAAGGAATAATTTCCTTGAGGATTTTTACTTGTCAGCGTATGATGAAAGCATCTCATAAGGAGGTGCTTTTTTCATGCAAACAAATAAAGATGAGTTAATCAAAATGGGAAATAATTTAAAAGAAGCTAGGTTATCTAAACAATTAACTCAAGAAAAATTGGCAAGGTTATCAAATATATCACAAGCTACAATCGTAAAATATGAAAATGGATTACGCAGTATATCTAAAAAGAACGATAGAATTTTGAGTGATGTTCTCGGTGCTGAATCGTTTATTAAAGATATGACTCAAAGAAAACAACAAGTCTTGATTGATTTAGAAAAATATCAAACTACAAATAATTTTTCTCGTGAGGATTTATCTAAGAAGTTAGGAATCGAAATATCTCTTCTAAATAAATTTTTAAATCAAAGTCGACCATTGTCAAAAAATGCAATTGTGAAAATCACTCAGTTATTGTCTAACGATGGTAAAGAAATTTTGATGGATATAAAACAAGATGACGGTTCGTTTAAATTACCCATCGTCGATAAAACAGCGATGGGAAAACGAATCCAAGAGATTCGGAAAAATCGAGGTGAAACACTGGAAAAATTTGGTAAGAACTTTACCCGACCAGCAGGTAAGAATGTTGTGAATAGATGGGAAAAAGGTGCGAACATTCCTGATATTGAAAGATTAATGAATGTTGCCTATCTTGGGAAAGTGACTGTCCCTTATATTTTGTATGGGGAGACTTTTTGCAAGATGTTGAAAAGGGGAAATACGATTAACCAATTTGAAAAGTTGGATCCTTTCCGAATGGGACTAAGATTCAGGAAGATTCGAAGGGATTATCGTTTAGAAAGAGAAGACTTTGGAAAGTTTTTTTCACCACTGATTACAAAATGGTCGATGGATAGATATGAGAATGGAAAAGATATCCCAAATACGGATCGTATTATTCAGTATGCCTATATAGGAAAAGTCTCTTTGGAGTTTTTGATATATGGTATCTGACAATTTTTGAAAAGAATAGTTTTAAACATTTGAGACATTCAGAGATGGGTGTCTCTTTTTTATTACCCAAATGGGAAAGGAGATTATTTATATGAAAAAGCCGAGATTTAAAAATTGGCGATTATTTGCGACTTTAGCTCTATTAAGTCAAACAATTGGCGGATCAATTGGTCCTACGATTGCTCTGGCCGATGAAATTACTCATCCACAAACGGTAACCGTGGAACTTGATTTAGCACATCAGTATGCTGTCGAAGGAACTTTCAGTGATGGACACCAAATGTCAGAGGTCACTGTTCCACATTATGCTATCTACAATGGCGTGAAACAAGATATTTTCTGTATTGAACCAGGAGTTCCAATTTATAATGAGTTCACTCCTGGGTATGAGAAAAATCCATTGCCTGATATGCCGGAGAAAGCCAAATTAGTTTCCGTTTTATGGAAAAAAGCCGGCACAGATGTAGATACTCATATTGTGGCACAGAAGATGATCTGGCAAGAAGTTAACGGCTACACCCTTCACTCAATCAAACGTTCGGATGGTAGTGCCGTAAATATTGCAGCTATTGAGGCAAAAATTAACAAAGCAATCGCGAACTATCAGAAGAAACCAAGCTTCCATAATAGCACGGCTAAAACAGTGTTAGGTCAATCAACTACTGTAACGGATACAAATAATTTGAATTTGTCAGAATTCGATGAGGTTGTGGAAAATACCGCAAATATTGATTATCGTGTTAATGACAATCAATTGGTCATCACACCGAATGCCAATTCAAAAGAAAGCGGTGTGTTGACACTTAAGAAATCTGTTGGAACTGGAACACCGGTTGCTTATAAGATGGCTGGTCAACAAACCCTGATGGCTGGGGCGATTGATAAACCGAACACTTACACGGTCAAAATTGATGTGGAAACTGAGGGGTCTTTAAAAATCAAAAAAGTCGATAAAGAATCAGGTAGTGTTGTACCAGGAACGGTTTTCCATTTAGACTTTGGAAAAACTTTGCCTGCAAAAGACGTGACTACCGATAAAGAAGGCATTGCGACATTGGATGGAATTCCTCATGGTACAAAGGTAACCATTACTGAAAAATCAGTGCCGGCGCCTTATACGATTGATACTACACCCATGACCGCTACGATTAAAGCGGGCGAGACCATTTCAGTGACTTCAAAAAATACGCGAGAAAAAGGTCAAATCATTCTGGATAAAACCGGGAGTGAAACAGGAAGTGATCTTTGGAACGACAATTACTCTTTAGCTGGAAACACGTTTGCTATTCGCAAGGACAATCCCACTGGTGAAATTGTTCAAGAAATGACCACGGATGAAAAAGGTCATGCGGAAACACCAAAAGAGATTGCTAACGCGTTGGAATTGGGAACCTATTATGTGACCGAAACCAAAGCATCTAATGGTTTCGTGAATACTTTCAAACCCGTAAAAGTTGAATTGAAGTATGCTAATCAAACGGTGGCTCTTGTTACCACTAACGTAAAAGGGCAAAACCAAGAAATCACTGGTGAAACCACTTTGACGAAAGAAGACAAAGATACCGGTAATGAAACTCAAGGAAAAGCTAAGTTTAAAGGAGCTGAATATACTCTCTTTACTGCAAAAGATGGTCAAGCGGTTAAATGGGGTGAGGCTTTTAAGCCAGAATTAGTGAAAGGAACGAAAGCTTCTGATGAAACGGTGACTTTGACTTTAGATGAAAAGAATCAAGCTGCCGTTAAACACTTAGCTATCAACGAGTATTACTGGCAAGAAACCAAAGCACCTGAAGGATATACTTTGGATGAAACGAAGTATCCTGTATCCATCAAAAAGGTGGATGATAATGAAAAAAATGACGTAATTATCCGAGATGTTACGGCAAAGGAACAAGTCATTCGCTTTGGCTTTGATTTCTTCAAATTCGCTGGATCAGTTGCGGGAACTGCCGAAACTGGCTTCAATGATCTGACTTTTAAAGTATCGCCATTGGAAGGAACCAATGAAATCACAGGCACTGAAGATGAAGCGACTACAGCTTATAACGAGCAACTAGGTTTTGATGGCTATGGCAAGTTTGAAAATCTTCCTTATGGGGATTATTTACTTGAAGAAGTAGAAGCCCCAGAAGGATTTCAAAAGATTACGCCTCTAGAAATCCATTCCACTTTTAAAGAAAATAAAGAGGATTACACCAAGAGTGAATATGTCTTTACCATTACTGAAAAAGGACAAACACAACCAATTAAAACGGTGACCGTTCCTTACGAGAAACTGACGAACGAAGAATTTTCTGTTAGTTTGAACCGTTTGATGCTTTATGATTTGCCTGAGGAAGAAGATAGTCTAACTTCCCTCGCGACCTGGAAAGACGGAGACAAAGAATTGACCACTCTTAATTCTACCGAACTAGTCGATAAACTGAGTTACAATCTACATGAAATCAGAGAAGACTGGTATGTGGTAGCGCAAGCCATTGATGTAGAAGCCACAAAAGCTGCCCAAGAAAAAGATGAAAAAGCCAAACCAGTCGTAATTGCCGAAACAAGCGCAACGTTGGCGAACAAAGAGAAAATAGGAACATGGGAAATTCTGCATAAATTAACCGCCGAACAAGTTTTGGATAAAACCATCGTCTTGTTCAACTATGTGTATGAAAACAAGGAAGCCTTTAAAGCGGGCGATGAGCCAGTAGCGAAGGATGCTAGTTTGAACAATCAAGCCCAAACTGTCAATTGTACGGTGGAACGCCATGTTTCCATCCAAACAAAAGCCCACCTAGAAGACGGTTCGCAAACTTTTACTCATGGTGATGTGGTGGATATGTTTGATGATGTATCCATTACTCATGATATACTGGATGGCTCAAAAGAAGCTTTCGAAACAATTCTGTACGCCTTATTACCAGATGGCACGAACAAAGAAATTTGGAAATCTGGCAAGATTGATTACGAAGTGAACGACAAAGAATTGACCAAAACCGTGCTTGCGGAAAAAGTGGATACAAGTAAATATCCAGAAGGTACAAGTTTTACCTTTAAAGAAATTAACTATGATAAAGATGGAAATATCAATGGAAAACACAATGAAGATTTGAAAGAAAAATCTCAAACCTTAACACCAAAAGAAGTGCCAACCACACCAAGTACGCCAGAACAACCAGAAACACCAACTGTTCCAAGCGACTCTCAAGAATCTAGTCCTATAGTGAAGACATTCCCACAAACTGGGGAGAAAAGTTCCAATGTATTACTGTTCATTGGCTTTACCTTGATCTTTGCGACGGCTGGCTATTATTTCTGGAATCGCCGGAACTAAGGTGATGCGATGAAACAAGTAAATAGGAAAACTCAACGTGCGCGACCGCCTCCTAAAAAAGTGGTCGCGCTATTTTTGTATCCAAAACTAACAATGAAAAGAGGAAAAAAATATGGAATTGAAATTTGTTGTGCCAGATATGGCCGAAACATTTGGAAAGATAAGTTATGCCGGTGAAGGTGAAATTTTAACAGAAGGATATGGTCGGAATACCACAGTGATTGGTCGCAGTTATCATTTATATTCCAGTAAACAACGGGCTGATGATATTGAAGTGGTGGTAGCTGCGGAAGCTGGCGAAAAGGATTTTGACCAAGACCAACCGTTAAAAGTCGTGAATCCTCACTTGGTTGCCAAAGGCTATGAGATTGAGAATCGTGGGTTTACTGATTACGTGTTGTATGTCGATGATTTAGTGAAAGCATAGGAGGAAAAGAAGATGAGATTAACAGAAGGTATTGTCGTAGATTCAGGATTAACGTTTGGGAAGTTGCGCTTTTCTGCATTACGTCGAGAAGTACGGAAACAAAACGAGGATGGAACAGTTAGTAACGAGGTAAAAGAACGAACCTATAATTTGAAATCCTCCGCGCAAGGTCGAATGATTCAAGTTAGTATTCCGGCAAATGTGCCCCTACGCGAGTTTGCTTATGATGCAGAGGTAGAGCTGGTCAATCCAATCGTGGATACCGTTGCCAATTATGTTTTTCGAGAAGGAACCACCGTTAATTGGTTCATTAAGGCAGATGATTTAGTCTTGAAACGGCAACCGAATCAAGGAAAGAAATAGGTGAAGAATATGGAAATCAATGTGGAACATATTTTAGATTGTCTCGATCGTTATGGCAAAGGAGAACTAACCAAAGAGCAAGTCAACGAGGATTTGACGATAGACGAAAAAGTATTTCTTATTATGAATCAGGATTTTTTTGAAACCAATGAAGAAGATTTTGACGTACTCAAATGGTTGGATGAGGAAGAGTCCTTCTTTATGGTTGTCGAAGTAAATGAAAATTTATGTCGCCAGGCAGAATCTGTCTTGGAAGAAATCGGTGTAGAGATGCCGGATGCCATTGAAAGTTTTTTAACACAATTGGTTGAAACGAAACAACTTCCCGTGTCAGTAAATGACTAGCATAACTTTTTGAAATTGCCCAATAAAATCCTATTGGGCAATTTTCCATTGGAGGTGGAAACCATCAAAATGTACAAAGGGCATCGCATACGCGCAGGAGATCGGCACTTGGTTTATCACTTTGTTCTTGGCTGGCTAATCGCTTTATTCATCGGTTGGATGAGCGTCTTTTATTTTCATGAGTTTAGACAATTTGAGATTTTTAAGCTATCACTTTCCACTATTGAAATTGTTTTGTCCATGAAAGATTTAATCTGCTTACTAGGAAGTCTCGCTCTTTCAGGAAGCATGATGTTACTTTATATTCATTTTTTTCCTGATTATTGGCGAAGTTTATGGCATCGACAAAAGCTAGCCCGAATGATTCTAGAAAACCATTGGTATGAAGTAAAGCAAACTCAAAGTGAAGGCTTTTTCAAAGATTTGAATAGTAGTCGAACCAGAGAGACTATCAGTTACTTCCCCAAAATTTATTATCGAATGAAGGATGGCTTACTGTCTATTCGCGTTCAAATTTCACTGGGAAAATATCAAGATCAACTCTTGAAATTGGAAAAGAAGTTAGAAAGTGGGTTGTATTGTGAGTTAGTAGAAAAAGAACTCAAAGACTCTTATGTGGAATACACCTTGTTATACGATATGATTGCCAATCGAATTGGAATTGAAGAAGTAGTGGCAGAAAATGGGGCGTTGCGATTGATGAAAAATCAAGTATGGGCGTATGATTCCTTACCTCATATGTTAATTGCTGGCGGTACAGGTGGAGGGAAGACCTATTTCTTACTCACCATTATCGAAGCACTATTGAAGTCAGATGCAGAATTGTTTATCCTCGATCCCAAAAATGCCGACCTAGCCGATTTAGGTACAGTAATGCCTCACGTATACTCCCAAAAAGAGGAAATCTCTACTTGTGTGGAAGATTTCTATGAACGCATGATGGCTCGTAGTAAGGAAATGAAAGAAATGCCCGACTACAAAACAGGAGAGAATTATGCCTATCTTGGACTTCCGCCAACCTTTTTAATCTTTGATGAATACGTGGCTTATATGGAAATGTTAACGACTAAGGAGAGTGCGGTAATTTTGAATAAGCTCAAGCAAATTGTGATGCTAGGTCGTCAGTCTGGCTTCTTTCTGATTCTGGCTTGTCAAAGACCGGATGCAAAATATTTAGGAGATGGGATTCGCGATCAATTTAACTTTCGCGTGGCTTTGGGTCGCATGAGTGAGCTCGGGTATTCCATGATGTTTGGCGAGGTCGATAAAAATTTCTTTATGAAACGCATCAAAGGTCGAGGTTATGTGGATACAGGAGGAAGTGTAATTAGTGAGTTTTATACGCCACTTGTACCAAAAGGATATGATTTCTTGGAATCCATCAAACAAGTAGCGCAATCAAAAGAAAAATGACAGCTACAGAGAAATCTAGTCTTCTAGGGTATCAGGCTAAAAGTATGATAAACTAAGGATAAAAGCGTCAGGAGGTGCAATAAAAATGACAGAGAATTATTCTTTACAGTATGCTAAAGAGAACAAAAAAGTATTAATTTCTTCTATTACTGATGGGAAAGAAAAAGAGGAAGAAAAGACTGCCATTTTTATGGCTGGAAGTCCTGGTGCTGGAAAGACTGAGGCTGCACAAACTTTGACGGCATTGAATGGTAATCTTTGTGTAATCGATGCTGATAAATTTCGTGAACTATTTCCGGGCTATGCTGGGAATAATTCAGATGAATTTCAACGAGGATCAGCACTTTTGGTAGATGCTGCTCTCGATTTAGTTCTTAAAAAGGGTTATAGTTTTATTCTTGATGGCACGTTTGCGACTTCTAAGGTAAATCAAAATATTGAACGGGCACTCAAAAAGAATTATAATGTGCTTGTTTATTATGTATATCAAGATCCATTTATTGCTTGGGACTTTACTAAAAAACGAGAAGAAGTTGAAGGCCGTTTTGTTCCTAAAGAACGTTTTATCAATGCTTTTTTTCAATCGAGAAAAAATTTGATGCAGGTGAAAAAGCAATTTCAAGAGAAAGTAACCATCAATATCTTAGTGAAGGACTTTCAAAATACGATTTCTGATTTTCTAATGGACATTGATAATGTTGAACTAGCATTACCAATCAGTTATACGAAAGAAAGATTGGAGGAAGAACTACATGACTGAGAAAGAAAAAGTTGAAGAAATTATGGAGAAGTATAACCGTAACTTTTCTACACTACAAAAGAATGCCTCTGCGAAAGAGCTGAAGACAGTCTTTAAATTTGTAGCAGATGAATCCAATCGAAAACAACGAGAATTGATTGGTTTGGATAAAGAAAAATAAATTTGAAATTGAAATATTTTTAAGAGCCAAGGGCAAAAATGTTCTTGGCTTTTTTCTTTGCGATGAATGAGGTGATTTATGACATTTTTAGATTTATTCGCCGGGATTGGTGGCTTTCGCTTAGGTATGGAACAAGCGGGTCACCAGTGTATCGGCTTTTGTGAAATTGATGAATTTGCTCGGCGGAGTTATAAGGCAATCCATGATACAAGGAAGGAGGTGGAAATGCATGACATCACAAGTGTATCAGACGAGTTTGTTCAATCCCTCGGACCAGTGGACATCCTTTGCGGTGGATTTCCGTGCCAAGCTTTTTCAATTGCGGGAAAGCGGCAAGGATTTTCCGATACTCGAGGTACTTTATTCTTTGAAATCGCTCGGTTCGCCACTCTTCTCCAACCTAAGTTTTTATTCCTTGAGAACGTCCGGGGATTGCTCAATCACGAAGGAGGGGCTACGTTCGAGACGATCCTCCGAACGCTGGATGGATTGGGGTATGATGTGGAATGGCAGGTGCTTAACTCAAAGGCCTACGTTCCCCAAAGCCGCGAGCGGGTCTTCCTTATCGGACATTCTCGAGACGCATGTACCGAACAAGTATTTCCTATCATTGGATCGTCTCCAACATCTGATCAAAACATCAGAAACTTGGTAAATATCAATCCTTCCAATCGAGGAATGGGTGGCCAAGTCTATGGTTCAGATGGGGTTGCCCTAACCTTAACCGGTGATGAAGGAATCAAAATCGCATTGCCGGTAAAGGATGGAATTTCTGTAGCCGGTATGTTATCAGGAAATTTTGAACAAGGCAATCGTGTTTATGAGGTAACTGGAACTGCCCCCACTTTGTCAACGAAACAAGGGGGAACGAAAATCATGATTCGGAAAAATGAAACAGAATATCAAGAGGTGAAGCCAGGGGACAGTGTGAACTTGGCTTTTCCTAATTCCACAAGTCGTCGAGGCCGTTTGGGAAAACAAAGTGTGCATACCTTACTAACAGGAGACCAACAGGCAGTCGTCACAGATCAGTACCAGATTCGGAAGCTAACACCTAGAGAATGCTGGCGACTTCAAGGATTTCCCGATTGGGCCTTTGACCGGGCCTCTCAAGTCAATTCAGATAATCAGTTGTATAAACAGGCCGGAAACTCTGTAACAGTTCCGGTCATTTTTGATATTGCTAGAAGATTAAAGGAGGTAAAAGCACATGATTTATGATGAGTTGATTGGAGAAATCTACTGGGTGATTGGCAAGATTCAGTCAGATCCGGAACTGGAAGAAGAACTGTACCGGCTCAATTTTGATATTCGAAAAAATGGGGTGAAGGTCCCTGGTGATTCATATGTAATGGACGAGGAAACCGATGCTCGAATTGAGTTGAATCAGGTTATCAGTGAATTCGAACGGATTGCGGACCTTGCCAAAGAACCGGATATCCGCCAATACTTGTTTGAGATAAAAGCAGAATTGGAAATTGAGGGTATTACTGCGGAGTAACAACCAGATAAACCACTGATAGGCGCTGACCGCGGGGGATTTGCGAAGCAGGAATCCTCCGTGGTGCTGTGCCTGTTCATGGACGGCGCCAGCCGGCCATGATGTCTCACCCCCCGTATCTAACAGGGGGGTACAAAAACACAAAAAATAAGCAAGTAACCATTAAGAATTACTGGTGTAGCAAGGATATTAAGTAATTTGTATAGGTGTTAACTCATTTGAAAAAGTTAACACCTTGAATTTGGAGGTGAGAACTTGGCACAACGGAATTTAGATTATCGGCTATTAAAAGACCGACGCAACGAATATGGTATTTCGCAAAATAAATTGGCTACCGCTTGCGGGCTTAGTCGTCCCTATTTAAACCAGATAGAAAACGGTGGCGTAACACCATCCGCAAAGACCATGAGAAAAATTTTTGACCAATTGGAAAGTTTCAATCCCGATTTGCCTTTGACATTACTGTTTGACTATGTAAGGATTCGTTTCCCCACAACGGATGCACGAAAAATTATTCAAGAAATTCTCCATTTGAAATTTGAGTATATGCTTCATGAAGATTACGCCTTTTACTCTTATCAGGAACAATATGTCATGGGAGATATTGTGGTGATGTTGTCTCATGAAGAAGATAAAGGTGTTCTTTTAGAATTAAAAGGGCGTGGTTGTCGACAGTTTGAAACTTTTTTACTTGCTCAAAAGCGTAGCTGGTACGATTTTTTCGAAGATTGTCTAAAATCCGGTGGCGTGATGAAACGCTTAGACTTAGCAATCAATGATCGAGTGGGGCTATTGGATATTCCTGATTTAACGAAAAAGTGTCAGAAAGAAGAATGTATCTCCTTGTTTCGTACCTTCAAAAGTTATCGTTCCGGGGAACTGTTGAAAGCCGATGAAAAGGATGGCATGGGCAATACCTTATATATCGGCAGTCTCAAAAGTGAGGTTTATTTTTGTTTGTACGAAAAAGATTATGAACAATATATCAAGTTAGGGATTCCATTAGACCAAACTGAAACGAAAAATCGCTTTGAGATTCGACTGAAAAATGACCGCGCTTATCATGCGATTCAAGATTTGTTAAAAGGTCGTAGTATTGAAAGTACCACATTTTCCATTATCAATCGGTATTTGCGATTTGCGGATAAAGTAGATGGAAAACGGCGAACCAACTGGCCCTTGAATGAACAATGGGGTCGTTTTATTGGACGGAATCGGAAAGAGATTCAACTCACTTCTGAACCCAAACCGTATACCATTGAACGAACCTTGAATTGGCTAGGCAGACAAGTTGCCCCTACGTGGAAAATGGCTAAGGAGTTGGATCGTTTGAATCAGACAGCCTATATCCAGGATATGGTACAGAATGCACGCTTATCAGACCGGCACAAAAAGATTTTGGAACAACAAAGTATGGCAATTGAAAACTTGATTGTATGAAAAGAGGAATATTGATGGAAATTGTAAAAGATATTTTATTGGGATTTAGTGGCAGTCTGCTTGGTGTTACGATGCATTCAAGTGCAGAAGCAGACCGAGCAATGGAAAAGAAAGGAAAGTGACGAGATGAATTTCGGACAAAATTTGTATCAATGGTTTTTAACCAATGCCCAATCCTTAGTCTTACTGGCAATTGTGGTCATTGGGTTATTTTTAGGATTTAAGCGGGAGTTTTCTAAATTGATTGGCTTCTTGGTGATTGCCTTGATTGCGGTCGGTCTGGTCTTTAATGCTTCTGGTGTGAAGGATGTCTTACTCAATTTGTTTAACCGAATTGTCGGTGCGTAAGGGGGATTCACGATGGAACAGATGCGTGTTTATATTGCGAACCTTGGAAAATACAATGAAGGTGAGTTGGTGGGGGCATGGTTTACCCCACCTGTCGATTTTGATGAAGTGAAAGAACGGATTGGATTAAATGACGAATACGAAGAGTACGCGATTCATGATTATGAGTTGCCTTTTGAGATTGATGAGTATACGCCAATTGAAGAAATTAATCGTTTGTGTGGCTTAGCGGAGGAACTAGAAGGAACGCCAATTGGTGAAGTCGCTTCTGAGATTCAGCATGCTTTCTTCAATTCTTTTGAGGAAATGGTAGAGCATGTGGATGATATTGTCTATTATCCAGATTGCGATGATATGAGTGATGTAGCATATTTCTTGATTGTAGAAAATGGTGAATTTGGAGAAGTACCAGAACACTTGAAGACGTATATTGATTTTGATGCGTGTGGTAGAGACTTGGAGATTGGGGGAAATTATTTGGTAACGAGTCGAGGTGTTTTTGAGTATCCATATTAACAAAATTATTGAAGGGTAGTTGATTTCTAAACTATCCTTCTTTTTAAAGGAATGATTTGATGAAAAAAATAAAAAGTTACACCAGTATTTGGGCAGTTGAAAAGATCATTTACGCAATTAATGACTTTCAGCTGCCTTTTCCTGTGACCTTTAATCAGATGGCTTGGTTTGTTTTATCCTTGCTGTTTGTCATCGTATTTGCCCATGTGCCTCCACTATCTATGATAGAGGGGGCCTTTTTAAAATACTTAGGCATACCGGTAGCGGTTACTTGGTTTATGTCGCAAAAGACGTTTGACGGAAAGAAACCATTGGGATTTTCACGATCCTTTGTCAGCTATCACTTACGATTTAAGGTCACTTTTGCGGGAAAGAAAGTCAAAGAACAAAAGAAACGATGGGACGAATCAATCACCTTAGTAAGGAGTGTGAACTATGTACCCGATTAAGTATATTGAAAATAATCTTGTCTTTAATCAAGAAGGCGAATGTTTTGCCTATTATGAATTAGTGCCTTACAACTACTCCTTTTTGTCACCAGAACAAAAATATCAAGTACATGATAACTTTCGCCAATTGATTGCACAAAACCGTGAAGGTAAGATTCATGCCTTACAAATTGCTACAGAAAGTAGTATTCGCGCCACACAAGAACGATCGAAAAAGGAAATTACCGGGCGATTAAAAGAAGTGGCGAAACAACGAATTGATTTACAGACAGATGCTTTAGTATCCATGATTGGCGATAGTCAGATTGATTATCGCTTTTTTATTGGCTTCAAACTGATTGTGACAGATGAAGAGGTCAATCTAAAGAATCTCAAGAAATCTTTCTTTTCTGGACTTCAAGAATTTGTCTATGGAGTGAATCATCATTTAATGGGCGATTTTGTTTCCTTATCCAATGAAGAAATTCGTCGCTATTCTAAGCTTGAAAAATTAATGGAAAGTAAATTGGCTAGAAGATTTAAAGTCAGACGAGTCACACCGAGTGATCTGACGTATTTGATTGAACATATCTATGGCGAAAAAGGGACACCATTTGAAGAATACGAATTTCAGCTACCAAAGAAAAAGCTAAAATTAGAAACACTGGTGAAACGTTATGACCTACTGCGTCCTAGTCGTTGCTTGATTGAAGAAAAGCCTCGGTACTTACGTATGGAACATGAAAATCATGAATCGTATGTAGCGTATCTAACAATTAATACGATTGTAGGAGAGATGGAGTTTCCTTCCTCGGAACTTTTCTATTACCAGCAACAACAATTTACGTTTCCGATTGATACTTCAATGAATGTAGAAATCGTGACGAACAAAAAGGCGCTAGCGACCGTTCGCAATAAGAAAAAGGAACTGAAAGATTTAGACAACCATGCCTATCAATCTGACAATGAGACGAATTCCAATGTCTTAGATGCGTTGGATTCCGTGGATGAATTGGAAACCGCCTTGGATCAGTCGAAAGAATCTATGTACAAACTAAGCTATGTGGTTCGGGTGAGTGCGGATTCTGTGGATGAATTAAAGCGGCGTTGTGATGAAGTGCTTGATTTTTATGATGATACCAATGTAAAAATAGTCCGGCCCTTTGGCGATATGATGGGACTACATGAAGAATTCTTACCTTCTAGTAAGCGATACATGAATGATTATATCCAGTATGTTACGTCGGATTTTCTCGCCGGACTTGGATTTGGCGCTACACAGATGTTAGGCGAGTTAGAAGGTATTTACTTTGGCTATAACGTAGATACGGGGCGCAATGTTTACCTGAAACCGGCATTGGCCTCACAAGGGGTAAAGGGTTCAGTTACCAATGCGCTAGCTGCCGCTTTCCTTGGTTCACTTGGTGGTGGGAAGTCCTTTAGTAACAATCTCTTAGTCTATTATGCCGTCCTTTTTGGTGGGCAAGCTGTGATTGTCGATCCAAAGGGAGAACGCGGTGGTTGGAAAGAAACCTTGCCAGAAATTGCGGATGAAATCAATATTCTTAACTTGACCAGTAAGTCAGAAAATCAAGGTTTACTTGATCCCTACGTGATTATGAAGAAAAAGAAAGACTCAGAAAGTTTGGCGATTGATATCCTGACCTTTTTAACAGGAATTTCCAGTCGAGATGGGGAGAAGTTTCCCGTTTTACGCAAGGCCATTCGAACCGTTACCCAAAGTGAACAACGAGGATTATTACAAGTAATCGTTGAATTGCGTAAAGAGGGTTCGTCAGTCGCGGAAAATATCGCGGATCACATCGAGTCTTTTACCGATTATGATTTTGCCCATTTGCTTTTCTCAGATGGGTCAATTACTCAATCGATTAGTTTAGATAAACAGTTGAATATCATTCAAGTTGCGGATTTGGTTTTACCAGATGCGGAAACGACTTTTGAAGAATACACTACCATGGAGTTGTTAAGCGTTTCGATGCTAATCATCATTTCGACTTTTGCCTTGGACTTTATCCATAGTAATCGAGAAGTTTTCAAGATTGTGGACCTGGATGAAGCTTGGAGTTTTCTTCAAGTAGCGCAAGGGAAAACATTATCGAATAAGCTCGTTCGTGCTGGGCGGGCCATGAATGCCGGTGTTTACTTTGTCACGCAAAATAGTGATGACTTACTGGATGAACGTTTGAAGAATAATATCGGGTTGAAGTTTGCTTTTCGTAGTACCGATATTCATGAAATCAAGAAAACCTTGGAATTCTTTGGCTTAGATCAAGAAGATGAAAGCAATCAAAAACGTCTGCGAGATTTGGAAAACGGCCAATGCTTGATGCAAGATTTGTATGGAAGAGTTGGCGTAGTTCAAGTTCACCCTGTATTTGAAGAACTCTTCCATGCCTTTGATACCCGTCCACCTGTTCAAGAGAGAATGGAGTGAGGAGATGAGAAAGAAACTTTTTCGGATTGCAGGAATAATCGCAATCAGTCTCTGTGTCATGTTACTTCTTCTCAGTCTGATTGGAACGGTGGCTGAGGCAACAGTTCTGGTTGATGATACAGTTGAAGCCGGAAATCTCTATTCCCAATATTCACTTGGTAACTATCAGTTGGATTTCTTTGTGGATAGTTCGTGGGATTGGCTGCCTTGGAATTGGGGTGATGGCTTAGGCAAGAGCGTGATGTATGGCCTGTATGCCATTACCAATTTTATTTGGACGGTTAGCCTCTATTTATCAAGTGCCACGGGCTATGTAGTTCAAGAAGCTTACAAGTTAGATTTCATTTCAGACACGGCTGAAAGTATTGGAAAAAATATTCAAACTTTAGCCGGCATTACCGAAAATGGATTACAGACATCAGGATTTTACTTTGGATTTCTATTATTAATGGTTTTAGCCCTAGGGGTGTATGTGGCGTATACCGGTCTACTCAAACGAGAAACTACCAAAGCAGTCCGGGCTGTCATTAATTTTGTGATGATTTTTCTACTTTCAGGTTCGTTCATTGCCTATGCGCCTACCTATATCACAAAAATCAATGACTTTAGCTCAGATGTCAGCGAAGCGGCTCTTAGCCTTGGAACCGAGATCGTTGTACCCAATTCAGAAAGCCAAGGAAAAGATAGTGTGGATTTGATCCGGGATAGCTTGTTTTCGATTCAAGTCCAACAACCTTGGTTACTATTACAATTCGATGATTCCAATATAGAAGAAATTGGCGAAGACCGGGTCAACAAGATTCTATCTGTGAGTCCAGATGAAAATAAGGGCAAGGATCGGGAAGAAGCGGTCAAGGCAGAGATTGAAGACAATGACAATGCGAATCTAAGTATTACCAAGACCATGAACCGCTTAGGGACCGTGGTCTTTTTGGTATTGTTCAATATTGGTATTTCCTTCTTTATTTTTCTTTTAATAGGGATTATGTTGTTCTCGCAAATTCTCTTCATTATCTTTGCGATGTTTCTGCCGATTAGTTTCTTATTGTCCATGTTGCCGACTTATGAAAGTTTAGGAAAGAAGGCGATTATTCGCTTATTCAATACGATTATGATGCGAGCGGGAGTGACATTAGTCATTACGACTGCATTTAGTATCTCCACGATGTTTTTCAATATTTCAGCGAACTATCCCTTCTTCATGGTAGCTTTTTTGCAAATTATGACCTTTGTCGGTATCTATTTCAAATTGGGTGACATTATGAGTATGTTCAATCTCCAAAGCAATGATAGTCAGTCAATGGGCAGACGGGTTATGCGAAGACCTCAAATGTTGATGAACCGTAAATTGCGGCAACTTAATCGAAATGTGGGACGAACTTTAGCTTTTGGCGGTGGTGCAGCAGTCGGAAATAAATTGGCAAAGGAACAATCAAAATCCAAATTTAAGCCATCCGGTTCTTCTCTACGAAAGAATTCACGATTACCTAACGATCACGAGGTACCATCTGACTTGAATAAGGAAAAGCCAACTTCAAATAATAAGAAACAATCTCGAATGAATTTGGCTGGGAGAAAAATCGGCAAAGTTCTGGATACCCAAGCTTTGGTGAAAGATAAGACCAAACAAGTAAAGGATGGAGTATGGAATGCGCCAACCAACCTGAAATACAATCTCCATCAAGGAATCGAAAAGACGAAAAAAGCACCAGAAGAATTCAAACGCGGACTTGTCCAAGAAAAAGCAAATCGAGCGGAATTGCGAGAAAAACAGCGACAACGTAGAGATGAGAAAATGGCTGAAAAGCGCAAAGCATTGAACGAAACAGGGAATCGTCATGGGAAAAGAAGGGGAAATGTTCCGATAAAAGCGGAGGTCCAACCTCAGAAAGGTAGGATACCGAAAGAAGAAGTATCAAAACGAATTGTGAAAGGCAATCTGAATCCTGAAATCAAACGGAAGCTAGCTAGTCAGGAAATTGTTTCAAAAAGAATAAGTCAACCATCTAATAAGAAAAATTCTTTCCAACAAGTGAAACGGCGGTCTACTCTGCCCAAGCGAACTAATCAAAAAGTACAAAAAAGAATGAACTCTCGTCCAAAATCAAGGTCAGGTGAGAAAAAATGAATGTAAAGAAATTAAGTATCATTTCGTTAACCTTTCTGACAATCTCCTTTATGGGAATCTTGATGTGTGTGGGTTTGTTGTTTGGTGAAGACAGCGAAGGAAGTGGCAGTTCAGGTGCTTCTCCTGGCGGAACTAGCGTCTCAGAAGAAGTTTTGAAACACCGGGCAATGGTGGAAAAATATGCCAAAGAATCGGATATAACAGAGTATGTCCCGATTCTTTTGGCGATTATTCAAGTGGAATCTGGTGGGAAAATGGAAGATGTTATGCAGAGTTCAGAGTCGGCAGGCTTACCACCGAATTCATTAAGTACCGAGGCATCCATTAAACAAGGTTGTCTCTATTTTGCGTCTTTGGTTAATCGTTCCAAAGAGCTAGGGTGCGATCAAGATAGTATCATTCAGGCCTATAACTATGGCGGTGGATATTTGGATCATGTCGCGAAAAACGGGAAGAAGCATAGTTTTGCTTTAGCTGAATCATTTTCAAAGGAAAAATCGGGTGGCCAAAAAGTAGACTACCCCAACCCAATCGCGATTAAGGAAAATGGTGGGTGGAGGTATAACTATGGCAATATGTTTTACTGTTTATTAGTGAAGCAATATCTAACTACAACACAGTTTGATGACAAAATAGTCCAAGAAATTTTTGATGAGGCATTTAAGTATGAAGGAACGGACTATGTGTTTGGTGGCTCAAGTCCTGAAACGGGATTTGATTGTAGTGGCCTGACCCAATGGTGCTATGCCAAAGTTGGTCTGAACCTTCCTCGGGTGGCTCAGGATCAGTATGATGCCATGACACATATTGATCTAAAAGATGCCAAACCAGGTGATTTAGTTTTTTTTCATTCGACTTATGATGCCGGTACGTATGTGACCCATGTGGGCATTTACGCAGGCGAGAATCGTATGTTTCATGCAGGAGACCCAGTGGGATGGACGAATCTGACAGAAAACTATTGGCAGCAGCATCTTATCGGAGCTGGCCGATACAAATAAGAGAAAAGAGGAAAAATAATGAAGATAAAAATTGAACGGAATCAGAAGGAAAAGACCCCAAAAAAGAAGAAAGAACGAGTCGTTTCAAAGGGCAAGCATCGGAAAACGGTGCTTGCCCTTTGGCTTTTACTGTCTGGTAGCCTTGCTTTTGGCATTTATAAAAACTTCACTGCCATTAATCAGCATACAACTCATGAAAAAGTGGTTATGAAGGAAAAGGTAGTGAATACTTCTGGCGTTGAAAGTTTTACGAAGGATTTTGTGAAAGAATATTTTTCCTGGAAGAATAACAAGGAAGTAATTGAAAAGAGAATGAGTAATCTCGGACAGTACCTCACAGAAGAAGGTCTCACTTTGAGCCGAGATATGGTTCGAGCGGATATTCCCACTAGTTCTGAAGTTCAATCAGTAAAAATTCTAGATGTTGAAAAGAATTTAGAAGAATTTACCGTTTCGTTTTTAGTGGAGCAAAAGATTACAGAAGGGAAAAAGACACAATCAATTTCTTCTGCTTATCGAGTGACAATCTTTGAAGATGAAAAAGGGAATCATATTGTGACGAGTTTGCCTACCATGATTGCAAAACCAGACAAGGCAAAATACGAGGCAAAACAAGTAGAAAGTGATTCGGAAATTGATGCCAAAACCACAGAAGAAATCACTGAATTTCTAGAGACATTTTTCAAGCTTTATCCAACAGCATCGGAAAAAGAACTTGAATACTACGTGGAAGATGATGCGATGCAACCAATCAATGCAAATCTGAAGTTCGTAGAATTAGTGGGTCCAGTTTATTTAGGTGATGGGAATGATACTCAGGTGAATGTCGATGTGAAATATCTGAATGATTTGTCAAAAGTAACCAATAAATTTCAGTATACGCTACGATTGCAAAAAAAAGAGAATTGGAAAATTGTTGATTATAAATAATATTGTTAATTTGGAAGAAATAACACAGGCATTATACTATTTGATGGTGTAATGTCTGTGTGGTGTCTCTTTTTTTCAGTATAAAATGAACTAAAATTTTTGTAGAGTAATTCACTCCAGTATACTGTGGAATAGCAAAATTGAATTGACTACACTAAACATAAAAAATCTTCATCGAGATTTTTATTATTGGATTTGGTTACCCTTTTGAGGATTTAAAAACGTCTGAAATAAAAATTATCCATTATTCGTATAGAAAATAGTAAGTCTATATTGCAAAGAGTCTCGTTCTTGCCGTGCAATTGGGATGTTCAGACTCAATTTAATGGAATCCAAATTTGAACAAATAGCCCACATATCATTTTGATATACTGGGCTATTTTTGTTTACGCTAAAGTGTAGATAGAATGACATGCAATCAAGTATGAAAGTCTTCAATAGAAAATGAGTTGAATCTAGAAAATTTAATAAAAGAAAATATACTATTAACAGATTCTTCACTGAGTACTATATTTTATCTTCTATGAGTTATCATTTTTTAATTATCACCCATTTTTTCAAGGAATTTCTTTTGAATCAAGGTCATAAGATCGAGCCATCTACTTGAATTGTTAACTGAATCTAAGTAGAAAAGTATCTGATGTTCTGATTGCTTTTCTAAACTGTCTGTAATAATGATGTCTGCTTGAGAAAAATCATTCGTGAAAATGATATTTTTTGAGTTAAAAACCGCTTGGATACGTTTTTCTATTATATATACATTTGTAAAAACCTTAGACATTTGAATGTACAACTTTAAGGTGGTCTCTTTTTTAGAAGATGAAATAGTGTAAAGTAATCCAGCAATATATTTTTCTAACTCTTTATCCTCAAAAAGTAAATGAATTTCAGTTTTGATAATATTCATATAATCATCATTTTTAGTAATATTCAAGTAGGGAATAGGAAGCATCAAATCAAGAAAAAGCCGATATTTGTCTCCGATAATTGAATAAAGGACATTAAAAATAGTTAAGTAGTATAAATATATTTCCTTTTCTGTAGAACCAGCGGAATCACAAGAAACATTTGAAAATCTTGAATATATCTCGTTTGAAAATCGACAAGCAGGATGATTAAAATATTCAAATTTTCTCCCTAATCTTAACTTTGCCTCGGATGGAATTAAGTCGGAAAGAAAAATTCTTGTGAAAAAATTGAAATATATTTTTTCTGATTTCGCTATATTTTGTGGGAGGGATACAAAAAAATTCTTTTTTAATGTTTCTGATACATCGTAATTATCTTGAATTAATTCCATTAGGCTATAAAGGGAGGAATTCGGCTTAATAATTAGATATTTACTATTTGAAAAGCGTTGCTTTGTTATTTCACTTAGTAAGTAGAAGGCATGATTTTTAGTTAGAGAAACGGAAGATTCACTATTATCAAAATTTATCTTCGGAGTTTCTGAGTCAAAAGGCCACTCAATACCTTGGAAGAAATCTTGTAGGACTATATATGAAAATAATCGTAAACAGATTTCATCTCCTTCTAGTTTGAAGATTTGATTGGAACTGTGAACGGATAAATTGAACGGTGCAATACAATCATTCAATTGCGAGCATAACTTGAATAAATATGTTTCTGAGATGAAAAGATTATCGATAATTTGCTGCTTTGAAATACTATAATTTGTAAGGAATAACACGCAAAGCCTAAATAAACTTGAGTTATTAGAAAGGAACAACTTTAATTGATAAAAATAAGTAATAGCATTGTCTACAAATATTGAGTTTATTGTTATGAATCCTTGATTACTTGAAATGATGAGATCATTTTTATTATTCGTACACTCAAGAAAATAAGCATTTAGTTTAAGAATATCACCTTTAATTGTTAATTTTGGAATACCCATTTCATCTGACAGGATAGCTAGGGTAGTGGGATGGTTAGTAATTATTTGATGTAGTACATTTAGTTCTCTTTCATAGTGGTTTGAAATTATCATATTGTTTGAAACCTCTTTTCTAAGTTACTAAAGTATTGTTGATAAGTATAAATTATGGAATATATATATAAGAATAGATATATTTTGTATAGTGAAAAAATCGTTTATAAGTGATACCATGGCGATAAATTTCAAATGAGTATCTTTAAAATATCTGGTGCCAATCAGATAAATAATCTAAAATCTTAAAAATTATCAGTAGGATGTGAACTAAAATGTTTTTTAATATTTTTATTGGAGTTATTTTAACTATCTTAGTCTTTGTTTTCATTAAACCCATAATTTTTATAGTTCGGTGGATTTTGTATATATTGGAATTTTTGCTTTCTTTTTTATAGAATAGTAAAATCTTTAACTTTATTTCAAACGCTTGATGGGACATGGAAAAATGATTTATTTGCTTACCTTGTTAAGGGGTAATTGTGGAACTATCAGCTCAGAATTTAGCCTATCTAGGAGTTCATTTTGAATTGTTTTGACGAGTTCATACCATCTTTTTTTATTACTTATATTGTCTAGGTAAAAGAGAACTTGTTTATCTATCTTTTTTTCAAAACTGTCAGTTATGATTATGTCTGCTTCTGAGTAATCATCTGTAAATACAATATTTTTTTGATTAAAAATATCACGTAATCTTTCTTGTATTACATAAACTGAAGTAAATACCTTTGTCATTTGGATATATATTTTCAATTTAGAGGTTTTATGGAAATGGCATAGTGTGCAAAGAATAGTAACAATGTAGTTCAGCTCTTCCTTGTCAATATATAGATCATCAAGTTCGCGTTTTATAGAATTTAAATAAATGCTTTTTTCACTAATATCTAAATAAGTTGTGGGGACTAATAAACTTAAAAAATCAAAGTATTTATTGCCAATGGTCTGATATAAAATTAAACAGATATTAATATAGTATAAAAAAATATAATTAGTTTCAGTACATCCAGAAGCCGATAAGATTCTGGAAAATTTCTCATAGGTCTTACGGGATTTTATACAAGTTTGATGATTGTAAGATTCGAATATGCGCCCGAGTTCTACTTTCTTTTTTATGGGGATAATGTCTGAAAGAAAAATTCTTTCAAAAAAATTAACATATAGTCTTTCACTTTCCTTAGTCGAAGAATCTAAATTATCAAAAGAATCATTTTTTAGAAGCAAACTACCATCATAATTGTCCATTATCATTTTAAAGAGATCAAAGTTGGGATTTGTAGAATTAATTGAAAGAAACTTTTTATATTTAAAACGTTGTGTCAATATTTGATTAAAAAGTTGAATTGAAAAATCTTTTGTTAAAGAGTTTTTGCTGAATTCATCTTCTAAATTACTATTTGGTTTATATGAATCAAAAGGCCACTTAATTCCTTGAAATGAATCCTGTAATAATAGGTAGGTAAAAATCCGATAGCAAATTTCATTTCCCTCTATAGAATAGATGGAATTTTCTTTTTTTAAAAACAAATCAAAAACTGAAAGATACTTATTTAATTGCTGCCGAAGCTTTACCAAATAATGAGTAGATATATATAGACGTTCAATAAGATGATTTTGATGGATTTCTCCGTTGGTAACTAAAAGTATGCACAATTGGTAAAGAATTGATTCGTTTAAAAGATAAAACTTCAAATGATAATAATAAGAAATAGGATCATCTGAAAATGGAGAATTAATTTTAATAGAACCACTTGTATTAGTTAAAATTATTTTTCTTTTGTAATCAAATTGTTGATGGAAAATACTGTTTATTTTAGTAATGTCTTCTCCTATTGTTCTTTTTGATATCTTCATTTCTTTTGAGAGAATATCAAAAGAGGTTTTTTTACTAGTCATAATTAGATGAAGCAATGTTAATTCTCTTTTGGTTTTGTTTGAAATAAGCATCAGAAGTCACCTCGAATATTATTTGTCTTTGAGTATCATTACAATTCTATTCTCTGTGAACTCCTTGTCGATATACTATCTTTGTATAAATATATACGTTATCTGTACATTTACGAAAGTCATAGAAGAGTCTTCTCGTTTTTTTTTGAGAAAAAATAAATGGGAATTCATATTATATCGTTATTTTATTTGAATAAAATCTAACTTTTTTTATTTGAAAAGAATTAGAGAAAATATTGCTATTTGAAAAATTAATTGGTTCCAATTTTAGTCTACTAAGTAAAAATCCTTATGAATACTGACTTATTTATGGAATAAATCATAAAGTAAGGTAGAAAAACAATCATTTTGTCGCCATTTTATTCTAATGTTTATCTGTAACATAATGATACTCCAGTTTTACAGACATCGTCTAGCTAAAAAATAGTTTTATTATTTTTAAGATTCAATGATTTAAAAAATATTTGTCGGTATATTTTTGGCGGGAGGCAGAATATACAAATCTGGTATATTGCTATACCCAATTTGTATTGTCACATTGAATGAGAAAGATGCTAATATACTTTCTGCAACCAAAAAGTTACTTTCTGTGAAATAGTTAAATTCAGTCTAGAATTATTTGGAAGATAAATATTTGTACTGGTGGACTAATTTTGCAGAATAGTAATTTAAGTGGAAGCTGTAAAAACGAAAGAAAAGAGGAGATTCAAAATGATCAAAAAATTATTGGTAAGTGCAGTAGTTCTGGGAGGAGTTGTTGCGTTGGCTCCAACAAGTGCAAGTGCATGGACAGGTGGGGATGCTGATCCCAACGATACACCTCACACTGTAACAGGTTCTGAAACTGGAGATTTTGCTGTAAACGGGTGGATTGGGGAATGGGATGATACTGATCCTGGCTCACCTACTGATCCCATTGATCCATCAGTAATCGATATCACTATCCCATCAAAAGTTTTATATGCTAACAGTGTAGATGATACCGGAGCTCCTACAGCTAGTATTATTTCACCAGTCTATAAACTTGAGAATAATTCTTCAACAAATGGTATAAAGGTCGCAGTCGAAAAGTTTGCATTAAAAAATTCTGTATCAATTACACAAGATCTTTCTATTAAAAGCTCTACCGGAGTTGAAGTTCCATTACAAAAGAAAAGTGGTCAGATGTTATCAAGTCAAAAATATTTGACATCGATTGATCCTAGCTCAGTTGATACCTTTACATTAACAGGTTCAATTGACCCAAACGTTTTTCCGGCTTCTGGGGATGCAGCATTGCGTCCGGAGTATCAGGTGAATTTGCATTTTACCGCTGTAAAGTAAGAGTTCAAATGAATTTACATTTCACAACTATATAAATGAAATAGTTCCAAAAACGTATTTTCAGAAAGTTTAAATAAGAGGGGAAGGGAAAACCTCCCTTCCTTCTTTTATTCATCGTGTAAGGAGATCTATAAATGAATAGTATGGAAAGCCAAGAAGAAAAGAAAAAAAAGAAGAAGTTAATTATACTATTACTCTTACTACTACTTATTCTTGGATCAGGAGTAACGGCCTTTATTTTGAGAGATAAATTTTTCTCAGAACCTAAAGTAGTTAGTGGTCTTCCTGAATTGGAATCTGACTTGGAAGTTATGACTGATGAGCAGATGTTAAAATTCATGCAATCAGAAATTGATAAGGATAAAGTAAATATTAATCTGAAACATGAGATAGCAGTTTCTAAAGAAACAAATGTTGCTCAATTTGAAATAAAAAATAAGCCCACGAACGCATACAACATTCAAGTTCAGTACTTGTTAAAAAAGGGGAATAAGCAGATATATAAGTCTGGCTTAATTCCTCCAAATAGGCAATTAATGGAAGCAAAGCTAGAGAAAGAATTGTTAGAAGGCAGCTACGATATCAGTATTGTTTATACAGTTTTTGATAATGAAAAAGAAATAAATCAGGCAACGATTGATGGAGTGCTGTATGTTAGTTAAAAAAGTTCTATTTTGTATGCTTTAAGGATGGTGGGGTGAGCCTGAGAACAAGAGGATGAGGTAACTATGAAAAAAAAGTTTAAATTTATTGTCTGTCTAACTTTAGCATTGATGTTTTCTTCTGAAATTGCTCAGACATGTAGTGCTGGTCAACAAGTTGTCTGGGCACAAGAAGAATCAACAAGTAATAGTGAATTAACCATTCAAAGTAAGGAGTCAATATTTGATACAGAAGTTTCAGATAAGCAAGAAAGTATCGAGAATACTTCTGAGAATGATTCAAGTTCTCAGAACACAGTAGCATCTAGCACAGAGATTCAAGATACTTACGGAAGTGGTATTGATAATTCTTCTACGTCAAAAAATCAGATTGATGAAGTATCACCTACCCAAGTAACTGAAATAACGAATAATAGTCAAGCCTCTACATCAACAAGCACGCAGGACAAAGAGATACCTACTCCTCTCGCTTATGAAAATGATACACAAGCAAAAGCAGCAGCAGCGGCTATTACAGCGTATAAAAAGAAAATTGCAGAAGCCTATTCTAATGCACAGTCAAAAACGTTAGGGAATTATAAAGGAGCAAGTGTTTCTAGTAACTTAACAATAGCCAAAAACGCTGCTCCGTCAACTGAAGCAATTAATGGTAGTTATAAGTGGGTATATACTTCAAAAATAACAATAACAATGTTTGACTATAGTGGAAGTGTTGGAGATAACTCGTTTTCAACTTCTGTAAGTAATACATCAACAAATAATGTATTAACTATTGATATCTCTCGTGATAGAGCAAATCATGAAGTAGCACAATTAAATAAACAAATCCCATTGAGTTATACAATAGAATTGATAGAAACGGAATGGGCTAAGAACCCAATCACAGGTAACTGGGACGAAACTAGAGAGAAAAAATTTACTAACAATGTAGGTGGTGCCTATACCGGCACTTTTAAGTACAGCAATGTAGATGGTGATGGTATCCCTTCAAATTTTCAAAAGGAGTATGCTGTCTGGCGTCAAAAAGCAGCAACATCTCTTGTGCAATCAAGTGGTGCTGCTATTGCATCAGCTTATGAAAAATTAGGATCAGCAGTCGGGGATACCACGACTTTCACGGTTCCTCTACAAACAGAAGCAACCACTAGCGGTAGTACGGCGAATATCTTCAAAGGTCGCTATATTGCTGATGCTTCCAAGTTTTCTTTGGTTCTTTCTAATGATTTAGCTTCTTGTTTTTCAATTACAAAAACGGGTAACACAAGTGATACCATGACTTTTTCTATGAAACGATTAAAAAAGGAGGATCCGACTGGATCACCGTCAATTAGTCTTTCTGTTAGTCATGATAAAAGTGGTCAAACGATTACTGTTAGTTCATTTAAATATGCTCTACCAATGGAAGCCGCTAATATAAAAACTGATAAAGTTTCTACAAGTATAGGTATCGATAATAGAACAATTACTGCAACGCCCATTGAGCAAGATATTTTAATCGGTACTCAAGAAGAGGATCTTCCAGCTGCCAGCGACATGATTACGGATGTTCGCTTAAATGATGGAGTGACAGTAAATCCAAGTGGCTATACTGCTGAGATTATATCGGTTCCAACGTTCGATACCCTGGAAGTAACCGATACAATCGAAGTAAAGTTAACACGTCGAAAAACAGGCGTTAGTACAACAATAAAAGTACCCGTAAAAATGAAATGGAATGGGACAATTCAATTAAAGGGAAATGGAGATCGTTCTGCAGGAGCATACACCTTACACAAAGTGAACGGAAAGTATTTCATTCGTGCTTCTTATGGGTTTGCAGCAAGCAAAAGCGAGCTGATTCATTCTTACTATAATAGTACGTACTATTCTCTTGAAGTTTTAACGGGCGATGGTCGTCTTGATAATTTAGCAGTCGATTATACGTATAATGTGAAAGGAACGTCCAAAGTACCTGATGTAATCAAGGCCTTTGGGACAGGTGGAGAATACGAGGTTCAGCTCGGCGATATTGTCAAAATTTTTCACGAAGAACCCAAGAATCGTCATAAATATGTGGATGATACACAAAAAGAAATTACACCACCACTTGGAGATGATCAAACGGTTTACTATCTGGTGACTGCGGATGGTTTTGTTCCGTATCGTTTGAATGCCTTATCTGCTAATGAAATGTCAATTACTACGGCTACTTCCGATAAAGAGCTAGATGAATTAATCGATGAAATGATTAATTTTAATGGGTATACAGGAAATGGGTTAAGTGTTTCTAAAATAACTAAGTATCCTGATCGCTCAACAGCTGGAAAAACGACTGGAACTGTCGAAGTAAAAGAAACCATTGATGGGGTCACACATACATTTGAATATGAAGTTCCTTTTATTGTAGATCAAGAATGGGAAATTCAGGCAGATGTCATTGAGCAAGAAGTACTCCTTGGTACCAAAACCGATGAGCTTCCAGATGTTAACAAAATGTTTGAAAATGTAACGCTAAACGATCCGGACCAAACACCAGTAAATCCTGATGGTTATACCGCTGAGATTCTATCTGTTCCAACGTTTGATAACATGGAAGTAACCGATACAATCGAAGTAAAGTTAACACGTCGAAAAACAGGTCTAAGTACAACTTTACACGTCCCTGTAAAAATGAAATGGAATGGGACAATTCAATTAAAAGGAAACGGAGACCGATCTGCTGGAGCTTACACTTTACACAACGTGAACGGAAAATACTTCATTCGTACTTCATATGGTTTTAAAGTTAATGATTCCTATGCCATCCATGATTATTATCCCGGTACGTATTATTCCCTTGAACTTTTAACGGGTGATGGTCTTCTTGATAATTTAGCAGTTGACTATACGTATAACGTGAAAGGAACATCCAAAGTACCTGATGTAATCAATAACTTTGGGACAGGTGGGGAATATGAAGTTCAGCTTGGCGATATTGTCAAAATCTTTCACGAAGAACCCAAAAATCGTCATAAATATGTTGATGATACACAAAAAGAAATCACACCACCACTTGGAGATGATCAAACGGTTTACTATTTGGTGACTGCAGATGGGTTTGTTCCGTATCACTTGAACGTTCTATCGGCAAACAAAATGACTGTTGATATCTTAACGACGGAAAAAGAACTCGATCAATTAGCGAATGAAATGATTGATTTCAAAGGCTATACCGCAAATGATTTGAAAATTTCAAAAATTACTACGTATCCAGATTGTTCAGCAGTTGGAGAAGCTACAGGGAAAGTTTTAGTGGAAGAGACGATTGCAGGTGTTACGCACACAACTGAATATAGTGTGCCATTTACTATCGTGGATCAAAGAAAAGTACAAGCAGATCCTATTCCTCAAGATATCCTAATTGGTACTAAAGAATCGGAGCTGCCAGATGTTAGTGACATGTTTGAAAATGTTACTTTAGATGATGGAACAGCAATTAATCCTGATGGTTATACAGCAAAAATTACCTCAGTTCCCTCGTTTGATAGTTTAGCAGAAACCGATACAATCCAAGTGGAATTAACTCGTAGAAAAAATGGTAGTACTACTATTATTGAAGTTCCTGTGAATATGAAATGGAATGGAACGATTCAGTTAAAAGGCTTATCGGATAAAACTGCTGGAGCATATACACTGCACCACGTATCTAGTAAATATGTGATTCGATCATCTTTTGGAGTTTCAAAAGAATTGAACAAGGATATGCAAGTTCATAGTTCCTATGATAGTACGTATTATACCCTCTCAGTTTTATCAGGTACTGGTCAGTTAGATAAACTATCTGTTGATTATATGTATGATGTCAAAGGAACAGATAAGGTGTCTGATGTAATCAATAACTTTGGGACAGGTGGGGAATATGAAGTTCAGCTTGGCGATATTGTCAAAATCTTTCACGAAGAACCCAAAAATCGTCATAAATATGTTGATGATACACAAAAAGAAATCACACCACCACTTGGAGATGATCAAACGGTTTACTATTTGGTGACTGCAGATGGGTTCGTTCCGTATCATTTGAACGTTTTGTCATCCAACGATATGACCATAGCAGCTGCAACTACTGATAAAGAATTAGATGCATTAACAAATGAAATGATTAATTTCAAAGGTTATAACGAAAATAATTTAAAAGTAGCTAAAATTACTGAATATCCAGATCGCTCAGCAGCCGGAAAAACTTCAGGAAAAGTTTTAGTGGAAGAAACAATTAATGGAGAAACACATAATCTTGAATATGAAGTAGCATTTACTGTCGTAGATAATCTAAGTGCTACAGGAAAACAAATGGCAGACTTACCGCTTGGGATCACAATTTCGTCGAAACCAAGTGACTATGTTACGGTAGCTACTACTCCAGAAGATGAGGCTAAGTTAACTTTTGAATGGGTAGATACTCCGATTGAGACAACGGTTATTGGGAAACATCAAGCGACCGTTCGAATCACTAGTCAAACGTTTAACCAAACGATTGATGTTCCAATTGATTACACAGTAATCTATGGTAAGACTATTGTTTTAGGTGACACACCAATGGTTGGATTTAGCTTATTTGATAATTCAGGAACACCACGTCTTGTCAGTACAGGGTTGGATTTGACTCCAAATGTCAATCTTGCACTAAGACCGCAGACGTCAATCTACAGACAATCTACTTCAAATAAAATTTTCAACTTTACAACACAAACGGTATATCAAAGACCAAGTGCTTGGGCAAATGGGTGGAATGAATCTTTAGCACTTTCTACAACTGATTTAACTTATGGGGATGTTCTTGCTATTCAAACTTTTCATCAGGCATATCCGGGGACTTCCTTAAACGGTAGCCAAACCTACGTGGCTAGAAATGAAACCCTGGTTAAAGAAGCAGAAGGGTTTATGGAAGCAATGTACGAATTAACCCCGGCGGGATACAATCTATTGTCTGTTAATCGCTTAACACCTACACTTCAAGAAATTGAAAAAGGGACGACAAAAGAAGAACTTGCTAAACGTGTCGAAGACTTCTTGTCAGTAGAAAATCATCCAGAACTCAAGGTGAAAGAATTTGAAAGCTATCCAGATACCTCTAAAACTGGTCTTACTGAGGCCACTATTAGAGTTACCGAAACTCTAAGTAGCGGCAACACCTTTGATTATGATTATGTAGTTAAGTTTAATGTTATTGATCCGAAATTAGTACTAACAAGCGACTTAAAAGTTGCTAACTTATCTAGAAATGAAGAAGAAACAAATGTTGGCGATGAACTTTTGTATGTATATACGCTAACAAATAGTAGCCCATTAGGAAAACTCAAATCAGGAAGTTTATCCATTGAGCTACCAAAAGAGTTGAATCCTGTTGGAACATTTAAGCAAGATGTTACAGTTCCTCAATTAGGAATAGGTGAAACCTTTACTTATCAAGTAAAGGTCAAGGTAACCGAGCAAGCAATAAATCAAAATCCAGTGGTTAGAGTTACAGGCAAGGCAACTAATGAGTCTGATATTGAACAGGATATTCCTGAAGCAAAAATCGAAGTTCCTGGAGGAGTAGTTGGTAAAATTGATACTTCAGAAATAAATATAACGATTCCTAGCAAGATGAACTTTGGCGCTGATGAGGATACTATTATCTCACCTGTCTATAAAATAGAAAATAATTCTCAAGTTCCTGTGGAAGTCAAAGTTGATCAATTTGATGCAGATGTAAATCTAAAAGGAAAAGATTTGGTTCTTAATCTAGTATCGGATGATAAAAATGTAGTTTTATTTAAAGATGATAAAGGTCTACACCAAGCTGAGTCTTTAGGAATTCTAAATTATAATGAAGTAGAGATTATTGAGTTTTCTGGATCTGTAAAGAGCCAAAAAGAAGTATCGAAATCTTCATCAATAATGCGGTTTAGATTTAAACCTACTCCATGAGTTAATTATTGAATTCTAGGGTTGGTAAAGATTTTTCATTTCAGGAAAGTGAATTACATCCATTAGTAGCAAACCAAGAATTGGAAATTTTAAATTCTCAATCTGATGGTGGATTTAAAATTAAGGGAGCATGTTACGAAAAATATAAAATACAACATATAAATGACCTTCAAATTTGAAGCGATTTAATAGAGCTAACTAGGGTGGTCCCCTAGTTGGCTAATACATAGATTTCAAGAGTAATGAGGCGATGGATTATGCAAAAAAAATATGGTCATCTGATAATTTTGGATGAATTAATTCAAAATGGATATAAAATGTATCACTGTCTTTGTGATTGTGGACAAGAAACACTTGTTTACCATTCTAATTTAGTTTCCGGTCGAACAAAAAGTTGCGGGTGTGGAAATGTTAAAAACAGACATAAATATAAGGATTTATCCAACAAAAAATATGGTGAACTCCTTGCACTTACCCCAACAGAAAAACGTAGTGAAGGAACTGTTGTGTGGAAATGCCAGTGTTCATGTGGCAATGAAATATTAGCTTCGGCAAAACGATTGCAACGAGGAGAAATCAGGAGTTGTGGATGTCTTAAGGAAAAACAGTTTCACATTGAAACACAAATATTTGGTAAGCTGACCGTCATTGAACCATTAAATAAGAAGTTAGATTGGAAAACAAAATGGAGATGTAAGTGTAGCTGCGGTCAATTATGTGAAGTAAGCTATGGCAACTTATCATCTGGTCACACAAAAAGTTGTGGTTGTTTGAAAGGAGTTGAAAGTAGAACTTGTGTAAAAGGAACAATTGTCGAATGTTTGAAAGCTAAATTGGCAAAAAACAATACTAGTGGCGTAAAAGGGGTTTACCGTTGTCGGGGAATGTGGGTGGCCTATATTACTTTCCGTGGAAAACGACACTATCTGGGTATGTATGACGATTTAAGTGAAGCAGCGCTGGCGAGAAAAAGAGCCGAAGATAAATATTTTTTGCCGTTGTTAAAACAATTTTCGAGCTGATAGCCAAATTTCCTGATTGCTTTTATTTAAACCATTGAAAAAGGAAAAGAAATATAGATTTTAGTAATAGTAAATACTGAATGTGAGATTGTTAGAATCAACGATGAAAATAGGAGGATAGTATAATGTGGCAGGCCAGCCTTAGACATCTATTTAAGAAGAAAAGGTTTCAAGACGTTCGACTTCAAGAGTATTCAGAGAACATTTTGAGAGAGTTTGATTTTCTTATAGAAAATATTTCGCCAGATAATCTCAGAACAACAATCACAAAAATTAATGTAATACAGGAAAAAGCTAGTTTACTAATGTTTTTTCTAGAGATAAATGAGGAAGAACAATTAACGAGTGATAGAATTATTGAATTAATAGAAAAGGGGTATCGAGATACATTTCTGGAAAAGATATCTTTTGGAAATGATTTAACTAATAGGTATTCGTTACTCGAAATACTGGAGTGATAATTATGATGTATTTGTGGGATATAAATTTTGTGAAATATGCAATTGAAAAAAGAAAAATTTCAGAGAAAGAATTAAAGTCACAACACATTGTCGTTCTTGAACAATTCGAGCGTATAAAAAAACAGGCAGAACTGTTAGTAAAAGAAGTAAATAGTAGTAATTTTGAAAATATACTTATACAATTACAAGTTTTAGATTTGAAATGCCAAGCGATCTTGAATTATATTGGGATACCACAAAATGGGTATAAAACTGATGAAGACTTTTTACAACATTTAACAGAAGAGGCTTTGGGAACATTGAAGGATAAGTATATTAACGATGGACAAGACGTTTATTTTACCTCATTTATTAAGGAAGTTCTTATTAGAGAATTGCAAGATATTAAAAAGGAGTGGACCTTTCAAGAAGAAAAGGGAAATTAAATTTCAAAAATCAAATAACATCTTTTGAAGTAGCAATTGCGAGCTAAGATCAGAGGATAATATTTTTTACTAATAATTTAAAACAATTTTCGATTTAATGTCCAGTTTTGTGTTCCCTTTTTGTTTTTAGTAGTGAAAGGGGAAGAAAGAATATGGATATTCGTGATGAAAAATGTCGAGTGTACGAACAACTGAGACTATTGATGGAGGAAAGAAGGGAGCTTTCAAAACAGTATTTTGATCTAAAAGAATACTTGATCCATTTAGAAGATAATCAAGTCACGACAAATTCTGTTAAAGCAATACATCGTGAAGTGGAGCCAATGAATTTAGAAAATGAAAAGGAGCTCCAAGATTACTTTACTCAGCGAAAAGCAATCGACAACCATCATCGATCTTACAAAGATTACGGGTTTATTATTGCATCAATCTTGAAAGAGTCAGGAAAACCACTATCCGCCAAACAAATTTATCACAAGTGGACGGAGTCATATGAAATTTTTCCGGATTATCGCAATTTTGTAAATAATATTCTTCCAAAAATTAATCGAGATGAATCAATCCCTGTTGAACGTGCTATGAGAGGATATTGGCAATATAGACTTAAAACCTAATTTGTCCGTATATCTTTTTCCTTTCGAATTTTCAAAGGAAGAAGTGACAGTGATGAATCAGAATTTTGATTTTGCAAATGATGATGCACAAATTATTAGCTATATTCAAAAAACAGTTCACAATACGGCAATTAATTATTTTGCTAAAAATAGCAAAATAAAAGATACTGAATTTGTTCCTGGACAAAAGACACTAGATTATTTTATCGAGGAGCAAGTTATGTATCCACAAGAAACTGTTACGGTGGTATCTGAAAATTTTCCGCTAGATTTCTCTAATTGTGCTTTAGCCACTGAATTCCAAAAACTATCTGATAAAGATCAATCTCTACTGATTCAAAAATATATTTTTGGATATTCAGACTATGAAATTTCCATTCAACTATCGATGACAAGGCAAGGTGCAACAAAAAAGCGCCAACGTATTCTAGGAAAAATTCGAAAACATCTCCTTCCTTAATTTTAAAAAACTATATGATTCGTGCTCCTCCCTGAAGCACTGGCCATGGAAAATCAGTGCTAAAAATGGAGGATGCGTGAAATGAAGTCATTGGCAGAACTCGTTATTCTTGTTCAAAAGGATGATGAAGAGGCGTTTTCTCAAATTGTGAACAGTTTTAAACCATTGCTGATTAAAGAATCTTGTCGTAATGGAAGCTTTGATGAAGATTGCTATCAAGAGTGTATGATCAGACTATATTTAGCTCTTAAAAAAATTGATATTACAGAATAATTACTTTTAAAGATAATTGTGTAGTCAATTTCTTATAGTAGTTCAGAAAGGTAGGGACATAGTTATTGACCTACCTTTCTTTGATGAAAATAAATATTTTTAAGGAGAGATGTTTATGATTTTATTTTTATTGGGCTTGTTTATAGGGGGGATAAGTGGAGTTGTTGTAATGAGTTGCTTAGTCATAGGAAAATTTGATGATATAACCTCCGGAAGAGAGTAGATTTTACAGTGATATAAGTAATGATGATAGCTGCATTTTGCAGAGGTGGGAGTAAAAATGAAACGAAAATATATTGTGCTTACTTTGTTTGTATTATTTTTATTGGTAGTATATTCTCTTTTGACACCCTTTTCTAAGGATGTTGTAAACATGGTGATAGTAATAGTTGGAGCTGTTTTGATAGTCATAACGGTATGCTATATCGTTTTTCAAAAGTCAATTAAATAAAAAGAGACAAATTTTGGTTCATGGAATCAATAATATTTAGTAAGATTATTATGCGAAGATGCATAATAAAAAAATGAGTACACATATACAAGTACCCAGTAATATGATATTCGCTATTCTTAGTGAAGATAGTAACAAATAAACGAAAATGGAGAGCAAAAATGTTAAAAGAATCTAACGAGTTACTAAAGTTTATGGCTAAGGGAAATGTTTTGTTTGTTTTAGATAGTTCTGCAATTTTAGATATTTATAAACATGATCAAGCTTATTCGTATAATTTACTAAAAGCATATCAAGTATATTCTGAAAATCTTTGGATACCAAAACAAGTCAAAAAGGAAGTAGAAAAAAATCATTACTGTGTTAAGGAATCTAGAAAAAAAGAGATAGAAAAACTCCCTCAAAATATAAAACGTGCCCTCAGTAAATTAGAATCTAGTATCTTATCATGTATGAAAAACCCAAAAAAATATAATTATCCTGGAACTGTGAAACTTGAGAACGATATTAGTTCTAAGATATCAGAACTTGAAAAAATAGTTGATGAGTATAAGTGCGAAATTGATACCTTTCCAGAAGAAGATCAACCAGATGTGATAAATAATCTTTTAAGAGAACTAGAACAGTCAAATAAAATCGGTGAAGGTTATGATAAATTTGACAAATTAAACATTTATATTGAGGGAAACGTGCGTTATGGTTTAGGAATACCTCCTGGTTTTGAAGATGCCAAACTTAAAGACAAAAAAGATCCAAATGGAATTCAGAAATTTGGTGATTTAATTATTTGGAAGGAAATACTTGATAAAGTCAGTTCAGAAAAAACTTCTCTTCTTTTTATAACAAGTGATGTTAAAGAAGATTGGTGGAAGCTAAATAATGATAATAAAATTGAAGACAAACATCCAATGTTGAATCTTGAATTTGAAAAGCGAACAGGTCTTCTTAAGAATCAATTTGAAATGCTATATACAGGAACTTTTTTTAGTTTAATGTTGGGAACGGACGAGTTTCTAAATAAAAGTTACGATGACTCGGTAAAACTTATTGCTACTGACTATTCTCTAAATTCTATAGATAAACTTGAATCAATTATAACGATAAATAATATTGAAGGAAAAATAATTGACGAGCTTAATCTTTATTATGAATTTATAAATGGAGATTTTTCATTACAAGTTGAAAATTCTTTAAATGATATAGAATTTAATGAAATCATTAATACTGAGATTTTAGATACTGAAGTATCGATTAAAAGTAACTGTTTAGTGATGGAGATAGAACTAAATTCTACTTGTTGTGTTACTGCTGAATCAATTATTTATGATAATTCAGTTGAATTTGAATACGATGTTACTCTATCTTATTTTTTGATAGTTTCTATCCCGTTAATTGATAGGAAGAAAATTAAACAAGACACAAAAATCCCAGAATACAATGAAGAGAATCTACTTGATTTCAGTGATATTGAAACAGAGTATGCCTTTGGAGAAATAATAGAGGTAGTCAATACTAGTTCTCCTTTTGATGAAATGACTGAATTATGTGTAAAATGCCAGATGAGAGAAGGAGTATATGCGATATCTAATGGAGATTTAGTTTGTTCCAGTTGTTCAGAAAGTATGTCCCTTTGCCCAGATTGCGGTCGCTTTTTCCCACAAGGCTCGATTGGTGCTTTTTGTGATGACTGTACGAGTAACCATTAAAAAAATGAGATAAAACAAATAATTGATAACTATTAAGTTGAAGATATCTGCTAATTTATTAAGGAGGCTTTAGCCTTATGTATGAAGGATATATTTATAAAGTTTACAAAAATTTTGGAGTATTAAAGGCAGAAATTAATAATAAGAATGTAAAACTTCTGTTCTATATCTACCCTGATATGGTCAATGGAAAAGGCTTTAGGATTACTCGAAAGGTGACATTCGACCTGACTGTTACTCAAGTAAGAGGCATAAAAATGCAACTTGCATATAATTTGAAATCAATAAAGAGCTTGAAGATGCACAACTTTAAATTTAATGACTATGAATCAATAAAAATTGATGATTATCATAATTTTATTTACAAAAGATTTTATAAGGAAGATGGAGAAATTCTTAATGAACTCATTGAAAAAGATAAAAGATTTAAAGAAAGTATCTTGAAGTGGGTACTTTTTCTAGAGCAGAATTTGAAAGATGTGATTATTGCTTCCGTCTTTAAATATAAGATTGATCGAAAAAAAATTTATAAAGAATTAGCAGAGAATTTTTCAACTAAAAAGCTACATAATAATATTATGAAGAAGTTGAAAAAAATTATATGTTTAGAAAAGAGTTTGAGTTATTGTCCATTGATCGTAGCAACAATGGTGATATCAAGAACTTTGAGATAAAAGATGCTCCACTCGCTTTGTATTTGGAAAATACTACGGTGGATGAATTAGGAAAATTATTAAATGTAATATCAGATAAATTTTTTTGTCATAGTACAGTATATGATGATGAGAAAATAATTTTTATGGAGCAGATTAAAGAAATGTTTCCAGAATTATCTTTGATCAGGAATGCATGTGCTCACGGTAATCCTTTTGTACCATTGATATTAGATGACAATTATAGTCCAAGCTATCTTTACGATTTATCGTCTGTTGATCCACATTTCAATTCTGGAGATAGTGCAACAGATTGGAAACTTTTTGAACCTTTAAGATGGACAATGCGACAATTAACAAAACGTGGAATGGCTCCTTTCTACAAAGGAGGATTACAGGTTACGGGTTTATACACAGCAAAATATATTCTAATTAATCCAGCCAGAAGGTCGTTCTTTTCATTTCTATATATTATAGAGTTTTATTTTAGATACGTAGATGTAGCAAAGAAAAATGATTTTATCATAGATTTGAAGGATTTTATTCTTATCTTTGGAGAAGATGAAAACATAGAAAGTAATATGTTTAACAATTATCCAAAAGAAAATCCTGTTTTTCATCAAATACTTAAGTTTATTTACCCTCTGTATTTTGAAGATGCTTTTTGGATATTAGCTCACGAATTATAAAAGTATTGTTTAAGTATAAATTGACAAATATAACGAATAGCGTTTCTATTAACGATGAGAAATTGGAATTTATATGATTGAAAAAGGCAGAGCATAGATAAAGTTACAGCACCTATTTTCAAACGAATAGATTTCGATTTCAAAATGTTTCTAGTTAGAGACACCATAATAAATAGTCTTGAAATTAAAATTTATAGAAAGTTCAACACTCAAAAGGAATGCTGGACTTATTTTACAATTAAATTTTATTTCATTTTTGAAAAGCAAGTAAATCAGTATTACGTTCGTTATTGCGGATTTTATTACAAAAATACAAAATTACAGATGCTCATCAAATTCGCAATAATACAATCAACTGGAACCCTTTATTGAGAACATTCTAGAACTATTTATTCTTACTACCTATATAGTATAATTATTTTATATAAGCACGGTGAAAGGATGTTGGTTATGTATATATCATCTATATCTTTAAAAAATTTCCGAATATTTGGCGATCAAAAAACTAAAATAAATTTTAATAAAGGGCTAACACTCCTCGTTGGGGAGAATGATTCAGGAAAATCAGCAGTTATTGATGCATTTAAAATCGTATTGGGCACAACTGATTTAAATTGGTATAGAATAAAAGATTCTGACTTTAATAACGAAGATATCACTAAAGAAATTGAAATAGTGTGTAAGTTCTCTGATTTAACAAATGTAGAATGTGCTGCCTTCCTTGAATATTTAACTTATGAAAAATCTTCGGATACTGAGGATATTCCAGTGCTCTATGTAAATTGGAGTTGCAAAATGTTGCTTAATTTGACCCCGTTCAGACCAATCACTCGTATTACAACAGGAATAAATAGTGATGGCCCTACTTTATCTCAAGAGGCAAAAGAACTACTTAGGGTGACACATCTTAGAGCGTTACGAGACGCATATAGTGATATGCAGTCGGGTAGAAATTCGAGATTGTCTCAAGTTATGCAAAATATTCCTAATTTGAATGCAGGCAGAGATACATACACGGAAGATAGTGAACTTAATGAACTATCGTTAACTGGCATTTTCAATCTTTCCAACCAACTCCTATCAGATTATGTTCCATTAAAAAGAGCAAGCCAAAAAATGTCTGATATACTCGATAAAAAAATGTTACTAAAAAACGATGACATTAAAGTAAGCTTAAATGTTTCGGGTGTGGAAAAGACAGAATCAAAAAAGATTGTTTCTCTGTTAGAAAAGTTGGATCTAACAATAGATAAAGATACTTCTAGTCTAAAGGGATTGCCAGGTTTAGGTACTAGTAACATTATGAGTATGGCCTGTGAACTTTTGTTAAAAGAAAATAGTCAGGAGTCTAGTCAATTTTTACTGATTGAGGAACCTGAGTCACATATCCACGCACAAAGGCAACTTAAACTAATAAAATCATTACAAAATGAAACTGAGCAGGTAAATCAGCAAATTATCCTGACAACACATTCTCCTTTACTTGCATCTGTCGTGAAACTTGAAAATATTATCATAATAAAAAGTGGGACTTCTTATCCACTAGCGAAAGGTTATACAAGACTGGATAATGAAGATTATACTTTTTTAGAAAAGTATATTGATGCTACAAAGGCCAATTTGTTCTTTTCTCGTTCTGTAATTGTTGTAGAAGGACCCGGAGAAGCATTATTGTTGCCTACACTTGCTACATTATTGAATAGAGATTTTACAGATTATGGTGTTTCACTAGTGGATGTTCGCGGAACTGGGTTAAGAAGGTATTCGAAAATATTCCAAAGAGAGAATGAAAATGTCGAACCACTTAATATAAAGGTTGCTTGCGTAACAGATCGTGATGTGATGCCAAATTGTGCTCCAAGAATTGTCCTTGATAAATCTTTTCTAGATGATGGGTCAAATTGGCCAATAAAAAGTACTAGAAATTGGACTGCAGAGAGAGAGTTTGAGTCAAAAATAGATAAAGAAGAGCATCTAGATAAAATAAAGCAAAAGGCCGATGGTCAACTAGTTAAAACTTTCGTCTCGAACTATTGGACTTTAGAATATGACTTACTGTTATCTAGTTTAGGTAGCGAAAAGTTGAAGGATATCATGATTGATTCTGTAATTAAGACATCCTATAAGCCTAAAAATCATGACAAGAAGAAAAAAGAATTGGAAGAGTTGTTAAGAGAAGCTTCAAGTGATGAAGAGAAGGCCGCATACTTTTATAGTTATTTCACATCGGGTAAAACATCAAAGGCAGATTTTGCTCAACAATTAGCAGTAGAGCTGGAAAGTAATTATAAGGTAGGATCCACAGAATTAGCTGATAGTCTGCCAAGCTATTTGAAAGAAGCAATTTATTATGTCACTGAGAAAAGTGAAGTGATTGCATGAATATATTGGATGAAATAGTTATTACTGATGAGGATATTGATTGGGTAGAGTCAATAATGGAAGGTAATATATCTTTCGATAAAGAAAGAAGAAATATCATTAAAGATTTGAGATCAATAGATATTCAAGCGTTTCCAGGCAGCGGGAAAACCACTGTACTAGTTGCTAAACTTGCAATATTAGCGAATAAGTGGACTTCAACTTCATCAGGAATATGTGTCCTTTCACATACTAATGTGGCTAGGGAGGAAATAGAGAAAAGAATTGGAGGAACTAGTGTAGGGGGGAAACTTTTGAATTATCCGCATTTTATTGGTACCGTGCATTCTTTTTTTACCACGTACGTAGCTCTCCCCTGGATGCGATCAAATAAAAAGAAAATTGAAGTTATTGAAACAGATTTTACGATCGACTACAGATGGAATAGGGTGCCTAAATGGTATAAAGATAATATCTTTGAACCCCAATTTATCTCAAAATCATCGTGTTGTTATGTAGAAAAGTTAGGAAATTTAAAATTAAGAAAATATACACCAACTAGCGAGCCTTATAATATTATTGAATCAGTAATAAATGAATCGCACCAAAAAGGATATTATACTTTTGATGAAGTATTACTTTATGCAAAAGATGCTTTAGAAAATAATACATCTATCTCAGAAATTTGTTCAACGAGATTCCCTTTAGTTTTTATTGATGAAGCACAAGACACCAATGCTTCTCAATACGAAATGATTCAAAAGTGTTTTGTAAAGTCTGTTCAGCAAGGGTTTGGAGACGAAAATCAAGCAATTTATGGTTATATTGGAGAAGTTAGTAACTTAAATTTTCCAAGATCAAACCCTTTAGTGCTCTCTCAAAGTAAAAGGTTTTCAAACAGTGTTGCCAGCTTAGCCAATCCATTGGCCATTTCAAAATCTACTATGGAGGGTGTGAATAAAGAATTTGAAAATAAGCAACATGCAATTTTCATTTTCAAAAAAGAAGAAATTGGAAAAGTACTAGATGCTTATGGAAAGTATATTTTAGATACTTTTACTGATGAAGAAATTCTTAAATACAAAAATGATGGGTGTTATGCCGTTGGATTAATTCATAATAAAAATGGTGAAACAAAAGAAAAACAAATACCAAGAGGGGTTTTCGATTATTATCCTCAATACGAAGCAAAGTCTATAACTAAAGGATATACGAAAAAGTATCTAATTGATTATTTTAGAGCTGGTGAACAAAGATTTATAGAAACGAATGCTACTTATGAGCAAATTGAATTGATTTTATTAGGCTTTAAACAAGTTGTACTTAGTGATCCATCTGAAAAAAAAATAGGGAATACGAAGAATTTAATAAAGTTTTTTTCTGAATATCTTGTAGAGAGAGAAAAGATTTTACAATTCAGAAAAAAACTCACCCTCTTAAGGGAGTATAATTTAGATTCAGAAAATGAATGGAAGAGATGTTTGGTAATAGCGAATGAGATATTTAATCTTTTAGAGGTTCAACTTACTGATAAAAATTTTTTAAAGTGGATTCCGACTGCAAATGTATCAACACCAGAGTTTCGTAGTGGTCATGAAACCAAAAGTAGTCAGAATGAATATCGCTATGAATTGGATGGAAGAACTGTCAATATTAAGTTGAATAGCATACATGGTGTTAAAGGTAAAACACATCTGTCCACCCTTGTATTAGAGACATATCATAAAAGCCATCGATTAAAACAAATTTTGCCCTATATTTATGGAAAAAAACATACGCCAAAAAGCGAAAGCGAAAATAAAAATCTTAAATGTCATTATGTTGCTATGACAAGGGCTAGAGGGTTACTATGTTTAGCAATTCCAGAAGGAGAGTTGACTGTAACTGAACTAAAAAAGCTAGAAAGTAAGGGAATGAAGATTATATATTTGTAGAAGTATTTTTCAAAAAAGAAGTTTGACTCTATTTAATAGTGTTGATGACTATTCCTCTTTGTGATTAAGATTTACGCTAAGTTAGTGAGGAAGATAAGATGGATTTTCTCACTTATCAAGATAGAAATATAGTTCCAAAATTTCCAAAACTATATGAAGGAAAAGCTGGATCGGCTTATACTTTACAAATACTAACTTATTTCTTGTTCTGCTAAGTGGATTTTCTTAGAATTTGACACTGGCAATATAGATTTCTCAGTTAAATATGTATTTTGAGGGACTCTAAGATGAAAAAATTGAAAACCAAAAATCATTTTGTACCAAAAATTTACCTCAAGCAATGGGCAACTATAAATAGAATATATGAGTACAAATTACTGGTGTCTCATGAGCAAGTTCCAAAATGGAACAGCGTATCTATAACAAATACGTCCACTGTTGATTCATTATATTTATATGTAGAAGAAGGAGAACTGAGTGATGAGATGGAGGATTACTTTTCAAATGAGTTTGAAATGAAATTCGGAAGTTTTGTTGATCATGTGAACCGTAAGAAGCTAATTTCAGAGCTTGATCATGATTATATTTCAAAATTAGTTGTTGGCCAGTATCTTCGAACTTTAAGAGGATACCAATGGGCACAAAATATTGTGATAAAACAATATCCTAAAATTATTGAGGAACTTAGTCAAAAAATGAATCATGAATTAGCGAACAAAGGTGAGATTCCTAAGAGGAAAATAGACAAATACGACATGTTGCTTCCTCTAAAAATGGATATTAATCCAGCTGATGGAGATAAGTCTTTATTGAAAATAGAATCCTATGCAGGAAAATCTACATGGATAATGGGTATCAAGCATGTGCTTAATTCAACATACAAGGCTCTAAATTCAGCTAGTTGGACTATATACGAAGCTCCATTAAATTTTTACTGGACTACATCTGATGATCCAGTTATTTTTCTCAATTTCTATGGAAAAGATGACTATGATTTTAATGGTGGCTTCGGCAATCCGGGAACAGAAATTATCTTTCCAATTTCGCCACAAAAACTACTTTATACCAAGATTGGAGTTAAGTCCGAGGAAGAATATTTAGTGGCTACATACAAAGTGGCCGAATTATTTCAAAAGTTGATAGTCGAGCACGCATTTACCAAAGTCTATTCTCAAGACAAAAACCATAGAGTTACCAAAATTAGAAAAAGAACTGTAGACAAAGACAAGTATTCTGATGTCGAACAATCACTTAAAAATTTTCATCGAAGTTATATGGAGAATGAAGTACCTTACCTAGAGTTGAATTTAGAAAATTATAGCACTAGCAAAGACTTAACCTAATTTTACGTAGAACTTTTTTGGATATTCCTGTTTTTTTGAGGTTACTTGGCTGTAAAATAATATGTAGATTAGTAGTCACCAGTGTATCTGTATCCAATTACATCATAGACATCATAGAGGAGAACGGTGACTTTTTTTATTATCATAAATACTTAACAAATTAGGGGTTAAAACTGGTTATTTGTTTTAAATGATTCGATGATAAAATGTAGATGATTACAATGAAATATGCATAATTTCTAACTAGAAGGGTCAGGTTTCTAATGACATTAAAGCCACAAATACAGTTATTGTTTGATCAAAATTCAAATTATAATGAACCGGGTCAGGCGGTGAACCTAGCGAGTTCTCTTGAAACATTGTCAGGTGATTTATATACTGATTCAAATCGGTTTATTTATGAACTTCTTCAAAACGCGGATGATTCCTATAAAAATGGAGAACCAATAAGGGTATGGATAAAACTATTCGACAATAAACTAGTAGTCGCTCATAGTGGATCAGTGTTTTCAGATAAAGATTTACGGGGAATTTGCAATATTAATAACGGAACAAAGAGAAGTGACATGTCGAAGACAGGCTATAAAGGAATAGGATTCAAAGCTGTTTTTGGCCATTCTCAGAAAGTTATCATTTATAGCGATGGAGAGTATTTTTCTTTTGATGCAGCATACAATCACCCTTGGAGATGGAAAGGCAATCGACAAAACTGGGAGTTATTTAATGATCGACAATTTGTAATGCCATGGCAGATTATCCCAATATGGACAGAGAATAATAGCATTGAATCAGACATCAGCCTTTATATTAAAAATATTCGTGCTAACGTTGCTACAATAATTGAACTGTCAAATGTAGTTGAAACGTTAGAAGCATTGGACTTAATTGCAAATAATGCCAATATTTTTCTTTTTTTAAAAAATGTTTGTGAGATAACATTCGAATTAGATAAAAAAGATGTCATTTCAGTAAGTCGTGACAGAGATATTATTACTATTCAAAAAAACTCACAAAAGCCTTATAAATGGCTAGTAACTGAAAGACAAATATCAGTTCCAGAGAGTGTCCGGACTCTCTTAACTGATGAAAAAAATATTCCAGACAAGTTGCTACAAACTACGGAAATTACAATTTCTCTCGGAGCAAAGATTGGTGACGATGGACTTTCAAAGTTAAAAGATACGGATCAACGAATTTTTGCATATCTTCCAACAGAAGAAAGAAAATATGATATTCCTGTTCTCGTAAACACTAATTTCCTAACATCTGCTAACAGGGAAAGCTTACATGTTGATTCAAAATGGAATCAATGGATATTCAGTGAAGTTGCGAAGGCTATTTTTGAGTGGATATCCGACCTAGTTCAAGGTGAATACGGAGCGCAGGCATACTTTTTATTACCTGAACATATTAATGGAAATAGCTTGGGTTCTAGTTTTAATAGAGGGTATGATGAAGCGCTTAAGAATACACCTTTTGTGCTTACCGAAGAAAGAACTGTGAAAAAAATTGACGAAATAATAGTTGATTTTACTAACATTTCCAAAGAAGACTTTATTGATGGATTCTGTATTAAAAGATATGTTGAACAAAAAGCTGATACGAGGATTACGGGAAAGAGGTCGTTCTCTTTATTTTCTCAATTCAATCGTGAATTAAAAAAAATGGGAGCAGCTAGTTTGTCTTGGAACGATTTGGATTCTCTCTTCTCATCGAATGACTTTATGAATACTCATTCTCCTGAAGATAATATACAATTGATCAATTTTTTTAAAGAGTGTTTTGATGATCCAAAAATTCAGGAAGTTACCAATCAATATCTAAGGAAGCTATCCTTTGTATTATCACATAAAAATAGCATGTTACCACCCGAACAAGTTTGTTTCCCAGAAATATCAGATCAGAGATGGGATAAAACTCAGAGTGAACTTTCCTTTATTAATTTCGTTTTGTTGGAACAACTTCGATCTGATATTGCCACTAGGCATTGGCTTGAATCGCTCGGTGTTACTGAAAAAACTGATATTACGTACATTATTCAAAATTTGATCCCGTTCATTGATACTTACGTAACCATTGAAAATGCGGTATCGGTTATCTCTGATATATTTAATCTCTACCTAAAAGGGGAACTTCCTGATGAATTATTCACTAAACTAAGCCCAATTAGATTATTAACTACCAGAGGAACGCTCGTTCCCGCTAGAGATTGTTACCTTTCAGATTATTATGGTCCCAGATTGATTATCGAAAACATTATAGAGAAAGATATTTTTGTCAATGATTCCTACTTTACAGGAAGTAAGGGAGATAAGGATAACTGGAAGGTCTTTTTTAGTAAGCTAGGTGTAAAATGTGGAATTGAAATAGTTCATGATCCTTTATTTATAGATCTTAGAAAAGATTTTCTGGAAGCAGAAGATAAGTACTTTAGGCCATTTCTTTCAAGTTTCCTAATTGATAAGTATAAAGGGCTAACCAGTCTTAGCTTCTTAGAGGATACAGAGAACAACTTTCCTTTTGCAAAAGTGTTCTGGGGGGACGTTGTTCATAATGTCGATATAGATAAGCTAACTATGTCGGCAACGGGATATTGGGGAAAAACTGGGTATCCTGGGAGAATATCAGGAAACCAAGTAAGTAACTATCTTCCGTGGTTCATAAAGAATATCTCTTGTGTTCCTACTACGCTGAAAACGTGTTTGACAGCAAATAATGTATTTTTAAACTCTGAAGAAATTCTAAAAATTTCTGGTCCTTATTTGCCAATATTTGAAGGTGAAGATTTAACGCCAGATTGGAAATCATTTTTTTCCTTTAAGACATCTTTTTCCTTATCGGATTATTTAGAGATTTTAACAAAAATTTCTCAGGACACCGATGATGGAAAAGTAAAAAAAGAAAATATTGAAAGAATACAGATAGTATACTCAAAAATTCTTGATTTAACAGCTAATTTAAGTAGTGACGAGATTCTAGAAGTTAAAGAATGGAGTTTGAATAGTTCGCTTCTAACCACAACGGGTAAATTTGAAGAATGTGGGAAAATAAAATTCTTTATCGATGGAAATGAGTCCATTTTTCAGGAGCAATTCCAATTTCTTGAACTGAATTCTGAAAATAAGCAGCATCCATACTTGAGAACATTACTTGGGCACTTTGATGTTAGAATTTTAGAACAAAATCAATTTATAGTAGAGGCGGTCAATGAAGAATATTGTAGTGGATTAGAGAACAAACTAATTGCAGTGGTACCTGCACTGACTGAGTGGATATCCTTTGAAGAAAGTCAAAATGTTAAAATTTTAGATACAAATGAATTAATCAGATCCATAGAAGAACTAACTATTTTTGAAGCCGATAAATTAGAAATAACCTATGAGGGTATTGATTTTATAAAGAATGTGAATACACATTTTGATGGGAAAATACTATATGTAACTAAGCCTTGGTATAGTAATAGCGTGTTACTTTACCTCAGTGATTTGCTTGCAAGATACTTTGGATTATTTGGTCAAAATAAAAAAGTTGATTTTCTCCTTCGTTCTACTTATGAAGAAATAGTTGAATACTTTAATCAAGAGGGTGTTCCTCTTTCAGATCAAATAATAAGTAAAATGAAAAATTCAAAAACTGAGACAAGTCCAAAGTCTTTTGCGGAAGTTGAGGGAAGAGTAAAAAAGGGGGTTACATCACCTCAGAATTATCACATCTCAGATCCAGATTACAAAAAGCTATTATACGTACAAAAGATGATAGATAGATCTGTCAAAAATGTTTTAGACTATCTTGAATTATTGCCTGAATATGACTGTTCTGGTCAGTTTCAAATTGCTCCAAGTATTATTGGAGGTATTACTAAGAATGGCAATGATTTAACGATTGTGGCCCGACCATCAGACAATAATCAAGTGATTTTATTTTATACATCAGAGTTTGATGTACTCAAGTATGTTGATGCAGAACTATGGTATGAAGATGGAATAAATGTACCCAAAAAAATGTCTATAGGACAATTACTTGAAAAAACTGGTGTAAATCGAATACCTATCCATACTATAGAAATTACTGATGAAGAAGTTGTTGAACTAGCTAGGCAAAAAAATTCAGAGACATTTGAATGTTCTCCAGTGCCATTTGCACCTCAAAAGCTTGCACAAATAATTTCATCTTTTGCCAATTTAGCTGGCGGTAAGATCATATTTGGTATTAAAGAAAATCATATTGAAAAAAATGATATTATCGGATTAAGTTCTGATTATCAGATTCAACGAATAATAGAGAAAGTAGCATCTTCTTTTAATATTGTTCCTGATTTCAAATTTGACTGGATATGGTTTCAAGACAAGAGATTATTAGTAATTGAAGTAGAGGAATCAGATGATGAAATATTATGTGATGGTTCAAAATATATTCGAGTTGGGACTCAAACATTATTGGAAAGTGGTACAATAATACATCAGCAAAAGCTGTTACATGCTGATTTTGATCGAACAAAGGCTATCATTATAGCAATTGAGGAATATTACCCAAGTCCAAGAAATAGAATGCCCAGTGTAAGATATGCGAAAGCAGATGCCTTTTCTTTCAAAAATATGCTTCAGAATACGATGGATGTAAAAGACGAGGACATTCTGATGTTCGTAAATGAGGAAGCATTTCAAAATGTACTAGAGAATGAAATTAGTTCATTTGTCAAAATGTTAAAAGAAAAGGATAGATTAATCTTTTATTATGCTGGTCATGGATTCCATGATGGGTTAACAAATTATTTATCAACATATGATACTTACCCCACCAATATATTTGAAACATCTGTTTCTTTGGATCAAGTGTTGTTAACTCCGTTGAAGAAATCTGAATGTAAAAATGCTTTACTATTTATAGATGCATGTGCGCAAAAACTAAATTCGGGTATCGAAAGATCGGTGATTTCTGATTTACAAGATGATGAATTCAAAGTATTGACAACTTCATTCCCGTACTATGGTGTGTTCTTATCGTGTCAGGTTGGAGAAACATCTTATGCAAGTAATTTGTTAGCTCATGGAATTTGGACCTATCATTTAGTGGATGCATTGAGTGGTAAACATAAGGAGATACTACGAGATGGAAAATATTTAACTGATACTACGCTCCTCCATTTTCTTTCTGATACTGTGCCGGATTACACTTTGAAAGAGTTGGGGAAAAGGCAGAACCCTAAAACAATTTTAGACTCTACTCGAGAAAATATCATTATTAATTTTGACAAAGAGACTTTTGAACAATAGGACACTAATTCAACTATTAAAATCAAGGAGTTGGAGTAACTCTTCTTGCTAGTATTTTGTAAGTGTCTTGGTATCAAACTCTATAAAATGATGTCAAAGATGTTGGGACAAAGATTAATTCAGGAAACTATAAATTTAGTGAGAACTATAAAGAATTGGGAATGCTGTTCAAGTTTATCTTGCTGAAAAAATGAGTCGTCGAATCATTAGATTTTTATTGGAGCAACCAGAATTATTAGATTAAACTAATTAAGGAAAGCCTACACTGTTGATGTACTTTAATAATGATGATCATTTAAAAAAAGCAACTTTCTTTCAAAGAGAGTTGCTTTTTTGCATTCGCAATTGTCTTTATTAGTGTAAAGAAAAATGACCTTTGAAAATTGAATACAAAATCTATCAGTACTTTCCATTTGCAGGAGCATTTCTCAATTACGTCATGATGAGTAATCGGAGCGATAAATAATTGAGAGAAGAATCGTCAAATTCGAGCCATGATCTGCAAATGCAATAATGATACTTCCGTAATCAAATTGGCTCGCCATCACTGGGGAGAGGTGAAAATCCTATGTGCTTTTTGACATGAGCAGCTGGTAGATAAATAAATGTTTTTTATAATTTGTAACTTATGTTTTTTCGTGAGGCGCTGACGTAGGAAAGAGAAGGCGGTAGAATGAAGACAGCCACTCGGCAAGATATTATCAAGTTGGGATTTTCACGGTATTACGCTGACAAGATCTTCAGGGAATGCAAAGCTCTTTTAGTCACTAATGGGTATTCTTTTTATCGCAATAGCAAGATTAAAAGAATACCCGTGAGTGTCATTGAAGAGGTCTTACACATTTCTTGGGAGGATGAATACTGATGAGAAGAGTTGCAAATGTGTACAAAGACGAGAAGAGAGGAACGTGGTATTTTTCATTAACTTTGGGTTATGATCGTTTCGGAAAGAGAATTCAACCCACTAGAAGAGGATTTAAATCGCAAAAAGAAGCAAAAGATGCGATGGAGGAATTGAAAAAGAATTATTCTGATTCTCAAGAAATTTATTTACAAGGGATTACTTTTCGTGAGTTTTATAAGAAGTATTTTTTTCCATGGTATAAACTTGGGACGATTGAGAAAACTTACGTAAAAACCGATAAGACTTTAAAACGTGCTTTAGCCTATTTTGGAAACATGCAAATGGAAAAAATTCGACCAATTCATATTCAAGAGTTTCAACAATTTCTCGTTCAAGAATGTTCTGTCACGAATAAAGAAGGAAAAATACGTCCGCTTTCGAACAATTATATTAAACAGATCTTTAATAAGTTACGGATTATTTTTAAACGTGCGGTAGTTTTGGAAGTCATTGATGAGAATCCGGTAGATACTATTGGGAAAATCAGAACCCAGCGATCGGTTGTGGCATTTTGGACTGTTGATGAATTTAAGAAAGTATACAATTGTTCATATCGATGTGATTTCCAAGAAGAATTTTATAAACGAATGATGCGCTTTTTATTCGTGACTGGACTTAGAAGTGAAGAACTTTTTGCGTTACAGTGGCCAGATATTGATTTTCGTAAAGGAACTTGTAGTGTGAGTAAGTCACTCTATATCCGAACAAGAACGGATTATGATTTCTCAGATACTAAAAATACTTCAAGTATCCGAACGATTACCCTAGACAAGCAAACGATAGAAGACTTAAGGGAATGGAAAGAATCTCAAAAAACGATTGGGGATGACTTGGGCTTCATTTTTACCTTTGATGGTTTGCCGCCATCTCCAAAGACATTTTTAGGTCGAGTAAAAAAATTAGCTGAAGTTGCTGGTGTCAAACCGATTCACTTACATGGATTACGTCATTCTCATGTGGCATTTTTGATTGAGCATAATAACAATATCTATGCCGTTTCAAAGCGTTTGGGGCATTCTTCTGTTAAGACAACTTTAGATAAGTATGGGCATCTTTATCCCGATACCAATCAAACTTTAGCAGATGAATTTACTAAATTTGAAGTGTAATTTTTTTTGCGATTTGCTGCTGTCAAATTACTGTCACGAGCCGTTTTTAGCCGGTTTTTGAATTTTCGGTGTTGATATACCGGGCTTTAGAGGCTAGTTGTCGGAATCGAAAATGGATGAGGATGAACCGAAGAAGTAGCAAGGGTTTCATCGTTTTTGATAGCTTGAAAGTTTGTGAAATTTAAAAATATTCGCCCTATGTTCGCCCAAGTTTTTATTTGGGCGAACATAGGGCGTTTTAGTCCATAGACCTTTTTAAACGTTGGGCGAAAATATCTACAGCTTCATTTCTCATTTTCTTTGTAACGTGAACATATTTATCCATAGTGGTTGAGATACGTGAATGTCCCAGACGTTCTTGAACAATTTTCGGTTTTACACCATCTTCTAACAACATAGTTGCGTGTGTATGACGCAGTGAGTGGAAATTAAACTCTATGTTCAAATCTTTCTTTATTTTGCTTGCAGACCATTTAATAGAATTTGGTGTTACTGGTTCGCCGTTTTCTTTTGTGCATACAAAATTACTTTCATAGTAATGATTTCCGTATCTTAATCTATTTTCCATTTGTCTTTTTTTTTGCTTTTTTTAGTTCGTCAACGAGCATATCGTCAATGCTAATTGTACGATAGCTAGCTTGTGTTTTAGGTGTACCGATTTGAATGCCATTTTTATCTTGTAGCATAATTCTGATTACAGATAAAGTTTGATCGCTGAATGAGATATCATCCCAAGTTAAACCACAAACTTCATCACGTCTTAAACCAGTATGGAAGGCAATGACTAAAGGAACATGGAAGTCCGAGTGACGAGTAACCGATTCGAAAGTGATGAAGTTTGGGTCGAGGTTACTGAAGCTTTTGGATGGAAAGAAGTAGACAAAAAATATCTTATGCAATCCACAGGGTTGAAAGACAAGAACGGGTTGAGATTTTTGAGGGGGATATTGTGCAAGTTCTTGATTCGGTACAAGTAAACGAAATAGACCAAGGTGGAACATTTGTAGATACTCATTTCGATGAATTGAATGAAGTGGACTGCGTTGTTTTTTGGGACGGTGAAATTGAACGTGTCAAGTCGTTCAGAGATAAAGCGAAAGCTGATGCAGTTGCACTTTTAGTGGATGGAGCGGTAGTAGAAGGATGAGTAAATTTATTATTACACGTATTCAAATGATCAGAACTGGTTAGACTCTTTTAATAGTTGGGCTGGACATACTTGTCTAATGAATCAGGAAGGAAAACAAGAACATTTGGACTATACAGAAGCGAACATTCATTGTTTTAACAATGAAATGGCGTGTGGTCCTGCGATTGAGTTAATGGATGAAGCAGAATGATTATTGTAGGCGGCCAGAGGGGTTAATAAAAAAAGAACAGCAAAAATGCTGTTCTAGTTGAATATATTTGAAATGAAATCTGAAAAAATTTCGAATGGTGCAGCTAATAAGTTGCATAATCCTTCAAACATATAATCACATCCTATCTGGAATTAAACTTATCAAATAAATATTAAGAAACGTCTTGTATGACAAAAATGTTAGTCTGCAATTGCATGACAGCTGAATCTTGGAAGGAAGCAGAATGAACGAATACAAACGGCAACACATTATCAAACATGCTGTAGAAATGTATATTTCTACTTTAGCGAACCGGAAGCAGTGCTTGATTTTGAAATAAGAGGAGCTTACAAAAATCTGTTTGCTAACTAATTTCCATAAAATACTATGTAGCTAGTAATAGAGCAGAGAAGCTAAATTCTATCACAGATTAAATCACTTGGATGACTAGCACTTTTTTGCAGTAACGAAGGAAACTAGTACCGATTGGTTTTGAAGGAAACCAAAGTAAAAAATTTAGTTAGAGAAAATGAGGGACTGATGTTTTGCAAAAACATCTGAATTGAATGCTAGATTGAATCCAATTGATTTGTCTTATCCGTATACTTAAAGAATCCCTAAAGGAAATTATTAAAATCAAGGAGTTAGAAAATGGATAAGAAACGATTCCAACAAATTTTTGTTACAGCCGCAACTGTCACACTTTTCGCACCAATGGTTTTACAACCGCTACAAGTTTTCGCGGTAGTAGAAAGTCAAGAAATGACTGAAAGTAGCGATCAAGTAAATCCCATTAAAGAGCTATTGGAAGATTCTCCAGAAAAGAAAGATGCTACTAACGAGAAAACAACGGAAGAATCAGCAGAAACAATGGATTCTTCTGATAAAAAGGCGGATACGGTTAAGACAGAAACTGAGATCACTGCTGCTTTTGAGGTGACGCCTTACATGGAAGGAACTGGGAGGGTAACTGTTAAGTTTCCAAAAGGTACGACTGCTATTCAATTAAAACTAGCCAGTGAGGATTGGAGCGTTGGGCGAATTATTCGTGTCGATGAAACTAGTGAAGCAACCCAAATTGATCTGACAGCCGATGAGTTTAATCGTTTTGCTGCACCAGCGACGCTAAGTTTTCGCCGTTACGAAGGAGAAAATCCTGTCGAAGAAAAACAAAGTGCTATCCAGAAATATAATCAGTCCATAGTTAATTATGAATCTTATATTGCGGGTAGTGGGGAACTGGTTATCTATCACCCAGCTAACACGACTGATTTGCAAATTCAATTAAAAGACGATTACTCTTCAAATCATATTTATAATATTCAAACTGGGAATACTCGAACAGTAGTCCAATTAGTAGATTTTCAAGTTTATTTATTTACACTTGGAAAAACTACAAAGATTCGACACTTGATGGGGAGCACGATTCCTTCAAGTTGGACAGAAAAAATAATTAAGGCTGACCCACATCGCAATGAACGACGAATGGTCAGAGAATTATTTCGAACAGAGGCTTATGATGCATTAGTCGAAGGTCTTTTGAACGAACAAATCACTGCGGCCGCTAATGCCGTCAATCAAATGGAAGCAAGTTCAGTTAAAACAGAATTACAAGGATTAGTTACTCGTGCCCAAGAATTTTTTGATGCTAAAGTGGCAGTAGACGGATTATTTACGGATGATACAGATCGTACATTAGCCGATGGTGTGGGTCAAACCGAAATTGATGAAGTAAAACGAATAGTTGACAGCTTAATGAACAGCACTTGGAAAACCGAACAGTATGCACGGATTCAAAAAGCGCAAGATCTACTAACTGATGAAGCAGGAAAAGAGCAAGAAGCCCAAATGAGCGTGGATGCTTTGTTCCGTAGTGAGATTAAAGATGCTTTAGCTGATGGCGTTGTTCAAAATCAGATTGATGAGGCTACAGAAAAAGTAACCGCATTACAAGATGGTACAAAGAAAACGGAACTAACAGAATTGATCCTTCGAGCTCAAAACTTCTTCGATGCAAAAGGGCAAGTGGATGCCTTATTTACAGATGACACAGATAATGAATTAGCTCTAGGTGTTGACCAAGCTAAAATCGATGCTGCTAAAGCAGTAATTGATAAGTTGATGGATGGTTCTTGGAAAACGGAACAAACTGCTCGAATCCAAAAAGCGCAAGAATTACTTGACCAAGCTTCAGAAGGTGAGAAGGAACAAGAAGCTCAGATAAGTGTTGATGCTTTGTTCCGTAATAGTACCAAGGATGCTTTGGCCACTGGTGTAACGGAAACTCAAATCGATGAAGCAGTTGAGAAAGTCGCTGCTTTAAGAGATGGAGAAAAGAAAACAGAATTGACAGGATTGGTTATCCGTGCCCAAGGGTTCTTAGCAGCAAAAATAGAAGTCGATGCATTATTTACTGACGAAACAGATAGTGAACTGGCTTCAGGGGTGGATCAAGCCAAAATCAATGCAGCTAAAGTAACGACAGAGGGTTTAATGAACGGTGCTTGGAAAGCGGAATTGACTGTGCGTATCCAAAAAGCAGAAGCGTTATTGAATAAAGGAATTGGAACAATTACAGTTGATCCGTTTAAATTAGGAACGCCGAATATCACTGGAAGCTACACTGGCGATGTCGTCAAAGCCCGCCTGTATGTGAATGATAATTTAATCGTAACTGGTGGTACTTTTGCGAGCGGTCAATTTACCTTCTATGCAGTTGGTCGTTTTAACAAAAATGATAAAGTAGAATTGGCAGGAATCGATAAATTTGGTAACGAATTGGATAGAAAAGAAGTCACCTTTGCTCAAGCGACTGGAACGATCACGATTGATCCCTATCGCTTAGGAACTTCAGAGATTACAGGAACTTACACGGGGGACACTGCAAAAGCCAGCCTATATGTGAATGATCAGTTAATTGTAACTGGTGGAAACTTTAGTGATGGTGATTTTAGATTTTATGCAGCAGGCCGTTTCAGAGCTGGAGACAAAGTAGAATTAGCAGCTTTAGATTTAGCCGGGAATGAATTGGATCGTAAGGAAGTTCCAATTTTAAGTGCGTCAGGCACAATTTCGCCAGATAAATATAAAATAGGAACAGCAAATATTACTGGAACATACGAGGGAAGTATCGTCAAAGCTCGTTTATATGTGAATGGGCTACAAAATGTTCAAGGTGGTACCTTTGAAAATGGCCACTTTACGATGTATGCCTACAACCGTTTTTCAGCAAGTGATACCGTTGAAGTTGCCGGCTTAGATAAAGACGGAAAAGAATTGGATCGCAAAGCATTAGAGATTGAATAAATTTGTTAGACTAGTTCGCGAAAAGTGAGCTGGTCTTTCTTTATTTAAAGGCTTGAAAATTCAGTTCATCAATTGTTTATGGGAATCAAACAAATTTTAGCTGATGGAATCAAGGAAAAAAGCATTGGCACATCAGCGCAGTTAGTGAATGAATTGCTGGGTAGTGAAAAAACAATAGCTGGTGCAATGAATCAAGTAAAAGAGTGCTTCAGTGAAAGAACAGACGAATGACTTGCTGATAAATAGATTCAAGATTGGCAACAGTAGGATTATCGGAAATTTTGCAGGAACTCGTTTAGTTGCATCGCTTAAAAGTAGTCGACAAATTCAAGCTGGTTGATTTAGATACAACTGTTTTGGCTCAGAAGCTGATACTTTTTGCTATTTCAGCCAAAAAGATTGCTCCTTCAACAAAAATAGAATGCTAGCCAACGTACAATATACACAACGTATACAAAGAAAAGAGTGATGCAAAATGAAGATTTGTTTGATTGCCTCATCAGGTGGTCATTATGAGCAACTGCTGATGCTGAAAAAATTAGCAGATGAGCATGAAGTTTTTTATGTGACCGAAAAGACGGACTATCATCAGAATGAAAAAAATACATATTTTTTGCAACAAGTGAATCGCAGAGAATGGTTCTTTCTTTTTTACATCCTGAAGATTTTTATCAAATCAGGATGGATCTTTTTTAAGGAACGTCCAGATACGATCATATCCACTGGTGTTTTGGCAGCTATTCCAATGATGATACTGGGGAAATTATTTCGCAAAAAAATCATTTACATTGAAAGTTTCGCCAAAATCTCTGATCCCACCCAAACAGGAAAGCTAATCTATAAATTTGCGGATACTTTCGTGATTCAGTGGGAAAGCTTGAAAAAATATTATCCAAATGCTATTTATCTGGGCAGTCTGTATTAAGGGGGATACGATGATTTTTATTACATTAGGGTCACAAAAATTTCAATTTAATCGTCTATTAGAGGCAGTTGATAAATTAATTGAACAAGGATGGATCACTGACCCCGTCTTTGCACAGATTGGTGCTAGTGATTATCAGCCGAAAAATTTCGAATTTCAGCCATTTTTGACACGCAAACTTTTCCAATCAATGATCCACGAAGCCTCAGTCATTCTAACTCATGGTGGTAGCGGAGCAATCGTTAGTGGCCTGAAAGCACATAAGAAAGTTATCGCCGTACCACGTCTACAGTGCTATGGCGAACATATAGATAATCATCAGATCCAAATCGTTGAGTCTTTTGCGAAAACTGGTTACATCATCGCCGTAACAGAGTTATCTGAGCTAGCTGCTACAATTACTGCAATTGAAGAACAAAAGCTAAAGACTTTTCAATCAAATAACGAACATTTTATTCAAAATCTTTCAATGCTATTGGAGGACAATCATGCATAAAAATTTTATCCAACTGATGCTGTTTTTCAAGAAAAATGGTCAAAGCCGAGCAGAATATTTAAAGCGTCACGTTCCTTTCAAAAAATTTGGCACCTATGTCACTTGGCGTCCACTCTTGATCCCAAGTGAACCAGAACAAGTTTCGATTGGCTCAAATGTTCATATCGCCGCCAATGTTCGCTTCATTACACATGATATGTTTCACCTCATGTTTAATGCCATGGATAAGGATGAAATATTACAGAAGCATGTCGGTGAAATACAAATTGGAAATAATGTCGCAATTGGTGCCAATGTTACATTAGTCTATGGGACAAAATTAGGAGACGATACGATTGTTGCCGCTGGAGCTGTCGTAACTAAACCTTTTCCAGCTGGTGTGATTCTTGGAGGAAATCCTGCTCAAGTGATCGGCCGTTTTGATGAGCTTAAACAAAAACGTTATAACAACAGGAGAATAGAATGAATAAAATAAAAATGTATCACGCAGAATTACCCAATATGGGTGATTTATTAAATGTTTTATTAATGGAAGAGTATTTCAAATTCCCAATGGAAAGAAAGACACCCTTGACCGCTGAATTAAGTGGAATTGGCAGTGGCTTAGGTCAATTTACTGTTGACAAAAACAACTTACCCTTGGCAATAGTTAAACAAATATTCGGAAAAATGTACCCTACCGTTCATATTTGGGGTACAGGATTTATTGAAGATAAAGATTGGGGGCCTTTTTATCGGAAAAAGATGGTTTTCCACGCACTTCGTGGGAAATTAACGAAACAAAAAGTTGAAAAGATTCTCGGTCATGAGGTCGATATTCCTTTAGGAGATGGCGGCATTTTAGCACCTTATTTAGTAGAATCCGGGATCGAACAGCAAAAACGGTATCGTGTGGGAATCATTCCTCATTTCAAAGAACAAGACCATCCAATTTTCCAAGAGCTGATCAATCAATTTCCAGATTCAAAATTGATTGATCTAAAAGAGGAGCCTCACCAAGTAATTCGCGAGATTGCACAATGTGAAGTTGTTATTTCCAGTAGTTTACATGGATTGATCGTAGCCGATGCTTTTTATGTACCGAATATCCATATTGTAGTAACAGATAACTTATTAGGGGACGGCTTCAAATTTGATGATTATTATTCAGCTTACGATTTGGCACATCACTCGATCAATGTGCTGGATGAAGGGATCGATTGGTTGACTGAGGCGTTTATCAAGCAAGAATACCGAGTGACTCGTACGATGGTGGATCAAGCCAAGCAACGTATGAGCGATGCTTTTCCATACAAACGGTGGGAAGTATGAAATATTTGATTATTCTAAACAAGAAATTTCCCTTTCAAACAGGTGAGTCCTTTTTAGAAAATGAGATGAAGGAGATTCCCCAAGATTTTGATCGAATTTTATTGTTTCCGATCCATGCGGTGCGTGGCGAAGAACCAACGCGTAAGATTACAAGAAAAAATGTCACGTTTTTTTCCGTTAATCAACGGGAATTTCAGTACAGAAAAATCAAGATTGGTCTGAAAGCAGGGTTCAAGACACCTTTTTCAAAAATCAAGCAACGAACTTGGTCTCAGAAATTCGATCAGCTTGTGGATGATCTCATCGTTCAAGAAGTGACACCGAAAATCATTAGTCAGCTAGCGGCATTTTCCATTAAATCAGAAGACGAGATCGTTATTTATAGTTATTGGCTGCATACGACTGCTTCGATTGCGGTGAAATTAAAGGAGTACTTTTCCCGTGAAGGTTGTAAAAATTTAGCAATCTCCAGAGCGCATGGCTTTGATATTTATCAAGAGCGCAAAAAAAATCAATTCTTACCTTCTCGTGAGTATCTGATGGAAAATTTGGACTTCGTTCTGCCAATCTCAGAAAATGGTGCGACCTATCTAAAGCAACGGTTTACTAATCAGCAACAAAAAATCTTCGTTTCTAAGCTAGGAACCTACCATCAGGGGCTGAACGTCCCTTCGACAGATCAACGGTTCCGTATTCTAACAGTTTCTCGAATGATCCCGTTGAAACGTTTGGAACTGTTGATTGACGCTCTGAGCAGATGGCAAGTAACAAATGTGAGCTGGACGCATATTGGTGATGGTCCGGAAAGGAAAAAGATTGAAGCACGTGCACAAGAAAAGCTCGCACAAATTGATTTTGAATGTTTAGGCTATCGAGCAAATCAGGAAGTTTATCAGTATTATCAAAACAATCCAGTGGATGTCTTCATCAACATAAGTTCTACGGAAGGAATTCCGGTCTCAATCATGGAGGCGATCTCCTTTGGGGTTCCAGTGGTTGCTACGGATGTCGGGGGAACTAGCGAAGTAGTGATCAATCAAGAGAATGGCTATCTGATTCCCAGCAATTTTTCAAGCGATATTTTGCTACAATGCTTAGAAAGAATCAAGAATCAATCAGTCACTGATCAGCAAAGATTGCGAACAGCAGCAAAACTTTTTTGGCAAAAAAATTATCAAGCGCAAACCAATTACCATCATTTCTATCAAAAAATAGCGAAGGAACTAGCAGATGCATAAAAATCATACAATTAATACGTTTTATCCGCTTCTAGTTTTTTTATTTATCTTTCAGTCTTTTTTCTCGGAGTTTCCCAATGGAGTGGTTCGAACCGTTTTTGGACTATTCGATGAATTGTTTACCTTGTTTTCAGTTTTATTCGCGTTGCTAATTCTTTTACAGCAAAAAACCAAGAAAAGCGATTATCGTGAATTAAAGATTTTGATTGTTTTTCAAATGATCGGTTTAATTGGAAGTTTGATCTATCAATTGCAGCCAGCTAAAGTGGTAGTCTTGGATCTAATGGCTACTTCAAAATTCGTCTTGATTTTTTGGAGCAGTTTATTGATTTTTCGCGAGTTGGATATCCATGAGTTGCTAGAAAAAATCAAAAAATTTGCCAAAGTCCTTGCAACTGTATTCTTTGTCAGTAGCTTTTCTTCTTTTCTGAGATTTCCTGCTATTTTTTTAGCCAGTGAAACCCGCTTTGGTTTGCGTGCCTTCAAATTTATTTTCTTCCATCCGTTTGTTTTAGCAATGGCAGTCGTCAGTACACTGAGTATTTTATTGTTAACCTCAAACCAATTAAAAGAAAATCGCTTGTATAGTTGGCTGCTGCTCTTACCGTTACTGCTGACGCTTCGTTCTCGCTCTTTCGGATTCGTCTTGATTTTCTTACTAATCTATCTTTATCTAAAAACTGGGATAAAAATTGGGCGAATTGGACTGTTTGTTTCAGGCGCAATTGCACTGAGTGGTTTATTTTTGCTGATCCAGTTGACTGGCTCCTTTGACAAATATTACGGTGGTGGGGTCGAATCTGCACGCGGAATTTTAACAGAGGACGCATTTGCTATCGCTAAAGAAACATTTCCAATTGGAAAAGGGCTGGCAACTTTTGGCACGTTTACCGCTAGAACATACTACTCACCCTTGTACAGCGATTTAGGTTATCGCCAGGTCTATGGTTTAGGTTATATCCATACCCAGTATTTGACTGATTCTTTTTGGCCGGCAATCTTAGGACAGTACGGTTATCTTGGTTTGGGCACTTACGTTGGTTTGCTAGCTAGTCTGTGTACGCGTGGGGTTCGATTATTGAAACAAAATGGTGCTTTCGGTTTAGCATTTTGTTTGCCACTGATTCATCTAGTCATTTCCAGTACGTCGTCCAATAGCTTCTTTAATCCGATGGCGGTCGGTTATGCGTTCATAATGGCTTTGGCAACCAAGCTGTCTGCCGATTTCCCTAGACAATGATTCAAAAGAGCCTCTCTTAATAAAATAAGAGGGCTTTTTTATTTGCTAAATCGGCTGAAAGCTATGCTAAAAATGATTTTTCAAAAGTGGGAGTTTTGTATACTTTTGGTATATCGTCGAAAGACATACAAAGGAGTGCAACTATGCAAAAAAATTTTTTTAAATTGTACGATGGTGTTTTCAATAATGCCGGTGGCAAAGCAAAACAAGATGCAGAATTTTTGTTTGAAAAACGAGGGTATCAGAATCGGTTGCATTTACCCTCAAGGGTGTATCAAAATTTGTATTTAAATACACTGTTTACCCCAGTGATTAGCTTGTTCGGTCTTTTAAAAAGCAAAAAACGAAGTACATACATTTTTCATTATCCAACTTTTTTTCTAAGAGGCGTTTTTTTGCTACATATTTTCGAAGGAGTGAATCGTTGGCGGAAAAATAAAAAGATCGTTTTGATCCATGATATCGAAGAGCTACGTAAAGAAGTGCTGAATGACAAAAAAACTAATTTCGTCACGAAATTCAGTCGGATTGCCTATTTAAAACAGGCAGATGTAGTCATTGTGCATAATAAAATGATGAAAAACTGGCTAATCAAACAAGGCTTGCCCGCCGATAAGCTTCTTACGCTTGAGTTGTTTGATTATTTGACGGAGAGTTCTCATTCAGGCGGGGAGTTCGGTAATCAAGTAATTATGGCCGGTAATCTTGACAGCAAGAAAGTCCAAGCTTTAGAAAAAATCGATCAGTTAGTCGGGATACAATTCAATCTATATGGCTCGGCTTTAGCAAAAAGAATCTCTGACTACGAAAATGTTACTTATTTTGGCAGCTATCCGGCAGATCAGATCGCAAATGTTATGAAAGGTTCATATGGTTTAGTTTGGGATAGCCGTGATTTTACTGGGGGCAATGGCGCGTATGCCAATTATCAACGATATAACAGTCCCCATAAGGTTTCGCTTTATTTAGCTGCCGGTTTCCCGGTGATTGTTTGGAAAGAAGCGGCAATCGCTTCTTTCATTATAGAAAATAAGCTAGGTCTAGTGATTGAGGATTTAAATGAGCTACCCGAAAAAATTGCCTCCGTTACTGAAACAGAGTATCAACACATGAAAGAAAAAATCCAAGTAGTCAGCGAACAGATTCGTTCGGGCTACTATTTGACACAAGCATTAAGAGTAGCAGAAAAAATGATTGGAGTGGAAAACAATGAAATATAATACGAGGAATTATGATTATTTGATTGTTGGAGCTGGACCTTTTGGCTCAGTCTTCGCCCATGAAGCTGCCAAACGTGGCAAACGGATCCTGATTCTTGAAAAACGTGCACATATTGGAGGAAATATGCACACGCATAAAGAACATGGAATCAATGTCCATGATTATGGTGCGCATATTTTTCATACCAATAATCAAGAAATCTGGAACTATATCAATCAATTCAGTGAGTTTAACGGTTATATCAATCAAGTCGTCGCAAACTATCAAGGGGAATTGTACAATCTCCCTTTTAACATGAATACCTTTTATCAAATATGGGGGGTGAAGACGCCTACTGAAGCAGCCCAAAAAATAGAAGAACAAAAGAAACAAGTCGGAAGTAAAGGTGCACCACAGAATCTCGAAGAACAAGCTATCCATTTGATTGGTACAGACATCTATCAGAAATTAATCAAAGGGTATACCGAGAAACAATGGGGACGAGCAGCCACCGAGCTGCCACCATTTATCATTCGACGGTTGCCCGTTCGTTTTACTTATGACAACAATTATTTTAACCATCGCTATCAAGGAATCCCTGTTGACGGCTACACGAAGATTTTTGAAAAAATGTTAGCTAGTGAAAAAATTGATATCCAGTTAGATACAGATTTTTTTGCCGATCAAACGGGCTATTTAACTGAATTTCCGCGAATTATCTACACGGGAATGATCGATCGCTTTTTTGATTATAAATATGGTGAGTTAGAATACCGTTCCTTACGGTTTGAAACACAAATAGTGGATGTTGATAATGTGCAAGGAAACGCTGTGATCAATTATACAGATAGTGAAACACCTTATACGCGGATCATGGAGTGGAAGCATTTTGATCAACAAGGTGAAAGTGGCAAATCAGTCCTTACTACAGAATATCCGCAAGCTTGGGATCGCAAAAAAGAGGCGTATTATCCAGTTAATGATGCTCGCAATATGACGTTGTTTAAACGTTATCGCAAAGCAGCCAATCAATTAGAAAAGGTTATATTTGGTGGCCGCTTGGGAAATTACCAATATTATGATATGGATCAAGTAATCCATGCAGCGTTACAACTAGTGAAAAAGGAATTTGCTTGTGAAGGTTATTAAAAATTATTTACTGAATAGTTCCTATCAGCTTTTGATGATCCTACTCCCTGTGATCACGATTCCCTATATTTCTCGCGTATTAGGTCCGACTGGTGTGGGGTTAAATACTTATACTCATACGATTATTCAATATTTCATCTTAGCTGGTTCTGTTGGAATCGCTACGTATGGTAATCGTGAGGTAGCATATAACCAAAAAAATAAAGCTGAACTTAGCCAGATTTTTTGTGAAATCATATTGCTGCGGTTTTTAACGATTAGCGGAGCTGTGGCTGCTTTCTGTGTTTTCTTATTTTTCCAACAGCAAAATGTTCAGCTGTATTTATTTCAGGGAATCGCACTTGTTGCTGCCGCATTTGATATTTCTTGGTATTTTATGGGAAAGGAAAATTTTAAACGAATCGTTGGCCGAAATTTCTTAGTCTCCCTGACATCGCTATTTTGTGTTTTCTTTTTTGTAAAAACGCCGGCAGATCTATCAAAATATATCATGATTGTTACTGGAAGCACCTTATTCGGGAATCTTTCGCTGTGGCCGTTTATGAAAAATGAGCTTCAGAGACCGGCTCGAAAACTAAATATCGGTCGACATTTACGACCAACGTTTATGCTGTTTTTACCGCAAATCGCTATCCAGCTTTATCTGCTGTTGAACAAAAATATGATTGGCATATTTGATTCAATCTCAGCAGTTGGCTTTTTCGGTCAGTCAGATTCAATCATCAAACTTACATTGACTTTAGTTACGTCGTTAGGAACGGTGATGCTGCCTCGTGTCTCAAGCTTGTATGCTAATGGGAATCATCGTGGCGTTTTGACGATTATACGCAACTCCTTTAATGGTATGACTGCATTAGCGGTACCAATCATGTTTGGAATCATGGGGATCTCATTGAATTTTGCGCCATTCTTTTTTGGTGAGAAGTTCGCCGAAGTTGGTTTGCTAATGCTGATACAAGCACCAGTGATCGTTTTTATCGCTTGGTCTAATGTATTTGGTGTCCAATATTTATTACCCTTAAACAAGCTGCGTCCTTACACTTTATCGGTCGTCGCAGGTGCTATTGTAAATATTATTAGTAATCTACTACTGATTCCGGTTTTTGGCGTTTTTGGAGCAATGATTTCGACATCGATTGCCGAAGGGACCGTGACGGGTTATCAATTTTTAATGATTCGCAAGGAACTTGCGGAAGTAGAATTGTTTCGCGGGATTTGGAAGTATTTCCTTGCTGGGTTTTTAATGTTCGTTGTTGTCATTTATTTGAACCAGCGGATGGCTATGACTTTTTTGAATTTAGTGATTCAAATCATCTTTGGCGGGGGCTGCTACATCGCTCTGAATATCTTATTACGCTCAAAAATGTGGCTTGACGTCCGCTTATTTTTTAAAGCTAAGACAAGTTCTTGACAGAAATATCCAGTTTCAAAAAAATCAGGGGAATAAACCGAAAATATCTGTGCTTACTCAGTTTGTTTCTGGGGAAGCCATTACTGGAACATTGTTTCCAGAAGAAAGAGGACCTGTGACAGGCGTTTGGTCACAGGTCCATTTTTTATAGAAAATGTAGCGTAATCAGGAGAAGGGCAGCTAGAGGATGAGTATCAAGACCTGCGCGGTTTAACAATTGATTATGATCTGCCAAAACGCACAAAAGCTGCGCTGAAAAGAAAAAAAGGCAAGCATGGCTGACGTATACTTCCGGTATATCTTAAAAGTATTTGTTGTCTCTTGGACAATCAAAGAAATAGAAAGGAATGTTATATGAAAATTTCAGTTGTCGGACTAGGCTACGTTGGTCTATCCAATGCGTTACTTCTTAGTCAAAAAGAACAGGTTTTAGCTTATGACATCATAGAGACAAAAGTCCAACAATTGCAGCAGGGGCGATCACCTATCAAAGATCAGGAAATCCAGCAATTTTTGGGCAATAAAAACCAGTTGAACCTTGGCTTTACTACGGACTTTAAAACGGCTGTCGCTTTTGCCGAGTGCCTGCTGATTGCGACACCGACTGATTACGATGAGCAAAAAAATTCATTTGATACGACTACAGTTGAAGAAGTGATCGAACAAGCATTAGCATTGCGACCCGAACTTTTGATTATCATCAAATCGACCGTGCCAGTTGGTTTTACCTTGGAGATGAAGCATAAATTCGCGACAGAGAACATTCTTTTTTCACCAGAATTTTTAAGAGAAGGAAAAGCACTCTACGACAATCTTTATCCTACACGGATCGTTATTGGCGAACGTTCTAAACGAGGAAAGCAACTTGGAGAAATGTTCTTACGAGGAACAGCGACACAGTCCGCTGAAATACTGTTGACCGATCCGACAGAAGCAGAAGCAATCAAATTATTTTCTAACAGTTTTTTAGCCTTAAGGATTGCGTACATCAACGAATTAGATACCTACGCTGAACTTCGCAACTTAGATTCGAAGCAGATCATTGAAGGAATCGGTTTGGATCCGAGGATTGGCACCCATTATAACAATCCCTCCTTTGGTTATGGCGGCTATTGTCTGCCCAAAGACACTAAGCAATTACGAGCGAATTACACGGATATTCCTAGTGATTTGGTGCATGCCATCGTGGAAGCAAATGCAACCAGAAAAGCTTTTATCGCTAAGCAAGTTCTAGCTCGAAAACCAGAAACAGTCGGGATCTATCGATTAACGATGAAAAGTGGCTCCGATAATTTCCGTTACTCATCGATTCAAGGAGTGATGGAGCATCTGAAAGCAGTGAATGTTGACATGGTCATTTATGAGCCTAGTAGCCAAGCAGCAGAATTTGCAGGTGTAAGGATTGTCAACGATCTCGCGAACTTCAAAAAAATCAGTGATCTGATTCTCGCCAACCGATTGGATCAGGAATTGTCTGATGTTGGAGCTAAGGTCTATAGCCGCGACCTATTCGGCAATGATTAAGAGTGAAGTTGATTTGCTAAATCGGACGATAAGAACGCTGAAATAAAAAAAAGAATGGAAGAAAGAACGTATACTTTCGGTATGTGTTAGACAAGCAAAGGAGAATTTACATGAAAAAAATAATTTATCTAATTGGTTCACTGATGATGTTAGTCAGTCTGCTAGTCGCTTGCGGAACAAATGAATCAACTAAAAACGATTCTTCCATCAAAGAAAAAAAACAAACTTCCGTTGCCGAGGGAATTCGTTTTACCATTTCGCAACCTAAAAAAGAAAAGAAACAAGAGCTAGGCAAAGAAAAGATCTTATACACCTTCCAAGTCAAAGGAGAAAATGTCTCTTCTAATTCTAAAGGATTAGGATCAATCGATTTCGTACTAGAAACTACGGATAGAAAAGAAGTGGATATCGACCCTACAATGGCAACTTTTGGTGATGAGCTTAAACCAACCAAAAGCCTATCAGGACCAGTTACATTTTCATTGAACAAAACAGAAAAACCTAAGAAGCTGATCTATAAATTAGGCGACAAGAAAACAGCGGAATGGGACGTAAAAGAATAGCGTTAATTTTACTAGCCATTCATGCAGCTGGTTATTATTACTCAATTGGATGTTTGTAAGTTTAAAAAAATGGAGAGAAATCTATGGAAAAAAATATTATTCTCAGTACGAACAAATTTGAGAAAAAACTACATGATACCATCTGGCGGGTCTTAGATATTATAGGTGCAATATCGGCTATTTCCATTTCGCTACCACTACTGGTTGTTGTAGCACTTTGTATCAAAATAGAAGATTTCAACGCCCCAGTCATTTTTAAACAAAAACGAGTAGGGAAGAATGGCAAATATTTCAATATGTACAAATTCCGATCTATGACAGTCGATGCGGAACATTTATTAGCGGAGTTGAAAGAACAAAATGAGATGCAGGGACTGATGTTCAAAATGAAAGAAGATCCTCGGATCACCAGAGTCGGTAAGTGGATTCGTAAAACCAGCGTTGATGAATTTCCTCAATTTATTAATATTTTAAAAGGGGAAATGTCCTTTGTTGGACCGCGCCCTCCATTGTTGAATGAGTACGCAGAATATAATGCTTATCACAAACAACGGTTAGAAGTCACACCTGGTTGCACAGGCTTATGGCAGATCAGCGGAAGAAATCAGTTGACTTTTGAACAGATGGTGGCCTTGGATCTGGAATACATAAGAAAAAGAAGCATCTTTTTCAATATCAAGATAATTTTACTGACCTTTAGAGAATTATCGAATAAAGGCGGTGGTATGTAGTGGTTCATTCTATTAAGAAAATCTGCCACATATGCTAGACGTCAAAGAGAGTGGAGATTTGAATGGATTCTTTAAGTAAAAAAGCCTATCAACAGTTCTTACAAGATTTGGGGGAGAAGAAGTTTCCTGAGGAATATCATATCGTTGATGCGGAATTAGCCAAGCGCTATGGCATGAGTCGTACGCCAATCCGTAGCGCGATTCAACAATTAGAGAGCGAGGGGATCTTAAAGCGCTATGGAAAATCTCTGATTCTGCAGAACTTGCAGCTTAGCAAAAATCGCTTTAAGCAATTTTTGCTGTTACGACGGGAATACTACTTGATTTTGGGCAAGTATCTTGATCCAATCAAGTTTAAATTACAAGAACCTCTAATTGAATCAGCTCTCACGGCTATGGAAAGGGATGAATTTGGTGCATTTCCGTTCAAGCAATTATTAGCGATTGATCAGCTCTTTTTTTCTGGAATGAAGGACAGCTTGCGAGCGAACGATCTGTTAGATTCATTAGAAAAATATGAACACTGCGATATCCCAGTAGGCTACTTTCCGCTATTGAAAGAAGAACTGTTCCATTTAAACGTCATTTTTGATTTGTTGAAAGCAAACCAAGCAGAGCAACTGGAAAACTATCTTATTTCAGTAATTGAAACAATTGATAAGTGAGACAGAAAAAATTCTGTTCTACTTTTTTGCTAAATCGCAAAAAATGACTGCTGAAATGGACGAAAAATCAAGGGAGAATTTGTATACTCTCTGTATACAATGTAAATGAACTAAGGAGCGAAATGATGGAATACGATTTTCAAAAGATAGGATTAAAATTGTTAAGCTACAAATGGTTGATACTGTTTTTTAGTGTGGCCGGTCTGGTGATTTCGTTGATGGTGTCGACCTTTTTTATAAAGCCTCAATATCAAATGGCTTCGCAAGTATTGGTGATCCCTAACAATCAGAAGCAAGAAACGGTGACTCAAATGATCAATACTTATAATGCATTGATCAAAAGTCCCAGAGTGTTAAATGAAGTCAACACAAACTTAGATGGGCGTTATACCTTGAATGAGCTGAAAAACCAAATTACCCCAATGACAGAAGAAAATTCGCAAATCATCAATATCGTAGTTACGGGCGCGACTGCTCGGGAGGCCGCAGAGATCGCCAATCAAGTGGCAGATCAATTTATCAAGACAGCCGCTGAAATCATGTCGACCAGTCAGTTAAAGTTACTGGATAAAGCGATCTTGGATTCCAGTACAGCACCGATTTCTCCTAAAAAAATCAATTTTGCTATGATGGAATTGATTGGCGGTTTGGCTTTCAGCTTAGTGATTATTGCTCTACATTTATCTTTATCGACAAAGATTAAATCAGAGAATGATTTTTCCAATCTCAAAGTTCCCATCTTAGGGACAATTGGTGCTATTGATGATTATGAACCTGGAAGTGAAGGAGCGTAAGGAATGAAGAAAAATATGAAAAAAAATCTTTCCCAGAAAAATGTAGCGCTTCGTGACCCGTCTTCTGTACAAGCCGAATATTTTCGGACAGTAAAAAACAATCTCGACCTGTTGCATATTGGTCGTCCAATTCGCAGTTTAGTCATCACTTCACCAACGCAAAATAATGGAAAAACTTTGATCTCCAGCAATTTAGCAGCAACTTATGCCCAATATAACAAAAAGACGTTGCTGATTGATTTAGATTTGCGTAAGCCGTCAATGGGCGATGCTTTTCCAGAGTCGAAACAATCTTTGGGACTATCGGGCTTGCTAGATGCTAATTGTGAAGATACTTTAAAAAAAATGGTGGTTTCAATCAACAATGATTTTTCTGTCTTACCAGTAGGTCGACACTTTTCTTTGCCTCATGTGACTATTAATTCTGAGGAACTCAGACAAGTCATTCGGCAGGCAAAGGAACAGTTTGAGATGGTAATCATTGATGCCCCTCCGATTTTATCGGTAACCGACGCATTGATCTTAGGCGAACAAGCAGATGGTTGTCTAATGGTCGTAAAAAATAACTACACTAAAAAGCAAGAACTACAAAAGGGGAACGAACTGCTATCAGTATTGAAAGACAAGTATCTCGGCATCATTTATAATGCCCCCAGATAAAAAAGCAGGTAACTACTATTAGGGTGGATCAAAGGATAGTGTCTTTTCTTGGAACTTACGGTTGCTGAGGCAGACACTATTTTTAAGCGTCCAGTTAGGCTGAAACTAGCAGTTTTTGTATAATAGATAGTAGTTAGTGTCTGGAGGAGAAGCAACATGGAAAAAGAATTGATTTATAGCGGAGCAGTCATTTTACTGAATTATTTGTATATGATGCTTTTTTTTGATAAACGGGTATTAACGTTGCGGTATTTTTTCAACTATCTTGTCGCTTTTTTGGGCGCGGGAGCTTTATTTTTTTTGTTGAGAATACCAGTGGCTTTTTTGGGCTTTTATTTTATCGTGTTAAACTTATGTCTGTCGCTTTTTTTGATGCATAATTTTTTGATTTCAACTTTGTTTACTTCTTTTTCTTACTCAATTTATCATATTGTTTGGTATCTGACTTTTTACCGTTATTATCAATTATCTGGTTTAAATTTAGCTTACCCATTTTTAGCGATTGATACTCGTCATTTTTATTTATTATTAGGTGCGGTATTGCTTATTCATTTGATTCTTATGTGGGGGATTGATTCTCTTGTAAAAAAATATAGGTTGACATCGGTTTTACAGCAATACAAAATTCCGCGAAAATCCTACATTCTATTCGTATTTTTCTTTCTCTTCCTATTTGTGATTGGTGCTTTGTTATTTTTATTATGGCAGACAGAGTATTATGAAGTGATTTTACTCTTGTTGCTGGTTTCCCATGTGGTCGTTTTACTGTTTGTTTCCTTAACAATCTTTTTTATTACGAAGAACCAACTACATCAAGATTTGCTAGCAAAACAAGTTCAACAAACCGAACATTTAGCTGCTGAGAATTATCAAGTTCAGTTATTTCGCCATGACTATAAAAATATCCTAATGACAATTGAAATATTTTTGGAGCAAGATGATTTGGCCGGTTTGAAAAAATATTTTTATCAAAATTTAAAAGGCTCAACACCCAAACTATCATTGACTGCTCATTCACCTGATTTGCAAAATCTACAACTCTTACCACTGCGAGGACTACTGGAACAAAAACTTCACCTGGCTCAAACTCAGAATATTCCAGTTGAAGTGACAGTTTTGAACCCAATTCGAGAAGTTCCAGTTCCGTTAATCGATTTAGTGCGATGTCTAGGAATTTTACTAGATAATGCGTTAGATGAGTCACGTAAGCTACCAGAACCCAAAATAATACTTCGGTTTGCAGAGAATCAAGCAGGAATATCTTTTTCAGTTGCTAATAAGGCTGTCGATCCTCAGACAATTCAATTAGCAAAACTTACCCAAAAAGGCTATTCGACAAAAGGTGATGATCGCGGTAAAGGTTTATATAGCTTGAATAAACTAGTGGACTCGTGGGAAATTGCGTTTTTTGATATTTATCTTGAAGATGACTATATTTATTGTGATCTAACAATAGGCAAGGAGTGAGCGTGTGAATATCTATGTAATTGAAGACAACCCTTTTTTTCGAACTAAAATGATGAAAGTGATTCAGCAGGTTATCGCTGAAAGCGGCTATGTCTACCATATGAAGGAACAAGTAGTTACAGCAAAAGAAATGCTTGCAGAAGATTTGAGTGAAGGTCCTCATATCTACTTGTTAGATATTGAATTGCAGGAACAATATAATGGAATCGATTTAGGCAGAGAAATCCGAAAAATTGATACACAAGGGTATATTCTCTACATTACAAGTTTGGAAAATAAGCTAATAACGATCATCGATGAACATATTGCTCCGTTAGCGTTTCTTTCAAAAAAAATTGATGAACAAGTCATCAAAGAAAATATTCAAAGTGCATTTGAAAAAATCAAGCAGCGTGAAGAACAACGAAGTGACAATCATTTCTTTACCCTACAACGGGCAGGAAACCAAGCAAGAATCGCCTATAAAGAACTATTGTATTTTGAAAAGGTTCCGCGTTCTAAAAAAGTCATGCTTTATACGACAAATGGCGTTTATGCGATTAACCACTACTTATCCAGTATCAAAGAAAAGCTAGTTGAATCGCAGTTTATTTTTCTCAATTCCTTTATTATTCATAAGAGTTCCATCCAGAAATTAGACGCTAAAGAAGATGCCGTTACCTTTAAAGACGGTTCAGAACTATTCGTTGGCAAACATACTTTTCGGAAAATCAAAGCACAATTTCAATCTTAAAAGAATTTATGACTTTGTGTGTAAAATGTTTATGTATAGTAGACGAAGTAAGAAAAATAGAAGATGGAAGATATCTTCTAATAGGTACTTATGGTTTTACTAAAAAACAGCGGCAATTTGATAGCTTTTTTATTTTAGAAGGGCCAGTTAGGGACTATCGTGGGGATATTGGGAAAGAACGAAAAATAAACCTATCCAGAGAAATTCCGGCATTAAACGGTCATAAAGTAAAAGAATTAATTTAAGAAAGAAAAGTTGCAAACAGTAGCTAGAACACAGGGCATCTCCTTATTATTTTGATCTTGGAAAGAAATTTTCCGTTGGGTTTTTAGGAGGGGGAGTCAGTCTTTTCGGACTCTTTGGATTAGTTATCCGTAATAAACGGAATAATAAGGAACGTTAGTAGAGTTTTTCTAAAAGTTTTTTAGAAAACAACTAAGAGGTTGTTTAAAAGTTTTTTAAAAGATGAAAAGGACCTGAATTCAACTCAGGTCCTTTTCTTGTTCTTCTTCAATTATCGAGAAATGCACTATTTCATCAAACTTCTACTTTAATTGAATATTCAAAATGGGTAGCTGTTTTGGTTCTTTTTTTATACAAAACTAACTTGCAGGATCAAACTTTTTTTAGCTGATAGTAAATAGCAATTCCATGTCTAACAAATAGATATTTTGAAAAAAAGTTTGCTATTCTTCTGAGGGCAAGACTTGAGCTAAAACTCGACTCAAATCATCGGCGCTAGTTCCGTCATCGTTGGTCAACCATTCATCCACTGTACCTAGAACACCGCGGACAAAATAAGTGAAATAATATTCGAGCAATCGTGGATCGTCTTCGTGGTAGCGAGCGGCAAAACTTTCAATGGCTATCTCGTGTACCTCTTGAAAAATAGTTTTGATTAAGTGACTGTCCTGGTAATTACGGGTCAAAATAGAAGAAAGAGGTTGTGCTTCTTTTAAAATAGCAATCAGTCGACTCAACCATGAGGCTAACTCTTCGTCACTGTCGATTTTGATTAAGGGAAGAATTCTTTCGATAAGTTGCGCTTCGATTTGGTGGAACAGGTCCATGGTATCTGTATAGTAATTGTAGAAAGTTCCACGATTGACATCGGCTAATTTACATATATCTGTAACAGTTATTTTTTGGAGCTCCTTTTCAGACAACAAATTTAAAAAAGCTTCTTTGATTATTTTTTTTGTATAAATGGTTCGACGATTATTTTTGATACCAGCCATGAGTGCGCTTCCTTTCATTTAATGAACAGATTAATGAACTTTGTCTACTCAATGACAACTCCAAGTTCTTTGCATATTGTCATGAGTTATTGAAACGATTATACTAACAACAGAGTATATAATCAACAGCGTGTTGAAAACATGACGAGGTGAATAAACATGAGCTATATTGAAGTGAAAAATGAGTTTAAACGATATCAAATGGGTGATACAACCATTACAGCTAATAACGACATCAGCTTCTCAGTTGAAGAAGGGGAGCTAGCCGTGATTTTAGGTCCTAGTGGTGCTGGTAAATCAACAGTATTGAATATCTTGGGTGGAATGGACACTCCTGATGAAGGGCAGATTATCATTGATGGGGTGGATATTGCAACTTTCAATAACCGACAATTAACGGAATTTCGGCGGACGGATGTAGGATTTGTTTTTCAATTTTATAATCTAGTTCCTAACTTGACTGCAAAAGAAAATGTGGAATTAGCCACTGCTGTATCCCCGGATGCCTTAGACGTGGAGGAAACTTTACGTCAAGTTGGTCTTGGTGAACGGATGAAGAACTTTCCTGCTCAGCTTTCTGGTGGGGAACAACAACGAGTGGCAATTGCCCGTGCACTAGCAAAAAATCCTAAAATTTTACTCTGCGATGAACCGACAGGAGCGCTGGATTACGAAACGGGAAAACAAGTCTTAACGTTGTTACAAAATGTAGCAAAAAAAGATGGACGAACCGTACTATTGATTACTCACAATTCGGCAATCGCACCAATGGCAGATCGGATCATCCGCATCAATGATGCCAAAGTGCGTTCTGTGGAAATCAACAAGACCCCATTGCCTGTGGCAGAGATTGAGTGGTGAGGGAATAAAAATGAAAAATCTCTATATTCGTAGTACATTTCGCGATATTCGACAAAGTTTAGGCCGATTTATCGCAATCATTTTAATTATCTTCATGGGTGTTTTATTATTTGTAGGAATCAAATCCATTGGACCCAATCTCGAAAAAACTGTCCAAGAATTTGTTACTAGCCACAACGTTTCAGATTTACAAATTCAAGGAACTGCTGGACTGACAAATGAGGATTTGGCTATTGCTGAAAAAGTAGCTGGTGCCAAGGGAGAACTAGGCTATAGTTTTCCTTATGTGGAAGAGCAACAAAATCGTAATTTACAAATTTATTCTTATGCTGAGGATAAAAAGCAAAATAAACTGACATTGCTACAAGGAAGTTATCCAAAAAATAATCAGCAGTTGTTGATAGATGAGAGTTTAAAAGAACAATACCCCATCAACAGTAAAATCACCATTAAAGATAGTCAATTGAAAGGGGAGAAATTTACAGTCACGGGTTATGTTTCTTCCCCCATATATGTTGATAAAAAAGAGCGTGGCGTGACGACTGTGGGAGATGGGACAATAGACGGGTATGCCTACTTGCCTGAAACGGCTTTTGGTAGTGAAACCTATTCTATTTTATATTTACGTTTCTCTGATTTAAAAGAGAAAGATATTATGTCTGATGTCTACAAAGATCAGATGATCGTTAATGAGGAAAAATTACAAAAACTTTTTGATGCGCGCAAAGAGCAACGAAAAACGGAGTTACAAGCGATAGCTAATCAAGAAATCGCCAAAGGAGAACAGGAATTACAAGAAAACCAACAAAAGCTGAGTGATGGGCAGAATGAACTGAACGCAGCGAAAGAACAATTGACCAGTCAACAACAACAGTTGGAACAACAAAAAGCGCAACTTGAGACGGTTTACGGTCCAACTATCGCTAATGAACAGTTGGCGTCAGCGCAAAGTGAGTTGGAAAAAGCGACCACAGTGCTTGCTGAAAAACAAACGGAGCTCATGGAAAACCAACAAACGTTAACGGAAGCGCAAGCGAAGCTTGGACAATCAAAAAAAAATGTCGCAGCCATCAAAACGCCAAATTATCTTCTGACACAGAGAAGTTCAAATCCTGGTTTTACAGAATTTACTAGTCTATCAGATAGAATCGATGCAATTGGGAACGTCTTTCCAGTTTTTTTCTTTTTGATTGGAATATTGATTACATTTACTACCATTACACGTATGGTTGAAGAAGATCGAAAAGAGATTGGTACATTGAAAGCATTGGGCTACCGAAACAGTGAAATCGCTCAAAAATATCTATTGTATGCTTTATTGACAGGGACTGTCGGAACCATTTTTGGAGTTATTGTGGGAACGAAAGGACTGCCACCTGTAGTTTTTACCATGCTGAAGAAAAATTATGTTTTTGAAAACTACCCAACTGATTTTTGGTTTTGGCCGATTTTTATGGCAATACTTGCGGCACTTTTTGCAACTGTTGCGGCCACTATTTATATCTTGGTTAAAGATTTACGGGAAAAACCGATGGCGCTTTTGATGCCTAAAGCGCCAAAACCCGGAAAAAGAATCCTTTTAGAATACATTACACCTTTATGGAGCCGTTTGAGTTTTAACCAAAAAGTGACATACAGAAATCTTTTCCGCTATAAAGCTCGAGCAATTTTGACGATTCTTGGGATAGCAGGCTGTATGGGCTTAATGGTGGCTGGATTCGGGTTACAAGATTCCATTGGTGGGGTGGTTGATGTTCAGTTCAAGCAATTGAATCACTTTCAAGGAATCGTTACGTTAAAAGATGAGGCAGATGTCCAAAAGGCGGATGAAGTGCTGAGCGCTCATGACCAAGTCAAAGGGAGCATGAATGTTTTTGCTGATCAAGTGAAGTTCAAAAAAGAAGGGGTAAGTGATTTAAGTGCATCGTTGTATGCTTTTAAGGATACAGATAGTGCTAAAGATTATTTCACCTTGAAAAAAACAGACAAAAAAACAACTGTAGAGATCACCAAGGATGGAGCAGTTATCACGGAAGGTATAGCGAAAGCATACAATGCTAAGGTCGGAAGTAGTCTGACGATTCAAGATAACGAGGGTAAAAAAATAAAGCTAAAGATTAGTGGAATCGTTGAAAATTACTTAGGTAATACAATTTTTATGGATCAAAATTACTATCAACAAGTCACGGATAAAGACTTCACCGAAAATACTATCTTGTTCAAGAGTCATGAAATGTCTTCTCAAGAAGAAGCGAAATTAGCGAGTCAATTACAAGCTACCAATCAAGTGACAACAACGACTTTTATGAGTACTCAAGCAAGCAAACAAGCTTTTGCTAGTGATAATTTACGTCCAGTCGTTTTGATTTTTATCGTTTTGTCAGGCACGTTAGCCTTTGTCGTTTTGTTTAATCTGACGAATATCAATGTGTCAGAGCGGGAACGAGAATTAGCGACAATCAAAGTTTTAGGTTTCTTTGACGGGGAAGTCACGATGTATATCATTCGGGAAAACGTCATCTTTACTTTAGTGGGAATCTTATTGGGCTGTGGCGTTGGTAAGGTCTTGACATGGTTCATTATTACGATGGCTAGCGCCGATAATATGGCTTTTCCACTTTTGATTCCGGAAATGGGCTATTTAGTTTCGGGCGCTTTGACGCTTGTCTTTTCTGCTATCGTGATGTTCATCACTCATAGAAAGTTAAAAGAAATTGATATGATTAGTGCTTTGAAATCGAATGAATAAAACAAAAAAGTTTTGTATGTCGCTGTTAAGTGACGTACAAAACTTTTTTTAAGTTAGAGTTGAATGTAATGACCTAGTTCGTAAAAAGATTACAAGATTAGCTATAGTCTGATGGCGAGGTAAGAATAGACCTGTGTCTTTTTACATAAACAGGATTGTTCAACAAACCGTTAGTATTATTTACTATCACTTCTGATTTTTCTGGCTTATTTTTGGCCAAATATAAATTTTTTCTAAATGATTTCATAAGCAACTCTAAAGAAAATTCGTTTTTTTACGATTTATTTTGATATTTCTTGAGAAAAAAAGTAATATTTTTATGAAATTAAATATAAGTAAACTTGTTAGGTGAGGCTCCTAAACAAACACAGGCTATTGCGCAGAAACGTCGAAAGACGCCAATGTGTAAAATAGGAATTGTCGGATTAAGGCTTTTCATAAAATAGCTAAGAGTAATTCTTTACGTTGTTTAGTGCTAAAACTCAGACGATGAGATTAATTGTGTGGGACACCAGATTTGTTAGTTTTTTAGCTAACGTTTGGTGTCCTTTTTTTGAGGCTATTTACTGTTTCTCTCCCGTCTTAAACAGGTGCTTAAAAAGGAGAGAGAACATTGTGAGAAAAAGAAAAACGATCGACTGGCTATTATTATTACCATATTTAGGAGTAAGCGTAGTTGGTCTCTTGCTTGTATTTAGCGCAAGTTCGTACAGACTGACAGCTGAGGGTCAGAATGCACTATCGCTGTTTTATAAGCAAGCCGTTTTTATGGGAATGAGTTGGTTTGTGATTGCGGGAATTTATCGGCTAAAAAAGAAAATTTTATTAAAAGGATTCCTTGCCAAAATTGCGCTGGGTTTGGGAGTCGTTAGTTTGATTTTGGTTTATGTCATTGGCGTAAATATCAATGGTGCACAACGATGGGTTTCGTTAGGTGGTATTCAATTTCAGCCTTCTGAAATAACAAACGTTGCATTAATTCTCTATCTAGCGTATTTTTTTCGGGTGGAACGATCGAAGAAGGAAATGTGGGTACCTTACGTCCTCGTTTTATTTAGTGGATTGCTGATTTTATTTCAACCAAAAGTGACAGGAGCAATCATTCTTTGGGGAATCGCACTAGTGATCATTACGACAGCACAGTTGCCTTATCAGTTTTCAATTGCCGTTTTTCTAGCAACAATTGCAGGAGTTGCAGTGGTAGGTGGAACGATCCTTTTTCTAGGTAATCATGATCTTTTACCAAATTTGTTCATGCATACCTATGACCGTATTCAGTTAGTGAGGGATCCATTTTTAGATCCGTATGGAAAAGGATTTCAGATGAGTAACTCCTATTATGCGTTATATAATGGTGGCTTCTTTGGTCGAGGGTTAGGAAATAGTATTACAAAAAAAGGTTATTTACCAGTAGCAGAAACAGATTTTATTTATTCGATTTTAGTAGAAGAATTGGGAATGATCGTGGGACTAATTGTTTTAGCACTTCTTTTTTTAATCATTCTTCGATTATTTATGCTAGCTGCAAAAGAAGCTAGTCAACAAATTAGTCTGATTTATTTTGGTGTCGGGACTTTGTTGCTCTTACAGACGAGTATCAACATTGCAAGTATCTTAGGAATGATTCCGATGACTGGAATTCCACTGCCGTTTATCAGTTATGGAGGAACCAGTTATTTGTTCTTATCGATTGCTTTAGGAATCTGTCTAAAATTCTCCTCGGAGGTAAGTGTAAATGATCAAGCGTTTGAGCAACGAGTTTAATTATTCTCTGTTTTTGCCAATTTTCATTTTTTATTTGATGAGTATAGGGGTGCAAGCGATAGCTGCTGATCTGGATGGGGTTGACGTAAGACGTGTCGTCTTCAAGCAAACGATTTTTTGTCTAGTTTCATTTATCCTGTTAGTTGTGACTAGTAGAATTCCTGTAGCAACTTTACTAAGATACGCACCGGTTTTGTATGTGCTGTCACTTGGCTTGATGGCTCTCTTATATTGGTTTTATGATCCATCAATGTATATTTTGACAAACACAAAACGTTGGCTGCGAATCGGCTCATTTTCTTTCCAGCCTTCTGAGTTGATGAAACTAAGTTTTATTCTTTTTATGGTAAGTCTGACAGTTCGTTTTGAGATGGAATGGTCTCAAAAAAAATTAGCAAGAGATTTGAAAAGCGATTTATGTTATTTAGGAAAAATTATCCTGTACAGTTTGCCCACCTTTTTGTTGATGTTTATGCAACGAGATTTTGGAACAAGTTTAGTTTTTATTGCAATCCTAGGTGCGCTGTTTATTATTGCTGGCGTGCATTGGAAAATTTTGACAATCATTACAGGTATCGGTGCAACGTTAGGTGGTGCATTATTAGTTCTGGTGTTCAGCGAATGGGGGAACAAATTGCTCTATTCCTTACATTTTAAGACCTATCAATTAGACCGTGTTCGCGCATGGATCGATCCATTTCAATATAGTGACACGATTGCGTATCAGCAAGTTCAAAGTCTTTATGCGATTGGTAGCGGTGGGTTATTTGGACGTGGGATTAGCGGAATCTCTGTGTATGTGCCAGTTCGAGAATCAGATATGATCTTTACCGTAGTTGGTGAGGGTTTTGGTTTTATGGGCGCGGCATTCGTTGTTTTTCTCTATTTCTATTTGTTTTATCAAATACTTTCTGCAGCTTTGAGAACCAATAACAAAGCGAATCTTTATCTTGCAGTGGCGTTTGTTTTTGGACTGATGTTTCAAATTTTTGAAAATATTGGTGCAGCAATTGGTATATTGCCACTAACCGGCATTCCGTTACCCTTTTTAAGTCAAGGTGGTACTTCGTTGATTGTGTTAGGAATTGGGTTAGGTGTCACGATGGGATTCAAGAAAAAATAGCTTGTTAGAAACAAAATAAAAGAATAAAAAGTGAGGATACTTTATGCGAAAGAAATTGTTTTTGAACAGCGCTGCCGCGTTGTTCTTACTACTCATAGTTACAGCTGGAGTTATGATGAATGCACCATGGCTTAATCGTGTGGATCAAATTTTTACCCAACATCGATTACCAGATAACGCCTATGTAACTATTTTTGTGGGTGTGGTATCGAAGGTGGCAACGATTGCTCCAATATTACTCATTTTTGGTGCAGTAGCGATTTTCTTACTAAAGACCAATCGGAAATCATTAGCAATTTGGTGTCTGGGAAATCTCCTATTTGTTAGTGGTATTGGCTATGTCTTAAAGCATTTGATCCAACGGACACGCCCCGATCAATTGCAATATCTTGCACGTTCTTCCTACAGTTTTCCGAGTGGTCATTCTGTGTTGATCATGACATTTATTTGTTCCATGATTGTGATTTATGCTTTCAGCAATCAAAAGATTTTTTTACTGATTAAACTGGGTTTCTTTTTCTTACTAGTTGTGATTGCTGGTGGTCGCATTTATTTGGGGGTCCATTATTTCAGTGATGTTTTTACTGGATTGTTGCTTGGGTACGGGACGACTTTTGGAACAGCTGGTCTTTTTTATCCATACTTGCGAAAAGAAACATTAACTACTCGGCAAACTAGAAAAGGTCGTTTTTCAACGTGGCAAAAAGTTTTACTAAGTCTGGTTACTGTTCTAGTTATCATTATTTCTGGTTTGAGTGTTTTTGCTTTGCGCTTTTATCACAGTAGTCAAAAGATGGCTGACTCAATGTATTCACCTGTTGAACGAAAGGGAAATACGAAGGCGCCGGAAGCTTCAGAGCCAATGAGTATTTTACTATTGGGAATTGCGAATGATTCAAAAAGAAAAACTGACTACAGAGCAAATACAATTATGGTGGCAACTTTGAATAATCAGACGAAGAAAACGACTTTAGTCAGTATTCCACGAGATTCGTTTGTAGAAATCGTTGGAGCAGATTACGAGGATAAAATTAATCACGCACATTCGATTGGTGGACCAGAAATGATTATGAATACTGTTGAAAAGTTTTTAGATATCCCAATTCATCATTATGTGTCGGTCAATATGGATGGGTTGCAGACACTGGTAGACGCAGTAGGTGGAGTCACTGTAGATAATGATTTTGCTTTTTCGGCTGAAGGAATTGATTTTCCAAAAGGGAAGCAACATTTGGATGGCTGGGAAGCATTACAATATTCGCGAATGCGTTATGAAGATCCTAAAGGTGATTATGGTCGTCAAGGTAGACAACGAGAAGTGATGGAATTGTTGATAGACAAAATGTTATCAACGAAAAGCGTTTTTAGTTATCAGAAAATTATGGACGGTATTGGAGAGAATGGGAAGACGGATCTGACCTTTGATCAAATGCAAAAAATCTTAACAGGTTACTATTCTTGCTTAACAACCATTGAAAGTGAACAAATGCAAGGTGAGGGATTTACGGGAGATGGAATTACTGGGCAAGATGGAATATCTTACCAAAGAATACCAGAAGAAGAAGTCCAAAGAGTGAAAGATTTATTGCATAAACAATTAAACTTGTGAAGAAGAAATTTTACCTAGTCAGAAGATAAACTTAAAGCTCGCGGTTAGTTTATGACAAATAACAAAGTGAATTGTTAAAACTTATTCACGTATAAACAGCATAAAGACCTCTCCGTTTTAGGGGGAGGTCTTTATGCTTATATGATTGATAGGAGAAATCTGGATTCCGCTCTCAATGCTTAAAAATATAACCCTAAATAAGTTTCAATCAATAAATCTGCTTGAAGCATCAGGGCAGAACGAGAGGTAATATCATAATTTTCATAAATATTTGTTGGCATGGAAGAGCTCAGCGTAACATCCGTTAGCTTAGCTAGTGTACTATTGCCGTTATTCGTAATAGAAAAGAGATCAACTGATTCAACGTAGTTCATTTTTTTTACGGCTTGGATAATCGTTTTTGTTTCACCGCTCATCGATAAAAAGAGAACAATATCATCTTTTTTGGTAAAGGTTGGCATCAATTCAATAAGATGTGATTCATACGTATAAAGTGTGGACTTATTTAGTTGCAAAAATCGCTTGGCGACGTACTCTGCAATCGGCTTTGTTATGCCAACACCGGCAACATAGAGTGTGGAAGCGCCGTGAATTTTTTGCGCAATGTACGTTAATTTATCTAAATCAGTGCCGGTTATCACCGCATCTAAATAAGATCGATATCGTTCAGCCAGATCCTTTTGCGGAACAATTTGTGTGTCGCTGACAATTCTTTCTACTAAATATTTAAAATTTGAAAAACCATCTAGCCCAAGTTTTTTGGTCATTCGAATAATCGTGGTATTTGATGTGTTTAATTCCCCGGCAATTTCAGCTAAAGTAAGTTTTTTTACTAGGTTAGGATGTTCGTCCAAATAATAAAAAACATATTTCTCAGTTTCAGAAAGATTTCCAATATCAGTTACAAAGTAATTTTCAATGGCCCCCATTTGTATCTCCCCCTTGGCGTATAATTATACGCTTTCTGAACTTTTTTTAATATGGTTTTATGATATAACTGTGTTTGTAATAAATGAAAGGGCTTTTAATTATTTGTTGAGGTGGATTTATGATAACAGAAAAAGTAGCAAAACATCTAGAAAAAATATACACAAGTAAGCAAGAACTCGATCAAGCAAAACAACTATTTACCGATTTACTAGAGAAATACGCAACGAAAGAATTTGCCAGAAATCCAGCAATCGATCAATCAAATGCGTATCTAATCACTTATGGTGACAGTTTTCAAAATGATCGCGAAAAAGGACTCAAAGTGTTAGCTGAGGTAGTCCAAACATATCTCGATGACAGCATCACAGATATTCATTTACTACCTATGTTTCCGTTTACCTCGGATGATGGTTTTTCTGTGACTGACTATTTAACCATTAATCCAGCATTGGGTAATTGGGAGGATATCAAAAAGTTAGCACTGAGAAAACGTTTGATGTATGACTTTGTTGCTAACCACATGTCAGCTAAGAGCGAATGGTTCAGAAAATTTTTAAACAATGACAGAGGTTTTGAAAAAAGTTTTGTTGAATATCAGAAAGCATTTGATACCACAAAGGTTACTAGACCAAGAACTTCTCCGTTGTTTCATGAGTATTCAAATGATAGAGGAGAAAAGAAGAAAGTTTGGACCACATTTAGTGATGACCAAGTAGATGTCAATCCAAAAGATCCAATCATGTTAGCACGTTTGTCCGAAGTGTTGCTTGAATATACATTTCGTGGCGCATCGTCTATTCGTTTAGATGCTATTGGTTTCTTATGGAAAGATTCTGGAACGACCTGTATGCATTTACCCAATACGCATGAAATTGTGAAAATGTGGCGAACACTGCTAGATCATTTTTCACCAAATACACAAATCATTACTGAAACAAATGTCCCACACAAGGAAAACATTTCGTATCTTGGTAATGGCCACGATGAAGCGAATCAAGTGTACCAATTTCCACTGCCACCGTTAGTTCTGTTTTCTTTTATTCAAGGGAATACGAAAAAGTTAGCTGAGTGGGCAAGCACTATTCATGCTCTTTCAGATGAAGCAACGTTCTTTAATTTCTTGGCTTCACATGATGGAATTGGGATGCGACCAGTGGAAGGAATCTTAGATGATGACGAGCGGGAAACAATCGTTGAACGAGTGTTGAACAATCAAGGAAAAGTTTCATATAAGAGTAATCCTGATGGGTCACAAACCGTTTATGAATTGAATATCAATTATGGGGATGCGTTACGCTCATCCGAAGACACAGATCAGCTTGCAGCTAAAAAGGTGATTGCCGCGCACAATGTTTTGCTTTCATTTGTGGGTGTCCCAGCGATTTATTATCATTCGATCTTTGGTTCACGTGGAGATTTACAAGGTGCTGAAGAATCAGGTATTAATCGACGAATCAATCGAGAAAAATTGACATTGAACGATTAGCTAGTGAATTAGACTCAGACCCTTATCGCAAAACCGTTTATGAAGGAATCACAGGACTGCTAAAAGAGCGCCAGAACTATGAGGAGTTTTCTCCGTATGGGGAACAAGAAGTACTGCATTTAGATGAGCAAGTGTTTGCACTCAAACGAACGGCTAAAGATGGATCTGAAATTATTTCTTTAACCAATGTAGCTTGCACCGAAAAAACAATCGAAGGTCTAAATGGAGTGAACCTTCTAACTCAGACAGAAGTGAAAAACAATCTTCGATTAGAACCATATGGTATTGCTTGGATCAAAGTTGGTGAGCAAAAGTGAAAGTTCTCGTAGCAATCGATAGCTTTAAGGGAAGTGCTCGTTCGGTTGAATTGAATCGTGCTGTTGCTAAAAAGTTGAATCAACTTGATTTTGTGGAAAGTACAGCAGAAATTGCGATTGCAGATGGTGGCGAAGGTACATTAACAAGTGTTCAAAATTCTCTGAATGGAACAGTTCTGGAAATACCAACGATTGATTTAATGGGGAATCCAATCAATGCTAAAGTGCTTAGCTTTAGAGCAGATGGGAAACGACAAGCATTAATTGAGTCGGCTGATACGATGGGTTTGGATTTGATTAAGCCAAATGCGGAAACAGTGAGAACCGCTTCGTCAAAAGGTCTGGGATTACTGATTAAAGAAATAGAACGACGTGGTTTTGAAAAAGTGATTATCACACTGGGAGGCTCGGGCGTTACTGATGGAGGCTTAGGGCTACTGAAAGAATACGGTGCAGCATTTGTTGACGCACAACAAAATAATTTAGAAGAAGGAAACTTATTACTAGATGCCAGAGAAATAGAACTTTCAACAATCAAATTTCCTGAGATACCAATTGTTGTGGCAAATGATGTAACCAATCCATATTTTGGAGAACACGGTGCATTTCAAGTGTTTTCGCAACAAAAAGGCGCAACAGTTGAACAAATACAGCAATTGGATGCCAACGCGAAGAACTTGAGTCAAGTGATTTTCAAAGAATTAAAAATTGACTTAGCGACTACGGAAGGTGCGGGAGCTGCTGGTGGGCTGGGAGGCGCGTTGGCTATTCTTGGTGCTAAAATGGAACCGGGATTCAAATTGATTACAGAGCTGATCAACTTTGAAGAAAGGCTAAAAACAGTTGATGTGGTAGTGACCGGCGAAGGGAGTATCGATCAACAGAGTCTGTTTGGTAAAGTACCTTTTGCTATCGCAGAGTTAGCAGCAAGGTACCAGAAGCCAGTGATTGCCATTTGTGGCAAAAAAAGTATAACTAATCATGAATCTTCTCCATTTTCTGGAATTTTTTCGATTCAAACAAGACCAATTTCTTTGACGGATGCAATGGAGAAAGAAACAACCTTGACGAATGCTGCTGAATTGGTATCTTCAATTTTTATTACTGCTTTTCAACTATCAAAAAATGGGGGAATAGAACATGGATCTAAGTAGTATCACAAATGAATCATTGATTTTTATTCATCAAAGTTGGCAAACACAAGCGGAAGTCTTCGATCACTTGATTGATGCTTTCGTTAGTAATGGCATCGTTATCGATAAGGAAGCATTCTTAGCAGCTGTTCGCGAAAGAGAGACGATTTCTGAAACTGGAATGGAGAATGGTTTTGCTATTCCACACGGTAAATCAACAACTGTTTCAAAGGCTGCAGTCGCTATTGCTACTTTAGACAAAGCGATGCCGGCAGGAGCTTGGCCATCAATTGACCCAACAAATCAAGTCGAACTTGTTTTCTTGTTAGCCATTCCAGATGCTGAAAAGGGACAAACTCACTTGAAAATTTTATCTGAGCTAAGCGTGAAACTGATGGATTCAGTCTTAGTTGACCAACTAAAAAAAGCAAGAACAAAAGCAGAAATATTGCAATTATTATCGGATCAAAAAAGTGAAGTGGAGGAAGTAGCCCCAATGACAGCGAAAAACATCTTAGCTGTAACAGCGTGTGCCACGGGTATTGCTCATACTTACATGGCAGCTGAAGCATTACAAAAAGCGGCTAAAGAAAAAGGAATCAATATTCATGTAGAAAAGCAAGGCGCAAACGGTATTGAAGATGGCATTACACCAGAGATGATTCAAACCGCTGATGGAGTGATTTTCGCGACGGATATTGCACCAAAAGGAAAAGAACGATTTAAGGGTCTTCCTTATATTCAAACAAAAGTTGCCGAACCATTGAAACACGGACCTGCGATGATTGATCGATTGATTACTGCACCCGATGGCAGGTTCAAAGCAGCGGATGATCTAACTAGCAGTGCTACTAGTTATGGACCAAAAAAAGCTTCCGTCATGAGTACATTGATGCAAGCAGTTATGACCGGTATTTCATACATGATTCCAATCTTAGTTGCGGCAGGTGTCATGATTGGTATTTCGCAAATTGGTGCTAGTTTCTTCGGATTAAGTAAAGAAATCGGTAACGCTGAAATGGCTACAAATGCAAATCAAATCATTGTCTTACTGCATTATATTGGACTTACGGGGAACATGACGATGCGCTTTATGTACCCAATTTTCACAGCGTTTATGGCATATTCAATTGCTGACCGCCCGGCATTAGCTTCCGGTTTTATTGGGGGTGCATTTGCTGCGGGCTTACATCAAACTTTATGGGGGGTAGAAGGTGGTATTCCTTCCGGTTTCTTTGGTGCATTGATCTTAGGAGCAGTCTCCGGTTATGTTTGCAAATTCTTGAATGAACACGTGAAATTACACAAAAATTTACAAGCCATGAAGCCTATGTTGATTATTCCTGGTCTATCTATTTTGGCAGTTTTCTTTGTTAATTATTTCTTGGTGGATCCAGTATTTGGTGGATTAAATGGTTGGTTACAACAGATGGTTATGCAATATCAAGATTCTGGTAAAGTGGTGCTTTCAACAATCATTGCTTGTTTAACAGCGTTTGACTTGGGTGGACCAGTAAATAAAGCCGCTGGTGCAGTGGCAATCGGAATGGCAGCTGATCAAATTTTTCCGTTGACGCCTAGAGTATTAGCAATCGTAATTCCACCAATCGGTATTGGTCTAGCCACTATTTTGGATAAATATATCGTTGGTCGTCGTGTATTTGATGATAATTTACGCGTAACAGGTCGCACATCCTTAGTTCTTGGCTTCTTAGCAATTGGTGAAGGTGCAATTCCATTTGCTTTGCAAAATCCATTGATCACGATTCCTATCAATATGATTGGTGCATCGATTGGTGCAGTTTTAGCTGTTGTTTTAGGAGCAGTTCAGTGGTACCCACTTCCTGCAGTTTGGGGTTGGCCACTGGTTGAAAATTTTTGGGCATATGCTGTCGGTTTAATCGCCGGTGTTCTGTTCATCGCCTTAGGAAATATCTTTATCCGATTTTACTTGATTAAGAAAAAAGAAGCGAAAGAAGCTTAAAAGTAGGGGAAACTAATGACAAAAACAGTATTCGTAGTGGCACATTCACATTGGGATCATGAGTGGTATTTTACACAAGAAGATTCTGATATTATTTTAGTAGAAAATCTCGATTATTTAATTGATACTTTAGAAAATGATTCTGCATTCACTTGTTATTCTTTTGATGGACAGTTTTCTATTGTTGAGAAATATTTGAAAATCCGTCCAGAAAATAAAGAGCGCTTGTTAGCGCTTGTGGAAAACAAACGACTTTTCATTGGACCTTGGTATACTCAAGCAGATGCGTTGCTTGGGATGACTGAATCCGTTGTTCGTAATTTATTGTATGGAGTGAAATATGCAGAAAGCTTTGGTCATTCCATGAATATTGGGTATGCACCAGACATTTTTGGACAACATGCTTATTTACCATCCATTTACTCTCGTTTTGGCCTGGACTATTCTATTTTCCAACGAGGTGTTTATAATGAACAAGTTGCAAAGAACTTGAACTTTTTGTGGGAAGCGCCTAATAAAGAGACAATTAAAACAAATAATATTTTTTATGGCTATGGCCCAGGAAAATTTTTAACAACGGAAGAAAACTATGTTAATCAACGTTTGTTACCTATTTTGGATGAATTAGCGAAGAAAAATCAGAGTACCGATGCAATCTTGTTACCTGCTGGCGGTGACCAAGTCATTATCAATAAAGATTTTCCTGAGACCGTGAAACAATTAAATGAATTGGATTCAGCTTATGAATTCCTGCTCAGTGATTATGAAACATTTATGGCCTCTGCTTGGGATGAAAACAATTTCCCTGATACGATTTCTGGGGAACTACTCGCTTGTCAAAAATCACGTATCCATAATACATGTCGTTCAGAGCGGTATGATATTAAACGTTTGAATTTTGAAGTTGAGGAATTGCTGATTCATGAACTAGAACCATTATGTTTGATTGGTCAACGGCACGGAATCAAGTTTCCACAAAACTGGTTGGATCAAATTTGGAAAAAAATTTTTGATAGTCAAGCACACAATGGTATTGGTGCATCAAATTCGGATGATGCGAATCATGATATCGTTGTTCGCTTAACCAGTGCATTACGCCAAGTAAAAGACTTGATTAATTTAGTAAAACGTCAATTGGTAGGAGCTATCAGTAGTCAATTAGAAACAGAAGATGTTGTAACGTTATTTAACACAGATATTAAAACACAAACTTTTACAAGCGAGTTGGTCCTGTTTAGTTCAAAACCGACTTTTGGTCTAAGAACAGTGACGGGAGAAGCAATTGAATATGTAGTCAAAGAACAAATCAGTCTCGATGGAGGTAAAAGAATCATTGTGACGTCAAAAGGGGAGAAAGAAGAAGAAGTCCCTCCTTATTATCGCTCAACTATTTTGTTGAAGGACGTTTCAGTTCCTGCGATGGGATACACTACTCTCCTAATTGAGGACCAATCAGGAGTAACAATCGGTTCAACGGAAAAAGCAGCTACAACTTCCATTGAAAACGAGATATTCAAATTTAGTTTTGCTGATCGGCTAGTGATCGAACATTTACAAACGGGAGAAAGAATAGAAGACCCATTCCATTTTGATGATACTGCGGATGCAGGAGATTCTTTTGATTACTCACCGTTAAAAAGTGGTGATGAAGCAATCGTCATTAGTGACTATGAGAGAGGTACTGTAACCAAGAATGACTTGTGTCAATCTGTGGAGCTAACGCATACCGTTAAGTTGCCAGCCAAATTAACTGGTGAAAAACGATCAACGGAAAGAGTAGAGTTTGTTATTCAAACGAAAGTCTCACTTTACACCGGTGAAAACTTTATCCGAATCACACACCAAATGAATAATCAAGTATTGGATCATCGTGTCCGTGTTAATTGGAGAACAGGTGTTACAAATTTAGCAAAACACCATGCAGATCAAGGATATTCAGCGTTAGAACGTTTGAGTACTAATCCATATGAAGAAAATTGGCGTGAATTAGGATTCGTTGAAAAGCCAATGCCAATCTATCCATTAGAAAGTTTTGTTGCGTTATCTGATGAAAAGGCGCATTTTACTTTCCACACAGGGATGATGAAAGAGTATCAAGTAGAACCTGAAAATGAACAATTATCAGTCACTTTATTCCGTAGCAACGGATTGTTAGGTCGAGATGATCTTGCATGGCGTCCAGGACGTGCTTCTGGAATTAATAATATGGTGGTTGAAACACCAGACGGACAGATGCAGACGGAAATGTCATTTGACTATTTTGTAAGCTTTGGTGAAGGACATTTTGATCCAGCTGAAGCCTATAACATTTCGAAAAAATTATTCACAACGCAAGATTTTTATCAAGCACAAAACTTGAATTCTTATTTGAATCGGATCGATCGTTTTAATATTCCACCGCTAACTAACATTGTTCCTAGCGAAGATTCATTGCTGAAATTAGAAAATAAACAATTGTTTATGAGTACTGCTAAAAAAGAGTGGGCAGGGGATGGGATGATCATTCGCTTGTTCAACCCAAATGAGACAGACGAATCCATCAAATTAATGAACTTGGACCGATTTGATTCAGTTAAAGTTGTCGATTTAGCAGAAAATGTGTTAAATGATTTCGTTCAAGGACAAACTTTAGGATCAAAAGATTTTCTAACACTTTGTCTAAAATAAGTAAGGGAGTTAAGGAATCATGACCTACGATTTAAGACCAACAATCAAGGTACAAGAACATGCTGCAGTTGCAGTCGGAATCGCTAAGATTGTTGCGAGTTTAAAAGAGCAGATAACTAAAAAAGAGGCACAAATCATTTGTTTCGAGACATACCCGGGAATCGATCAGCAACTTTTAAACCAATTGATAACTGAACTAGCACCAGAAAAGGTGATTCACAGTGAATCTTGTATTCGACCAAAAAATGAGATCAACCGTGAGTTAACAAAAGAACTGACAGATGATCGAGTCTTCGGCTTGATGTCACATGCTGAGATGGTTGATTATTTTGATTGTTCCGCGATTACTGAAGCACGACAGAAAATCAAAGCAGCAAATGGTTTAGTTATTGTGTGGGGTGTAGGAGCCGCTTTGGTAGCTTCTTCACCTGATATAACTGTCTATTTCGACATTACGCGTTGGGAAATCCAAAAACGATTCAGAAAAGGGCTGAACAATTGGTTGGCTGAGCCTGAAACAGATGTACTCAAGAAATTTAAACGAGGTTATTTTTTTGAATGGCGAATCGCGGACAAAGTAAAAAGTCAGTTACGTTTCCAAACGGATTTTTATATCGATGGAACGAAGAATGACAGCTGGACAATGATTGATCGTGCGACGTATGAAACAGTTCAAGAAAAAGCTGTACAGCGACCTTTTCGCTTAGTTCCATACTTTGATCAAAGTCCTTGGGGTGGGCAATGGATGAAGGAAAAATTTCAGCTTCCAGATGAAAGTCCAAATTATGGCTGGGCATTTGATGGTGTACCAGAAGAAAACAGTGTAATCTTTCAATTAGAAAATGCACAATATGAAATGCCAGCAATCAATCTCGTTCGAAATTACCCAAGTCAATTGTTAGGCGAACGGGTGTATGCTTTGTTTGGCACCGAATTTCCAATCCGATTTGACTACCTTGATACAATGGAGGGTGGAAATTTAAGCTTGCAAGTCCATCCTAAGGTTGAATACATTCAAGAAAAATTTGGAATGGTTTATACACAAAATGAAAGTTATTATATTTTGGAGGCAAAGGAAGATGCTTCAATCTATCTTGGGCTAAAAAATAATACTGACATAGATGAGCTGTTTAACGAACTAGAAAAGGCAAGCAAAGATAGCGATTATGTATTTGATGATAGCAAGTATATCAATCATTTTCCTGTTCAAAAACACGATCATTTTTCGATTCCTGCGGGAACAATCCATTGTGGTGGTACAAACGCGGTTGTACTTGAAATCAGTGCTACTCCGTATATCTTCACATTCAAACTTTGGGACTGGGGTCGTTTAGGATTAGACGGTAAACCTCGACCAATCCATTTGGAACACGGACGAAAAAATGTCGATCGCCGATTTGATGAGGATTATGTTAGGGCGAATCTTTTTTCACCAAACGAGGTTCTTTCAAATGATGACCACTCGCTTATTGAAAAAACTGGGCTATGTGATTTAGAGTTTATCGAGACTCGACGACATACATTTACAGGTGAAATAAAAGTAGAAGCACATGATTCGGTAAATATGCTTTGTTTGGTTGAAGGGGAGTTCATTGATTTAGTCAGTGATGATGGTGAATTCGCACCGATCACTATTCATTACGGTGAAACCTTTATCATTCCAGAGAATTGCCAGAACATATCCTTCAAAAGTAACGGGAAAAATCCTTCAGTAGTAATTCAAGCTTTTATCAAATAAGAGAAGAGCCTATTGCAAATGCGGTAGGCTCTTTTATTATGTACTCTGTGCAAAAAAATAGTATAGGATGAAAACGACTTACCACTTTGCATGGAAGGTTGTGGACAGATGATAATCTAACTGATTTGATTGGTCATTCTTGTGGTATCATAAAGAAAAACAAACATTCATAAGGAGAAATAATGGTTACTATTAAACAGATTGCTAAAGAATCCGGAGTCTCGAAGAGTACGGTTTCTCGTTATTTGAATAAAGGATACGTTAGTGAAGCAACGGCAGAAAAAATCGAAAAAATCATCAGCAAATATAATTATTCGCCTAATGAGTTTGCTCGTAATCTAAAGAGCCAAAAAAGTAATTTTATCGGAGTGATTTCTCCACGGTTAACTTCACCATCGATTATGGCCATTTTGAATGGAATTGATGAAGTTGCACGAAAAAATGGGTTTCAAATGCTGATTTCTAATACTGAATTGGAAATCAAACGCGAGATTGAGAACATCTACAGTTTAGTGCAAAACAAAGTAGCTGGTATTATTTTATTGGCAACGGAAATTACTAAAGAGCATATCAAAGTAGCAAATTCAATCGATGTGCCAATCCTGTTTGTCGGGCAGTCGAATGAAGCGGTCTATTCCGTAGATCATGATAATTATCAAGCAGGTGTGAATCTTGCGCAAGCCTTGCTGGAGTATGGGCATAAAGAAGTGCTTTATATTGGTGTGCCAGAAAATGATTTATCAGTCGGAATCAATCGGAAACAGGGAGTTGTGACAGCTTTTCTTGATAAAGGAATCACGCCACAGATTGTTTCTTCAACTTTTTATCCAGAAGATAATTATCAGTTGGGATTAGAGTTGCTACCCCAAAGTAAGGCTAGTTTGATTATCTGTGCGACAGATAGTATGGCGATGGGTGTAATTAAAGCCGCAAACCAATTGAATATTGCCATTGGTACTGAACTTTCGATCGCTGGATTTGGTGGTTATTCTTTTGGTGAATATCTCTATCCACCGTTAACGACAGTGGACTTTCACCATCAATTTGTCGGTGAGAAGGCAGCGCACCTAATGACCGAACTTTTACAAGGAAATGAGATTGATCGACAAACAATCGTTGATACGACAATGATTCTCAGAAATAGTGTATGTGCTGTTAAAAAATAGTTGACAGCGCATACATTTGCGTGTTACGCTGTTTTTGTTAATGAGGGAACGGTTCCGCAAAGAGTTGAGACTTTATTCCATTATTTTTTTAAGTAAAAACGGGAACGGTTCCATAGAAAGAGGAGGACGAACAAAATGGAAAACCGAGAAATTGCAACAGAAGTGATTAATGCCGTTGGTGGTGCAGAAAACATTCAAAGCGTTGCGCATTGCGCGACTCGACTACGATTGATGGTCAACGATGAAAGTAAAATCAATAAAAAAAAGGTAGAAGATATTCCCAAAGTCAAAGGCGCATTTTTTAACTCTGGACAATATCAGATTATTTTTGGAACGGGGACTGTTAATAAAATTTATGACGAAGTTGTTGGCTTAGGTGCCAACGAGGTTTCCACAACTGAAATGAAATCAGAGGCAGCTAAAAATGCGAATCCTTTTCAACGAATGGTGCGTACGTTTGGGGATGTCTTCGTACCGATTATTCCTGTCTTAGTTGCAACGGGTCTGTTTATGGGACTCCGCGGATTGATTACTCAGCCTCAAATTTTACAACTGTTTGGTATGACACCTGATGCAATCAATTCGGACTTTCTTTTATACACGCAAGTTTTAACTGATACAGCGTTTGCCTTTCTCCCAGCTTTAGTTGCTTGGTCAACATTTAAAGTTTTTGGTGGCAGTCCAATTATTGGGATCGTTTTAGGATTAATGTTAGTGAATCCTGCTTTGCCAAATGCTTATGCAGTAGCTTCTGGAGATGCTACACCAATTATGTTGCTGAATTTTATTCCGATTGTGGGCTATCAAGGAACTGTTTTACCAGCGTTTATTGCCGGTATCTTGGGCTCTAAATTGGAAAAAAGATTGCATAAATCAGTACCAGATACGTTCGATTTATTAGTTACACCTTTTGTTACATTGTTAGTCATGAGTTTATTATCCTTGATGGTGATTGGACCAATTTTCCATTCCTTTGAAACAGTGGTCTTGAATGGAACAGAATTTGTTTTGGCTTTACCATTTGGTTTAGCTGGTTTGATTATTGGCTTTTTGAATCAATTAGTCGTTGTGACTGGTGTACATCATATTTTTAATTTCTTAGAAGTTCAACTATTGGCAAATACTGGTGTGAACCCATTTAATGCAATTATTACTTGTTCCATTGCAGCACAAGGAGGCGCAACTTTAGCTGTTGGTTTTAAAACGAAATCGAAAAAATTAAAGGCATTATGTTTTCCATCTGCCTTATCCGCTTTCTTAGGCATAACAGAACCTGCAATCTTCGGGGTAAACTTACGTTATGTAAAACCATTTATCATGGGGTTGATTGGTGGCGCTGTGGGTGGCTTTGCAGCTAGTTTGCTGCAATTAGCTGGTACTGGAATGGCAATTACAGTTATTCCTGGAACGTTGCTTTATTTAAACGGTCAATTATTACCTTATTTATTTGTAAATATCTTAGCAATCAGTGTAGCTTTTGTCTTGACGTACTTGTTTGGCTACCAAGAAAAAATGGAAGAAGAGCTAGAACAAGCATAGACAATTGGCTCTAGTAAGGAAATGAATGATAAATGTTAGATGGTAAAGTAAAAGACAGTCGTTATCCGTTGAGTTTCCATTGCACACCAGAAGAAGGGTTACTAAATGATCCAAACGGATTAATTGAGTATCAAGGAGTGTATCATCTCTTTTATCAATGGAATTCTAAAGACTGCTCACATGATTATAAATCTTGGGGACATGTTGTTTCTCCGGACATGGTTCACTGGGAACGTTTGCCAGCAGCATTGATTCCGAGCGAGTCTTATGACAAGGACGGAATTTATTCCGGATCAGCGATTGAAAAAGATGGCAAATTATACTTGTTCTATACTGGCAACGTGATTAATCCTGATGGAAGCCGAAGTAGTTTTCAATGTTGGGCAGTTTCAGAAAGCGGTGTGGAGTTTAAGAAATTAGGCCCGCTTTTTGAACATCCTCAAGGGTATACGCGTCATGTGCGTGATCCAAAAGTCTGGTTTGATAACAAAACACATCAATGGCGATTAGTGCTTGGCGCTCAAACGTTAGCAGAGCAAGGAACAATCCTTTGTTACTCATCAAATGACTTTAAAAAATGGCAGTTTGATGGGGAACTTTTTGATCCAGATGAAATGGATAAGATCTCTCAGCGAGGCTACATGTGGGAATGCCCTGATCTTTTTCAGGTGGATGGTCAAGAACTCTTGCTTTATTCGCCACAAGGATTAACCGTGGAGCGAGAACAGTATCAAAATATTCATCAAACGATCTATCTGCCATTGACGAAAGAATGGCAGATAGTACCAGAAAATGGATTGATAGAAATGGATTGGGGATTTGAATTTTATGCACCCCAAACGTTTGAAACGGCTGATGGTCGACGCGTACTCTATGGTTGGATGGGCGTAATGCCACCTGAAAAGGAACAATCGCAACCAACAGTTGCAGAAAGGTGGGTACATTGTTTAACGATTCCTCGCGAAGTAAACTTCCATGAAGGTCGGCTTTATCAAAGACCCGTCCGAGAATTACAACAGTTGCGTGGCGAAGAGTCTTCTTTTGAGTTGATGAGAGACTGGGAATCTCCCTTGGCAGAATTTGGTTCAGAAGTATGTTTAATATTTGATTCTCCAGCCAAAGAATTTCAATTTGAAGTCACAACAGGTTTCTTGTTAAAGTTTGATGTTCAGACAGCGATGCTCGTATTGAGTCGAACGAATTGGGAAGACGGCGAAGAAGAATTTCGTCGCTACCAGTTAAATGAACCATTGAAAGAAATTCAGCTGATGATTGATGGATCAGCCGTAGAAATTTTTGTGAACCATGGAGTAGCAGTAGCTTCCGCCCGGTTTTTCGCATCTGAGAAACCACGGCTCAAATATACTGGAAAGAATCAAGGGCATGGCGTGCACTTCAGCTTGCTTGATTGTCGTTAAAAGAAAAACCACCAATTTTTTGGTGGTTTTTTGTGTGAATTTAAGGAGTTGTTTGAGCTATAGTAATTGAAAGGAAAACAAGTTAAACATGCTACACGTTGTAAATAACTTCAAGTAAGTTGGAATTTTAGCACGAGTGGTAATCATTATTGGCTTTTTGTTCGTATGATTGAACTTAAATCACTTGGATATTTTTTGTACATAACTTGATAGGGTGATTGTTAAAAATGAGTGACTATTATTTAGAAAAAAATTATTTTCATGGAAGGAAATTGTTCCTTATGCTTTGTACTATGTGTGAAATCAAAAATGTTAAGGATGAAACATGTTGAATTTTGGGGAGCTCTTTTACGTGAAACTTTATATTTTGAGAAAGTGAGTGCAATGAATGGAAAAAAGAAATAGTTTCATCATGTATATTCATCAAAAAATACTTGATTTCGTTTTTTTATAAGAGAAAATAGGGCGAGGTAGTTAAGTGTATGCTAACAGTGTTTTTGGAAAGTACTAGCGTAGGTGGTGGAGAAATGGAAGATATCGAAAATGAACTTTTTTATCAGCGATTAAAAAAACGTGATGATGATGCATTCGACTATCTAATTACAGCTTATAGTAAATTATTGTGGGCGGTGGGGAGTCGTAGTGGCGTTCATAATAACATGGATTTGGAAGAAGTAGTCAGTGATGTTTTCTTGCGATTTTGGCAACATCCTGAAAAATTTAATCCAGAAAAAGGTAGTTTGAAAACGTATTTGTGCATTATGACAAAGAGTATGACCAGAAATAAATGGCAAAAAGTCCAAAAATTTAAACAAGAACCATTGACGGAAATAAACGAAGATGCGCAACAACTGATTAGTGACGAACTTGATGAGAAAGAAGCATGGCAAGAGCTTTATAACTTGATTTTGACGTTTGACGAGCCAACACGTCAACTATTGTTTTGGCGAATCTTTTGCGATTTATCTCCTCTGGAAATCGCTGAGCGCACAAAACTCACAAGTAAAGAAATTGATAATTATTTGTATCGTGGGCGTAAAAAACTCCGTCATTTAGTGAATGAAAATTCTTTTTTTAGAGAGGTGGAAAATAGATGAAGAAAGATCCTTTAGAATATTTAACTGAAGAACAGTTAGATGAATTACTGAAATGTACTGATCAACCCTTTCACGAAAAAAATAAAAAAGAAATTAAGAATAAATTTACAATAAAAAAGAATATTCTTAAAAAGAAAAGACACAAAAAAAGACGCTGGATAATTGGTGGATCAACCGCAGCATTAGGGTTACTATTAGTGGGATTTACTTTTCGAGATGATTTGTCGTTAGCTTATAAAAAACGGTTTGGCACAGATACAGAAATCTTGTTGTTAAATTCGGATAAGTTAAGTCAAGAAGTGACGGATCAAGGATTACGTCTAAAAGCTGTTGCCTCTTTTAAAGATGGCAATAATCAATATTTGGTTAGCCAACTAACTGATTTAACTGGTGATCGGTTAGCAAAAGATACAGTCATCGAGCATTGGGAAATGTTTAGCGGTGGGAATACCCAAGTGGTCAATTATGACGAAGGAACGAAAACTGCTACATTAGTTACCAGCGCAATTGGTGCAGATGCTACGCCAATTTCCGGGTTTCAACTCCGTTCTTTTGCAAGTCAAGAAAAAAACTTTATAAAAACTTTTACTCCAAAATGGGAAGAAATAGTAAAACCAGCTAAATCTTGGATAGACTTAACAAAACAAGAAAGCCAAGGTGGTGGATTTGATGAAAAAGGAGCCAAAAAACTAGGCATTACTTGGGACGAGATAATCAAGGAAGGATTAAAACCATTGGAGGTCAATGAAAAATTAGATCAAAATTTTACGATTTCCAACATCGCTTACAAAGATAATTTATTACATGTCCAACTAAAAATACCTAATGAACCTAAGCTGGCAGCTATTTTTCCAAGTTTAGCTGTTGGTGAAAAAGAAATAGAGCCGATAGTAGATTTTAGTGTTGATGAAGGAACGCATAATAATCAAACAGGTAGATCTGATTACCAAGAATATGTTTTTGCTATTTCAGAAGCAGATTTAATGCAAGCAAAACTTCTTTTAAACGGCTGGAATTGGGGTGTCTACCAAGAAGGTAATTGGCTGATACAATTGAAAGAGGCAAAGGAATTACCAATCACTAACTTGCCTGATCAAGAAATTGATGGAGCAACTGATAAAGTATTCTTAGAAAATATTACTTTATCACCGCTGGCACTAGACTTTGATTATACGGGAAATTTAGTTAACGTTCCGATTAAGTTGACTTATAAAGATGGGACAACTTTTAGGTTAGATGAAGACATTAGTCATTTTCAGGAAGGAAAAAAAGAGCACTATCGTTATGAATTTGGATTAAAAGATAACAAAGAAATCCAATCAATTAAAATTGGAGCGAGTGAACTAAATTTAGAATCCAAGAAAACAACAACTTCTGAAGAGGATTGAAAGAAAAGTTGATGTGACAAAAGTGCTAATCAGCGAACGGCTAATTGGTACTCGTATCAATTGTTCCTTAAACAACTCAGCCAGCTCAAGATAACCACTAAAAAATTTTTTTAAAATAAACAGGTGCTTTCAAATTTCTAGTTTTCGGAAATTGAAGGCACTTTTTTATGTATGTTACAGCTTTTTTGTGTTCAGAAAGAAGTTGTTGAAAAAGATAAGAATGAACAGTTTCAGCCTTATCTACAAAGAATACAGCTAGTAGAGTTCCGTTTTGTTTTGATTATAAAAAGTTCTTTTCTTTTTGAACAGGAACACGTAAGCTAGCCTTGTGAAATTTTTTTCATGTTGAACTGTGTACTGAAAACTGTTCCAGAAATCGCTTAATTGTGCAGACAAGATGTTACTATCCTTCGTGTAAGAAAAATATTGGAGGTAAATCATGAAAAAGAAAATTCAGTCTTATTTTTCACTATTAGGAAAATCGTTCCTAATGGCGGTAGCAGTTATGTCTTTCTTTGCTTTATTGCTATCAATTGGTGCGGTTTTGAAAAATCCATATTTTGTTGAGGCGATGCCTTTTTTGGGTAATCGAGCCACCCAATTTGTTGCAGAAGTTCTCAATGAGTCGGGTTTGATTGTTATTCGCTTTATGCCACTAGTTTTTGCAGTCTCAATTGCAATTGGCTTATCACCTAAAGGAGATAAAGAGTTAGCTGCTTTTTCCGCTCTTATTGGTTATTTCTTTATGATCAGCTTCTCGGCATTGACTTTAAAATTTTTTGGTCTAGCACTAGAACCAGATGTTTTGGTAGGAGATAATCACATCCTGAGTGTTGGACAAACCTTAGAGATGCGCAAAGCGATGCAGACGATGGTTTTAGGTTTGCAAACAATTGATACAGGTGTGTTAGGTGGGATCATTGTTGGGATGTCAGCATCTGCTATTACAAAACGGTTTAAAAATCAAAAACTACCAATGATTTTTAGTTTTTATCAAGGAAAGCATTTTCCACCGATTATGACGGGTCTTGTTTTTATGTTCGTTGGTATTTTAGTGACATTTGTTTGGCCAGTTTTGGGAAATAGTATTTACGCAACAGCCGGATTCGTTGTTTCAGGTACGGGTGTTATTGGTTAAATGAGTCTTCTGGGGATGCATGTTAAACGTGTGCTTACTTAAATAAATGATAAACTTTTGGTAGTAACAGGCATATCCTGAACGTTTTCTTGTTGCTAAATTGTATTCCGTGCTACAATTTCTTTAGTAATTTTTTGATAAAGGGGTCATGAAAGATGTTTGGGAAAAAGAATAAGCAAAAAGAGAAGCAGCTTGAAATACCGAATGAAAAGAAAGTGAATGAAGGAATTAAGTTGAATACACAAGAAGAACAAGAAGAATTTCAGTCATTCTTTACTGACGTGTTGAAACAATTTCCAAGTAAAACCTCTGCGACCATTATGAAATCTTTTGACAATACGAAGGATAAAGCGTTACAGTTGACGGCTGCTAGTCGGAGTCGTTTCGATAGCGTTTTTGATGAATTTCTAGCAGATGTAGATCAAGAAACTCGTAAAAAATGTCATACAACGATTCATGTGGCATCCTTAACAGCTGCAATCATTGGTTTATCGCCAATTCCGTTTTCCGATGCGTTTTTATTAGTTCCAGTACAGTTGACGATGATGGCACGTTTACATAAAATATTTGGACAATCTTGGTCGGAAAGTTTGGGTAAAAGTTTGACTAAAGAACTGGTAGTTGTCAGCTTTGGTCGTAGCGCAGTAGGCAATATCTTAAAATTTATTCCAGTAGTTGGAACAATTAGTGGTGGAGCGGTCAATGCGGTGGTTGCGATGGCAATTACGGAATCTCTTGGGTGGGTGACGGTCAAAATGCTGAATGATGGGGAAGATATTTTTGATCAAGTGATGTCATTTAAAGGCCAATTTGATACTTTGTTCAAGGCGATTCAAGGAGTTAGTAAGAAAAAATAGCCAAAAGTTGACTATGTGACAGGTAGTCAACTTTTTTACGTCGATTTTATCAAAACGAATTAAATAAACAAGTTTATTACACTAAACCTATGAAAGCTCCCACCAAAAAAATTGATAAATTCTTAACATACTTGAAGATAATCAAACCTTTGCTAAAAAAGTCTTTCGAAGAAAAACTCAGAAGCTTCGTATTGATAAATGACCTAAAATATTTTTCGTTGAAGATGGGCATAGTTTATAAGAATGCTTTTGAATTTTGACCTTATACAATAGAAAAAAGCTGAAAGCAGATTGTTGGCTTTCAGCTTTTTTGTTCTTTTTCTGTGAGAAGTATTTTTCCATAGTGAAGCCTAGCTTAGAACAATCAAGAGTTCTGGCTCAAAAATAGTTTTAATTTTTTAAGAAGCCAGCCTTCTTCACAAATTCATCCACTTCATAACGTGGTTTTTGTTCAAGTGCATAGGTACAGCGTTCAACCCAATTGAATGTATCCGCGCCATTTGTTAGCTGGTCATAATAGTTACTTACTTCTTGGTTATAGCTGGTTAAGTCAGTTTCTTTATCTGGATAAGCGTCTGTTCCGACAATAAATTGCTGAGGCAAACGTGGTTTAACTGGAAGTTGTTCTGCTGGATAGCCTAAACACAAGACAAACAATGGCATCACTCGCTCTGGCAGATTAAATAAATCTGCTAATTGATCCATTTCATTTCGAACACCACCGACAATGACACCACCTAGACCTAAGCTTTGAGCTGCAATTAACGCTTTTTGTGCCGCCAAAGTTGCATCAACAACAGCGACCGTATATAATTCCGTATTTTGGAAAACTTTCGGATCAGTAACAGTTAAAAATTTTTCACTTCGATGTAAGTCTGCACAAAAAAGTAGAGTTAAGGGCGCTTTTTTCAGCCATTCTTGTCCACCAGAAATAGTAGCTAATTCATCTCGTTTGGCAGGATCAGTCACTTCGATAATTGTATAAGCTTGAAGATAACTGGATGTTGGTGCCATTTGACTGCACGCAAGTATGGTTTGTTTGGTTTTTTCATCAATTGGTTGGTCGGTATATTTACGTGTGGAACTGTGTTGCATTAAAAGATTGATTAGGTCCTTTTGCGTATTCATAATTAGTTAAAAACCCCTTTTCATATTCGTTTCGTGGAGAAAGTAAATCTGTTTCTGTTGGTCATTTATCTGTGTGCCCGCGTCATAATGGACGTTGTTTTTTACTATATACCTTTTAGCTTTTAGCAGACAAGTATTTTCTATTTTATTTGAAACAACTGGACAGCACTTTCAATTATCAGTGCGATCGTTACAACCAAACTAAGTGAGAGTAAGACGAAGGTAGTTGGTAAGGTTGCTGTTGCAAAAAAAGTTGCCATGGCAATAACAATAATTAGTTTCCAAAATACCCCAGCATGATAAGCTAGTTCTTTCGCAAAATGAGCAACATCTAGTTGGCTGTTAGTCTGTTGATTAAAAACCATGAGCCGTTTGCCTAGCGTTCGCACACCAAGTACACCACTCAAAAACATCAATAACCAAACAAGCCAGACACGTCCATTAGTAAAAGAAAAGTTGACTTGTCGAAAACTGAACCAAATAAGTAACGCAGCTAGATAACTCAAAGACGAAGTGGCTACCATTTCCAAAAAGAGAGTCAAGCTAGACAATTTTTTTGTAGTGAGTTTTCGGATAATAATTAAGGCAATCAATGCTAAGAGACAAAGAACAATGGTGATTGTCATACACGCACCTCTTTTTCAGAATCATTGGTCATTTGCAAAATGATTTTGCCAGTAGCTCGACCAGATTGCGAATAACTGAGTGCTTCTGCTACTTTAGTTAGTGGAACAATTCGATCAATCACGGGTTTAATTATTTCGGCTTCGATCAAATGTCCTAAGATGTCTAGCTGTGCACCACTTGGTTTCATGAAAAGAAAAGTATAAGAGGCCTGTGTTTGTTTTTCTAATTTTGTTAGGTTACGTGTCGCGATTCCAAAAGCAAGCCGTTTCCAAAGCGGAACACCATATTCTTTACCAAAGCGATAGTTAGGTAATCCCGCGATGCTGACCACTTTTCCGCCAGGTTTGATGATTTTGAAGGCATCTTCTAATGTCGCACCACCACGTGTATCAAATACATAATCATAATCTTTCAAAACTTCTGCAAAGTTTGTTGTTTGATAATTAATTGGATAATCAGCACCTAATGAGTTTACGAGATCAAAATTATTTGCGGAAGTAGTTGTGGCAACATAGGCACCTAAGTATTTTGCAATTTGGATCGCTATCGTTCCAATTCCACCAGATCCACCTTGAATCATGACTTTTTCTCCAGGTTGAATCTGCATAATGTCATGTAATGTTTGGTAACTTGTTAGTCCAACTAAGGGAATCGAAGCAGCTTCTTCAAAATTGATATTTTTTGGCTTGAGGGCGATATCACCTTGATCGACAGCGATATATTCGGCAAAGGTGCCAATTCGATTTTTTTGAACTCGACCGTAGACAGCATCTCCAACTGAAAAATTTGTCACTTTTTCACCAACTACAGTGATAATTCCAGCAAAGTCGCTCCCCATAATCATGGGCATATCATAGCTAAGCAACATTTTAAGTCCGCCATCTTTGGTTTTGATATCGATCGGATTAATACTTGCGGCAACGATTTTTACTAAGACATCATTCGAGCGAATATCTGGAATAGGAACCTCTTTTATTTTAGGCATGGATTGTTTGTAAGTATCGATAACAGCTGCTTTCATTGTGTTTTTCATAGTTATTTCCTCCAGTTATATGGGTTTGATTTTAATCGTTTAATATTTTGAACGAATTACTTTCACGAGTTTAGTTCATTGGTTTAAAAATGTCAACCGATAATTCTTGACAAATTTTGCGTATTATTGTTTAATGGTTTAAAATCATAAACATAAGAAAAGTTCGAATCAGAAAGGGATTAGTAAGATGGCAGAACAGACGTTAGAAATTTTCAAAGCGGGAATCCCTATTTTTACGATGTTGCAAGACGAAAAGAGACAACAGATCTTAGTCATGCTTTGTAAAAATGGTCAAATGACAGTGAATCAGATAACGGATCACTTATCATTATCACGTCCAGCTGTCTCACATCATTTGAAACTGATGTTGAATGCTGGAATTTTAGCTGTCAGTCAAACTGGAACCGAGCGCTACTATAGTGTCAATATGGGTGAAACGCTTGATCTCTTAAAACGGTTAACAGCTTCACTCGAGTCAGATATTGAAAATGGAGCCGCGAAATAAGGCTTTATTTTTCAATCCTTATGTTTATAGGTTTAAACATTTAAAGAAAGAGGGTTTATTATGACAAAGAATCCAATGTTCCAACCACTTCAGCTAAAAAATGGAACGATTTTAAAAAATCGTTTTGTAAAACCGGCCATGAGCGAGATAATGGGCGATAAAGAGTATCGTCCAACAGAAGCGATTGTCAAACTTTACAAACATTAGGCAGAAGGCGGTACAGGTTTGCTGATTACTGGGAATGTGATGATTGATTCCAACGCATTGGGAGAAAAAGGAAATATTGTCATTGAAGATGAACGTGATTTAGCCATGCTCAAACGTTGGGCAGAATCAGGGAGCCGTAATGGCACTCAGACTTGGATTCAGTTAAATCATCCAGGAAAACAATCACCCAAGCATGTTAATCCACAACCAGTTGCGCCAAGTGCAGTTCCATTAGAAGGTGCTAATGCGTTTGCTTTTAACGCTCCTCGCGCGTTAACAATTTCAGAAATTCAAGCAATCGTTCAACGTTTTGCACGTAGCGCAGCAATCGTCAAAAAAGCTGGCTTTGGTGGTGTGGAAATTCATGCGGCTCATGGGTATCTTCTAAGTCAGTTTTTATCGCCTATTTCAAATATCCGTCAAGATGAATATGGTGGAACGTTGGAAAATCGAATGCGCATAATTGAAGAAGTCTATCAAGCAATGCGCGAACAAGTGGGAGAAGAGTTTCCAATTGCTTTAAAAATTAATTCTTCTGACTTTCGGGCAGGTGGTTTCAGCGAAGAAGATTCAATCGCGGTAATTCATCGAATGGCTGCAATTGGCGTTGATTTAATTGAGATATCTGGTGGAAATTACGAAAATACGATGGTTCAAGGTAGTAACAAACATGGCGCGTTTTTTATTGATTATGCTGCAAAAGTAAAGCAAGGAATCGATACACCGATTCTTGTAACTGGTGGATTCAAAAGTTTAACTGGGATGGCGCATGCCGTTTCTAATCAAGAAACGGATTTAGTGGGGTTAGCTCGTGCCATTGCACTGATTCCCGATTTACCAAATCAAGCTGCAGCCGGAAATTTTCATGAAATCAATCTTGAAATGTTAAGTACAGGAATCAAATCTCTGGACAAAAAAGCTGGGTCTTATATTGGATTGAGTTATTATGAGATGCAAATGAGTCGAATCGCGGAAAACAAACAAGTTTTACGTACAAAAAATGCTTGGATTCCGTTGTGGTTTGCTTTCAAGACTCAGGGACTATCTATTTTATTGCCACAAAGAGCTTAAGGAGAGAGGTCTACATGAAAAAAGAAAAAGTTGTCCTAATCACAGGTGCAAGCAGCGGAATTGGATACCAAACAGCAGAATTATTAGCAAAGCAGGCTATCAGGTTTTTGGTGCAGTAAGACGAGTAGAACGCATTGCGATTCTTGAACCACTTGGTGTCATTCCTTTGCGACTTGATCTTACTCAAGACTCCTCAATCGAGGAGTTCGTCCAAAAAGTTATTTCTACAGCTGGCAGAATTGATGTGTTAATTAACAATGCAGGCTATGGTTCATATGGCGCAATTGAAAACGTACCGATTGCAGAAGCAAGAAATCAATTTGAAGTCAATCTTTTTGGATGATCACGACTGGTTCAGTTAGTGTTGCCTCAGATGCGGACACAGCATTCTGGAAAAATTATCAATGTATCATCAATGGCGGGACGAATGACTACGTACATGGGCGCTTGGTATCACGCAACGAAATACGCACTAGAGGCATTTAGTGATGCACTACGAATGGAAACAGCTCCTTTTGGCATCGATGTAGTCATTATTGAACCGGGTGGAATCAAAACGAATTGGGGATTGCTTGCGGCAGACCATCTGAAGGAATCCTCTCATGGCACTGATTATCAGGAGACTGCAAAAGCTACCTCTGAACGAATGCGAAAGACCTACTCATCAAACCGATTATCTGATCCTAGCGTAATTGCAAAGGTAATTTCTAAAGCCGTGAATAGTTCACGGCCAAGAGTAAGGTATTTAGTTGGTTATGGGGCAAAAGCTTCTGTCTTTCTTCACACGATTTTACCAACGCGCTTATTCGATCGAGTCATTCAAAAAGTTGTATAAATAATTTTTAAACCGCTAAAAAGTATAAAATAAACAAGCCATCTGGATAATTTCGTCTAGATGGCTTATTTCATTAGAGTCAAAAAATGAAATTAGATATGATTGGCATTATTACGAAGAACATGGCAAAATCAATCGGATTTTATGCGCTATTAGGGTTCACCTCGAATGGAGCGGCTACCGAAGAATACGTTGAGCTAGCGCATGAAGGTATTGGGGTTTCTTTGAACACTAGTAAAATGATTGCTGGTATCTATGGATATGAACCACAGACAATTAGTGACAAAATCGAATTCGCTTTTTTGTGACTTTGTGGTAGGTGCAGATTATCAAAAAGCAAGTGACGCTGGCTATGAGACTTTTAAAGAACCTTGTGATGCCTTTTGGGGTCAGCACTATGGGATTATTAAAGATCCTGACGGAAATCTCCTCAGTTTATTTGCGAATCTTGCGATAAAATAACGATTGAAAAAGAATAGAGATAAAAAACAACTTTCGTTCAGTACGAAAATTGTTTTTTTGTTTATCCAAAGTAAAAACACGCACTTTTTTTCGACTAATTGTATCAAACTATCAGAGAACGATGTTTTTCTATTTATTGCACATTGACAAAAAGGATTGTCAAATTGGGTATATATATGCGTGGGTGTTCATTTGAATAAAATTTCATGTTATTTTTATGTTGACAAAGTAAAACTTACTTGATAAAGTGTCGTTGTTAAATCGTAACGATTACGCTTTGCGGTGAACAAATCGAAAAAAGGAGTGGCACCACCAATGGCTAAAAAATCAAAAATAGCACGAGCAAGAAAACAACAGGAGTTGATTGAGCAGTATGCAGAAATCCGACTTCAGTTAAAAGCTGTCAACGACTATGAAAGTTTGGCAAAGCTACCCAAAAATGCGAACCCAAATCGCTTGAAACGACGCGATCAAATTGATGGGAGACCTCGAGGCTACATGCAAAAATTTGGTATTTCCAGAATCAGATTCCGAGAATTAGCGCTTCAAGGTTTGATACCAGGGGTAAAAAAAGCAAGTTGGTAAATTGGTAAAAAGAAATCTGGAGGAATAAAAAATGGCAGTTCCAGCAAGAAAAACATCAAAAGCAAAGAAGAAATTGCGTAGAGCACATTTAAAAATAGCGAAACCTGAAATTTCATTTGATGAAAAAATAGGTGATTATCGTCGTAGTCATCATGTTTCACTTAAAGGTTATTATAAAGGGCGCAAAGTAACTGGCAAAGAATAAGGGAGGATTAAAATGAACATTATTTATCCGCCACTAGTTGAACAAAGCTTTCAATTTTATCAGAGAAAGAATAGTGGAGACCTCAGTAAAACGGCTCTTTATCGTTCAATGGTCGCTAATCAAATCATTACGGAGAATGGTCATCCAACAGCTGAAGCAATTGAAAGAGGGTTTGTACGAGATTTTTATGAGGAACAGGATCTTTCATTTGAAGAATTTTTAGCAATTTATCCAATTTTTACTGCGTATGAAACAGAACTTTTCCAAAAAATTGATGGGTTTTGGGAGATACCAGTTTCATTGAAAAATGAATTGATGATTCAACTTGAACAAGGAAAATTTAGTTATGATGAACAGGTTCAAGTTGAAGCGTTTTTGTCAGAAAGATAAGTCAGAAATGAAGGTGAAACGATTGAGAAAAACAATTATTTTAGCGTGCGAAGAAACAGGTGAACGAATTTATTTAACAAGTAAAAATAAACAAAATACACCAGAACGTTTAGTTTTAAAAAAATATTCGCCTAAATTACGCCGACGTGCAATTTTTAAAGAGGTGAAGTAAGCATTTTTGAAGAAGAAAGGTGATTTCGTTGGGGGTACCGATAACAATCGTATCTGGCTTTTTAGGGGCTGGAAAAACAACCTTGATCAATCAGGCGTTAAACGCGACCGAGCTACCAAGAGAAGAAATAATTATTATTGAAAATGAGGTCGGACAAACAGGAATCGACCACGAACTCTTACTGCACACAAAGGAGCGTGTTCTGCAATTAAACAACGGCTGCATGTGTTGTAGCTTGAGAGAAGATTTGATAACAACTTTAGCAAGCATTGAAGAAGTGACCAAAGAATGGCAAGTTCCTTTGTCTCAAATAATTATTGAAACGACAGGAATTGCTGATCCTCAGCCAATTATTCAAACGATTTTAACTACGCCTGTTCTGCGAAACACCTATTATATTGATAGTCTTTTGACTGTTGTGGATAGTCAAAATAGTTCGATGTATCAAAATGAACCTGTCAACCTGAAACAAATTGCGTTGGCAGATCGAATTATTTTTGCGTTAAAAGAAGGCGATACCATTCAGCAATTGCTCAGAAATATTAGCAAAATTGACTGAAATCAATCCATTAGCTGATTTTATTTATTTTTCGGAAACAGCCCCGATTACTGCAACCGACTTTTTTCACTTAAACAAATTTCAGGCAATGGAAGTGTTAAATGAATCTCTGGCAACCCAAACTGAGGTTGAAAGGACAAATAATCTTCACCCTAGAGATTATCATCACAAAGACCATCTACTTGATCACTTACATGGATCAGCCATTCATCAACACAACGAACATGGTTTTCAAACCGTCTTGCTGACTGCAGAGTGTGAATTAAATGAAGCTGCATTAATACGTTGGATTGATTGGCTATTATTTGCTAATCAAGAATTGTATCGTTTCAAAGGAATCATTGCGCTAGAAAATCGTGAATTAGCAGTTGCTGTCCAAGGTGTCAATCAGCAAGTGAGCTTTCAACTGACTCCTTTAGAAAAAACAACGACGAAAATCGTACTTATTGGAAAAAATTTAGCATCAAAAAAAATAGAAGAAACATTTAATCAATTGTGCATTGCTTACAAGCAATGAGAAGGAGGAATCAATGGAGAAAACAGACCTTTCAAGTGCGTATCGACGATTAAAAAGTCCAAACATCAAGACAAGAAAACGAGCATTAAAGATTATCAAAGAATATAAGCGAAACAACCAGCGAGTTAGTTGAATGAAAAGGAGAAATCAAATGAAAAAGTGGAAAATTGGTTTGTTTAGCCTACTATTAGTAAGCGTACTAGGCGCGTGCAGTACGAATAGTCTAACAAGTAAAGAAACAAAAAAAGAAAAACTGTCAGTTATCACAACTTTTTATCCTATGTATGAATTCACGAAGAATATCGTGGGAGATGAAGGCGAGGTCAAGTTGTTGATTCCAGCTGGAACGGAGCCACATGATTATGAACCGTCTGCCAAGGAAATCGCAAGTATTCATGATGCAGATGTCTTTATTTATCATAATGAAAATATGGAAACTTGGGTGCCACAAGCTGAGAAAAGTTGGAAAAAAGGTTCACCTAATGTAATCAAAGGGACCGATGGGATGGTGTTGTTACCTGGAAGTGAGGAAGAACACGATCATGACCATGGAGAAGAAGGGCATCATCATGAGCTAGATCCCCATACGTGGGTTTCACCTAAGATGGCGATTAAAGAAGTGACATCAATCAAAGAACAATTAGAACAACTTTATCCAAATAAAAAGAAAACTTTTGAAACAAATGCAGAAAAGTATCTAGCAAAATTAAAAGCACTAGATGAAGAGTACACGGAAAAATTAAGTACAGCTAAGCAAAAAAACTTTGTGACACAACACGCTGCTTTTGGTTACTTAGCCTTGGATTATGGATTGAATCAAGTCCCAATCGCAGGTTTGTCTCCAGACCAAGAGCCTTCACCAAGTCGTTTAGCTGAGCTAAAAGAATATGTTCAGAAGAATGAGATTAAATACATTTATTTTGAAGAAAATGCCGAGGATAAAATTGCAAAAACGTTAGCTGATGAGGCGAAAGTCAAACTCGAAGTATTAAATCCTGTTGAAAGTTTAACAAAAGAACAAATCGCAAATGGGGAAGATTATCTTTCAGTGATGAAAGATAATCTAACTGCTTTAGAAAAAACAACAAGTGTTTCAGGTAAAGAAATCAAACAAGAAAACGCAACGGAATCGACTAGGACAGTTGCTAATGGTTACTTTGAAGATAATGCAGTCCAAGATCGAGCATTAGCTGATTATGCTGGTGAATGGCAATCACTTTATCCTCTCCTAAAAGAAGGGGATTTAGATCAAGTTTTTGACTATAAAGCAAAATTGAATAAAGACAAAACAGCACAGGAATATAAATCTTATTACACAACTGGCTATAAAACAACTGTTGATAAAATGACAATCACAGATCATACGATTGACTTTGTTGTCGATGGTCAGCATTATCAGTATGAATACAACTATGCTGGATATCAGATTTTAAATTATGAAAAGGGAAATCGTGGAGTACGTTTTCTTTTTGAAACAGCTGACAAAGATGCCGGAGAATTTAAATATGTGCAGTTTAGTGACCACAATATTGCTCCAGTTAACGCGGAACATTTCCATGTCTTTTTTGGAGGAGAGAGTCAACAAAAACTTTTCAACGAGTTAACTAACTGGCCCACTTTTTATCCAGCTGATTTGACTTCACAAGAAATTGCGCAGGAAATGATTGCACATTAATTCAATCAGGTGAGTGAATAACCAATAATCTGAAGATTTTGACTATCACTTATTAGAATAGTTAAAAAGTAAAGGAGTAGAGAATTCTACTCCTTTTTTTGTGTGTGAGTAAAAGTTGAAAATGAAAATCTATTTAAATTATCAAAATTTCTAAATAAATGATAAAAGGGTGATTCACATTCGATGTACAATAAAAGTAGAAAAATTAAGTATGTATTACGCATATTTTTGGAGGGGTTAGAGATGAAACAGAAGTTCAACTCGATTGAAGTTAGAGGAGGAACTGTTAATAATTTAAAAAATATCAATGTAGATATTCCATTGAATAGTTTTGTTGCTATTTCAGGTCTATCTGGTTCAGGGAAAAGTTCTTTAGCAATGGGGATTTTGTATTCAGAAGGATCTCGGAGATATTTAGAAGCTCTTTCAACCTACACACGAAGAAGAATTAGTCAAGGTAAGAGATCTTCTATTCAGCAGGTCCGTCATATTCCTTCTGCCATTGCTTTGCGTCAGCGACCCGTAGTTCCATCAGAACGCTCCACAGTTGGGTCTATGAGTGAGGGATTCAATGTGGTACGATTGATTTTTTCTCGATTAGGATCATCGGTCTGTCCAAACGGGCACCGTGTTGCCCCTAGTTTAAAGATTGCTCAAGCAATGGACTTACCTGGTGGACCGAATAGTCAACGTGGAATGATCAGCTGTCCGACATGTGGTGTAGAATTTTTGGCAAAATCAGCTGAAGACTTTTCCTTCAATGCTGGTGGAGCGTGTCCAGAATGTCATGGTACAGGGAAAATCCGTGATTTGGATGAAACAAAATTAATAAGTGATGCAAACAAAACACTTGATCAAGGGGCAGTTGCTTCATGGCGATTACCAGGTCGAACATTTATGCCAACAGTTGCAAGAACTTTAGGTGTCCGAACAGACATCCCATATAAAGATTTAACAGAAGAAGAAAAAGAAATTGTCTTACATGGAAAAAAGAAATTATACCCTGTTGATTTTAGAACTTCTACTGGACGGGTGATAAAAACAGAAAAGACACTTTATGAAAATGCTTATGATGCGGTCTATGATTCCTTAAAAACTTCTAAAAGTGAGAAAGCAATTAACAAAATCAATACCTTTTTCCATTTCTCCACATGTCCAACTTGTCATGGCACGCGGTTTAATCCAGAGTTGTTGACTCAACTTACTGGTGATGAAAATATTGTTGAAGTTTCTAATCGTACCTTGGGAGAATTAAAGGTGTGGATGAACCAAACAAAAAAAGAGTTACCAAAAGAAATGCACGTAATGGCAAACATCTTATTTCAAGAATTACAAGACAACATCCAGCCGTTATTGAATTTAGGACTAGACTATTTGCAATTATCACGCAATGGAAATACGCTTTCTACTGGTGAACTTCAAAGAATCCAATTAGCTCGGACGTTACGTTCAGAGACAACAGGAGTTTTATATGTATTAGATGAGCCTTCTATTGGGTTACATCCAGATAATGTCAAAGGCTTGATTGAAATTTTTAATGAATTGATTAAGCAAGGTAATTCTCTAGTTGTAGTAGATCACGATGTAGATATCATTCAAGAAGCTGATTGGATCATTGAAGTCGGACCAGGTTCTGGCGCAGCAGGAGGAACTATTATTGCCCAAGGCACTCCGAAAGATTTGACGAAGAATCCTAATTCACTAATTGGACCTTACATTGACGGCTCAGCACCAATCATTCAGAAAAAAATCAATGCCAAAAAAAATCTGAAAGAAACGATTCATTTAGAAGTTAAAAATTATTTTAACATTAAGGATATCAATGTTACGATTCCTGGAAATGAAATAACTGCGGTTACTGGGTTTTCTGGATCAGGTAAAACAAGTTTGATCTTAGATAGCTTAGTACCTGCCATTCAGGATCTCAGTGCTGGAAATCATTTACCCGAACAGGTAAATGAATTGACTACGAAAATTCAAAATGTCGTCAGCGTTGACGCAAAGCCAGTTGGGAAAAATACACGATCAACGATAGCAACCTATACCACGATTATGAATAATTTGAGACATTTATTTGCAGAGTTGCCTGCTGCGAAAGAAAAGAAGTTTGGTATTGCTTATTTTTCTTATAATAATAAAGAAGGCGCATGCCCAAATTGTGGAGGTTTGGGAACGGTATCTTTAGATATTCAATATTTACCAGATATGGAAGAAATTTGTCCAGTGTGCCATGGTACTCGATTTAAGGAAGAAGTACAGAAAATTCATTGGAATGGCTATAGTATTGTTGATTTACTTGCTCTATCTGTTAGGGACTCACTTAAAGTATTCAAAGCTATTCCAAAAATCCAAAAGCAAGTGGAATTATTAGATGAGATTGGATTAAGTTATTTACATTTAGGTGAGAGTACAGCAAGCCTTTCTGGTGGAGAAGCACAACGATTAAAATTAGTTAGTCATCTGAATAAAAGACAAACAGAGACACTTTTTGTCTTTGATGAACCTTCCATTGGCCTTCACCCATTAGATGTACAAGTATTATTAGAAGTGATGAATAAGTTAAAAGCCAAAGGTGCAACAATCATTATGATTACTCACGATCTTGATTTGATGCTCAATGCAGATTATCTGATTGATTTGGGGCCAAAAGGAGGAGCAAAAGGCGGGTGTCTAATGGCAAGTGGGCATCCCATGGAATTAATCAAGAACCCTAAAAGTTTGACATTAAAATATTTGAAAGAACATAGTGAGAAATTCAATATTAATAAGTAAAAAAAAGGCTCAATCAAATGAGCCTTTTTGCCTATTAATGAGCAAATAAAAATGCAGATAAGAGATACAAAATGGCAATATGCGCAGGGTAAAAAATATAAAAGAAATACTTCATACCTTTTCCTTTTTGTCCATTGTATAACAAAATAGGAACGATCGCGAAAACCATCATCCATTGAGTGGAACCTAAGAAAAAGTAAACAGCTGCAACTAACGCAATCATCAAACACTGGATTCGACGATTATTTCTAGCAAGGTACAATAAAGGAATCAACAGCACCATCACATTGTTCTCAGCTAAAAGCAACATAGGAACCAATGCACTAATTGCTAAAAATGCTAAACGATTTTCAACAATCATTGGACTAGACATAAGTAAAGGTACTAACAGGGATAGTAAGATGGGAAGAAGAAATAAACCAATTCCTGCTAATATCTTTTTCAAGTTACTCGTGTGTTTTCCGTCAACAAAAAGGTCAATAGCAAACATCATCAACGTACCAATAAAAAGATCTCTAAAAATATTGTTCATTAAAACCACTTGATCATAACCAATAAGTTTTTCAAGAATAAAAGTAAAAAATGTCATAAGGACCATAGAAATATATAATCGAGACATATACTTCTTTTTACTGTGAGTGTGACTAAAACCAACAACACTGACGAAAAAGAAAAGTGTTGCAACGGGTCGACCAAACCAGTCTAGCCAATCAGGCGCTCCAAATGGAACAAACATTTGATGAATATGATCAATGAACATTAAAATGATTCCTATCATTTTTAGGTCAAAGGTTGATAAACCTTTCCTAGGTGTGTCAATTGTCAAAATAATTCCTCCTAACTAATATCGACTGTATTTTAACAATCGAATTTCATTAGAAGCAATTGAAGCAACTTGTCAGGAACGAACAATTTTGTCATAAAAGATTTTTTGCATACATCATCGATGGAGAGTAAATAAATATTAAGTGGTAGTTGGGGTAGTAAATTCATGATATACTGGAAAAAAGATCTTTGAAATCTAAATAAATATCGAGAAGAAGCATCCAAACTGAAGCCTTGCTATGGGTGAATAGTGCGATTACGGAACCTCAAAAATTTTTATCCGAGGTTTTAGAGCTATGCTGTTTTGAATGCTTCCAAAACTGGAGGAATAGGCGGTTTGACTACAGCGCTGTTTTAGAGCTATGCTGTTTTGAATGCTTCCAAAACAATGCAATCTTTATTTGACGCTTATCGTTCGTTTTAGAGCTATGCTGTTTTGAATGCTTCCAAAACTTTGACGGAATTTGCCAAAGTATCGCCTACGTTTTAGAGCTATGCTGTTTTGAATGCTTCCAAAACAAGAGATGCCAAAAACTTTAGCATCTTTTCGTTTTAGAGCTATGCTGTTTTGAATGCTTCCAAAACTAAACTTCATGCGGTTATTACAGGAAAACCGTTTTAGAGCTATGCTGTTTTGAATGCTTCCAAAACATATTCACACGCAGTGGGACATGAAGTCATGTTTTAGAGCTATGCTGTTTTGAATGCTTCCAAAACTGATAAAAATCAACTTGAACCTGTCGGATAGTTTTAGAGCTATGCTGTTTTGAATGCTTCCAAAACTAACAAGCTCATCATCAAGCATTACTGTTTGTTTTAGAGCTATGCTGTTTTGAATGCTTCCAAAACGCAATCTCAACGACAGAATATGCACTGTTTGTTTTAGAGCTATGCTGTTTTGAATGCTTCCAAAACGTCGTGGAGTGTAGCAAGCGCTATGAGAGGGTTTTAGAGCTATGCTGTTTTGAATGCTTCCAAAACTTTTGGGTAATCAAATAACCACAAACAAGGGTTTTAGAGCTATGCTGTTTTGAATGCTTCCAAAACAAGAAAGTCTATTGTTAAAGTAAATCTTAAGTTTTAGAGCTATGCTGTTTTGAATGCTTCCAAAACCCATCTAATCAACAAAGAGCTGCTGACGTAGTTTTAGAGCTATGCTGTTTTGAATGCTTCCAAAACGAAATACATTCAAAGAAGAACGGTTTTAGTGGTTTTAGAGCTATGCTGTTTTGAATGCTTCCAAAACTAAAGATGTTTCTACTTTTAATGTGACTTTGTTTTAGAGCTATGCTGTTTTGAATGCTTCCAAAACACACGACTATCAAGAAAGAAATTTCGGTCAGTTTTAGAGCTATGCTGTTTTGAATTCTTCCCCAATAATAATAGCTGTGTTTATCAATCGTATCGAACTGAGCCATTTGAAGGAAACGAGTTTGCAGTAACTAGCCATATTCGTCAGAAAAATAGCAAATAATTTTTTGATACTGATTCCAACAAAAAAACCACCAACTAGTTGGTGGTTTTTTTATTGGGTAAATATTTGGGAATAACAAACATGAGAAAATATCATACTAATAAATTAAGTTGGAAGATAGGGATAATTTATTAGTATAGATATTATTATAACGTATTTAAAACACGTTTATGATTTGTTTTTTTTATAGTTGTTATTATCTTTTTTACCTAAATCAGGTTGCCTGAAATTGGCTATTGTAAAGTGAACGATAGAGTGTTGGACGTTTCAACAGTTGTTTATGTGTTCCTGTTTCAATGATATCGCCCTTATCCATTACTAAAATTAAATCAGCATTTTCAATGGTGGAGAGGCGGTGGGCAATGACGAAACTTGTGCGATTTTTTGTTAATGAGTTCATTGCTTCTTGAATTTGTAATTCTGTTCGAGTATCCACACTAGAAGTTGCCTCATCTAAAATAACTACAGGCGGATTCGCCAAAATGACACGAGCAATGGTCAACAGTTGTTGCTGTCCTTGTGAGAGGCCTCCGCCATTGTCACTTGTTACGATGGAATCATAGCCATTAGGAAGTGTCAGAATAAAGTGATGACACTGAGCGATTTTAGCTGCTTGGATAATTTCTTCTCTTGTTGCATCCATTTTTCCGTATGCGATATTTTCAGCAATCGTACCTTCAAATAACCAAGTGTTTTGTAAGACCATTCCAAATAGGGAACGAAGATTTTCTCTTGGAAGATCAGTCGTTGGAATCCCATCGAATTCGATTTGACCGGATTCGATGTCATAAAAGCGCATAAGCAGATTGACTAGCGTTGTTTTACCTGCGCCGGTTGGTCCAACAATAGCGATTTTCTGGTTTGCTTTCGCATCGAAATCAACTTTCTTCATCAATGGTTTTTCAGGTGAATAACCAAAGCGAACATCTTTGAATCGAATATTTCCATCAGGGTGTTGAATGGTTGTTCGACTTGTATCTGCTTGTTCTTCTTCATGATCTAAGATATAGAATATTCGTTCAATCGAAGCCATGGCAGCTTGAATCGAGTTAATGACGTAAGAAGCTGTTGAAATTGGTTCGGAAATTTGATTGATATATTGTAGATAAGCTTGCAAGAAACCAATCGTTATTCCACCACTTAATACGGTCATTGCACCAAAAATCGCACTAAAAATGAAAGCAGATTGGTTAATGAAACGGGATAAAGGATAGATGGCAAAGTTCAAGAATTGTGCACGTTTAAATACAGTATAATGTTCATCGATTGTTTGACTGATAGCATCCCTTTGTTGATCCTCTTGGTTAAAGGACTTTGAAACGATGATACCAGAAAGATATTCTTCCATTTCGTTGTTGATACTACCAAGTTTCACTTGAGCTTTGTCCGCGACTTCTTTATTTATCATTGAAAATTTGTGCGTTACCAGTCCGCTAAGAATCAGTAAACCAATCACTAAGATTGACATTTTACTGTCGATATAAATCAACATGATTCCTGCAAAAAGAATAGTTACTATAGATGTGAATAGTTGGTTGACGCCAGTCAATAACACTTGAGAAAGCTGATTCAACCCAGTGGTCGTTCGACTAATCAGATCGCCCACCTGATGATTATCAAAAAAAGACATCGGCAATTTTTTGATTTTTTTCGTAATCAGTTTTCGCGTATTCAAAGTAAGTCGTTCGCTCAATGTCGCCATTGCTCGTTCTTGAACGTAAGAAAGTCCACTACTGATTAGCGAAAATTGGATTAAAAGTAAGACCGTTGGAAGTAATTGCTCTATAAGTAAGTCAGCTGTCACTGACAAAGCTTCTTTCAGTTGGATGATTGCAACGATTTTATCAATTCCTAATGCCATCAGGAAGGTCATTGCAACTACTAAACTATTTCCAATCAAACTGCAAAACATCAATAGATAAAAATATTTATGTTCAGAACGATGTAATTTCCAAAAGCGATACATCAGATATTTTTTATTCGCCACCATGTTGTTTTGTTTCATATTATCACTCCTTCATTCCTTGCGAGGCTGCAATTTCTTGATAAATTTGGTTGGTGCTTAACAGTTCTTGATGTGTTCCTTCACCAGCTATCTTGCCATTGTCCATGAGTATGATGTGATCAGCATGGGCGATTGTACTCAAACGTTGGGCAATGATTACTAGTGTTTTGTTCGAAAATTCTGTGGTGAGTGCTTTTCGCAAAGCAGCATCTGTTTGATAATCCAAAGCAGAGAAACTGTCATCAAATACATACATTGAAGCAGGTTTGATTAGTGCTCGTGCAATACAGATTCGTTGTTTCTGTCCGCCAGAATAGTTACTGCCTCCTTGTGCCGTGAATGATTCATATTTGTCAGGTAAAGTATCTACAAATGGTTCTAGCTGAGAGATTTTTGCTGCTTGATCAATTTCAGCTGGCGTGGCGTCAGCTTTTCCCATTAAAAGATTTGATTTAATTGTTCCTTTGAATAAAAATGCTTTTTGGGGAACATAAGCAACCTGCTCACGAATACTATTTTGTGTCAAAGCAGTTGTTGGGACATCATTCAATCTAATTTCACCACTTGTAGGGTCATTGATTCGTAAAAGAAGCTTCATCAGGGTGCTTTTCCCAGAACCAGTTGCGCCAACGATCGCCGTTGTTTTTCCAGCTAGGATGGTAAATGAAATTTTTTCAATCACTGGATAGCTTTCTTTTCCGTAGGCAAAAGAAACGTTTTGGTAGCTAGCAGTATTGGCATCTCTGGTTTGAAAAAAAGTCGACTCTTTAGGGTCACTGATTGACGGTTCAAAATCCATGACTTCTTCCAGTCGTTTCAATGAAGCAACGGAGCGAGGGATGACCACAAAAACCATTGCTGCAAGCATGAGGTATGAGAGTGCCAAAAGCGCGTATTCAGTAATTGCTGCGATATTTCCAATTTGGATGGTCTGATTGACAACCAGGTAGCCACCAACCCAAAGAATGGAGGCGTAGACAACGCCCATAATCAAAAAAGCGGTAGGAGTGATAAAAGCGAAAATTTTATTCACTTGGATCATCTGATTTGCATAGCTGGTAAAGGATTCATTGGTTTTCATTTCTTCATGGTCCTGATTATTGAATGCACGAATCATATTGATCCCCGTAAAAAACTCTCTTAGTTTGGTAGTAATACGGTCCATTTTCGGCTGAATACTTAATGCAATTGGTGTTCCTTTTTTTAGCAAAAACAATAATACAACCAAATAAAAGACGATGGCTACCAGTGGAATCCATAATAAGTTTGGAGCATTGAGATACGTCATGGTCAAAGCAAAAACAGCAATGATTGGAGCAGGTAAGATCAGTTGACAAAACATCACAATCATTTGTTGCACATTGTCCACGTCATTTGTTATACGAGTGAGCAGAGTGCTAGAACCAATTTTGTCAATATCCGAAATGCTTAGTTCTTGAAATTTTTGGAAAAACGATTTTCTGATTTGGCGACCAAAACGTCCTCCAAGGATTCCCGATAGATAGCTAGCAATCACGGCGGCAATTGTGCCTAAAATTGTAACAATAATCATTTGAACAGCGATGTCCTTGATTGTATCAAGATCATTTTTTAAAATACCAAGATTGATTAGTTGAGCTACTAACATAGGCACTCCTAAGATTCCAATGATTTGTAAGACAATGAAGCAGCTAGTCAGAGCAACGATACCTTTATTTTGTAACAAGAAATTTTTTAGTACTTTCATAAGTCATGCCTCCTTAGTTTTGACAATAATGGAGTATACAGGTTAAAGTAGCTTTAAGGTCAAGGAGGTTTTTTCAAATGACTAAAACATTTTCTATTGGTGAAGCTGCGAAATTTTTGAATTTACCAACATCTACGATTCGTTATTGGGATTCGATTGGTTTGTTAACGAATTCCCGAAATGAAGCCAATGATTATCGGACATTTACCTATGATGATTTATTTGCATTGTATGATGTCAAATTCATTCGAAGTTTGGGTTTGTCAATCAAAGACGTTCAGGGAATTTATCGAAAATCAGAAAAAAAAGTTTATGAAGTACTGGAGCAGACAGAAAAACGTTTGGCAGAAGAAATTGAAAAATTAAAAGCAGAAATGACACAAATTAAGCAACGAAAACGACATCTTTCATCAACTGGGTTTGATTTGACTGGGACACACGATTTGAAAATTGATTTCACGAAAATGGTTCGTGCTGATTTAGATGAAAACTTTACCGCACGAAAATATTTAGAAAAAAATTGCAACTCTGGGATTATTTGGCAAGAAAAAAATCAATCGCTGGAATATGCTTTTTGTATCGATACAACATTTGAAGGCGAAATAGAAGAAGAAATCCTTTGGGAATACAATCCAGCATTTGATTATCAACCAGTAATCATCGAAATAGATCCTACCGATAATAATCGTAATAATCTCCAAGAGGTTATCACTTCGTTAACAGCCAAGGGTTATGAGATTCAGCAAGTTATTGGCGAGTTTCTCGTAAGAAAACAATATGAACAGACCTCTGATAAGGAATATTATTTGTCGTGGATCGAAATCAAGAACAAAGAAAAACAAAACAAGCAATAGGCGGCTGAGTGAACTTGTTCAAAAGTAAGATTCGCAAAGTTACCTTATTCGTTGTAGGATAAAAGAAGTAACGAAGTCATGGTGAAGAAGAGATAAGAGGGTTAAACACAGGCAAGAAACTGAAGGACCTATTGATGTCTGGGTACGAAGCCCATAACTGTACGAAAAAATTGGAACCCCTATCAAAAGAACAACAGCTATGAAATTGTTACTAATTTTATGAACGAGGAGAGTGTTTGTAATGAAAAAGAGAATTTGTTTTGTCTTAGCGGTAGATGGTGGATTGACCTATTCTACACTTCCTATAGGCTTAAGAAGTCAGGAACGCTTAAAAGAGTTCTTCTCCAAAGACTATGATGTTTCACTGAATTATCTTCGAGACAAAGAACAGGTAGATTATCTGATCGTACCAAGACAGTTGGCGCCATTCATCGATGAAAAAAAGTTGCCAATCATTGAGGTTCCATCAAATTTATTTGTAATCAAAGATTATCAAGGAATCAAAGAAATTATTGACCACTATTTTGAACAGGAAGTCAACTGATGTAGAAGTAGTCTGAGGAACAGTCTTAATAAATAATAGAAATACAAATCCAAAAAATATTTGACAGCGCTTTCGCCAAGTGTTACTTTATTTGTATAGTAAATTGAATAGGGAAAGATAATAGGATTGTGATTATTAAGTTAAGCAAGACCTGACTAGTTTCGACTGGTTAGGTCTTTTTTTGTGTCACTCTACTAAGGGTAGTTACTTATAAAATTACGTATCACGAATAAAAAAATCCTTAGTAAATCCAGTAAAGAAAGGAGGTATTAGATTTACTTCAGTGAACATTTATTATCAAGAGTGAGAACTAAAATAGCGCATATCAAAGAAAGGGGATAGAAATGAAAAAGTGGTTGAAGATAGTAGGAATGATTGGATTGATGTTCTCTTTATCAGCTTGTCAAGAAACAAACTCAGCATCAAGCAATGAAAAAGAGGAAAATAAAGTACCAGACCAAGTAGAAATTTATTTAGCGAGGCATGGGAAAACTATGTTGAACACAACGGATCGCTCACAAGGCTGGATTGACGCACCGTTAACACCAGCAGGCATCGCTGTTGCTGAGGATTTAGGGGGAGGATTATCAGATGTAGATTTTGATGCAGTTTATTCTAGTGATAGTGGGCGAGCAGTCGAAACTGCAACGTTAGTATTGAAAAATAATGGACAAGAAAAGCTTTTAGATACATTACACACCGATAAACGATTACGTGAATTTAACTTTGGTACCTACGAAGGAATCCCTAATCCTGAAATGTGGGGTGAAATTGCCAAAGAGCAGGGAAAAACGTTAGAAGAGTGGCAAGCTGAAATGGGCGAAGAAGGATTCGTCAAAACGATTCAAGGTTTTGCAGACACTTTACATGAATTAGATGAAAAGAAACTTGAAGAATTAGGAAAAGAACATGACGTCGCTGCTGACGAAGTGAGTTGGCAAGCGGAAGATTATCAAACCGTCATCGATCGTGTTTCGAGTGCAGTAAATGATATTGTCAAAACAGCAGAGGAAAAAGGTCAAGATAAAATATTAGTCACTTCACACGGCATGACAATTGCTTCATTTGTCGCATCAATCGATGAGTCGGCAGAAGTTCCGCCAACTGGCTTAAAAAATGCCAGTATTTGTAAAATTATTTATCAAGATGGCAAATACACAGTAGAATCAGTTAATGATTTATCTTACTTAGAAAAAGGAGCAAAAGATAAATAAATTAATTTTTTTAAGCAAATAGCAATTTTTTAGAAAATTTATGCATAAAAATTTACAAATGAAAAATTTCATGAGATAACTGATCAATAGAAAATACCTTGGCTATTTTGAATAGTCAAGGTATTTTCTAGTTTACTTTCAATAAAAAGCTTTATGTTTAAGTATTCATTCTGTTAATGCAAATAATCAGTGAGTAATTCAAATTACTCTTCGATTAGTTCTTTGAGAGCATTGGGGCGACTAGTCAAAGTTTTTTCAAGTACCTTCTGTAGGTCATCAGAAACCACATCTAACTGACCTGTTTCAATATCCATTTGAAATGACAGAAACATTTCGGCCACAGGTTGAGGAAGACCACCCGCTACTAAGTTGTCGATAAATCCTTTTTCATCTGTAACAACGGCTTCGATTTCCTTACCGCTTGCTTCCTTTAGTGCATTTGCTAATTCTGAATAAGTGATTGGTGTATTTGATAGTTCAAGAATTTCTGGAAAGTCATTTTTAAACAAAACTTTTGCAGCAGCTTCAGCATATTCACGTTTGAGAGCCCAGCCAGTTTTTCCATTTTTCGCCACATATACAAATTTTCCAGTTGCTAATGCGCGCTGGATAATTGGCATTTCGTTTTCTAAATACCAATTATTTCTTAAAAAGGTATGTTTGATCTCTGCTTGTTTTATTTCTTTTTCAGTGAAAGAATGATCGGCAGCTAGTAGACTTGTTGACTGATCTGCCTTGGGAAAACTTGTGTAAACAATATATGAAACACCAGCTTTTTTAGCTGCTCTAACAACATTCGCATGCTCTGCTTGGCGATTTCCTGGGGCACCTGATACGAAAAGCAAACGATTGATTCCTTGTAGGGATTCAACCATGGAATCCTCATCCGCATAATCACCTATTCGAACATTGAATCCCGCCTCTTGCAATTTTGCTCCTTTTTCTTTATCTCGAGCTAAAGCATAAATGTTCTTTTTATCAACCAGCTTGCTTAGATATTCTAATGCGTATCCTCCAAAACCACCAGTTGCTCCAGTTATTAAATAATTCATATTAAACACTCCTCTAACTTTTTATTTGATAGCTGTACAAATACAATTTACACCTTTATCATAAAGAGTATGTTAAAATAAGTCAAGAAATAAATGTAAAGGAGCCTTAAAAATGAAATACTCCATACAAATGAGCGATGCAATCCACATTCTTGCGTACATCGAACTTTTTAAAGATACAAATCAACTTTCTAGTGAACTGATTGCTAGCAGTGTTGAAACAAACGCTGCGAATATCCGAAAAATCATGGCCAGTTTAAAAAAAGCTGGTCTGATACACACAAAAGTAGGGAAGCCAAATCCTGTTCTTGCAAAAGATCCTAGTGAAATAACTTTTTTAGATGTTTATAAAAGTATTGAAGGAAATACGAATCTAATCCAAGTCGACCCTAAAACAAATCCTAATTGTGTGGTTGGCGCAAATATCCAAGATGTTCTTTTAAAAGAGTATGATTTTCTCCAAAAAAAGGTGGAAGAACAGATGGAACAAATCACATTGGATACCATTCTTCACGATATTTCTTTATTGGAAGTACAACGAAGACCAGAAAATAAAAAAATCATAGAAAAATATCTTTAAGCTAGTTAGAATGTAGAAGTTTAAAGACATAATGAATTTAAACATAAAATCTTTAAAGAAAACTAGAAATCCATAAATAAAGCTGTCAAGGAAAGATGACCTATTTGGTAACCTTGGTAGCTTTATTTATGCGTATACATAAGATAATTTTATTCTTCTTTTATTGCCGTATCTGAAAAACAAACTCAGGTGTAGAAACCACGCTCTTATAAGCAAAGCGAACGATTTTAGATTGGCTACTAACATGTAAATATTTAGCTAAAAAGACGACAGAATTAAATTTCTACGAATCAAAAAAATAGAGAAAACTAGATGAAGTAAACTACCTGAATCAGAACGATAATAATTAGAATCTTGCGCTGGATAAAAAATAAAGTTCCTGTAAATTTTTTTGTTAGGGGTTTCTTGAAAATTTCAATTAAAATCAGATGATAATTTTCTGATTTTCGTGATAATTGCATCAAATCTTTTGAAATTCTTGGGATTTAGTCAGAAAATAGCATCAGGAGGCAGTAAAATGTTAGACAAAGAAGTATATAATCAATTATTTAAACCATCTTTTTCAAAAAAAACACAAGTAACATTTTGGGACGGTTCTACTAAAGAATATGGGGAGACTGAAGGTGAAATCGTTTTTCGCATTGTTTTTAATGAAAAAATCCCAGTGAAAGAGCTAATCAACAACGCTTCATTAGCACTGGGCGAAGCGTATATGAACAAAAAAGTGGAGATTGAAGGCGACTTACAAGAACTAATCTATGATGTGTATAATCAAGCACATGGTTTTTTTCACAATAATAACTTTAAAAAGTGGATGCCAAAAGAAAAACATACAAAAAAACAGTCTGCTCATGATATCCATAGCCATTACGATTTAGGAAATGATTTCTACGAAATGTGGCTAGACCACACATTAACTTATTCTTGTGCTTATTTTGAAACACCAGAGGACACCTTAGAACAAGCACAAATTAATAAAGTCCATCACATCCTTGATAAACTATTTATCAAGCCAGGAGAAACACTCTTAGACATCGGCTGTGGTTGGGGAACTTTAATTTTAACAGCGGCCAAAGAATATCATGTCAAAGCTAGTGGAATCACTTTGAGTGAGGAACAATACCTTCATATTCAAAAAAACATTAAAGAAGAAAACTTGGAAGAACTAGTTTCTGTTGAGTTAAAGGATTATCGAGACTTAACTGAAACTTTTGATCATATAACTAGTGTTGGAATGTTTGAACATGTAGGAGCAGAAAATCTAAAAGAATATTTTGCAGTGATTGATAAACTTTTGGCAACAGGTGGAACAGCACTAATTCATGGCATCAGTCGTCAGCAAGGTGGTGCAAAAAATGCTTGGATTAATAAATATATTTTCCCAGGTGGCTATATACCCGGCGTAACAGAATTAGTAGAACACATGACTGAAAATGATTTGCAGATAATTGATCTTGAAAGTCTACGTCGAGATTATCAATTAACTTTGGAACATTGGACGACTAATTTCCATCAAGTTGCAGATAAAGTGATTGAACAAAAAGATGAAGCATTTTATCGAATGTGGGACTTATACTTACAGGCCTGTGCCGCATCATTTCAAGCTAGCAATATCGACGTCATTCAGTATTTATTAGTTCACCCAAATAACAATATGATTCCAATGCATCGAAATGTTTAAGAAGCGAGTATCTCGCTTCTTTTTTGTTATGATAGACAGACGACTAGTTAAGACATGATAAATAACTTTTGATATTTCACAAGCAAAAGGTATGACAGAAAAATTGGTTCGTACTATTCTGGAATTGTGAGGGGAGAAATTATTTTTGTAATAAGGAAGGAGATTTACTGTGAGTAAAAGAAAAGTTATCATCGTAGGCGCATCACATGGCGGACATCAATCTATTTTGGAATTACTATCTAGATATGGTGAAGATGTGGAAATCACGTTATTTGAGGCTGGAGATTATATTTCGTTTATGTCGTGTGGCATGGAACTTTATTTAGAAGACCAAGTAACAGATGTAAATGATGTCAGAAACTTTCGTCCAGAAAACTTTCCAGAAGCAAATGTTCATATTTTGAACAATCATGAAGTAAAAACAATCAATGCAGATCAAAAGACAGTGACTGTAACGAATACACTGGAAGGTCAAACAAGCGATTATACTTACGACAAATTGATTTTAAGTTCTGGTGTCACACCAAATTCACTTCCAGTTCCAGGAACTGATTTAGAAAATGTTTATTTGATGCGTGGGTATAACTGGGCAACGAAAATCAAAGAAAAACTCAACAACCCTGATGTTAAACAAGTAGCAGTTATTGGTGCTGGATATATTGGTATTGAAGCAGCGGAAGCTTTTTGCAAAGCTGGAAAAGAAGTAATTCTCTTAGATATGATTGATCGCCCATTGGGAACTTATCTGGATCAAGAAATGACAGACATTTTGGAAGGACATCTAACAGAAAAAGGAATCCAAGTAATGACTGGCGCAAAAATCGAAGCATTTCTAGGAGATGGAAAAGTTTCAGCTATTCAAGTAAACGGCGAAGAAATTCCAACTGATCTAATTATTCAAGCAGCAGGAGTAAAAGCCAATACTGAATGGTTAGAAGGAACAGTTGACTTAGACAAACGTGGTTGGATTGTAACCAATGAATACCTTCAAACAAATCTCCCAGACGTGTATGCTGTGGGGGATGCAACACTTGCTTATTCGATTCCGGCACGTGCAAAAATGCCGATTGCTTTGGCAACAGTTGCCAGAAGAGAAGCACGTTATGTTGTCCAACATTTATTTGAAAGTATCCCAAGCAAACCTTTTGGTGGCGTGGTCGGTTCATCAGCTTTGAGCGTGTTTGACTATCATTTTGCTGCAAGTGGCTTGAATAGTTTTACCGCGGATAAAGCCGGGGTATCGATTGCTTCAGCTTACTTTGAAGATACTTTACGACCAAAATATGTACCAGAAAAATTCGGAAATACGAGAGTTTCTGTTCAATTATTTTTCAATCCAATGACCCATCAAATTTTGGGTGGGGCTGTGTTATCAACGTATGATATTACTGCTCAAGGAAATGTATTAGCTTTAGCAATCCAACAAAAATTAACCCTAGAAGATTTAGCTGAGGCAGACTTTTTCTTCCAACCAGGATTTGACCGTCAATGGAGCTTAGTGAATTTGGCAGCCCAACATGCATTGGCTGAAAAAGAATTTATTGAATAAGTTTCATATGTCTTATGGACAAAAATAGGAAAAGCGATCAATCAATTGATTGATCGCTTTTATGATTTCTTTTATTTGTTAGGAAGTCTTATTATCTTGTGTGTATGTCCACGAAGTATTCCAAAAAAGAATAACTAAAAACCATAGGCTACAGTCATACTGTCAAAGCTATTCCATTTATAACGTGGTTATCATCAATCAAAAAAATGTTGCACTACCATACAAAAAAAGATGGAATAACAAAAACATGATACTATTTTTATGCAGTCAGAATCGTTATTCAAAAATAGAGGAGGAATCTTAATGAAAAAAGGAATCAAGTCAGGGCTAGCAATTTTCACGATTATGGTATTTGGAATTGTAAGCGGTAATCAAGCAGTGTCGGCGAGCACGAATGATGCTGGAGCGAAATATGACGATAAACTCGTTACAATCCAGAGTGTGTTAGATCCTTGGTGGGTTGTTGATTATGATACAGAAACTTCAACGATATCGACAGATTTGAATCAAGGAATTGATAGTCAAAAATGGCTCATGTCCTATAATGAACAAGAAGATGCTTATTTTATTTCTTCACACTATGTTCCTGATGCGCTCGATGAAGGTGAACGATTGAAATATCCTAAATTTTTAATCGCTTCTTCAGTGAAAGATGAACAAGGTAACGAGGTTATCAATACAGAAGTAGAGTATCCTAATGAACGAAGTTTTTGGCGTTTAGTTGAAGACAACGAACACAAGAATGGAGAAGTTTATTACTTAGAAAATGTTTTTAATGGGAAAATGATGGACGCGCCAAAGTTACATCTAGGAAAAAAACATCAGCTGATTACATTCCCGAAAAATGGTGGAGATAATCAAAAATGGCTCATTCAAGTGGAAGAAGCTGTAGATCAAAATTAAGTTGATATTTCATTACATAATATACTTGAATAATGACCGATGATTTGCAAATATTAGAGTGCTGTTTCCTGAATCCCTAGACTTTTGCTTTAGGGTATTCATTTATGAAACAGCACTCTTTTTATTAACGAATAGTGGATAAAAATAATTCAAAATTTTGCGCGTCAGCTATCTTTTGCTGTAGTTTTTGATTTTCAACTAGATCAGATAAATATTCAAAAAATACTTGGAGCTGCTCTTTATCTTCTTCAGCAACTGCCAGCAGAAAAATAATTTTGACTGTTGCAGTTTGACGCCAGAAAATCGGTTCTTTCGAGATATAAACAAAAATTTTTGTTTGTTGGATCGACGCATCGATTGCATGAGGAATGGCAATCAAATTCGTAATATTCGGTGGTGCAATTTGCTCCCGTGCAATCACTTTTGCAATAAAATCTTCAGAGACAATTTCTTGTTCTTGTAAAATCATTCCGATTGACTGGATTAATTCGTTCCGCGTGATTTTTTGATCGTTGACGATAAACAAGGTTGGATCAAACAGGCTTAAAAAATGACGTTTTTCTTCTTCTTCAGCTAAAAGTTTTTCAATTTTCTCCATTCCTTGTTTAATATCTAAAAAGTCAATTTGGATAACAGGAATCTGTTTATTTTTAAGTGGAACTGTTGAGATAAGAAAATCAATAGTTGTTAACTTTTTTGTTTGATAAGCTGTGTAAGAAATAGTATCAACGATTTCTAACTGATCAGCAAAACGCTTCTTTAACATTGCTTCAATCAGCCGGCTTGTCGAGACACCTTGACCACAGACAACTAAAATCCGTTTTTTATCTGCTGTGTGCGCTTTTTTTCGTTCGATAGCTGCTGCAATGTGTAAAGCTAGGTAACCAATGTCATCTTCTGTGAACTCAAAAGTGCTTAGCCACTTACTATTATTTGTTGCCAAAACTGCCAGCTCAAAAGCATACGAAAAATTCTTTTTGATCTCCGATAACAGGGGATTTTTTTTATTTTTCATAATTTCCTTTAACGTCAGATAACTAGAAAAATGAATAAAGAGATCTTTTCGCAAAACTTCATCTTGTTGCAGATCTTCGCCAATCATTTCGTTAATTTCTATTAACATCTGGTCAATGAATTGATAGATTTTAGTTGTTTGACTACTGGAATGTTGTGGCTGTTGTAAATCTAAAAAAAGATGGTTCTGTAGCCAAATTTCATCTTGCAGATCAAATCTAACTTGATTCTTTTTTTCAATTGTTGCTAAAAGTTCTCTGATTGAAGACTGAATTTTTTCATCGATGATAAAAAAACTGGAAACAGCTTCAAGATGATGCTGATTTTTCACTCGAAGAATAGCAATTGCCAAATGGATAACAAAGTTTTTTCGGTGGTAGTCAGAAATCTTATACAAATCAGGTGGAAAGTAATCTGTTACTAATTGAGATAGTTCGACTAAATTGATCTCGTGAAACAGCTCGTATTCATTTCGTGAGAACTGTGAGATATAACTTTCAAAATTTTTTTCAATCAATTGATCTGAAATTACTTGACGAATGGCTGATTCTTCCCCAATGAGTTTATACCCAATGTTAACTTTTGAAGTGATTTTGACCTCATAAGAAGCAAGTAATAAACGAAGCTGACGAATATAACCTAAGATCGTCGTTCGCCCAACATACAATTGATTGCACAGTTCATCTAATGTTTTTTCTTTCTCTGAAAATAAGAATAAAAATAATAATTGCCTGATTCGGTCTTCAGAAGTTTCTAGTTGATGGGATGGGGTGGTTGATTGTGAATGTAGCTCAGTAAATAGTTCTTGAACATTTTCTTTTTGTAACATTTCGTATCCCACACCTCTTTTGAGAACGACTGTTGTATCATATTTTGATAGAAAATCATTTAGTTCTTTCAAATCATTTCTGATTGTTCGCTTAGAAACCGAAAAATCAGAAGCCAGTTGCTCACTGGAACAATTTTTTTCGCTATAGAGACGCTGAAACAACTGATTTAACCTCTTGTACGCAAACATAATTATCTCCCCCTTATTTGTTATCATATATAGGAATGTTCTGAATTACAATTGGCAGATTTTGGTAAGAAATCAAAAGCTGGGAAAAGGCTTACAACATCAAGGCACTATGAATTATTTTGAAAGTTGTCGAATGATTTCCATTTAATAACGGAAGTCGTTGAACTAAAAAATTCATCTTTTTCCACTTTGAAAGGGAAAGAGAAGTGGTATCGAATGTATGCGATTTCATTTATAGTATGGATAGCGAGGAGGTAATCGAGTGAAAGAAATCGAACAGAACTATTTGTGTGAAAATCATTTAGTCTTCCAATCAAAGGTGGCTAATTGGGAAGAGGCAGTCAACTTAGCTGCAAGACCTTTGTTACAAGAACGAATCATTGAAGAAAAATATATTCAGGCAATGATTAAAAACGTTCGAGAAATGGGTACGTACATTGTTTTAGTACCACGAGTTGCAATGCCTCACGCCCGGCCAGAGGCAGGTGCTTTAGGGACAGGATTTAGTATTTTGAAATTAGCTGAGCCAATTTCTTTTGGCGATGCAAAAGAGGTGTATTTAATTATTTGTCTAGCAACGGATAATAATGAAGCGCATCTAGCAATGCTTCAAAAAATTTCTGCACTAATTGATGAAGAGGAAAAAGTCGATGCATTACTAGAAACTTCGACAAAAAAAGCATTTATAAAACTAGCAGAAATGTTTATCAAAGAAGAGGAGGAATTTTAATGATCAAAATTATTACAGTGTGTGGAAATGGAATTGGTAGTAGTAATTTGTTGGCAATGAAAATTAATCAGATTGCGAAAAAGAATGGGTTTGAAGTTGATGCGAAATCCAGTGATTTTAATGCAGCGTTAGGCGAAGAGCCTGATCTTTTTGTAACAGTTGATGAATTTGCCAAACAGTTTCCTGCAAACAAAAAAGTTGCTGTTGTTAGAAGTTACGCAGACAAGAAAAAAATTTCAGAAGACATTTTACCGGTATTAGAAGAACTAAGTAAAGGGTAATCAGTTATCTTATATGGCCGTATAAGAAGATTAAATAGAACAATAAAACAGGAGGATTCATAATGGAATTTTTGGAATTTCTCAAGGATATGTTTAGTGAACCAGCAATTTTGATGGGGTTAGTTGCTTTGGTTGGCTTGGTTGCAATGAAAGCACCTGGACACAAAATTTTAACCGGAACATTGGGTCCAATTCTTGGTTACTTAATGTTAGCAGCAGGGGCAGACGTTATTAGTGGAAATCTTGATCCACTTTCTCAGATGATTGAAAAAGGATTCCACATTACAGGAGTAGTGCCAAATAATGAAGCTGTAACTTCTGTCGCACAAAAAATTCTTGGTGTTGAGACAATGTCGATTTTAATTGTTGGACTGATTGTTAATTTATTAGTCGCACGTTTTACCCGTTATAAATATGTCTTTTTAACTGGTCATCATTCATTCTTTATGGCGTGTTTATTATCGGCAGTGTTGGGTGCAGTTGGCTTTTCTGGAACTTCTTTGATTTTAGTCGGTGGCTTTTTCTTAGGTGCATGGAGTGCAATCTCGCCAGCAATTGGTCAAAAATATACGCTTCGTGTCACTGATGGTGATGAAATCGCTATGGGACACTTCGGTTCGATTGGTTATTATTTATCAGCCTTTATTGGTAGCATCGTTGGGAAAGGTTCAAAGTCGACAGAAGACATTCAAGTACCAGAAAAGTTTGGGTTCTTACGAAACACGACAATTTCTACAGCATTAACGATGGTGATCTTTTACTTGATCTCCGCGATTGCGGCAGGACCTGAATTTGTTTCGACTTTGTCAGATGGGAAATCACCATATTTGTTCGCAATTCTTTGCGGATTAAAATTTGCAGTAGGCGTTACAATTGTTTATTCTGGTGTCCGTATGATTCTTGCTGATTTATTACCTGCATTTCAAGGAATTGCGGATAAAGTCATTCCAAATGCTGTACCAGCTGTTGACTGTGCTGTATTTTTTCCATATGCACAAACAGCAGTTATCATTGGCTTTATTTCAAGTTTTGTCGGTGGCTTGATTGGCATGTTCATTCTCGGTGCTTTTGGTGGTGTGTTGATTATTCCAGGATTAGTTCCACACTTTTTCTGTGGTGCAACTGCAGGTGTCTACGGCAATGCGACAGGGGGACGACGTGGTGCAGTGGTTGGTTCCTTCGTCAATGGCTTATTCTTAGCCTTTTTACCAGCCTTGTTACTACCAGTTTTAGGACAGTTAGGGTTTTCAAATGCAACCTTTGGTGATTTTGACTTTGGCTGGATTGGTATTTTATTAGGAAAAGTTGGTGGTCAATTTGGACAAACGGGAATTTATGTCATCATTGTGGCAGTTCTAGTCGCTTTGATTGCCCCAAGTATTATTCGACCATCCAAAACAGCAATTAATAATGAAGAAATGGAGCTTGATTAAAATGAATTTTAACCTTGATATTTATTCAGATGGTGCAGTGATTGAAGAGATGTTGAAAATGAAAACTGCTGGAATCGTTTCGGGATTTACAACTAATCCTAGTTTGATGAAGCAGGCGGGAATTACGAATTATGTTGCTTTTGCAAAAGAAGTATTAGAAAAAGTTGAAGGATTACCTATCAGTTTTGAAGTTTTTGCCGATGATTTTGCAACAATGGAGAAGGAAGCTTTGAAACTCGCCGAATTGGGTGACAATGTTTATGTCAAAATTCCAATCATGAATACGAAAGGCGAGGCATCGACCGAATTAATCCAGCGATTATCAGAAAAAGGATTGAAACTTAACATCACAGCTATCATGACTTTAGAACAAGTAGAAACTACAGTTGATGCATTAGCGAAAGGTACTGAAAACATTGTATCGGTTTTTGCCGGACGTGTTGCTGACACCGGGATTGATCCATTACCATTGATGGAAAACTCGTTGGAGATTTGTCGCCATAAAGAAGGAACCAAATTACTTTGGGCAAGTTCCAGAGAAGTTTATAACATCGTGCAAGCAGAACAGTTAGGGGTTGATATTATTACCGTGACACCTGCAATTCTTTCTAAATTGTCGATGTACCACATGGACCTGAATGAACTTTCGCTGGAAACAGTCAAAATGTTCAATCGAGATATCCAAACGTTAGGATTTACTATTTTAGATGAAGAATAACTGATCAAACTAAAAAAGAAGCTTGAAGCAATCCGTTGATTGTTTTAAGCTTCTCTTTTTATCAGTTTTTACTAAACTAGTTAGCAGTAACTAGTTTATTTTTTGCTTTCTCAGGTAAGTCTTTTTGATCAATTGTATTGGGGCCTTCGATGATTCGTTTTTTACTCATGGTTACTTTGACATACGAATTAGGAACTAATGGTTGAGCATTATCATTAGAAATTTGGATGTTTCGTTTTTCAGTTTCGCCGTCTTCCTTAACAAAAGTCAAGTCGTAGTCGTAAGAATACCAAGGACTATTGTCGCCAATCCCACTTTCACTTTTGTGTTTTACTTTAGCTGGGACTTGGTTTGGGACATGTGCATAGGCGACTTCGCCAACATAAGTATCTTGATAATATTGATAACCTTTAAATCCACCAAATGCCAATAATGCCAAAAATACTAAGCCAATTACTTTTTTCATTTTATCACCTTTTCTCCTAGGAATATGTTCTAGTATAGCAAGGGTACTCCAAGTTTGGGCTAACAGGGCGCTAACAGTTTTGCAAGATAAACAAATGTAAAAATGAATCCTAAAAAGGAGAAACTACGCATTCATTTGACCTCTCTTTTAACTATAACTATTCACTGGAAAAAACGAAAATTCGTGCCTTCCTATTTAAAAATAAGAATGAAGGTTGAAGTAGTAGAGGAGCGATTTGAGATATAAAAAATAAAAAACACTGTGAAAGAAACAGTGTTTTTAAAAAAACGAATTTAGTTTTAGAGATGATTTCTTTAATTTATTAAAAGTCAGACCAGTCAGAGTCATCATTTTCTATTAAGTTTGGTAGTGGCTCTGAAGAAACCGTCTCAGACTCAATAGAAGGAGAAAGACTTTCTAAGTTTTCAGATTCATTTTTAGAATTACGATCAGCAGAATATTTATCACTTAAATATTCTTTTAAAGTATCGCGATCCCATAATTCAACATTTCCCTCTTGTGCAAGCTGTTTCGCACTTGCAGAAAAATAGTTATTTGAAATTACGCTAACTTTATCAAGCTTGTAAAATGTTTTTCCTGCCAATACTTGTTGAACGATGCTGTTTCCAAGTACACTTGAATGTTTTCGGCATTGAAAACCATAAGATGTCGTTCCCATTGTGGCAAGTAAGTCTAGTCCTTGGTTATCTGAATTAACAGCATTATTAATGTCACTGTAGCCAATTTTTTTTAAGAGTTGTTCACAGTATCGTCCAAATTCAACTTGAGTTAGTTGATCAATTTTTTGTAGTTCAAATTCAAAACTCTTCCGCTGTACACGATCCATCTCGTGAACTATTTTCTTTTTTTGTTTGTTTAAGTCTTGAAGTTCATTTTTTATATGTTTTTTTTCAGCAGCTGAGTGCTCAATTTCTTGATTGATTTTATTTAGATGATTCAGTCTTGAGTGATCAAATCCTAATTTCTCTAATAGTATTAGTCGAAGAAATTTTGGCAGAATAAAGTAAGCAAATACAAGGCTAATCCCAAAACCTCCAAGTCGTTCACTTAATGTACTACTTGCATCAAATAAAAGAGCAATCCCCGAAATACCAAAAAGTGCTGCCATAATAATTCTAAAAGTTTTCATTTAATATGCCTCCAATTTTTATTTTCTTTTTCATAGTAAGAACATAACTATCCAATCTGTTAAATAGGCATTCAGAATTATTTATATTCCTAAGTTTTTTCACAAAGGAGAAGAAAGTAGTGCTAATTATAGTTAATAATTCATGTTTCCCCTAAAAAAAGGACTAGAATATTTAGTTATTAAAAAATATCATTTTTGTTATTTCTTTTTTAATTATACACTAAAAAAGTTTAGCCTTTTAATAAAACAAAGAGTTATGTAGCTATTAAAACCCCAAAAAATATAATGGCTTACAAAAAAAGCGGACCAATAAATAGTCCACACTTAAAGTCATAAAATAGTTTTTCTTTTACATCTTTATTATACCGCAAAAAAAATTGTAATTGTAGCCTTGTTTTTGACCTGAAGTGGCTGTAAACTGCTATTCCGTAGATAAATCATTTACGACACATTTTTAGTAATTTATAAAATAGGCAAAGGGCGTGTTTACTTGAAGGATGTACAGAAAAAAGAACAACAGCATTTAACGTCAGTTTATCAAGAGTTGAAAGCAGAACAAAAACGATTACTGCAGTTGATTCAACAAAAAGATCAGCATGGACGACAACACATCGAAGAAATGACTGGTGATATTCGCTTAAATATGGATAATATCACGGACAATTTAGACACCTTTGCCAATATTGAAGCATTGAATCGGCAAATTGACCAGTACAATATTCAACTGGATTCTGCCAGAAAAAATTTGAAAAAGGTTGAACGATTATTGGCCTCACCTTATTTTGGTAAAATTTCTGTGGACTTTTTAGAAGAAGAGTCAGAAGAAGATTTCTATATTGGGATCAATGGTTTTACCACTGAAAAAGGATTAGATTTAATCTACGACTGGCGTTCGCCGATTGCTGAACTATTTTATAACAATGAATTAGGGAATTCTCATTATCAGGTGAATGACCGAGACATTGAAGTAGCAATTCAAAATCGTCGACAATTAATTACGAAAGAAGGTCAACTAATCAATTATTTTGATACTAAGACGACCATTCAAGATGATGTATTGCTCGATGTGCTAGCGCAAAATACTTCAAGCACAATGCGAGATATTACGGCGACAATCCAACAAGAACAAAATCGGATTATTCGCGAACAAGAAGCAAAAAATGTACTAGTAAATGGTGTAGCTGGTAGCGGGAAAACTTCGACAATCATGCAAAGAATCGCGTATCTCCTTTATCAAAATCAGCGGACATATTCTGCAAAAGACCTCTTGATTTTTTCACCTAACCAAGCATTTGGTCATTATATTGCAGATGTCTTGCCTAGTTTAGGGGAAGAAAATCCACCGACGTTAACCATTTTACAATTAGCAAGAGATTTTTCAGAAACTAAAGTAGAAGATGAGACAACTTATTTTCAACGAATCAGTCGGCAAGAGGCGACCAAACAAGAACGCGTTTTGCGAAGCCAAGCATTTATTACATTTATTTTAGAGAATACTCGTTCACTACAGGTTACCTTCAATGAAATCAACCAAAAGAAACAAGTCTTCTTTACACCTGAACAAATTACTGAATTGTTTCACGAGACACCAACAAATTATGACTTACGTGAACGAATTGCAGGTACCAAGGAAAAAATGCTTCAGCAATGGGAACATCATTTGCTGCAACAAAGCCAAAGTGCAAAATTGCGAAATCAGTTACTGGAACTGACAGAAAAACAGCAACAAAAATATTTTGGTAAATTATTAACTGAAAAGTCAGAAGCAGCGTTGGCAAAATATGCCGAAATCTTGTTGAGAAAAAAATATAGGAGAGTAACAGAACAAATTAGCGAGTTGGATTGGATAGACAGTACAAACCTAATCGTACAACTGTATCAAGCATTTACTGGGGAAAAATATTTGCTGCAAGAAATTTGGACCCTTGATGAAGCCATCATCCAATTGTTTATTCACCATACTTTAGTTGAAAAGTTTGAATTATTGGATTACAAAGTCATCTTGATTGATGAAATTCAAGATTACACGCCTGCTCAACTTCAACTAATTCGTCATTTTTGGCCACATGCTGATTTGACAATGGTGGGAGATGAAAATCAAGGAATTTTTAATAGTCAGATTTCTTTTTCTGAAATCACTGAGTTGATGGGGGAAGAGATTGTTTATTATCAATTGACAACGAGTTATCGTTCGAGTGGCGCAATCACCAAATTATTTGCGTCATTACTGGAAAATCCGGAAGATATGCAAATTACTCCTATCCGTCCAGACGGTGAAGCTATTCGTTGGCTGCGTTACGATCAAATGTCAGCATTCAATCGGTTAGTTGGACAGCTTGATCCTGAAAAAAAATATACGATCTTGACAAAAACATTAGCAGAAGCAGAAGATGTACGGGTATTGCTTTCTGATCATATGTCTCAAAAAATACAAATTTTACCAATTGAATTGGCCAAAGGATTAGAGTTTGACAATGTGATCTTGTTTAATGTTTCCGCCAAAAATTATCAGACGGAGCAAGATCAACGACTGCTTTATACAGCGATTTCTCGTGGAACGCAAGCGGTGTGGATGACGTATGAAGAAGAATTGACAAATTTTTTAACCAAACAGTTGAAGTAAAATTGAATTGATTAAGTAAAGGAAGATGCTTAAACACATTACTCATACTTCTGCAGAACCTTGTTCAAAAAAATACTAGACTATACAAGATTTTTATTCGTTTTTTGAATCCTTTTAGAACAGCTAAAAACAAAGTAAAACTCCTACCTAAATTTTATCGGGTGGGAGTTTTTTGAGTTAAAAAATTGTTGTGACATGTCTATTTTTAAATTCTAACGGAGTCAAATTTTCAAATTGCTTAAAAATTTGAATAAAGTGGCTTTGACTAGAAAAGGTGAGCAACGTTGCAATTTCTTTATAGCTTTTATCCGTAAAAAGTAATAAGTGTTTAGCTTCAGCTACTTTTTTTTGATTAATATAGGTGTGAACTGTTTGTCCAAGTGCTTTTTTAAATTCGGCAGTGATATGAGTAGGGTGTTTTTGAACAGATTCTGCTAAATCTTTTAAGGTAATCCGCTCATAAATATGTGCATCGATATAGTTCAACAAATCTTTTACTAAAAAATTGGTTTCTGAATATGGAAAATCGTGGATGAGTTCCATAAATAAAAGAGATGTTTCCTTGATATGCGCCATACATTCTGCTATTGTATGGATTTTTTGGAGCTTTTGGAGTAATGAATCCGATAAGCTATATGCTTGATTAACTGGAACGCCTTCATTCACACTCACTCTTGTCAAAATAGTGATCAGTCCAGAATACTTATATTTTAAGTTCTCGACTTTATTGAGAGAAAGCTTTGAGTTATAAGTGTAGTTCACTTTTTTAAATAGCCATTCGATTTTTTCTGGTTCATTTCGGCGAACTGCTTCAACATATCTTTTCTCAAATTCAAAAGAATCAAGGAATGGGTCCTCGAATCTTCGATTGTATAAATTATTCGTCAATATCGTTTCAGTATGTGCCGTAACTCTTCGATTTCGATAGATCCATTTATGTTGTTTCTTTGAAAGAACCTGCCCGTTTAAAAGGGAATAAAGGAGCTCAACAAATTCAACAAAAGTTGGTTGCGTTTCTTTTGAGTAATGAACGCCTGCTAAGTAATCATGATCGTGGAAAGTAAAAGTATCACTCTTGGTCCCTAAAATACCACAAGGACCAACTAAAACCTGGCAATTATTATTATCAGATAAATCACAGGTAAAGCTAGAAAAAAAGTAGTCTTGATCTTCATAAAAGAAAACTGTATGTTTCGGCGGAAGCTTTAAATAGTCTTGTTTCAGGTAATCAATGGTCCAGTCAGAATTTTTCGGAATAATGATGTGTCCTTCGTTATTGATAACAAACAAAGGAATGAGATATTTATGATAAAGACGTTTTAAAATTAGTGAGAGGGCTTCAAATTCCATTAGATACTCCTTTTTTGATATAAAGTCATTTATTTTAGTATATCTTAGTATGAAATCTTTATATAATCAACCTGAAATTTAAAACGGTTACAGGAGGGTGAGATGGAAGAACAAAAATTAAAAGAACTATTTGATTCATTATCGATTGACGACAAAGTTTCTCAAACGATTCAGTTGAATGGGGATCTCTTTGTTGAAAGCGGTGTAATGACTACTGGTCCAGTGAAAGATCTCGGATTTAAAAAAGAGCCGAACTTTTATGAAATTGGCTCAATTTATAACGTAAATGATTACCAAAAACTATATCAGATTCAAAAAGATGTGTTAACAAATAGCTCTCATAAAATTCCATTATTATTTATGTCAGACATTATTTATGGTTTTCGAACGATTTTTCCCATTCCATTAGCACAAGCAGGATCCTATGATTTCGATTTGATCCAGCAAGCAGCTGAAGTTTCTGCTAAAGAAAGTTACCTGAATGGCATTCATGTTGTGTTTTCTCCAATGTTGGACTTAGTTCGTGACCCACGGTGGGGACGCGTAATGGAATCTCCAGGCGAAGACGTTTATACGAGTAAGCAATTCGCCAAAAGTGTAGTGAATGGTTATCAAGGTGAAAAGGAAATGTACTTGAAAGAAAATCATGTTGCAGCTTGCATCAAACATTTTGCTGCTTATGGAGCTCCCGAAAGTGGGCGTGAATATAACCAAGTCGAATTATCCAATCAGAAATTATTCAATGAATATTTACAACCTTATCAAGCAGCAGTTGAGGCAAATTGTGAATTAGTTATGACAGCTTTTAATTTATTGAACGGTGTTCCAGCAACAGGGAATCAGTGGTTGAATCAGACGATTCTGAGAGAACGATTTGGTTTTAATGGCGTATTGGTATCCGATTATGCAGCAATTGCAGAATTGGAAACACATGGTTTTGCAAAAGATTCAGAAGATGCGGCAAAAAAAGCGTTGCTTGCTGGTGTTGATTTAGATATGATGACAGCTACTTATGCCAATGGATTACCTGAATTGGTCAAGAAGTCCGAATTTGCCAAACGTTTAGATGAAGCAGTTTGGCGTATCTTAGTCTTGAAAAATAAATTAGGCTTATTTGAAGATCCTTTCCGAGGATTAACGCAGGTGAACACGGGTGAAATTTTAACACAAGAAGCGAAAGACATTGCTACACAATTAGTCGAAAAAAGTTGTGTGCTCCTAAAAAATAAATCTTTGCTTCCATTGAAACCAAAATCTAATCAAAAAATCGCTGTTGTAGGTCCCTATGCTGACAGCCATTTTACATTAGGTTTTTGGGCATCAGTCAGTGGGAAGTCTTCAGATGTTTTTACACTGAAAGCTGGACTGTTAGAGCAATTTGATGAAGAACAGCTTTTTTTCACAAGAGGATTCAATCTTTATGAGAGCTATGAGCAATTTGGTCCACTGAAAGCTGGCTTTGAGCAATTGAATGGGCCAATCGAAGAGGAAAGCTTTCTGTTGCAACAAGCGATTGAACAAGCAGAAGCAGCAGACGTAATTCTTTTAACGATTGGCGAACAGTTTTTGGAAAGTGGGGAAGGAGCTTCAAAAACGAATCTTCAGTTACCAGAAAAACAAATTCGATTGATCAAGGAATTAGCAGAATTAAATAAACCAATTATCGGTTTGCTGTACACGGGTCGTCCCTTAGTGTTAACTGAGGTAGAAAAGTATTTTGATAGTTTGTTAGTAGTCTGGTTTCCAGGCGTGATGGGAGGAAAAGGAATCACAAATCTTCTGACAGGAAGAGCAAATCCATCTGCTCGATTGACAATGTCTTTTCCAAAAAATGAAGGTCAAATTCCTGTGTATTATGCCCAAACATCTACTGGTCGACCATTAGCTGACAGCACACATAGTGAACGTTTTGTATCCAAATATATCGACGCACCAAATGAGCCGTTATTTTCATTTGGGACAGGATTAAGTTATGCGACATTTGCTGGTCACTGGCAATCAGCAAAAGGAAATGAAGAAATGATTCGTTGTTCTTATGAACTAAAAAATAGGAGTGAACATGATGGATGGATCACCCCACAAATTTATTTGCTTAATTATTCAGCGGAAATTGTCCAGCCAATCAAACGTTTGATTGCTACCCAACATTTCTTCTTAAAAGCAAACGAGCAAAAAGTGATGACAGTTGAAATACCGAAAACAGTGTTCACTTATTTTGATAACCAAGGAGACTTACATTTTGATGCAGGAGAGTATGTTCTTCAATTAGATATCTTAGGAAAACAAGAAAATCTACCAATAAAAATCAGCTAAAGGAGAATCGTTATGGAAAAATTAGAAGCATTTTTAGGAAATAAATTATTGCCACTGACTCAGAAATTACAACAAAACAAAGTATTAGGTGCCTTGATGGAAGGATTTATTCGGACAAGTCCATTAACACTGGGAATTGCACTACTGACAATCATCGGCAATTTCCCAATTCCTGGATGGATCGATTATTTGACGAAAATCGGGATTTATCAACACGTTGAAGCAATTACCAATGGCGTGACTGGTGTTTTTTCTTTATATGTTGTTTATAGCTTAGCGTTTTCTTATGCCAAGCAATTACAAACAAATGAACGAAATGCAGCTCTGATTTCTTTGGCTAGTTTTATCATGTTGATGCCGCAACAAATCATGACAACAGTTACCCAAAATGGAGAGGCAACAGAACAAGCAATCGGTGCTTTACGATTAGACTATCTTGGTGGACAAGGGTTATTCATTGGAATGTTAGTTGCGTTATTAGTTACTCGATTTTATGCTTATTTATCAAATAAAAACTTGATGATCAAATTACCAGAAAGTGTTCCACCGATGGTTACGCAGTCACTTGCGCCAGTTTTTGTTGTTACGATCATCTTTACGTTGATCTTTTGTATCCGTGTAGGATTTGGTTACACTGTATCTGGCAGCATTTTCCAATTCTTTATTGATGTAATCAATGCGCCTCTGAATTCATTAGTTGCCAGTCCAATTTCAATTATTATCATCATGGAATTACTGGCTGTATTGTGGTTTTTTGGTATTCATAATGCCGTATTACAAGGACCTCTTGGCGCAATCAGCATGACCATGATTGTGGGGAATATGACTGCTTTCCAAAGTGGAGAAAAATTGCCTTACTTGTTACCATCAGTGATTTATATGGGAATGTACGCGGCGGGTTTTATGGGATTTGTTACATTTTTCATGATTCGTTGTCAATCGGCAAAAATGAAGCAACTTGGAAAACTTTCATTTATTCCATCAATCTTTAATATTACAGAACCATTGATGTTTGGTATGCCAATCATCTTGAATCCAATTTTCTTTATACCACAAGTTTTCACACAATTAATTGCAGGCTTTGTTACATGGGGGTTAACAAGTACGATTTTACCGATTTCACTTAATCCAACAATGTCCCTTTTACCATGGACTACGCCAACCTTTATTAAAATGCCGTTTGCTGGTGGGTTAAATTATACAATTTTGATGTTCATTTGTTTAGGGATTGGGATCGTGATGTGGTATCCATTTATTAAAATTGCGGATAAAAAAGAATATGAGTTGGAGCTTGCTTTAGAAAAAAATAATGTGTCAACTGAAAAGAAAGATGAAATTCAAGCTTAGACGTGGAGGATAATGAGGAAAAACAAAATGAAAACATTAAGTATTGATATTGGTGGAACTTTTGTGAAGTCAGCCTTGGTGTATGGAAATCAACTGTCTGATAAAAAAAGTATACCTACACCAAAAAGTCTGACAGAATTAACACGTTTATTTCAAAAATTAATTGACGAATATCAGCAAAAAGCGACCTTTGAAAAGGTTGCTTTAGCTGTACCGGGTTCTGTCAAAAGCACTGGTGTCGTTGAATTTGGAGGCGCAGTGCCCTATTTGGATCAAGTAAATTTAGTAGAACGTATTAGCTCCTTTTTTTCAGGTGAAGTGGTGATTGAAAATGATGCGAAAGCCGCTACCCTTGGAGAACTGAATAAAGGGAGTTTACAAAATACCAAGAATGCTGCAGCACTGATTTTAGGGACAGGTGTCGGATTAGGTCTGGTAATTGATGGAAAACTATACAGAGGCACACACCATCAGTCTGGCGAAATCAGTTTTTTGATTCGTGATCGTACCATTTTAGGTGCTGATTCTTTTGTTGGCAAAGGGCTTTCGGCCGTAGTACTGATTGAACAGCTCGCAAAAGTCCTTGAACTTCCTAAAGATGGGAAATTAGTTTTTGAACAGCTGAAACAGACAACGAATGAAGAGGCAAAAAAATTATTTGCAATCTATTGTTACGAAGTAGCCCTTCTCTGCTTCAACTTACAAACGATTTTAGATATTGAAAAAATCATAATTGGTGGAGGAATTAGCCAACAAAAACTATTGATTGACGGAATTCAACACCGTTATAATCAATTCTTTGAGCTTTCACCAATAATCGAACAAACATTACGAAAAATACCAATTGAATCGGCAAAATTTAAGGCAGATGCTAATTTGATTGGCGCAGCGGAGGTAACGAACGAATGAAAGAAAATTTTTTGTGGGGCGCTTCAACGAGTGCGTATCAAGTGGAGGGTGCCTGGAATGAAGATGGAAAAGGACCTTCTGTTCAAGATAACAAGGCGATTCCTGAAGGGACAACTGATTTCAAAGTAGCCATTGACCACTATCATCGCTTTAAAGAAGATGTGCAACTTTTCAAAGAACTCGGCTTGAAAGCATACCGTTTTTCCATTTCATGGAGTCGAGTGATGCCAAATGGTCAAATAAATGAAGAGGGGCTTGCCTTTTACGAGTCTTTGATTGATGAATTGATTCGCCAAAATATCGAACCAATCGTAACAGTGTTTCACTTTGATTTACCTGTTTATATGGCAGAGAAAGGTGGCTGGGAAAACCGCGAGACGATTAACGAATTCGCAAGCTATTGCCAATTATTATTTGAACGCTTTGGGAAAAAGGTTCCTTATTGGCAAACGATCAATGAACAAAATGTGATGGCACTTGCAGGCTCTGTCATTGGAACAAGTAACAAATCAATGAAAGAAAAATTTCAAGAAAATCATCATATGTTAGTTGCGCAAGCCTTAGTAACAAAACACTTTCATGAACAAGGTCATCCAGGAAAAATTGGACCAGCACCAAACATCGCTAGTGTATACTCCGCAACTGATAAACCAGAAGATCAGTTAGCCGCTTTGTACATGAGTGCGCTACGCAACTGGCTGTTTTTAGATGTAGCTGTTTACGGAATCTATAATCATAATGCTTGGCATTTATTAGAAAGCATTGGTGCAGCTCCTGTTGTAACAGAAGAAGACAGAGAAATCTTAGCTGCTGGCACCTGTGATTATATTGCGTTCAATTATTACAATACAATGACGGTTTCGGCTTATTATGAAAAGGAAAATAAAATCGATCAACAATCAGGTTTTGGCATCCCAGGGTTCTTCCAATCTGTTTCCAATGAGCATCTACCCCTAACAGAATTTGGTTGGCCAATTGATCCTGCAGGTTTTCGTTTTACATTAAATGAGATTTATTCACGTTATCGCTTGCCACTTTTGATTACCGAAAACGGTATTGGTGCTAAAGATACGTTAACGACTGCTGGAGAAGTTCATGATAATTATCGAATTGATTATTTGAAAGATCATATTGAGCAATTGGAATTGGCTATAAAAGATGGTGTGGATATTATCGGTTACTGTCCTTGGAGTGCGATTGATTTGATCAGTACCCACGAAGGAATCGAGAAGCGCTATGGCTTTATTTATGTGAATCGAACAGAAGAGGATTTGTTGGATCTAGCTCGCTATAGAAAAGATAGTTTTTATTGGTATCAAAAAGTGATTGCAAATAATGGACTATAAATAATCAGTGAGAGGTGTCACTATGTACACGCAAAAAATAACTTTTGATTCTCGTGCCGATACGGGATTAACGCTTTATTTAAATGATCAGTTAGTTTCAATGGATCGAATTAAAAAGCGGCCTTTTATTTTAGTGATTCCAGGTGGAGGTTATAGTTTTTGTAGCGAAAGAGAAGCAGAACCAATTGCTTTAGCTTTCGTTGCCAAAGGATACCATGCTGGTGTTTTACGCTATCATGTGGGTGAACAACGAGATTTTGCACAGTCGTTACGAGATGGTGAACGTGCTTTAATCGAGATCAAAAAAATCGATTCATGTTTTAAAGTCGCACATGACCAAATTGCGGTGATTGGTTTTTCTGCTGGTGGTCATTTAGCGGCAGCAATGTCGACAATATTGGAGGAGAAACCTGCTTTGTGTATTTTAGGTTATCCTGCTATTTTAGCTTCCTTTGCAGAAGTGATGGAAATCGAAGCGCCTTCGTTAGATGCTTGTGTTACGCCAGAAACACCACCAACATTTTTATTTTCGACATTTGAGGATAATGTAGTGCCAATTGAGAATTCTTTACTTTATTTAGCTGCATTGGAAGAAAATGATGTCCCTTTTGAAAGTCATATTTTTCAAAAAGGATTACATGGTTTATCGTTAGCAACGAAATGGTTTGGTGCCTCACCTGAAATGATTGATGAACGGTTTGCTCGGTGGTTTGAGTTAGCTTGTGAATGGCTTGAACTGAATTGGGCCCAACCTAGAAAGTCTTTGGCGACGGAGGAAAAAGAGGAGTCACTCAAGCCTGTGTTCGAGCAATCGTTACAGCATTTAATGAAAGAAAAAGGAATGCAAGAACTACTTATCAAAGAATTTCCAAAGTTTTCCGAAAAGAGTTATTACAAAATCATTCGTAAGTTTACATTGAATCAACTGCATCGACTAGCACCTGAAATTTTTTCATCAACAAAACTGACACTTGTTCAAGAAAAATCGAGAAAAATTTTTAGAAAGCGGGAAGAAAGCAATGAAATGTTTGATTGTACCAGAAAGCTATAAAGCTTCGACTAAACTTAGTCAAAACCATCCTCATCAGCTAGAAAAGGTTAGTGGATTTCGTAACCAGTGCGCAGCTTTTCAAATTTTATTATATGACGGCAAAAAAAACCAGTTTAGCTTAGATCATCAATTTGCCATTCCAGATGAGATTGAGATTCCCATGTATCGTGTGTCTATTGAAACAACTTTACCTTATGAGGCGCAGTTTGTAGATTATTATATGGGAAAAGATGAGATTGCTTACGCAGACAAACTACTTGAGGAACGTGCGCATACATTTAGTGGTGATCGTTATGCACCTATTTATGTCGAAATCCCGTTAAGTAAAGACCTAGCGAGTGGTTCTTATTCCATTGATTTTTCGATTTATCGGTCATTTATCAATCAAGAGGAACAACTAATCTTGCAAAAATCAGTTGAGCTAACAGTTTCAGATTTTGTCTTTCCTGATTGTCCGCAAGAAGAGTTCAAATTAGATCTGTGGCAACAGCCATCTAATTTAGCGCGCACTTTTCAAGTACCTTTGTGGGGGGGAGCGCACTTTGAATTAATTGACAAAATGGCAAAACTTTTATCTGAGATTGGCCAAAAATCCGTAACGGTTATTGCTGGAGAGATTCCTTGGAAAGGTTGGTTTAATTATATTGTCAAAGATTATCCGGCTAATCTTTACGAATACTCTATGATTCCAATTCGGAAAGACCAAACGGGAAAGCTACTTTGTGATTTTTCAATTTTGGATCGCTATCTTGCTTGTTTTGCAGATTATGGCATTAATCAAGAAATTAATCTTTTTGGACTACTAGGTGTTTGGAACCCACCTTATTTTCCGGTCAATAAGCGATTTGAGCACACTGAAAAATTAGTTCTTCGTTATTTTGACGAAAGTACAAAGCGAATCGCATTTATTGAACAAAAAGCAGATTTCACATCCTACTTAGAACAGTTAGTCACACATTTGAAAGAACTTGGCGTTTGGGGAAAAACTTATTTCAATGCTGATGAGCCTAAGAAACATGAGATTCATCAATTTATGACAGCTTTACAGGAACTAAAAGCGATTGAGCCAACAATTAAAACAAAAGTTGCTTTTGATAAAGAAGAAGTGTTACACAGTTTGTTACCAGTGATTGATTACCCCGTGACTTCGTTTTATTGTACCTGTCAAAATTATCAAGAACTGACAAAAAAATTCCCGGGAAAAACACAATATTATGTTTGCAATTACCCGTCAAAACCGAATACTTTTTTACACAGTCCACTATTAGAAACAAGGGTACAAGGTGTTCTTGCTTACTTTTTCAAAACAGACGGACTTTTGCGATGGGCATTGAATTGTTGGCCAACTAACGCACGCACTGACATTCGTTACAATACTGCGGCTTTACCTATTGGCGATAACTGTCTGATCTATCCTGGGAACAATGGTCATTTACTACTTTCTTTGCGCTACAAACAATTAAAACGTGGCATTGAAGATTTCTGGTTGTTAAAAGCAGCGGAAAAGCAGGATAAAAAAGCAGTCGAGAACATTTTAGAAGAATTTCTAGGTATTACTGATCCGACAAAATGGATGCTAGACAGTCACCAAGCAAATGAACATGCATTTCAGTTATCAGAACAACAGTATCAGCACTTGAGGTCTTCATTGATTCAGCAATTGACCCAAATAAGCCAAGGGAGCAGTGTACAATGAAGAAAAAAGTTCAAGTAATTACATTAATTAGTGCGTTGATTTTATCGGGTATCTCTTTTTCTCCAGCAGATGCAGTAACCAATGAAGATACCACAAGTAGTTCCAGTAAGCTAGTTGAAACAACAACTGATACACAACAGACAAGTGAAACAAGTACCGATATAACAACTGATACACAGACCGATGAAACAAGCACTAACACTTCAACTACTAGTGATTCAACGAAAAATGAGTCCACTGAGGCTACCGAATCAACTGAGTCAACTGAGTCAACTAACACTACAACGGACACATCTGCTGATTCCAATCAACCTAAAGCTGACGATTCTGATGAACAAGCAATTCTTGATGCAATTGGCAAAGGGGATAATTTTAACTCACGCTTATATTTGAATTATTTTGGCGGGAAATTAGATACATTGTTTGCTACGACTAGTGGCAGTGGATTCGATATTGGTTTTTTGATGTTATACAGTGGGCAACTTGGCTTAGCGAAAACACAATTTGAAGTTGATTCATTAGTAATCAAGCAATTGATGTCCACCTATTTGCTTTATGATATTGCTTTTGCAAAGGACAGTCACTTTATGTCTTTATTAGCAAATAATGATGGTACGTCACCTTCAGAATACACAGGTTTTTATCCGAATACACTACCATTAGAAGGAACTGCACTGAATAATCAGACAGGGAAACCAATGAACCTAAAGGCCTATTATGTCAATCAGAATTCTGACAAAACAGTAATTATCCATGGTGGCTTTCGCGGAAATTGGGATAATGGTGTTGTGACACCAGAATACGATAATTTTTATCAAGCAGGGTATAATTTATTGTTTGTTGATTCACGTACTACTGGTGGAAGTGACGGAGATTTCGTTACGTATGGACAATACGAGTCAGATGATGTTTTGTACTGGATCAATCGTGAAGTTCAAACAAAACCGAATCAAGGCATATTATTGTATGGTGGATCAATGGGAGCAGCAACAATGATGTCTGTTTTGGCGAAACCCGCACCAAAAAATGTAAAAGGAATCATTGAAAACTGTGGCTTCCAATCCATTGATGAGCAGCTGCGTTATACTTATACTAACTTAGTGGCCCCTGCGTTAGAGAATATACCCGGTGTTGATTTAGATATTGTCGCAGACCAAGCACACGAAGATCTTTATATGCAGCTGCTAAAAGAAAATTACTTTGATCAGGAACTGCATTTAAATACGACTGAAAATCTTCCAATCTTAGGAATGAGCCAAACAGATATTCCTAAGTTATTGATTCATGGAACGGAAGATAACGTCGTACCCGTTTCAAATGCACAAAGTCTTTACGACGTGTCAAAAGGATACAAAGATTTAGTTTTGGTCGATGGAGCAGGACATGGTGAAGCACAAAAAGTAGACCCAGCAACCTATAATCAACATGTTAGTGATTTTTTAGCTGTAGTCTTTAATGATCAAGTAAAAGTACGTTATGTAGATGAACAAAACGAAAGTCTTTTATCAGACAAAGAGCTCATACTTTCTGGTTTTTATGGAGAGTCGTATCAAACAGAAGCAAAAACATTTGATCACTATGAATTAGTTTCTGTTGAAGGTCTCGAGCAAGGAACATTTGATGAAACTATTCCTGTTGTGACCTATAAATATAAAAAAGTGTCCTCATCGACAAGTGACTCTTCCACAAACACCGATACTTCAGAAACAATGACAGATTCTTCTTCTTCACAGCCAATAGCTACATCAGATCCAAAAGATCCAAAAGATGCAAGATCTGAAGCGAAGAAAGATTCGTCAGCATCCTCAACAGAAGCTAGACCAAAAAGTTATCCAAAAACTGGCGAAAAGAAATCAATAGTACCGCCAATTTTTGGAGGTCTGGTAGTCGTAATAGTTGGAGCCATCAATTTTTGGCGGAAAAGGAGATCATAGATGAAATGGTTGAGACGAATTTTATTCAGCATTTTAATACTTGTAGGGATAGTTTTTCTCGGAAGTTGGCTAACAGTTCAATTAACACCTAATCCAGTTAGCCATTTCGTTCGTAAGCAATTTGATACCAGTCAGCAAGCACAAGTTTATCCACGACCAGATTTTTATACGCATGATGCACAAGAAGTATCCATTGAGAAGGATGTGAGCTATCAATCAACGGGAAAAAATAATCTCATGGATATCTATATCCCTAAAAATCAACCTAAAAAATTGCCTATTTTATTTTGGGTTCATGGTGGTGCCTATGTTGGTGGAGACAAAAAGGATTGTGAAGATTACTTAACAATGCTAAGTGCAGAAACAAAAACGGTCATAGTCAATCTGAACTATGGACTTGCTCCAGAAGCAAAATACCCGACACCTGTCAGACAATTAAACGAAGCGATAGCAACAATCAAAGAACGTACGATTGCTAACATCGACTGGGAACAGGTTTTATTGGGTGGTGACTCAGCGGGCGCACAAATTGCTAGTGAATATTTAATTCGTTTATCTAATTCGAATTTGAAAGAAATTAATCAATTAACGCCTGCATTAAAAAGTACGCAAGTGAAGAAATTCATTTCGCTTTCTGGCTTACTTGCGCCAGATAAATTTGCAGAAATCGATGACCCCATCTCAAGTTTCTTATTTAAGCAAAGTGGTTGGGCATACTTTGACCAAAAAGATTTTGCGAGTGACACAGATATCAAAGATTTAGCATTAGCAAATCATGCCAATGATTTATCACAGGCGTTTTTCTTTACAGATGGAAATGAGAATACATTTACGAAACAAATGGAAACTACTGTAAAATCGTTAGAAAAAGCAGAATTATCTGTCACAGAAATTTCGTATAAAAAGCCAACTCTGGGACATGAATATCAATTTGATTTTAGTAAACCAGAAGCAGAAAAAACATTTGATGCACTGGTTCGTTTTGTAAATGATCAAAGTTAGTGGAGAAAGACTGGAACATATTTTTGTTTCAGTCTTTTTGTTAACTATCATGAAATATTGAAACTTCCTGTTGACTGGATGCATGGCATGTTTTTGCTGCTGTTGAAACCATCAAAATGGTCTGTTATGATTAAGTCAATAATTAAAGGAGGTTTTTGTTTGACAGACTTATGTTTACTTTCGGTAGTCGCATAGTTATTAAAAAACTTAACTATAGAGAGGTTATTACAAAGGATGCAAATTAGAACAATAAACAAAAAGGATTTTTTAAAAGTCGATAAAATGATTCGTGAAGCTTTCGAACATACAGAACGTGGATATGGTAATGAAGCTGAATTAGTTAATAAGATACGTGCTAGTGACACATACAATCCTGCTTTAGAAATGGTTGCTGTTGATGACGAGAATTCTATAGTAGGTCACGGATTATTAAGTGAAGTGGAAATTGTCGACTCTGTCAGAGTTTCATATGTGGGATTAGTTTTGGCTCCACTTGCTGTGGAAGTTGGTCATCAAGGTGAAGGAATAGGAAGTAAAATCTTGATAGAATTAGAAAAGATAGCAAAAGAACTTCATTATCGATTTATCAGCATCCTTGGTCATCCGGAATACTATCCAAGACTTGGCTATGTCCCAGCAAGTAAGTACAGTGTTGAGGCGCCTTTTGCTGTCCCTGATGAAATGTTTATGATAAAACCATTATATGAGGATGCATTAGATTCAATTAGTGGCACAATAAAATATTCTGATGCTTTTAATGAATAAAAAAGGGAGCTGATACCAGCTTCTTTTTTTATTGTTATTTTCGTTTTCAAAATGAATAGAGTAAAAATATATAGTAGAAAAGTGCATGAGGCTCAAGTATCTATAAACCATTTACTTTCCCTTCATGACTATTTGCTATTCAAAGTCGAAAATTACGAAGGACACATACGAGAATCTGAACAAAAATTACAATAAATAGCTAAAAAAAACTTTACCATGCTAAAGGGCATAGTAAAGTGGGGGCGAATAACAGAAATTTAGTTGTTGATTCGCGTTCGATTTGTCATACTGACATTTCCTAGATAGCGGTATAAAGGTAAGATATCTGTCTTCTTGGGAAACTCGAATTTATGTAATGCGTGTACTTCATTGTTTGAACGTTGGTTAATATTTTTAAGGTAAGTGATTGTGATCTCGCTGTCGTCTAATCCGGTTCCAGCAGTTTCCATATCAACTTCAACGATTGAATCAAGATGAATCGAGTGGAAGGCGGTTTTCTTACCAGTTGCTCCTTGTTTGTCTACGAAAATTACTCGATGATTTGTAAAAATCAACGCGTCTCTGACCAATTGATAACCCATTGTGATTTCTTCATTGTCGAAAAGATATGCTCCATATTCTTGAGTCAATTGTTCTGGTGTTTTTTCTGAGTAATTTCCTAAAGCTCCTTGTACAAGATTATTAAATAATGCCATAATATTACCTCCTAAGTTGTTGTTTTTTATGTCTCAACACCTAAGCATAATCAACTATTTAGCTAATCATACTTTATTTTATCGTACCATATCGTGCATAATTATAGTATATATTTTTAAGTTATAAATCCGTTGTTTATTACTAAAAACTGAACCAAATATCTAAGTGGTGCTATAATAAACTTACGATAATTGAAATGAGGTCTATAAAATGATGAATGAAACATTTTTAGAAGTAATGAAGCATGAGGGAGCAGTGACAATAATTTCTTCGAGTGAAGAAACTCCGGGATTTCATGCAGTAAACACTTGGAACAGCTACGTTCAAATCAGTGATGATAAATTATATATCCCTGCGGCTGGGATGCACAGTGTCCAACAGGATATCGAAAAAAATAATCAAGTGATGCTAACGGTTGGAAGCAAAGAAGTCATCGGTACAGTAGGGCTTGGTGCAGGATTCCACTTACACGGAACTGCTGATTTTATCAAAGAAGGGCCAATTTTTGATGAAATGAAGGAAAAGTTTCCTTTTTTAAGCCGTGTGTTGCAAATAACTGTTACTGATGTTGAGCAAAAAATCTAACAAAAAAAGGACCAGCTCTCAACAAGCGGTCCTTTTTTTGTTATGTTTAACCAAACATTCAAAACAGCATAGCTCTAAAACAAAACAGGGGCTTCACTTGCTACGCTCGGAGTTTTGGAAGCATTCAAAACAGCATAGCTCTAAAACTAATGCCCCCCAGAATGTAACTGGGGTTCTGTTTTGGAAGCATTCAAAACAGCATAGCTCTAAAACAAAGTATATCAAAAAGGTTTGTAAGTAGTTGTTTTGGAAGCATTCAAAACAGCATAGCTCTAAAACTCTAACTGACCGTTACAGTCCGTAGCAATGGTTTTGGAAGCATTCAAAACAGCATAGCTCTAAAACCCATCGAGAAGCTGGGTGATTGTTTTGCACGTTTTGGAAGCATTCAAAACAGCATAGCTCTAAAACAGTTGCAACTTGTTGAACATGATAATTATGGTTTTGGAAGCATTCAAAACAGCATAGCTCTAAAACAGGAAAACTGTTGCTGTGTTTGGTTTCCCTGTTTTGGAAGCATTCAAAACAGCATAGCTCTAAAACAATACTGCCGATAAAGCAGTTATTGCACCAGTTTTGGAAGCATTCAAAACAGCATAGCTCTAAAACCTCGGATTAAAATTTTTGAGGTTCCGTAATCGCACTACTCGCCCATAGCAAGGCTCCAGTTTGAATGCATCTTTATACTTATTTGGTATAATTTGTTGGCTATTTGAATGTCAACGAACAGTTTTCTTTAGTATAGCATAAGCTGACTTTCTGTCATAACCAGTTTTTTTTAGTTGCTAAATGAGTCGAAGCTACAGATACATAATTTTTTAAGGAACCAGCAAATCAAGATCGTAATCAAATCCATTTTCGTCACTTAGTTTTTTATAAAATTCACCACTTTTTTTGATTGTTCTTTTTTGGGTAGGTAAATCTAAGGAAACTAATCCGTAACGATTTTTGTAGGAATTGATCCATGACCAACAGTCAATGAACGTCCATAGATGATACCCCTTGATGTTGCAGCCGTCATTAATTGCTTTCCAAAGATAAGCTAAGTGATCTTGAATAAATTCAATGCGGTACTCATCAATTACTTGCCCAGTTTCATCCATAAATCGTTCCTCATTGGCAACCCCCATGCCGTTTTCGGAGATGAATGCCTCAATGTTTCCATAGTTGTTCTTGATATCCATACATAAATCATAGATTCCTTTTTCATAAATTTCCCAACCACGATATTCATTCATACGACGTCCGGGCATTACATGATTCTCAAAGAACCATTCAGGTAAGAAAGGGCCTTCTGGATTGATTGCTGTTAGGCGAGCTTTTACTCTGCGAGGTTCATAGTAGTTCAACCCTAAAATTTGGGCAGTATTCTCTTGAATCGTCGCTAGATCTTCTTGAGTAAAGTCGAGTGGCAACTGGTCATATTTGCTTAAAAGTTCTACTAATTTTGGTGGAAAGTTTCCTTTTACCATTGGATCTAAGAAACTTCGTGTGTAAAATAAGTCTGCAATCTCTGCGGCTTTGACATCAGCAAGATTCTGACTTCGTGGGAAGGTTGGGCTAAGATTTAAAATGACACCAATCTTGCTTGATAACTTGTATGTTTTAAAAACTTCGATTGCTTTTGCATGTGCTAAGATTGTAAAGAATGCAGCTTGACTTCCACGTTTAAAGTCAACCAAATTGGGGTAATGAAAGTCTTCTAAATAAGAGCCTAGAATGGGCCCAAGTGGTTCGTTAAACGTAAACCAATGAAAGACTAAATCACCAAATTCTTCAAAACACGTTTTTGCAAAATGAACGTAGGCATCAACGACATCTCGTGATTCCCAACCACCTTGGTCTTGTAACTTAGCAGGCATATCAAAATGATAAAGATTAGCAAAAACTTTTATTCCGTTTTTATTCATTTCAGTAAATAAATCACGATAGAAAGCAATTGCTTGTGGATTAACTTCGCCTACGCCATCTTGTGGAAACATTCTTGCCCAAGAGATAGATACTCGAAAAGAATTGTGTCCGGTTTGTTTCATCAATTGAACATCTTCTTTGTAACGATGGATATGATCGGTTGTGATTTCTGAACTGATTCTTTGGTAGAAGCGATTGGGTTGTTCTTTGTACCAACGTTCCCAAACTGTTTCAGCTTTTCCTGTTTCGCCACGACCTTCAGCTTGCTCAGCAGACCATGCAGATCCCCACCAAAAGTTTTCTGGAAATGATAATTTTTTGATTGTACTCATTGATAGACCTCCTTCAAATTCACTTCAATCATAACATCGCTTACAAATAAAATAAATACCTTTTTCTAAAATTATATATCTTTCTTAAGAGAGCTTGTTTTTTTTAGTTAAAAACAGCCAAAAGTATGGTAAAGTATAGAAGAAACTATTGTTTTAAGTGGAAGGAGGATACGTATGAAACAAATTCCAAAATATATGGAAATTTATTTAGATGTTAAACGGAAAATCATGGATGATAGGTATCAGGTTGGCGCCAAATTACCGACTGGTGATCAATTAGCAGAAGAATATGGAACAAGCAAATTAACTGTAAAAAAAGGGATTGATTTATTAGTATCTGAGGGTGTTTTGCGAACACGTAGTGGATTTGGTACAGAAGTCCTGCGTAAACCAATTGATAATTCAAAAGTTTTTGGTCCAAACGAAGGCTTACTAAGCACGGTGGGGGAAGAACATGTGGACTCTGAGATCCATACTTTTTCGATTGAACTTCCTTCAAAAGAGGTAGCAGAAATGTTGCAAATCAGCGAGAAAGATTACATTTACAATATTATCCGAAGCCGATTCATAGACCACCAACCTTATTCCATTGAACAAACATTTATGCCGTTGGCTGTTATACCTGGGTTGGAACCTAAGCATTTGAAAAAATCAGTTTATGCTTATATCACAGATGAATTAAATCTGGAAATAAAATCCTCTCATTTGTGGATCAAGGGAGATGTCGCTAATGAGTTTGATGCAAAAATCCTAAATATCGAGCCTGGTGAATTTATGATTGAAGTGGATAAAGTTGTTTCGCTGTCCTCAGGAGTTCCGTTTGAATATTCTTTATCTAGACATATCTACAAGGACTTTATTTTCGAAGCAATCTTTGTCGAAAAATAAAAACGCATATTCAACCAAAATAAACAGCAAGTTAAGCTTTTTTTCTTGCTGTTTATTTTTTTATTTTTACAAAAGTATATATTTTTACAAAAAGATATTTACTTTATCGAGAAGGCGAGTTATTATCTAGAAGAAGGCAATCGCTTACAAATAAAGGGGGAGAGTTTTATGGGTAAAAGTAAAAAAGAGGTTATCCTTGAAAAATTTGGGATAATCGCAACAAGATTAGGAAATCAGATTCACTTACGAACACTGCGTGATGCATTCGCAACTTTTATGCCTTTCATGATGCTAGCTGGATTTGTTACTTTGATTAACTATGTCATATTGGAGCCAACAGGTTTTTTAGGTCACTTTATTCGACCCGCAACCTTATCAACGATTCAAGAAATCGGAATTTCAATTAGCAATGGTACACTTAGTATTACAACATTATTAGTTGTAGCAGCAGTCTCTTATCATATGTGTGTTAGCCGCAATTATCAAAATTCAATCGCTGCAGTGTTAGTTGCTATTTCTACTTTCATTGTTCTCACACCAATGGTCATGATGTTTACTCCAGAAAATAGTCAAAAAGCAATAGAAGTGAATGGCGTGATTCCGATTGCTTACACCGGAGCTTCAGGCATGTTTGTCGGTATTTTTGTTGGTCTTGCAGCTACCGAATTATTTATCAAATTATCTAAAAATGAAAAACTTCAGATCAATTTATCTGGCAATATTCCACCAGCTGTTCTGAAATCATTTAACGTTTTGATTCCGATTATGTTGACCATTACCATATTCGCAATTGGTTCATTTGCTATCAATCAGTTATTCCATATGGATGTCAATACATTGATCACAACGATCATTACAAAACCTTTGAGTAAAATCACTACTGGACTACCAGGATTCTTATTGTTAACATCCATTGCAAATCTGTTTTTTGGTTTTGGAATTCATCAGGCTGTCATTTCTGGTTCATTACTCGATCCATTTTTGATTCAAAATATGCAAGAAAACATGGCTGCCTATGCCAATAAAGAAGAGATCCCTCATATCATCAATATGGCTTTCAAAGATACTTTTGCTGTAATGGGTGGTTCTGGTAATACAATTGCTTTACTTATTGCGATTTTTATTTTTAGTCGTCGTAAAGACTACAAAGACTTTGCTAAGTTATCTGTTACGCCAGCTATTTTCAATATCAGCGAGCCGATTATTTTTGGGTTACCAATTGTGTTTAATATTAGCTTGATTATTCCATTCGTTTTAGCACCAATATTTTCACTAACTGTTGCTTATTTTGCAACAGCAGTTGGATTAATTAATCACGTCGTTGTCCAAATTCCTTGGACGACACCGCCAATCATTTCTGGGTTCTTAGCAACTAGTGGGGATTGGCGTGCCGCAGTTCTTCAAATTCTGATTATTGCTGCTAGTGTGTTCATCTACTTACCATTTTTACGTATTGACGAAAAAGTTACGTCTAATATGACAAAATAAATTTCAAATAGATTAAAAAAAGCGAACAGTCCAATTGTTCGCTTTTTGTTTGCTTAAACAAAAAGTTTCTTTTCACTTCTGAAGAAAGAAAAAATATGTTATGCTAGACAAGTAAAAAATAATAGAATCTACTCACAAAGGGGAGCCTTTCGAGGCTGAGAATGAGTTTACTCTAAACCCTCCGTACCTGTTTCGGTCATACGAACGTAGGAATTGTGACGAGTGGAAGTGTAGCTAACACTTCTCCTTTGTGAATTGTGGTGATTCTAAAGGAGGAGTTTTTTTATGCATTCAGAAACAAAAGTGTGGATTGAAGGGACGATTATTGCAGCATTAGCGATGGTGCTTTCATTGATTCCACTAGATATTGGAAGTAGTTTTACCTTATCGATTGGACAAATCCCAATCACTATTTATGCTTTACGTAGGGGTCTTAAAGCGGGATTAGGCGCTGGATTGATTTGGGGATTATTACACTTTTTAATGGGCAAAGTTCAATTTTTGAGTGTCCCACAAGTTTTAATTGAATACCCAATCGCATTTACATTTGCTGGGTTTGCTGGGGTGTTTGCCTTGTCCTTACATCGCGCAATGGTGAATGGAGAGACACCCAAAATTTATGGAATTCTAATTGTTTCATCGGTGGTTGGAACTTTTACTCGATTTTTCTGGCATTTTATTGCGGGTGGTATTTTTTGGGGGGGCTACGCACCAGAAGGCATGAATCCTTGGGTGTTTTCATTTGTTATGAATGGCGCGAGTGGTTTAGCCACTGCATTTGCCGTAGCAATCGTGGTCATTATTTGTTATCGAGTGGCACCAAAATTATTTGATCCTTTGAAGTAGAAGTAAGAGAACTAAACTGAACAACAAAAAAACTCTTAAAAGACTTAGAACACAGGAGCCTTTTAAGAGTTTTTTGTTTATGCCAGTGATTTCTTTGCTAGCTGCGAAGGAGAAAGACCATAATATTTTTTGAAGAGTTTACTAAAATGATACGCATCTTGATAACCTACAGCTTGAGAAATTTCTCTGATAGTTAGTTGTTCGTTTGCTAAAAGCTCCTTGGCATGTTTCAGTCGAACTTGGATAAGATAATTGATAGGGCTCATACCCGTAGACTCTTTAAAAACTTTTGATAAATACGTGGGACTAACATACAACGTATCAGCTAATTGCTCTAAAGTAATTTCTTGCGTGTGATGGTTTTCTAAATAATAAATCGCATGATTGACTAAATATTGTTTTCGTTTAGCATTCTTTGAAAGGGCTAGAGTGACTGTATTATCTTTCACTTTTTCTAGGCTTCTTAAAATAAGTACTAACATTTCGATAATTAACGCTTTGACCATTAATTGAAATTCAGGTTGTTCTTCACTATATTCTTTAACTAGACGCCATGCTTTGTCGAGAAATTCCCATTGATATTCCCCAAGATTAAGAATTGCTTTTTTAGTTGGTAAGTGATTTCTCTTTAGTCCGTCTAATGAAATATTCGTTAAACCAATATGAAGTTGATGCGAATAAGTTCCTGATTTTTGTTGTTCCCCGTGATGAGTCCCAGGATTAAAGAGCATAATTTGACCAGCATTTAATTGAAATTCTTGTTCCTCGATGGTGTAGTTCGCTTGGCCTTCTAAAACAATACTGATTTCTAGAAAATCATGGGTATGGATGTCACTTTTGTTTCCTTGTTCGTTCCAAGGGTCAAAAGCATAAATAATTTCTGGGTTAAATATTTGGGCATTTGCATAACTCATGAATGAAAACCCTTTCTTTTAGATTTGATAATATTGTACATCAAAACAAGTAAGAATAACCATTTTCTTTCGAATTTATTAAAGATAAGCTAGTACTTGATTGAGAAAAGGCTTTCGTATAGGAGGGGACATAAAATGAGCAATTATCAATGGATTTGGCAATATGTAAAGAAATATGCAAATAAAGGATTTTTGGCAATTATATTTTTAATAATCAACGCGCTTTTAATTATAGTCAACCCATTAGTGGCGGGTGAGATTGTAGATAAAGTCATTGAAAAAGGGGAAGCAAATTTATTAATTCCGTTATTAGCATTAATGATTGGTATCACGATTTTTCGAACAATCATTCGTTATACTTATCAGATTTTATTTGAACGAATTGGTCAGAACAGTTTGTTTGAATTACGGCAAGAAATGTATCAAAAATTACAAGAACTTGATTTTGATTTCTTCAATCACACTCGAGTTGGCGACATTATGGCTAGGATGACAGGAGATACAGATGCTATTCGTCATTTTGTTTCATGGGTCGTCTATAACATCATTGAATGTATTTTATGGTTCAGTATTGCTGTTATCGTAATGGCAACAATTAATTGGCAATTGATGCTGGCACTGGTTGCAGTCACGCCAGTCATTTTCTTACTTACTCAGAAAATGTCGAAGCAAGCGCGACCAATCTTTTTTGAAATTCGAGAAAGTTTTTCCCGTTTGAATTCAATGGTTGAGGAGAATATTGGTGGTAATCGAGTCGTCAAAGCATTTGCTAGAGAAGACTTTGAAATCCAAAAATTCGTTGAGCACAACGAAGATTACAAAGCACAGAACATGAAATCAGCCGAAGTGTCTATGAAATACTTGCCCTGGCTAGATGGGCTTGCTGGAAGCTTGAACGTGATTACGCTGATTTTAGGTGGGTTATTTGTTATTCAAGGAAAGATGACGTTGGGTGACTTGATTGCTTTCAATGGCTTTTTATGGATGTTGAATCAGCCGATGAGAATGAGTGGCTGGTTGATTAACGATGTTCAACGTTTTTCGGCAGCTTGTATCAAGATTCGGCAAATGTTAGGAACTAAACCACAAATCCCTGTATTGACTCACGATGAAGCAAAAAAAATCAAAGGGCATGTTGAATTTAGAGATGTTTCGTTCCATTTTTCTGACGATCCTAATACGTTAGTTTTGAAACATATCTCATTTAAGATCAGTCCAGGGCAAACAATTGGCATCTTAGGAGAAACTGGTTCTGGGAAAACAACGCTAGTTAACTTAGTTGGTCGTTTTTATGATCCAACTTCAGGCGAAGTGTTGATTGATGGAAAAAACGCAAAAGAATATCCTGTTCGTCAGTTACGTGAAAATATCTCGATGGTTATGCAAGATGTCTTTTTATTTTCTAACACGATTGAAGACAATATTGCTTTCGGCAATCCATTAGCAAATGAAACATACGTCCAACAAATGGCACAGATTGCTGATGCACATGAATTTATCTCACGGATGCCGGAAGGGTATGAAACGATCGTGGGTGAACGTGGTGTTGGACTTTCTGGTGGGCAAAAACAACGAATATCGTTAGCAAGAGCTTTAACAAAAGATCCGTCTATTCTTATTTTAGATGATACAACTTCAGCTGTGGATATGGAAACGGAATTTAAAATCCAGCGGGAGTTAACACAGCTAACAACTGAAAAGACAACATTTATTATTGCTCATCGCATTTCTTCCGTTCGTGAAGCCGATCTGATTCTAATGATGGAAAAAGGACAAGTGATTGAACAAGGAACGCACAAAGAATTGCTGCAACAAAAAGGACGTTACTACGAAGTTTACCAAAAACAATTAGGTATCCAAGAGAAGGAGGGGAACTGAACTAATGGCACGAAATAAATTTGATGTGGATGAAACATTGGAACAAGAATTCAACTGGTCACATTACCGCCGATTAGCCATTTATGTGAAACCCTATAAAAAAGCGATCTTTAAAGCTTTGTTCGTTATCATTCTTGCCAATACTGCAGGGATGTTGGGACCTTACTTTACCAAGATTGCTATTGATGATGTAATCCCAAAAGGAAATACCACATTATTGGTCCAAATAAGTGTGATCTTCTTGATTTCTTTGTTTATCATTGGGTGGTGTATGCGTTATCGAATTTATGCAATTACCGAAATCGGGCAAGATATTTTGAAAGACATGCGTTATGCAATCTTTGAACATTTGCAACATTTACCATTTTCCTATTTCGACAACCGACCTCATGGAAAAATTTTGATTCGTGTCGTTAATTACATCAACACGTTGAGTGACCTGCTAAGTAATGGGTTGATTAATCTGATTTCAGACATTTTCAATGTATTGATCACATTGATATTCATGCTTTTTATTGATGTCAAACTAACCTTGTATAGTTTGATTTTACTGCCAGTGTTATTTGTGATTGTCATGGTCATCAAGACAAAACAACGTAAAGCATACCAAGTGTTGAGTAATAAGCAATCAAATCTAAATGCTTATATTCATGAAAGTATTTCTGGTATTAAAATCACACAATCTTTTGCTCGTGAACAGGAAAATTACGACATTTTCAATGAGGTTAGTGACGAGTATCGTTCTTCATGGATGAAAGCTGTCAAGGTCCAGTTTATGTTGTGGCCGGGAGTACAAAACATTGCCGTAATGACAACTTGTTTGATTTATTTTGTAGGGATTCGCCAAATAGGGGGTAGTGTTACAACAGGAACATTGATTGCTTTTATCGGTTATATTAATAATTTTTGGAATCCAGTAATCAACATTGGGAACTTTTATAACTCACTGATTACGGCAACAGCTTACTTGGAACGGATTTTTGAGACAATGGATGAAGTGCCTGATATCCAAGACGAGCCAAATGCACAGCTTTTACCACCGATTAAAGGAAATGTTACCTTCGATCATGTCACATTCCGCTATGAAGAAGGCAAGAATATCTTAAATGATGTCAGTTTCCAAATTAACGCGGGTGAAAGCATTGCGTTGGTTGGACCAACAGGAGCGGGTAAAACAACGATCATTAATCTTTTGAGTCGCTTTTATGATGTGAATGAAGGCAGTGTCAGAGTGGATGGTTACGATGTTCGCTCAGTCACGCTTGCTTCATTACGAACACAAATGGGCGTCATGTTACAAGATACGTTTGTTTTTTCTGGGACAATTATTGATAATATTCGTTATGGAAAGTTAGATGCGACGAAAGAAGAAATAATCGCAGCTGCTAAAATCGTTCGAGCACATGACTTTATCAAAGAGCTAAAAGATGGCTATGATACCGTTGTTGAAGAAAGAGGTAGCACACTTTCTGCGGGACAACGCCAACTAATTTCTTTTGCCAGAGCGTTATTGGCAGATCCTAAAATTTTGATTTTAGACGAAGCCACTTCAAGTATTGATACCAAAACAGAAGAATTACTACAAGAAGGTTTGCAACAGTTATTGAAAGGACGTACTTCCTTTATTATCGCTCACCGATTATCGACAATTAAAAATAGTTCTCAAATTTTTTATGTCGCAGGTGGAAAAATAGCCGAAGCAGGGACGCACGAAGGCTTGATGGAAAAACAAGGTCTTTATCATCATTTGTATCAATCACAATATGATTTACTTCAAACAAGTTGATGACAAAAAACAGCAAGGAGCATACGAGGTAGTTCGTATCTTCTTTGCTGTTTTTTTGTAAAATGAACGATAGCCCTCTCTACTAAGAGAAGGCTATCTAACTAATCAATATTTATTATTCTAAAGTTGGTGGTGACTATTACTAACAATTAATTTTTCTCATTTAAACGATGTATTCCCTAACCTCTAATACATCCTTGTAACTCCAAGGTTACGCCAGTGCTGATTAAATTTCATCAAACAAATTAACAATTCGCGATAAAAATATTTTTCGTGTTAAAGACAATAATAGCAGGGAAGGACTTTAATAGCAAGAAATCCAATTCTAAATTAAAGAAAACTAAATAAATAAACGTACCAAAAAAGCACCTACTGTATTCATCCAGTAAGTGCTTTTAATGACTAGAACTGCAATCATTCATATGAGATATCTCTCCTATAGGGATTTTTTCAATTCTTGTACAGCTTGTTCAATCGTAACACCTGTAGCTACACGATTTGCGTTGTCTTTATCAAAAACGATAAACAAATTCAAATCAGTATTTAAAGTAACACGATATTGTAAGTTTTTGTTATAGAATGTCATAATTCATTCTCCTTTCTTAAATCTGAACGAAAGGCAACTACTACGTTGATAACGAAATTCCACAAGTAATGTAACATAAAAAGTAAAAAACCGCTAGTAAAAGGTTCTTTTAATTACTTAGCGAGTTTTCTTTTTTCAATTTTGCTTGCGTCAAGAAACCAATAATCATGATAATCACCAACTAAAGCAGTGAAAGGAATAGGTGTTTTCCCTTGATCAAGTAATCTTTCTTCTAAATAATTTTTTAAGATCCACGGATCTTCGATTGCGGCTGGTTGCAATCGCAAAATAGCTTCGATTTTATCTGAAGTGGTTTTTAGATCGTCAGCAATTTCTTTAGTTGATAGATCTAGCAAAGAAAAGTTTGCTTGAAATTCATTAAGTGTATTTATTTGTTGTTGTTTGGTTAAAGACATCAGATCATCTCCTTGATTCAATAGAAGAAATGATAGTCCTAATGAATGGAAAACACAAGTAAAACTTGTGTTGAAATGCAATTCACTATTGGAAAGCTCAACAATATGCAGTAAAGTAAAATTAGCGAGTAAACAAGTAAGACAAGAATAAAAAACTAAGAGGTGAACAATGAAATTAGTATTGGAAAACATAACAAAAAGTTTTGATGAAAAAGTAATTTTTGATGATGCTAGCTTTACCTTTGAAAAAGGGAAAATCTATGGTCTGCTAGGACGAAATGGTTCTGGGAAAACAACTTTGTTTAATTGTATTTCAAAAAATCTATTACTTGATAATGGCACGATTGGTCTTGAAAAAAATGGCGTGCTCAACACGGACTATGACAACACGGAGATTGGTTTTGTTTATACAATGCCACATTTACCAGCATTTATGACAGCATATGAATTTGTAAAGTTCTTTATTGATATCAACCAAGATCGGATTGAAGAAATCAAACGACCAGAAACTTATCTGGATTCCGTTGGGATTGAACGGCAAGACCAACACCGTTTGTTAAAAGATTTTTCTCATGGCATGCAAAACAAAGTCCAGCTTTTAGTTTCACTTATGGTTCAACCACCTGTCTTATTATTAGACGAACCATTAACCTCTTTTGATGTGGTTGCTGCCCATGAGATGAAAGAGTTGATTTTAAAGATGAAATCAAACTCGGTTATTATTTTTTCCACTCATATTTTACAATTAGCACAAGACCTTTGTGACGAAATCGTGTTACTACATCACAAAAAATTAATTGGTATCGAGTCCGCTAAGATCCATGATCAAGATTTTGAAGAGGAAATCATTGACCTATTATCTGATAGAGAAGAACAGGCTACTTTTACAAAGGAAGAGGCGTAGTCTATGAATCGGATGTTGGATTATTTGCGTGACTACTGGCAATTAGAGCAAGTTTCAGTCACTAAAAAGGTCAATGGTTTTGTTTTTTATTTACGAAAAATACCTGTTATCGGAAAATTCATACCGACTAGTTTCTATCAAAATTATGAATTAAAACAGATTTTAACCGTTATTGGTTTGATAATGGAAAATATCCGTAGCATTCTTGCAAAGTTTTTGTGGTTAGCACTTTATTATGGGGTTGCTCTATTATTGAGCGGAGAGAATTTATTTTCTGATAAAGCATTTACTGGCCAAACTGGCAATCTTGGCTTATTTCTGTGGTTAATGATAGTGGTCGTTTTATTTAACTTTTATGATGGCTTCGTTATTTCAGGAGAGAAGCGGATTGTTGAATTTATTGAACAGTTCCAGCGTCCTAAGAAGAGGATCGTTCGTGGATATAAATTAACTGACAGCTTTATTCATGGGATAAGATATCTTCCTGCTGCCATTATTTATGGTTTCGTTATTGGAGAGCCAATTAAAGTAGCATGTTTCATTTTTTTAACGTATGTTGGTTCTCGCTGCTTTTATCTTTACTTAGGCAGAATGATTTTCACTTGGCACTTATCAAAACGTCAACGGCTGATTTTGGGTAGTGTAGTGACGGTTGCTGTTATTAGTAGTACAGTGATTCTTGTTTGGAAAGAATTAGCAGTGGCTTTATTATCTGTTTTCCTGTCTTGGACTGGAATCACGATATCCGTCGTTTTTCTCATTTACAGTTGCTATGCTTTATTCCACTTTAAAAAGGAAATAGACTACGTCTTTTATTGGAGCGAGATGACTACTTTGTCGAATGTTGCTAGCCAAGAACTTGCTTCTGGCAAAAGTTATCTTAGTGACGGATTAGCAATGCAGAAAAAATTAGTGATGAACCAAGAAGAAAGATTTGCTCATTTAGATGGTAACCAATATCTGAATGCGTTACTATTTAGTCGATATCGTAAAATACTGAACCGTGCTTTTCGATTACGTGTATATACGATAACAGCTTCATTAATCGTCGTTATTATTCTCAGTTTTTTTGATGTTAGGGAATTCTTAACTGAAAAAGAGATGACAAGAACGTTAAGTCTGCTGTTTTTTATCATGTATGTCATGAGTTTTGGAAAGAAAGTCGTCCAAATGGTCTTTGTCAACTGTGACGTAGCGATGCTTTATTATCCGTTTTATCGTGAAGCAGGAACAATCATTCGTGGATTTAATTACCGTTTCAAACAGACTTTTTTCTACAATGGCTTATTATCAGTCGGAATTTTCAGTGTTTATCTTCTGTTATCTGTACTTAACGGATTCTTTTTATCTTGGACTTTTTTTGGCGTTTTAGCTTTGCTATTACTTGCATTATCTGCATTATTTTCATTTCATGAATTATTTGTCTATTATCTGATTCAACCATTCACTAGTGAGATGGAAGTGGTCAGTCCGCTATATAAAATTATTGCCGTAATATTTTATTGGATAGCTTATGGAAATTTGCAATTAAAAGTATCAGGATTCTTTTATGCAATCATCGTGTCGGTAGCTTGCTTACTATATGTAGGGATTGGCTTCTTAGTCATTTATAAAAAAGCACCTAAAACATTCAGAATTAAAGATTAATCCCAATAGAAATAAATTTATGAGCAAAGAGGTTGCTTTTGGTTAGTGCTCATGGTATAGTAAACAAGTAATTTATTTTGAAACGTAATTTGAGCTGTATGGCACATTATACAAAACTCCTTTTGCTTATCAACAATTAATTGCAACAAAAAACGTACTTGATACGTAATTAGGAGGAACTATAATATGAATAACGGTACAGTAAAATGGTTTAACGCAGACAAAGGTTTTGGATTTATCACTGGTGAAGATGGAAATGACTTATTTGCACATTTCTCAGCTATCCAAGGCGAAGGTTTCAAAACTTTAGAAGAAGGTCAATCTGTGACTTTTGATATCGAAGAAGGTCAACGTGGACCTCAAGCAACTAACATTGTAAAAGCTTAATTATTACATTGACTGTTAACCGTCTCATTTGAGACGGTTTTTTTGTGTCTTGATTTTGGTCGAATGTTTTTTCAATCTACTAAAAAAGCAGGGCTTTACAACGTATTATTTATGGCAACATTTACTTTCTTGAACAATCTATATTTTTCACCATTAATTGCGCTTTTTTTATAATAACTTATGTTTTTTTGTTATAATGGATATGGCTCAAAATAGTTATCTACAATTGAAAGCAATTTGAATAAAACGGTTGTAGTTCGGGAAATAGGGGGAGAATATTTTGGGAATACCTAGTTTCGTCATTTTGGCTATGATCGTTGGACAGTTAGCAAGCATGTTATTTGTCTTAGGCTATTTCAATGATGAATTAACAAATAAAAAATATCTATTGTTTTGTATTGGGATCATGATAGTCTATGTGCTCACATATATGAAGTTAGATGTGGTTTCAACCGGAATGTTATGGCTCTACATGTGTGGTATTCTATTGTACTTTCGACGTGGCTATTATTGGTCTTTCTTTTCGTCATCCTTGTCGATTTTGTTGTATATTTTTGCTGATAATTTATTCGCTACTGGTTTGTACCTGGCAGGACTTGATTATGATAATCAAGTAAATCAAATTCTTCGTTTAACAATTAATACACTTATCTACTTTTTGTTAGCTTGGATATTCAAAAAAATTATTATCAAAAAATATTTGAGTAATGATCTAATCTTGAAAGTTAGTACAACCATCGTAACATTGACGTTTATGATGTACTTTTCTCTAATCGTAATTGATCGTTATCCATCATTAAATGAGTATTTTGGACACGCAAATGCATTTTTTATTGTTCTGTATGGAATATTATCTGCTTTGATTTGTTTTTCAATTATCTTCATCAAGCAGGCTGAATATGAGGCAAGAGAGCAGAGAAACCGAATGAATTATCTGATTGACTATAGTGAACAAATTGAAAAAAATTATTCAGAACTTAGAAAGTTTAAACATGATTATAAAAACATCCTGATTTCCTTAGAAGATTATATCGAAAATGATGATGTAGCTGGTCTTAAAAATTATTTTTACTCCAGTATCAAGGGAACTGGGACAATCTTTGATCAAGAAATCTTGAAAATGGCTTCCGTTAGTCATTTAGAAATTCGCGAAATCAAAAGTATTATTATCAGCAAATTGTATAATGCATATGAGCAAGGAATTCACGTCAATATCCATGTGCCAAAAACAATTGACAAAGTCTCAATTCCATCGCTGATTCTAGTTCGGATGCTGGGGATTATTTTAGACAATGCGATTGAAGAATCACAAAATGTTAACGACCCCGAAATTGAATTAACAGCAACTATTCATAATCAGGCTTGTTTGTTTATCATTAGCAATCACTGTCGAAAGGAAATTCCTAAGCTACATGTGTTGAAACAAGCAAATTTTTCTACCAAAGCACAAAACCGCGGAATTGGTTTAACAAACTTAGATGAAATGGTCCAAGCCCAACCAAATGTGTATTTAGAAACAAAAATTGAAAATAATCAATTCATTCAAATCATTACGATTTTTGACAAATTGAAATAAATGAGTCAAAAGTGCGCACTTTTTCTTAAATAAGGAGCACTTTTGATTGTTTAAGGTCTATATCGCTTTTCTTATTATAATTTCTATAGAGTAGTAGCATAGTATGCTATTACTGACTATTGAATTAGGGGTGGAGAAGACATGAAAAAATTTTCAAATGTTAAGATTCAAATGTTAAGTATGGTATCTGCTGTTGCATTGGTTGCCTATGAGCTAGTTTCTACAAGTAGTATTTGCTTATTAGCTACTTACGAACCAAAAATGCCTGAAGCTTTGAAAAATGAAATGGAAAAATAATTACCTTTAATAGCTTTTACCAATGGGTGAATAGCTTTTATTCGTAATTGTTTTATCGACATAGCATTGTCAACTGACAGTGTTATGTCTTTTTTTATGAGCTTTTGATTGGTATTTGTTAAGCATTTTTTGTTACAGGTTGTCTTTTTCAAAATAGCGTTTACTATGAAAGTAGAACAATTGAACTATTTGAGAAGTATTTCACAAAATAAATCAAAACTATGATACAATAACCTACCCAAGGCTATAAAATTTGGGCGTTTCGCTTAACAATAAAGCGGTAAAAATGATAGATAAAGTGGGGCGATAGCTGTGTTGAAAATCTTTGTTTGTGATGATGAAACAGTTCATAGAAATCGAATTACCAAAATTGTAAAAAACTATCTAATGATGATGGATTATGATATAGAATTTGCCATGGAGACATCTGATCCTAATGATGTCTTGAATTTTATTCGTAAGGAACGAACAGAAGGACTCTATTTTTTAGACATCGACCTTAATGCCGAAATGAATGGGATTATGTTAGGTGCAAAAATCCGTGAATATGATCCAACTGCTAAAATTGTTTTTATAACTTCTTATAGCGATATGGCTTATTTAACTTTTGTTTACAAAGTAGAAGCTATGGATTACTTAGTAAAAGACGATTTTGAAGAACTACAGAAAAAAGTGATTAGTTGTATCGACACTGCGATGCAACGTTATATGAATACAGAACTTCCTAGTCGTGAACAGATTCGGATCAAAAGTGGCGTGCTGGACATCAAATTATTCGTAGACGAAATTTTATTTTTTGAATCAAGCCAAACACCGCATAAACTGATTATTCATTTAGATAACAGAATGGTGGAATATACAGGGAAGATCAAAGACGTGGAGAAATTCAGTCAATCATTTTATCGTTGTCACCAATCTTATGTAGTAAATGTAAATAATATCAGTCGTATTGACAAAAAAGAACGTATCATTACAATGGTCAATGATGAAGAATGTCTGGTGTCCACTCGTCACTTAAAAAAATTAGTTGATCGTTTTAATCAAAAATAAATCTAACGCTTTTGCTGAAATAACTAGCACTTATGACTTTGCTTTCTCTCACTTTCAACTCCTTATATAATCAAGGTCAGGGGAGATGAAAATATGACAAATGAATATGTTTCGCTAGAAGAGAAAATCGCAAAGAACTTAAGTCAAAAACTCGGCTCAAGTTTAAACCTTTCTGAACTTGAAACTGCAAAAATCGAGTATGGTCTTTCGACATTACTTGTTGAATTAATTAAACTTGTCTTTATTTATGCTGTTGCAGCATTCTTAAAAATTGTTCCAGCTGTAATTGTTACTCATGTGACATTTTTCGCCATTCGCCGAAATTCTTATGGCTATCACGCAAGCAAAAGTTGGTTATGCACGATCCAAAGTATCTTTTTATTGGTGATTGTGCCATTCATTGCTATCTTTTTTGATATCACCATTGGTAGACTTGCCTTTTTAAGCGCCGCGGCATTCTTGACAGTGATCATCGGAATCAAAGGACCAGCAATCGATCCTAGACGTCTAAAGGCAGGAATTGAGAAAACACGGATGAAAGCAATCGTTGTCAGTGTAGTAATTTTATTCATTGGTGTAGCGATTCCTAGTGATTTTTATCGAATGTGCATCCTATTAGGAATGACTAGTGCAACCATTCTTTTATTCATCAAAGTTAAAGAGCAGTAATTTAAAAAGTTACCTTTCAAAATGAGAGGTAGCTTTTTTCTTTTCTAAAAATTCTAGTTGTGTTTAACTCAAGACAAATAAATTGCAATTTAATTTCATTCCGGCTATTATTATCTCGAATTAGAGATATTTGTCATTAAGAAAAAGGAGGTGGGAAAATGGAAAAAACAACTCAGGCATTAAATGCGTTTATTGGTTTATTACGTGTAAGTGGACAACTAGAAGCTGTAGTGAAAAAAGACGTTAAAAATTATGGATTGAATATTACCGAATTTTCCGTACTTGAGTTTCTTTACCACAAGGGAAAGCAAACACCACAAACAATCCAAGAGCGGATTTTGATTGCTAGCAGTAGTACTACCTATGTGATTGATAAATTGGTCGCAAAAGGTTTAGCCGAGCGCAAAACGAATCAAGCGGATCGGCGTGAAACATATGTTGCGATTACCGATTCAGGCTGTCAACTAATGGCTGAAATTTTCCCACAACACGCGGCAACAATTGGTCGATGTTTCGAGGATTTTGAATTAGACGAATTATTGCAACTAGAAAAATTATTAAAAAAAGTAAAAGATAACTGACAATAAATAAAACTATGAAATGAGGAGATTTAAAATGAATATCCAAGATAAACCTTTAGGAGTTCACCACGTAACTGCAATGACAAGTGATATTAAGAAAAATTACCATTTCTTTACCGATATTTTGGGTATGCGTCTGGTGAAAAAAACAGTAAACCAAGATGATATCCAAACCTACCACACGTATTATGCCGATGATTATGGTACACCTGGAACAACGATGACATTTTTTGACTTTCCTAATAATCCAAAAGGAGAGAAGGGAACTAATTCGATTTCAAGAATTGGTTTTCGTGTTCCCACTGATGCAGCACTAGAATATTATCTACACCGTTTTGATGAGTTTGCTGTGAAACATGAAGAAATCTCTGAACTTTTTGGTAAGAAGATTTTACGTTTTTGGGATGAAGATGAGCAAGCTTATCAATTAATTTCCGATGAAAAGAACGAAGGGGTTCGCCCTGGTACCCCTTGGAAGAATGGACCTGTTCCAACTGAGTTTGCTATTTACGGCTTAGGTCCTGTGGAAATCACAATTTCTTACTTTGATGATTTCCGTTCTCTTTTCGAAAATGTTTTAACCTTTAAAGAAATTGCTGTTGATGGTACTCGTCATTTGTTAGAAATCGGCGAAGGGGGGAATGGCGCACAAGTTATTTTAGTAGAAGACACTACTAGCCCTCAGGGACAACAAGGCTTTGGTGAAGTTCACCATGTCGCATTCCGCTTAGCTGATCGTAGTTCTTTAGAAGTTTGGCAAAAGATTTTTGACGATCTAGGGTTACCAAATTCTGGTTATGTCAACCGCTACTATTTTGAATCACTTTATGTTCGCTTGGGACACATTTTAGTTGAATTTGCAACGGATGAGCCAGGTTTTATGGAGGATGAACCCTATGAAACTTTAGGCGAAATCTTATCGTTACCACCATTTTTAGAAAATCAACGTGCATCAATCGAAAGCGCGATTAAACCTTTTGATACAAAGCGTTAACAAAGGAGAAGGACATGCGGCCATTAAATAAAATTCATCATTTTTCTGCAACTGTTGCAAATTTAGATCAAACACTTCACTTTTATCGTGATATTTTGGGCCTACGATTAGTGAAACAAACTGTTAATTTTGATGATCCAGATAGTTACCATCTTTACTTTGGAAATCAGGAAGCAGAGGTTGGCACAATTATCACTTTCTTTTCTTGGAAATATGAAACTACAGGAAGAGTAGGGAGTGGACAAGTCGGAACGATGGCTTTTCAAATACCGCTAGGAAGTATGCGTTATTGGCTTAGTCGTTTGGAGGACTTTTCAATTCCTACGCAACAAACAGATTTATTTGGGCAACCAACAATTGAATTCAATGATCCAGATGGCTTGACGATTGCTTTTGTTGAAACCCAAACAACTTCGGAAACGCCGGCGATTCTTAGTTTATATGGCGGAGTACTACTTTCTGCAAATCCCCAAGAAACCGTTCAGTTATTAACTGAAGGGTTAGGCATGACTTTAATACGTAAATCAGCTTTTGGCTACCATCTGGTTTTTGGTGAAGAAGGTGAGCAACAACTAATTGTTCCTAAAGAAGCTTTGGCTCCTGGTAGATTTGGCCCAGGAACGGTTCACCATATCGCATTCTTGGTCGAAGATGATTCATTACCAGATTGGAAAATAAGGTTGCAAGAAGCAAACTACGTTGTGACAAAAATCAAAGATCGAAAATATTTCCAATCAATCTATTTACAAGAACGTGGAAATGTTTGGTTGGAGCTAGCAACTGGGACACCAGGCTTTACTGTCGATGAACAGTTGGAAACACTTGGGGAAGAATTCATGTTACCAGATAAATTTTTATCACAAAAGTCAGAGATTTTAAAACGGCTACCCAAATTAAATGTGTTATAAAAGGAGAAAGAAATGATCCAAAAGTCGCCTTCAGAGTTAACAGAAAGAGAAAATTATAAATTACTGATTGGTTCAATCGTTCCCCGACCAGTAGCGTTAGTAACAACGCGCTCTGAAAACGGAAGTGTAAATGTTGCACCGTTCAGCTATTTTTCTATCGTCAGCTCGAATCCGCCAATTGTTTCGCTAGCGATTCAGCGAAAAACGAACAAACTAAAAGATACAGCCGCCAATCTATTAACGACAAAAGAAGCTGTTATCCATATTTTAGATGAAGATAATGTTGTCGATGGAAACCAAACAGCGGCAACATTGCCAAAAGAAGAGAGCGAATTATCACGAACGACTTTTTCGATAGATGATGCCCAAACAGTTGGAGCGCCTGTTCTCAGAGAATCGAAAATTCGTTTTGAAACAGAGCTCTATCAACGAATCGAAATCAAAGAAAATGAGCAGATCACTGCAGACTTATTTTTGTTAAAAATCAAGCACTATCAAGTGGATGAATCAGTCTATGATGAGGGACGTATCTTAATCGAGAAGTTAAAACCTGTTAGTCGTTTAGCCGGTAATAATTATGCTAAAATAGGAGAGATCTTTACCTTAGTTCGCCCTGATTGATGTCGAGTGAGAAAAGGGAAGAATCAATTATACAGATTAGAGGGATATATGATGTTAAAAATTACTTATAAAACTGCGGCAGATGCCAAAGAAATGACGAAAGAATATGCTGGAACCGCAGCTTTCTTACATGATCAATATTTAGAAGTACCACCTTTACAAGATTACTACCACGTGATAGAAGCGACATTGGATGGTCAAGTAATCGAGTTGAAAGATCAAACGATTGGTGGCTTATTTAATCAATTGAATCAAAAATAAAAAGTCAAAGAGGCTGAGATGAATTACATCTCAGCCTCTTTTATTCTATGTTCTGAAAATTTCACCTATTCTGTTACTGATGCCAAAAAGATTCTGGCTTTCATTTAAAAAGACATCCTAAAAAAACTAAACTTCTGTATCTTTTGGAATTTTAAAGAAATTTAAAAAGATAATTGTCAATTCTAGAAAAGAGTGCTACTCTTTGGTTAACCATTTACTTTTATATGGTTAACCAAAGGAAAGGACAGACTGGAAGTGAAATGAAATAAACTGCAATAGCTACACAAACGAAAAAAGAAATAAATGAAATTTTAGAAGAGGTGTGCAAGATGGAAAACAGAGTAAAAACATATAAGACTTTTGATGCAAAGATATTAGCAAAAATGGCGTTAATGTTATCTTTAATCATCGTTTCGGGAATGATTACAATTCCTATCCCAGCACTAGGCGTTCCGATTGTTTTACAAAATATGTTTATTATGCTAACAGCAGGTTTTTTAGGGAAAAAGTATGGTTTTTGGACTATCGCTATGTTTTTATGCTTGGTATCGATGGGACTACCTCTGCTTGCAGGAGGACGAGGTGGAATTGTTTTACTATTTAGTCCTAGTGGTGGTTTTCTGATTGGCTATTTCTTTTGTAGCTTCATTATATGTTCTATAGTAGAAAAATTGGGTGTTAAAAGCTATTGGAGAATATTGATTGCTTACTTTATCGGTGGGACAATATTCATTAATTTTATGGGCAGTGTTACTTTAGCTTATTACAGTCATTCCTCATGGTGGTCTGGTCTAAAAATGGCCGCATTCTTTCTTCCAATTGACACGGCTAAAGCCATCGTCGCCGCTATTATTTATCAACGACTAAAACGATATTCATTTATGGGAGAGAACCGATGATTCCGTTTAACAAAATTTCTCATGATCAAACTGCCCTTATTTATCATGAAGAAAGAATCAGTTATGGTGAGTTATTGCGAGTAAGTACATCCTATCAAGAAGCGTTAGAAAATACAGATGAGAAAATTATTTTTATTCCCATGGAAGAAACACCAAAAACAATTTATAAAATTGTGGCTTGTATGCTAGCAAAAAAAATATTTGTTCCTGTTCCAGGGCAAGAAGCACTCTTTCATGTTCAAAAAATAATTGATTCATTTTCTTCTGCTGCTTTATGGATGGAGGAATTTGAGTATTTTAAAACAAAGAGAAATGAACTTGTTCTTCCAGAAGATACTCTCTTTATAGGCTTTACTTCAGGAACAACCGGTGAAAGAAAAGGATTTGTCCGCAATCAACAAAGTTGGCTACGAAGTTTTGAAATATTTCACTCAGTTCCAGTATTCCACCCCAAAAAATATGTTACTTGTCTAACACCGCTTCACTACTCATTAGGTTTATACGTTTTATTGCAAACCTTATATTCTGGTCAAGCATTTATATTGGACATAAAAAGTATAGATGATTTACTGAACATGCCTGAGATTCTTAATAATGTGCAGATCTTTTCGGTACCTACAGTTTTTAGGTACTGGCTTGCTCGGATAAACAAAAAAATACTTGGAGCATTTGACGTCATTTTAGGTGGAGAGACGATGTCAGTTAAACAAAGAGAGCAGTTCTTCGCCCAGTGTCCAGATGCTAGTCTATACGTTTTTTACGGTACATCGGAATCAAGTTTTATCACTTATACTAGTGATCGCTTCCCGGAGAATCACTGTGTAGGTCAAAACTTTCCTGAAGTGAAGATTAGTATTAAAAATAAAAAAAATTCAATAGGAAAGATTGTTGTAAATAGTCCAATGAATTTTCAAGGATATTTGAAAGAAGGCCAATTTTATCCAGCAGAAATGGAAATCTCAACAGGGGATTTGGGCATGTATAATAGAACTCTTTTTTATTATGGTCGAGAAGATGAACGGATAAATCGGAAAGGTGAAAAAATATTTCCAACTGAAATCGAAGCAATAATGTTGCAATTACCGCAAGTCAAAGATCTATCAATCTATGGATTGCCAGATCCGATACTTGGACAACGTGTTGTCGCTGAAGTGGTCTGGCAATCACAGCCACTTACATTAAAAGAGATCAACCAAAGAATAAGAAAATATTCTTTTCGTAAAGTTAAAATAGATACAGTCATTACCGTTAATCAAGTATCTTATAGCGAGAGTGGAAAAAAAGAAAAAATAAGTCAGGAGAGCTGAGATGGAACGTGTATTTGTAATTGATGCTGCTCGAACACCTATCGGAAAATATGGCGGGAAGCTAGCAAATTTATTACCAGAAAACTTAGGTGGCATTTTACTAAGAAAATTACTACAAAGAAATAATATAAACAAAGTAGATGAAGTAATTGTAGGAAATGTAATTGGCGGCGGGGGAAATCTGGGTCGTAGAGTTGCGCTATCATCTGGTCTAAATATTCATGTTCCTGCTCTGACAATCGATCGCCAATGTGCGTCAGGTTTAGAAAGTATTTTAGTAGCAACTGCAAAAATCAAAAGTGAAATGGACGAATGTATCGCGTGTGGTGGGGTGGAAAGTACGAGCCGTGCGCCATGGATGATTGAACGTCCGAGGAAGCTTTATGGTCATACCCCAAGAATTCTAGAGCGGTCGCAATTGAGCATTGAAGAATATGGTGATCCAGAAATGGGAGAGGCGTGTGAAGATTTGGCAATGAAATTCCAAATTAGTCGATCAAAGCAAGATCACTATGCTTTTCAAAGCCAAATGAAATATCAAGCTGCGAAAACTAGGGGAGTATTCGAGAAAGAAATCATCTCTTTGAATCAAATACACGAGGATGAAAGTCCTAGACCCAACACAACGGAGGAAAAATTAAATGGATTACCACCTGTATTTCGTAAAAACGGTACTTTGACTGCTGGTAATAGCTCTCCTTTAAATGATGGGGCAGCATTTTTACTTTTAGCGAGTGAAAAATACTGCCATCTAAATCAGATAACACCTCAGTTTGAAATTCTCTCTGGTAGTTCTATCGGTACAGCACCCGAAAAATTTGGCTTGGGTCCCGTTTACGCGACTGATAAATTACTAGCAATGAATGGATTAACTATCAATCAGATAGATCGTATTGAGTTGAATGAAGCTTTTGCTGCACAAGTTTTAGCGTGTTTGGAAATAAGGGATTGGCCCCAAGATAAGATTAATATCTCAGGCGGAGCATTAGCTTTCGGACATCCCTTCGGTGCGACAGGAGCGATTCTAGTTCGACGCTTAATGACTGAATTGCAACAAGATAAAAAGTTAAAAACTGGTCTTGTAACAATGTGTGTTGGTGGCGGACAAGGTACTTCATTGATTATTCGTAAGGTTGACTAAAATGAAAAAACAAATACGGATTACTAGTGCTGAAGTAACACAATACAAAAAAATAGTATCATACCTGGGGAAAGGTTGGCCACAAGCATTTTTACTAACTTTATGGCGCTATTTTTTTGTAGAAGAATTGGATCAGATAGACCATTTATTAGTAGAGCAAAGTATCATTTGTAAAACTAAAATTATTTTAGATCAAGAATATGAAGTCACACTTGAGAGAACAGAAATACTCAAGAAAGAAAAAAATGAAATTTGGTCGTACTTACTAACAATCGAGAAGGGAAATCATCTTTATGGAGAATGTAGAACCAAAATATACATCCGAACCTCTAGCAATGTTTAGTTTTTCTGAAACAGACGTATTAATCTATCAATCTTTTTCAGGAGATAAAAATCCCATTCATCAAACAGGTGTAATTTTTGGCATTCAACTAATGGCTCGGATTGAAGGAATCTTGGATAGTGAGTTCTGTTTCAATGATTCGAGAAAGTATTCTTATTTTTTTTTAGAGAAAGTTATGGTTAGGGACACGATTAGTCTATATATAATTAATCAGCATGATTTTGAAGTTTGGTGTCACAACAAAAAAGTGGGAAAAGGAAGAATTTTAAATGGATAAAGTAGTTGTGATAGCAGGTGGCACAACAGGAATTGGGCGCGAACTAGTAGACATCTATCTAACACATGGCTACTCAGTTGCTACTTTTTCTAGCCGAAAAGAAAAGACAGATGCGCTAAAAAAATCAGTACGCCAGCAAGAAAAAATATATATAGAAACTTTTGATATCCAAAATAAAAAATCAAGTAGCGATTTTGTAAGAAATGTGATAAATCAATTTGGGAGAATTGACATCTATATTTTTAATAGTGGTATTTGTCAAGATAAAACATTTAGCAAAATGACAGTTGAACAATGGGAGAAGGTTATTTCAGTCAATTTCACGAATACGTTCACATTGACTCAAGAGATTTTTAAACAGATGAAAACACAAGCCGGTCATAAAAAAATCTTTTTTATGACCTCGTTATCTGGCTTAGAAGGAGCATTTGGGCAGGCTAATTATGCTGCAAGCAAGGCTGCGTTAATTGGTCTAAGTAAAAGTTTGGCGCAAGAAAGCAAAAAATTTGCTATAGAAGTGAACGCCATTTCTCCAGCAGCATTGACAGATATGACTATACCAATTGTGAGTAAGATTGCCGAACAATGTAAAAGAGAGGAGAAGCCTTTCCCTGATTACTGGAAAATCGGCTCTGCTAAAGAAGCTGCTCAAAGCATTTATCGACTCTCAAACAATAAAACGATCGGAACAGGGGAAATCTTTGCCATCAATGGTTCAAAAATCGAGGTGTATCGTCCCTTAGTTAAAGTACCGTTTCAATTAGGAGACAATGATGATTACTAATTTATTTAATTTGGACTATCCTATTATTCAAGGAGCGATGGCAAACATTTCAAACGCAACATTAGTAGCTGCTGTTTCAGAGCAAGGCGCATTAGGAACTTTATCTTCTTATGGACTTACTGCTAAAGAGTTACAATCAGAAATTTGGAAGGTACGAAAAAAAACGAACAAAAATTTTTCTTGTAATTTGATGTTGCAACAAGAAAATATCAGCGAGCTATTACCTGTGATTCTCCATGAGAATGTCCCGATTGTAAGTATCAGCGCTGGCTTTAAACCAAAATTGATTCAAGAACTAAAGAGTAGGAACGTTAAAGTTATTTCTGTCGTAGGAAGCCGATATCAAGCAGAAAAAGTAATTGCTAATGAGGTTGATTGCATCGTAGCAGAAGGCAAAGAAGCCGGAGGGCACATAGGCGAAGCATCTCTTAATCAACTGATTGCTGATATAGTAACTATGACTAATATCCCTGTTGTCGCTGCAGGGGGCATCGGAAGTTCTGAAGAAATAAAAAATAAACTTCAGCTCGGGGTGAAAGGAGTACAATTAGGAACCGCTTTTATGGTAAGCCAAGAATCTCCGCTGCCTCGAGCTATAAAAACATTATTGACGAATAAAATCAGCAAGACAAAGGTTGTTCATAATATTAGCGGAGAAATACGTATAGCGAAAACGGATAATTACTTCGTACCTTGTGGAATGGGAATCAAAAGAATCAATCAAATCTCTAGTGTTGCTGAAATAATTGCTATGCTAAACAAACATTGAGGTTAGAAAAGGTAACCATTATGAGGCTGTTATTTACAATGATACCTAACTATCGGAGAAAAATTTATATTGTTCAATAGATGAGAACCTAAAGATAGTGTAAAGAAAAAGTAAAAATTCCACACTATCTTAGGTTTTTCTAGGTTCACATAGTGATAAAACGACTTACTACTTATCTCTTTTAATCCGTCAATGCCTAAAGAGAACATACACACAAATGATACATAAAATTTTACTATCTCTCACGTTTACTTTGAGCTTCTGTTCAAATCCTACAGGTTTGAGTGTACTCCAAGCCAATTGTTTGATCTAAAATTTCTGACCTTTAGCTATTTTTCCGTTATAATAAATTTAGACAGTCTGAAAAAGCTCGTGGATAAATGACTCCACTCAGCTGTCGACTTCCTATTTACAATTGAATTTAGACTAAAAGGAGTTAAAAAAATGAAAAAAATTGCTTATTTAGGCATTGCTATCGGCACACTTGGACTATTGGCAGGGTGTCAAAGCAATGAGAACCAGAATCAGGCCCAAAATCAATCGAACACACAGACAAGCCAAACACAAACAATGAAAGATAGTAGTGCTTCCTCTAGCACAACAGGAAAATCGGTTGAAGGCGATTTACGCATTTCAGTTGAAGAGGCAATCAAAGCTTATCAAGATACTTATCCTGATAGTGATATTACCTCTCTTGAACTAGATACATCATTTGGCGCTTATTATTACAAGATTGAAGGAGTCAATGATACTACGGAGTTTGAAATCAAAGTGGATGGTGTCACGAAAAAGGTGGAGAAGGAACGAGAAGAACAACTTGATAGCGATGAACAAAATGGTGTGAAACGAAAAGAAGATAAAATCGATATTCAAAACTTGTTAAGCATAGAAAAAGCTGCTGAGATTGCTGTCCAGCAAGTCGGTGGCGGAACAGCAACAGATTGGGATCTAGATAAAGACCTTGGGATTACTTTTTGGGAAGTGACTGTTGAAAACAACCAGCAAGAAACAACCGTCAAAATGAATGCTCAGACAGGTGAGATTTTAGAAACAGAAGTAGATGACTAAAGTGGTTCTTTGGAAAAAACGCTCTCAAAATAATTGAAATTCTTATCGATAAGATATAGTATATACCATGAAGTATATACTATATCTTTTTTTGTAAAAAATCAGCCAAAATTAAAGGAGCTTAGACTATTTTTATGGTGGACAAAGAAACCAAAAACAAATTTACGCAAGTCGCTTCAAAAATCGAACAACGAATTGAAGAGGGGATCTATGTCAGTTCACAAAAATTACCTTCAGAATATGATTTAGCCAAAGAATTTCAATGCAGTCGTTTAACCATTCGAAAAGCAATTGATCTGTTAATTCAAAAAAACGTGTTAGTAAAACGACCAGGTAAAGGCAGTTACGTGATGTCCCAGCAAAAAATCCAAAGTGGGCGTGCAGGTCTCCAAGGATTTACTGAAGCAGCTAAAGCGTATGGTAAGACGAGCAAAACAGAAGTTATTTCTTTTCGAAGATTACTCAAAGAAAACGAAAAAATTCGCAATGCGCTACAGTTAACTCCCGACACACCCATTTACGAATTAATTCGAAGACGTTTGCTTGACGGTGAACCAATGACTGTCGAAAAAATTTATTTAGCAGAAAGCTTCGTTGCAGAGTTTACGATTGAAGACTTTAGTGGTTCATTATTTGAGCTATTAGAAAAGCAAGTCGAAATCGCTTATTCTCATCAAGAAGTTGAAGCGATTTTAGTTGAGGAGGAAATGGCAGATTTACTAGATGTTTCTATTGGGAATCCTTTATTAAGAGTGCAGTCTGTCACCTATGCAATTGATGCAGAACCTATTTTTTATGACATTTCATATTATCGAGCGGACCGTTATACATTTAAAAATACATTAACACGTTATAGCCAATAGGAGGTCATTATGAATATTCATCAGTTAATTGAAGCGAACAAGGAACAGTTTTATCAAGATTTGAACGAAGTAATACAGATCAAAAGTGTGAAGGGTGCACCCGAAAAAACTGCACCATTTGGTCGAGGACCAAAAGCAGCACTTGAAAAAGCTCTATCTTTGTCTGAAAACTATGGATTCAAAACAGCGAACGTGGAAGATGCAGTTGGGTATGCACAATGGGGAAACGATTCTGAGTATATTGGAATTGTTGGACATTTAGATGTTGTTCCAGAAGGTGCAGGTTGGTCATTTCCACCCTACCGGTTGACAAAAAAAGCTGGGCGTTTTTATGCACGTGGCATTTTAGATAACAAAGGTCCTATCATAGCGTGTCTGTACGGTATGAAGTTATTAAAAGAGGCTGGATTTGTGCCTAAAAAAACGATTCGAATCCTTTTTGGAACAGATGAAGAAAGTGGTAGTTCTGATATTCCTATGTATTTGAGCCAAGAAAAGCCACCGACATTTGGGTTCACACCTGATTGCAAATATCCTGTTGTGTATGGAGAACGCGGAATCGTTAACTATCAAATTTTGACCACTTTTGATGCGCAGGAACTAAATCAACTAGGGAATTTTGATGGTGACCAAGCAAAAGATCATGTACCTGACCAACTCTCTGTCACAATTAATCAAGAAGAAGTAACAGTAAGCGGAAAACGTGCACCTTCTAATGCACCAGAGTTAGGTGAAAATGCCATTACTTTATTAGCCGAAAAAATCATGAACGACCAATTAGTGACAGGTGAATTACAGAATTATTTTTCTTGGATAGCAGATTCTCTTGCAAATCAACATAATGGGGAAGGGTTAGCGTTAAATTTTGAAGACAAAGACAGTGGAAAACTGATTTTGACACCCTATGAATTGCTGAAAACAGAAACTGGACTGGCCTTATCGATTGCCATTCGTTATCCTGTTTCTATCGCGGAAGAAGAAGTTACTCAAAAGCTTCTTAAACAATTACCAAAAAATAGCACAATGAATGTCGTGCGCCGAATCAAAAGTAGTTCGTTTCCTAAAAATAATCCATTTGTCCAAAAGTTGAGTGCGGTTTATGAAGACGTAACGAAAGAAGACGGGACGCCTGTAACAACTACTGGTGCAACTTATGCCAGATCCATGCCAAACATCGTTGCATTTGGTCCTTCATTTCCAGGGCAAAAAGGGATTGCACATAATCAAGATGAGTATATGGACGAAAATGATTTACTACTAAATCTGGAAATTTATATGCGGGCAATCATTGCTTTGACTGAATAAGAATCTAAAAAGAGTCTAAGGCAGAAGTTTCCCAAATAAGTAAACCGCCTAAAATCCGTTTCTGAAAACGCTGATTTTAGGCGGTTTTAAAATTGAAAAACATACTAAGGAGTGACTGGATTTTTAGTTTTTCTGGTCTCTTTTTTTCGAATAAACGGTGTTCAAGAAGTAATTCCTTCTAAATAAGTCTAAATTTCATAAAAATTTGGGAGAAAATTTTTGTCAGTTGCTCATCATTTTTCGGAGTTGAACATTTTATGCCACAACCACTTTTTTTTGCAGAAATGAGAGCTTGATTGTTTTTTTATGAGAAAGTCAACTTTTTAATTCTTTCAGTATATACAAAATAGTATATACTAATTATAATACTTTTATGAAAGCGCATTAGTTAAAATGAAATAGAAAGGGTGAGTAGGATGCGAGGTGCAATTGCTACTTGGCGAATGGCACATGATGGTGTCGTTGAAGCACTACGACTTTTAGAGAGAAATGAACGAGCGGGCGATGCGGTAGAAGCGCTGATTAAAACCGTGGAGGATTACCCGTATTATAAATCAGTAGGTTATGGTGGGTTGCCAAATGCTCAAGGCATTTTAGAAATGGATGCCGCTTTTATGGACGGTGACTCATTTAAAATCGGTGCCGTTGCTGGAATAACAGATGTTAAAAATCCTATTTCAGTGGCTAGAAGTTTAAGTGAAGAAAAATTCAACAGTTTTTTAGTTGGAACTGGTGCAACACAATACTCGATGTTACATGATTTTGAGCGAAAAAATATGTTAACACCTCGTGCTCATAAAATTTGGGAAAAACGATTAAAAGAAATCCAAGAAAAACAGCTAGATCCTTATGATGGTCATGATACGGTCGGAGCCATCACTTTAGATAACTACGGATCGATGGCAGCAGGGACTTCCAGCTCAGGTTTGTTCATGAAAAAGCCCGGACGTGTCGGAGATTCACCGCTTTCTGGTTCAGGCTTTTATGTAGACAGTACGATTGGCGGAGCAGCTGCAACTGGATTAGGCGAAGATTTGATGAAGGGTTGTTTGTCTTATGAGATTGTTCGATTAATGGGCAGTGGCGTGAGTCCTCAAAAAGCCTGTGATCAAGCAGTCTATTCTTTTGAAACAAAACTCAAAGAACGTTATGGGAAAGCTGGTGCATTTTCACTCATTGCAATGAATACAGCAGGCGAGTGGGGGGTAGCAACCAATGTTGAATTTACCTTTAGTGTCGGAACACAAACGCAAGCACCGCAAATTTTCCTTGCAAATCCAGGAAAAAATCAGACAACATTGATTGAACCTATCACGCAGGAATGGCTGAAAGCCTATGAGAAAAGAATCAAAGCACCAATTGATTAAAATAAAAAATCAGTTAAGGAGTGAATCAAATGAAGAAAAAAATTTATTTGTTTTGTGATGCAGGTATGTCCACAAGTATTATGGTCAATAAAATGATGGAAGTCGTTCAAGCACATCAGATGCCGTTAGAGATTACTGCGTTTCCAGTTGCTAGAGCGCAAGAAGTCGTTGAGCAAGAAAGGCCGATTGCGATTTTATTGGGACCTCAAGTACGCTTCTTGCTCGAAAAAGTTCAGACGCAGTTTTCACCACAAAATATTCCAGTTGCTGCAATCTCTCCAGAAATCTATGGCATGATGGACGGCGAAGGTGCGTTGAAAGAAGCACTTAAATTGATCAAGAAAAATAAACAATAACGTGGAGGACGACCATGCAAAAATTTTTGAATTGGCTGGAAAAAGCACTAACTCCTTTAGCCAAAGTCATCGGTGAAAATAAATATTTAGTTGCTATTCGTGATGGATTCCTATTGTCAACGCCATTATTGATCGTCGGCTCTGTCTTTCTTTTAATTGCGAATTTTCCTCTTCCTCAGTGGAATGAATGGATGTCTGCGTTGTTTGGTGACAATTGGGAGTCAATGATGTCTGTACCTGCTAGCGCGAGTTTCGATGTTATGACCATTTTAGCTGTAGTCGGAATTGCCTATAGTTTAGGGAAACAATTTCATGTTGACGCAATGCAGTCAGGGATTATCGCATTGGTTTCCTTCTTTATTTTAACGCCGTATCAGACGTTGTTTACACCCGAAGGAAGTACCACTGTTTACGAAGTAACTAGCTTACCTCTTAAGTGGATGGGGTCTAGTGGCTTGTTTCTTGGAATGATTGTCGCCTTGATCTCTACTCGTTTGTTCGTTGCAATGGTGCGAAAAGGTTGGACAATCAAGATGCCTGATGGTGTACCACCTACTGTAGTTAAATCATTTGAAGCACTTATTCCAAGTTTTGTCGTAGTAACGATGATGTTTTTAGTCAACTGGCTTGTTTCCTTGACTTCTTATGGTAATTTACAAGATGTTATCTTTACGTTTTTACAAACCCCATTATTAAGCTTAGGAAATACGTTAGGCGCTATGGTTATTGCATATCTGTTCTTGCATTTCTTTTGGTTTTTTGGAATCAATGGAAGCAGTGTCGTTGGTGCTGTATTCAATCCAGTTCTTCGAGCCTTATCTGTCGAAAATCTTCAAGCATTCAAAGATGGACATGAAATTCCGAATATTATTACCGGACAATTCCAAGATATGTTCGCGACTTTTGGTGGCGCAGGTTCAACTTTATCATTAATTGTGGTAATGGTTTTGTTCTGTAAAAGTCAACGAATCAAAAAGTTATCGCAATTATCTTTAATTCCGGGGATTTTTGGAATTAACGAACCAGTTATTTTTGGGTTACCGATCGTTTTGAATCCCATTTTATTGGTTCCCTTCGCTTTAGTCCCAACAATCAATATCATTATTGCCTATTTTTCAATGAATATCGGATTGGTCCCTTATACAAATGGTATTCAGTTGCCGTGGACAACCCCACCAATCATTTCCGGATTTTTGGTTAGTGGATGGCAAGGCGCTGTGTTACAAGGACTTTTATTTGTTTTAGGAATGGCGATTTATTATCCGTTTATCAAAGTAATGGATGTCCAATATCTTCGAGAAGAGGTTAAAATCAAAGAAGACGAACTTGATGAAATCAACTTAGATGATTTTGATTTCGATGACATTTAACTTTTTAACTTAAAAAAACCAACAAGGCAGTGATGATTTTTGTCTTGTTGGTTTTTATTTATTAGAAAAAAAGCGCTACATAAACAGAAAAATAACAAATTTTTAAAGAAATTTAAGATAGCAACCTAGTCAATAGTTGGATATAATAGAAGTGTTTTAATGACCAACGACTGATGAAGTGAATAGAAGAGATGAAACAAAAATCAGGAGGATTTAAATGAAAAGAAGCGATCAGAAAAAACGAAAAAGCTCTATCCCATACTTTCTAGGTGCCGCAGCTGTTGTAGCAATAGCTGGTGGGGGATTTATTTATTACCAACATTCTCAAGAAACCAAAACTGTTAATGAAGCGAAAACAACGATTAAACAATTTGTGAAGGCACTTGATAAAGGAGATTATCAAAAAGCAACGACCTTATTAGTACCAACTACAAAAAACTCAGAATGGACGACTCAAGAAATTTTAGAAAAGTACCAGAATATCTATGATGCTGTTGATATAAAAGGATATACCGTATCGGACCTAACTGTCGAAAAGAAAAAAAAGGATACCTATACTTTTTCTTATACAGCTAAAATGAGTACAGCTCTGGGCGAACTAAAAAATCTAAATTTTGAAGGGTCGCTAACTCGCGAAAAAGATGGACCAAAAATCAATTGGCAACCCAATTTAATTTTTCCTACTATGGAAAATGGGGACAAAGTTAGCTTGAACACACAAGAGGCAACTCGTGGTGAAATACTAGATCGAAATGGCGAAGGATTAGCAACCAATGGCCAGCTGAAGCAACTAGGCGTCGTGCCAAGTAAGTTGGGCGAAGGCGCTGAAAAAGAGGCAAACATCAAAACACTTGCTGAACGAACACAGCTGACAGAAGACACAATCAATCAAGCCATCTCACAGAGTTGGGTTCAACCAGATTATTTCGTTCCACTCAAAATCATCGATGGGGAAACACCAGAATTACCTGCTGGTGCAACTATTCAAGAAGTAACTGGGCGATACTATCCTTTAGGTGAAGCCGCTGCGCAATTAATTGGTTATGTAGGAGATATTACTGCCGAGGATATTGAAAAGAATCCAAAATTAAGTAGCGTAGGAAAAATTGGACGTTCTGGTCTGGAAATGGCTTACGACAAAGAATTACGTGGAACTAATGGTGGAAAATTAGTTATCACAGACGAAAACGGGAATGAAAAAAACGTGCTTCAAGAACAAGAAGTTAAGAATGGTCAATCAATAAAATTAACAATTGATGCAAAAGCTCAAAAGATTGCTTATGATGAATTAGGTGGAGAAGCTGGCTCAACTGTAGCAACCACACCAAAAACAGGCGATTTACTCGTTTTAGCAAGTTCACCAAGTTACGACCCCAATAAAATGACTAATGGCATCTCTGAAAAGGACTACCAAGTATATGCCGATGATAAAAACCAACCATTTATCAGTCGTTTTGCTACTGGCTATGCACCGGGCTCTACATTTAAAATGATTACTGCAGCGATTGGCTTAGACAATGGCACACTAAATCCTGAAGAAAATTTAACTATTGATGGATTAAAATGGCAAAAAGATTCTTCTTGGGGCTCTTACGAAGTTACGCGGGTAAGCGATGTAGCGCAAGTTGATTTACGAAATGCGTTGGTCTATTCTGATAATATTTATATGGCACAGCAGACATTGAAAATGGGAGAAAAAGCTTTCCGCTCAGGCTTAGATAAGTTCATTTTTGGTGAAGAGTTGGATTTACCTATCAGTATGAATCCTGCACAAATTTCGAATGAAGATAGCTTTAAATCAGAAATTTTGTTAGCAGATACTGGCTATGGTCAAGGAGAATTATTGATTACGCCGATTCAACAAGCAACAATGTATTCTGTTTTTGCTAACAACGGAAAGCTTATCTATCCTAAGTTAGTTGTAGATGCGAAAACAAAAACCAAAGATAACGTGATTAGTGACGCCGCTGTTCAAACAATCTTGCCAGACTTGGAAGCTGTTGTAACTGATCCTAATGGGACTGCGCATTCTTTGGCTAGCTTAGGTATTCCTTTAGCAGCAAAAACAGGTACAGCAGAAATCAAAGAAAAGCAAGATGAAAAAGGACAAGAAAATAGTTTCTTATTTGCTACAAATCCAACCAATCAAGGCTATCTCATGGTTAGTATGTTAGAGGATAAAAAAGAAGATGACTCTGCAACAAAACGAGCACCAGAATTAATAAACTATCTAAATGCAATTTATCAATAAAGGTTGTGGCGCAAAACGCTTAACTCCGAAAATAACGAGCAGTCACTCAAAATAGCCCTTCATATTTTGAAGGGAATGCAAGCTATATTGAGGAGTTGTTTCGAGAATACCATCTATCCAGAAAAAGTAGGTATGACAAAAGACTTGTCATATCTACTTTTTTATTGTTCTAGGGTAGTTAACTCGCACAACTGAGAACATAAAAACCTCTCAAAAAAAAATTATAAAAAGTAGTTGACAAATAGTTCGGTGCCGAACTATAATAACCAACGAAATAAAGTTCGGTACCGAACTAAAAGAAAGGAATTTTGAAGATGAGTGAATTATCTGAACGTTTGATGAAGCAACTACGTTTTATTAGTGAAGCAAGCAATGCTTTTATGAGTCAAAAAAAGCAAAAGTTTACTGGACAACAACGAGTATTGGCGATTTTACGACTAGAGGATGGGTTAGTCCAAAGCTACCTTGCTGAAGTTTTAGATTTACGACCAAGCTCGTTGGCGGAACTAATGAAGAAAATGGAAAAAAGTGGGGATGTTACTCGCGAAGAAGATGAAAATGATAAACGAACAAAACGTGTTTATCTAACAGAACAAGGAAGAGCAAAAGCAGAACAGAATGCATCCTTCAAACAAGAAAACCAAAGCGAAATCTTTTTTGCTGGTTTAACTGAAGAAGAACAAACATCTTTCAGTGACTTGCTAGAAAAAATTTCTAGTGGTTGGAGTGGCGAATTTTATCGTCAATCAGAAAAGTTTATTGATCCATTAGATCGTTTCCAAGTGATGCAGGAAATGCGTGAAGCTTTATTTGAAGAATACGGTGGAGATTGGCAAAACTTACCACCTGAAGATTTACGAAAAATGCGTCGCGAAATGAAACGAATGATGCGAAAATCGCCATTTGGCGAACGTGGTGGTCGTCCAGATTTCCCACAGGATTTTCCAAACCGATTTGGTCGTGATTTTCGACGTGACTTCTGGCGAGGTGGTCCGAACAGAGGGCAACAACCATTTAACAATGATGATTCTCATAGGAACAAGGATGATGAATGGGAAGATTTTTAAACTATCAAAAATTTTAGAATGAGTTTTTAGGTATTAGGAGGAAAAGAACATGGCACGAGGTGGCGGCGGACAACCCGCAAGATTTGCTGAAGAACTACCAGCATCTACTGGAACATTTAAATTCAAAGATTTTATGAAATTGATTAACAGTGTAAGCTCAAAGAAAGGGTTATTTTTATTTGGGATCTTACTCAGTTTAGTGACAAGTGGAGCAAGTTTGGTAGTCCCACAGTTAACAAAAGGGCTGGTTGATACTAGCGAATTATCAAAAATTGACGGGAAAATGGTCGCAGTGCTGCTTGTTGCATTTGCTGTTTATCTTGGTTTTGGAACGATTGGCGGTTTTTTACTTCGTTATGTTGGTGAACATTCCGTTAAGTCTTTAAGAGAAAAATTATGGGCACATTTGCTTCATTTACCTGTAGGTTATTATGATGAACATAAATCAGGTGAAAGCAGTTCTCGTTTAGTAAATGACACAACGGTGATCAAAGATTTAGTGACGACACAATTTCCAAACTTTATCACCGGGGCAATCCAATTAGTTGGCTCAGTTATAATTTTGGTCTTTATGGATTGGAAGATGGCAACATTGATGTTTGTCACAGTACCAGTTGTCATGATTATCATGATCCCAATTGGTAAGATGATGTCTAAAATTGGGCGCCAACTACAAGGTGCAACTGCTGATTTTAATGCGGATGCTACAGAAAAACTTGCTGAAATCCGTTTGATCAAATCAAGTAATGGGGAAGAAGCGGAAAAAAATAGTGGTCGTACGTTTATTGAAAAGATTTTTGTGTTAGGTGTCAAAGATGCGAAAATCGAAGCTGTTTTACAACCAATTATGATGACAGCGATGCTTGGATTATTTGTTGGAATCCTTGGGTATGGCGCGGTACGCGTTCAAGCAGGTACGTTAACAAGTGGTGAATTAGTGGCATTTCTTTTGTATCTGTTTAATATCATCACACCCGTAACAAGCTTTGCGATGTTTTTCTCTCAAGCACAAAAAGCCATGGGAGCAACAGAACGCATCCAACAAATTCTGGAAACGAAGATTGAAAAGAACGGTGAAATTTCTGTCAATGTTGCAGGAAAAACGATCCAAGCAGAAAATATTTCTTTCAGCTATGAAGAAAATCATCCAATTCTAAAGGATATTTCATTCTATGCAAAACCTAATACAGTGGTTGCTTTTGCTGGACCAAGTGGTGGCGGGAAGTCAACGATTTTCTCTTTACTTGAACGTTTTTACCAACCAACAGCAGGTAAAATGACTGTTGGCAACCAAGATATTCAGTCGTTTGATTTGAGTGAATGGCGTTCACAAATCGGCTATGTATCACAAGATAGTGCTGTTTTTGCTGGAAGTATTCGAGATAATTTGCAATACGGTCTGGGTAGGACATTAAGCGATGACGAGCTTTGGCACGGGTTAAGTTTAGCGTATGCCGATCAATTTGTTCGTGATTTCCCTGAACAATTGGATACCGAAATTGGCGAACGTGGCGTGAAATTATCGGGTGGTCAAAAACAACGAATTGCAATTGCCCGTGCATTTTTACGAAACCCACAAATTTTGATGTTAGATGAAGCAACTGCAAGCTTGGATTCACAATCAGAAGAAAAAGTCCAACGTGCATTAGATCATTTGATGAAAGGTCGAACAACCTTAGTCATTGCCCATCGTTTATCAACAATTGTTGATGCCGATCAGATTTATTTCATTGAAAAAGGAACGGTTACTGGACATGGGACTCACAGCGAGTTGATTCATTCCCATCGTTTATATGCTGAGTATGTCAATGAACAGATCGTTAATTAAATTTTTTCATAAATAGTAAAACAAGGTAGAACAAAACACATTGTTTTGTTCTACCTTGTTTATTTTCAATTTGATTTTAATTGGCTTTAACAGCATAAATTTTTCTCGTAAAATGTTTTAAAATCAATGGAGAAACTAAAGTCGTTAGTAAAATGATAATCACTAGTGGGGAATAATATTGTGCTTCAATCAACTTACTCTGTTGTCCTATTTGTAAAATAATCAAAGCCATTTCACCGCGCGAAATCATTCCCGCACCAACCATCAATGAACTATTCCCAGAAAAACCAGCAACTTTTGCACCAAGATAGCCACCGACCAGTTTCGTCAAGATTGCAATAATCGTGAAGGCTAGAATGAAGAATAATTGACTTCCAAAATTAGTAAAATCAACCTCTAAACCAACACTGACAAAGAAAACAGGGATAAAAATAGAATAACCCAGAGCTTCGACATTACGATAGACTTCTTGTTTAACTTTTGTTTGACTAACAGCAATTCCTGCAAAAAATGCGCCAATTACTGAACTAAGGCCAACTAAGTCTGCCACAAAAGACATACCTAAACAGATGACCAAGGAAACAATAATCACAGCAGAATTCGCATAAATTTTTCCTGCAAAAGACATCAATAGAGGGGCAATCCATTTAACTAACAAGAAAATAAATACAAAATAAATCACTTGCTCCAATAAAATCAGTGGGAGAGGTGTTTGGCTAGAAGTATCACCAGTTAAGAATGAAAGACTCAAACTTAGCACTAAGACGACTAAAATATCATCTACTACAGAAGCTCCTAGAATAGTCGATCCTTCTTTGGTGTTGACCACATTTAATTCCTTCAATACCTCAACTGAAATACTTACTGAAGTTGCTGCAAGGATGATTCCAAAAAACAAGGCTTCATTTAACGGAACGTGAAAAGCTTCGCCTGTGAGCCAACCAAAAACTACTGGAAATAGGATTCCCAATAAAGCTACAAACATGCCTGGTTTAAAATACTTTTTAAGTAAAGATAAATCACTTTCTAAGCCTGCAAGAAACATTAACAAAATTACACCAATTTCGGAAAAATCATGCACTAAGATGTTGGGATGTACCCAATTTAAACCTGCCTGTCCTAAAATCACGCCAACTAATAACTGTCCAATTACAGCAGGAATCCCAATACGACGTGAAAGATGTGAACCAAGAGTTGTCGCAATCAAAATCAGACATAGGGTTCCAATAAATTCCATTTGATCATTTCCTTTCATTTGAATAAAAAAGAAACAGAACACCTGCTAAACAAAAATCAGGCGAACCATTTCCTTTTGATACGATTAATACTTAGATTAGTTGATCGTCATTTTTTTTAATTTAAAAAAACTGATTGCTTCTGATACGCCCATAATGATTAATATCACGCCAAAGATTTGGAATAACACTAACAAGCTAGCAAATGGATTGAACAACAGAACGATTCCACCAATCAATAGCAACACACTGTAGATAAGCCATGGTGTTGATTTCATATTCAATCCCATGATCAATTGGAAAATGCCATTACAAATAATCGCTAAGCCTAACAGAATCGGTAAAATCGAAGCAATAGCTGGTGCAAAGAACAACACAACCAATGCTAAAATAAGGAAGACGATTCCACTAAACAGGCCAAAGCCCCAACTTCCAACTTGTTTTTTACGTTTATAATCTTCAAATAAATTAAACAGACCTAACAAGCAAAAATAAGCAGTAATTAGATAACCAATGAGATTAAAAACAGCTCTTGGATTAATAACAATCAGTACGCCTAAAATGATATAAATAATAGCTCTGACTAAAGCATAAGTTTTAAAATTTCTTTTTAATCCTTCTATCATATGAAAACCTCCTTTTCTTTTATTCTATAACATAAGACGTTAGTTTGCCAAGAAAACTGATTAGTATTCGCCAATAAAAAATAAGATAGCTTATTTTAGAAATAACAAAGTAATTAAAAATTTAACAGCGCTAATAATTCATTTTCATTCGAAAATAAAATTGCATCATTTATCAAGACACTTGGAACATCGGTTTGCGGAATAGGTTGATTGGTAATGATCAAATCAAATATGCTTAAATCATAGTCAACGATCTCTTCCTCTGTGATTGCTACCATATCTGAACGAATTTTGTGTAAAGAAAGCGTTGCATGGACATAGTTACCAACATATTGGCTATGATTGATTCCCATGTCACTGACAACTAAGATTTTTTTAGATGATGCAATGCTTTGATTGATTCCTGGATAACCATTCAATAGCCAAAAAATATAAGAAGAAGAATGGTTGAGTAAATTGGTTTCCAATAAGGCGGAAAAGAAGTGTAGTTCTGCTTGAAGTCTTGCATATAAATGGAGTTGAGTAAAGTGAATATGTCTTGTGAATAAGGTTGCTCGTTGGGTTAATTCCGTCGTGTCAAACGGGATTAATTGAGAGAATAAATAAAGACAAGTCAAGAGATGCACAATAAAATCGACTGCATCTCCGGTGAGCTTCTCTGTTTGTGAAAAAGAATTAAATTTTAGATTCGCCCTAATTTTTTTACTGATGTCATTTTTTTCTTCATATGAATACTGCTGGAAGGGACCTTTTTGAAAATGGTAAAGAACTTCTTGATACGTAGCCAGGTCTAATTCAGAGAAATACTGACACAAAAAGACATAATCTTCATGGTTGATTTTCATCTGCTTAAGTGCTTGTTTCTCTGAATAAAGTACAAATCCCTGATTCTCTCGTTCCAAGCTAACCATGAAATACATAATAAAAAAAGTGTGTTCGTAACTATTGTCACCACTGACAATATTCAGTTGACAGTGATTACGACGCATTAATTGTTTCATTTCCTGCTTGTCCGCTTGGTACGGTAGTGCATAGTGACCATAATAGATCAAAAAGAAAAAAGTGACGAAAATCCGTAATGATAATTCACCTTCTGTGCTTGTCAATTGATAGCCTTGGTCAACAACGATTTTCAGTGAATATTTCTCTAATACTTGATTACACTGTTTCAATTTTCGAGCAAAGGAGGAACGGCTGATACAGATAGCGTCACAATAATATTCAATTGTATTGCCTGGATTTTGAATAAATTCATTTAAAAGTTGGGTATTTGTTGAAGTTTGTGCCATATCCGTGAGCATTTGTAGGTAAACCGAGACATTGAATCTCTCCAAGCGATAGCCAAGTTTATGAGAGGTTTGAATCGTTAATGCTGTTCCCCAACGCTGTTTGATCTCTTCAACATAACGAATAAACGTAGACTCAGAACTTCCAATATATTTTGCAAGTTCTTTTTTAGTCATCCATTTGTCAGAAATGGATAATATTCTAATAATTTCTTCCATTTTCCTATAATTTTCTTCCAGTAGCCTAATCATATTTTTTCCTCCCCAACCCTTTACTTTAATGAAACAACCATCGAAAGAATGAAGCAATCTCATAAATGAAACCGCTCGGTATAAAAACTGGTGTGATTTAATTACTGGCTTCTTCGTATAATAATTATTAGATTAGAATAATGAAAAATTATGCCGTTAGCTATTCTAATTGAATTATTGACCCACAAAGGAAAGGAGAGAATAGAAATTAAATTATTGAAGAAACTTGGGATTATTGGTGCTGTGCTACTACTTGTTTCATCTTATTTAATGCCAATTACTGTGAATGCAGAAACTGTTGATACCGTTGAAATCATGTCAGCGCAGATAACGACAGATGAGAATGACCAGACCTCTTTACAAGTGGATCTGAATCTTATCAATCAGACAGATAAGGCATTAAAAAAGGAAATCAAGTTGACAAATGCTCGCTTGATCGATACAAAAGAACGTCAAAAAGATGGTTACTCTTATCAAGTAGGAGATCATATTCTCAGTTTAACAATTGCGAGTGGAACACATCAGCAAATTCAACTTTCGTTAGCTGTTGATTCTCAATCCTTAGATGTCACCCAAACACCTAAGTTATTGTACGAAAAAAATGAATTTGAAGTATCTATCACGCCTGAGAAAACTGTGAGTGAAACGACTCCAAAAGAAACGGAAACAGATAGCACAACAGATAACACTATAGCAGAAGATAATGATGTCAAGCCAGCTGATGAAGAAATCGTTCGTCCGTTTGCCCAATCAAAAATGACTGCAGCAGCTGATCTTTCTCAAAAGGCACAAGAGTCGATCATGCCAGAGTACACGACAGACAGCTCAGGAACTTATCCAACAGCTAGTTGGCAACCAACGAATAATCAGCAAGTTATCAATCACCAAGGGAATAAAGAAGGAAGCAGCACCGAATGGGACGGAGTAACTTCGTGGAATGGTGATCCACTAAACAAAACGAACTCGTATATTGAATATGGTGGTACTGGTGACCAAGCAGATTATGCTATTCGTAAATATGCAAAAGAAACTTCGACGCCAGGACTATTTGACGTCTACTTAAATGTTCGGGGTAACGTTCAAAAGGAGATCATACCATTAGACTTAGTTTTGGTCGTTGACTGGTCAGGAAGTATGAACGATAACAATCGAATCGGAGAGGTCCAAAAAGGGGTCGATCGTTTCGTCGATACTTTAGCAGATAGCGAAATTACTGACAGTATTAGCATGGGCTACGTTGGATATTCAAGCGATGGCTACAGAAATGGCACAGTTCCGATAGGCTCGTTTGACTCTGTAAAAGACCCAATCAAAAATATCACACCAAGTAGTACAACTGGAGGAACATTTACACAAAAAGCATTACGTGATGCCGGTGACATGCTAGCAACGCCCAATGGACACAAAAAAGTCATCGTTCTATTAACGGATGGCGTACCGACATTTTCATATAAAGTCAGTCGTGTTCAAACTGAAGCAGATGGTAGCTACTATGGTACAGAATTTACGAATCAACAAGATACACCAGGAAGCACTTCCTATATTTCAAGTAACTACAATGCGCGTGATCAAAATAATACGAACCGCCGAATCAATAGTACGTTTATCGCGACGATTGGTGAAGCACTAGCTTTAAAACAACGTGGTATTGAAATTCATGGATTAGGTATTCAATTACAAAGTGATCCTCGTGCTAACTTATCGAAGCAAGAAGTTGAAAATAAAATGCGCCAAATGGTTTCTGAAGACGAGAATGGTGATTTGTACTATGAATCAGCTGATTATGCGCCAGATATCTCTGATTATTTGGCAAAGAAAGCCGTTCAAATTGCAGGGACTGTCGTTAACGGAAACGTTACTGATCCAATTGCCGAACCATTTATTTATGAACCAGATACTTTAAGTATTAAAAGCGTCGGAGCCGTCCAAGTTCCCTCTATGCCAAGTGTCACAATGAATGGAACAACGGTGAAAAGTGATGGTATTTATTTAGGTAAGCAACAAGAAATTCAAATTCATTATCAAATTAGGCTACAAACTGAGTCAGACTCATTCAAACCAGATTTCTGGTACCAAATGAACGGTCGAACAACTTTTCAACCAATGGCAACTTCAAGTGAACTTGCAGATTTCGGTGTTCCTTCTGGTAAGGCTCCTGGAGTCAAATTGAATTTCAAAAAACTTTGGGAAGAATTCGATCAAGACACAAGCAGTCGACCAGAAAACGTTACTTATGAAGTCACACGTAAACAAGTAACGAATTCAGCGAATTGGCAGACTGGTTACATCAAGATTTTGAAACCTGAAAATGACACTAGCAACACATGGGAAAGAACCAATATCACACAGTTATCCAAAACAGCTGATGATTCTTATGATGAAACCCTTAGTCTTCCTCAATACAACAATCAAGGGGAAAATTTCAGCTATCAGATGACTAATGAAGTTGCAGTGCCAGGTTATGACCAAGAAAAAGTCGATGAGACAACTTGGAAAAACACGAAGCAATTCAAGCCATTAGATTTGAAAGTAATCAAAAATTCTTCAACTGGTGAAAAAAATCTCGAAGGAGCAATTTTTGAATTAACTGGAGATGGTGTAAAAACAAGTTTGATTGACAACCAAGATGGTAGTTATTCGTTACCTAAAGAAATTCGTTTACAAAAAGGACAGACCTACACACTGACAGAGCTCCAGGCTCCGAACGGTCATGAACTAGGTGAAAAGACAACTTGGGACATTGAGATCACGAACCAAGGTACAGTGAAGATCGATGGGAAAGAAGTCACTGCGACTAACCAAGTAATTTCATTAGAAATTGAAAACCAATTTTCCGAGTTGCCAGTCAATATCAGAAAGTACACGCTTCAAAACGGTAACCAAATCAATCTAGCAGATACAACATTTGAATTGCAAAGAAAAGATGAGCAAGGTATCTATCAAAAAGTAGGTACTGAAAAAACAGATCAAACGGGGATTGCGCATTTTGTGATTGATCAGTCGGGAATGTATCGAATGGTCGAAACTTCTGGTCCAGTCGGGTATGACACGCTCGCTGGAAATTATGAATTCGAAGTTGATAAATATGGACAGATTCATTATGCAGGTAAGAATGTCGACGAAGAAGCAAAAGAATGGACAATATCTCACGAAAATCATTTAAAAGCTTTTGATTTGACGGTTCACAAAAAAGCGGATAATCAAACAGCGTTAAAAGGAGCAAGATTCCGCTTAACTGGTCCAGATACAGATATTGAATTACCAAAAGATGACGAAGACACAGATACATTCCTCTTTGAAAACTTGCAACCTGGTAAATATACGTTAACGGAAACATTTACTCCTGAAGGTTATCAAGGCTTAAAAGAACCTATTCAACTTGTGATTAATGAAGATGGCACAGTAACTATTGACGGAAAAGGAATCGATGATGTACTCGTCACTGGTGAACAAAACAACCAAATCAGCTTAGATGTAACGAACCAAGCAAAAATCCCTCTACCAGAAACTGGTGGAATTGGTCGTGTTTGGCTCTACTTGATTGCTGTAATTAGTTTAGCAACAGTCGGTGGTTATCTATTCATCAAGCAACGACCAGAAGGAGAGGTGTAACGAATGAAAAACGCGCGATTATTAAAACTGTGTGTGTTCGTTCTTGTACTTTTCGGCTTTTCACAACAAGCATTAGCAGAAAATACGCAGGCAAACGTTCAGATTACTTTACACAAATTACTATTTCCTGAAGGTCAGTTACCTACAGAACAAGAAAATTCTGGTGAAGAAGGTACCTTACTACAAAATTATCGTGGGCTCAATGATGTGGATTATCAAGTATTTGACGTAACGGATTCCTTTTATCAGTTACGCAGTGGGGGAGATTCTGTTCAATCAGCTCAAACTAAATTGGCTCAAACTGGCGCTTCAGCTGGGGATCTGGTTGCTGAAGGAACAACAAGTCATGTAAACGGTGAAGATGGGATTTTATCTTTCACTTTGTCAAGTAAAGATGAAAAACAACGTGATAAAGCTTATTTATTTATTGAAGTTAACGCACCAGAAGTTGTCAAAGAAAAAGCAAGTAATCTGGTCGTGATTTTACCAGTACAAGATGCAAACGGCGCTGATTTGTCGACAATTCATCTTTACCCTAAAAATGAAGAAAATGCGTACGACCTACCACCACTAGAAAAAACTGTGTTGGAGGGAGAATCTGGATTTACTGTGGGTGACGCTGTTCACTATCAATTAAAGACAACCGTTCCAACAAACATCTTAGATTATCAACAGTTTCGTATTTCAGATACTGCTGATCCAGTGCTGACACTTTTACCACATACACTGAAGGTATCCGTGGATGGCCAAGAGTTAACCAATGGCTATACGACAAAGACGCACGCACATGGATTTACGTTAGATTTTTCAATTCAAGAACTCCAGAAATTTGCGAAGAAACAACTAGTAATTTCTTACCAGATGACACTAGGAAAAGATGCGAAACCTGATACAGCTATTCTGAATGAAGGTCGTTTAGACAGCGACAAACATTCCATCACAAAGAAAACAGCTGTACGAACAGGTGGCAAACGATTTGTTAAAGTCTCTAGTGAAAATCAATCAGAAAAACTGTCTGGGGCAGTCTTTCTCGTAAAAGACCAAGCAGGTAACTACTTACATGAATCAGCTAGTGGCTACATTTGGAACAAAGAGAAGCAAACAGCACAGCAATTTTCATCTGACCGTTCTGGAAATTTTTCAGTTAAAGGTCTAAGAGATGGACATTATTTCTTAGAAGAGATCAAAGCTCCTGATAATTACGTTTTAAGTCAGGAAACAATTCCATTTACGATTACAGAACATTCTTATTTATCTAATGGGCAAGAGACGACGCCTTTAAAAATCGTCAATAAAAAGATAAAACATTCAGGACTATTACCAAAAACAAATGACCAACAAACCGTTTGGTGGGGACTACTTGGAATAGTATTAATTGGCGTAGTCATTGGTTGGATCTTTTATCAAAAACGAGGAGCAAAAAAATGAAACAGTTTAAAAAAGTTTGGTATTTATTAAGCACATTGTTACTGACCTTGCCACTTTTTACAGGTCTATTAAGTACAGTTCCAGCTTTTGCAGCAGAAAATGATGGCACAGCAAAAGTTATCTTACACAAAAAGAAAATGACTGATTTTCCTGACCCATTAATTCAAAATAGTGGGAAAGAAATGAGTGAATTCGACCAGTATCAAGGGCTAGCTGGTGTCACATTTAGTGTTTACGACGTGACAGCAGAATTTTATGCACAACGTGAAGCAGGTGCAACAGTTGATGCTGCTAAGCAAGCTGTTCAAGGATTAACAACAGGCACACCATTTGCACAAGGTACAACCGATGCGAACGGAAACGTCAGCTTAGATTTACCAAAAAAACAACAAGGTAAAGACGCAGTTTACACCATCAAAGAAGAAGCAAAAGATGGCGTGACTGCTGCAGCAAATATGGTCGTTGCTTTTCCTGTTTATGAACTAATCAAACAAGCAGATGGTTCTTACAAATACGGAACAGAAGAATTAACAACTATTCATCTTTATCCAAAAAATATTGTAGCCAACGATGGTGCACTACACGTCAAAAAAGTTGGTACTGCTGAAAATGAATCTTTAAATGGCGCAGAATTTGTTATCTCAAAAACAGAAGGAACTCCAAGCGTCGTAAAATATATCCAAGGTGTGAAAGATGGGCTTTATACTTGGACAACTGATAAAAACCAAGCGAAGCACTTCATCACTGGAAAAGACTATGCAATTGGTGAAAATGATTTTACAGAAACAGATGCTGCAACTGGTGAATTGACAATCAAAAATCTTGAAGTCGGTTCTTATGTACTAGAGGAAGTTAAAGCACCTGATAATGCAGAATTAATTGAAAGCCAAACAAAAACAGATTTTACAATTGAAGCTGATAACCAAACAGCTGTAGAAAAAACAATTAAAAATGACACATCAAAAGTAGAAAAAACAACCCCTAATTTAGATGGACAAGACGTTGCAATTGGCGAAAAAATCCAATATGAGATTTCTGTTAATATTCCTTTAGGTATTGCAGATAAAGAAGGCGATGCAAATAAATATGTTAAATTCAATCTGATTGATACCCATGACGAAGCCTTGACTTTTGACAACATTGCTTCAGGTGACAATGCCTATGCACTTTATGATGGCGACACATTAATTCCACCAGCAAATTATCAAGTGACAGAACAAGAAAATGGCTTCACTGTAGCAGTTGATCCTGCATTTATCCCTTCATTGACGCCAGGCGGTACTTTGAAATTTGTTTACTACATGCATTTAAATGAAAAAGCAGATCCAACTAAAGGATTTAAAAACGAAGCTAACGTAGATAACGGACACACAGATGATAAAACACCTCCAACCGTTGAAGTTGTTACTGGTGGGAAAAGATTTATCAAAGTGGATGGCGACGTTTCATCAGCGCAAGCTTTAGCAGGTGCTTCATTTGTCGTACGTGACCAAGATAGTGACACAGCTAATTACTTGAAAATCGATGAAGCAACAAAAGCAGTTACTTGGGTGAAAAACAAAGAAGATGCCACTACTTTCACAACATCGGCAGATGGGCTAGTAGACGTAACAGGGTTAGACTACGGAACGTATTACTTGGAAGAAACAGTTGCTCCTAACGACTACGTTTTATTAACAAATCGAATTGAATTTGAAGTTGATGAACACTCATACGGAACAACTGAAAACTTAGTTGCTCCAGAAAAAGTTCCAAACAAACACAAAGGAACTTTACCTTCAACTGGTGGTAGAGGAATCTACTTGTACATTGGTACAGGCGCTTTATTACTGGTTGTTGTAGGGCTATACTTTGCTAAACGTCGCAAAGAAAATGTATAGAAGCTAAGCTTGTGTTAAAAAGTGAAGCAAGACTTTCGGTTTGAAAAACAATCGAAGGATTCTATCTACCAAAACAATAAAAGAGCCTGAGACATTGTGTTGTCCTAGGCTCTTTTATTTATTGATCTTCATCCAAGGAGGAATCCATGAAACGTAAAAACAGACGACGAGTGATCGACAGCATAATGATTCTTTTATTGTTCATTGGCATAGGTGCTTTAGCTTATCCTTTTGTCAGTGATGCTTTGAATAACTACCTCGATCAACAGATCATTTCTCATTATCAAACAAAAGCCAATCAAGAAAATGCGGATGCAATGGCAAAGTTACAAGAAAAAATGGAAACGAAAAATCAGCAACTGGCTAAGGAAGGTGGAAATCCGGGACTAGATCCTTTTTCTGAACAAAAAAAACCAGATAAAAAACCAGATAAAACTTATTTTGAAAGTCATACGATTGGTGTCCTGACGATTCCAAAAATCAATGTTCGGCTACCTATTTTTGATAAAACGAATGCATTGTTATTAGAAAAGGGGAGTTCCTTACTAGAAGGTACTTCTTATCCTACTGGTGGCGCTAGCACTCATGCAGTAATTTCTGGCCACCGAGGGTTACCACAAGCAAAGCTTTTCACTGATTTACCTGAGTTAACTGAAGGTGATGAATTTTATTTGGAAGTGAACGGCAAAACGCTCGCCTATCAAGTAGATCAAATCAAAACGGTTGAACCTACGGATACGCAATATCTGCATATCGAAGAAGGAAAAGATCTAGTAACTTTATTGACTTGCACACCTTACATGATCAATAGTCATCGCTTATTAGTGAGAGGACACCGTATACCCTATACACCAGAAAAAGTTTCGAAAGGAATCAAAAAAGTCACTCAGCGCCACCAACTTTTACTATGGGGTATTCTTCTAAGTACATTGCTCCTGATTAGTTTATTGTTGCTCTTCTTTTACAGACGACACCAACGAAAAAGCATGTAAGTAAATGACGATAAAACTGGCTCACGCTAAATAAAATCATTTGCCACTAATTTTTCTGGTAGAGGATTTCACTAAGCGTGAGTTTAGTTGTTTTTCAGCTATTAGTTGACGATAATTCATTGATTCATTAGAATGTAACATGAACTGATTCCCAAGATGAAAGCAAGTGAACTTGCAAGATTAGGAGGAAATCCATGATTGTCAACCAAGAACATGCAAAAAAAGCCAATACAACACCTGAAACTACACATAGAAATAAGGAACTCTTTTTAGATAGTGCTGACCAATCCACATTTTTCAATCGTCACTTTACCAATTTCAATAATGTAAGTATTTCAGCAACTGAAAACAATTGTCACTTAGACACAACAGTCTTTAAAAAATATAAAAAAACTTTTTTTGAGGATTGGATTGTACCTGAACAAGTATAAAAAGCGTCTAACGAAGAATTTATTTCAGTTTTTTAAAAAATAAAAGAACGGAATGGAGAATTTCATGAAAGAATTTTATTATTGGCTAGACGAGTGGGGACGTAATGATAAAATGCGTTATATTTTTCTTATTGCATTTCTTTCCGAATACTCAGTCAATAAAGTAGATTCCTTTTTTCACATCCCTGAATTTTTCCACTTCTTATTTATTTGCGGAGCCTTTTTATTAGGTGCGAGCATTCGCGCAACTTTTTATTACAAAAAACACCCGCGTAAAAATTCTCAGCGAAAAAATTGACTATTCACCTTGTATTAGACAACTGAAACCAATGATTGGTTTCAGTTTTTTTATTCTTCACTGTAATAAATCGGTGTTCGGCTATTTTGTTCATGATCCAAATAAAGTAACATCTCTTTGATTAACCGCTCCTTCATCCAGAGCAGTTTTAAACCGACAAAACGGCTGATCTTCGATACCTACAACTAATTGAACCTCTGAAATTTTGATTCCATACTTACCAATAAAATCAATGGTCAAAAGGACGGATGACCATATAACAAGTCTCGTCGGAATGGATGCACTTCGATTGCTAAAAGTTGTTTTAGACATTATATCTCTCGGCATAACCACTGGATGCGACTATATAATTAATTCAAAAGCCCCAAGTTGTATTGAACTTTTACAACTCGGGGACTTTTAACTTCTGTCTTTATTTTTTGGGCTCACTTCTCAAGATCTTTTCCATTTTTTTACCTTTGGCTAGCTCATCGACCAACTTATCAAGATAGCGAATTTCTTTCATTAAAGAATCTTCCATTTCTTCCACACGAATGCCACAAATTACGCCAGTGACCAGCGATCGTTTGGGATTCAACAAGGGTGCTTCTTCGAAAAAAGTTTCAAAGGTTGCTTCCTTAGCTAATTGATTCTCTAATTCATCCTGAGTGTAACCCGTTAACCATAAGATAATTTGATCGACTTCTGCTTTTGTTCGCTGTTTCTTCGTCGCTTTTGTGACATAGTGGGGATAGACACTAGCAAAACTAGTTGTGTAAATTCGATGTTTAGGCATCTTTTTCCTCCTAATTTAGACTATTAAGACTAGTTAAACATATTTAAATGAAGTATTTTCCAATGGTCGATTTAAAAATTGTCTGTTGAGAAGAAAAAGAATTATGCAAAATATTCTGGATATCTTTCTACAACTGATTCTTGCTCATTCAACATCATATGCAAATGTAGAATCGTCAAAAAACGAACTTCTTCAGGATTTTTAGCCACTAGTGCATCAAATAATTGCTGATGCTGGTTCGTGATAGTTTCCCAAGGCAACCCAGAAATCGTTACTCGCAACCAACGAAATCGTTCTAAATGTGTATTATGATTGTCTAACCAATTCCAAACTTCTTTGCGCTCGGCAATGTCAAAACAAGTCTCATGGAACAAATTATCCGCGTAGAAAAATCCACGTGCATCTTGTTCTTCAATTGTTTTTTGTTGTAAATTTAATATTTCTTGTAATCGTTGTTGTGTTTCAGGAGTTAGTTTTGTACAACACTCAACCATGATTTGTTGTTCGAGTTGCTCACGGACAAAGCGTGCATTTTGTGCAGAAGCCAAATCAATTTTTGAAATATAGGTACCACTTTGAGGAATCGTATAAACAAGTTCTTGTTGACGCAGCTGTATCAAAGATTCACGAATAGGGGTACGGCCAATATCAAGTAAGTCTTCTAAACTTTTTTCAGAAATTTTGCGTCCCGGTTCTAAATCTGAAAAAATAATTCGTTTTCTAATTTCCTGGTATGCTTGATTTTGTAAGCTATCCATCATGTTCATTCCTCCAACTCACCATCAATATCTGTTTTATTATAGCAGAAAACCATTTAAAAGTATGTTATGCAACCAGTGGACATTTGGCTTATTTTATAAAAAACGACATGTAACATGTTACGCAAAATGTAACATGTTCTTTTTGTTTTCTATTCTTTTCTTAAACTAGAAAAGCCCTTACAACTCATAAGAAAAACTAGTATGCTCAACATGTCAAAAGAATTACTCGAGTATAAACGACAAAATAAATAACTGAAGGAGAATGCAAGATGCAAAAACGTGACTTTATCGATACAAATGATTATTCAAGAGAAGAAGTAGATTACTTGATTGAATTGGGATTAAAATTAAAAGAATCAATTGCGAATGGGTACTATCCTCCATTATTGAAAAACAAAACGTTAGGAATGATTTTTGAGCAATCTTCTACACGCACACGTGTATCTTTTGAAACAGCTATGACACAACTAGGTGGGCACGCACAATACCTTGCACCTGGACAAATTCAATTAGGCGGGCACGAAAGTCTAGGAGACACTTCTCGCGTTTTATCTCGTTTGGTAGATATTTTGATGGCCCGGGTAGAACGTCATAACTCAGTAGTTGAATTAGCCAAGACAGCAACAATTCCTGTAATCAATGGCATGAGTGATTACAATCATCCCACTCAAGAGCTAGGTGACATCATCACCATGACCGAACATCTGCCAGCTGGCAAAAAATTGAGTGACTGTAAAGTTGTTTTTGTCGGAGATGCGACACAGGTTTGTGTTTCTCTAATGTTTATTGCAACAAAAATGGGGATGAACTTTGTTCAATTCGGTCCAGAAGGATTCCAAATCAAACCAGAAACATTGGCCATTGGTGAAGCAAATGCAAAAATATCTGGCGGAAGCGTATTAATTACTGAGGATGCTGATCTTGCAATGAAAGATGCAGACTTTGTTTATACCGATGTTTGGTATGGCTTGTACGAAGCGGAACTATCCGAAGAAGAACGAATGAACGTGTTCTATCCAAAATATCAAGTCAATGCAGACTTAATGAAAAAAGCTGCGCCACACGCTAAATTTATGCATTGTCTACCAGCTACTCGTGGTGAAGAAGTAACTGACGAAGTATTGGATGCACCTTGCTCAGTTGTACTAGACGAAGCTGAAAACAGATTAACAGCGATGCGGGCTTTATTAGTTTACTTCTTAAATCCGTACTTAAACTATGCGAGTGAAGCAGTGGCAACAACATACGATAGTGAATTTGAGCGTCTATTGCGTCAAACAAAACAATACGAACGCAAAAATTAAAGTTAGAAAGGAGCAAGGATAATGGAAAAAAAGAAGTTCCGATTATTTGACGCTGTACTCATGGCAGTTGTGGTTATCTTGGTAGTAGAATCTGCTGCCCCCGCCGCAGCAATTGGCTCCTCACAATTTTTTTGGTGGGGGCTACTACTAGTTTTATTCTTTTTACCTTATGGATTAATTTCTGCAGAATTAGGTACCACTTATGAAGGTGATGGTGGTATTTACGATTGGGTAAAAAAAGCTTTTGGTCGACGGTGGGGCGGAAGAGTTGCATGGCTTTATTGGATCAATTTTCCTATTTGGATGGCAAGTCTAGCCGTTCTTTTTCAAGAAGTCTTCTCACAAATTTTTCAAATCCAGCTTAATTTGTTCATAGCTATTGGAATCCAGTTGCTCTTCATTTGGGTCGTTACTTTTATTAGTTGCTATCCAGTAAGTGATAGTAAATGGATATTGAATCTTGCTGCTTTTGCGAAAGTCGCCATTATGATTTGTCTAGGTGTTCTGGGAATTTATCATGCAGTAACGAAAGGTGTAGCAAACGATTTTTCAGGAGCAGCCTTACTTCCAAAAATGGATATCAAGAGCTTAAGTTTTCTTTCTGTCATTCTATTTAATTTTTTAGGATTTGAAGTAGTAACCACTATGGCAAGCGACATGGATAATCCGAAAAAGCAGATCCCACAATCAATCATTTACGGCGGAATCCTTATTGCATTCTTTTATCTATTCGCAGCTTTTGGTATGGGAGCAGCGGTTCCGGCCGAAGAATTGTCTGCATCAGGCGGCTTAATCGACAGCTTCATCTTATTAGTCGGTGGCTTGAATCCATTTGTAGTGATTATTGGGTTATTATTTATGTATACTTTAGCTGCCAATTTGATTTCATGGTCTTTAGGAGTGAATTATGTTGCTCTATACGCAGCAAAGAACAAAGATATGCCAGCAATTTTTGCACGTGTAAATTCTAAAAATGAAATGCCTATTGGCGCTTCTTTACTTAACGGAATCATTGCAACCTTGCTTGTTATCGCAGCACCAATGATTCCCAACGAAAATATTTTTTGGGCATTCTTTTCATTAAATGTCGTTGCATTATTGTTATCATATATCATGATGTTCCCATCATTTTTAAAATTACGCAAAATAGATCCCGATACACCAAGACCATTCAAAGTTCCTGGTCCAACATGGTTTCTTCGAATCATGACCTATGTTCCATTTACTTTACTAGTCTTAACTTTAATTTTCTCAGTCGTACCACTTGATAATAGTCCCGAAGAAATTTCCGGGAAAATTCCGGTATTGATAGGTACAATTCTTGTAGCATTGATTGGTGAAATAATGATAAAACACGCAGGAAAAACGTTAGAAAAAGGAGTTCATTCTCATGAAAACAATTGATAGTACCCCAAAACAAGATGGCTTTTGGATGCCTGGCGAATTTGAAAATCATGAGGGCGTTTATATTTTATGGCCCCAACGTTCAGATAATTGGCGCAATGGCGGAAAGCCAGCGCAACAAACATTTGTCGAAGTAGCCAAAGCAATTGCTGCCTTCGAACCCGTAACCGTTGGAGCAAATCCTGATCAATATAATAATGCACGCCATTTGCTACCGGAAGAAATCAGGGTAGTTGAACTTGCTAATGATGATGCTTGGGTGCGCGACTGTGGCCCAACATTCGTCAAAAACAGTAGTGGCGAAGTCCGCGGCGTTGATTGGTCATTCAACGCGTGGGGCGGATTAGAAGATGGGCTTTATTTCCCGTGGGATAAAGATGATCAAGTTGCTCAAAAAATTTGTGAAATTGAACGTAAAGATCGTTATCGATTAGATAGTTTTATCTTAGAAGGTGGTTCAATCCACGTCGATGGAGAGGGTACCTTAATAACAACGGAAGAGTGTCTACTTTCAAACGGGCGTAATCCTCAATTATCTAAGGAACAGATTGAACATGTTTTAAAAGAGCAGTTAGCCGTTGAAAAAATTATTTGGCTGAAACGTGGAATCTATCTAGACGAAACGAATGGTCACGTGGACAATATTGCTAATTTTGTTAAGCCAGGTGAAGTGGTTCTTGCTTGGACAGATGACACAACTGATCCACAGTACGAAATTTCTCAAGAATGCTTGAATATTTTAGCCAATGAAACGGATGCAAAAGGACGGAAGCTAGACGTTCATAAGATGTATGTACCAAAACCGATTACGATTACTAAAGAAGAGAGCTTAGGTGTAGATGCTGTAGCAGGCACCTTGCCAAGAGAGGAGGGTGACCGTTTAGCTGCTAGTTATGTTAATTACTATACAGCTAATGGTGGAATCGTCTTTCCATTGTTTGGTGACCCGATGGATCATGAAGCAAAAAAACTTTTGGAAAAATTATATCCAGATCGTACAATCAGTGGAGTTCCCGCAAGAGAAATTCTTCTAGGTGGTGGTAATATTCACTGCATCACTCAACAAATACCTAGTAGCCACTGACTAAAAAACAGATAAATCAATTAAAATTTTTTCAATCAATGATTTGAGGATTCGCAAACATTTATGTTTCGAATCCTCGTTTTTTGCTATACTAACAGGAGAAGAGGAGTTGTCCAAATGAAAATAGAACACAGTACCCCTAAACAAGATGGCTTTCATTTGCCGGCAGAAACAGTTCCTCATGAGGAATGCTTCATGATCTGGCCAGAAAGAACTGATAATTGGCGGAATGGTGCAAAGCCGGCTCAGCTTACTTATGCAGAAGTTGCACAAACTATTGCAAAATTCGAACCAGTAACAATGCTTGTGTCAAAGAGACAATACAAAAATGCTCGCCACTTACTTAATGAAAATATCCGTGTCTTAGAAATGAGTTCCGATGACGCATGGATCAAAGATACAGGGCCAGTCTATGTCATGGATACATTAAAAAATCTTCGTGGTGTAGACTTTCGATTCAATGCGTGGGGCGGGTTGTTAGATGGTTTGTTTTTTCCATGGGATCAAGATGATTTATTGGCAGAAAAAATTTGTAATTGGCAACGATTAGATTATTATTCCCTCGCAAATTTCATACTAGAAGGCTGCTCCATTCACAGTGATGGAGAAGGAACAATTTTTACTACGGAAGAATGTCTACTATCTGAAGGAAGAAATCCTCAATTTACGAAAACACAAATCGAGGAAATTCTTTTGGAATATTGTGGGGCTGAAAAGATCATCTGGCTCCCACATGGCTTCTTTTTAGATGAAACAAATGGGGATATCGATAATTTATTGAATATCGTTCGACCCGGCGAGATTATCCTTAATTGGTGTGACGATCCCGAAGACCCAATGTATGAGATTGTGAGAGAAGCTTTTATGTACTTATCGAAAGCAACAGATGCCAAAGGACGGACATTAAAAATCCATAAAATGCCTTTACCGCAAGCACTGTACATTACTGAAGAGGAAAGTCTAGGAGTTGATCCAGTAAATGGTATGCTACCACGCTTTCCCGGAGATCGTTTAACAGCTAGCTACGTTAGTTATTACACGGCAAATCAAGGCATAATCTATCCTATATTTGACGACTCTAATGATCAAAAGGCCTATAGAATACTGAAAGACTTGTATCCTGGATATGAAGTTATCGGAGTTCCTGCACGAGAGATCCTTTTAGGTGGCGGAAATATCCATTGCATTGCTCAGGCACTACCACAACATAGAAAGTAGGATGATTATGGATTTCTATGAAATTGTTAATTCTCATCTAGCAGAACTTACGAAAAATGAACGAGTTTTGTTTGATTATGTTATCTCAAACTTAAATGTAATCAAAAATAAAAGTATTAGAGAAGTTTCTGAGGAATGCTTTGTTTCAACCACAACTTTTTTGCGTTTTGTTAGGAAAATAGGGTTTAGCGGTTATAGTGAATTTTCAACAGTTATCAAATATACCTTATTAACAAAAAACGACGTTCCTCAACAAAGTCCATTTGTGGTTTCTCAAAAAGATTATCGGGAAGAATACTTGAAAAATTTAATTGAGTCCGTTCGTGTAATGGATAGCGACAAGATTAAGAAAATTGTTTTGGCTATGCAGGAAAAACCAAAAATTTTTTTATTTGCCAAAGGAATGAGTAAAGAAATTATGGGTTATATCAAATATCTCTATACTACAGCGGGATTTTTTGTCATCTTTCCAGAGGATCAGCAAACAAGAACAATTGCTTTACAGCAAGCTGAATCAAAGGACCTGGTATTTGTTTTTAGTTATCGTGGTGAGGACAACGAGCTAATCACCCTGATTCGAAAATTAAAAGAACAGTCACATCCTTATATTGTATCGATCACCGGCGCCGACAATAACCTGATGCAAAACACAAGTGATATCAATCTCTACTTATTTACGGACGAACTGTACCTGAATCAACTAAATCTTACTTCTCATATCTCAATGATCGCCTTGATGGAACTGTTGCTTTATCAATATATCGAAGGCTGTGACCCACAGGACTATCATCTGGTGTTTCGTTGAATCAACTACCTTTAGAGCTTAGAACAACGTGTTCTTTGTGTCTATAGGTAGTTTCTTTTTTGGCAAAAAGTTTCAGTTTTTTTTGATAAACAGGATTTTTCTTGGTACAAACTACCAATTTTTAGTCGTTCGCTTACCAAAGAATCATTTTCATGGTTGAATGAAGTCACAACAATTCAAGGAAATGAAATTTTAAACAAAAGGGTGAACAATATGAAGTTAGCGATAATTGGTTCAGGAAAAATTGTACAAGACTTTTTAACAATTACAAAAGACTTACCTCAAATCGAATTAGAAGCAATCGTCGGCACAACAAGAAGTAAAGAGACATTAGAAGAACTTAAAAAAATATATGGAATCAAGAACTATTTTACCGATTACGAACAATGTTTACGAGAAGATACGATTGATGCCGTTTATATTGCGGTCCCTAATCATTTACATTTTTCTTTTACAAAAAAAGCATTATTAGCTGGCAAACACGTCATTTGCGAAAAACCATTTACTACTGATTACCAACAATTTCTAGAACTAAAACAGTTGGCAGAAAGCAAACAAAAAATCTTGCTTGAAGCAATTACAAACCAATATTTGGAAAATTACTCGGAAATCAAGAAACAATTGTCTTCATTGGGAGCTATCAAGCTAATTGAATGCAATTATTCCCAATATTCTTCACGATATGATGCTTTTAAAAACGGAGAGATTGCCCCAGTTTTTGATGCTCAAAAAGGTGGGGGAGCATTGATGGATCTTAATATTTACAATATCCACTTTGTAGTAGGACTATTAGGAAGGCCACTAGGAGTCCATTACTTCCCACATATGGAAAATCAGGTTGATACTTCTGGTATTTTAGTGTTGCAATATAAGGAATATCAAGCAGTTTGTATTGCAGCTAAGAATTCTGATGCACCTGTTCGCTCAGTTGTTCAAGGTGAAACCAGGTCAATCGTAGTTGACAGCCCTACAAATGTTTTAACTTCTTTTGGTATCTATCAAAAGAACCAACTTTTAGAAACTATTTCTGTGAATAGTCACCCCCACAGAATGTATCAAGAATTTGTTACGTTTGATCAGATAATTCAACATAAAGATTTTGTTGCCATGCAAAAAAGATTAACGCATAGTGAATCTGTCATGTGGATCATTGATCAAGCAAAAACAGCAGCGCAATTCTAAAATTTAACCATCTAAATAAATTTTTTTCACTGCAAATAAAAACTATCTATCTCTAAAACAGTTTCTACATTCTCTACATGTTTTAAAGACAGATAGTTTTTTTATTTGAAAAGTTACTTGATATCAACTTTCTGGTGCTAAATTATTCAAATACATATCCCATAACCAATTAAACAACTCACTTAAATAATTCGATTCCTCTGTTAATTCGATAATAAAGCAAGGTTTTGTTGTACTAGGTAATATTTCTGAAAAGCTAGTGATAAACAAATCGATTTCTGAATGGTCAGCAACGGATAATTCATAGTCAACAAACTGCAATTGTGATAAAAACAAAACAATATTCTGTAAGATTTTTTGATTGATCATAGGAATGATTGCCACCTTCACTCGTCTATCTCTGATTTTTTTCTGGAAGTAAGGATAGAGAATAAAACTTAAACCTTCAAGTAATGTTTTAGGACGATCTTTAACAATAGAAAAGGACGTTTTTTGAAAATATTGATCAAAATAGTGACCTAGAATTTCTATTAGCTGCTGATATTCCGGTGTTTCTGAATGACTAGAAACACCATCAAATCCATAAAATTTTGGTAATTTTCCATCATTAGCATAATGAGAAAAAAGCGTAGAGAATAGATTTGCACGGATAAGTAGGCGCTCTTCTTCAGACAGATTTTCAGGTAAGATTTTCTTTGAATAAAATGAATTGAACGCTAACAAAAACCTATAAAATTGCTGATCCCTCTTTTCTAAATTTTGATAAAAGTCCACTAAAATAGGTAAGCGAGAATCAACTGATGATGCGTAGTAAAAGGAAAAAACAAATACATATTTCAAAAAATTAATGTGATAAATGATCTGATAAGGATCTTTGATAAATTGAGAAAAATATTGTTGTAAAACAGGATTTGAATCAAAATAAATTAATTCATTGCCTTCAAATCTATCCAATTCATATCCTTGTAAACTCCGAATTTTCATGATCATCAACATTAATCGGATTGCCTTTGGATGAACATGAGAAAAGTCAAAAAAGTCAAAGTCTTTTAAAAGTTCTTTTTCGTTGTGATAAGGCAAATCAAGTGCTTCATCCGTGAGAACATCATCTCCAGTGGAACCTAACCAAATCACATAAAAAAAAAGCAATTGAATATTGCTTTCTTCTCCAAAAACTTTCATTTTAGAAAAGTTAAGCTTCACATTCAAATCATCTAAGCATACTTTAGTCGTTTGTAATGCTCTGATTGCAGTCGAGCGGCTAACGTAGTTTTCTTCTAAAAAATCTTCAATCGTTTGTTCAGGTCTTGTCAAAACAGAAAGTAAAAATTGATAGGGTAGAGAACGCTTAATCAAGAATTGCAGATATATATTGTAGTTATAGCCTTCAGTATGCCAATCAACTCGTCCACTCTCATCCCAAACGCTCCTATCAAATAAAGTGATCATGTCACGGTCAAATGACTGGATCAATGATTGAGTGGCTGGAAAAGATAGTTTAAATTCTTTGGCTAAATGAGAAATGGAACAAGAAGCATTCTGTGAATTAAGGATCTGAAAAACTGCTAACTTTCGCCTGTCATAATCATTAAGAACCACAAATTCAAACATAATGAATCTCTCCTTCTTTTTTTGACCATATTTCTTGCATAATCCATCAATTTTCTGACAAAAAAATTAGACTATAACGTTGTTTATAACAATAAACATTTTAAATACTAATTATATTCTAATACAAACGGAGAATTTACAGAAATATTACGTACTTTTTAGTTTATAAAATTTTACCTTATTTAAAAATAATTGATACAAAAAGTTAGATAACATCAGGTCTTATATTCATTCCATCAAAGTTTGTGAATATTTTAAAATTCAAAAAATGAAATGTATTAATTTTTTGAAAAAATAACGTAATAAAAATAAATATCCCTGTAATATAGCCTATTGTTAACTTTTGCTATAACATAATTCCGTTGCTAAACTTCAAATTGTAGAGGGAAAATTTTTCATGTTTGTGAATTTGGAGGGAGGGGAGAGGGAATGAATCGTAAAGTAAAACTAATTAGCTTCTTATGGATTGGTGTTTTGTTGCTAAGTATTTTTAGTCAATTGTTAGGGATTTCTAGTTTAATTCATGCAGAAGAGGCCAACGAATTTCGGGAAATTGCAACCAGTCAACAGTTGAAACTTGAAGGGAAAGATTCAATTGCTACAAAAGATAACTCAGAAGGTACCAAGAACTGGACACTGAGATATCATAAACAAGTAAGTGGAGAAACGCAAACAACTTTACAACTAAAAGTTACCGCTGAAAATCAGCCAATTAAACAGTTAACGAGAACAGACTTTATAGAAATTGAAAACGGCTGGATTGAAGAAATTCAAGATACTGAAACAAATACTATTGAATTTCAAACAGCTATTGAACAATCAGCTATCCAAATCCAATTAAAATTATTAGATGAACAAGGGCAAGTTTTAGAAGAAACCGCTCAAGCAATTGAGTTCCAATCAAGCATTGATCCCTCTATAAAAGATCAAAAAGCAAATGAATCTACTGATAGACAAGAAGAAGTCATAAAAGGGAACGCTGATTCAGAAAACTCAGAAGTGCAAGATAACACATTAAACACTGATAGCTCAGAACAAACCAAAGAATCTGAAAAAGGAAAACCTGAGGAAGAGAAACAAACAACAGATAGTGAGACTACTGACTCTTCCACTGAAAAAGCACTCCCATTGATTACTGCGGTACCGTTTGCTATGACGCCTTTAGCAGGAAGCCCAGTCAATGTCGACCCATTTAACTACGTGAGCGATGCGTTAGGAACATATCCAGAACACTCGACAAACAATTACACAACAAATGACTCTTCCACATTTATCAAAAACTATGATTTTGGCACAGAAAAAACCGAGGGGACTTCATCAATCAAGAATATCATCGATAATAATCCTCTGAATTTTACTAACGGTTATCATGATTATGGTGATGGAGCAATCAAAAAAATTGTTATCCCAACCAATGATCCCAATCAATTTAAAATCCAATTAGATGTTATTGGGGACGCACTGGAAACAAACCAACCGATTGATATCTCTTTAGTATTAGATAAGTCTAGCTCAATGGTTCAAGAAACTGTACCAGAGGGGATGACTCGTTGGGTCGCTCTACAAGATGCAGTCACTACATTTGCGAATGACTTACTTGGACCCGGGAACGATGGAAATATTCGCTTAGGGTTAGCAGCTTTTGGTTCGAGTCGTATGCAAATCAACAATAATCCAGTGGATGTTCCATATGGAGAAATTGGGAAATTTGGTTCTAGTGGCTTCACAACAAATCCAGCATCCATTACAAGTCATACAATCTACACTCAAACACCTGATACTTCTGGGACACCAACTTACCTTGGTCTTGATGCCGGTTATGCAATGCTGACAAATCCAAGTTATGGAACGAGAACCGAGGCAGCAAAAGTCCTAATTGTTTTAACGGATGGTGAACCTACTTTTTCACCAAATCAAAATTATTTAAATCTGACAAATAATCTACTCAGTTTGAATCAAACAAATTTAGGTACTTCTGAACGCTACTATGCGCGAATGAATAATACGAATTACTACAACGGAAACGGAACATCATCTACTGGACAAGTTACGCCAACAGTTGATTATGTTAATCAAAGAGCTACACATCCAGCAAATCAAAATATCGTAAAATACTCAATTGGATTTGCTACAGGTGAAACTGCCGAAAGTGTCTTAACAGCCATTGGAAAAAATGGATATTTCACCGCAAACAATCGTGAACAACTGATTCAAGTTTTAAAAACGTTAAGCACCACTTTTTCAGCTACACTTCAGCAAGCAACAGTTACAGATCCAATGAGTGATTATGTCGATTTGATTGGTGATGTCAGTTCTTTTGCTTTGAAAGTCGACAATGGATTAACTGTTATTCCATCAACAAGTAGTAGTTATCCGTCATTTGCACAACAAGTTCAAGTCGGTATCAATGGAAGTACAATCAACTTATCGAATCTAAATTTAGGTAAGACAGAAACGGGGCGAGAAGGCTATCGAATCGAGTATCTGATTGAAGTAAAAGAAGGTTATCGTGACGGCTTATTTTATCCAGCGAATAAAACAACCTATGTAACAAATAATCGAACAACAACGCCAGATTACCTTCATTTCGCAATTCCATCTGTGAAAGTTCCTATAACTACATTTGATATTCAGGCGAAAAAAATCTGGGAAGACGATGGAAATCAATGGAATTTGCGAGAAGACATCACCTTGCAACTACAAGAAAAAGATCAAGATGGGAACTGGATAGATGTGCCGGATCAAAATTTATCTCTATTAAAGGACGCTACATCAACGGAAGGAACATTCACTGATGTTGTCGCATTACGAAATGGCCAACTTATCGAATATCGAATCGTCGAGAAAGTTGGAGAAGAGAGTCATGTTGATGGTTACAGCGCACCAACATACGCACCAGCGCCAACTACAAAAGAAGCAAATCAAACATTAACGGTTACAAATAGCTTACTGAAAAAGGGAATCAGTTTTATCAAAGTGGGAGAGGATCATGAAACACCACTTGCGGGAGCAAAATTTGGTATTTATCAAAAATCTGCACCAACTGTTCTTCTTGCTGAGGCAACTTCTAACGCTTCTGGTTTAGTTCAATTTCCAGCATATCCGATTGGTGAGTATATCATTCGCGAACTAGCTGCACCTGAAGGTTATCAAGAAGTTGAAGAATTTACGATTTTAGTAAAACAAGAAGCCGATTTAAGTTTAACTGTCACTGGATTCCCTGAAAATAATCAAATCAGTAACCAACTTGTGCCATTCTTACTAGAATTTAAGAAAACAAATGAAACTGGAACACCACTTTTAGGTGCAACTTTCACTCTAGAAGGTGAAAATCTATTAGAACCACTTGAAGCAACTTCAAATTTACAAGGAGTTGTCCAATTTAGCCAAGGATTACAACCAGGAGAATATCTCCTGAAAGAAACAAATTTACCTCTTGGCTATGAAAACAATCAAGGTCCTTGGAAAGTAGTCATTGGTTCAGATAAAGTGATTCAAATTTTTGATAAAGAGGAAACACTTGTCTACTCCGAACCTGCTACTTTTGATGAAACACAAAACCGCTTTATCATTACAGGTCTAACACTGACTAACCGCTTAAAAGACTTTACTTTAGAGCTAGAGAAAAAAGATCAAGATGGTCGATTGCTCAATGGTGCGGAATTCACTCTTACTGGACCAGATGACTATAGCGAAACAATCAAACAAACAAATAGTTCCACATTTGTCTTTACTGGCTTACGGCCAGGAGAATATAGCCTAGAAGAAACCTTTACCCCAAGTGGTTTTATAGGCTTGACTCAACCAGTAGTGATTGTTATTAGTGATACAGGAAAAGTGACTATCGATGGAGAAGAACAGACAGATGTTCTTACTGTATCAGGTAATATCATCCAATTAGAAGTGACAAACCATGCAAAACAGCCACTTCCTGAAACTGGTGGAATGACAATTATTCCATATTTAGCACTTGGTAGCACGTTGATGTTGAGTTTTTACATTTATTTAAGAAGAAGAGGGGGTAGAGCATAATGAAACTACTACTTTCCCGAATAAGCATTGTTCTAGTTTCACTTCTTTCTGTCTTCATGATGGCGCAAATTGATTCAACTGAAGTTCATGCAGAAACTGAGGATTCTTCAACAATCACGTTACACATTCACAAACTATTATTTGATTATGAAATAGAAGTTGACGAACGGCCTAACGATGGCGAAACAAATCCTTTTGAGGAACCAATTGGACTACAGAACTTTGAAGGTTTAAATGATGTTGAATTTACTGTTTATGAAGTAACAGATAGCTACTATGAACAATTAGCAGCCTCAGATTTTGAAAATCAATCAATTGAAGAATTTCGAGCAGCATTTCTTAAACACATGCAAACAGTGGATACTGAAACACTAACCAAATATATTGGTATTACTCAAACACAAGGAAACGAAAAAGGGATCGCGTCCTTTGAACTTCCTGCTAAAAAAGGGGATAGAGATAGTGTTTTCTTCATCCAAGAAACAAATCATCCACCGACCGTCAATTCACTTACTCGCCCAATGCTAGTTGTTTTACCAGTGTTTGATAATGATGGGAATGAACTACGAACCATTAAAATTTTTCCAAAAAGCCAAGCAATCAAAACAGTTCCACCAACCCTAACGAAAAAAATAAACGGTGAGAAAGCTGACTTTGAATTTGGCGAACTGATCGATTATCAATCGACTCTAACCATTCCATCAGATATTGCTAATTATCAGAGCTTTGTTGTAAATGATCAGCCGGATGACTCTTTGATGTTAGTTCAAAAAGCAACTGCGGAAGAAACGGTTTCGATTACACTTAGTCAACCTGAAACGCGTCCATTCTATACATTTACTTCAATTTCAGAGCGCGGATTTACTGTCGCATTTGATCCTAAGGTTTTAGCAGATCATGTTGGTGAAAAAATCACTTTTTCTTATCAAATGTTGATCCAAGAAAATAATTTAAACCAATCCGATTTCTTGAATCGAATCTCACTAATTGTTGATGATGAGAAAAAAATTGAAGTAACGGCAACTGTTGAAACTGGTGGAAAATACTTTGTAAAGATTGATGCAACAGATGAATCAAAAAAATTAGCAGGTGCGGAGTTTGTCGTACTAAATGATAAAGGTGAATACCTGTCACGTGCAGATGGAAAAAATATCTGGATCGATGCAACGAAAGTACCTACTTCTTATGAAAATCTAGTGAAATTAGTCTCTGACACAAATGGTCTATTTTGGATCAATGGATTACGTTACGGCAACTACCAACTATTAGAAGTCAAAGCACCAGAAGGTTACCTTCTAAACAAAGAAAAAGTACCGTTTGTCGTTGCAAAAGGAACGTTTACACAACAAGAAAATCAAACATTAAAAGTTGTGAATCAACAAAAAGAAGTCATCAAAAGTGTTCCGATAACGCCAATTATTCCAACAACTTCGACAAAAGTGGTCAAACCTTCAAAGGATTTTCCAACTACTGCTGACACATTCAACAACTATCTCTTCATAGCTGGAATCATCTTAATGACAGGCGCAGGTTATTTGTTGGTCAAGCAACATAATCAGGGAGTGAAAAAAAAGAATGGGAGTGAAGAAAATGAATAAGCAAAAGAAGAAAGTATTTACCTGGGTTCTTTCACTTTTACTAATGTTACCGTTATTTTTAGGGTTGGGAAGTGCTGTTCGTGCCGTTGAAGGAGGCGACACCGAAACAGAGCAGACTGTTACATTACACAAACTTGCTTTTGATACGTTACCCGAATCAATTCAAAATACTGGCGATGAGATGACTTGGCCAAATGCGACACCATTGAGTGGTGCAGGTTTTACCGCTTATGATGTAACGAGTATTTATTGGGCTGCTTATGATGGCGCAAGTGGCACACATGAAGAACGGGTCAGTGAAGCTACCGATGCTGCAATTGCAGCAGATACTACCGGGTTAGCCTCTCATGAATTCGCATTAACAGATGCAAGTGGTATTTCTTCACTCGCATTACCAACACAATCAGGTGGACGAAATGCTGTTTATCTTTTTAAAGAAACAACAACTCCAGCTGGTGCAATTGCTGAAAAATCAGTCCCATTCGTAGTCGGATTACCAGTAACAGATGAAGACGGAAATAATCGTCCGGTTGTTCATCTTTATCCAAAAAATGAATACAAGACATCTGACCTAACATTCAAAAAATATGGTGTAGGACTAGATGCTGAAGGAAATCAAGCGAATCCGATCGCATTAAAAGACGCTGGGTTCATCCTAAAAGATCAAGCATCAGGGATGTACTACCAAGCAAGTACAGGTAAATTTGACGGAACAGTTGATGCAGCAACAATTCTTTTCTCAGATGCATCTGGTCAAGTTACTGTGGAAGATTTGATTTTAGCCGATGGCGGTGTTTATGAGTTCTATGAAGTAGACACACCCGTTGCGACAAGCCAACTTCAAACAGGAACAGAAATTTATCACTATTTAAATAATCCGGTTGTTACCGCATTTGCAACTCGTAATGCCAATGATGGTTCAATGACGATCAAATACTCACATTACAACGAACTTCAAGTGTTATTAACTGATAAAGAAAACGCGTCTGCATACAACTACAAAGTTCCTGAACCTAAAAAAGAAGCAGATGATGCAGATGTAGATGTTGATCAAATCGTCACTTTTACAATCACACAACAAATTCCTAAAGATGTCGCACAATTTACAAAATTCGATTTAGTCGATACGTATCACTCATCACTGGAACTTGTTTCTACAGCAGCTGAAATCCTTTCAAGTATCAAAATTGATGGCGCAGCTGCAGGGGATGTGACCGCAACTATTGCTGACATTTCAGCTAACCCGTTTATTGTTAGCTTCACACCAGCTGAGTTGGCAAGTCATGCAGGGAAAATGTTAACTTTTGAAGTTCAAATGAAAATCAAACCAGGCGCTCCCCTAGCAACAGCGATCGACAACCAAATCAAGTTTGACAATAATTTTATTCCAAAAACAGCCCAAGAAGAAATCAAAACTTTTGGTAAGAAATTTGTCAAAAAAGATGCGGATACGAAGCAAACACTTGCTGGTGCAGAGTTCGTAGTTAAGCGTGGTGATTCATTCTTAAAAATGACAGACGGAAAAGTTAGTTGGGTTGCTGCACAAGGAGACGCAACAACTTTCCAATCAAATGATCAAGGTGTAATTGAAGTTTTCGGTATTGCCCAAACAGATGAACTTGGCGCTGATATCATCTATCAATTGGTGGAAACAAAAGCTCCTGATGGCTATGTTTTACCAAATACACCAACAAATTTTGTCGCAGATAATGGCAAAGTTGAACTCGTGGTAGTCAATAAAACAAAAGGTAAGTTACCAATCACTGGAGGCATGGGAATCACCGTCTTCTTAGCTGCCGGATTAACTGCCGTATTGTCTGCTGGTTATTACTTTAAAAAAAGAAAAGCAGAATAACAGAAGGTAGCTATAAGAAAATGGGTACGAGTAGTAGGTGTGGTATGGCTGTAACAAAAGTCAAAATTGATTTTTGTTACAGCCTTTTTCTAGCAATTTTTTGAATACTTTTACAAACAAGTGAGGTGAGTGAGATGAAAAAACAAAAAAAGAACAGAAAAAAGACGGATATCTTCATGATAATCATTCTCTTTCTTGGTATTGGCTTATTTGCCTATCCATTTGTTAGTGATGCCATTAATAGTTATTTTGATCAACAATTAGTTCAGTATTATCAACAAAAAGCCAATAGCGAAAACGAAGAAGCAGTTGCCAAACTAAAAGAGAAGCAAGATAAACAAAATGCAGAGTTAGCCAAAGAAGGGAATAATCCAGGAGTATCCGCATTTAATGATGCAGTAAATAGTGAACAGCAAAAAAAAATAAAAAAAGAACAATCTTATTTAAAACAACATACCATTGCGACGTTAACAATTCCAAAAATCAAAGTTAGTTTGCCTATTTTTGATCAGACAAATGAATTATTTTTGCAAAATGGTGTTTCCTTACTTGAAGGAACGAGTATTCCTTCAGGTGGTCCAAATACCCATAGTGTACTGTCAACTCATCGAGGACTGCCAGAAGCCAAATTATTTACTGACTTACCTAAACTAAAAAAGAAAGATGTTTTCTATATTGACATCAATAATGAACGATTGGCTTATGAAGTTGATCAAATAAAAACAATCGAACCTACAGATACTCAAGATTTACTAATTCAAGATGGAGAAGATCTTATTACCTTGATGACGTGTACGCCTTATATGGTCAACACACATCGTTTACTCGTCCGTGGCCATAGGATCCCGTATACGCCAGATGCAGAGAAGGAAATCAAAGAAACAGTCAACTACAATCGAAACAAATTATTTATTTGGGTAGGTGGAATAGTTTTAGTTGTAATGCTTAGTATTTTCGTCTTCAGAAAGATAAAAAAGAAAAGAACACATTAACCAATAAAAAGCGTAAGCCAGATTCCTCATAGAGAAAGTTTGGTTTACGCTTTTATATTTTTTTATTGTAATTAGCCATTCGCGCTTTCTTGAAGAATTCCTGCAATAATATCCGATAAAAAAGTTTTCATTTCGTTTTCAACTGATTGTTGTAAATAAATATATGTTTGATCTAATACTTTTTGAATATTTCCACCGATCAAACAGTTTGGCGCAGTATTTTTATCCGAATGAAAAATAGCTGAGGCTTTTTCGACCGCTTTATAAATACTAGTTAATGAAATTTCTTCGGGTCGCATAATCAAAGAAGGGGAAGCCTCTCCTGTCTCAGTTTTAATTAGATTAGCTTTCTCAAATCACCCATGATTTTTCTAACAGTTACCGGATTTGTTTGCACACGCTTGATAAATCAGTACCTTGAAACCTTTAAATATAAGCTAAGATGTGGATAGCGTCACTAAGACGCACTGAATTTTTCATTCAATCACCTTTTCTTTTCGTTTGACATCTATCTATTTATTATATATCATTTTCCTGTAACTTAAAAATATACAGGTCGAGAAAATTAGCTAGAAAGGAAGATCATATGAAAAAAATGGGTTTATTTTTATTGGCGATTAGCATGGGCGCAGTTTTACTAGCTGCTTGTTCATCTCAAAATAAAGAAGACAATGCAAAAAATAGTTCGCGTAACTCAACAACAATGACAAAGGAGGACACAAAAATGTATACTGAAATGAAAGGGAACGACGTCACATATTACACTATGAATCCTGATGAAGTATTTGGTGCAACTGCAACAATTATCGAAAAAGATGGCAAAGGTCTATTAGTAGATACTCAATTTTCAAAAACAGATGCAGAAAAGATTTTAAAAGTGGCTAAGGACAAGAATATTGATATTCAAACAATTTATATTTCTTACAGTGACCCAGACTATTACTTTGGAGCAGACCAAATCAAAAAGCAATTTCCAAACGCGAAACTTTTAGCTACAGCTCCTAACATTGACAGAATCAAAGAGACTTACAAGGCGAAGCTTTCCACCTGGTCAGATACCTTAAAAGAAAATGCACCTGACGAAATCATCCTCCCAGAAGTGGTAACAGATTCAATTAACTTAGGTGGAACAGAATTCTCCATTTTTGGCAGCGATGTTAAGAAACAAACGCTTTACAACAAAGAAGATAGCTTACTTTTAGGCGGGATCCTTGTTTCTACAGGTGGGCATTTATTCATGGCAGACACGAAGACGATTGAAACTCAGGAACAATGGATCAAAGATCTCGATGAACTAACTTCCTTACAGCCTAAAGTAGTTATTCCAGGACATTTTGAACAAGGTAATGATTTTTCAGCCCAAAATATTGAATTTACCAAAGGTTATATTCAAAAATTTATTGAAGTAGAAAAAGATAGTCAAACGAGCTCAGAAATTATCGAAAACATGAAGAAAGCTTATCCAAACTTGCCAGATGGAAGTTTGGAGATGAGTGCTAAAGTTGTTACCGGAGAAATGGACTGGGAATAACTTTTTAAGCAACAAAATTGGATACATCAGGAAGTTTCTGATTGATGACAAAGATTAAAACAAAAACTCTTTGATAGAACAACTCTAAAGATAAAGACTCTTTTCGTTATCCTAAATGGATTCAATAGAACTGATTGTTTTAAACAAACGAAAAAATACCATCCAAACTTGGATGGTATTTTTTTACTCTTTTTTTATTGCTTCATGCTGTTCTTTTTTTAGATGCAGTGGAATTTCTTTTACTTTTAGAATATCTAAGAAGAAGGTAAATATCGGAATACCGACAATCAATCCCCAAACGCCAAACAAGCGTTCACTTACTAATAACACGATAAAGGTATAAAAAATCGGCAACTCTGTTTTACTAGACATCAATTTAGGATTCAATACATAAGACTCAATCAAGTGAACAATCAGGATTGTGACCAAAATATAAACCACATCTTTGATTCCGCCTTGTGAATAGGCAATAAACGATAGTGGAATACAAGAGATGATAACACCTGCTACTGGAATCAAACTCAAAATAAAAATCATGATTGCCAAGCTTGGTAATTGAGTGAATCCAAAGGCAGCTAAAGCGATAGTCGTGATGACAGTATTTAAGATAGCAATCACAAATTGCGCCTCTAAAACTAAACCAAACGTATTAACAAATTTATCTGCGAAATAATAAATATCTTGAAAGAACCAAGCAAATTCACTTTTCAAAAAGAGTCGAGAAAAAAGAACCGTTTTTTTCTTCTCAATCATAAAAAAGAAGCTCAAAATAAAGGACATTGCAAATGCTACAGCTAGTTTCCCAAGATCTTGTAGATAGCCAATAGCAATTGATGCACCATTTTGTAATTGTTCAAAAAAATCATTGCGTTCAATATAATTATGAACATACGTCAGTAGTGGATTATCATCTTTTGGCTGCTGTTCATAAAAATGAATGACTGAACCAACCATATCAAAAGTCTGATGGATCAAAACAGGGATATACTTCGTTAGTGCCAGATAAATCAAATAAACTACTATTGAATAAATGACTACTGTTAATGCAGCAGTAGGTATCTTAACAAAACGTTGAATAATCTGAACAAGATGGATCATTAAATAAGTAAAGATAAATGTGAGCAAAACTGTCGTAATCATTGCTCTGGATAAAAAGAGCAGTAAGATAACTGAAAGTAAAACAGTCAACCTACGAATTTTTTCATTTGCCAAAAACCGTTGGTAAAAAGACAATCACACAACCTCCTAAAAAATTATAATACGTAACAAACTCATTATAGAATGAACAAACTTAAAAAGAAAACTGTTAAAAGTAAGATTAGGTACTTTCTTATCAATTCCTTACTAACACCCTGAAAGAAAGGGTTTACATATATAAGAGTTGTGTCATACTACTAAAGAGAATATAAATATATGAACTAGAGGTGCAAATAAAATGGCTAAACTAACAGATTCCTTATCAATTTCTCCAGAAAGAGGAGTATCAATTGATATCGGACGCAAATTTTATTCATCAAGCTTTTTGAAAAATTTAGTTGATTACATGTCATCACTAAAAATGAACGCATTACAGCTTCATTTTTCGGACAACGAAGGCTTTCGAATCGAATGTGAAACTGTGCCAGAATTAACTTCGACTCACTTTTTGACAAAGGTAGAAATCAAAGAATTGATTGTTTATGCTAAAAAACTTGGGATTGAAATTATACCAGAGTTCGATAGTCCTGGACACTTGAAACGATTACTTAGGATCTATCCAGAATGGCAAATTGAACGTTTAGGGGAAGATTCAGACGTATTTCCTGCAAATCGAGCCATAGATATTACAAACGAACAAGCAATCAACAAAATAAAAGAAATCATCACAGAATATTTAGAACTATTTCATGATTCTCGTTATTTCCACTTAGGAGCAGACGAGTATATTAGTTTTGATGAATTAGACCGTTATCCTCAATTAGCGAGAAAAGCAAAAGAAATTTATCAAGATGCCAACAGAACTTATGATTTATTTATTGATTATATCAACGATCTAGCTGACTTAATTGAGTCAGCTGGTAAAACTGCCCGTATTTGGAATGATGGTGTCTACAAAAAGAACCAGAAAATGAAGAGCACACTGAAAAAAACGATCCAAATCACCTATTGGACAAATTACAATCAGCACATGGCTGATGTCCAAACCTTTTTTAAAGAAGGTCATCAAGTAGTGAATTTCAATGATAATTATTTTTATTTTGTGTTAGGGGAAGGGGCTGGCTACCGTTATCCTACTGAAGATAAAATAAAAAATGAGTGGAATCCAATGATTTTTTCTGGCAACCAACATATTACACAAGAACAGCTAGTTAAAGTGACTGGAACTTATTTTGCCATCTGGTGTGACTTTCCAAATGCTCTGACGGAAGAAGAGGTTATGGAAAAAATCAAAGAGCCTTTAAAGGCTCAACAAGCTGTTCTTGAGGATTACTCTTTGAGGTAATTTATTTGCCATCAACATAACACAGGATAAACAGATTCTTCAATTTTATTTATAATTTTTTCTTATAGAAACTATTAAAAATATCATCTTCACAAATGTAAAATATCATCATATAATTTTCATGAAAAGAAAATAAAGTATGAAAAGAGACGATTATATATGATGAAAACAAGTAGAAAAGTTGCGATCGTAGGTACTGGATTTGTCGGAACAAGTATAGCATATGCCATGATCAATCAAGGTATTACTAACGAATTAGTTTTGATTGATGTTAATCAAGAAAAGGCTGAAGGAGAAGCGCTTGATTTACTTGACGGTATGGCGTGGGGTGAAGAAAATATTGCCGTTAAATCTGGTGACTATACGGAATGCGCAGATGCAAATCTAGTAGTAATTACTGCAGGAATCAACCAGAAACCAGGACAGACACGTTTAGATTTAGTTCAAACGAATGCAAGTATCATGCGTGACATTGTGAGACAAATTATGGAGTCTGGATTTGACGGTGTTCTTGTAATTGCTTCAAATCCTGTTGATATTTTGACTTATATTGCTTGGCAAGCCTCAGGATTACCACACAATCGAGTTGTTGGTACTGGAACAACATTAGATACAACACGTTTTAGGAAAGAAATTGCATTAAAATTGGAGATTGATCCAAGAAGTGTTCATGGCTATGTCATGGGAGAACATGGAGATTCAGAAGTTGCTGCTTGGTCACATACAACGGTAGGCGGGAAACCCATTCTTGAAATCGTTGAAGCGGATCACAGATTAACTAAAGATGATCTAACGATTATTGCCGAAAAAGTTAAGAATGCTGCTTATGAAATCATTGATCGAAAAAAAGCGACCTACTATGGAATCGGGATGAGTACTACGCGAATTGTAAAAGCAATTTTGAATAATGAACAAGCAGTATTACCAATTTCAGCTTATTTGGCAGGACAATATGGACAAAAAGATATTTTTACTGGAGTACCAGCTATCGTAGATGAAAATGGCGTTCGTGAAATTGTTGAATTGGCTATCACTGATGAAGAACAACGATTGTTTAATCAGTCTGTATCTGAATTAAAAAAAGTATTAAGCACTGTCGAATAATTGTAAAAAAAAACTGCATGAAGGAAGAGCAATCGCTCTTCCTTTTTTCTTTTTTAGTTATGGTATTCTTTCAAGAGCCCTTTTTGTAGAAGTTCTTGTTTATCTTTAAGATTCAGTAGATTTTTTTGAAAGTCCTGTGCATACATAACTGAATATAGGGTGTTCAATACATAATCAAATGCAATTTGAGAAGAAAAAGTAGCAACCTTTGCAAAATCATACTCATCTTGAGAAACTACTAAACTCATTGTAGCTTTTTTAGCCATTTCAGAATGTTCGTTTCCTGTAATAAGTAAAGAAGGGGTCCCAACATGATTCAAGTAGGTGAGAATCCGTTCGTAATGGTGAATTCGACCACTATAGCTGATAAAAATTGCACAATCATTTTTCATCAAGTTAGCAGCATTCCATGAAGAATCACTGTACTCTTCGGCAAGGATCAAAAATTTATTCAGCTTGACTAACTTATTTTGAAACTTTCTTGCAGTAATCTGCGAATCTCCTTTTGCAAATAAAAACATTCTATTTGCTTGATTTAGCATTGTTGCTATCATATCTAATTCTTGTCCCTCGATTTGCAGCTGTGCTTTTTTTATTGTTTGAACAGTAAGATCTGCCATTTTCTTAGCAATCAATTGTGCATTATCCTCATGAGAAAATGGAAAATTTGGATCAATCACATGATTGAACTGAGCAACTAATCGATGAACTTCACGTCCTAATTCAAATCGAAATTCCTTAAATCCAGTGTAACCCATTTTTTTACATAAACGGATGATCGCTGAGTGAGATGTATATGTAGCTTTTGCCAGTTCCTCAATTGTTAAATAGACAGCTTCTTCAAGATTTAATCGTATATAATCTGCAATTCGTTTCTCTGTAGTAGTAAATGTTTCTTGTTCGGTTAATTTATCTTCAATCAACATGCTTCCAACCTCCTAACGTCTCTATCATCTTACTAACAAACGACAATGTTGGCTACTGATTATCATAAATTGGTACTTTTTTTCAAAAAAAGGTTAGTTTCTAGCTGAAATTAGGACATTTTTACCAAAATGCGTATCTGCTGAGACTTTGAACACAGTTTTCAGTATACTTGGCGTATCAACTATATAGGAGGATTATTTATGTTAACAATTGCTTATCTAGGAAATGGGAAGAGTACAAATCGTTATCATTTACCTTTTTCTAGAAAACTATCAGACAAAATCAGAATCAAAAAAATCTACTCACCAAGTGAACCCGTTTGGGAAACTTTTGATGATATCGAATATACCACAGAGCTAGATGAATTATGGAATGACCCCGAGATTCAGTTAGTCGTTATCACCACGCCTAGTCAATTTCATTATGAATATGGAAAACTTGCATTAGAACATGGCAAACATGTCTTAGTTGAAAAACCTTTTGCAGAAACTTCAAAAGAAGCAAAAGAGCTCTTTTCTCTGGCTAAAGAAAAAGGTCTATTTATTCAATGCTATCAGAATAGACGTTTTGATTCAGATTTTTTGACTGTACAAAAGGTGATTGAAAGCGGCAAGCTAGGAGATATTTTAGAAATTGAAATGCATTATGATTATTTCCGACCAGAAATCCCCGAAAATACTACTACTTTTTCTACAGCGAATAGCTATCTTTATGGGCATGCGTGCCACACGGTTGATCAGGTTCTATCTTACTTTGGTGAACCCGATAAGATTCATTATGATGTTCGTCAACTGTTAGGAAAAGGTCGGATGAATGATTATTTTGATTTAGATTTTTTCTACGGAACAATGAAAATCTCCGTAAAATCAAGTTATTTCAGAATCAAAGAACGTCCTAGCTTTACTGTTTATGGGAAGAAAGGAATGTTTGTCAAGCAAACGAAGGATCGTCAAGAAGAACATTTGAAAATGTTCTATATGCCAGACAACACCGATTTTGGGATAGATTTGCCGGAACATTATGGTGTTTTAACCTACATGGATGACAATAATATTTATCATGAAGAAAAAGTTGTCTCTGAGGTAGGTGATTATAGCCGTGTATATGCTGGCATCTATGAAATATTAATCAATGATGCCGAAAAAATTGTTAAAGATGAAGAAACCATCTTACAAATGCAGATTTTAGAAGAAGGTATTCGTTCTATTCAAGAGAACGAAGAGAAAGAATAACAGCTATATCTCAAAATGAAGATGAGAGAGATCCTTTTTGACAGTCCATTTATTCTTAGGTAAGATAAATAAGAGAACATGAGAATTTTCTGGAGGGACAAAACGATGACTAATTATGATGGAGAAAAAGGAAAACGACTAAGAGGATCAATGGCACCAAAAACAGATGATGAAGTAGCTTTAGCTGGTACTAATTCTGGCGAAACAGAAAACAAACAAGAAGCATTATCTGGAACTAACTCTGGAGAAGAAAAAACAGTTGCATTATCTGGATCAAATGCTGTTGAAGATGACATAAAAGAAGAACCAAATAAACTTGAAGAAGTAGTTGAAGAAGTCATAGCCGACGTAAAAGAAAAATTTGAAGAATTGACATCTAAAGATAATCATTCCAAATAAACAAAAAAAGACAAGGCACTCGTTTTTTAGTCCTTGTCTTTTTTTGTTTTATACTGTTAAATGTGATTTCTTTCTCGTTTTGCTAAATAAGGCATAACAAAACCTAAACCAATCAAAACAACGATACCAATAATATTGATGATTAATTCATGCCAAAAAAGTGATGAACCAAAAGCGGCATCCTGTGGTAAAACACCAAAAAGCGTGGCAATCATAGTTACAGCAAAACACCAGACGCCGACAGAAACAGCCAATCGATCATTTTTGATAAACACGTAATCTGATTGGTATTTTTGACTATTTAAACGGATTTTAATAAATGCAAAGAAGATCCAACAAGTCACACCTGGAGAAATAATCCCGTTCAAATTTAATAACCAGTTAAAAATATCATTCATTTCTGGTAAGAAAACACCAAGTAATAGAATGAAGGCACTTAATGCAGTTGTTAAAATATAGCCATTAATTGGTAGTCCGTCTCCATTTAATTTCGTTAATTTTTTAGGCATGAATTCTTTCCCAGTATCTGAGATAAGCATTCTTGTCATGGCATCAAGCAAAACAGCCAGAAGAGCACACATATAGATAATTTGTGTGACCGCAAAAACATACATCAAACTATTTCCTATGTGGAAAAATTCACCCAAACGTTGAAAAGCATAATAAGAACCATTCATCTTCAGATTATTAGGTAGATGGTGCGCATCAAAGAATACACCCAGCGAAAAGGAACCAAAAACGGTCAAGAAAATAGTCATAACGGTTAACATAATCATTGCTTTAGGAAATTCTCTCTTTGGTTTACGCATTCGAGTAACAAAAGGTGCAACCAATTCAGCTCCATTAATTGCATAAATCAGTAATCCAATTGTTGTTAAATAATGCAAATCGAATTTGGGTAAAATCGTTTTAACATTCATTGGTTGTGTCTCAATATGTCCATTTGGCATAAAAAGCGAAGTGAAAGTCATAATAACGAATAAAATCGTCATCACAAACATAGCACCACCACCAATTGTACTTAGAACTTCTAAAGACTTCTTGAAATGTCTCTGCAAAAAAATAAATGTCAAAAAAATAACGAATGTCAATAAAGCAAATAATGAATTTGACATTGTATCTTCCATTGAATCATTTCCATTGATTAACCAACCAAAACCAACTACCACAGCATTTGCTGTATCAACAACGTAGGGGATTGAAGCAGCCCAATACGTCCAGGCTGTAAAATAACCCAACTTATCACCACTAGTGCCACGAACCCATGAACTTAAGCCGCCGCCTTCACGATTAAAAACAGAACCTAGTTGGCCGACCATTAATGAATAGGGAATGACGTATAACGCTAACAAAATAATCCATGAAGTAATAACGCCCATGCCTTGATTAGCAAAATTATAAATAATATCATCAAATCCAATAACCGTAACAAAAGACATCAATGCTAACACGGGCCACGAAATAAAATTTTTCTTTTCTTCCATATATACATAACCTCCAGCAAGTATTATAATCTTATTTTTCTGAAAATAATATGAAAGACAATCTGTGTTTCACTTAAAATATAGCGAAAGAACACAAAGAGAACTAAAAATTTAAATCAATCGGTTTGAAAGTAACAAGCTCCAGTAAATATTGGTAAGGTTAATCTCTAAAAAGCTTTTAGATGAAACCAAAAGTTTTTTAGCATTAGATAAAGCAGCAATCTACATAATCAGGTTAAACATGTAAAAAGTAAATTTCTTTATAGGAACGAGATCACAACACAAATAAAAAATAGTTTTTTAGTATTTATGTAAATAGTAAGTATAAACCAGAAATAATACATAAAACGCATGCAAAATAATTTTTTAATATTGTATCAGCAATAATCTGCTAAAATCGATACCAAAATAGCAAATAGTTAATTAAGAGAGTGGCTCACATTCTTATAATCTACTTTGTATAATATATATTATGTAAACTAAAATAAATTTAAAAATAAATTCTCTCCATTATACGTCTCCTTCCTCCTAACTAAGTCATTTTTAGCATCAATTGTTGTCCTTTACTTTTTTATACGCAAAATACAACAAAATTTATGTTTTAGTAACGATTATTCATAAATATTGGTAAAAATGTTTTAGGTTTAACTTGAAACTAAATAATTATATCTAAATTTGAATCTTTATCGAATTTTTGCGCAATAAAACAATCCTTCAGAGGAATCTTAGGTTGATGATTCCTCTGAAGGATCTAATAAAATTTGATCATTTTTAAAAAGCAGCTGTCAATTGATGAAAAAATTGCGTGATTACAGGCAAGAAATAAATCACGCCCGCAGCTCCAAGTACCAGAAATAGCTGCTTTCTTTGCTTTTTACGTTTCAGCATACTTGTTGTTTTATGGAAAAAATATAAGATGCTTTTTGCTAACGCTGTGACTGTCGATAAAACTAAAGTTGGTGAATAAGCTGTTTGCTTTTCTGAAGTAATAGCTAGTAGTTTTGTCCCATAAGTTGGGTATTTGATAAATGCTTGATATAGCGCAACTAAAACAATCGCGCCCATTAGATAATTTAGTAATGAATGAACTTTTCGCAAAAATGGTACCTCTTATCTCTTTATTATTATTTTATTAATATTTTTTGTTTTTTAAATTTTTAATTTTCGGAATAAACAAACCTTCTTTGATCATGGCTCTTCTTCTGTCTTTACTTTGTTCATCCATGGAAATTCAAAGCCAATTGTTAAGTCCTCTTTCAATACCAGAACTGCATCGAAATTGCCTTTTTTGCCAGTAAATCCTTTAATTACTTTACTGGTCTTTCTTTTCGATAAAAGTTCACGAAGATTCGTCTTAGTTAGTTTCTTTTTAGCGACTATTGGCCATAATTTGAAGTCACATTCTGGATTGAGACAAGTTGCTACTTTAGGATACAACATCACAATTCCATTTTGACACTTCGGACAACGACCTAATTGATCATTTTTCTTCTCCAACGCCTTGATTTGACGTGTACCAGTAACTTCCTTTGATAAATCAACTTGCTGGATTTGTTGAGGAACCGATTCTAGCAAATGTAAAATGAATTTTTTGATATTTTCCAAAAATACTTCAGGAGTCCCTTGATTCTCTCCAATTTTTCGTAAATACCCTTCCCAGCGCGCAGTCATCTCTGCGCTAGTCAAAAGTGGCTCGCTTGCGACAGCTTTACATAGCGTTACACCTTTTGACGTAACAAATAATTCATTTTTCTTCACTTCAATATAGTGACGTTGTTTTAAATTTTCGATAATATTCGCACGCGTTGCCTCCGTTCCGATTCCTTCGACTTCTTTTAATATTTCTTGTGCTTCATTATCGTCCAACGTTTTGCCTGCTGTTTTCATAGCTGTAATCAGCGTTCCTTCATTGTATGGTTTGGGTGGTTGTGTTTCTTTTTCGAGACTCTTTAGCTCTACTTCAACAAGCTCACCTTCTTGAATCACTGGCAATTTTTGCAGATCTTTTTTCTTTTTCTTTCCAGTGTTCAAAATCGCTTGCCAACCTTGTTGGATAGGTACTTTACCAATACTTTTTAGCTTCAATTCATTTACAGCTGTCAAAACAGTTGTTTCTTCATAAATATAGTTACGTGCAAACATTGCAATCGTCGTTTGTAAGACTTGCAAATAGACTGCTTGCTGAAGACGTGAAAGTTTACTAAAACGCTCTTTTGTTGGAATCGTTTTAGTAGGAATAATGGCGTGATGTTCCTGTACTTTACTAGCATCAACGTAACGTTTCTTTGGAAATAGTTCAGGTGTTTCAATGGTTTCAGCGCCAAGAAATCCTTTATATTTATCCAATCGTTGAACTAGGTAGTGATGTTCGTTGTCTGTGATATAGGGCGAATCCGTTCTGGGATAGCTTAAAAACTTACTTTCATATAGCCCTTGAACTGCTTCTAACGTTGCTTTTGCGCTAGCTTTCATCATCTGATTCATTTTCGATTGCAAACTGGAAAGCGAAAACAAACGTGGGCTACGAAGTTGCTTTTCTTTTTTTATTACTTGGTTGATTTGTCCTTCTTGAACACCTATATGCGCACCTAAATTTTGTAATTCTGCTGTCAATGCTTCTGACGTTTTGAAAGATCTTTTTGGTTCCATTTTCCCGATGAATTGTCCATTTTGATGTCGAATCTCTCCTTCACCTTCGAAGTAGGGTTCCTTTTTGAAATGCTTGATTTCTTCTTGTAATTTAAAGATCATATATAACGTAGGTGTCTGTACTCTTCCTAATGAAAAGCTACCATCGATTCCTTTATTTTGAAGTAATAGACTGTATAAGGGACTACCGTTCATCCCAATTAGCCAATCAGCATTTTGCCTTGCTTTTGCTTCTTTATACTTTGGAAAATAGTATTCACCTGGCCTTAAATTTTTAAAGCCGTCATAGATTGCTTCTTTTTCTAATGAATTAATCCATAGGCGAAGATATTTTTTTTCTTTGGAAAATGCTTTTGCTTGGCGAATGATTGACCAGGCGATTGCTTCTCCCTCCCGATCTCCATCGGTAGCAACAATAATAGTATCTGCAGATTGTAATTCCTTTTTGACAATTGCAAACTGCGCTTTTTTATCCGTAGGAACTTCATACTGGAAAGTCTCAGGAAAAATCGGTAAATTTTCTAATGACCATCTCGCCCAACGTTGCTCATATGCGCCTGGTGGAACCATGTCAACTAGATGGCCAAATCCATAAGTAATCGTTACTTCACCTGTAAATAACGGATCATTGATTTCATAATAACCATCCCGTTTTTTTCGTTGTTGAAAAGCTTCAGCATACGCTTTTGCTTGCGATGGCTTTTCTGCTAAAATAACTGTTTTCATAGCTTCTCCTCCGTTATTCAAGCCATTTGCGACTTACCTATTATGAAACAAATTTTTGAATCTGACAACCAAAAAAAGCCTTATCTTATCAAGAGTCTGATAAGGTAAGGCGAAAATACGTTTGTAATTGAATGAAAAAGAAAATTTAGCCACTTAGGCCATAAATTCAACAAATCTTCGATCCCAAATTTTTTCATAAAAAGCAATTGTCTCTTGCGCGCTCATAAATGGATTGTCGTAAGTCGTTGTTAAAGAAGGTAGCATCTTCACTTGATAGCCTAGATGATGCGCAACTTTGATTGATGTATCGACACAATATTCTGTTTGTGCACCACAGATTTCGAGTGTCTGAACATGTAACGCTATCAATAACTCTTGTAACGTTGTTTCGAAAAAAGCATCCGCATGCGTTTTTTCTACATAGCGTGCTTCACTTGGTTGAATAATTTCCGGAAGGATCTCCCAAACCGTTGTTCCTGAAATCAGCTCTTTATCACAATGCTGAACAAAGATGATTTGTTTTTGTTGTTCTTTATATAAAAGTATGCGTTCATTCACTCGTTTTGTTAGGAATCCTAATCCAAAAATTTCAGTTTGATCGTAACATACACCATTTTGTAAATCGATAACGACTAGCGCGTCACAGAGTTGTGTTTCCATATAACCACCCTTCCCTTTGTTTTATATATTATAACCGATTTAGTCCAACGTCTGCAGCTGGTAATACGTATTCAAACAATGAGAAATCTTGATTATTATGCACGCGAATTTCTAACGGGTTTAACCGTAACAAAGGCGCTAGTTGTCGTTCGAGCATGATTGGCGAATGAGTACTAGTACTTCCAATATTCAATAAATCAATACACACATCTGGTGACAAATGAGAAGCAAGCTTAGGTATGTCTTGATTTAAGAAATAATCGACCAAAACAATGTCTCCTTGGAATGCATGAATCATGTCTTGGTTTTTCGCTAGTTCTACATAAACAAACTTCAGCTTGTTCTTCAAACTACTTGTCTGGATGTTTCGATAAAGTTGTTTGGCAATATACTTTCCAGGTGAATGCTTACGGGTCACCAAAAAAACTGTTTTTTTATTTGACATAGCTATCCCCTCTCTTTTTCAACACTATAAATCCATTTTCAGAAAAATTACATTTATTTTCACCGAATAAGTCCTATTTTTACTTATTATTAATAATTGGGAGGAGTTCCTCCTGAGTAGATCCATAAAATTGATTTAAGCTAACTTTAGGATAACTATGTTAAAATTAATCAGAATGAAAAATGAGGTGAATCAATGATAAAGTTACTCATTGTTGAGGATGAAAAAGTTTTATCTGACAACATCAAAGAAATTATTAATGATCTTGGAGAAGTCGTCCAAGTTTATAATGGTAGTGAAGGGCTATTTGAATTAGAAAGTGGTATTTATGATTTAGTTATTCTTGATCTGATGATGCCTGAAATGAATGGATACGAAGTTTTAGCACAAGCAAGAAAGGCAAATATTCACACACCTGTCTTGATCTTAACCGCAAAAGATGGCCTAGAGGATAAAATCGAAGGATTTGAAAAAGGCGCCGATGACTACTTAACTAAGCCTTTCTATCGTGAAGAATTAATTATGCGTGTCAAAGCATTGTTAAAGCGTTCTTTGGGACTTTTCAATGAACATTCATTAGAGTACAAAGGTGTTATTTGTGATTTGAATCGTAATGAGGTCTCTTTTGAAGACAAAATTTTACCAATTCAAGGAAAAGAATTTGAAGTCTTAACCTACTTTTTACAAAACAAGGGAATTATTTTAACAAAAGAACAGATTTTTGATCGGATTTGGGGATTTGATTCCGATACGACGCTAACTGTCGTTGAAGTTTATATGAGTAATTTGCGAAAACATCTGCGTGAAACAACCCTTGCAAAAGATATCAAGACACTCCGAAACGTTGGCTATATTTTACAGGAAGTGTGACAAAATGAAAAAAACAAAAGACAAATTTCCTAACAAGCAAAAAATTCGTTTCTTTTTAACGAACGTTACAGCTTTTGCTACTATTTTTGTTTTATTGGGCTTCATTACACTTCAACTACTAAATCAATCCGCGTACAGAGAAACTGATCTAAATCTAAAACAAATCGACTCAACCTCTCGAGCCATTCAATTAGAAGTCTCTCGTTATGAACAAGGAAATCCTTTTTTGGAAAATTTTCCCGGTGGACAGCCCTTAAGCGAACCCGATAACAATCGTTTCAATACCCAAGTGATTCTATGGTCTGCTTCTGGTGAAATTTTGAATAAAGCTGCTATTGGTGGTCGTTTAAATCAAATTCAAGGGTTGAAGTTAGATACAAAAAATTTAGATGTTATTCAAAGTATCGACTTATCTGAGTCAGAGAACAATCATTCCTTGGCGTTTCGCTCCATCACACGCAAGGCCGAAGCAAATCAAAACGAAATTGCTTATATTCAGGTATTAGCAAATACGAACCAGATTAAAGATTCTCTAGCTACTTTCCAAACGATTATGATTATTTGTATGATTATCTTTTGGTTGATTTCAATTGGTATCAGTTATTATCTATCCAACTTAAGTATGCGCCCTATTCTAGCTTCGTGGAAACAGCAAAAGGAATTTGTTGAAAATGCGTCTCATGAGTTTCGCACGCCCTTGTCTATTATCCAAAATAGTTTAGAACATTTATTTACAAAGCCAAATCACACTGTTATCGAAGAGTCAGAAAGTATCGCTCAAGCATTAACAGAAACTCGACGACTTACTGGATTGACCACTGATTTATTAATGATTGCGCGAAATGATTCGAATCAACGTCTCTTATCGAAAACGGCTATAGATACCCAGTCGTTCATCACCCGATTAGTCAAACCATTTCAAGAAATGGCCGAAATGGATGGCAAACACTTTTTGATTACGAATGTAGCCACAGCTACTGTCTTAATTGATGAAAAAAAAATCCATCAGGTATTAGTTATTCTGCTTGATAATGCGTTGAAATATACCAGTCCAGGTGATTCTATTTTGATTGAATCACAAATAACCAACAAAGAATGGCAAATTGACGTTAAGAATACTGGACCAAGTATTTCCTCTGATGAAAAAGCGAGAATCTTTGAACGTTTTTATCGTGAAGATCGTTCTCGCTCAAAAGAAACTGGTGGCTATGGGCTAGGTCTGGCAATCGCCAAGCAAATCATTGAGCAACATAAAGGGAAAATTTACGTAAAGGATTATGAACCACTAGGTGTCATTTTTACTGTTGAATTGCCTCTAAAATAAAAAAGTCCTGATAGAATCAATTGAATTGATTCTGTCAGGACTTTTTATTTAGGCATTTTTTTCAGAACCCCTCTCCCTCTACTAACACTTTCTTATTTCTGACTTTTGTTTTAGGATAAGAGAAAGAATCAGTTATGATCCTCAATTTGTCAGGTCTCGTTAGTGACTTTGGAATCTAGGATCGTTTTATCTAGGGCTGAAAGGAGAACAATTATGGATAGTAAGACTAGAAAACAAATACAAGAAAAGTTGAAACAACGATTGCAATTGTTACCACCTATTTTCGAGCAATTCTTACTTGAAAATCGAGGACATTTATCTTTAAGTAGCCGTTACGAATATGCGAAAGATTTCCATTTATTTACGGACTTCCTCCACAAATCTTATCCAAATCAGGAAATGAATGATGAATTTATCTTACAATTAGAAAAACAAGATTACCTGAACTTTTTAGCTAGTATTTATCGCCATACACGCTCTTTCCAGACAGCAGCTGAGCAGCCTATCGAGCAGACATTTAGGAATAATTATCATGGTGTTTCTCGAAAGCAATACGCACTTAATCATTTTTTGAAGTTTTTATTTCAAAATGGGCAACTAAAAAAAGAGATTTCGTTATTAGGAACTAGTACTCCGGAAACTACTACACCCGCACCGCGTTATGTCCCTGCAGAGTCGTTACTTGATTTTGAAACACTATTCATTCCGCCTGCAGGATTTGACACAAGTCGAGAAGCTAGCTTTGAGAAGAAAAACCGACCACGTAATCTAGCAATCCTTGCACTATTGCTTTATTGTGGGCTCAAAATCCATGAAATTGTTGAATTGAAGAGAAAAGATCTCCTGTTAGAAAAGCAATTAATCCAGCTACATCGAAAAGAAAACCGATTGAATCAAGTACCACTTCCCAATGAAGCATGCAGCTTTCTAACAACGTATCTCACGCTACATGAATTAGCTGCGGAAGATTTTGTGTTTCAATCATCACATGACGAACAAATCTCTCCTCGGACGATTCGGCAAATTTTAAGTAAAGTAACTGTTTACCAGAATCTTTCACCAGAATTGTGTCGAAAAACTTTTCGTTATTATACTGAACAGTATTTAGATGATCTTGACACAGTCAATTATTTATGTGGCAATCGCTACCTTAATCCACATGACTTCCACGAAGTCTATCAAAGTATGTTAGGCTTTTCCTATTATCAATTTGGCTAAGATACGTTTTTAGAATCGTTTTTTGGGAAATAAAAACAGTAAAGCTTTTCTGTCATTTTGATTATCTTTTATAGAATGAACTGTTTTGCACTTTTTTTCACAAAATAATCTGTTATTTTCAAAGCGTTTGTGCTACGATTATAGCTGAATTTGTAATCATTTTAACAAAAAATTGATGGAGTGTGACCTATGGAAACAATCGAGTATTCCCCACTTAATTTATTTACTAATTACCAAGAGGCAGCAAAAAAAACACCAGATGTTTCAATCATCATCAATGAACCTTTAGCTGCTTTTCCTGAGCTTGGATTTAAAAGCACTTACAAAGAAAGCTATGAAGCAGTCTTAACTCGTGCCTATCAGTTAGCAGCACTGGGTGTTGGACTAGGCGACAAAATCATGCTATATAAAAGTTCAGCATTCGACACTTATTTAATGGCAGTTGCCGCTTCTTATCTTGGTGCTGTACCTGTGATGACTTCTTATCATTTGCCGACAGCAACAATGGAAGTGTTTGTGGAACGTTTAGAAGATCCCTTTATCTTGTTTGACGAAGTTACTGCGGAACGTGTGGCAGGAATTTCAAATGGCTCAAAAGAAAAACAATTATCAGTAAAAGAGTTATTGAACCAATCAGCAACACCAGTTTCTCAACAAGAACTACCAAAAGATCAAATTGCCTACATGACACATACTTCCGGAACAACTGGCATTCCAAAATTGATTTGTCATTCAGCAAACTCTATGGGTTGGCGAACAAAATGGCAAAAAACAATTTTTACAAAGATTGCAGCAAAAGAATTAGTAGCTTTCCATATTTCTCCTGTCCACTCTCGCTTCAATATCGGAATTTCTTCCTTAATGGCTATGGGATTTCCTATGATGCCGTTAGCTAATGCACAAGGAGACCATGTAGTGAAAATGCTAACTCAAAATCCACCAATCGCACTAGAAACGCATCCAAATAACTTCGTTCAATGGAGTTTCGTTGCAAAAGAAGCACCAGAAGCATTTGCTGGTATTCGTTACTACCACTCAACTTTCGATGCAATTAATAACCAGACAATGGCAACTTTCCTTGACACATCAAAGACAAAAGATGCCATCTTTTTACAAGTTTACGGTCAAAGTGAATGTGGTCCAATGATTCTCAAAGCACATACTTTGGAGTCCTTAAAAACAAATGATGCTCGTGATATGGGTGTTGGGCTCGGGGATTTGACCAAAGCTCGAATCGCAGATGATCAAGGGAACCTCTTACCTACTGGCACAGATGGCCACATCCAATTCTTATCAAAGGGGCGCGCCTTGACTTACTATAAAGAAGATGCACGTTTCCAAGAAAATGTTTATGGTGACTGGTGGGACAGTGGTGATTACGGTGTGATGAATGAAGACGGACATCTTTTCTTAAAAGATCGTCAAGTCGACTTGATTGAAACAATCAATAGTACCTTAGCAATCGAAGATTATTTACTTGATTCACTTGAGTTCTTAGCTGAAGTCGTAATTGTACGTGATAAAAACGATTCACCACAACCAATCATTGCTTTAGCACCTGGAAAAGAAATGGATTGGGACGCTTATTGGACACAAGTCCACGAACTGCCACGTTTGAATACGCCGATTATTCGTGCCTTCGAAGACATCCCACGAACTGCAACAATGAAAGTCCAACGTCTTCAAATCGAACAAGAATTAAAAAACCAATAAAATTATCTTAAACAAACGAATACTTTTGATAACGATGCTTTTTCGTTTTCAAAAGTATTTTTATTTCCCTCGTTTTTTAAAATTGGCTGAGTTCCAAATCTGCCAATTGGCTGTTTTCATTTTATTTTACTTTCGTTATACTTGCTTTCACGGAGGAAAATAAGATGAAACGAGTATTAACAATTGGCGGATCTGACCCTTTCGCAGGAGGCGGAATTCAATCCGACTTAAAAACTTTTGAAAATTATCAACTTTTTGGCTTAAGTGCCTTAACCTGTGTAGGTTTTTTGGATGAGCAAGGCGCATTCCAATTAGAAAATCTATCACCGAGACTGCTGAAGCAACAATTAGCTTCATTAACAAAAATGACAACACTTGATGGAATTAAGATTGGTTTACTTCACTCAGAAGAGGCTATCACGATTGTCCATGATTTTTTGATACAAAATTCAGAACTTCCAGTTGTCCTAGATCCTGTCCTTGCGTTTAAAGAAACCAAAACGACTGAAAATAAACGTTATATGGAAAAAATGATTGCTAAACTCTTCCCTTTAGCAACTATTCTTACACCCAATTTAAAGGAAGCGGCTTTGTTGGCTAACCAAGATGAGTTACAATCATTGGATGATCTTCGTCGCGCAGCTCAAGTCATACACACTCTTGGAGCAAAACAAATCGTAATTAAAGGCGGACAAGGTATTCAAGGTGACTTTGCTATTGATTTATTTTTTGATGGCAAAAATGAGCAACTATTCACTCGTAAAAAATTAACAAAACCAACTGTTAATGGTGCAGGCTGTACATTTTCTTCTGCTATTTTAGCGAATTTATGCCGAGGTGACTCTTTGCCTACAGCAATTGCAACTAGCAAAGACTATGTCTATCACTGCATTGCACACGGTGTTTTAATGAATGATGGGTCCGGTAGTGTTTGGTCTGGAGGAAAACGAAAGGAGGAATAACGATAAATGAATATCAGACAAATAACAACTTATGCTATGCTGATTGCGTTAACTGTTGCGCTTTCTCTGACGATTCTCATCCCCGTTCCAGCGACAAATGGTTTTATTACTTTATGTGAAGTTGGTATTTATACAGCGGCATCGTTATTTGGGCCAATTGGCGGCTTAGTTGTTGGTGGTTCTAGCGGTTTATTGATTGATTTGATTTCGGGCTATCCACAATGGGCAATCTTTTCCCTGCTCATCCATGGGTTACAAGGATTGATTGTGGGATTGGTTGGTCGACAAACAACGTTTCGCTGGTTTTTTGGGCTACTCACTGGTAGTGTGGTCATGATCATTGGCTACTTGCTGGCGGGTTGGTTCTTGTATGACTGGCCGGCAGGAGTAGCGTCAATTCCAGGAAATATGATTCAGAACTTGTTTGGAATTGCGCTGACTTACCCATTAGTTTCTGGCTTGAAACGATTTCAATTACGAAAACAACGTTAATCATTGCGAAAGAAGGATAAATAAAAATGGATTTAACAAAAGAAATGTTAGCGAAACAATTAACCGAAATGGTTACTGATATCTTGAATGAAGCAAACCTCAAATCTGGGGATTTATTTGTACTAGGATGTAGCACTAGCGAAGTTGTTGGTGGACACATTGGAAAAAACTCTAGTGCTGAAGTTGGTCAATGGATTGTCCAAACACTAAAAGAAATCCTTGATCCTAAAGAAATCTCACTAGCAGTCCAAGGCTGCGAACACTTAAATCGAGCACTTGTCGTGGAACGTAGCGTAGCCGAAAAGAAAGATTTTGAAATTGTAACCGTTGTTCCAGCTTTACACGCTGGTGGTGCTTGCTCCGTTGCTGCCTTCGAGCAATTTACTGATCCAGTCGAAGTCGAACATATCGTTGCACAAGCAGGAATTGATATTGGTGATACCTCTATTGGGATGCACGTCAAACATGTTCAAGTTCCTGTTCGACCTCGTTCGAATACTTTAGGTGGCGCACATGTTACCGCCTTACGTTCTCGTCCTAAATATATTGGTGGGCCACGTGCACAATATAATACAAATGAGCGCTAAGTAAAGGAACCTTGCTTATTTCTACTTTTAACTAAAAATAATCTACAATCAAAAAAAAGTATGACAAAATTTTGTCATACTTTTTTGATTAATCGGTGTCCACGAAGTGACTATTTCAAAATAAATCTAAATTCCGCAAAAATTTAAGCAACTGTTCTTGTCCATTTTTTCTTAAGTTTTTGCGATCATTTCCTTTTTCCTATTACAGTTTTACTTGGTTAGTTGATTACTAGAAGGACTTTCGTTGATACATTCTAGCCTCATAAGGTGCAAATTCGCCAATAAAATCAAATCGATGTTCATCCAATTGATTGGTTAATACGACTGACCAATCTTCTGCTAATTTTTCAGTTGTTAAATCAAAGGCTGCATTTTCTGCTGTTAAGTTTACCATAATTAAAAATTGTTCACTAGCTTCTGCACGCTCGTAAATAAATAATTGTTTGTGTTGAGGTAAGTACTCTTTGAATTGACCTGTGACCAATGCAGTATGCTGTTTTCGTAATTGAATCATTTTTTTATAAAAAGATAGGAGTGAATTTGGCTCTTTTGATTGTGCTTTGACATTGATAATGTCTTTATTTGGATTAACAACTAACCAGGGCTTCTCTGAAGAGAAACCAGCAAATTTTTCATTCGTCCATTGCATCGGTGTCCGACTATTATCTCTTGTCGTGCTACGAATGATTGCCAATGATTCTGCTGGCGTATGCCCTTCTTGAAGCAATCGTTGATAAAGTTTTCTTGAATCAAGTGCATCTACTTGTTCAATTGACTCAAAAGCCATGTTGGTCATCCCAATTTCTTGTCCTTGATAGATAAAAGGTGTCCCTTGTAAGAAAAAGTACATCATTCCTAGCGCTTTTGCAGACTCCAACCAATAATTTTCGTCATCACCAAAAGCAGAAACGCTTCGAGGCACGTCGTGGTTTTCCATATAAAGTGCATTCCACCCTTTTCCTGCTAAAGAATTCTGCCACTCAGTGAGCGCTTGCTTCAGTTTAACAACATCTAGCACACCTTGCTCCTCGTGGTTCCATAAAGAAATATGATCAAATTCAAAAATCATATCAAAATATCCAGCTTTGCCAACCCATTGTGGCCCTTCCGCAGCAGATACACCACTCGCTTCGCCAACAGTCATGATGTCATATTCATCAAAAATCGTTTTTAGTTCGGTCAAATATTCCCCAATTCCTGCTACATTTTGAAAAGGTGAAAATGGATTAGCTGTTGCGGGAATAGCATAGTCTTCTTTTTTAATATGTGAAATAGCATCTAATCGAAAACCATCAATCCCTTTTTCTAACCACCAACGAATCATGGTAAATAGTTCTTCTCTCACTTTTGGATTTTCCCAATTCAAATCTGGTTGTTCCTTGGCAAAAACGTGTAAATAAGATTGATCAGTTTCCTCATCACGTGTCCAAGCAGAACCACCAAAAATGGACTGCCATTCATTCGGCGCTGACTCTGCTGTGCTATCTGCCCATAAATAATACTCACGAAAAGGATTATCTACTGATTTTTTTGATTCAATAAACCATTTATGTTGGTCAGATGTATGATTGATGACCAAATCCATAATCACTCGAATGCCCATTTGATGAGCTTCAGTCAACAGCAAATCAAATTCTGCCATTGTTCCAAACTTTGCTAAGATTTCTTGATAATCACTGATGTCGTAGCCATTGTCAACAAATGGTGAAGAATAAATGGGATTGATCCAAATGAAGCCAATCCCTAACTCTTTTAAATAACTTAATTTTTCACGAATTCCATTAATATCACCAATCCCATCTTGGTTACTGTCTTTGAAACTCGCGGGATAAATTTGATAGCCCACTTCTTGTTGCCACCACTGTACATTTTTTGTCATGCGGACACTCTCCTTTGCCGTTTCATCAATTATAAACGAAATTGCTTCCTATAAGTCTTTGTTACCGTTAACAAAAAGAATTAAGTACTTTTCCTCAAAAAAAACACTCAAAGTAAAAAACAGACGTTCATTACTTCGAGTGTTTCAATGATAATCGATGTTCCTATAGATAACGAGCAATCAATTGAATCATCTGCTTAGGAAATTCTTGAAGATCAGTAATGTCAAGGAAACGACTTTCCCCATAAATTTCTTTGATTTCTTCTTTGTCTTGACCAATCGCTGCAGCAATGAAAATAATTCCTTGTCGATCATATTCTTTGATTACTTCTTGGATATCTTCTTTTGCTTTTTTTCCAGTATAATCTGGAAGTGCTTTTGGTTGCCCATCACTAATATTCAATAACAATTTGGTAGTTGCTGTTTGTTGGTTCAGTTTATCAGCAACCACTCTTAAAACTGCTCCGTCGCGGTTGTTTTGACGTGGTTTCATCGTTACTAATTTGTCATCCAACCATTGAAAAGTATCAGCAAATTCTTTATAAGAAAAAATTGATGTTTTTTCACGCGCAGAAACATCTGCTGTATCACCATTGATCATCAGTGGAATATTGACACGTTTCGCAAATTCTGCAATCGCGATTGCGGCTTTTTTTGCTGCCTCTATTCGATCTTCGCGAATCATCGAACCTGACTCATCTAATCGGATAGCAACGGCTAAAGATGGTTGTTCATGTGGTGGATTTTTTTTGTCAAAATTACGTAAATCGCCATATGCGATGCGACTAGCGTTAAAGCGTTGCCCTTCGTACTTACCTTTTTGATAACTTGTGCTTTCTTCGTTATCTAAAAGTTCTAACACTTGTCGACTCAACGAATCGACGACTGGAAAGATTTGGGCTCTGATTGCTCGCGCTTCATCGTTATTTACTTGGTACTTTGGTCGGTGAACAATTAATCCCTCTTTTTCATGCATTGTATCTTTCATGATTTGGCGGGCTTCTTTGTTCAATTCTTTTTTTATTTCCTTGTCATGGGCATCCATGTCGGCAGCAGACATTTCCGCAGACTCATCTTCCGCACTTTTTTCTGTCTGATGTTTTCCTTCGACATCACTACTTCGTTCTTCTTCAATGTTAGCTAGATTATCAGATTCATTTGTTTCTTCTGGACTTTCCACATCAGCCATTTCTTCAACTTTTTCCAGTGCAGGTGTTTCTCGATCTGCTAAAGTCAGCTCTTCTGGAGCAAGTGCTTCAATCTGGCGCTCTTCTGCTTCTAAACCACTGATTTTTCGTCCACGGACTTTTGGCTCAGCAGTCGTTTCGCCCCACTTTTTTGCTCGAAGCAACTCTCGTAATTCAATTAATAACCCTGTATCGTCTAAGGCCTGCAGCAAAATCGTTAGTTCATCGGGATCCGTTGTCAGTTTATATAAGACTTTCGGGTAAATTGATTGTAATACATCTTGCCCTTGCTTCATCGTATTCGCCCAGTAAAAGTAAGAACGCATTCCGGCAACACCTTTGATTGCATTTGCTTTGGCTGTTTCATCTAACAATCGAATGATTTCTGCCATTTTAAATAAAATGGGTGATTCTTGAATTCCTGTCTTCCCAACAGCACGCTCGACCATTACCTCAAGACTAGGGAGATCCATTTTTTCTGCATGTTGCATTCGATCCCGTAAGGATTCATTCAATGGTCGGTTTCCTTGATAATTTCGGTTCGTCGTAATCACAACCACACAGTCTGGATGCCGACGGACAATGCCTGTTGGTAGGTTCAGCATTCCATTTGATTCCAAAGCTGAGTTTAATGCTACTAGGACAGACGCATCCCGGATCACTGTTGGTTCTTGGATTTCAAGTAAGTAACCTTTTTCCATCGCACGAACGATTTCTGAAGGATAATATTTGTAATGAATAGGTGTTGTTTCAGCCTTAGCTTCAATTTGTTGCACAAATTCAGCTAGTTTTTCCCGTGCTGAAAGTACATCTAATTGATAATGCGATTGGATTAAACGCAAAACAGCATCAAAACTTTCAGTTTGAGAAATTGCTTCCAACAGCTCTTGACTATCTGCATCGACAGATTCCACCACCGGTAATAACGCACCAAAGACATCAGATTTATCCATATCTGCAAAACAAGTTACCTTTGTGTAAGGTAATTGCAAATCAGCAGATAACGCTTTAGCTAATTGTGTCTTACCAGAGCCAGCATCACCTTCCAAGAGAATATTCATGATTTTCATCTCAGGATCGAACCAGTTTTCGTTGATTTCTTTTGCAATTCGGATTTCTTCCACACTCGTTCGGTGACTTTTTGGTTTTTGCCAAATCATCTGTTTTTCGAGACGTGAAAATACTCGATCTTGTGTAAGCGAGAACTCTCTCATTGTTCAACCTCCTTTAACGAGTCGGCGATTTTAGTAGCCTAAATCATCTAACAAACGTTTTAAGATACGAAAACGTTCGCCAATTAGTTCACCATCTTTTTGTAATGTATCATAGTAAAGGATAATGTCTTCATCAATTTTAGGATTTTTGGTGTCGACTTCGACAGTCATTCGATTTCCTTGCAAGCCAATGATATCGACTACGGGATTTTCAGGATCATAGAATTTTTTATAACGATATGCATCTTGGAAATACAAGCTTCCTTGCGCTGCCAAAATCGCTAAATCTAAAATACGAGTAATTGGTAATTCTTCAGATTGACGGGACCATTTTTCGCCTGTATGACGCCAAACTTTTCCAGAAATATCGACTTTCCCACGATCATTCCATTGCGCCAAACCAAGAGACAAGCCTTTTGCATCCGTATCCAAGGCATTACGACCATCAACTTTATCATAATCTTCAACGACAAGAACAGGTTTATGTTTTAAATTTGTTGGGATTTCCATCAGAAACACTCCTTTATTATTAATGTTAGTAATTTACTAAATTACTAACGTAGTAAATTACTAACGGTCAATGAGATTATAATCCAATGAACAAAAAAATGCCAGCAAACAAATTTGTTTACTGACAGAAATAAATAAAAATAAGAATTATTGCGCCGAAATAGCAAGTCCTACTGCTTTTTCACCAAGATGCGTTCCAATTACTGGACCAAAATGACCAATCTCAATTTCTGCATCGGGGTATTTCTTTTGTAATTTTTCTTTTTCACTGATTGCAACGTCTAAGTTATTCGCATGAATCACGTACAATTTAACTGGTCCTGCAATTTCAGTTTTTCGTTGACCAATGATATCTTCTGCACGGGCAAATGCCTTTTTGCTTGAACGGATCTTTTCAAACAAAACGATTTTTCCATCTGTAAATGTCAAAATTGGTTTTATTTTTAATAACCCACCAATCAATGCTGCACCATTTGTTAGACGGCCTCCGCGTACTAAATTGTTCAAATCATCAACTATCAAATAAGCGTAAGTATTATCGCGAATATGATCAATATGTGAAAGGATTTCTTCAAGTGATGTTCCCTGATCATTTAAATCTAAGGCAGATTCGACCATGTGTCCCATTGGCATACTTGTAATTTTTGAGTCATAAGGAATCACTGTTAAATCTTTTACATCTTCTTTCATTGCAAACAACGTGTTAACAAAACCAGAAATGCCAGAAGAAAGGTGAATACTGATTACCGTGTCATACCCTTTCGCCTTTAATTCATCATATAATGCCAAAACTTCTCCAACGACTGGCTGAGATGTCGTAGGGAAGCCTTTACTGTTTTTTAAAAGACCATAATATTCATCAGCTTCAATATCGATACCTTCATTATAAATCTTCCCATCTAAAATGACTGGGATCGGGATTACATATAAGTCGGGATGGTTCTTGATACGTTCCGGCAAATACGCCGTACTATCAGTAACAACTGCAAGTTTCATTTATCTATTTCCTCGTTTCAAAGAATTTTTCCAGACTTTATAACTATAGCATAATTTTGCTTGTAGATAAATCTAAAATCCAGTTCTATTAAAAAGACTGCCACAAAAAGCTTACTTTTTGTGGCAGCACATAGTTCAAAATAAAAAGTAACTCTTCCGTCAGGCGTTACGTCGGTGTAACAGTGACTGGATACCACTTTTGCCAAACTGAGCTAAGATAAAGGTTACTCCGCCGACTCCTGTAATCAACACACAGTAAATCACAGCGTTCGTCTTGCTTTCTAATGAGAGCTGCGTATGCAATAAAAAGAAAACAGTCACACATACAAGTAACATTAGCGCTGTCGAACGAACCGTTTTAAGGAAGAAGTCTTTGATTCTGTATAACGGAGCAATTTGATATTCATGACACATGTACCAATAACCTCGGACAAATACGTATCCAAATGCCAATCCATTTGACAAACTCATTCCATAACCACCAAATAAAGCTAAGAAAATGACTTGGAAAAGAACTTTTAAGACGATTGCCTGTACGGTTAGCCGAATAGCAAACAAATGGTGATTTAACGATTGCAACATCGTTGATAAAATCGTAAATAATGAAAAAAATAGCGAAGCGAGTAATGCTAATTGGAAATACCCCACGCTTTCAGGATCATAGCCAAAGAACAGTGTGTACAGTGGTCCTGCTAATAATGACATCCCCGCAAGTGATGGCAATAAAATCAAGATGGCGATTGAAAAACTATCTCCAACTGTTTTTTCAATTTGTTTTCGATTTTCTTTTTTCAAAGTGCTTAATAAGGGCAAACTACTGATTGCTACGGTCCCTACCATTGAAATCAAAATCAATGTCAACTTGTTTGGATTGACTGACGCACGACTAAATAAAAATTCCAGCTGTTGATCCGCGATATCTGGACGGAAAAAATGTAACAACGGTTTCATCGTTACTTGATCAATCATCTGTACGATCGTAATAACTGAGCCAACAAAAATAAATGGAAGTGTCTCACGAATAATCGCGATTGAAGCACGACGATTGTCTTTTTTAAAATAGCGAGTAGATATCAAGAAATCTTTCAACCTAAAGTAATCTTTCTGTCGTCCCACTACATACATATGGAAAATTGCAGCTAGACCGCCGAAAAACGACGCAACCGTGCTAACTAAAACTGCTTCTAAAATCGTTCCATTCGTTAAAACACGCAAATAATACGTCCCAGCCAAAATAACCAGAACTCGAATTGCTTGTTCGATAATCAACGAAGTTCCATAAGGGCGCAAGTCATTCTTTCCTTGGAAATAACCACGCATTGCACTCAATACCGGAATAGCAACCAATGAAGGACACAAACTACGGATCGCTAAGATTCCATTGTTCACATTGGCGATTGGACTGATTCCTGCCAGCGCTGGTGCAAATAAATACATCAAAACAGCCGAAGCAATCCCAATAACAAACATGATATTAATCGTACTGCGAAAAATCACTCGACTTTCTTGTGCATCTCCTTCTTTTGTTGCGATAGCCACTTTTTTAGCAATTGCGTTAGGAAAACCGACTGTTCCAAGCATCAAGAATAATCCATAAGGTAAATAACCAACATTGTAGAGGGTTGTTGCTAACATCCCGTCTTGATTATCCCCCATCATCATTAACCAAGGAATTAAGTACACAACACCTAAAACCTTACACAACAAATTGGCAAACGTTAACCAAAATGTGCCTTGCATCAATTTTTTATTCATCAAATCTTCCTCAACTATATATATTAGGATCTAAACATCTTTTACATTATAGCAAAAAAACAAGAACAAGTAATCCTAGCATTGCTTTTTCATCTCTGGTGCCTACTCTTATGCATACACAAATCCCGAAAATTTCAAGCAACTTCCCGCTAAATGATTTTCTAGCTAGACTGTGCCAACTATTATGCTATACTTTTCTCATAACGAATTTCATTCGTTATTTAGACAATCGGTTGGCGGAAAACAGACTAGTTGTCTAATTCAATATTCTTTGGAGACAACCAGTGGTCGGTTGTCTCTTTTTTATAACCTTTATCTTTCAAGTTGAATTTATTGGAGCCAACTCTCTTTCATTCAATTGCTGAGCTACATATTATCATTCATCCTACAACTATCAAGTATGTTAAAGGAACCTTAACACTTTCTCTGTCTGTCAAATTTCCAGCTGAGAACCGTTATTCAATATGAATTTAATCAATCCTTCGATTAATTTATATCACAAAAAAGTGACTGGAACATTAATCAAAAGGATTATGCTCCAGTCACTTTTTTTAAATACATAATATTTCCAAAAGTAATTCTCTTGATTTTATTTTAAGATAAGTCTTCACCATTTGTTTCAATTACTTTTTGATACCAATAGAACGATTTTTTGCGACTACGGTCTAACGTCCCATTTCCTTTATCATCACGATCAACATAAATAAAACCGTAACGTTTACTCATCTCACCTGTTCCCGCACTAATCAAGTCAATACAGCCCCAAGGTGTATAACCAATCAAATCTACCCCATCGTCAATGGCTTTATCCATTTCAACAATATGTTGTTTGAAATAGTCGATGCGATAGTCATCGTTGATTGCACCGTCCTCCTCTACTTGGTCAAATGCACCCAAGCCATTTTCTACTACCATCAAAGGAACTTCGTAACGAGAATAGATTTGATTCAAAGTGTACCGCAAACCAACTGGATCAACTTGCCATCCCCAATCGCTTGCTTCCAAATATTCATTTGCTACACCACCAAATAAATTCCCACCCGTAGTGTCTTCGCGGTCCTCAAGATTAGCAGCAATACAAGTACTCATGTAGTAACTAAATGTATAGTAATCAACAGTCCCTTCTTTTAACAATGCTTGCTCTTCTTCAGTTATCTCTAATTGAATATCATTTTTTTCAAAATAGCGTTTCATATAATAAGGATACGCACCTTTAACTTGAACATCCCCACAGAAATAATTCAAACGATCATTCAACTGTTGCGTTCTTAGTACATCTTCTGGGCGACATGTCTTAGGATACATTGTAATATATGCCAACATACACCCAATTTTAAACTCTGGATTGATTTGATGCCCGGCAATCACTGCTCTAGCAGATGCTAGAAAAACGTTGTGCAATGCTTGATATTGTTCTGTTTCTGTATATTCGCGGTTAAACAAGCCATTGATCTGCTTACCATGCTCTAATGTCCCAAAATTGATTTCATTGAATGTCAGCCAATACTTCACTTTGTCTTGGTAACGCTCAAATAAAGTCGTTGCGTAGCGTTCATAAAATGCAATTGTTCGTTGATCCAAAAAACCATCATAACGTTTGCCTAATTGAAACGGTAATTCAAAATGAGAAATTGTCACTAAAGGCTCGATCCCATGTTTGTGCAATTCATCAAATAAATCATCGTAAAATTGTAATCCTTCTTCATTTGGCGTTTCTTCATCACCATTTGGAAAAATTCGTGACCAAGCAATGGACAAACGATACACTTTAAAACCCATTTCTGCAAACAAGGAAATATCTTCTTGATAGCGATGATAGTGATCAATACCTGTATGACTTGGATAATAGTACTTCTCTTCATCAATGACTAAGTCGAATGTCCGACGCGTCCCTGCTGTTCGACTACCTGCTCGATTATGATCACTGATTGAATCTCCTTTACCAGCAACATTCCAAGCACCTTCACATTGATTGGCAGCTGTCGCGCCGCCCCACAAAAAATTCTTTGGAAAACTCATCGATTTTTCTCCTTCATTTTTGGTTTAATTAGCAAGAATAGCGGTAGAAACCAACGTTCCTTGCTGTACTTCATTTTCATCCGTCATGATAATATCCGCATAATCAGGAGTATTCGTCACAATTATTGGCACTTGTGTGCTATAGCCTTCCTCTTCAATCGCCTGAATATCGAAACGAACCAACTTATCGCCTTTTTTAACCGTGTCACCTTGCTTCACAAATACTTCAAAGTATTTTCCCTCTAATTGGATTGTATCAATGCCAATATGAATCAGTAATTCCATGCCATCTTCAGAAATAATTCCAATTGCATGTTTTGTTGGAAACAAAGTCATAATCGTTCCATCAAAAGGTGCGACAACTTCACCTACAGTCGGCTCAATCACTACACCCTTCCCCATGATCCCTTCTGAAAAAGCAGCATCCCTTGCTTGGCTCAACGGTAAAATATTCCCTGTGATTGGTGAAAAGATTTCTTGTTTCGCTACTTTTTTCTTTTGTACTGCAAATGACCCTTTTGCTTCTTCTTTACTCATCGCAATCGTTGGCTCATCATCTTTAAAACCAATCGCCCAAGCTAACCCAAAGCCAGCAACTAATGCCACTGCATCTAAGATCATGCTATAAATTGCAAATTTAATATCGCCATCAGGAGAAATAGCACTTGTGTAACGGAAAATTCCTAATCCACCCATTTGATACGCTTGTACTCCTAAAGCCATAGCCGTCCCACCTGTAAATGCACCAACGACACAAGATGCCCAGAATGGTTTCTTTTTAGGTAAAGTAATCCCATAGATTGCTGGCTCTGTTACACCAAAAATCCCCGAAATAAATGCTGGAACAGACAATTCTTTCAATTTGGCATTTTTTGTTTTTAACAGAACAGCTAAAACTGCTCCTGTTTGGGCAAAAGAAACACTACCACTTGGTGTCAATAAAGCTGTTGGTTGTCCTTGAGACAAAGCGATGATTGCAAATGGAATTAGTGCCCAATGCAGTCCGAACATGACTAGCACTTGCCAAGTAAAACCTAAAATCGCACCAAAGATAATCGGATTGAATGTTTGAATCGCAAGCAATCCATTTCCTAATGCATCTGAAGCCATGTTCATGATTGGACCAATCACAATAAACATTAAAGGAACGGTAATCAACGCAGTGAAAAACGGTACTAGAAATAGCTTAACAACATCAGGAATGATTTTTCGTAATTGTTTTTCAAGAAATGCTGCAAATGCTGTTGAGGCAATGATTGGCATCACACTTGAACCATAACCAGCTGCTGGAAGTGAAAATGGAATACCAAAGAAATTCAAGCCACCACTTTCCGCAAATTGACTGGTCAATGAACCATCAATAAATCCAGTGTATACCATACTTGCTGCAATCATCATCCCTAAAAATGGTGATCCGCCAAAACGTTTCATTGCTGTAAAACCAATAAAAATCGGTAAAAGTAAAAATAATCCATCGCCCATAGCGTTGACTACAGCATAAGTCGGTGTTGCCGCAAACTCTGCACCTAGAGCAAATGACAAGATTGCAGCTACCCCTTTTAACATACCCGCTGCAGATAATGGCGCTAGAATCGGTTGGAAAATACTTGAAATAATATCTACAAATTGATCGAATAAGTTTCCTTTTGGTCCCGAATCTGTTTTTTCCTCCAATAATCCTAACACTGCATCCACATCTTTGCGTACATCAGGAACGTGATTGCCAATCACCACTTGGTATTGACCACCTGATTGCATAACTGTTACGACGCCATCCATGTTTTTCAACACATCTGTATTTGCTTTGCCTTCGTCTTTTAATTTAAAGCGTAAACGCGTAATACAGTTTGTTAACGAATTGACGTTTTCTTTTCCACCAACTTCTTTGACAATGTCTTGTGCTAGTTGTTCATATTTTCCCATGATTTTTTCCTCCAAATTTAAGTATATTTTTTAATCCAGAGGTCTCGCCAACTAAATGTAACGATCCAATTCCATTTGCTGTAAGCTAAATTTACTCCTTTCATTTTATTTTAAGAGAAACTCTCTTACTTCGTTTTTTCGATGATTCTTGCAATATGAATGGTGATATACACTTGTTCATCTTTAGAGACTTGATATTTCCAACGCGTCGCCAACAATTCAACTACCTTTTTAGTTGCTTCAAAGACCTCACGATACTTTTTGCTGACGAGAATAAATAGTTCATTTTCGACTAGTTCTTCGGTTGCCTCTCTTCCTTGTGCATTCAAAACTCTCTCCGCAAAAAATCGAAGATGGGTAATGAAACGCTGAAAGTAAATATCGTTTTCCGCAAAGTTGATCTTCAATGTATATTTGATAACCGTTAGAATTTCTTCAATCATTTGTGTAAGGCTGACGGCTGACTCATTCGTGATATCCAACTCAGCATTTACGATATGTAACGTTAAAAAACCAGACTCGTCATCGGATAGCTGGATACCCATTTTTTCATTGATGAACTGGATACCTCTTCGTGCAATGGCTAGTTCCTCCGGGAAAAAGTGTTTGATATCCCATAATAGAAAATTCTTCATTTGAATTCCTTTGCCTTCTCGCTGGATCGCCGTGTATAAATGATCCGCAAAAGAAATAAAGCTTGTTTCATTAAATTCTTTGTTCAGCTTTTTCTTTGCGTAGTTCAAGATATCAAAAGCAATTATTATCACCTCTTCAGGAATTTCTGAAAGCATTTGTTCCACTCGTAATGACTCACTTTGATTCTTTATTTCAAATACTTTTTCAATACTCTCTGGATCAACCTTAAAGCCAGGTTTTTTTTGAAATCCTAATCCATTACCCATCAAAACAATTTCTTGTCCTTCATCATTCAAGGCAACTACGACGTTGTTATTCAAAATCCGCAGAATTTTCAATTGACTCCCCCATCTCTTTCAGTCTCATCAATGCATAAAAAAAGACCCAAACGACACCACAAATAAATGTCGTTTAGGTTTAGCTTAACTGAATAATAACTATCCTAAAACAAAATTACCATTTTTGGTAAGCGCTGTCAATCTGATTTTCACAATTTTTTTGCGCTTTAATACGAAAAAAATGACACACAATTTCTCCTACCACTATTGATAAACCATAGCTAGACATATACTCTTTTTTCATTTTAGCAACAAAAAAAGGGCTTGGACACATCGATGTCCCACCCTTAACTTCGTTATTTAAATCATTGATAATAGAAAAACAGCTGCTAAACCGGTTACTACAGATAACGCCATAGAGCGCGTTTTATACGCTACACCTGCAACTAAGATCATAGCCAAGATCTTGATATTCCAAGCAAAGTCTAAATGTTCATGTGTGATAAAGACGTCTTTGAATGCCAACGCAGAGAATAACGCTACTGGAACGTACTTCATCCAGTCACTAAACCAGGCAGGAACCTTTCTTTGTGTAAAGTAAAGCATCGGTACCACTCTGGGAATGTAAGCTGCTAGAAATAAACAAGCAACTAATAAAATCAAATAACCTTTACTCATGGTTTTGGGCCTCCTGATCTGGGAAGTTAAACAACGGCTCGTTTACTTGTTCTGCACGGTGTCTTAACTTTTTTTCTTTTTCTTTTTGGAAAGCTTTTTCCAAAAGTAATCCAGCAAAAGAAGCAATCACAGTTGCTACGATCAAGCCAAATGTATTTTGGAATAAAACCATAAAAGCAACTCCTAGGACACCAGAAAAAATACCAGTCAAAATCAATAAACCATTCTTCATTTGCATGATAAACATAAAAATAAACATCGCAGTTAACGCGAAATGAACTAAGTCAGCATCTACCCGAATCACTGAACCAAAAACATTTCCGATCACATTACTTCCTGCCCAAGCAGCCATAGAAAACCAATTGACATACATGGCTTTTTGCTTGTTCCAAGTTGGATCTGTTGAATATTTCAAGTAATTAACTGCATAGTTTTCATCATTTAGTGATTGTGAAAAGACAGCTAAAAATGGACGGCTTTCTTTCTTCATAAATACCGAAAGACTTGAGCCTAGCAATGTATAACGTAATTCTAAGAAAAATACCATCAAGATGGTTGTTGCAAATGATGCGTGTGTTGCTAACATTGAGGCAACTAAGAATTGCGCACCGCCGGAAAAAACCAAAATTGATAATAAACCGGTCAATAATGGATCAAATCCAACCTTCTGTAACAGAACACCACAGGCTAACCCAACCGGGATATAGCTAAAACAAAGCGGCATCACTGCATGAAAAGACTGAAGCCATGGCGCAGTTTTCTTTCTACTCATTAAAATGTCTCCTTTGATTACAACAAATAAACAGCGGACTCATTGTAACATAATTTCAATAAATTGTAGCCGTTTTATCTAAAAACAATATTAAATTTTTCTCATTTCAGCTTCAATTTATCTTTTTTCTTCATCCGAGCTTATTCACGGTGGTAATTAGGATCATACTTATCGGTTTCAATATAAATATAAATCTTCTTGTCGGGTAAACTTTTTCGGATCATTCGTTCAATATCATTGACAATCGCATAAGCGAACTCTTCTTTGATATCCAAAATATCCACTTTCGCAGCCACCAAAATTTCAGTTGGTCCCATGTGAATTGTTTTAATATCGATTAACCTTTCTATTTCTGGTCGATCAAATGCCTTTTTGATTAACACTAAGTCATGTGCAGTCACACTCTCACCAATAATCAGACTATAAAATTCCTTTGCAAGGAAAATAGCCGCACCCATCAATAGGAAACCAATTAACAAACCACTAATCGCATCAAAAGCAGCGATGCCAGTCACCATGGTTAAAATGGTTCCAGCCATAGCTAATACCAAGCCAATTACTGCGCAAAAATCTTCTGTGAAAATAATCAAAATTTCGCTATGGCGACTTTCACGTAAAAAGGCTAACAGTGATAGATTTTCTGTATTCAATTCTTTGATTTCTTTAAATGCAATCCGTAAGGAACTTCCTTCGATAATAATTCCGAATAACAAGATTGCTAAAATAATCATCGGATTTTCCACTTCGTGTGCAGGATGCAATAATTTTTCAAACGCCTCCATGACCCCCAATGCGCCCCCACCAAAAAAGAGCATCATTGCAACAATTGTACTGAAAAAATATTTTGCTCGACCTTCTCCAAACTGATGAAGGTCACTTTGACCAACCGCGGCACGTTTATTACCAAATAATAGTAATATTTGGTTACTACAATCCACGATACTATGGATACTTTCATTCAGCATAGCAGCACTTCCACTGATCGCATAACCAATAAATTTACTGATTGCAACTAAAATATTGGCGCCTAATGCCGCTAAGACAGAAAACATGCCACTTTTTTTTAAATTTTCCACCTATGTTCCTCTTTTCTATAGATTCATTTCCCTTTGAATCTACTCTTAGATTTTTGCTAAATTAAAGACAATTTTTTGACCCGGTTTCAGTTCGATTTCAGCGGCTCCTTTAGTAGCAGATTCGCCATCGATCGTAAATAGCCAATACTTCTGTCCCGTTTGATTCTGTTTGTGTCCTTCGATTTCGGTAATAAATCCTTTTTCTTCTTCAACTTTAAAAGTCTTTTGTAAAACTTCTAAAAGATTTTCACCTGTTTCAAAATCAACTTTCTGATTAGCAAATTCTTTTCCATCTTCTTGAAGAACGATTGTTGCTTCTTGCTGTTGTACACTGGAGCTCAGCTGACTACTAGATGTTTTTTCTATGTTGCTGCTACATCCGCCTAATATCCCCAGACCTATGACAATGACAAACAAACTATAAATAATCTTTTTCATTTTTTCCCCCAAATTGTTTTGCTAGTCGCTGTACGATAGGAAAGAAAAATAAATAAAAAAGTAAATTTCCTATTGCATGCGACACATCGAATGAAATACCTTGTAAATAATAAACTAAAGGCCGCGGTAACTGATACAAAGCCGTATCATAAATCGCCATTAATCCTCCATAAATAAAACCCGCTAAAAAAAAGAAAACACCCTTCAACCAACCGCTTGTTCTGAAATAACTCGACTGTCTACATAAAGTAAACAACAAGAAAATCCCCCCATAGCTAAGCCATTGGCCAATCACCCACGGGCCCATGCCAAAATAAAAACTGCTGATTACTAACGACAAACTCATAACAATCAATCCATCAACTATTCCCAAGTAAAAGACGACCAATAACAAGATTGCCGTCATAGGTTGGAAATTAGGCATAAATTGAAAAGCTATTCTACCTGCTACACAAGCAGCACTGAGCATACTCAGCTGTGCAAGTTTTCTGGTACTCATTTTTTCTCCTCTTCGATCTTAAAAATCAACACTTGAAACTGGCACAAACCGCTTGTTCTGGTTTGTGCCAGTTTCATTATTAACAACGTTCCAGTGTTCAGACTTTTCGTACCATTAACGGAATTAGAAACTCATAGTTGATAAAGAAATCAATAACTGAACGATGATACTCACCAGAAGAAACAAACAATGCGGTTTGCTCTCCTTCTTTAGATACCGTCAGTGATTGGCCTTTATCGAGTAAGACCTCATAAGCATCTTCACCTAATTTTTCCATATCATATTGTGGGTGATCCATTGCAACGATAAAGATATCATCAAGCACCTGCTCCGTTAATTCGAACTCACTTTGCAAATTCAAACGTAAAACTTTGGTATTATCTAAAAGTGTCTCATTGACAGTAAAACCAAGCTGTCGAGCATGTTCCAATAATTGATTCAATTTATGATTAAAAATCGTCATTTGTCCGACTGAAAAGACACGTTCAACTGACCAATAACGAATAAGTGCTAAAACTTGATCATCTTTCACGTCAATCGTCATTGTTTCTGGAGAAATTTTCAAGAGGTTAATTGCATCCACTTGATAACGTTCATCAATCGTTGGCAATGCAAAAGAGAAAATCAAGTTGTCTGAATCATCCAACGCGTAATTAATTGAAAAATGACGTGTTTCCCATGTGTCATAGGTGGTTCTTGATAATTCTAGCCCAATGTCATTTAAAGGCTTCAAAAGCTCATAGGCAAAGTATTCAACCAAACTCGTTCGAGCAATCGGCGAAATGGGGTCACCAGCTAAAATGTATTGTTGATACGCACCTAGCAACTCCGAAAATCCAGATTCAATGAATGCTTTACGCATTCTTAAATCAGCAAGCTGTGTTTCAGCTTCATGAATCATTTGAACGATTTCTTGGTGGTCTTGCTCTTTTCCACTTAGGTAAGACTGATTATCAGCTAACTCTTGTTCTTTTTTCGCAAGCGTTGTGTCTGCGGTCATCTGAGGAACGATTTTTTCTTTTTCATGAATTTTTGTTCCTTCAGCTGCGCCTTCTAGCTCCTCTTCAGAAGCTGATTCTGTTAAAAGCTCAGTCGTTGTTTCATCAAGGGCTGCTTCTTCTGTCGGATCAACTGTTGCTTCTTCGTTCTCGATTTCTGAAGGTTCGACTACCTTTTCTGCTTCTTCTTTATCGTACTCGCTCATTCTTCCAAACCTCCTTCATCAAGGATTGTCGTTTCTGGGTTTTCACTACCAAGATAACTCATTAAAAATTGATGGATAGCTGGACCAAAATTTTCTTTCCCACCAAAGTAACGCGTAATTTGGCGCTGTTCTTTTTGTACGATGGCAGCTTTTAGTTGATCTGCTTTTGCTTGTTGCATCATAGCTTCTTTTTGTTTTTGAATTTTAGCTGGTTCGTCAATATAAGGTAGCCAACCTAACTTTTCATTTTCATAAACTTGTTTTTCTTTTGCCAATGTTTCAATTTCTTCGTCAATTTTTTTTCGGTTTAAGAAACCTTTTGACTCTTCTAAAGCAGCTATCTTTTTATTGTATGCGCCAATTTCTTCATCCAGACGCTCAATTTCTGTTTGTGCAGTAATTACTTTTGCATCCAACTCATTTAGTTCATGACTGTAATCTACTACTTCACCTTGGGCATATTGCTCCCATTCAGCATCAATTTGCGGTAAAACAAAGATTTCCGGTAAACTAGCGTCAATCGCAATCGTTGGGCGTTCATGATAGTATGTGCCAATTTTGTAATAACTTAAAGTGGGTGACATTTCATCCACTAGTTCCATAAAAGGAAATTGTTGCAGGAAACGATCTTGGATTTTTCTCATAAGTAATTGATCAATTTCATGGTTTTCATTCGAGCTTCGTTTTAACTCATCATTTAAATGACTATTGTATAGTCGATAAATTTCAGGAATATTTTCTTCACGTACAGCTTGTTCAAATGCCTGCAGATCTCCTAGCAATTGAGACAAGTTTATACTTGCTTTTTGTTTGATGTCATCAAAAGATGACTCATCGGTATGTTTATCCATCTCTACCGTTTCAGGTTCATGGTGTTCTTCTGTTAAAGAATCTTTCATATTTTTTACCTCCTTGCTTTCAATTGATAACTTAATAGTACCATTTTCTTCAAAAAATTGTTACAAAATGGGGCACGGAAATAACGAGTTGCTCGCTCATTTAGATAAAATCGAAAAAAACAAAAAAACTGTAACAAAAGTCGAGAGACCCATGTCACAGCTCTTAAAACAGCGTAAGAGAATGCACACTTGTGACAACTCTTCTTATCTGCTTTCATCAATCAATGATTGTTTTATTTGTTAGGCAGTTCGCGGGTTGTGAAATGAATGCGTTGTTGTTCGTCGCGAGTTAGTAATGTTTCTTCATTTAAATATGAAAGTCTAAGTTCGCCTAATTCAGGATTTTCTAGCATTTTTTCATACCCAGTAAAAATCGAACGAATATAATTTTTATAAGCATTTTTCTTTTTTTGTCTTTTTTTCATAGGACACCTTCCTTATCAAAAGTATCATACCAATGAATAGCTTCGTAGACAAGATAGAATCGAAAAATTGACTGAAACATTTCTGTTTTTTTAATCTAACTGTTTCTAGTTAAAATCACTGATTATTCAAAACTAACATGATTCTTTTCTTCAAATTTTCTCACGAAGGTTGACGAATCAGTAAAAAAATGAAAAAATGCTTTAGTACTTAAGGAGGGAATCTAGTGAAAAAAATCGGTTTTGACTCAGAAAAATATATTGAAGAACAATCTACTTATATTTTGGAGCGAGTAAATCACTATGACAAATTATATTTGGAATTTGGTGGAAAATTAGTTGACGACAAGCATGCAAAACGTGTACTACCTGGTTTTGAAGAGGACGCTAAGATTAAATTACTACAAAAATTGAAAGATCAAGCAGAAATTTTGATTTGTGTCTACGCAGGCGACATTGAGCGTAATAAAATTCGTGGTGATTACGGAATCACTTACGATATGGATATTTTGCGTTTGATCGACGAATTACGTGGCTATGGTTTAATGATCAATAGTGTCGTTATCACTCGTTATAATGGCCAACCAGCAACGAAAGTTTTCATTAATAAACTTGAACGTCGTGATATCAAAGTTTACACACATTCAGAAATTGAAGATTACCCTGTTAACGTGGATAAAATTGTATCTGAAGAAGGGTTTGGTAAAAATGCTTATATTGAAACAACAAAACCCATCGTTGTGGTCACAGCACCTGGTCCAGGTAGTGGAAAATTAGCAACTTGTTTGAACCAACTTTATCATGAAAGCCAACAAGGACATGCTGCTGGTTATTCCAAATTTGAAACTTTTCCAGTTTGGAATGTACCGCTAAAACATCCATTGAATATTGCTTATGAAGCTGCAACTGTTGACTTAAAAGATGTCAATATGATTGATTCCTTCCATTTTGATGCCTACAACAAAGTAGCGGTAAACTATAATCGTGATGTTGAGACCTTCCCTGTCATCAAACGTATCATAGAAAAAATCACCGGTAAAGAATCGGTTTATTTATCACCTACTGATATGGGTGTGAATCGTGTTGGTTTTGGTATCACCGATGATGCAGTTGTTCAGGAAGCTTCTAAACAAGAAATCATTCGTCGCTATTTCCAAACAAAGTGTGACTTTAAAAAAGGGCAAATTGATGAAGAAGCAGTGAACCGCATCAAGTTAATCATGGAAGAAGTTGGACTACGACCTGAAGATCGTAAAGTGGTTACTCCCGCTCATGACTATGCCAAGACAATTCAAAATCCTTCAAAAGATCCAACTGCTGTAATTGCAATTGAACTTCCAGATAATGTAATTATTACTGGGCGTACAGGGCAGTTGATGGATGCTTCCGCAGCTGTCATTTTGAATGCTGTAAAGCATCTTGCACATATTGCTGATGACATTCCTTTACTTTCACCATTGATTTTAGAAACAATCCAAGGAATGAAGTCACAAGCATTGCATTCTTCCATTGATAAATTAACGATCAACGAAGTCTTGATTGCTTTATCTATTAGCGCAGTGACAAACCCAATTGCACAAGTTGCTTATGAACAGCTTAGTGAATTGGATGGTGCCCAAGCGCATTCGACCGTTATGATGAACAAAAATGATGAACAGACGTTGAAACAGTTAGGAATTGATTTAACTTGTGCGCCAGTTTATCCCTCTGAAAATCTTTATTATCAGTAATCAAATTTTGAATACAACTTGTCAAAACCATATTGAACTTTTTTGTTCGATATGGTTTTTTTATGCTTGAAGTCCCTCATCTTTTTGAAAATTTTTTTAGAATCAAATGGTTTTTTTGTTGTATCCGCTTCACTCTAAAAAAACAATGAAAGTTTAATTGAAAGGTTAGTATTTCGTTATGAAAACAGGTAAAATTAGACGGAATTTTGTTAGGAGTGATTTTTTGAGTTACGTGTTAGGAATTATCGGTTTAATACTAGTTTTAGCGGTTGCTTTTTTCATTAGCAATAATAAAAAAGCAATCAAATTGAAGCCTTTACTTGTTATGTTTGTGCTTCAATTAGTTTTTGGTTTCGTGCTTTTGCGAACTTCTGTGGGGCACGCAGTTGTTTCGGTTTCAGCAAAATTGTTCGACCATTTATTAGCCTTCGCCGGTGAAGGTGTCAACTTTGTTTTTGCTGGTGTTGCAAATAAAGGAAGCTTCCCCTTCTTCTTAAATGTTTTGATGCCAATCGTCTTTATTTCAGCAATTATTGGGATTTTACGTTATATCAAAATCTTGCCTTTATTTATGAAAGCAGTTGGTCTTGGTTTAAGCAAAATCAATGGTATGGGGAAATTAGAATCGTATAACGGGGTTGCCTCTGCTATTTTAGGACAATCTGAAGTATTTATTTCCATTAAAAAGGAACTTCCTTTCTTGTCTGAAAAGCGTTTGTTCACAATGAGCGTTTCCGCAATGTCGACAGTTTCAATGTCAATCGTCGGTTCTTACATGGCCTTGATTGATTCTAAATATGTGATTACTGCCCTTGCTTTAAATTTACTTGGTGGTTTCATCATGGCTTCGATTGTCAATCCTTATGAACTCGATCAAAAAGAAGACGAGTTAATCATTGAAGAAGACAAAAATCAAACATTTTTCCAAATGCTGGGTGAATATATTTTAGATGGGTTTCATGTTGCAGTGACTGTGGCAGCGATGTTAATCGGTTTTGTTGCTTTGATTGCAATGATCAATGCTATTTTCAACGGATTATTTGGCATTACGTTCCAAGAAATCCTTGGATACATCTTTGCCCCACTTGCTTTTATCAGTGGTATTCCTTGGAATGAAGCAGTTGATGCTGGAAGCATCATGGCAACAAAATTAGTTACTAATGAATTTGTCGCTATGACTGAACTTTCAACTGGAAACTTCCATTTCACTGAAAGAACGACAGCCATTTTATCCGTTTTCTTAGTTTCATTTGCAAACTTCTCTTCTATCGGAATTATTTCTGGTGCGATGAAAGGGTTGAATGAAGAAAAAGGAAACTTGGTCGCAAAGCATGGCTTGAAAATCTTGCTTACTGCAACATTAGTCAGCTTCCTTAGTGCGATTGTTACAGGTTTGTTAGTTTAAAACAGACGAACAAGATGCGTGAAAACAATTTTGTTGATCTCATCATGGAATTAAATTGACTGAAAAGAAAGAGACTGGGAGTAAAACTTTTCCCAGTCTCTTCTTTTCATTTTATGCATCATTAGGTTATATTATTAACTAATAAGGAGGTAAAATATGACTTATTGTTATGTGATTATTGGTCCATCTGGTTCGGGGAAAACTTCGTTAGCCGCTTCCGTTTTTCGTCCAGATCAAAAAATCATTACGCACACCAGTCGCCCAAAGCGTCCTGGCGAATTAAATGAAAAAGATTACTACTTTGTCTCTAAAAAAAGATTTCAAGAAATGATTTTGGATGGTGCATTTGCTGAATGGGATGAATACGCGGGAAATTACTATGGCTCTAGTAAAATGGAAATTGCGAATCGTTTAAACAAAGATGATTGTTACGCCGTACTAACAGCCGCTGGATTTTGGCGACTTTATGAAATTTTTGGTGAGCGTATTCGTCCTATCTTTCTTTCAATTTCAAAAGAAACGTTGCAAAAACGTTTAGAAGAACGAGGGGATTCCCAAGCTGAGCGTTCAAAAAGACTGGCACTTTTTGATCATGATCAAGAAGAACTACGGCGTCTGGCTAGTATCCCTACCCTTGAAATTATTTCAAATGACACAACTTTTGAATCAGCACAACAGCAACTCTTAAAAATTTTAGAAGAAAATACTTCACGATAACTTTTTCCAATCATTTTTCGGTTATTTGCTATACAAAAAAGGAATCAGACACACACTCTGCTTCCTTTTTTACTTTTCTTCAAATGACAAAATACAAATTCCTTTTAATTAATGATTTTCCCACTAAATCACCAACTGATAAGCTAGCCTCTCCCCATTTTCAAACGGAAATTCAATCATCCCTCGATAATGGAAGCCTGCTGCTAAAATTGTTTTTTTCATTGGTTCGTTGGTCGGATATGTGTCGATTCGGATATCCTTGACTCCTTGGATGGCCACAATTGTTACTAAATGCTTTAGTAAGTTTTTCCCTAAACCTTTTCCTCTAACAGTTGGATCAACTGCCACACGATGGATAGACAAATAGCCTGATGAGACTTCTTCCCATGAGCCATCGATTGCTGTATAAACAGGATCAATACCAGAAACTAAAGCTGCTGTGCCTACGATCTGTTCGTCATCAATCAACACAAAGCTTTCTTCTTTTTCACTATCCATCAAAATCATGTCTTTGGTTGGCCCGTGACCGTTTTGCCATTGTGGTAAGCCTTGTGCTGCCAAAAATTGTGTTGCTGCTTGAATGATTTCCATCACTTTATCGATGTCTTCAGGTCTTGTTTTTCTAAGGTACATTTTCATTGCCTCCCGTAACTTTCTTTTTATTGATCTAATTCTTGTAAGCGATTGGTTTGTGTCACTTCTTTCAGCCAGTTTGTTGGATGCTCCACTAGCCGACTCATTAGCTCTAAGTGATGGAGTAAGGACCACTTTTTTAATACCCCTAAACCTGGAAATTTTTGCTTTTTTTCTAGTAATAAAAGCTCGATTATTCCTGAAGTAATCAGTAGTTGGTCTTGATTGCGCCAAACCCAACTTTTCATTTTCGCCGCTGCTTCAAAGAATTTGAGTGCTTGATCTTTTGCAGACTCATTACTATCAGAAATGAAATGCTTCACCCGGATATTCCCGTAAGCATCAACATAAGTTAAATGGATGGCTAACGCACGACTAGGATACCCTTTGTCAAAATAACGACTACCTTCAATTGTAAAATCAGCAAAACCAATATAGCCATCTTCTCGGTGAAACAAGTAATCATCGCTAAAAAAATCATCTGGCTTTTCAGCATAGTTTTCAACATATTTTTTCGTTTGAAAAGAGTCGCGTAAAATGATTTTATTTTCTGGTAGCCAAATACGCAATCGGCTATTATCAGGAATAATGAATTTTGTTTCGCTCTTTGCCAACTTTTTCCAGCTTGCTGGCTCTCTTAAATAGTACTGTCCATCGAAAATCAACCATTCAGGAGGATTGTTCACAATCTCTTGAAAATTTTGAGGTGTCAAAATCACCCCATGTTGAATGGCGCTCTTCTGTGTTTCAGTCCATGAATGTAGATGTTCTTGAAACAACTTAAATTGGCCTACCTGTGGATTATCGATTACGGTTAGAGGTTGGTTTTTCTTTTGGAAAAGTTCAATAACGTTTTTAAGTGTCGCAGAATCTCGAACTGGTTCAATAATCGGCTGAACTTTAGCAGATAAAACATTACGATTTATTGCTTCTTTCAAGGCTAACAGATCAAATTGTTTTCCACGCAAATAAGGATAATACATAAGATCACTCCAATGGCTCAGTTGGCAGACGCCGAATTTGTTGTTGTTGTCGTAGGTATTCATAATCTTGTTGTAGGGCAAGAACCTCTTCTTGCAATTCCTCTACTGCTTGATTGTTCAGGTCTTCCATGAAGCGTTCATAATAACGTTCAGTTGAAAATGGATTGTGTTCATCTGAACGTTTTTTTAGTTCTTTATACAATTGTTCAGTCGGAAAATATCTGACCCCACGTTCCATTTGTTTCGCTTTTCGAACCTCTCTAAATAGTGAGGCCATAAAACGGTTAGTTAGTGCCGTTTCCGGTACTGTCAATTCTTTTTTTGTTGCTTTTTTGGCAATTGCAAAGGTTCCTGGTGCAGGCATTTCTTCCATTGTAACGTAGGGTCTGTAAACAAAAACACCAATTTCTGCTGGAATCTCTACCTCGACAGCTTCATAGAGTTCCTGAGGTAAAACGAAATAATTATAGTGTCCAACAAATGAAAGCTTCGCTGCCGAACGGAAATCTGCTTTTGTTACTTTTAATTCATAGCAGCGCCATTCACGCGTCCCATCTGCTTTTGTTAAACAACATAATGTATCGACAATTCCCTGTTCTTCTGGCATTGTGACCTCTTCTACCACGATCCCACCTTGCTCAAGACAGTATTGGTAAAGTGATTGCTCCATATCAATTGTTAAGGATGTTTTCATCTTTCCACCTCCAAAGGGAACGTATTTTCGCCTAATCATCTTGTTTATTTTACACAACGATGATGAAAAATACCAGCTATTTCTTATCAACTGGCAAACCAAAAAAGAGTGCGACAGCAATTGCCACACTCCCAACGAACTTTTCATTTACCATACCTGATTAACGAACAGCTACTGCCATCTTAGTGACATTAAAGGAATTCTCATAGGTACTCGCATTGATCCACTTTGCACCAAAAACAGGATCAACTACGTGGTACGCACCGTTTTTAAAGCCAGCAACTAGTACCACATGACCATTCCAGACAGCACGTCCCCAAGGCATTTGTTTAAACTGCGGTGAAGCATAATTGTAGGTGATCCAAGTAACAACTGGATTTCCTTTGCGAATCTCATTCTTAATTGCATTTGTTCCTTGTCCAGAAATATTTGCTGTATTTCCACCTACTTTTTTCGCCCATTGAATGACTGGATCAGCCATCATTCCTTGATAGGTTCCAGAAACATTATGACGCCATTCACCTGAATAACCGTGATACGGATTATTGTCGTTTGCACGTGGCATCGAGTTAACAAATGTCAGCAAATCTTGATTCGTTACGCCTTTGTAACGCAAAGCTTGTAGTAATGATGCTCCTTCGCACAACATGGTATTTCCTTGCCAAACAACTGGTACATTTAATACTTTTTCGTCACTTGGGGCTGGAGATGGCGCACTATTTGGCATTGCATACCAACCAACGCCTTCGATTTTCCATCCTTGCTTGCTGATAATATTCTTTTCATTGTTATCTAACGTATAATGGTGCCAATTTACTTTTTTACTATATAAACGAGTAACAGGGACACCTCCGCTACCTTTATAGGAATAAAAAGCAATCCCTTCGTACGTCCAATCAGTATGAGAAATTTTATCTCTTTCTCCTGCATCAATCGTATAGAAATGTTCACCGTTATAACGATTGTATAAACGATAGACTGGTGAGCCATTTGTTGGCGCTTGCCACGCTACACCTTCATAATTCCAACCAACACGTTTCAAATTATCTCTTTCTCCTGTACTACGTGTATATAAATGTTCCCCACTGTATTTGTTGAAAAGACGATACATTGGAATGCTACCTGCACTGGTTGTTGCTATTTCTTCTGCTTGTGTGTGTTCTGTTTGTAGACCAATTACTAAAAGTAAACCCAACCCGAACAAAGCGAATCCTCTTTTTTCCACGTTTATCCCCCAGTTCATTCAATTATTTGCACAAAAATTGTAGCACGAAATACCGCATGACAAAATCTTATTCAAAAAAGACTCTTTTTTTCTCATTCTTGCATGATAATTGTACTAAAGATGACTCCTAACAATAAAATTATCTAACAGGAAGAATGAAATAGCAATTTAAAAAAAGAAGCTAGGAATACTTTCTATCCTAACTTCCTTGATTATCTATTCACTTTCATTGGATCAAACGATTCGCATAATGTTTTTCCAATAGTTGTTGGATTTTCTCGATCCCAATACAAATCAACCAATAAACCAAAGCAACTAAAATATACAACGAAAAATAATCAAATGTCCGACCACCAATGATTTTTGCTTTTTGAAAAATTTCTGGAACGGTAATCGTTGCTGCCAAAGAAGTGCCTTTTACCAAATCCATTGCCACGTTACTTAACGCAGGGACAGAGATACGAAAAGCTTGTGGTAGTACAATATAGCGTAGAACTCCTAAAAAAGAAAAACCACCCGCCAAACCAGCATCCCATTGTCCTTGAGGCACGCCAGCTAATGATCCTCGATAAATTTCACCAAGAAAAGCACTGCTTGTAATTGTAAAACAAATGATCGATGCTGTCACTGCACTCAGTTGATAAGGTAAGCCGAAATACAATAAAAAGAGTAACACTAACGCGGGAACTCCTCGAAAAAAAGAGAGATAAAAACGAACGAACCAGCGAATAGGTCGCCAGCGAACGAACCCGAGTATTGTTAATACAATCCCAATCACATTTCCTAACAAGAAAGAAAGGACCCCGATTCCTAACGTATATGTCAGCCCTTGTAAAACAAAGGGAATGGACTCCCACATTAGGAGAAAATCAATTGTGGGAAAATACATTATTCACTCACCGTCTCAGCGATTTCTTCTTTTGGTTTCACTGATACATCTGTTTGGAAATAGCCTTCCGAAATTGTTTTCAATGTACCATCATCTTTCATTTCTTTAAGTGTTTCATTCACTTTTTCTTCTAAAGCATCATGTCCTTTTTTAAACAAAAAACCACTACTATTCGCATTGAAATACACGTTCTCCAAAATTTTAACTGGAATATCCGGTAACGCAGCTACCGACATCTTTTGTAAATAGTAATCATTTAAGATCACATCAGTGCGTCCATTTGCAACATCTGTAAGGTATTGATCATTTGTCGCATTATCATAGGTAACTAGTTCTGCGCCATACTTTTCCGCTAATTTCATATAACTAGTGTTAGGTTCGCCAGCAGCTTTCTTGCCTTTTAAATCTTCTAAAGAAGCAATCCCAGAATCATCTTTTTGACGCACAATCATGCTGTCAAAAGAATATTTGATTGGATCAGATAAAGAGAATTTTTTTTCACGTTCTTTTGTGATCCCAAAATCATTCGCTGCAAAGTCAACTGATTGCTTAGATACAGCAGTAATTTGCCCATCAACATTATACTCTTTAAATGAAATATCAACGCCTAAACGTTTTGCTACTTCTTTTGCTACATCAACATCATAACCAACTAGTTGATTATCATCATTATAATAAGATGCTGGAAACAAGGTTCCTGAAGTTGCAACAACCATCTCTTTCTTGTCTTCCACTTGTTTTAAACTATTGTCTTCTGCTGTTTTAGAATTTCCTTGCCCGCAAGCTGCTAAAGCGAATAAACCACTGACTAAAATAATTGCAAAAACCGACTTTTTCATTTTTTCCTCCTAATAATCACACACTATTGAACATTTTTCGGTAAATAAAATTTTTGATTTTCTTCAAATAACTTTCCTATAGTAAATAAAAGATCTTCACGACCTCTAGCTGCCATAAACTGAATTCCTAACGGCAGCCCTTCGCCAGTTAGATGTGTTGGTAAACTAATACCTGGCTGTCCAGTCAAATTCGCTAACTGAGTATAAGGAGTAATTTGCAAACTCTCCTCAAACATTTCCGTAACAATGTCAAAAGCTTGCCCTTCTGATAGTTCAGAAACTTGACTCATTTTCTCGCGAATCAGGTCACTTTGTAAATCTCTTGCTATTTCTGGCGCTGAGAAAGCGGTCGTTGGTGAAAGAAACAGATCATACTCTTGGAATAGCTCTTCCATTGTTACCGCTGCGCGATCCCAAACATGCAACGACGCGATGTAAGTAGCTGCAGCAATTTTTTTTCCATATTCTAATAACGTCCACGAAATAGGTTCCAATTCTTCCTGTCTGACAGATCGCTTAAGATTTCCCTCAATCGAAGTAATCATTGCCGCAGTTTCAGCAGCATTCATTTGATAATAAGAATTGATCAAGTGACGTCCGTCTAAAGGATAAGCGATTTCTACTACGTCATGACCTTGCTCAACTAAAAAATTCACCGCATTTTTTACCGCTTGTTTTGCTTCTTCACTAATTGTTGAGCCAATCGGTGAGGCAGAACAAACCGCTATACGCAATCTTTGCTTCTCTGGATGTGTTTCCCATTCTGCTGGGGATGCTTGATAAGGCGCACCTGAAGCAGTTCCACGTAACCCATAAAACAAGGCTTCTGTATCTCGCATCGAAATCGTTAATCCAAAGTCAATTGCAGCGCCTTGCCAACCACGCCATGCGTATGGGCCCACAGGCATCGTTCCTCTTGAAGGTTTCAGACCAATCAGACCACAAAACGAAGCGGGGATTCGGACAGACCCTCCACCATCACTTGCTCCTGCCATAGGAACAATACCAGCTGCCACAGCCGCTGCTGCACCCCCACTTGAACCACCAGGTGAATGAGCAACATTCCACGGATTTTTTGCTGGACCATACAGTACAGGATCTGTGATATTTTTAAATCCAAATTCAGGTGAATTCGTTTGCCCAAGTGGTAACAAACCAAGTGACTCAATTTGTCGAACATAGTTTGAATTCATTGAAGCACGATGATCTTTGAACAAAACTGAACCTGATGTTGCTAACCAACCCTTTTTTTCCTGTCCCAACATTTTTAACGGAAAAGGCACTCCCGCCAACAACGAATCAGTCTTTTTTGAAGGCAAATCAGTAGTAGCAAATGTCACAAAAGCATTTAATTCAGGATTCATTTTTTTGGCTTTTTTCGCTGTTTCTTCAAGAAACTCTTGTTGGCTGAATTGCTTCTCTTTCAATGCCTGAGATAGATAGATCGCATCTTTCATTTTAGACCCTCCTTTTTTCCCAAGTTATTCTCCCATAAGTTTCTATACAAAACAATGAATACGCTTGCACATTTATGCACAAACTTTTAAACAATAAAAAAGCTGGGCGTCACTTTTATCTGCGACTAAACCCAACTTTTATTTGTAACTATTTTGACTTATTTCACTCTTCTTGTATTGATTTCTTTCACTTTAGCTAAATCAACTTTTGGTTTTCGATCTGTCGTCAATAAACCATTCACCTCTTGCTCAACATCTGTCAACTGTGTATAACAGTAACCTGTAATAAATGGTAAGTTCTGAATCGCCTGATGGATCGCATCAAAACGTGCCAGAAATTGTTCTTCATCTCTTACTTGATTCCCATAACCCCAGTCCTCTGCCTTTTCAGTTGTAAAAGCAATACCACCAAATTCAGAAATAATAATCGGCTGATCTTGGTAATGATAACCCTCAGCGAAAGCATAAAAATCTTGATTAAATTGATGTTCATTGGTTACAAAATCTTTTTTATTTTCATAACGCATTTTGAACCGTTCACCGTATTCTTCATAATCGTGTAATGTCAAAATATCAGAAATCGTATGAACCCAACCATCATTTGTGATTACTGGTCGTTGCTTATCAAATGATTTCGTTAAATAATAGATACTTTCAGTAAAGTGCTGCTGTTGTTGCTCGTGTTCGATTCCTTTGATTCCCCAAGACTCGTTAAACGGTACCCAAGTAATAATTGATGGATGATTATAATTTTGACGGATGATTGCTTGCCACTCATCGACAAAACGCTCCATTGCTTGATCGTTAAACAGATAAGTCGATGCCATCTCGGACCAAACTAACAAGCCTTTTTCATCACATAGATATAAAAATCGTTCGTCTTCGATCTTTTGATGTTTTCTTAACCCGTTATAACCCATTTCTATAATCCGATCAAGATCTACTTCCAGCGCTTCAAGCGAAGGCGGTGTGATTCCTGATTCTTTCCAATAACCTTGATCCAAAATCAATCGTTGATAAAGCTGATGATGATTCAACAAAACTTGTCCTTTTTTAATTGAAATATCACGCATTCCAAAGTAGCTGGATACTTCATCCAACAATTCACCTGATTCAGTGAAAAGACGGAAAGTCACATCGTATAAATGTGGTGATTCTGGCGACCAGACTTTCGTCCCCCAACATCCATCCTCTTTGAGTCTTGTTTGCAATGAAATGGGGTTGAGCGAATGAGTCAGTAATCCTCGATGTGAACTAACTAATTGTTCAGCAAATGAGACGTCCGCTTCAAATAAATAACTTCGTTTTGGATAAATCGCTCCTTCTTTAACAAGTGGTTCAAAAATTATCTGATCATTTATTAAATCTGGCGTCATTTTAACTGACGCCAATCGGATGTCTGACTGTTGTTCCTCCAACCAAACCGATTTCCAAATCCCCGTTGTTTGTACATACCAGCAACCAAAATTATCTGTTAACCATCGTTGCTTTCCTCTTGGTTGGTCTTCCGCAAGTGAATCTTCCACACGAATCACCAAATGATTTTCGCCGGGCAAAGCTTCCGTTAAATCAAATTCAAAACGTTCGTACGCTCCTTGATGTGTCCCGATTTGTTTGCCATTCAACCAAATTTGGCTAAAATAATCAACACCTTCAAATAATAATGTGTACTTTTTCTGTCCTTCTAAAACGATCTTCTTCTCATACCACACAACGGAATGATGGGAGGAATCATTGATCCCGCTCAATTCTGTTTCATAAGTAAAAGGGACAGTGATTGGAACTGTGTTTGGGATTCCTTGATACCATTGTTGTTGGATTCCTTGATTGTCGTCATCAAATTGGAATGCCCAAGTGCCATCGAGTAAGGTCCAATTTTTTCGAATGAATTGTGGACGTGGATGCGCTCGTCGAAGATTATTCATATTCTGCCTCTTTTCTCCATCGATTTTTGATAAAAATCTGTTCTGGATGATATTGATCATTGATTTCCTTGATTTGTTCTAAAGGAACTTTTGCTTGTCGGTCATAAGTAAGCAAACCGTTGATTTCTTGTTCTACATCTGTTAACTGCGTATAACAATAACCCCATAATGCTTTAGATTCATAAACCGCTCGCATAATTCGACCATAATCAGCAAGAAATTGTGCACCATCATTTACAGAAGTATAGCCCCACCCTTTTTGACTTTGGACTTGATAGCCGATTCCTCCGAATTCAGTTAACAAAATCGGTTGATTCTGATACGTAAATCCTTGAGCAAAAATTGCCCATTTTCCTGGTGGATGATTGATCAGTCCCTCAACGCTTGCTAAACTACGTTTGAAATGATTGTACTTCTCCGTTTCATTTTCCCCACCATGATTATAATTGTGAATTGCGCAAATATCCGTTTCGGTCATTTCCCAACCATCGTTAGAAATAACTAAACGAGTTGTATCTAGCGCATGCAAAAAATTGTAGATACTTTTAGAAAAACTTTGTTGTTGTGCATTCAGATGAATTTCTGGAACCCCCCAGCTTTCATTTAGCGGAACCCACGTTACGATCGACGGATGATTATAATCGCGCTCAATAATTTCTATCCACTCTTTTGTCAGCCTAGAAACTGCATCTGAGGAATAAACAGGTGCAGACGCACATTCTCCCCAAACAATGAACCCTAACTGATCTGCCCAATATAGAAATCGCGGGTCTTCCACTTTTTGATGCTTCCGACAACCATTAAATCCCATTGCCTTCGCTAATTCGATATCCTTGATAAATGATTCATCATCTGGAGCTGTCAGTAATCCCATGGGCCAATAACCTTGATCCAATACTAGCTTTTGATAATAGGGTTGATTATTCAAGAAAATCATTCCGTTTTCTACATGGACCTTACGCATACCAAAATAACTTGTTACTCGATCCAACACTTCTTCGCCTTCAACTAATTCAAAACGAATATCAAACAGATTTGGATTTTCGGGCGACCAAGTCCACCCTTGGTCGTGAAAGTTGGTCCGAAAAATTTTTTGATTATAAAGATCGATCCAACGTTTGGTAAAAGTTGAAAAAATGGTCAGCTGATCTTCGCAAATCACGACACCCTTAAATGAGATTTGGTAGCGCAAGGTTTGACCTACAGCCGCAGCAGATACAGTTAGAGCAAAACAGACATTTCCTTGATCAATATCTGGTGTTAATTCAACTTTTTCAAGATGCTTTTCTGATACCTCTTCCAACCAGACTGTTTGCCAGATCCCTGTACTATTTGTATACCAGATTCCTCTGGATTCTGGTTCCCAAAATTGTTTTCCTCTGGGAATCGTTTCATCCTCATGAGGATCCCAGGCGCGAACGACTAAGCTTTGTTCTCCTGTTATTAAAAAGTCAGTAATATCAAATGAAAAGGACGTTTGTCCACCAAAATGATTTCCTACATAACAGCCATTGACATAAATATCTGCTCGATAATCCACCGCGCCAAAATGTAAGAAACATCTTTTTAATTCCTGTTTTTCCCAAGAAAATGCTCGCTGGTACCAAACAACATCGTGAACCTGACGTTGTTTGATTCCACTCAACTCTGATTGATAAACAAATGGCACTTCAATTTTTTGATTCAGTTTTTCAGGTGTACAATACCACCGTTCTTTTATTCCAACATTTTCATCATCAAAAGCAAATGACCAGACCCCGTTCAAATTGACAAACCGTTCACGGACAAATTGCGGACGAGGATACTCTTCACGCATCATATTTTTAACTCCCAACTAAGATTTTTGAACGTTCAATTTAATTCCCTTATTTCTAGCAAGTAAAATAATCCCTGCTGTCATTCCTAACGCTAGACTAATAATGTCTAGAATCAAGTAAGAAAATAATCCTTGAACTAATAAATACACACCTATTTTTATATTCACCTGATTGTCTTTTACATATCGGTGGCTAATGACTAAATTTGCTAATCCTAGTCCAATCAATAATGTACCAAATGTACATACAAACAAGAAAACATTCCCAAACAATGCATCAATTGCATTCAATTGCGCTAAATTACTTTCGACCATACCAGAAAAGATTTGCTGCTGATAGAAGCCATAAATTCCAATTGTTAACACGCCATCAAGGATTTGCCAGATTCCCATGATTCGAATCAATTGTCGTTCTCTTTTTCGTTCCATTTTTTCCTATCCTTTCACACCAGCTGATAAAGACATCGACTGTAAAAAATATTTTTGAGCAAATAGGTACAAAACAAAAGTTGGAATAATTGCCACCAGCGCGCCGGCCATCAACAAAGTTGGTTGTGCCTGATACATACCTTGTAAAAGTTGTAGTCCTGAAGTAATCGGCATTTTTTCGATATCATTAAATACGATGGATGGCCATAAAAAGTCATTCCAAGAGCCAGTAAAAGCAAATAACGCTACTACTAATAACACTGGTTTGATCAAAGGTAAAATAATTCTACGAAAAATCGTCCATTCGCTCGCACCATCAATCTGCGCAGCTTCATCAAAATCTTTTGGAATATTATCCATAAACTGTTTCACTAAAAAAATATTGAACACACCAGCTGCTCCAGGCACAATCATCGCCAGTGGCGTATTGACCCAGCCCAAAACATCAACGATCTTATAAAGTGGAATCAAATTCACCACACTCGGGAACATCATCGTTGCTAACAAAAAGGAAAAAAGTCCATTTTTTCCTCTAAAACTTAAACGGCTATAGGCAAATGCCGAAAATGAGACGACCACTAAAACTAAAAGAGTGTGTGACACAGAAATGAATAACGAATTAAAGAACCATTTAACCAACGGTGTGCTTGAATTATTCACTAAAAGTTCTGTGTAGTTCGTCAACACCCATTCAATTGGTAATAACTTAAATCCAGCTGTCATTAGCTCCATTTCAGATTTAAACGATGTTAACACGCCGTATAGTAATGGAATCATCCAGATAACTCCCATCACGAGTAAAAAGCAAAATGCCATTACTTTAGACATTGACTTTTTTTTCATCTTGTCTCCCCCTACTCTTTTCGCAACAATTTAAATTGGATAGCAGAAACCACCATGATACAAAGACCTAAGATGACTGCCATAGCAGATGCCATCCCAGCAATTGATTGCCCTGAACCAAAAGCATTTTGTTGGATATACATCAATAAGACCCGCGTTGAATTACTGGGGCCTCCACCCGTCAACATTAATGGTTGTCCATACACATTAAACTGTGCAACCGTTGTCATTACTACGGTATATAAAATCTGTCCTCTAATTGCTGGCAAAGTAATTTTAAAAAATTTTTGTAACGTCGTAGCGCCATCAATATCGGCTGCTTCATAAAAATCTTTTGAAATGCCATTTAACGCTGCTTGATAGATAATCATATTTCCACCAATCGTCCACCAAACCGTTACAACCACTAACGCGATCCAAGCATAAGGCTGTGTTCCAGTCCAAGGAATGTCAGATTGTAAAATCGTGTTGATTGGACCATAATTGACATTAAAAATTAACGTCCAGATGATTACTACGGCAGAAATAGCAAAAAGTGAAGGTAAATAAAACAGTGATTGAAATAATTTCGCTAATTTTGGTTTCGTGTTTAATGCTGCTGCTAAAATCAATGGAACGATAATACAGCTTGGTACCGAAAATAGCACAAATAGAAATGTATTTTTTAATCCAATCCGTAACTGTTCATAAAAAGTAGACTGTTCATTAAACAAGAGATCTTGATAATTAGCTAAACCAACAAAAGTCGGTGAGTTGAACAAATCCCAATCTGTCAAAGAAATATACAACCCAAAAATCACTGGTAGTAAGAAAAAAATTGTAAAAATCGTCAAATGCGGGGCTAAAAATACCCAAGGCAACCATCTCTTTTTCTTGGTCACCTTGCCTGTAGCTGACATCGTTTCTGTAGAAGTCATCATAACTGCGCAGTCCTTTCCTAAATCAAGATAAGTTGTGAATAAAAGTTATTTATTGGAACTATCTTTAGCAATTTTATCGACAACTTCTTTTTGCATGCCTTTGGTGAAATCAGCTACTGACTGTTTCCCAAAGACTGTATCAAAACCGTGCGCATCAATGTATTCTGAAACGTAACCATTGTATTTGTAATCAAAGATCGAAAGTGTCGCTTGTTGTTCAGGTGATTCAATAAAGAATGATTGTGGCATTTTTTGATATTCTTCATTCTCTAAAATTGCTAACGCTGCTGGATTTTGGCCTGCTTTCGCCCATTCAAGTGAATTCGTCCGTAACCAATTGATAAATTCCATGATCCCTTTGGTCTTCTCAGCGGAACGATCTTTATTCTTAAACATAACAAATTGATGTGAAGATGCCCAATTGACTATTTTGCTTGTATCATCTGTTAACTGTGGTGAATTAGTCAATCCCCAGTCAAATTTTGCATCTTTGATATTATTTTGTAGCCAAATGCCTTCTGGGAAAAAGAGAAGTTTCCCAGCTAAGTATAATTGGGTTGGATCTTCCCCATCTTTTGTTGTCACCCCAGCTTGATATAAATCAGCCCACGCACTCATCGCTTCCTTCGCAGCTGGTGTATCTAAGGTTGGGGCAGTTCCATCTTCCGTTAATTCACCGCCTGCTTGTTTAAATGTTGATAAGTAATTGGGTTTCATCCAAGTAACAGCTACACCTCGGATATCATCAGCTTTTGCTTTTTCACCTGCCTCTTTGATTTCATCAAAGGTTAAGATATTGTCATCCAGCGCATTAGGTGCATATTTTTCAAGTAATTCTTTATTGTAATAAGTTCCCCAGTTATGAATATCAAGTGGCAAGCTATAACGAGTCCCATCCAGTTCACCTAAGTTCCATGCCTCAGTCACATAATTTTCCGCTTTGATTTCAGGAAAATCAGCCAAAATATCATCATAATTTTCTAGCATGTCATTGTCTTTATATTGTTTGATTCGTTCTGCGTGAACAATATTTAGATCTGGAATATTTTTACCTGAGTTAACGACAGTTGGGATTTTGGTATACATATCTGTTTCTTTTAATGAGACATTTTTGATTTTATATTCAGGATCAGTTTTGTTGTACTCATCAATCATTGCCTTAACATTTGAACTATCTGCTCCTGTAAATGGATTCCAAAAAACGATTTCTTTTTCACTTGTTGATCCTGTACTTTCAGTGTTGCCACATGCCGTTAATGTCATCAAACAAGCACCCGTTACCAATGCCATACCTAATAATTTTTTCATTTTCCTGTCCCTCTCTCAATTTTACTAAATAGTTAATTTTCGACGATAATTATTTTTCAATCAATTAACTTTTTAGTATTTTTTTATTTAAAACAAATAGTACATTGCTAAATTAGCATCGTATGTAAGCGCAGTCAACATTATTTTGTCAACGTTTAGCAAAAACAACTATACAGTTAAATGGACGTTAGGATATAATCATATTGAGAGATAAGCTGTTAACTTTTTAGTTAAATAGGAGATGAAAAATTATGGAACTTTCTTTAGACAAACGTTCTTTACCTGTTTTTGAATGCCTCGCTAGCGCTACTCGTTTAGAAATTTTAACATTTATCGGAAGCGAAAAAAAAAGCGTTGGAGAAATTGCAAAACATTTAGGGATCAGTAATGCAATCACTACTAGACATATTCAAAAAATGGAAGATGCTGGTTTAATCCATTCTGAGCGTGGCGTTGGTGCCAACCGAAATAAAAAAATGGTCTACCTAAAAGTTGATGACATCAATATTCGTTTCCCAGAAAAAATTTATCAAGAATTCCAACGATATTCTACTAATCTGAAACTGGGGCATTTTACGGATTTTTCTGTCACACCTACTTGCGGATTAGCTACCACTGAAGACGTTGTGGGTAAAGCGGATGATCCAAAATATTTTATGGATGCAAAACGTGTAGATGCTACATTATTATGGTTCAGTAGCGGATTTGTTGAGTATAAGATCCCTAATTTATTACAAGAAAACGAAACACCTGAAATGCTTGAAATCAGTTTTGAAATCGCATCAGAATTTCCCTTATCGAATAACGTTTGGCCAAGCGATATTTCAATCTATGTTAATGATGTCAAAGTTGCCGTCTATACTGTTCCTGGCAATTTTTCAGATATTCGTGGACGCTATACCCCAGAATGGTGGAACGATAGCTTCAGTCAATATGGCCTTTTGAAGCATCTTCGTATCAATAAATTAGATACGGGTATCGATGGTGAGGCTTATTCAGATATCACAATCGAGGACTTGAAACTGCATGAGCTACCTTTCATCAAATTACGTTTTTCTGTTGAAGACGATGCCAAACACCAAGGTGGATTAACCCTGTTTGGCACTGGTTTTGGCAATCACAAGCAAGATATTTTGATTACTACTTATTATTTGAAAAAATAGATGAAGAAATAAAGTTTGAGACTCGAGAAAAAATCAAACATGCCATTTTTATTTTTCGACAAAAGAAACTACCCAATGATAGAAATAAATATGTAGCAAGTTCAAACTTAAAATAAGATTTAGTTACTTCTCAATGATTTTCATTCTTCTTTTCTTTGAAAACTAGATCGAAAACATAAAAAAGACTGGAATTTATTTTGTTCCAGTCTCCTTCTATTTTTAATTTTTGTTTGTTGATGATGGTCATTGTGAAGTAAAAAACATTTTGTCCAACAGAAAATATTCTTTGCTTTTTTTGAATTGATGATATAATTGTCTATACTATCTCTACTGAATGTATTGTTATTTTCAGATTTTATATTTTGCTTATAAACGAAGTAATTCTTTTAAAATTGTGTAAAGCAGGTGCTGATTTTGAATCTTTTGAATTTATTGGATAAAAATAGTCGTATTCAAATCTCAATGGTCCACTTTTTAATGGACTACAATACAAAAACAAATATCACAGCAATGATCGAAGAACTATCATTAACTCGCTTTCTTTTTGAAACAAATATTAAAGAAGTCAGTAGTATCCTCGATCAACTAGATATCGGGTTATCCCTTAAATACGACAAAACACAAGATAATATCACCCTTCAAAAAGACAATCACGCTAGCTTAGACAAATTTTATTATTATTATCTGGAAGATTCTGTAGGTTACCAAATCTTGATCTACCTTTATCGTCATCCTAATTATTCAATTGTTGAATTAAGTCGCAGTCTCTCTTTAAGCGAAGCAGCTATCTATCGACAGCTAAAAAAGTTAAATGATGAGATCAAAGAATTTGATATCCAGATACGTAAAGGAACGATCATTGGTGATGAGCTACAAATTTGTTATTTCTTTTTCCAGCTACTTTGGGTAGCTATGCCATTAGACGAATTAGAAAAGAAAACAAACGACCATAGTAGTTTGCGATTTGTTGATTATTTAGAAATGAAGTTAGAACAGAATTTCACAAGTGAAGCGAAGCTAAAACTGTATCTTTGGATCCGTATTCTTAAAACGCGAATTGTGAAACAGCCAACTCTCGATTCTAATCCAACAATACAGATGCTATTTGATTTTCAAAAAGAGGATTCGATTTACCAAATCATCAGAGATGCCTACTTTCTTTCGCTTAGCCACTCGGCTGTTTTTGGTTCAGCGCATAACGCAATTTATCTCTATTTATTTATTTCCTCCATGTCGATTTTGCCCCCTAATGCAAAAACACTGATCGATGATCATTATTGGCCGACAATCAACCCCCAAATCATTTCGTTGAATGAATTGGTCGTGGATAAAGTTCGTACTGCTTATCAAATTGATTCAAAGAATATCGATGAAACGTTCATTATCAATTGGAAATATTATTTAACGCAAATTCATGGATCACTTTTATATTTTAAAGGAAACATTAGCTTTCTCGATGAAAAAATTCTTTCTGAAAGACTTTTAAAAGCAACGGTATTTATCCCTAATTTTGAACTTACACAACAGATTCTTGATGAAGCTGAACAGTTAGTAAATCAACCATTGCTCTATGAAACAAAGGAATTAGTCACACGTATTTATCTCTATTTTATCAATCAAATGAAACGTTTTTCGACAAGTCAAATTACAATTGGTGTTCACTCTAGCGATGATTATCTTCACAGTAATATCATGGTCGAAACAGTTAAAACAGAATTTGACAATCATTTTTTTATTACTTGTGAAATCGCTGAACGTGGGAAAAATTACGATATTTTGATTACTAATTCGACTCTCTCTCTTTGCGACTTCCATTACAAAGACCTTTATATTACAAATAATTTCAAGACAAATATGGACGTTGATGCGTTACGTGTGTTGCTAATGAAACATTCTCCACAAAAAAAATTAACAAAAAAAGCGATTAATACAAAAAAAAACGTGAGACAATAATCGTCTCACGTTTTTTGCTCTTTTGTTTAGGAAATAGTCCGTAATTTCCCTTGAAATTCGCTGATTGATTGATAACCCTTTGCTTCCATAATTTCTGCCAATTCTTTGATTACTCTAGTAAAGATTTCTGGTCCTTCTTTGTGCAATTGCGTTCCAATTTGAAGCATACTTGCACCACATAATAAGTGCTCGAAGGCGTCTTGTCCGTTACAAATCCCACCAGTTCCAATAATTTGGATCTCAGGTTTTAATCGTGTATAAAAAGCGCGAACATTTGCTAAAGCTGTTGGCTTGATATACTCGCCCCCAATTCCACCAAAGCCATCCTTCGGTTTGATTACTACTGTATCACTTTGAGGGTCAATATATAACCCATTCCCTACACTATTGACGGCATTCACATAAGTCAACGGAAATTGATTCAAGATCTCTGCCATCGCATCGAAATGAGCAAAGTCAAAATAGGGTGGTAATTTCACACCCAAAGGTTTTGTAAAAATGGAAAATGCTTGTTTAAGTGTTTCAAAAGTTGCATCGAAATCATAAGCAAGTTGTGGTTTTCCCGGAACATTAGGACAAGAAAGATTTAATTCTGTAATTCCACGAAAATCACTTTTTTCAATCATTTCTAACATTTCTAAATTCTCTGCTACACTCATTCCCGCAATTGAGAAAAACAACGGAGCAGCCGTTGGATTTTCTTTTTCATATTGAAGTGCGTAGTCCAAATAATAAGCAAAACCTAAATTAGGTAACCCCATCGAATTGATGCTTCCTAACGCTACATCATAATAACGTGGTTCAGGATTTCCTACACGCGCTGGGATCGTGCAACTCTTAGTAATCATCGCACCAGCATCTGAGCTTGCTAGTTCATGCATTTCTTGCACCGTTATACAATGTACACCAGACGCATTCATAAACGGATTAGCAAAAGTATGGTTGGCAAAGGTCATTTCTAAATTCAAGATAATCGCTCCTTCAAAGGCATTTTATCTAGTTTAGCATTTCCAACTAGAAAATCAATAAAAAAACTTTATTTTTTTCAAACCAACTGGATAACGTTCGTCTTTAGCGAGAATAAAGTTTATTTTAACGAAGGCTATTGTTTATTTCACTAACGATGAGCAGCCGTCTTCACGTAAGCAATCTTATTTGTTTCAATACGTATCAATATGTAATAGTTTACTTTATTGGTGTTCTCAAAACAGGTGGACAATTAAACGAAATTATCCAATTACTGAAAGACCAAAAAAGACGAGAAATGGCGTTACTTGAGCAAATCAAAAAATTGCTTGAAGAAAAAGAGGCCCAATAGATAAAAATATTCTATCCTCGTTTTAGACGTTTTCAATTATCAGAAAACGTCTTTTTTACACAAAAAGAGGCTAGAATACTGTCTAGCCTCTTTTCTACATTCAACTACTTTTCTTAACTAATTTTTTAAGAGTGATTCCTTTTTTTCTTTTGAAAAGATATCTTTTCCTAACATTTTATATAAAATAACCGCACATGCTTCAGAAATAAAGATCAATACGGCTAAAGGTAGATACGTATTGCTTCCCATGATTCCTACTAACGGCGTGAAAACCATTCCGATTGCATACATTCCTAATCCAAGTACAGAAGAAGCAATCCCAGCATGCTCGCCTTGTCTTTCCATAGCCATTGTTGTTACCACTGCATTTACTAAGCCCAATGTCGATACAACTAGCAACAAACCAAGCAAAGCAAGCCACAAATGATTCGTATGGATACCGCTAATAATAACCAAAATACTACCTAGAAAACCAAGACCCACTCCCCAACCTAACTGACGGAAGCTACTCATTTTCTTCGATAATACACCAGCAAGTTCTGCTGCAACCACAATCCCGATTCCATTGATTCCATAGATCAAACTAAACATTTTATCTGACAAACCAAAAACATTTTGTAACATAAAGGAAGAACCAGAGATATAACAAAACATCGCCGCATAAACAAAACCTTGGATCAACACGAACATCATAAATGGCCGATCACTGAATACCGCTTGCCATCCTGCTTTCTGGTCGATTTTTTCAGTTGCCACTTGAACTTCATGTGTTTCTTTAAATCCGATTAGAATACCTAAAAATAATAATAAACCAACTACTGCAAGAAAAATAAAAATACCTCGCCAAGAAAAATAACTCAAGAAAAAACTCCCTAGCAAAGGAGAAACAATCGGAAAGATACCATTGATTGCCATTAACATAGCAATGAAACGAGTCAGTTGAGTACCAGAAAATAAATCTTTTGCAATTGCTCGCGTTAAAACGACACCAGTAGAGCTAGCAATTCCTTGAATCAAGCGTAATCCTAGAAATAACCAAATATTTGTGACAGATACTGATAGTAAACAGGCAATCACAGAAATACTAATGCCCCATAGCAGTGGTTTCTTCCGCCCAATGCGGTCACTAATTGCACCAATAAATAATGGACCAAATGCAAGCCCTGCTAAACACATGGTTAAACTTAATTGAACCATTGATGTCGGGATCCCGAAATCTGTTTCTAGCACTGGTAAAGCTGGTAAATAAGTATCAAGTAGCAAGGGGCCATATGCGCTTAATGTGCCAAGCAGGATAGATAGCCACCATATTTTCTTTTTATTTTCAATCATTTTCCTTTCACCTCAAAAAAGAAAATAGCATGGAAAAACGGAAATATCAATAAAAATCCAGTAAATTTTCACTTTTTTCAATAAAATGAGAACAATACTCATTTTACATATTTTTGACTTAAACAAAAAACGTCGAGACCTGATTGACCTCGTACGTTTTTTCTCATTAATATGACAAAACTACTTAGTTGCTCCATTTTTATCAAATGAACTTTTTCAATTATTTTTCAGTAGTCATGCCTAAAATCTGATTATTCAAGATAATTGTTTGTTTTTCAGATGACAAGTTTTCCGTTATGCCTTTGATTCGTTCAAGGATGATCGTTGCTGCTGTCTCCCCAATTTTTTCTGTGGGTGGATTTATTGTGACTTGTGGTAAGATACTTTGCTCGCCTTCAGATAAATAGTCATAATGTCCAAACAAAATGTCTTTCCCTACAGAAATCCCTTGTTCATTAAAGCATTCTAAGGAACCAAGAGACATATTGTAATTGCTGACAAAAAGGGCCGTTACCTTTTTCGCCAACAATTCTTTTGTTCCTTGATAACCACTCCTTCTAGTGTAATCTCCTTCATAGATCTCAAGTTCCACTGTAGGATGATTTTCGATTGCATCTTTTGCACCTAACAGCCGTTCTTTTGCTGTGTAATCTGTTTGTGGCGCAGTGATATAACCAATCTTTCGATGTCCTTTAGCCATACAATCAGCGATCACTCTTGCGACACTTTCACGATCATTTAATAAAATGACATCTGCATTATTCAATGGATCTGGATAATTCAAAGAGACGATTGGAACATTGACTTGCGCTAATTTCTCCATGTCGATCCACTCTTCACTTGATAAAAAGACAATCAACCCATCAATGGAGTGTTTCAACAAATAATCAATTTTCTCATCCATTTGTTTTTCACTTTTCGAAAAACCACTAAGCAGTATGCTATAGCCATTTGCTTCAGCAACTTTTTCAATGCCGGAAACAACTTCTGAGCCAAATCGACTGGAAATACTATTCATCAGTAAGCCAATGGAAAAACTTCGATTATTTTTAAGACCTTTGGCAATAATATTTTCTTTATAATCTAAAGCTTTAATCGCTGAAGTAATTTTTTCAACATTTGACTGCCTTAACTGTTGACCATTCAAATACCGCGATACTGTTCCTACTGAAACACCGGCAAGTTGAGCAACGTCTCTAATTGATGCCATCTTTTCCACTCCTACCAATCACAATTGACTTCTGTCTCCTGATCACCAATCATGATTTTTGCTTTTTTGGCGAAATGCCAGCAGTTGTCTGCACCTAAATATTGAAAATCTTCTGGAGATAACTCAAACTTCACCGTTTTTTCTTCCTGCGCTTTTAATTCGTGTTTGCTAAAAGCTTTCAGCATCTTTTTACGCTGAATAACGGAGCCTCCAAGGAGTTTGACAAATACAAGTGAACTGACTTTGCCAGCAATCGATCCTTTATTTTTAACTTTAACGGATACCGTTAGTTTGTCAATATTTGTTTTGCATTGAAGCGCTGAAAAAGCAAATGTAGTATAGCTTAACCCTTCCCCAAAATCATGTAGTGGACTGCCGCTTAGATCATAATAATCCTCTTTTTTTGAGGCATCTCTCTGATAATAATAAACTGGCAACTGTTGACTATTTCTAGGATAAGTAATACTTAACCGACCACTTGGGTTTGATTGTCCAAGTAATGTCTTCGCGATTGCTTTTCCTCCTTCTTGTCCTGGAAACCAGCCAATCAAAACAGCATCAGACACTGCTTCAACTAGAGTCAAGTCAGAAGGGCGACCTTGGATTATTACTGAAACAAGTGGCTTTTCAAGTTTTGCAAGTTCAGTTAAGAGAACTTCTTGTTTTCCTCCCAAAGATAAGGAGGCGACATCAACGTTTTCTCCAGAGTCCATATTGACCCCTTTTGATGAGACCGCACCATTTTGTAAAAATTCCATGTCGAAGTTTCGTGCACTTGATCCACCTAAAACAGCGATGATTAAATCTGCCTCTCTCGCTAGTTGAAGTGCTTCTTTGATTTTTGCTTCTTGGGACACTTCATTTCGGATCTCGCAGCCTTCGGCATATGTGACAGTTGCTGAAGAAAATAGTTTTTTGATTTCCCGATAAATCGTTTTTTCTAATTGTATTCCTGTCTGTGGCGCTGAATAATCACCCAATAAGTGATATAAGTTATCTGCATTTGGTCCGATTACTGCGACTTTTTTGCCGTTTGGATTTAGCGGAAGGACACCATTGTTTTTAATAAGAACTAAGCTTTCCTCTGCCAATTGTTGATTTAATTCTCTTGATTCTGTCCATAATTCTTCCCATTGATTTTTTGGATCTTTGATAAAAGGATCTTCAAATAACCCCAATAAAAATTTAATTGCTAAAATGCGTCGCACAGCTCGATCAAGCATTGTTTCGTCAATCACATCTTCTAAAATACCTTCTTCAATTTTAGTGTAAGTTTCATCCCATAAACTTAAATCAATCCCAGCAGTTAACGCATGACCTGCTGCCTCTGTTTGTCTGTCATACACATCATTCAGACGATCCAGAGCAATTCCATCTGCCATGACTAAGCCTTGAAAACCCATTTTTTCTCGTAGGTTTTGTTCAAACAATTCATGATTCACATGACAAGGTACACCATCAATATCATTGTATGCAGCCATTACCCCAACAGCATTGCGTGTACTTTTCAATAACGGTGTATAAATATCTGCAAATTCTCGTCTGCCAATTGGAACAGTTCCAGAATTATGTCCTCCAAGAGCCTCTCCCTGTGCTATACAATGCTTTAAAACTACGCCAATTTGTTCTTTCGACCGATCAATATCCATTACTCGTTGATCTAAAAAAGTTGTTTCATCAGAAATCAAGGAGCCTTGAAAGCCTTCAACGATTGCTTCACTCATTCGTGCACTAAGAATCGGATCTTCCCCAAAACATTCTTCTGACCTTCCCCAGCGCGGGTCTTTTAATAAATCCAAAGTTGAAACCAAAGCTAAATGTACACCTTTTGCCGCTAGCTCTTTTGCCATCAAGCGACTCGTTTGCTTAACTAGTTCTAGGTTAAAACTACTGCCACGACCGACATTCGTAGGATAAGAAATGCTTTCAAGTCCTTGGTGACCATGGGGACATTCTTCGACAATCAAAGCAGGGATGCCCCACCTAGAATGATTAATCACATATGCTTGAACTTGATTCGCTACTTTCCAACTATCTTTTGCAGCAATGCCATTTTTATCATCGACTTTTGACCAGGGATCTGCACGAAATAATCCATAGAGCGCTCCGATTCCCCCGCCCCATTGGACGTGATTCTTAAATTTTTCGGTTAATTCAATTGTTTCTTGTTTATTTTCATAACATTCCCATCCATAAAGATGTTGATTGACTTGTCCAACTTTTTCGCTAAGGTTCATTCGTGTTACTAAATCTTCTACACGTTCGCGAATAGTTAACTGTGCATTTTGATATGGATAATTACCCAAGTTCTCCCGCTCCTTCTTGTCGTGCTTTATTTGCAGCTAATACAAATGGTACAAATAAAAAGACGTCTAAAATAATCAATAAAACTGTCAAAATAGCTGCTTTAACATCGCCACCTGTGGCAATAAATGATTGGATAACTGGTGGTGTGATCCATGGCGCTGCAGCAACTGTTTTTTCAATCAGGCCAACACTTGTTGCAACATAAGCAATAACTAAGTTGATGGAAGGAATAAGTGCACAAGGAATCATGTAGATTGGATTCATTACGACTGGTAATCCAAACATCACAGGTTCAGTAATGTTGAACAAACAAGTTGTCAATCCAAACTTGGCGATTTGTCGCTGTTCTTGTCGTTTTGAAACCCACAATATCGCAATCACCAATGGTAAAATACACCCTCCACCGCCAATCAATCCAAATGCGTTCGTAAAAGGTTCGGTAATAATATTAGGGATCTCTTTTCCAGCGGAAAAAGCATCCATGTTTTCTTGAATCGATTGTAATAATGGTGCTTGACGAATTGGTGCCAAAATACTTGAACCATGCATACCAAACACCCAAAGAAAATCAGAGAAAAATTGTAAAAATAAAATACCTGGAACAGATAGAACAAAGGCTTTTAACGGTGTTTGAATGGCTAATTCAATCAAGCTCGGAAAGTCAAGACCAGTAAACTTATCCAGTAGAAAAACAAAAATGGCAAATAAAAGAATAACTGCTGTTTCAGGAACTAACGAATTGAATGAAGTAGCAACTGCCGGTGGAACCCCATCTGGCATTTTAATTTTTAACTTCTTGATTTTCGCTAGCTTCATGAATAATTCTGTCCCCACAATTGAAGCAATCATCGCCGTTGCTAAGCCGGAAGAAGAAGTCAAACTTTGTAAAAACACTCCAGTTGCTTCCGCTGTACTACCATCCACCAAAGTAACATTACTTTTCAACGGCATCAAAATAAACATAACAGCAACACTTAACACACCCGCGTGAACTGCGCTAAAAGCCGGATCATTCATTTCACCAGATCGAATATAATGATTCGCTAAATTCCAGCCGATGTTATAACATACAACAATCGCTAGAATGCTCATCGTACCATTATTGACGATTGAAGCTAGGTTTGCTAGAAAACTTAAATCGATCCATTGTTGAACAAAAGCATTAGAAAAAATCAATGCATTCAATAAAACCATGACAGAGGCTGCCATCACGAGTGGCATCGTAATGATAAAACTGTCCCGAATTGCAAGTAAGTGACGCTGGCTGTTCATCTTAGAAACGATTGGTAATAACTTTTCAGATAACTTGTCTACAAAACTCATTAGTAAATCTCCCCCATTTAAATAAGTTGAACCGGTTCAACTTCACTATATCATGACTTTTCTTTTTTGCAATAGTTTTTTTGGATGCGGATTCATTTTTTTGTAAAATAACTCGGTAGCAAAAAAAGCCAACCAAAAAATTGGCTGGGTATTTATAGATTATGATATTAAGAAATCATTACTCATGAAATGCCTTAATCAAAGCGGTTATTTCTGAAATGCTTTCTTTTTGTCCCGTTTCGATCCAGCTCAACCACACTTCAAAAATGCCCGCTGACATGAATTTGATCCAGTAGTAACGTTTGCTTCCTTCCCAATCTTTCCAAGTGGTCGTTTCATCATAAAAGCGGGCCATTTGTTTACTAAAGAGCTGAAAAATAATCTCTTTGTACCCTCCTTCAATAGCTGCTTGGAAATCTGGGGTTAGCACTTGAAAGAAATCAGACAAATCATCAATTTTCTGTTCATGGCTAACTTTATGAATCGTTTTATCAAAAATGAGTTGAAACTTTGGTTCATAATATTCAGTTAACACTTGTGTAAGATCAGTAAAATGGCGATAAAATGCCATTCTACTCACTCCTGATTTCTTAGCTACTTCAGAAACAGTCAATTTTGACAGTTGCGTTGTTTTTAATAATTCAAGTGTTGCTAACGTAAGCCATTTCTTTGTATCTTCTTTCATACTTTTTGAATAATTCGTGACTGCCATAACAGATTCCTCCTTCTGTCACAAATGCCTATAAGTTACTTGATTATGCTCTTTCAATCTTCTAAAATAGCATCCATAACAAATGTAACATTAGGAGGTACAAAATGAAAGTATTAGTCACAGGCGCCAATGGATTTGTTGCAACGCATATCATAAAATTATTACAAGAAAAAAATTACGAAGTGAATGGAACTGTTCGAAATTTGGACCGCGCCCCTATCATTTTTGACGGTATTTCTTACTTTGCCGCAAATTTAACAAGTGCTTCTGGTTGGAAAGATTCAATGGTTGATGTTGATGCAATTCTCCACGTTGCCAGCCCACTTGGACATGAAAATTCTAATGACCCAAAGCTGATTGCTGAAGCTGTTCAAGGTGTTCAACATGTTTTTGACGCTGCACATCAAACTGGAATCAAACGGATTGTTATGACTTCCAGTCAAGCAGCAGCTACTCCCTCGGCAAGTACGACAGGCGTGATTGATGAAACTTATTGGTCTGATCAACAAAATCCAGAACTCAATGCTTATCGTTTATCAAAACTAGCTGCGGAAAAAAAGGCTTGGGAACTAGCCAAAAAATATGATTTAGCTTTGACAACCATTTTACCAGGCGCTATTTTTGGTAAGGCTTTAACCAGTAACCGCTCATCAAATGGTGTCTTAGATGGAATCAAACGTTCCCGTTTAGTACCAAAAATTTCGCTTGAAGTAACAGATGTCGACGACCTAGCTAATCTGCATCTTTTAGCTTTAGAAAATAGTGACACGATTGGTGAACGAATTTTAGCAAAAAACACAGACTTATCTTTTGCACAAATCAGTCGAATTTATGGGAATCAACCGATTGTCATCCCTGATTTTGCTTTAAAGTTCGCAGCTATATTTATTGGCGAACTACGCTCTTTAGTTCCAATGCTGAAACGAAAATATACTCATAGTAATCAAAAAGCTATCAAGTTGGGTTGGCAACCACGAGACGGACGCCAAACGGTACTAGATGCAATCGAAAATTAAGTGAAGAAACGAGGCAAGGATATACTTCTAAAACTTGCCTCGTTTTACATGTAGAGCTCTGAATTGAGTCAATTAATTAGTAAAAAAAATACTAGACTTACTTCAACTTTTTCTTAATTTCACGATTCAAATTTTCACGCCAATCTTCTGTATAGGTCTTTGTACTTTCCAAAAGTTCATCGCAAAAAGCAGCCACATTTGTCCCAGTCACTTCAAGAACTTTTTTCCCGTCGACTACGCCTTCTTCAAATAGATCAATCAATTCATATTGAACTTCCATCATGTCATAGCCACTACCAGCTGCAAATTTCCACATATGGCTTTGGATTTTTTTGAAAACAAATTGATAATCAGTTGGTAACGCATCGACTCGCGCCATTTGTTTTTTGTATTCCTTTTTACTTGCAATAATTTTTTTTACATTTAAATAATCATCAAAAAACTTATTCATTTGCTCGCTCCTCCTTTAATTGAGCCATTTTTCCCGATAAAAATGTCCATTTTGCCCAAAAATGTTCCAGTTCAGCTCGTCCTGCATCGTTGAGAGTAAAAAATTTTCTAGGCGGTCCCATATCGGAGGGCTTCTTTTTTGTATCCACCAGTTTATTTTTTTCAAGCCGTAGCAAAATGGTGTACACTGTTCCATCAACTACATCAACAAACCCAAAGGCATTCAGCTTTTTCGTTATCTCATAGCCATAGGTCTCTTGCTGACTAATAATTTCTAAGACGCAGCCCTCAAGCACACCTTTAAGCATTTCTGTTAAATTTTCCATGTCCTTCTCCTTGAATTTTCTGTTTTCAGTAATAAGTAGCACCGAGTACCACTATATAGTATTACTTATTACAAGAATTGTCAAACTCTTATCTGTACTTCTTAAAAAGACCAAGAGAAAAAAGAAGCTACGACTGATGAGTCATAACTTCACTTTTTCTTATAAGAGAATAGCTGTAAGATTAACTTTAGGTCTTCAAAACTAGCTTTTGGTCTTCAATTTGGTAAACTACTTCTGCGACTTCACGAACAAATAACGTATCATGAGAAGTAAAGAGAACAGTTCCAGGATATTGTTTGATTAATTGTTCTAATGCTTCCATCGTATTGATATCAATAAAATTCGTTGGTTCATCTAAAATTAGCGTATTTGCCGGTTTGGCAAAAAGTAAGGCAATCGCCAAACGAGTGGCTTCACCACCACTCAAATCACGCACAGATTTACTGATTTCCGTTTGTTTAAATCCCAAATTATTGAGCAATGCTCGCACAAAAGGTTCTGGATATTCTGTTTGTTTCAACAAATAGGCTAACAAAGTTTCCTCACTTGTTAATTGATAATCCATTTGCTGATAAACAGAAAAAACGACTTTTGAAGAAACGGTAATACCTTGTTTCTGGTCAATAATATAACGTAATAACGTCGATTTTCCTGAACCATTCGCACCCGTAATTGCAATTTTCTCTCCTAAGCCAAATTGAAAAGTGGTTTCTTCTAGTAGTTTCTTTCCAGCGACTTCCAGTGCTATTCGGTCTCCCATAATTGGAAATCTATGATGGATTTCCAGTGTTTTCGGCGTAGGAAAAATAATTTTCTGATTTTTTACTTCACCCGTTTGCTCTGTTAACTGTTCCAAACGGCTAGTCATTGCTTTCGCCGTTTTTTGTAAAGACTTTTGGACTGTATCTTTTTGCTTTGACGAAGCTAGCCGATCTGGACGTTGATTTTTTTGTTTCTGCTTTTTTATTGTTTGTGTTAGTTTTTTTGCTTGTGCTTGTTTTTTTATGATAGCATTTTCTAAACGCTTTTTCTCTTTTTGAAAATGATCGGCTAAACGTTCCTTTTCGATACGCTCCGCCTCTTTTTGCTCCACATACTCCGCATAATTTCCATTGAATTCTCTCACACGGCCCTCTTCGACTTCCCAAATTTTGGTTGCGATTTGATTCATGAAGAAGCGGTCGTGACTGACCACAACTAATGTACCATAATAATAATTTAGTTCTTTAATCAACATTCCAATACTTTGGCTATCCAAATGAGTAGTCGGCTCGTCTAGGAGTAAGCCCATTTGATAATCAGATAACTGATTAGTTAAGCGAAACTTCGCTTGTTCTCCTCCACTAAGAGTTTCCATGCCCGTTATCGGAACAGAGAATCGACTTAACAGTTCGCCATCTAGCTGTTCACTGACCTGAATATTTGTTATCTCTTCACTTTGTGCGTAGTAGTTAAATTCAATTTCTCTTTGAACTTTTCCGCGATCAGGGTCGACTTTACCAGCAATCAATTTTAGTAATGTTGACTTTCCACTTCCGTTCTTACCAATAATTGCAATGCGCTCATTCTGATAAATCGTTAACTCATCAATAGATAAGATGCATTTAGCACCATAATTTTTTTCAATATTTGTTAACTTAACAGCTAAGTTTTCCATTTTTTCCGCTCCTTTTACGAGGGAAAAGTGCATACAAAAAGAGGTAGCCATAAGCCACCTCTTTGATTTCAATCAAAATTATCGAAGGAAAAAAGGATACACTCATCCCCTGAAATCACATGTGCTTAGGACTTTTTTATTAACTAAATGTTGTTAAAAAGTGCAATGCGCAATTTCATGGAAGCAGTCATTCTTGTTCTCCTTTACTTTTTCTTTTCTAAACTATAACAAAAATGTTGATGTCCTTCAAGCCTCAGCTACTTGCTGATCATCCTTGAATCCAGTTTTTGCAAAAATCCATAATAGTAACAAAACAGCTACAGTTGACTGAATCCCCAACATTAAAATCAAATCAAAATGCAAAAAACCAACTACTGCAGCAAGAATCGATCCTACACCCAACACATTCAGCATTAGATTCGCACTTTCTTTAAATGTTCGGATAGAAGAAAAACGGCTTTTTCTGGTCATCCATAAAAAGAGTGAAGCACCAAACAAAATCATGATAGTCATGACTAGTAAGATAAAACCTAAACTTAGACTATAGGACAAGATAATCACTGGACGATTGCTGAGATAAAATTGTTCTTCTAGAAATTGTTGAAATTCTTGTGGTGTTTGACTCATTGCTGGCGTAAAAGACGGCCCATAGTTCATTGTATAACTTCTTGTTTGCCCGTTGTCTTTTTGTTGAATATGCCACTGTGTTTTTTCAAAATTAATAAACGCACCCTTTTGTTGGACACTTTTTGGCAAATTCACGCCTACGATTAGTTCTTGGTTTTCAAAAATGATACCTTCTTTCCCCTTTAATTCGCCGTTGACAACTTGTAAGCGAGAAAACTGTTCCACACCTGCTTGATCCATCATCTGATTGACCGCTAAAAATTGCTGGCTTGGTATTGCGGTAACCTGATTTGCGTAATAAAGGGGGACTGGGATTGTCATAAAAGAGACTAAAAAGACTAATACTAAGAAAAATTTGGGCCATGAAAGTTCCTTTCGACCAGCAAACAAGCGTTTCGGTCCAGCTAGGCTGGCAAAATAATTAAATGGGAAAGTTTGCATTTCTGATACCTCCTATCCTTTGGTTCCTCCTGAAGTTAACCCTGTAACAAAGTTTTTTTGTAAGAAGAAGAATAACAAACAAATTGGTAAAGCAATCAAGATTGCTCCAGCCGCAAATAACGATACTCTTTGATTCGTTACATCAGAAATAAAGGTTTGTAACCCGACTGCTACTGTTTGGTTCTCCGGTGTGCGCAATAAGAATTTTGATAGCATGAAATCGCCAAATGGTCCCATGAATGCCCATAATGCTTGAACGGCGATCATTGGTTTAACTAATGGCAAAACGATTTGAGCAAAAATTCGAAAATGCCCTGCGCCATCTAACTTCGCCGATTCATCAAGGTCAATTGGTACCGTATCGAAATAACCTTTCATCAACCAAGTATTCATCGGAATTCCGCCACCAATATAAATCATCGTTAAGAACCAATACTTGTCTAACGCATCAAGTAAGAATGCCATAACATAAAAAGCAGTCAAAGCGGCCATCGTTGGTACCATTTGAATAACTAAGAAAAACATCAAACTTGATTTACGACCAATAAAGCGATACCTACTATACGTATAACCTGCTAATGTTACGACCGTTACTTGTATCACCATTGTTAACACAGAAATAACCAGAGTATTTTTATACCAAGTGCCGTACAACGTTTCATTAAATAAACGTGAAAAATTATTCAACGTCCATTCACCAGATAAGTCCAAACTAAATGCAGCGATATTTCCTGGTTTAAATGCCGTACTAGCAGTAATCAATAATGGATATAAAATAATGATTGAGAGCAAAATTAAGAAAGTATACGTAAAAAAGTGTGATACTTTTCGTTGAAATCTCGCACTAGAATTTATTTTTTTCATCTGCTAATCCCCCATGTTGAACGCATTTGTTTTCTTAAAGACAAGTAAGGAAACACAAATTACTACAGCAGAAATAATCAAAGTGATTGCTGAAGCCATTGAGTACTGTGGTGATGTCCCTGTTGTCAATTTATAGATCCAAGAGATCAAAATATCGGTTGAACCTGCGCCACCACCGACACTGCCGGGCCCACCATTATTAAATAGATAGATCATCGAGAAGTTATTGAAGTTTCCTGTGTATTGCGTGATGAATGTTGGTGCTGCCACTAAGAAAATTGCAGGTAACGTTATATTTGAGAAACGTTTCCAAGCATTTGCCCCATCGATTTTTGCTGCTTCGTACAGATCTTCAGAGATTGATTGCAAGATTCCAGTTACCATAACATAGATGTATGGGAATCCTAACCAACCTTGAACAAGGATAATCGCTACTTTTGTCCAATTCGGATCAGTTTTCCAAGAAATTGCACCAATATCAACCAAAGGTAGATTATTCAAAAATGGAATGACTTGCGTGTTAATCGCTCCAACACTGTCATTGAAAATGTTAGAGAAACTCATAATTGTAATAAAAGCAGGAACAGCCCAAGGTAATAAGAAAATAATACCAAATACACGTTTAAATTTAATAAATTTTTGATGCGCAACTACAGCAGTCAAAACACCTAAGCTAATTTGCAGAGTTGTTGCACACAAAGTCCAGATGATTGTCCAACTAAAAACAGATAAAAAAGTATTTCGATAAGAACTTAAAAAGAAGATACTAAAGAAGTTTTTGAATCCCACCCAATCAATTAGACTTGCAGGAGGAATATGATTGAAATCGTAGTTTGTAAATGCGGTGAATAAGGTAACTAATACTGGAAAAATAATAGTGAAGATCATTAAAAGATACGCTGGTAAAGTCAACAAGTAAGGAAATCCTTCATCCCCAATCGTCAGCAATGTTTCTTTCATCGTTCGATTGATTTTCTGCCCATTTTTTCGCATAGTTGCGACACGGTGTGCATCATAAAGATTTAAAGCATAAAAGAGAAAGAAAATGATCGTAATAATTAATTGTAATGTTCCTTCAATCAAAATAAATAACGAATGATCTTCTATAGGGATACTTCCCAGTGTGACTAATCCAACTAATGATTGAAATCCTCCAAGGATCATTTGAATCACAAAAATAAGAAAGATACTGAAAAAGGTAACTCCTTTCGCTTTTTGTCCATTTGCTAGCTGACCTAAGCCAGGTATTAGTGAAAAAAGTGTCACTTTATTGACTTGAACTTCATTTTTCGTTCCAGACTGTTTCATCTAAAACGCCCCCTAATCATTTGATTCTAACTAGTTAAAGGGGACGTGACCTGAGCCACTGTTCCCCTTCTCCTTTTTTCTAGCTTTGTGGAACTTTTAATATTTTTGTTCAATTGCTTCAGTAATTGTTTTCACTGCGCTGTTCGCAGATTCTTTTGGTGTTTTAGCACCAGAAGCTGCATCAAACATTAAGTTTTCTGCTCCTGTCCAAACTTCAGCCATTTCTGGAATGTTTGGCATTGCTTGTGCTGTTTCATACTGTTCAATTACCGCAGTTGTCAATTCATCATTTTTGGCTTTCGCAGTTTCGCGTGCGCTTTGGTTTGCAGGAATTTCATTGACCATTTCGAAGAATGTTTCTTGGTTTTCTTGGTTCGTTACATAATCAAGCCATTTTTGAGCCACGTCTTTGTTTTTTGCGTAGTTGCTAACAACCCAGCCTTTACCTCCACCAAATGGTTGGTAAGATTCCCCGTTATCTAAAGTTGGAATTTTTGCTACACCGTAGTTAACTTTACTTTCTTTATACGATTGTGCTTGCCAAGGTCCATCAATAATTGCTGCCGCTTTGTTTGAAGTAAACTGTTGTGTCACAAAGTCGCCAGCACTAGTTACATCTTGCATACCTTTTGGCCAAACATTTTGGAACCAGTCCGTTGCATAAGTAATTCCTTCAATTGCACCGGCATTATTTAATCCGATATCTGAAGCATCCGTTCCATCTTCACCAAAAACATAACCGCCGTAGCCTGCAAGTAATCCGTATGAATAATAGAAATCAGTCCATTTTGCTAGGAAACCAGTATTTTTCCCTGCTTCTGAATCAAAAGCAAATCGTTCATCTTTCGCAAGATCTTCGACTTCTTTGAATGTTGCTGGTGCTGCATCAATCAAGTCTTTGTTGTAATACAAAACAAGCGTTTCAATTACAGCAGGTTCTCCGTAAATTTTACCGTCATAAGTTACTTGTGCTTTATCTGTTTCATCATAATCCGCTTCATTTCCCAATTTCACTTCCGCTAAGTGACCTTGTTGTCCCAAAGCACCAATTCGGTCATAAGCAGCCATCATCACGTCTGGTCCTTTTCCTGCAGGACCATCAAGAGCTAACGCTTCTAATTGGTCAAACATGTCTTTTTCGACTAACTTTATTTTGACATCATTCTCTTTTTCAAACTTGCCTTTAATCTCATTCATGTAATCGGTATAACCTGAATCAACAGAAATGGTTAGTGTTTTTTCATCATCTGCTGCTTTACTGCTTGATTTTCCACCACTGCCACAAGCAGCAAGTCCACCAATTACTCCGACTGAAAGCAAACCTAGACCTAATGTTTTCATCATTTTACTTTTCATTTTTATTTCCCCCTGTATTTTATTTTTCAGTTTTCTTACTAAAATTATTATACTGTTATTAAAAATAATTATGCAACCGCTTTCTCCTTGTTACCGGTAACAAAATATCAGCAACTAAGAATAAAACCATGTGGTTGGATTTCAATCTTTTCATCCTTCAAAGCATGAACACCTTGTGAAAAAAGTACTTCACTTGGTTGTTCTAAGACATACACTTCTTCTGTTTCATTAAAAACAGCTTGGACTTTTTGTTGATCCAGTTGTCGAGCAAATACAATAATCCCTTTTGTTTCAGGTGATGTTTTCCATACAGTTTCTCCCTCAGACAAAATCAAATGCAACCGTTTGCGCAAATGGACAAGTTCTTTCATAAAAGCAAAAAGTTCCAAGTCTTGTTTTTCTTCGTCCCAAATCATACATTTCCGACAATCAGGATCATCCTGTCCTGTTAAACCAATTTCTGTTCCATAATAAATACATGGGGAACCTTTTTGTAAAAACATGAACGTCATGACCGCTTTTAACAAATCTTTGTTTTCTTCACACATCGTGAGAATTCGTGCTGTGTCATGGGAATCCAGTAAATTGAACGTTCCTTCATTGACTTGATCACGATACAGCATTTGTTGTTGGTTCATCCCGCTGATCATTTGCGAGACACTGATTTTCTTTTTCACAAAATAGTCTTTGATTGAATCTGTAAATGCATAATTCATTACTGCGTGGAATTCATCTCCTTGCAACCAAGCCTGTGAAGAATGCCAGATTTCGCCTAAAATATAAATATCTGGTTTTGCCTCGGTGACTGCTGTATAGAATTTCTTCCAGAAATGATGATCAACTTCATTTGCCACATCTAGTCGCCAGCCATCAATATCAAATTCTTCGATCCAATAAGTTGCAATCTTTAAAAGATATGCTTGAACTTCAGGATTTGCCGTATTTAATTTAGGCATATGCGGCGTAAATGCAAACGTGTCATAAGAAAGGTGTTCTGCGGTTTCTGGCAAATCAGTTAAGCGATAATCATCCACTGGAAACGAATGGATATGGAACCAATCTTTATAAATCGACGCTTCTCCATTCTTCATTACGTCTTGCCATTGTGGTGAGTCATCACCCATATGATTGAAAACAGCATCCAACATCACACGAATCCCTCGTTGGTGTGCTTGCTCTATCAATGTTTTAAATAATTTTTTATCACCAAAATGAGGATCAATTTCTAAATAGTCAATCGTATCATATTTGTGATTAGAGGTTGCTTTAAAAACTGGACAGAAATAAATACCATTGATTCCTAAATCAACTAAGTAATCCAGATGATCAATTACTCCTTGTAAATCACCACCAAAGAAATCATCCCGATCAGGCGCTTTGCTTCCCCACGGTAATGTGTTTTCCGGATCATTACTCGTATCTCCATTAGCAAAACGTTCTGGAAAAATTTGATACCAAACAGTTTCTTTCACCCATTCTGGCACTTTGAAACGATCAATCTCTTGAAAATAAGGCATTCTAAAGTACATGTTTGGTTCTGCTAAAAAGCGAGTTTGATAAGGAAATACCCCTTGATCCCCGTAAAAACATTCCGTTTCATCTTTACCAATCACATGGAACCCGTACTGGATTCTTCTAGTATCACTACGGACTTCAAGTTCCCAATAATCATGCACATTGGTACTCAGTCCTTTTTTCATTGGCACTTCTTCTAAGTACCACTCTTCCTTTGTGAATGTATATGGATCACCTTTTATCATAAATACTTGTTCGATGTCATCTTTGCCAGTCCGAAGTCGCAAACGAAGTGTTTCCTTCGTGTACAAATAGGCAAATTCGCTTTCTGGACGATGATAAACTGCTGCAGTGTTCATGTATTTCCTCCTTTTTTACTTCTGAGATAATTTCACTATAAAAGAATCACACACGAAAGACAACGCTTTCAAAAATGTTAACGATAACAAGTTCTCTTGGCACAAAAAAAACACGAAAACAGCTTTTGGTTTTCGTGCAAGATTTTACTGATTGATTGAGTGATTGGATGAATACGTTTGTTTCTGTTCACAAACTTCTTGGATTGCTCGCCAATCTAATTCAATTCCTAAACCAATTCCTTGTGGAACAGCAATCCTTCCTTTTTCCATTTTTGCTGGTTCCTTAATGATGTCCTTAGCGTAATAACGATTGGCGGCGGAAATATCACCGGGAAAAGTAAAGATAGTTTGGCTGGCAAACTGTAAATTCAATGCTCTGCCAATCCCAGACTCAAACATTCCTCCAAGCCAAACTAGCAATTGATGCGTTTGACAAAAATCAACAATTCGTAGAGCTTCCGTGATACCTCCCACGCGTGGAATCTTTAAATTAATTGCTCGACAACTGCCTAACGCATAAGCAGTTTTTACATCCTCTACTGTCCGAATATTTTCATCTAAACATATTTTTGTCTGAAGTTGTTGCTGAAGTCGGGCATGATCGACAAAATCTCTTTGGTGAAATGGTTGCTCAATCATCGCTAAATTCAATTGATCTAATTGTTTAAACAACTCTAAATCAGCTAATGTATACGCTGAATTTGCGTCTGCCATCAGTATAATATCTGGGAACTTTTCACGAATAGCACTTAGCGGCACAATGTCATAACCCGGTTTGATTTTTACTTTGATGCGCTGATATCCTTGTTCAAGATAACTTGACACTTGCGCAATCAAATCTTCTGTCGTCACATGAATCCCAACGCTGACACCAACCGGAAGTGTTGATTTTTGACTACCAAAATAACTTTGTAAACTTCGCTGTTCACGTTTTGCAAATAAGTCCCAAACAGCCGTTTCTAATGCTGATTTTGCCATGAAGTTTCCTTGGACAGATTGAAACAATGACCAAACATCTTCTACCTGTTGCAGTTCCGCTTGAAATAGACGTGGTATTAGTTGTTGTTCAATGAGCTGTCGATCCGCGCTGATCGTTTCTTCGATGTAATCAGGTTGCTCAAAAGAAACCAGTTCTCCATATCCTTGATTCCCTAATTCATCTTCTAAAATCAAAAGGTCTAACGATTTTTCTTCAAGTACACCGTAACTTGTTTGAAAAGGAATCGTTAAGGGAAGACGTAGTTGGTATCGCTCAACTTTCGTAATTTTCATCGCATATCCTCGCTAACAATACTTTTTTCTGCTAACCATTGAGATAACTTGCTCACAAAAGCTTGTGGCTGTTCCAGATGCACACAGTGACCACTATCAGGAATAACTACCAACGTCGAATGTGAAAGCTGTTGGCACAACCTATTCCCGATAGCAAGGAATTTTTGATCTTGCTCGCCAACCACGTATAGAACTGGCTGCTTCAGAGTCGCCAATTCCAACCAATAATTTTTTTGCACACCCGTCCCCATAAACCACAAACTCATTGCCAAGCCAAATTTATTCTGACTCAACCGCTCGTTCCGAATCTTTTTTTGCGTTTGTTTCGGTAAGTTTTTTTGACTAGAAAACAACGGAAAATTTTGCCAAAAATCCACAAAATCAACAAGAGGCCTGCGCCACAATTTTAATGCTAATTTTTGGTCCGCCTCTTTTCGCTGTTTTCTTTCTTTCTCGTCAATTATGCCAGGAGTCCCCGCTTCTAAAATTACACCGCAAAGATTGTTTGGTTGCTCAATTGCCCAAGCTAATGCGACTCTTGCCCCCATAGAATAACCTAGAACATACCAATGTTTAATCTCTAATTCCTGTATCAACTGATTAAGGTCCTTCACTATTTCAGACAATTGGTAACGCCAGGGATGTACAAAAACACTTGAGTCTCCATGACCAAGTAAATCAATAAACAGAAAATTATATACTGGATCTTGAAGCAACTGAAACGTTTGCTTTGTTCCAGTGAAACCATGTAAACAAACGACTGTCGCCTTTGAAGGATCATATTTTTGTTGCCAGCTATAAGCATAAATTACTCCACGAATGGTTCTATTCATTTATTTCACCGATTTTTTCTTGGTATTCAGCTACTATTTCTCGCCAAAGGTGCACCGGTTCATCTTGATTTCCAGCGACTTCAATCAATGTCCAACTCTCAGCAACCCGACTTTTCTCGATTGCATATTCAAACTCAGCTAAGGAAGTTGGTTTAACATATTGTCCATCGTACAAGTCAGCCACTTTTGCAAAATCCAATGAAAGTGGCGTCTCAAATAACGGAGTGAAATCTGTTTTATCCAGTTGTTTTTGTGGTAAAAAGGAAAAGATTCCACCACCGTTATTATTGAGTAAGACAATCGTAACTGGCAACTGAAGCGAACGAATCATCTGTAACCCATTCATATCATGAAAAAGTGCCAAGTCGCCAATCAATAAATAAGTCCGTTGCGTTGTAGCAACTGAAATACCGGCTGCCGTTGAAACAATTCCATCAATCCCATTGATTCCACGATTACCAAATACTGAATAAGAAGTTGCGCTACTCATTGCGTAACGATCGACAAAACGAACGGCATTACTGTTGGATAAAAAAAGTTGTTCATTGGATTGAAGTAGTTCACTCAGCTTCAAGCTGGCACTACTTTCATTGAATCCTTGTATCAATTCCTCTTTTTGAAGTACGACTTGGGCTATTTTTTCAGCCTGCTTCCATCCTTTTAGCCAACTGGAATCCTTCTGTTTTTTCAATGAAGTCATAGCTAGAGCTGATTGGCAAAAAATGGAAATTGTGAAAGGTAAAAAGTAATTAGTCACATGTAATAGGTCTTGCCACTGTTCTTGCTCATCGACTAAAACAAAAGTCGTTGTCTCTATAACTAGTTTTTGCAAATACAGCAGGACATTTTTCGTAACTGGTAACCGACCAAAACGAATCACTACTTCTGGCTGTTTCACTTTGTTGCTAGCAAAAATCAACTCAGCATGTTTCAAGTAGTTCTCACTTTGTCTACCACAGGTTGCTAAATTAGTTAAGGGATCACCAATGATTGGCCAACCTAATCGCTCAGCAAGCTGGATTAACAATTGTGCCTCTCTTACACTCACTTCATTTCCAACAATCAATAGTCCTTTTTTTCCAAACCAATCTTCAAATTCTGGTATGAATTGTACCAACGTTTCAGGTTTTGTTCGTTTTTCACCTTTAAAAGATTGTTCTAACTGAAAGTCTAAATCTGGCAATAATGGCTCACGAAAAGGCAAATTGGCATGGACTGGTCCCACGGGTACTTGCTGTGCAGTGTACCCTAACTGGATACCTTGCCAGTAACTATAGCGTTGCATTGACTCCGAACCTTCCGGAACAGCTAACTCCACAAATTTTTTCACATGGGTCCGATATAGTTCTTGTTGATCCATCGTTTGAGGTGCCCCCACTTCACGTAGCTCTGGTGGGCGATCTGCTGTTAAAACAACTAGCGGATGATTGGTCTCTTTAGCTTCACAAATTGCTGGATAATAGTTTGCTGCCGCTGTTCCAGATGTACATAGTAGGCCAACCAATTCTGTTGTCACTCCTTTGGCCAGTCCTAAGGCAAAAAAACCTGCAGAACGTTCATCAACATCAACGTAACATTCAATTTCAGGATCGCGAAAAAGTAATAAAGCTAAGGGGGTGGAGCGTGAACCAGGACTAATGACTACTTTTGCTAAGCCACCATCTTTCAATCCTTGAATAAAAGCTAACAGATATCCTGTTGTTTCTTGTTTACTCGTCATTACCTTTCACTCCTCTAATCATTGGTTGGAACTTCAACCTTGTTTCTAATCGTTCTGCTTCTGGATCGGAATCATCAACAATCCCACATCCGGCATACAATAACCCTCGATTTCCGCTAAAAACACCTGAACGAATCCCCACTGCAAACTCACCGACATCTTCAGTTAAGTCAAGCCAACCAATAGGTGCGCCATAAAGTCCTCGTCCGGCTGTTTCTTTTTCAGCCAACCAACGTAAAGCATCTGCTTTGGGCTCCCCACCTAATGCTGGCGTCGGATGCAGTTCTCGAACAACATCTAGTAAACTAGTTCGCTCTTTTCTAGCACCTTTGACAGTTACAAATAAATGTTGAATATCTCGGTTTTTTAAAAGACTTTTATCAGAAACAAATAACTCTCCTTGCGTAAACTCTGCTAGCTGTTTCTTAATTCGTTTGACTACCACTTGATGTTCATATGAATTTTTAGTGTCTTTTAAAAGTTTTTCACTATTTTCTCGGTCTTCTTTCTGACTTTCTCCCCGTGAAATCGATCCTGCAATGCCCGCTGTTGCAAACATCGTTCTGCTTGCTTCAACAAGTCGTTCAGGCGTTGCCCCAACGAAAGTATGCTTTTTCGCTTCCAATGCAAACACATAGGTATTTGGTTGTTGTCGCAACAAATTTACGACAATTGTTTCGATTGAAATAGGCTTTCCACTAAGTTCCATTTGGCGTGCCAGAACAACTTTTTTGAGTGCGGAATTTGTTTTTTTGATTTCCTCCACGCTTTCAGAAACCAAGGAAACAAATGCACCAACGTTTCGTTCTTTCATAACCACCATTGTGCTTGCAGATTCTCTGGGAAGATGATTGAGTAATTCCACCACTTGATTTTTTAGTGAATCAAAACGCTTTTCAAGTCTTTTAAAAAACTTTAGATCGCAATCGTCTTTTTCTTGATAACAAGTCAACGTGACTATGCAGAGATTCTTTCTTTGAGTAAACAAAATTTCAGGTAATACAAAATAACCTTTTTCTAGCTTTCCCCAAAACAACTCTTTCGCGCCCTCACGATCAAATGGGAACCCACCAAATAAAATAGGCGGTTCTTTTCGTTTGCTCACCATGCAAAAGCTTTTAAAAAACTCTTCTTTAAATCGTTCAATCGCTTTAAATTCTGTTCCATCATCAAAAAACTGCTTCACAGCGCCCAATCCAACATAGCCTAAGCTATGATCTGGCGTTTGCCAAAAAAAGCGCGCACCCTGATAGTCACTTGTTTTAGCAAATAACTGCCCAAATTCTTGTAAGGGCACTTCATAGCTATAGCTAAAGTAGTTTTTATCAGTTAAAGAAATGTCTTCTTGCCAATTACTTAAGTTGATTTTCAATATAATTCACTCTTTCTTCTGTCAGAAATAGTCGTTTCAATGGTTTTCCACTCGCCGTTTTTGGCATACGCGACACACTAAAAATTTCACTAGGATGCTTGAACCTTGCTAGTGGTTGTAAAAGGCTTGTCAATTCCTCAGTTGTTAAAGTAACCTTTTCTTTCACTACTAAATAGGCTACTGGTCTTTGTCCCCAGTGGTCATCTTTGCGACCTACCACCACTGCTTCTTGTATCAACTCACTCTGAAGCAACGCAGCTTCGATTTCTGCTGGGTATATGTTTTCGCCGCCTGAGATAATCAATTCACTCATCCGGCTGTCCACATATAGAAAACCTTCTTCGTCCAGATGGCCCAAATCCCCTGTTCGGAACCAACCTTCTTTTGTCCATGCTGCTTCCTCACGATAGTTTAAATAATGACTAGCAATTGTTGGTCCTTTTAGTAAAATTTCTCCAGTTGGCTGTTGGCCCTGATTCATTTCGATTTTCAATTTGGTCCCCATCAACGGCACACCAGCAGAACCTAATTTTTCTGATGCTTTTTCCGGTGATAAAGCGATCACTTGTGAACAAGTTTCCGTCATTCCATAAGACTGGATCACCAATAATTTTTTGGCTACACATTGACTAAGCGTGTCCCGGTCAATTGGTCCACCCCCCAACAATAACTTGGGAGCAGTAAGATATCCCATTTCCGGAACAAGCGGTAAAAGGTCTTTTAGCATTTTTGTCACAACCGAAAGACAGATTCCCTGTCCCTCTAGTAACTCTTCATGGATTCTTTCTGAAGAAAAGTTCGTATGTAAACGAACACTAATTCCTAACACTAATGAACGCAATAAGATTGCTAAACCACTAATATGATACAGTGGCAAACAACAAATCCAACTGTCAGATTCAGTTAGTTTCATGTTCATCTTGGTTGCTAAAGCGCTCGCACGGTGGTTTGCAAATGTTTGTGGAACTCCTTTTGGTTTTCCTGTCGTTCCAGACGTATACATAATAGAAGCAATTTTTTCCTCATCATAACCAGAATCATGATAGTCGATTTCGTCCACCACGGGTAATTGTTCTGGACGTGGAAATTCAAGTAAAGAGTCAGTTACAGAAATAAGTGCATTTTCTGTAATCAGCCACGTCGTTTTGGCATCAGCTAATTGAAATGCGATTTCCTCAGAAGTTAGATGTACATTCAGGAACTGAACTTCAAGACCTAACTCCCACAAAGCCAAAATTGTCAGGTAGCATTGCGCTGAATTTTGACTATAAAGAGCCACTCTTTTTACGTTTTCAGGTATTTTTTCTGCAAAATAAGTCGCGTATCTTTGGACAGATTGGTTTAATGCAGCAAAAGACCAACTTTTATTTTCAAAATAAAAAGCTGGTCTAGTTGGATGAAGCTGTGCTTGTTGCTGCAACCAACTCCTTGGATGTGATTTATGGGAATTTAGGGAATTGATCAAAATCTGGTTCTCGTTTTTCTTTAAAGGCATCGCGTCCTTCTTGTGCTTCATCCATAGTGTAATAAAGTAACGTTGCGTCACCAGCAAGTTGTTGAATGCCAGCAAGGCCATCTGTATCAGCATTCATAGCAGCTTTAATCATGCGTAGTGCCAACGGACTTTTTTGTAACATTTCTTCTGCCCACTCAATTGTGACATCTTCCACATCAGCTAGTGGAGCCACAGTATTGATCCAATTCATTGCTAACGCTTCTTCAGCTGTGTACTGTTTGGTCATGAACCAGACTTCTTTTGCTTTTTTATGCCCAACGACCCGTGCCAAATAGCCAGCGCCATAGCCTCCGTCAAAACTACCAACATTCGGACCAGTTTGACCAAATTTGGCATTATCAGCAGCAATTGTTAGATCACAAACCAACTGCAATACATTTCCTCCACCAATTGACCAACCTTTAACCATTGCAATTACCGGTTTAGGAATCACGCGAATTAAACGTTGTAAGTCAAGAACATTTAAACGTGGAACTTGATCGTCACCGACGTAGCCACCGTTTCCTCGAACTTTTTGGTCACCACCAGAACAAAATGCCTGATCTCCAGCTCCAGTTAAAATAATGACACCGATGTCTTGACGTTCACGACTAATTGTAAAAGCATCCATCATTTCAAAAACAGTTTTCGGGGTAAACGCATTATGAACCTCTGGGCGATTGATTGTAATCTTCGCGATTTTTCCATATTGTTCAAATAAAATTTCACTATACTCTTTAATTGTTTGCCATGTTCTCATGATTTTCCTCCTTTAATTCATCCTTTTCATTATACACAAGAACGAAAGAAAACGGTTAAAAATCCGCGGAATTTTTAGTAATCTGTTATACTATAAAAAAGAACGGAGTGATATTTTTATGAATTTATTGGAACACTTACAAATAAAAACACTAGAACTTTCTCCAGAAAAAGTTGTCTTAGCTTTAGACATCCACGCCATTCATTTGCAACCTTATGGCTATCTGCATGGCGGAATCAATGGTGTCCTGATTGAAACAGCTTGTAGCCTTGGCGCAAATCAACACTTAGAGCAACCACATTTTGCTATTGGCGTGGATCTACAAGTAAACCATCTCAATAAAGCACAGACGGGTACCTTGACTGTCATTGCTACACCAGATAAGGTTGGCCGATCTTTACAAGTTTGGCAGGCAGAAATTTTTTTAGAACAACAAACAAAAATCGCAGTTGGACGTTGTACCTTAGCTGTCCAATAAAATAGGTGAAGCTTTCAAGTTATTTTTTGAAGTGCTTCACCTATTTTTATGCAGTAGAATGATCAATGTTTAACTAATTACTGTTTGAACAGTTTGGTACATCACTAACATGGCACAGAAAATCAACAAAATCCCCATAACTGCTGGTGCAGAATGTCCCAGTGAGACATATAGCTGTCCACCAATCAGCGGGCCGATGACTCTTGCTAACGATTGAATTGCTTGACTTCCACCTTGTACGCGTCCTTGTTCTTGTTGTGTAACTGCTTTAGATAATAGACCGTTGAACGCTGGTCCAAAAATTGAATCACCAAAACCAAAAAGAAACATTCCAATAATGAATAGACTTGGTTGACGAAAAATTGCCGAACCAGTAATCAATAGATAGCCAATGATTTCAGCACCCATTCCTAAGGTTACGATTTGACGATCCGTGAGCCATTTTAATAGTCGCGGCATGATTAAACTTTGAGAAAAAATATCTTGAATACCAATTATTGAAAAAACTAAGCCGATAACTGTTGGTTGCCAGTGAAAAGAATCAATCGTAAATTGAGAGAAAACCGCTTGAAATGCACCGTTTGGAATCCAAAGTAAAAAACCGGCGAACAATAGACGGCTGACTTGCTTGATGGAAAGAATATTTTTTAATTGGATAAATGGATTTAAACGACTAACAGGAATTGCTGTTAAACGATTTTCTTTTGCTAAACTTTCTGGTAGAAAGAAGTACCCAAATAAAAAATTAAGAAATGTCACAAAAGCACCAGCAAACATCGGGATTGCATAACCAAAATGAGCAAGTAAGCCACCAATCGTTGGTCCGAATACCACACCAACACCAGTAACGGCACTAATCCAGCCAAAATATTTTGTTCGTTCCTCAGTTGGAGTAATGTCAGAAAAGTAGGCAAAAATCGTACCAATCGTCCCCCCTGTGAGACCTTCAATTATCCGACCAAGAAATAAAATCCAAAGTGCGCCACCTAAACCAAATACTACGTACCCGATTGATGAACCTAACAAACAAATCAGCAACACAACTCGTCGACCAAAGCGATCGCTTAATGCACCTAATCCAGGGGCTGCCAGAAAAACACAGACGGCATAAACGGAAGTCAGTGCTGTTACTGCCAGTGCTTGATTGGCTGAATTACTGATATAAGGTTGAACTAAAAACGGAATCACAGGTGAAACAATTGTAAAACCAACACCTGAAAGAAAAACTGAGATTAAGCCAAAAAGAAAAGACTTTTGATCGACTTGATTACGCGATTTGATTGTATTTTGTTGATTAGAAAACATAAAAAACTCCTTTGTTATAAACATTATATTGTGTCCTAGGCAACAAAATAATATTCTTTTTTTGTGTCCTTGTCAACAATTTTTTGCGCAAAAAAACAGAGCGAATGATTCGCCCTATTTTTCAGTCAGAATCCTGATCCTTAAATTTTCTTCTCACAACTCTAATTTTTCGATTTCCTGATCCAGGTGTTGGTCATATTTTACTAAAAAGCGCGCTAATTCTTCATACTGTTGTTCCGTTACTTGGTCAAAAATCACTTGATCTCGCTGTTGAAATTCTTCATGTGTTCGCTCGTGCACTTCAAAAACTGCTTGTCCCTTCTCTGTTAATTTGAAGTAAACTTCTTTCTTATTATCAGGTTTTTGGTAGCTTTCAATATACCCTTTTTTCACTAATTTTTTGGTTATTTTACTAATTGCACTTCTTGTCATAAATAATGAACTAGCAAGCTTAGTTACATTTGAATCCTGATTTTTTCCAATGAACTCGATACAGTGGACTTCCGATGGTTGGTAGCCTTCTAAACGTTGCTCCATTGTTAATTTATTCAACCACGCCATTTTACTGAAAACATTTCTTACTTTATCCATGACGGCTGCACTTGTTTCCTCTTTACCCATTTTTTGTCCTCCAGTAAGCTTCTTCCCACCTAGTATAGTGATTTTTTGAAGTTGATTCAACTACTCCACTACTTTTCAAAGCAAAAGAATTATTCGTCGCGCCTAACAAAAAATATAAACAGCGGTTAACATTATATAAAAATTAGGTTATAATGAACTACTTAGAAAAATAATTAAAACAAACTGTGTTTAGGATGTGGATAGATGAAACAAACAAAAGAGTTTATTTGGACTTACATAAAAATTCTTTTCGCTTTATTGATTTTAGGCGTCAGTATCAACTTATTTTTAGGGCCGCACCATGTAGCTGCTGGCGGCGTTAGTGGACTAGGGATTTTATTTGAATCAGCTTTTGGCATGAATCGAGCATTAGTTATTCTTGCTTTGAATAGTCTCATGTTAGTGCTTGCCATTCTCTTTTTAGGTAAAAAACTATTTTTAAAGGTTCTTTTTGGTAGCATCGTTTTCCCCCTTGTGATTGCTATCGTTCCAGAAACAATGGTGACTACCGATCGCCTACTATCAGTTATTTTTGGTAGTGCTATTTTTGCCTTAGGTGTAGCGATTTTATACAACAACAATTCTTCTAGTGGTGGAACGACCATCCCTCCTTTAATTTTCAAAAAATATTTCCACTTGAATACGTCTATTGGTTTACTGTTAACCGATGCTGTGGTAGTTTCCTTAAACTTACTTATTTTTGGTTTTGAAGAATTTCTTTATGCCATTCTTTCTATTGTTATTACTTCAATTGTTATGACTTATATCGAAACTGGTTTAAATCGTAAGAAATCAATTATGATCATGAGTGAAGATTCCTTAGAAGAAATTCGTGTTCGCTTAAGCGCGGAGATTGGACGTGGTTTGACTTTACTAGAAGCAAAAGGTGGCTATAATCGCAAGCCCAAAGAAGTCTTACTGATTGTCACAACAGATCAGGAATTCACTAGAATCAAACCATTAATCAAAGACATTGACCCCACTGCCTTCGTTATTGCAAGTAATGTTGCTGAAGTTACAGGTAGTGGTTTTACCTACCACCCGATTGAATGATACCTTTTTATGCTTTTTTTAAGGTTTATTCCTTATTCTTAGGACATCCCAAGACTCCTAATTTTTTCATTTCTTTTCTCAAAAAATAAGCAGAACTTATCTTTGGACTCAAAGTAAGTTCTGCTTATTTTGATTTCTGTTTAGCTAAATGATTTCCCATTGATAAATGTCGTATAAATATGTTCATCTTCTGTAGATTCACCTTGAATCAATTGAATGATTTTTTCCGCTGCCAACATTCCCCAACGATGTTTGGAATAAGAAATTGTTGCTAATGTTGGTGTCAAAAACTCCCCAATTTCGATGTGGTCAAATCCAATTAGGCGGACATCTTTTCCTATTTCATACTGTGTTTCTTTGAAAAATTTATATACCCCGACTGCCATTTCATCATTGAAAGCAAAAATATCAATTGGAAAATCCGGTTGGCTAGCTAAAATTTCTTTGGCTGCTTGATAACCAGATGGCTCAGTAAAATCACCCTCAATTGTTTGATAATCAATACCAAATCGTTGTAGTTCTTTTGTACTAGCAGCTAAACGTTGCTGACTGTCATATGCTTTTGTTGAGCCCGTAATTAGGTGAACAAATTTCGTCTGTTTTGCAACCATTTCACCGACGGCTAGCGTTGCGCCACCTTTATTGTCTAGCAAGACTTTCCGAACGTGTTCATGAGAAAGTTTACGATCTAACACAACGATTGAATGTCCCCGTTGTGCAAACTGTAAAATTTCCTGGGAATCAAATGTCCAATCTAAAATAATCGCACCATCAACCATTCGCTCTGGAATAAACAAATGAGATTTCTCACCACTACAAACAATCATTTCAAAGTCATAAAAAGCCAAGCCTTTTTTGATACCATCTAATAATTCACCATAAAAACTGCCACCATAATCTGCTAAATAAACACCAATAATGTTCGTTTGTTGTCTTTTTAATGTACGAGCAGCCATATTAGGAACGTAGTTTAATTCATCCGCAATTGCTTTGATTCTTTCTCTCGTTTCTTCCGTCACCTTTTGGCTACCATTCAAAGCGTACGAAACAGTAGAGATGGATACCCCTGCTTTTTTTGCGATATCTTTAATTCCTACCATGTTGCTCATCTCCTAACAATAGATATCAATTCGATTTGTTGCTTGTAAATGCGCTAGAATTGCTTGGTTAGCTACTTTCAATCCCCCGATTCGATAGGGATTCTCTTCGTGCTCGATTGGTAATTCTTGCTGATTCAATACCACTTTCGATTCACCTGAACCTAAATGGTAATGAATAGTGACTGGTTTTCCTAGCAATTGATATTGAAGGCTCAATTGGTCCAGCTCAGTTGGCAATACTGGATCGAAGGTTACACTCTGACTTGTTTCTCGAATACCTAAAACACTTGAAATCAATTGACCTAAATAAATTCCTGGGCCACTTGAATAAATACGCCATCCACCTTTTACTGGCACACTTCCATCTTTCAGTTTACCAAAGTTTGATTCCGCTTCATACCTCGTTTTGAAATCTCCATCAGAACTACTGAAATAGACATTTGCTTGTCGTAATTTTGCATGCTTCACATGATTTGTTAGCCCAATAGGATTAATAATATTAAGCCCTTGCCAAGTTTCTTCTTTCTTGCCCAATTTCGCCATGGCTTCTGTAAAACGAATGTGTGCATGTACATATTGTAATCCAATTTCTCTCCCAAAATTGGCAGATTGCTCCGCCCGTTTGAAGTTGGTACTTACGCCACCTTGATAAGCCGCTGGACGATTCATCAGGCGAACGCCATCAGGAAACTGCAAGTGTTTTTTGATAATGGATAAATGATGCTCCGCTTGTTTTGGTGTTAACAATTCAGCAATCATCCCTCTAGTCATTGGCAACAAACGGTAATGAATGCCTGTCTTTTGATCGTTTGGATGAATCATCAATTCTACTTCATTCTGCGAATCCATTCGAACAAAACCTGGCAATGTGTCTGTTGTAAACATATATGTTTCATAATCCTGTTTTATTTTAGCAACTAATTCACTCAAATGCTGACTATAAGACTGATCGACCTCGCTCAGTAACAGACTAAGCTTGTTAAGTACTTGATAAGTTAATGCTACTGTCCAGCTACTTGCCATTGATTTTTTCAATTGATTATCAAACGGTTGTAGGGTATCATCCCAATCACCATCACCATAACAAGACAAAGCTGTTCCTGGCAAAAAGTGGGATTCAATGTAGGCAATTTCTTTTTTGATATGATCTAATAAGGTTGCTGTTTCGTTTGTTTTCAAAAAAGTTTTACGATCAGTATAAGGAATATTTTCAGTCAGAATGCCCCAATCACTCGTTTTAGCCAAGTAATCTGCGACAACTTTCATTGGCCAAACAATAACATCCCCATGACTCTCCTCTGCTTTTTGTGTTTCATAACGATCAAACATGAACCATTGAGGCCAGTTTCCATCATCAGAGAATTGATTAGCATAAACTTTTTTGATAATTGATGCAACGACTTCTGGTCGATTCACAGCAAAGAAAAATTCAGTTGGTCCTTGCGAAACATCTCTGGTTCCCCATGCGGCTCCGCCATATTGTTCTAAACCATGGGGAGATAAATAATGGACTAGCATGTTATGAGTGTACCAGCGCGCGATGATATTCATTTGATCTACCGCTTGCGTTTCGTGTGTCAACTCAAAGTGATTCAGCAACGTATCAATTACTTCTGTATATTGCTGGTCTTGCGCTGAAAGAGTTGTTACTTTAGCTGGACCAAATTCACCTGTCAAACTTCCCTCAATTTTGATTGTCACTGCCGCTTGATTTTCAATCAGAAAAATAGTTAGTTTTTGTTCCTCCTTTGGAATGGCAAAGAACAGGGATTCACCTGTCAACTGAAACGGTTGATCCAAGGTGAAGCGATAAGCTAGATCAGGATATGTTTGTTGTGTATCTGATTGTTTATTTCCTGTTACCGTCACCACTTGCCTATCCTGCTCTAGCTGGTAAGTTGGTCGTGCTTCATCGGCACCCATTACCAGTTGGTTAGTAATCGCAAATGTATATTTTTTCCCTTTTTGACTATGGATTTCTGTTCGAATTTCACGGCTATCAACCACAGTATAGGTCGTAATGGTCAACAGGTCATCACTTAATTTATAGTACCAAGTAGCTGAATTCAGTCCCATCTCAAATAAAGAAGGCATTGTTAGAATCTGCCACTCTTCTCCCTGTTTCAAATAAATTCTTTGACCAGATTCCTTGATAACATTTAAAGCATTTCGACTGTTACTCATCAATTTATTCATTGTCGTATTACCTAGCACTACTTGGGAATTAAAAATCCCTGGCATATAAACAGTTGTGCTTAATAAGGGTCGATCAACGTCTAGCTCAGTTCCACTTAATAAAATATGCCCATGTGTTCGCTCCATTGCCCGCTCTTTTGCTTTGGTAACGACATGATGATAATTGGTTGTAAAGAAGGAAAACAATTGCTGATTTTCTTGTTCAACTTGTTTTTTTACAGGAAAATAGGTCAAGATTTCTTCTTCGCTCATTGTTTCACCAACAATCGGTTCACCGAGATGTTTCGCTACTTCTTTTCCCTCAGAGTCGGTAAATGTGTTGTCGAAGGTTAACGAATGATAAGCGGTAATAACTTCTTCTATTGAAAAAACTGGTTTTGTTACAGCCGTCACTTGATTTGCCAGTGTCCCACCGTAAAAAACAATCCTTTGACTTTCCTGATCCACGATTAAGCGTTCTGACTGCAACGCAACATAGGCAAATTCATATTGATAAACTTCATTTGCTAAACATGGTTGAGTCAATGCTTCTGGCTGGTTTGTTTCTTTATAACTCTGTCCAAAAAATTGATAACCGTCTGTTGAAAAAGCAACAGCATTCGTTAAACTCCCCACTTCAACTAAAGGATAATCCGTTCCTTGGATTTGATTTTGGCGCGAAGAAATCACGATTTTATCATCATCTTGGGTAATGTGGTGATCCAAGTATTGCGACATATACGCCTCGTTTGAACGAACTGCTCCTGGTAATGCATTCCCTAAATCTTGTCCATAAATCACATCTGCTTGCTGTCCTGTTCCTTGCAAAGTGACTTGCCAAAACCACAAGCCAGTGTTTGCTAATTGAAAGTCCACTTGATAACTAATCCCTGCAAACTGGCCCTTCCATGTCAATTGATTCTCTTTTTGGAAAAACTGACTATTCGCATTCGAACCAATCATTGGCGTAAATAAAATGGTTTCTTCTTGGTAAACTCTTAAATAAAGTTGAGTCAAACTACCATCCAAATAATTTCCCATTAGTTGGTTGATCATCATCTCATGACTTTTGATTTCTGCTAAATCACCTGTTGGCAGAAAAGAAAAACGGATATTTTTTTCTGTCAAATCAATCATTTTTTGTGTCATCATCTATTCTTCCTATCTATTTTTTTAAGTTGAAACGCACTGACGAAACTTCTCGGCTGTTTGGACCAACCATTGCTTCAAACTCACCCGCATCACTGCTCATTTCTTGGTTACTGTGTACATATCGTAAGAGTGACTCATCAATCGAAAAAGTTACTATTTTCTCTTCAGAAGGTGCCAATTGTACTTTTTTGAACCCTTTCAACTCTTTGACTGGTCGAACAACTTCACCGACTAAATCATGAATATAGAGCTGAACCGTTTCTTCTCCCGCATAAGCCGATTGGTTTTTGAGTGTAACAGAAACCGTGATCTCTGTTGTCGGTGTCAACTCATCACTAGTTAAAGAAATTTCTGAATAACGAAAATCGCTGTAACTTAAGCCAAATCCAAAAGGATATTTTGCATAATTTGAAACATCTAAATATTTTGAAACGTATTTTTCATCAGGTGTCGTCTCAAATGGACGTCCAGTATTATCACAATTGTAATAAATCGGTACTTGACCAACTGTTTCAGGAAACGACATACTTAATCGCCCACTCGGATTATATTTTCCCCAAAGAATTGCTGCTAAAGCTCTTCCTCCTTCTGTCCCAGGAAACCACGCTTCAACGATTCCTTTTGCTTCATCAATTCCTTGTAAGTCTAATGGACGACCATTATATAAAGTAACAACAACTTGATCATTTACTTCCAAAACTTGTTGGAAAAAGGCTAATTGCGCACTTGGCAAGCGAATATCACTGCGACTCGCTGCTTCGCCACTCATTTCTTCTAATTCGCCTAATGCAACAACGACTTTATCTGCTTGTTCTGCTAACAATAACGCTTCTTGAATCGCCGCAGTCGTTGGTTCTAAATAGTCAAACACTTCGTTCCCAATTAACAATTTCTTGCTTAAACTAGTAGCACCTTCAACTAGTGAAATGGCTTCTTCCGATTTTCCTTGCCAGGACCACGCGCCTAAAATTTTCTTAGAAGCAGCAGCTGGGCCAATAATAGCGATGGTTTCCTCTTTTTTAAAAGGTAAAATGTCATCATTTTTCAATAACACCATTGATTTTTTTGCAATCTCACATGCGATTGCTCGATGTTCATTTGATAAAACAATTTCTTTTTCTTTCACTGGATCTGCACCACGAAATGGTTGTTCAAACAAACCTAACTCATTTTTCAATTCTAAAATTCGACCTACAGCTTCATCTAATAATTCGACCGGAACTTGACCTTCTTCAATCAACTCGCGTAAGTAATTGCTATAGCAAGTCGTCATCATCTCAATGTCCACCCCGGCTATTAACGCTTGCTTGGCCGCTTCTTTCTCATCTTTTGCAACACCGTGCGGAATCAGTTCCTTGACTGCCCCCCAATCAGAAATCACAACACCTTGAAAATCAAATTCCTTCCTGAGAATTTCTCTAAACAACCACTTATTCCCTGTCGCTGGAATACCATCCACTGTGTTAAAAGAAGTCATTACTAGCTTAGCGCCCGCGACTAGCGCAGCTTGATACCCGGGAAGGTAACTCTCTCTCAGTTGACGTTCCGACATGTTCACCGTGTTATAATCACGACCAGCAATCGCCGCTCCATAAGCTGCAAAATGTTTAACACAAGCAGCCACTCGGGAGAAGTCTTCTTTCAAATTTTCTCCTTGGTATCCCTTCACAAAACGCTCAGCAAATCGACTATTTAGAAATGAATCTTCCCCCGTTGATTCCATTACTCTGCCCCAGCGAGGATCTCGAACTAAGTCAACCATTGGTGAAAAAGTTACATGTAAACCAGATACAGCGGCTTCTTTTGCTGAAATCTCTGCCATCTTTTCAGCAGCATCCAGATCCCATGAACTCCCTAAACCTAATGGAATTGGAAAAATCGTGCGAAATCCGTGAATAATATCTGCCATCAAAATAGTAGGAATACCCAAACGATTTTTTTCTAAATATTTTTTTTGAATCCGGATGGCTTCTTCTGCACCTGAAACTCCTAGTGTTGTTCCTGCATTTGCAATGGTTGTTTCAGTTAAACCTAGATCAGCCATTGGACCTGTTCGCTCTTCTGCGTTTTCTGAATAAAATTCAGCTGCCAATTGTAATAGCTGATCGATTTTTTCTTCTAACGTCATTTTTTTGAGTAAATCCAGAATTTCTTGTTGTTTCATGCGTAAGCTCCTCTATTTATTACCAGACACATTGTACCCATCTAGAATGTATTTTTGTAAAAACATAAAGATAATGATGATTGGCACGACCATAAAAGCAGAACCTGCCATTTGCAATGCATAATTGTTTGCATATTGACCTTTTAATAACTGCAAGCCAACTGATAATGTGTAGTATTTTTCATCACTTGCCATAATCAACGGCCATAAGAATGAGTTCCAACCACCGATAAATGTGGCGATTCCTTGAACAGCTAATACCGGTTTAGAAATTGGCAAAATGATTCTCGTAAAAATAAACCATTCACTTGCTCCATCCAAACGTGCAGCTTCTAGTAATTCATTTGAGATTGCTGACATGAATTGTCGGAACAAGAAAATACCATATGCACCAACCAAACCGGGTAAGACAATCCCTGGCATCGTGTTAGTCAAATTCATTGAATTCATAATTAAGTAAACGGGAATCATTGTCACTTGACCAGGAATCATCATTGTGGCTAACACTAAATAAAAAAGTGGTTCTCTCCCCTTAAACTTGTATTTAGCAAAACCAAAACCTGCCATGGCATTAAAAACCATTCCTAAAAAGGAGAAGGCGACAACAATCAGTGTATTTTTCAAATAGGTCGTAAAATCAAACGCATTGAACAATTCAATAAAATTATCTAAACTAGCTTTTTCTGGAAAGATTTTTGGCGGAAATTGCATGATTTCCATATCCGTTTTTAAGGAAGATAATAACATCCAAATAAATGGCAGCATCCAAACAAGTGCGCCAATCGCTAGAACCAGACCCATAACAAATTTTGCTCGTTGATTGCTTTGTAATTCTTTATTCATAACAGTCACACCTTTACAGTTGATTTTCAAAATTGCGTTTTTGCATTCTAAACTGGAATAAAGTAACTAGGATAATCACTGCAAACAAAATAAATGACCCCGCAGCGGCATAGCCAAACTTACTGAATTGGAACCCATTACGATAAATGAATAACGCAACTGAAGTCGTGCTATCTAGTGGTCCACCATTCGTCATTACAAACGGTTCTTCAAAAAATTGAAGCCAGCCAATTAAAGTTGTCACCGTTACAAAGAAAGTTGAAAAACGTAAGGATGGAATCGTGATATAAAAAATCTGTGCTTTTTTTGAAGCTCCGTCTAATGATGCTGCTTCATATAATTCTTTGGGAATCCCTTGAATTGCTGCTAAAAAGATCAACATGTTCGCTCCAACAGCTCGCCAAACACCCAAAATGATCAAAGAGATTTTTGCGATTGTCGGATCCGTTAACCAAGGCACAGCTGGTAAGTGAACCAAAGACAGCAGATAATTCAAGAAACCAAAACTTGGATTGTAAAGATAACTAAACACCACCGCAACAGCGACCACGTTGGTAATTGCTGGCGTATAAAAAATCATTCGAAAAGCTGAAAATATTTTATTTTTCCCAAAGTTAATCATCAATGCTAAACCTAACGACATAACAATAACTAATGGCACACCCAAAACAACATAAAAAATCGTGTTTTGAATACTTTTTAAAAACACTGGATCACTAATAATCTCTTGATAGTTATCGAATGAAACAAAATTGATTTTTGACCAGTCGGCTAACCCTACCAAGCTCATATCAGTAAAACTAATAAAAAAAGCGACAAAAATCGGTATGATTGAAAAAAGTAAAAGTAAAAGAAGTGCAGGTGCAATAAATAAGTAAGGTGCTTTAAGTGTTCGACTTTTTTTCACTTTCAGAACTTCCTTTCTAGAATGGTGAAAGCTAGCTTGATTGCTAAATATGACAAGCAAACATCAGACTCTTTCGCCGATTTAATTGAATAAATCAGCCCGAGATAGCGACACGAGTTGCTGACCTCAGGCCTGATAAACTATTTGTTTAATAACGTTTCTGTTTCTTGATTGAATGAATCCATTTCTTTTTGAACATCTTGACCACCTAGATAGATTTGTTCAAAATGTTTCAAATAGTTTTGTGCGATTTCTTCAAATTGTGTGATCAATGGCATTGGTTCTGAATTAAGTAATTGTTCATTGAAGACACTATAAATTGGATCATCTTTCAGTTCAGGATTTTCCCAAGTTTTTTTAGCTGTTGGAAGTGCGTCTGTCAAATGCATCCATTCTAACTGATTGTCTGGCTGTGACATAAAGTTAATAAATTTCGCCGCGTCATCTTTTTTCTCTGAGTATTCAAAAATAGTTAAGTTTGAACCGCCCATAGATGAGATATTGTTTTCTTTACTAGGTAACGGTGCAATTGCCCATTTCCCATCAATATCTGGAACAGTATCTTTCACTGTTTTGGCCATCCATGGCCCACTAATAAACATTGGAACCATTGCATCACCTGAAAATGTTTGACTGACATCTAAACCAAGATCTTGCTTAGGTGCATAACCTTTTTGGATAAAATTGTTCAAGTATGCAACACTATCAACAAACGGCGCTTGGTCAAACTCTGGTTGGTTATCTTTAATCAAAGGTGAGCCATTTTGTCGTGCAAACATGAATCCTAACGTTTGTTCCTTGGAATCAATATTGATTCCATATTGATCATCTCCACGTGCTGCTAATTTTTTCGCGGCATCCTCTAATTCTTCCCAAGTTTTCGGTGGTTCTTTATATCCCACTGACTCTAAGATATCTGTTCGATAAAATAAAACACGTGTTTCTGCTGCCCAAGGAATTCCATAAGACTTTCCACCAAATTGTGTCGTTTCTACAGAACCTTCATAAAAATTATCTGGATTCATTGCATCATACTTATCAATGTAACTGGACATATCGGCTAATGCACCAGCTTCTTGAAATTCGGGCATCCAAGTGGTTCCCATTTGTAAAACATCTGGGCCACTCTTTGAAGCTACAGCCGTTAGTAATTTGTCATGTGCATTTGACCATGGGATAGACTGAATTTTCACTTCAATCCCAGTTTCATCTGTAAATTTATCCGTCATTTTTGATAACTGTTTTACTTCATCCCCCATTCCCCAAATATTTAAAACTTCGCTATCTTTTGCTGAATTATTGCTTGAACCACATGCCGCCAATCCGCCGAGTGCCATTACAGCTGTCAATCCTAATAAGCCAATTTTCTTCGATAGTTTCATTTTTTTACTCCTCCATTTTTAGTGAAACGTTTCTACAGGGAGAAGTATACTAGCTTGTTTCTGATTTGTAAAGCGCTTTCTAAAATATTTTTTTCAGTAAAAAAGCATTGAATGCTTGATTTATTTGATTATAATGAAAGCTGAACCAGAAATAGTTTGAGTTTTATAAAATATTTTTTAGAAACGTTTCACCAGAAAGGAGTTTTTTTTATGAGCAAAGTTAAGAAAGAGAACGCACTTTGGTGGCAATCAGCAGTTTTTTATCAAATCTACCCAAAGAGTTTTCAAGACAGCAATCATGACGGAATTGGTGATATCAATGGGATCATCTCTCGCCTTCCTTATTTACATCAACTAGGAATTGATGCTATTTGGTTATCGCCCATTTATTCCTCCCCTAATGTCGATAATGGTTATGACATTGATAACTATTATGAAATTTTAGCTGAATTCGGAACAATGAAGGACGTTGAACAATTAATTGCCGAAGCGAAGACTTTTGGGATACGAATCGTTATGGATTTAGTTGTCAATCATACTTCTGATCAACATCCCTGGTTTTTAGAAGCAGAAAAAGGAAATAAAAAGTATCAAGATTATTATATTTGGCAGAAAGAGCCACCTAATGATCTTCAGTCTTTTTTTGGTGGGACAGCTTGGACATTCAACGAAAAGCAAAATCGTTATTACTTGCATCTATTTTCAAAAAATCAACCAGATTTAAATTGGGAAAACCCTAATATGCGAGAAGATATTTGGAAAATGATGCGTTTTTGGATTGGCAAAGGAATTGGTGGCTTTCGATTAGATGTCATTGATTTGATCGGAAAACAACCTGAAAAAGAAATTCTAGGTGACGGACCAAACTTACACACCTACCTCCAAGAAATGTATCATGAAGCCTTAAAAGAAAAAGATTTAGTGACCATTGGCGAGACAGGAAGTGTGACTCCTGAAACGGCACCGTTATATACGGCACCAGAAAGAAACGAACTTTCCATGGTCTTTCAATTTCAGCACATGGCATTAGATGAGCAGTCTGGACACTCAAAATGGGCACTCAAAAAGTTAAGTGTTCCTGAACTAAAAAAGGTACTTTCAAAATGGCAAACAGCTCTGCCTGAAAATGCTTGGAATAGTTTATTTTGGAGTAATCACGACCAACCTCGTATTTTGTCTCGTTGGGGAGATGGAAACTATCCTTTAGAGAGCGGGAAAATGTTAGCAATCCTGCTCCATTTGATGCGTGGGACGCCATTTATTTATCAAGGTGAAGAAATCGGTATGACGAATTTCCCGATTCATTCCGCCAAACAAATTCAAGATATCGAAAGTCAAAATTTTTATCAAAATCAACAAAAAACAGGGATTGCTAAAGAAAAGATTTTTGAATCAATCAATACCAAAGGTCGTGACAATGCTCGCACACCTATGCAGTGGGACAATACGATCTTTGGAGGATTCTCAACCGTTTCTCCTTGGTATCCAGTCAATCCTAATCACAAGCAAATCAATGTTGAAGCAAATTTAAAAAATTCTGAATCGCTTTTCTATACGTATCAAAAACTGATTCTTTTGCGTAAAAAATACCCAATTATTATTTGGGGAAGCTATGAGTTATTAGATACTGCACCTACAATTTTTGCCTATAAAAGAAATTACGAACATGAAACGTGGTTAGTCTGTGCAAATTTTTCAGATCAAGAGACCTTCTATTCCTTTTCTGAAGAACCAGAAACAACAGTTATCAGCAATTACAATGTTACTTATTCTTCAATTAACAACCTTAACTTACGTCCATACGAAACTTTTGTTGTGAAACTTAAGCCTTGAATACGCTGCTATTTTTCTATTTACGATTTTAGTAACTAGAAAAATAGCCGTTTTTATTTATACCAAAATACTTTTAAAAGTAACCGCTAACTAACTTTTTTATTTTGTCATTTTAATTTCTCGAATAACTGTTTAAATATCAGCCATAATATAGTAAAATTATTTAATAAAAAAGTTATTTTAAGTTAAACTTTAAATAACTTTCACACGACTGAACGGCGACTATCGCTACCTGCCAATAAGTGGGAGCAAAAATTATTTAGGAGGAAAAAATGAAAAAGAAAAACGGGATAACTTGGTTGTTTTGGGGGATTGGAATGATTTTATTCTTTCAATCAATAATCAATATGGAGGTAACTGCTTCAATTACACTTGGTACTTTACTCTTCACATTAGTTGGTTGGCAACTAAAACAAATGCAAAGAGGTCAGCGCAAAAAATGGTTGCTGCCCATACTCTTTTCCCTTTCACTGATTCTTGGCGCATGTGGAACGGGATCAGCTGTAACTACAGAAACTACCAGTAGTTCAACTCACATAACCAAGTCATCAAAAACAAGTGAGTCATCAACGAAAGATACTACCGAGATTTCAAAAGAAAAGGCTAAGAAAAAAGAACTAGAAAATTTAACCAAACATGCACAACAAGAAGTTGAAAAAGCGGAAAAAGAACCAACCAGAGATCAACTAAAAGTTGCACTGGCAGCGATTGAAAGAATCCCCGGAGGAAGCAGTACATTAACTGAACGAGCAAATAAGGTTGAACAGACTATTGTTACTACAGAAAAAAAGGCGGAAGAAGAAAAACGCGTTGCCGAGGAAAAAGCCGCTGAAGCCAAACGTGTCGCTGAAGAACAGCGAGTCGCTGAAGAAAAAGCTGCTGCAGAGGCTAAACGTGTCGCTGAGGAACAGGCTGCTGCTGAAGCCAAACGCGTTGCCGATGAGCAAGCTGCTGCTGAAGCTAAGCGGATTGCTGATGAGCAAGCAGAACAAGCCAGAATCGCCGAGGAACAAGCTGCCGCTGCTCAAGCTGCTGCTCAACAAAATCAAAATCAGCAAATGGTTTATATTGCACCTGACTCTGGTCGAAAATATCACTACGACCCAAATTGTCGAGGTCTAAATAACGCAAATTCGGTTGTGAGTATCCCATTATCCGAAGCACAAGGTTCCTATGGTTTATGTGGTTTTGAAGACTAGAAATTAAATTTGAACCACGCGTAAAACGCGTGGTTTTTTTATGCTTTGCGAGCAAAACGAACGAAAGTCATTCACGAATAGAAAAAATCCTAGG